>CAVUHE010000018.1:0-398594 GCA_963741185.1 uncultured Alphaproteobacteria bacterium | reverse complement strand
TTGCGGGTTCCTCATGGTGAGGAGGCGCTCTTCAGCGCCGTCTCGAACCATGAGGCCCGTGGCCCATCCTTCGAGACGCGCGCAAGAGTGCGCTCCCCCGGGGATGAGGGCATCGTCAGGTCTTCGATTCGGCCTTCTTCGAGGCAAACGTCGCCTTGAGATTGTCGAACAACTCCACCTTCACGCCGTTGCGGCGCATGATGAAGCTCTGCTGCAGCACCGACAGCGTGTTGTTCCAGGCCCAGTAGATCACGAGCCCGGCCGGGAAGCCCGCCAGCATGAAGGTGAAGATCAGCGGCATCCAGGTCGAAGATCATCTGCTGGGTCGGATCCGGCGGCGTCGGATTGAGCTTCATCTGGAACCACATCGTGATGCCCATGATGATCGGCCAGACGCCGAGCGCGAGGTAGTGCCCGAACAGCGGCAGCTGGGTCGGATCGAAATGCAAGCAGGCCGAACAGGTTGAACAGATTGGTCGGATCGGGCGCCGACAGATCCTTGATCCAGCCGTAAGAACGGCGCGTGCCGCATTTCGATGGTGACGAACAGCACCTTGTAGAGCGAGAAGAACACCGGAATCTGCAAGGCGACGGGAAGACAACCGGCGATCGGGTTGATCTTCTCCTTCTTGTAGATTTCCATCATCTCCTGCTGCTGCTTCACCTTGTCGTCGGGATAGCGCTCCTTCAGCGCGGCCAGCTGCGGCTGCACCGACTTCATCTTCGCCATCGAGGCGTAGGACTTGTTGGCGAGCGGGAAGAACAACAGCTTCACCAGCACCGTCACCAGCAGGATGGCGATGCCGAAATTGCCGACCAGGTGATAGAAGAAGTCGAGCGCCAGGAACATCGGCTTGGTGATGAAGTAGAACCAGCCCCAGTCGATCAGGAGATCGAAGTGGTTGAGCGCGAGCTGCTTGTTGTAGCCGCCGAGGCCCGCCAGCGGGAAATTGATGCCGACGACGCTGGCTTCCTTGGCGCCGGCGAACAGCCGCGCATTGGCGCTGCCGGTGCCGCCGATCGCGATGGTCTGCGGATCCTGCAGGTAGTCGGTCTGATAGGTCCGCATGGTGCCGACCAGGTTGGACGAGAATCGCGCCTGCAGCTGCGCGTTGGTGTCGGGCAACAGCGCCGAGGCCCAGTATTTGTCGGTGATGCCGAGCCAGCCGTCGGTGACCTTGAAGCTGACCGCCTTGGCGTCGTCGATCTTCTTGTAGCCGTATTCCTGCAGGCCCTGGTCGCCGAGATAGCCGATCAGGCCTTCGTGCAGGATGTAGTAGCCCGCGACCTGCGGGGTGCCGTGCCGCGAGATCAGCGCGAACGGATAGAGCGTGACCGGCGCATTGCCGACATTGCTGACGTCATCCTTGATGGTGAAGAGGTAGCGGTCGTCGATCGAAATGGTGCGGCGGAAGGTGAGGCCGTCGCCATTGTCATATTTCAGCGTCACCGGGGTCGCCGGGCGTCAGGCTGCCGGAGCCCTCCTGCTGCCACACCGTGTTCTGGTCGGGAATCCTCGACCGTCGAGCCGCTGGCGGCGACCCAGCCGAACTCGGCGTAATAGGGCTCGGCGGTGCCCGAGGGCGAGATACAGCACGATCGCGGGCGAGGCCGGGTCGACGGTGTCGCGGAACTGCACCAGCGACAGATCGTCGATGCGCGCGCCCTTCAGCGAAATGCTGCCGGTGAGGCGCGGGGTGTCGATCTTGACGCGCGGCGTCGCGGCGATGGCGGCGTCGCGGCTGACCGACGGCGCGCCGTGGCGGGCTGGTTGGCCGCGGGCGCGTTGGCCGACGGCGCCGGCGCGCGCCGGTCTGCGGCGTGGTCGACGGGGTGGCCGTGCTTCCGGCCTGCGGCGCGGGCTTCGCCATCTCGCTCTGGGCCTGCTGCGCGGCGCGCTGCTTTTCCATCTGCGGCACGTTGTAGAAATATTGCCAGGCGATCAGCACGAGGCCGGACAGAATGACGGCGAGGATGGTGTTGCGATTATCGGTCATCGTTCAGGTCTCGTCATTCAATTCGGTTTGCGGCTGGCGTCATGCGGTCGCACGGAGGTTCTTGGGCTGCCGGTCGAGGCGATGCAGCGCCGAGCGGAGATCGTCGAGCATGGTCGCGAAGTCGCGGTTCAGTGCGGCACGACGGCCGACTAGCACATAATCACTGTGCGGTCGCATTGATATGACGTCCAGCCGCTTCACCAATTCGCGAAGCCTGCGCCGGATGCGGTTGCGCTCGGTGGCGGTGCCGTTCTTCTTGGTAACGGTGAAGCCGACCCGGATCGGGCCGTCATCGTCGCGGCGCCGGCTTTGCACCACGAAGGCAGCGCTGTTGACCCGCGCGCCATTGGCAACGGCGAGGAAGTCCGCCCGCTGCCTTAACCGATCCATGATGGAATCTCCGGGAAGCCCGGCTCAGGCGCTCAGACGCTTGCGGCCCCGGGCGCGGCGCGCGGCGAGGACCTTGCGGCCGCCGGTCGTCGCAAGGCGGGCACGGAAGCCGTGACGGCGCTTGCGCACCAGTTTGCTGGGTTGATAAGTCCGCTTCACGGGTCGTTCTCCGCTGACCGGGCAATTATGCCTGATAATGAGGTAAGTCCGCTGATGCTGGCGGGCCCAAAACGGGCCGTTTCCGGCCCAAAAAGAGCCGCCCCGGTCGAACCGGGCCATCGCGGACAATTGGCGCGGCTTATACGGGAGCGACCTGTTTTCGTCAATCTGGCCGCTTGCCGCATCGCGGCCGTTCCGGGGTCCTTCGAAACGGCGCAATTTGCGCGAATATATCGGGATTTCGCGGTGTTTTTAGCGTGCGAGGATGGCGGCTTGGCCGCGGCTGCGCATTAGATGACGGGAACCGGCGGACATTAGCGATCCGTAATTTGACCGGTCCGGGAGCAGAACGCATCCTCGAAAGCGCGAGGCATCGAAGGCAGATATCGTGTCAGTGACCGAAGAACAGCCGGCCATCGGAACGCCGCGGCCGAAGCCGCCGCGCCGGCTCGGCCTGTCCGGCAAGCTGCTGCTGCTGACCATTCCGCTGGTGATGATCGCGGGAATGCTGATCTACGTGCCCGCGATCGCCAATTTCCGGATGAACCGGCTGAACGACCGGCTGGCGGCGGCCAATACCGCGGCGCTGGTGCTCGATGCCGCCCCTTCGGGCATGGTCCCGGATTCGCTGGCGCGGCAGATCCTGACAAGCATCGGCGCGCGCGCGGTCGCCATCAAGATGGGGCAGCAGCGCCGGCTGCTGGCCAGCGCCGATCTGCCGGCGGCGATCGACCACGACGTCGACATGCGCGACGATGACGGTGTGGTCGGCGATCGTCGATTCCTTCGAGATCATGCTGGAAACCGGCAACCAGTCGATCCGCGTGGTCGGGCCCGGCGCCCGGCGGCGCGCAATTCATCGAGGTCGTGATCGACGAGGCGCCGCTGCGTCAGGCGATGTACCGGTTTTCCCGCAATCTGCTGCTGGTCTCGCTGGGGATCGCGGTGCTCACCGCGGCGCTGGTCTATCTGGCGCTGCATTATCTGTTCGTGCGGCCGATGCGGCGGCTGACCGCGAGCCTGGTCGGCTTCCACGAAAATCCCGAAAGCTCGGCGCGGATCATCGTGCCGAGCCAGCGCGGCGACGAGATCGGCGTCGCCGAGCGCGAATTGTCCGACATGCAGCGCGATCTGGTGTCGATGCTGCATCAGAAGAGCCGGCTCGCCGCCCTTGGCCTTGCGGTCTCCAAGATCAACCACGATCTGCGCAACCTGCTGGCGTCCTCGCAACTGCTTGTCCGACCAGCTCGCCAGCGTGCCCGATCCGCGGGTGCAGCGCTTCGCGCCGAAACTGATGCGCTCGCTGGAGCGCGCCATCGCGTTCTGCCAGTCGACGCTGTCCTATGGCCGCGCGCAGGAGGCCGCGCCCGACCGCCGCATGATCCTGATCGAGCCCGTGGTCGCCGAGGTGCGCGAATCCGCAGGGCTTGCCGTCGGATGCCTCGATCACCTGGATCAGCGCGATCGAGCGCGGGCTGACCATCGACGCCGATCCCGATCAGCTGTTCCGCGTGCTGCTCAACCTCGTGCGCAACGCGGCGCAGGCGCTGGAAAACCGCCCCAGGAGCGACGCCGCGACCCAGCAGATCCGCATCACCGGGCGCCGCGAGGGCACGGTCGCGATCCTGGAGGTTTCCGACACCGGCCCCGGCGTGCCCGCAAAGGCCCGCGACCATCTGTTCGAGGCGTTCCAGACCTCGGGCCGGCCCGGCGGCAGCGGGCTGGGGCTGGCGATCGCCGCCGAACTGGTCCGCGCCCATGGCGGCGAGATCCATCTGGTCGAAGGCACCATCGGCGCGACCTTCCGGATCGCGATCCCGGACCGGCCGGTGGAACTGCTGAGCGTCCGCAACGAGCGGGCGCGGGCGTAAGACCCGCGCGCTCCCATTTCGTCATTCCGGGGCGCGAGCAGGGCGAGCGAACCCGGAATCCAGAGGTATTTGCCGAGATTTCGGGTTCGTGCTGCGCGCGCCCCGGAATGACGAGCGGCTCAGACGCCAGCCTTGCCGGACCTTGCCAATCCGGGCCGGAGCGGGTAGCTATGGCGCTCTTTCGCGACCTTCCGAACATGTTTCGGAATGCATGCGGGGCTGTCTACGCCCCACGATGCCTAGCGAAAAACGCGCCCGTAGCTCAGCTGGATAGAGCACTAGACTACGAATCTAGGGGTCAGGAGTTCGAATCTCTTCGGGCGCGCCACTTCGCAAGACTGGGCACTCCAAAACCCGCCGCTTTTGCGCTTGAAGCGGCGATGAGCGTGCGCAGCAGTTCGCTTTTCGAGCCCATGATGCGAAGTTCCTGGATCGCGCTCGCGGTCTGCGTCCTGCCTCTGGACCACGCCCAGAACACGAGCGCCGACAGCGCGCAAAGCGCAAGAAGCAGAGACACCGCGAAACGTGTATTCAGGCCGCCCGTGGAGTCATCCATCGTGCCGGTATCTTGAGTGGCAAGGATGGCGTCGGTGGCCGAAACGACCGTGCTTTCCGGAGCATCATTCGTCGCGCTGCCGGTGCCAGCCAGTCTTGCGGTCACGAACCCATCTGCCGCAGGAAAGCGGTCTGCGATCCGCTCTGCCGGCCGGGATAGCGCAACCTCGGCTTGCGATGTTTCCGCGGATTGCGGCGTCGCATCGCTCCGAACAGGAAATTGTGCGAATGAACTCAAGCTTGGCGGGCGCGTCTTTGGTGCACGATCAAGGACCATTCGGCCCGCCGGTTTCTTGTGGCGAACCGCAGTCCGGGCCACAGGCCGCGATGGATGAAATATCGCCGAGACCCGATCGGACCAGGCCAAGTAGGCCTTGCAGAAATCATTGCACGGCTGTCGACTGACATAGTCGGTTCCCGACAAATTCGACGGGGCCGCTTGTGACGTGCTCGGCCCGGCAAGAGACAGCGCGCAGATGAGGGCCGCAGTCGCCCCGAGCGTTTGCATCGTCGATCGTAAGCCGCCCATCATCGGAGTTCTCCCGTCCGCAGTTCAACCATGGGAGGACATCGACAGCAGCCATTGTCGATAGTTGGATGAGATCGCGTCAATATCCGGATGATATGAGGTCAATTTCCGGATCGAACACGCGGCCGTCGCATCTCGCAGCAGACTGACGCCGGCCTTGGCGAGGCGGCGTACGTCGAGCTCGATCTGGAATCGGTCGCGGAAGAAGCGGCTGAAGCTGTGCACCGGGATCACGTCGAGCCTATCCGGGCGACCGTGACATCGGAAGACTGCCGCCCCTGGGCGCAGCGCCAAATCGCAGTCGGTCGCGTGTTCGAGGGAATTGGCGTGTCGCAGGCTCCAGCGCCATAGCGCCACGGCGAAACAATATTGCCCATCTTCGTCGACCGCGGCGCGCCCAATTTCCACCGCTTGATACAAAACAGCGATCAATCCACTCTCCGTTCCGAATCTCGTTGGGACCAGGACGGACATTGGCGAAAATCCAAGTCTGCCATCGACCTGGCGGATCAGCTAAGGACGCGTAATGGGGGCTTTTTCCGAGACCAAGCTCGATGCGTTCAGTGCGCTGTTGGCGCTGGGTCGCTACGTGCAGCGCTATCAGTGGCGCGCAGCATTGGCACTGGTTGCGCTGATAACGTCGTCCGTGGCGACGCTGGCGGTTCCTTTCGCCTTGCGCCAGATGATCGATTTCGGTTTCTCTGGGGATAGCGGAGGCGCGATCGATGTCTATTTCGTCGGTATCGCGGCCGTTGTGCTGGTCATCGCGCTGGCCGCCGCCGCACGCTATTATCTTGTAACTACGCTCGGCGAACGCATCGTCGCAGATCTGCGTTCGGATGTTTTTCAGCATCTGTTGGGACTTGACGCCGCTTTCTACGACACCGCCCGGACCGGCGAGCTGATATCGCGTTTGACCGCCGATACCACGCAGATCAAAGCTGCTTTTGGCTCGTCCGCATCGATCGCTTTGCGCAATCTGTTTATGCTGGTCGGCTCGATCGTGCTGATGGTCGTCACAAGCCCCAAGCTGTCCGGATTGGTGCTGATCGCCATCCCCGTTGTCATTTCTCCTCTGATCGTTTCCGGTGAAGTGGTGCGTCGGCGGGCACGTCGCGCGCAGGACACGCTGGCCGATGCAACAGCGCTCGCGTCGGAAAGCCTTGGAGCGATCCGCACGATGCAGTCGTTCGTGGCCGAAGCGCAAACGAGTGCCGAGTTCTCCGGTGCCGTCGAGGGGTCTTATGCCGCGGCGCGCGACGCGACGAGCGCCCGTGCGCTGCTCATCGCCATTGCCATCTCACTGGCCTTTTCCAGCATCGTCGCGGTGCTGTGGCTCGGCGCGCACGATGTGCTTTCCGGGCGCATGAGCGGTGGCTTGCTTTCGCAGTTTGTGCTGTTCGCCGTGCTGGGAGCGACCTCGCTCGGTGAATTGTCGCAAGTCTGGAGCGAAGCGTCTGCCGCCTCCGGGTCCGCAGGGCGCATAGCCGAATTGCTGGCGCTCCAGCCGCGCATCGTCGCTCCAGCGCGTCCTGTGTCGATGGCGGAGCCGCCGCGTGGAGAGATTCAGTTCGATCATGTCAGTTTCGCCTATCCCTCGGCGCCAGACCTGACAGTCATCGATGACCTGTCGTTCCATGTTGCACCGGGCGAGCGAGTCGCGATCGTCGGGCCGTCCGGGGCGGGGAAGTCGACGTTGTTTCAGTTGTTGATGCGCTTTTACGATCCTCTACGAGGCAGCATTTTCGTCGACCGGACCGACATCCGGACGGTCGATCCGAAGGCCCTGCGTTCGCGGATTGCTCTGGTCCCTCAGGACGTTTCGATTTTCGGCACCACGGTCTCCAGCAATATCGCCTACGGCCAGCCTGTCGCGACGGAAGCCGATATCGTCGCTGCCGCGCGGCGGGCGGCGGCGGACGGATTTATCCGCGGCCTCGATCAATCCTATGCCACTCGGCTCGGTGAACGCGGCATCACGCTTTCCGGCGGCCAGAAGCAGCGGCTCGCGATCGCTCGAGCGGTCCTGAAGCAGGCGCCGGTGCTGCTGCTCGACGAGGCGACGTCCGCCCTCGATGCTGCGAATGAGGCGCAAGTGCAGTCCGCCCTCGACGACGTGATGACGGGGCGAACAACCCTGGTCATCGCGCATCGGCTGGCGACCGTTCTGAAAGCAGACCGGATTCTTGTGATGGAGAGCGGCAAAATCGTCGAGCAAGGCACGCATTCCACGCTGGCTGCGCGCAATGGGGTCTATGCCGGCCTTGCTCGCCTGCAATTCCAGGCCGCCGCGACAAAATAGTCACACTGCGAAAAAATGTTGTGCATCCCTTTCATTGACCTAGATCAATTGATCTAGATCAATTTCGGCACGACCCCAAAACCCCCACAGTTCAAAAAAAAGGGAATTCCTTGCGACGCGCGTCAATGGCGACGCGCACAAGGGGGAGGGGCGCGCATTGGGAAGCCGGAGCCTTACGGAAGGAAAAGTCCGCGCCGGGGAAAGAAATTTTATTTTTTCCGCGGGGGCGCACGTCCGCGACCAGGTCGTCTTGCTCAAGCCGCGGGTCATGTCGCTGGTCGTGTTTACCGGCGCCGTGGGCTTTCTGCTTGCCCCGCGTAGCATCGATTGGCTGCAACTCGCGATCACGCTGGCTGCGATGGTTGGGGGCGCCGGGGGCTGCGGCGCTCTGAACATGTGGTGGGACGCCGATATCGATGCGCGAATGACCCGCACGGCGGCGCGCCCGATCCCCCGAGGCGTGATTACGCCGCGCGAAGCTCTTTTGATCGGTGGCGTCCTCTCATTCCTGTCGGTTCTCGCGCTCCTGCTGCTGGTCAACTGGCTCTCGGCCTGCCTGCTGGCGCTTACGATCGGCATTTACGTGGTTGTCTACACCATCTGGCTGAAGCGCCGGACGCCGCTCAATATCGTCATCGGCGGTGCTGCTGGCGCGCTGCCGCCGATGATCGGCTGGGCGGCCGCAAGCGGCGGCATTGCGGCCGAGCCGCTGGCGCTCTTTGCCCTCATATTCGTGTGGACGCCGCCGCATTTCTGGTCGCTGGCGCTGTGCGGATGCCGCGACTACGAGCGGGTGGGTGTGCCGATGATGCCGAACGTCGTCGGGCCGGCGGCGACCTGCCGCCAAATCATTGCCTATTGCCTGTTGCTGGTGCCGGTGTCGTTCGCGCCACTGGTGTTTGCCGGATCCGGCTTCGTTTGCGCCCTGATCGTCGCGACGCTCGACGTGCTTCTGATCATGCGTGCCGTGACGCTTTACGGGCTGCGCGATGGCCCGGAGGCGCATCGGAGCAAAGCCGCGATAGCGTTGTTCAGCTACTCGATTTTGTACGTTTTCGTGATCTTCGTTGCGATGCTCGTTCAAGCGTTGACCAGGTGAGTGCGAGCAGCACGAGCTTCCGGCCGATCCATTCCGAGATCGGCCATTTGGTTTGAGAGAGGCGGGAGACTGACATGCAGGATTCGGTACGGATTGCCGTCGGACACGACGACCAACAACACCATCATCACTGGGAGGTCAGCTGGGCACCCATGGCCGTGGCCTTTGGCGCGATGTTCGTCGTGCCTCTGACCTTTTCGTCCTTCCTGATCTACAAGAACATGCTGCTCGGCATCGGCTGCGCCGGCATCGGCGTGCCGCTGTTGCTGGCCGGCATCGCCAGGTGGATCCATGAGGGCGAGACCCAGCCGGGCGTGATCCGGGGAGTTGCGCCGATCGGCATGGGAGTGTTCATCGTCGGCGAAATCCTGATCTTCCTCGGCCTGTTCGCATCGTACTGGACGCTGCGGCTGTCGACCGGCGTCGAATGGCCGCCGGCCGGAACACCGGAAGTCAACAAGGTCCTGCCGCTCGTCATGACGGCCATCCTGGTCACTTCGAGCTTCACCTACCACCACGCGGAGACGCGGCTTGCGGCAGGCGATCGCGCCGGCTTTCTCACCTGGGTCGTGATATCGATTGTCATCGGCGCTCTGTTTCTCGGCTGCACGGTCTATGAATACAACCATCTCTTCCATGAGGGCTTTACGCCGGGGTCGAACCAGTATTCCGCGGCTTTCTACACGCTGACGGGGTTCCATGCTTCGCATGTCCTTCTCGGCCTGCTCACGTTCTCCGCGATCCTGATCGGCACTGTCACGTCGAAGATCAATCCGCTGTTCGTCATGGTCGCCGGCATTTACTGGCACTTTGTAGACGTCATCTGGTTCTTCGTCGCCTCGCAGGTCTATTTCTGGTGACGATGAAGGACGAGCGCTGATGTCTGACGTCGCAAGAAGGATCTTGCTTACCCTTGCGGTCCTGACGCTTCTCGAGGCGTTGGGACCTGAGGCGGCGCAGGCGCAGTACTTCCGTCGTCCCGACTCGAATCTGAACCCGGCAATTCTCCAGATCGATGAACTGGCGGTGCTGGGCCGCTCGATCGACCCAGCCACCGAACTGATCGACCATGCGGGAAAGCCATTCCGCTGGGGGGATCTGGCGGGCAAGCCTACGCTGCTCGTTCTGTCCTACTACACCTGCGACGGCAGCTGTGCGGTCATCAACGAGAATCTGCACGATCTTTTGAAGAAGACACCGAGTCTCAAGCCCGGGGCCGACTTCAACCTGATCACCCTGTCGTTCGATCGCCGCGACGACCTGCTGGCGACCGGTGCTTTCCGGAAGCAGCTCAGTCTCGCCGACGAATTGGCGCCGGTCTGGACGTTTGCCACGTTCAAGAACGAAGCCGATCTGAAAGCGCAGACGGAAAACATCGGATTCAAGTTCTTCTGGTCGCCGCCGGACCAGATCTTTCTTCATCCCGGCGTCTATCTTTTCTTTTCTCCGGAAGGACGGCTGTCCCGGATCCTCTATCAGCAGGACATCGATGCCAAAGACGTGCAGCTCGCATTGCTGGACGCGCGCGAAGGTCAGTTCAGGCCGAGCGAGGTGGTCAACTACGCGCTCAGTCTTTGTTACAGCTACAACTATCGAGACGGAAAATATCGCTTGAGCATTCCGGTTTTCGTCGGCGCTGGCGCGTTGGCGACCGGAATCCTGACTTTCGCCGGCTCCGCCCTGGTGTTCAGGACGCGGCGGCAAACAAGATCAAAGGAGGACCTGAGAGATGTGGCTGCGCAGAGGACTTGAGAGCAGGATTCCGGTCAAGATTGCGGTATTCGCCGCGGCCCTTTGCGGAGCCGGTTCGAGCTTCGCCGAAGAGGCGAAGAAGGGCATCATCAGCCCCACGGTGGCGTGGAACGAGACGTGGCACGATGTGCTGACGGACCTCTTCATAATCGGCGGCGTTTTCGGCGTCGTCGCGCTCTATCTTCTGATCAAGTATCGGGCCAAGAGCCCCGACGCGGTCGGCGTTGGATTCAAGATGAATCTCGAGCGGGCTCTGGCCTGGGCGCTGGTGCCGGCTGCGCTTTTCATGGCTGACGACTTCCTGCTGGCGGCCAAGGGATGGTCGCTGTGGAATGTCCAGCGAACGGTGCCCGCGAACGCGCTTGAGGTGAATGTCAAGGCGTCGCAATGGTTCTTTGAATTCGATTATGGCAACGGCGTCACCGACGGCGACCTCATCGTGCCGGTCGGACGGCCGATTGTCCTGCGCATGACCGCGACCGATGTCATTCATTCCTTCGGTCTGAGCGAGTACCGCCTCAAGGAGGACCTGCTGCCCGGCCGCATTACTCATCTGTGGTTCTATCCCGACAAGCCGATCGAAACGCATGTGACCTGCGTCGAGTTCTGCGGCGATGCTCATGCGCAGATGAATTCGGCGGTAAAGGCGGTGCCGAAGGCCGAGTTCGATGCCTGGCTTGCAGGCAAGACGAAGAAAACGAGTTCATTGCCGCGTAATTCCTACGCGTCCGCTTCCATCGCGCCGTCGCTCTAGCATTCGATCGAGGACACAATGACAACCATCGTAGACACCGCGCCCGCAGTGCCGGGCTTCAAAATCAGCGAGTGGATATTCACGACTGACCACAAGCGGATCGGAATCCTCTATCTGGTCGGCTCCATGGCGGCGTTCCTGGTTGCCGGACTGATGGCGATCGGAATCCGCATCGAGCAGTTCGGGCTTGGCGAGTCCGGGTTGATGCAGTATTTCGTCGCCGATTTCGGCAAAGGCCTGAGCACCGGAACGGCCTATAACGTCGCCCTCTATTTCCATGGCGCGGCGATGATCCTCGCGTTCCTTATTCCGGGATTGACCGGATTTGCCGCGAACTTTCTCATCCCGTTGATGATCGGTGCGCCCGATGTGGCCTTCCCGCGGATCAACGCCCTCAGCCTCTGGCTTTTCTGGGCGGGCATTGTGGTCGCGTTGCTGACGTTCGCGGTGCCGGACAAGCCGGACGTGATGTGGACGGGGTACGCGCCGTACTCGATATCGACGACCGCCAACACGGCGCTGTACGTATTCACCGTTCATTTGATCGGGTTCTCGTCCATCCTGGCCGCGGTGAATTTCCTGGTCACGATCGTTTACATGCGTGCGCCGGGCATGGGCTGGAATCAGATGAACATGTTCGTATGGTGCACATTCGCGGCCTTCATCATCCAGCTGGTATTCGTTCCGGTGCTCGCGGCGGCGGTGACGCTGCTCTTGCTCGACAAATATGTCGGCACCGGGTTCTTCGATCCGAGCCGCGGCGGCGACGTGCTGCTGTACGAGAACCTGTTCTGGTTCTACTCGCACCCGGCGGTCTATGTGATCTTCCTGCCTGCGATGGGAATTCTCTATGAGATTATCGCAACGCAAGCCAAGAACATGATCTTCAACTACAAGGCCGCGGTCTACGGCGGCATCGTCGGACTCATGGTGATCACCGGCGAGGTCTGGATCCACCATCTTTATATCACCGGCATGCCGGACTGGCTGCGCATCGGCATGATGGTGACGACGCTGTTGATCTCGGTCCCGGTTGGTCTGATGGTGATCTCGCTATGGGGGACCCTCTACAAGGGCGCCATCACATACAATGTCGCGATGCATTATGCCGTCGCGTGCATGTTCCTCATCCTGGTCGGGGGACTGACCGGTATTCCGCTCGCGATCACGTCGATGACGGTTCACCTGGCGAGGACGAGCTTCGTCCACGCCCACTTCCACTTCATCATGGGCCTGATGGCGACGTACGCGGTGTTCGCGGCGATCTATTTCTGGTTCCCGAAGATGACAGGCCGGTCGGCCGACAGCGCGCTGGCGAAGCTCGCATTCTGGCTCAACGTGGTGGGCACGCAGGTAACCTTCTGGCCGCTGTTCATCATCGGCGTGCAGGGCATGCCGAGGCGCTATTGGGATTATCAGCTGTTTCCGCAGTTCGAGTCCTATCATCATGTGGCGACCTTCGGCGCCTTCATCAGCGGAGTGGGCGTGCTGTTGATGATCGTCGGCTGGGTCGTATCGGCGGTGCGCGGGCCCAGGGTCTCCAACAATCCGTGGGGATCGAGGTCGCTGGAATGGACGCATACCCAAAGTCCTCCCGGCCCTGGCAACTTCCTGAAGCCGGTGATCGTGGCGAACGACTGGACGCCGTACGACTACCAGAAGAAGTAAGAAAAAATGCAGGAGCGCACGTCTCACGGCAACGGGTGACGTGCGCCCCCTCCATGAAACCGGAGCGGTACATATCCCATGAAGGACATCTTTAGCGCTGCGCCCAGGCGGCGGACAGGACGATGGATCGTCATCGCGATGCTCGGAGGCCTGTCGGCCTTTATGTATGTCAGCATCATCTTGAAGATCATCAAATACGGACCCTGACACAGTGATTTTCTCAACATCCGACCTGCCCCACGTTCTTGCGGTCATCAATGCCGCAACGATCGTCGTGCTGCTGTTCGGGTATTCGCGTATCCAGGCGGGGAACCGCGACGCGCACCGCCGGACGATGATCGCCGCCGGTGCCCTCGGCGTCGCCTTTCTGGCAATCTATTTCTACTATCATGCCTCCGCTGGGCTGGCGAAGTTCGGCGGCGTAGGCGCGATCCGCACGGTCTATTTCAGCTTGCTGGCCATTCACGTGTTGATGGCCGCGTTTGCGGCCGTGCTGGCGCCGATCGCCGTTTTCCTGGCATTGAAGCAGCGCTTTGAAAGGCACCGTCGACTGGCGCGCTGGGCGTTGCCGATCTGGTTGTTCGTGTCGGTCTCGGGCCTCGTCGTCTACGCGATGGCCGTTCACCTTTATCCCTACCAGGCCGTGTGACGTCATGACCGATATCGCGCATTCGACACCCAAACTGGACCTGAGGCCGCGCACGGTCGCAGGATCCAAAGCCGCGCTGCGCCGGGAGATGCTGGGTTGGGCATGGCTTTCGGTGGGTGCGCTCGTCGTCGCGGGTATCTTCGCCGTTCTTCTGGCGCTCTCGCGCATTCCCGGCATCGAGGTGATATTTCCCTGGCCGCTCGGCTTCTTTGCCAAGGGGCTCGTGATCCATGTCGTATTTTCCTTGATCGTCTGGTTGCTTGGGGTTTTCGCCTTCCTGGTCACGTTGGCGACTCTGAAAATCTGCGGTGACGATGTGCGGATGCGACTTCTGGGCGACCTCGGCCAGGCGATCGTCGCGCTGGCGTTCCCCTGCCTGTTCGTTCCGGCGTTTTTCGACAGCACTGTGTCCGAGCTCGTGAACTATGTTCCGCTCATTCGTCACCCGGCCTACGATGCAGGGTTGGTATTGCTCGCGCTGGGTATTCTGGCGCCGGTGTTGCGGCTGGCTGTCAATCTCGCTGCGCGCAAGAGCGCGTTGCCCCCGATCGGGGTTGCGATGTCTTCCGGCAGTTTCGTCTATGTCGTCGCGCTGTCCTGTTTCTTGATCGCGGCGGTTCTTCTCAACAACACGGGCGCCGTGCAAAGCTCGCGCGAACAGCTGTTCTGGGGCGGCGGACATTTGCTGGAATTCCTCTACACGATCGTGATGATGACTAACTGGATGATCCTGGCGCGTGAAAGTTTCGGCGAGCAGGCCATCGATTACGATATGTTTCGGCTTTCCGTGCTTTTGATCGCGGTATTCTCGCTTCCGGCGCCGGCCTTTTATCGCGTTTTCGAAGCATTTTCGGACCGGCAGAATGGCGCCTTCCGCGTGCTGCAATTCGTACTGGGGCTGCCCACCCTCCTGTTCGCGGGCTCGCTGCTGGCCGGCGCTCTTAAGTCAGGCTGGTCGACGCAATTGCCATGGCGCAAGCCTGCCTTCGTCGCACTCGCTGTATCGCTTGTGCTGTTCGCGGCTGGCGGGACAATGGGCGTGCTGCTTTCAGGGTCTGACACGCGCACGCCGGCGCACTACCATGCTGTCGTCACGGCGGTCAGTGTCTCCAGCATGGGCATGTTTCTCACATTCGCCCTCGGGGAACTGGGCAAGTTGACGGCGTCCGATCGAGCGGTCCGCCTGCTCGTTCTGCTGTACGGAGGGGGCCAGCTTTTCGCTTCGCTCGGCATGTTTCTCGCGGGCGGGTACGGCGCTCCGCGAAAGGTTCCCACCGGCGCCGGAAGCCTCGTCGATATAGCCGCGGCGGGGATGTTCCTGCACGGGATCGGCGCCTTGTTCGCTGTGCTAGGGGGCGCGGCGTTCGTGGTCGTCGCATTTTTCGCCTTCCGGCGGATTCGGCTGCCGCGCCCAGGCGTTTAGGCCCGCCGTGGGGGCCCGGTCCGGAATCGTTTTTGCGAAGGCGGCTGCTCTGGGCCTGGTCTGTGCCGGATTGTTCACGGCTCTGGCCTGGCGTATCGCGAGCCCTGGCGATCGCAGCCTGCAATCTCTTTCGAGCGAGACGCCCGCGCAGCTCAGTTCCTTTGTCGACGAAACGGGGGCAACGGTTTCAGTCGATTCGTTTCGCGGCAAGATCGTCATCCTGAATCTCTGGGCTGCGTGGTGCGCGCCGTGTCTTCAGGAAATGCCTTCGCTTGATCGGCTTGCCGAACGGCTGCCGCAGGAGGAATTCACCGTGATCGCCGTGAGCGAGGACCGGGGCGCTCCGGAGGTGGTCAAACGTTCGTTTGCGCGTCTTGGCTTGCGCCGACTGAAGCTCTATCTCGATCCGGACGGAAAGTTGAGCAAGGAAATCGGCGCGCGGGGCATGCCGACGACGCTGATCCTCAGCGCCGAAGGAAAGCCGTTGTCCTTCCGGGAAGGCGCCGCCACATGGGATAGCGAGGATACGGTCAGTTACCTTCGCGCGCTGCAGGCCCGACTGCTGTGACGGTGGAAAGCCAGCCGAGAGCCCTTGCGGCGCAAAGGCGCGGTGTCGGGACAATGTCGGCTTCGAGCCCTTGCGCGCACAAGGCATCTCACTCTCGGAGGCTCCGCCTCCGCCGATGATGTTTCAGGCGCGAGCCGTTGCCCTGGCGCGCGCTTTGGCGCTTTCGCAGTGCTGGATACCGGCATATGGCAGGGGTGACCGGGAAGCAGCAAGGCGGGGGCGCAAGGTGATCGGACACTCAAGCAACCTCCTGGGGGTGCCGATGGAGTTGCTCGTCCATCGCGACTTCAACGACTACCCCGTGCCGCTGCATATATCCGGCGTACGGGAAATGAACCCAAATCTGTTCGAAATGCTCGACCAGTCCTCGGATATGTTCGATGCCGGCGAAGCCTTTACCTGCTACATGATGGCGATGTTCGGTATTGATCGCGAGCAGCAAGAGGACGCGCCCGCCCAGGCAACCGGAGCGAAGCGCCGCCGCTATCGGTCGTCATTCCTGCGACTGATCAAGGGGTGGGGATACGACAGCAATGGTCCCGAGGGGGCCGTGCTCAAGGGCTGGGTGGAAAGCCGGTTCGGCATATTCCCCACCTTTCACAAGGAGATCATAGAGCGCATTTCCAGCCGCGCGTGGACGACCTACGTCGAAGAGAAGATGTCGAGCCGCTTTCACGGCAATTCCATCTACACTCAGCTCGACCTGCTTTTCGAGTTCTGCCAATGGGCGCTGGAGCGCCTGGTTGCGCCCGGCCGAACTCACCTGACCCTCTACCGGGGGGTCAACGCCTTCGACGAGCATCAGGTCGTGGAGCGGATCGACAAGCGCACGGTCTTGATGCGGCTCAATAACCTCAGCTCCTTTACCTCCAGTCGCGACATCGCCGAATGCTTCGGGGATACCATCCTCACCGTTCAGGTTCCGGTGTCCAAGGTGGCGTTCTTCAACACGCTGTTGTCGACGCATCCGTTGAAGGGCGAGGGCGAGTATCTGGTGATCGGCGGAGAATACCGCCTGACGGCCAGCTATTTTTGACCATGAAGTGCTGGCGATGACCAATCCGAGTCTGGACGATCGGGCGCTTGCCGCCTTTCTCGGATTTGCGGCCGGCGATGCCCTCGGGGCTACCGTCGAGTTCATGACCGAGCGCGAGATTGCCGCTCGGCACGGCGTTCACCGCGAGATCATCGGGGGCGGCTGGCTGCGTCTCGCGCCTGGCGCAGTAACAGATGATACCGAAATGGCTTTGGCGCTCGGCCGTTCGCTGGTGCGGCGCGGCGGCCTCGACGTGCACGACGTATGCGAGGAATTTGCCGTATGGCTGAAGTCTGGTCCCGTGGACGTCGGCAACACTTGCCGCCGCGGCATCCGCCGCTACGTGACACAAGGTACGGTCGAGGGACCGTTCCATGAGGGGGCTGCCGGCAATGGTGCCGCCATGCGCATACTTCCCGTGGCGCTCGCGACCCTGGGTCACCCGGAGAAGGCGGCGGCGTGGACTTTAGCCCAATGCCATATCACGCATAATCATCCGCTTTCGGACGCTGCCACCCTCACGCTTGTCCGGATGCTGCACGGCGTGTTGTCCGGCGGCGGCAAACGAGCGGCGCGCGACGTCGCCGAGGCCTTGATCGGCGAGCATCCGGTTTTCCGATTCGTACCCTATCGTGGCCAGAGTTCGGCTTATGTCGTCGACACGATGCATGCGGTCCTGCATTTCTACTTCAATACGGATTCTTTTTCCGATTGCGTCATCCAGGCCGTAAACCAGGGAGGCGATGCCGATACCGTCGGCGCATTGGCGGCTATGCTCGCCGGCGCCACCTATGGCTTGGCCGCCGTTCCCAAAAGGTGGCTCAACAAGCTGGACCGGACCATAGCCGCCGAGATCCGCCAGCAGGTGCCGGATTTGCTGGCTATTGCGGCGGGTCCGGCGCCGGGATGCGACTGACGGCCTGCGGGCGAGCGTGTCATAGCGCGTGGCGATAGCGCCGTTGATCTTCAGGTGGCGCGGATGATTGGGATTGGTATCTTCGCAAGATG
The DNA here is from genome assembly GCA_963741185.1 of uncultured Alphaproteobacteria bacterium. Lineage (GTDB taxonomy): Bacteria > Pseudomonadota > Alphaproteobacteria > Rhizobiales > Xanthobacteraceae > Bradyrhizobium. The sequence goes on along the minus strand of CAVUHE010000018.1, from coordinate 380,834 downwards.
GAAAAACAGCCGAATGAGGTGCAAACAATATGAAAAAGAGCGCAACGACCAAGGGCGAATCCCCTTCTCGGCTGATCGACGCGAGGATCAAGGAACTGGACGACTGGAGGGGCAAGACGCTCTCCCATGTCCGCGCTCTCATCAAACAGGCTGACCCTGAGGTGGTCGAGGAGTGGAAGTGGAGAGGCGTTCCGGTTTGGTCTCACGATGGACTGATCTGCACCGGCGAGACGTACAAGAGCGTCGTGAAGCTGACTTTCGCCAAGGGCGCTTCGCTCAAGGACCCTTCAGGACTGTTCAACTCCAGCCTTGAAGGCAACGCCAGGCGCGCCATCGATATCCATGAGGGTGATGAAATCGATGAGGATGCCTTCAAGACGCTCATACGCGCCGCTGCAGCCCTGAACAGGTCATCGGCCCGATAGTCGAATCCGGCGCCTCAGCTGGCGCCGGTCCTGGCCGGCGCGGCGTCCGCCGCGGCCGTGCAGATGATTTCATAATATGAACTTGATTTTGTCATAGTGGGATTTAGATTGTGCGCCGTTACCGTTCCGCTTAATCATCGGCCAGCTCGGCGCTCCGATCGGGGGCCGTCACCAGACGATTGTCCGATCAGGTGCTCAGCGACGAGGTCGACAGGTCGGGATCATCCGATGCTTGCGCGGATTCCTGCGTTGAGCCAGCTGAAGGATAGTATCGCAGCATGTCGACCCCCAATGGCTTTGGCGCTCGCCGGCATCATCGGAATGCCGGTCGCCCATTCGCGATCGCCGACGATTCATAATTTCTGGTTGAACGCGCATGGCATCCGCGGCGCCTATGTGCCGCTCGCGGTCGAGCCCGAGCGGCTGAAGGACGCATTGCCGGGGCTGGTCGCGCTTGGCTTTCGCGGCTGCAACGTGACCATGCCGCACAAGCAGACGGCGATGCCGCTGCTCGCACCGCGTCAACGAGACCGCGCGACGCATCGGCGCCGTCAACACCATCGTCGTCGAAGCGGACGGCACGCTGAGCGGCTTCAACAATGACGGCAACGGATTTGTTCAGAGCCTGCGCGACGCCAAGCCGGGCTGGCGGGCGGACGACGGGCCGATCCTTCTGCTCGGCGCAGGCGGAGCCGCGCGGGCCGTGGTCGTGGCGCTGCTGGAGAATGGCGCGCGGCAGATCCGGATCGCCAACCGCACCGCCGAGAAGGCGCAGGCGATTGCCAAAGAGTTCGGCCCGGCCGTCAACGCCGTCGGCTGGGCCGACCGCAATGCCGCGCATGGCCGAACCTGCATTGCTCGTCAACTGCACCGACCAGGGCATGATCGGCAAACCGGCGCTCGATGTCGACCTGGCGCGGCTGGCGCCGACCACGCTGGTCGCCGACCTGATCTACACGCCGCTCGAGACCCCGTTTCTGGCCGACGGCGCGCGTCGCGCGGCTGCGTGACGGTGAACGGGCTCGGCCTGCTGCTCAATCAGGCGAGGCTGGCATTCAAGGCCTGGTTCGGCGTTCTCCCCGACGTCACGCCCGAGCTTCTGAAGGCCATTCACGCGACCTTCTGAGGCACCGTCGGAGGAGCTGTTCGGCGATGACGATACCGACAGTGCCCAAGATCGACTGCCACATCCACGCGATCGATCCCGTTCGCTTTCCCTATGCGGCCGATACGCCCTATCGTCCGAGCGGGCAGGAGATCGCGCCCGCGGCGCATCTCGTTCGCGTGCTCGACGTCTTCGATGTCAGGCACGCGCTGATCGTCGGCACCAATTCCGGCTACGGCACCGACAGCCGCATTCTGCTCGATACGCTCAAGCTGGGCGATGGCCGGTTCAAGGGCGTCGCGGTGGTCGAGAACGACGTCGACATCCCGGAGCTGGAGCGGCTGAAGGCGGCCGGCATCGTCGGTGTCGCCTTCAATGTCCCGTTTCACGGCACCGACTATTATCGCAACACCGCGCCTCTGCTGGAAAAGCTGGTCGATCTCGGACTGTTTCTGCAGATCCAGGTCGAGCAGGATCAGTTGCTCGCGCTGCTGCCGCTGATCGAAAAGTCGACGGTTCGCCTGGTGATCGATCATTGCGGCCGGCCTTCGGTCGAGCATGGATTGAAGCGGCCGGCTTTCCAGGCGCTGCTGGCGATCGGCCGGGAGCGCGACGCCTATGTGAAGCTGTCGGGATACTACAAGTTCTCGCGACAGCCGCATCCTTACGAGGATACGTGGCCGTTCATCGCCGCCCTGGTCGAGGCCTTCACCCTCGATCGCTGTGTCTGGGGATCGGACTGGCCGTTCCTGCGGGCGCCGCGAACGGCTGGATTACGGGCCGCTGCTCGCGGTGCTGAGCCGGCTGTTTCCGGACCAGGACGATCAGCACCGATTGCTGTGGACGGACGCCCGCACGACTGCTTGGCTTTGCGAGCGGCGAGGCGGATCAATCAAGATCAAATCAAGATAAGCAAAAGAGCATGGGAGGGAGCACGTCATGAGGCATTTTCGGTACTGGAGCTGCGCCGCCGTCGTCGCGTCGTTGTGGACGACCGTCGTCCAGGCGCAGTCGACCGTCTACATCCCCGACGTCGTCGAATTGTCCGGACCGGGCGCGGTGTCCGGAACAAACTGGCGCGACGGCGCCGCGCTGGCGATCGACGAGATCAACAAGTCGGGCGGAATACTGGGTCGCAAGATCGAGACCGAGCATCTCGACACCCAGAGCAATCCGGGCGTCTCGCGCGCGCAGATCCAGAAGGTTCTCGACCGCGATCCCTATGTCGTGCTGGGCCCGATCTATTCCGGTTCGGTCAAGGTCAACATGGCGCTGACCCAGCAGGCGGAAGTCCCGCAGATCGTGGGCGCCGAGGCCGCCGACATCACCCTGCAGGGTAATCCCTGGGTGTTCCGCACCGCCTTCGGCCAGCAGTTCAGCATGCCGAAAATCGCCAACTACCTGCATGACCGTCTGAAGGTGAAGACAGTCGCGCTGGTCTGGGTCAACAATGATTTCGGCAAAGGCGGCCGCGACAGCTTCGTCAAGGAGATGAAGGCGCGGGGCATCGAGGTGGTGGCGGACCTGTCCACCGAGCAGGGCCAGGTCGATTTCGGTTCTGACGTCATCAAGCTGAAGAGCGTCAAAGGCGGACGCCGTTTTCGTCTACTGCAACGAGGAGGAAAGTGCCCGCTTCCTGATCGAGGCGAAGCGCCAGGGACTGGCGACGCCGCTGTTCGGAGAGACGACGCTGCTGAGCCAGAAGGTGGTCGAGCTCGCGGGAGCCGCGGCCAACGGCGTGCGCGGCCATGTCGGCTTGAGTGCGGATGCGCCGATCCCTGCGATCGAGGAATTCACCAGGAAGTTCAGCCAGCGCTACAACTATCGGCCCGACCACAACGGCATCAAGGGCTACACCGCCGTCTATCTGGTGAAATACGTCACCGAGAAGATCGGGAAGTTCGATCGCAAGGCATTCGGCGCGACCATGAAGGGGCTGACGCTCACGCCGGAGACCGCGCCGGGCATTCTGATGGAGGCGAGCTGGGACCAGAATGGCGATATCGACCGCGCCAGCTTCCTGGCCGAAATCGTCGACGGCAAGCAGAAGATCGTGGAAACGCTGCCGAAGCTGAAGTCGTCGAAGGCTGATTGAGCCGAAGGCGCGTTTCGCCGCGGGCTGGTTCCGGCTGATTTCAACGCTTGCAGAGACCGCTCTTGAGCTCCCAACCGTCAGAGGTGCGGGCGACGGCGACAATATCGAAATAAAGCCGCTCGCTCGGATCTGCCACCGAGACAAACGTGACTTCGCACAGGAATGGTCCGCTGGAGTTGCCGTGACACTTGCTCTCGAGCACTTTCAATCCTGTGTCATGCAGGCTGCTTCCCTTCGACGCCTCGCGCTCATAGGCCGCCTGAATTGTCGACAAGCTCGGCACCTGCTCGGCAGGACAGGACAATCCGAACTGCAAACAAAGCCACGTGCCAAATCCAATATGCCACATCACGTAAGGCTCCCCCTTGTCGGCACGCCGGGATGATCCGGCGCGCCGTTGGGCTCATCATGGTTTCAGCCGGCCGACTGCGCGGCCCGGAGGGTTCGGCTCAATAGGGTGATGGCACGACCTGAATCCGGGCCATCATGCCTCCGTCCTCGTGCTCGAGGATATGGCAGTGGTAAACGAACTCGCCGAGTTGCGAGAACGGAATCTCGATGACCACGGGCGCCGACGAACACTGGCCGCTGCGCCATTGATCGATCGTGCAGACGCCGTTCTGGGTGTTGGCGACGGCATCGGCAATACTCGCGGCCGGCACCGCCACCCCCAGCGGAAGATTGTCTTCGACAATTCCGGCACCGGCTGCGGGATGCATCGTGGCGGCGAGCGGCGATGAAGGCCGCGCGGATGCATCGACAACCCGGAACTTGGTCTGGTGGATATGGAAGTTGTGGTTTTCCGTCGACAACTGCACGAGCTCCCATTTTTCGTTGACCGGCGTCTGGCCGGGTCCGAGCGGCAGGCAGACGGTGGGCTGCGAGGGATCAAATTGCGTGAGTGGACGGCTCGTTTCCGGCACCACATGCCCGTTCTGATTGATCTCCTCATAGCCGAGCGCGAACGTGTTGTTGGTCGTGACGTCCGAGAAGCCGAAGAAGATGCGGCGGCGATGTCCCGGCGCGAGCGGACGGCAATTGGCCGGCAGCATCGCCGCTTGAGCATTTGGAACACGGTCGGCGAAGATGCCGGCCGGCCGGAACGCGGCCCGTGCGTCGCCTTCAATATCCAGGGCGTCCCTGGTGAATGCGCGCACATCGGGCTGCGCGAATTGGACTTTGGCCAGGTCGACCGCCGGCCAGGCGTCGCCGGATCCCATGGTCAGTCCGACCATTTTAAAGGTGGCCGTCGCGCCGTTCGGGGCTCTCGCAACGCGGTTGGACTGATCGCGATAGGTGACCCACAGTTCCGCGCGCGAACTCGGCATCATTACGAGTTCGTTGACGCAAACAGGATGCGAGCGAAGCATCGTGACGATGTTGGGACAAGCGACCAGCTTGAACCTTGCCCCCGCCAGCCGGACCAGCTCGCCAACGGGCGTGTCCTGGGGCAAATGCACGCTCACTCCGTCGACGGCGAGAAGCTGCATGGCCATCGGCTGCTGGCTGGCGTCGTTCTGCAGCTGCAGATCGTAGCTGAGGCTTCCGGAGGCATTGGTCAGCCGCCAGATCTCGCCATCGGAATGGGTGATGGGGATGGTGGGAAATTGCTGGCCGGAGACGGTGAAGTACCAGTTTCCACCGGTGAAATTGCTGCCATCCGGGCCGTTGTCCTGACCCGGGCACGAACCCTGGCGCTGCTCTGACGGAGCCGGAAACTGGGCGCAAAAACCCGGGTCTTCCTGGTTCAGTACCTCGCCGTTTGCGACCGCCTGCGGGCCACTGTCGAAGGCGACCGCCGCGTTGGCCGCAAGGACCTGAATGTCCTTCAGGATGAGATGGCGAACGCTGGTCTCGGGAAACGAAGAGGCGACCGCATCGCCCCGTGCATAATCACCGGCGCTGCCTATGGTGATGATGCCCGCAAGGCCTTGTGACACCTGGTTGAGCGCGATGCCGTGGATGTGCGGATGGAACCAGAACGAGACCCGAGGGATGATTGGCGGGAATGTCGATCCGGTAATCGATCGTGTCCATCACGACCGCTCCGTGCTGGTGTGACTGCTGCGGCACCGGCACCCCGTTCGCCGAATTGTAGGCGGTCACGAACACGAAATCGCCGAAGGTGGGATCCTTGACCGTTGCCGCACGTGCCGGCACCACCAGACCGTGGGTGTGGAGGTTCGTCGGGTTCAGATACAGATTGGCCTGGCCCGGATCGGTTACATGCTTGACCTTCGCCGGGTCCATGGCAGGCAGTCGATTGACCAGCCGGATTTTCAGCGTGTCGCCCTTTTGCAGCGCGAGATGCACGCCTCCATAATCCGCCACCGTTCCCGTCCCCGTCCCTGTTGGACAGGCATTTCCGCTCGGCGGACGCTGGCAGACTTCGTATACCCAACCGGTGGGATTGAGGGCTCCGCCGCCGCCCGGGGGCGTGAACGAAATGCTCGGGATTGGCTTTGGTTTGGCGATCATGAGGATGTCGAGAACGCCATTTGAACTCGCAAACACTGTCGGCTCGACAAAGGCGGCACCGACTGCGCTTTCGACGCCGAAGGTGAACATGGCAGCAAGGCTCACAGGGCCTAACCACCAGCAAGAGTTTGGTGATGTCATCGATATTTCCCCCAGCCAGATTCGTAAACGGACCAACCGACGGGACGCCTGACCGGCACCCTTTGCTAGGCGGAGACGGCTAGCGGCGCCCTCGGTTGAAGCCCGAAAAGTAGGCAATCAAGGACCTGGCCGGGAGATTCGGAAACTACGTAGACGGTCGAGGTCGACTCTGCCTTCTGCGTACTTCGCCGCAGTCGTATCGCGGCATCATTTCCCTACGCGCGTGGGCAGTCTGTCCGGGAGGACAAAAGGTCCGTCGACGCGATTGAAGAGCGCAACGACCCGATCGGCATGCGGCCGTTACGAAGGCGGGCCGGCGCGATTGACGCCGTGATCCCGCATTCGAGTTTCGCACACCTCAGCCGCCGCCACCGGCGAAGCCGCTGATGGCGACGCCGCTGCCGACGCCCCTGACGCCGAAGCCGTCCAAGCCGAAGCCGAAGCCGCCGACGCCGAAGCCGTCGCCGAAGCCGAAGCCTGCGGCGACGTTGCCGTCGCCGGCGTTGATGGCGATATTGCCACCGCCGTCATTGCCGTTGCGCCCGCCGTTGCCATTGCCGCCACCGCCGTTGCCATTACCGCCACCGCCGTTGCCGCCGCCATTCACATTGGTGCCAGCGAGTTGAATCCGTTGAAGTTGCCGCCGGTCGTCAGACCTTGGGCGATACGCGGAAGGCCTTGCTGCGACACGAAGATGACTGAGGCGGTCGTTGGACCATTGACGGCCGGCGGCGCTGAGGCGCCGGTCGATCCCGATACGCTTGCTGCCAGAGCGGAGAGCGAAATGGGGGCGTTGGAAGTGGTGGTGGTGCCCCTTGCCGCGCTCGTTCCGGCAGTGAAGACACCTGCGCCGCCGGGTGCCGGCGCGGCTGTCGTGCCGGGGGTGGCAGCATTCGTGTTTTGGGCCGCGCCGCCGACGCCACCGATGCCGCCGACGAGGCCGCCAGAAGCGGCCGGCGTGTTAGTGGTGCCGGTCGTTCCAGTCGTTGCAGCTGTGGTTGGTGTGGACGGGGGTGGGGTGTTGGTGGGCGTCGTGGTTCCGGTGCCGCCGGCGCCGCCACCAGTGCCGCCAGTACCTCCGGTGCCTCCGGTGCCGCCAGTACCTCCGGTGCCGCCGGTGCCGCCGGCCTGTTCACCCAACATATCCTCGCACAACGGCAGTCTTGTCACGATTTCCTGTGCTGCCAAACCAACGGCCGTCGGGTCGGTGTAGATCATCAGGGATTGCAGGTCCTCGGCGATGCCGAGCCCGGTCAAGATTGGGAGCCCGGTTATGTAGGTCCTGAACTGGTAGTTCGAGAACCCGGAGAACGGTTCGATCGTCACGGCGAACTGCAGGATCGTGCCGCCGATCGGTCCGATGTACATGTAATTTCCATGAGAGATCATCGCTGGCGGCTGGATGATCAGGGCTGATGTGAAGCCGAAATTGGGCTGGGCATCGCCGCAACCGTTCGACAGGCTGTTGGCGAAGGCATCGGCCAGCGACGCGGCCCCGGTGGTTTGCCATATGCAATTGGGCCAGGAAGTCGTGAAGTTGCCGCCGGGCACGGAATTGAAACTGTTGACGATGCGCTGCCCGCCGAAATACGGCTGGTTGTCGGGGCCGAAACCGTTGGTCAGGGTGACCGCCAGGTTGTTGCTGCCGACCTGCATGCACATGACGGTGGATGCGGGGGGAGAGAAGAATTCGGGATTGATTGGAAGGCCGGGGTCGCCCGGATCGCCCAGCGGGTTGAGACAGCCCCAGACCCGCAAATCTCTCCGGATCGACGTGGCGATGGCAAACTGTCCGTCCTTGCTGACCGCGGCGTTGGTGAGCAGCGTCAGCTCCGGGATCTGGGAGTAATAATTCTGCGGACCAACCGTTTTGCCGGCGGTGCCTCCGACAACCGGATTGCTGACGTTGTTAAGCGGAATGGAAAACAGGCCGCCCTTGATGCCGGCCACGAACAGGTAGCTGGTAGCGGTCGCCGGCGTGGTGGCAACACCGTGCGAGATCGAACAACCGAGCTGGTTGAAGTAGGTATTTTTCGGATTGGGAGTGCCGGGCAGGCTCAGCAGGCTCGGATCGCAGGTTGGGGTGATGACGTCGCCCTGGTACGGAATGTCGCCGAGATTGACGACGCGGCCACCCGTGATGACGGGCAGGATGACGCAGTCTGTCGGGTTGTTCGGCGGAATTTCCCATGAGGTCGCCAGTTGGCCGGCCGGTCCGGTGTCAGTAACCTTGCAGAGCGTCGATCCCTGGTCGAACACCCAGTTATGTCCACCGCCGGTCAGCGGCTTGGCCGGATCGTTATGTTCGTTGACAGAAGTATCGGGAACCCAGAGCGACCCGGTGGTGCCGGTGAAGACATTGGGTGACCAGTTGGCTGCGTGCTGGACCGGCGGCACGCCGACCACGTAGCCGCCTGACGGAAGATTCGATCCGTCCGTGCAAACCGCCCAGGCGAAATTCTGCATCACGACCGTCAAGGCGACGGTCGAAGTGAAGATGCGCTTGATCAGCCCACCGGTGATCGAACAAGCGGCGCTATTTCGCGTTTTCATCTTGGCCTCCATTCACCTAGGGCACCGGCGTAACGGTGTTCATGAACGCGGTCTGCAGGTCGCCATGCAGATCGCCTGTATTGGGGAAACAAGTCTTCAGGCCTCTTCGGCCTACGGCTGGCAGCCGAACCTTGATGTCCTGGGCCATCAGACTACCCGGCTCGGCCGGGACAGGGTTGTTGCCCAGGAACAGGATCAGTTCGGGATGATCGAATACGTCGGAATGGCAGGCCACGCGGGGATCGGTCAGCGAGAGCAGGAAGGCGACGAGGGCATCCTTCTCGTCCTGCGAAAATCTCGGTGTGTTGTTGGCGTTGCCGACATTCGTATTCAAATCCCCGTTGAGGGGAGCGAGATTGGTGGAATTGGTCTGGCCGAAGGAATTCGGCGGCTGCGCGAGGTTGCCCGGAATATCGGCGCCGTCGAGCAATGTGCCGATCGCCTGGCCGGACAATGGATATCCCGAGGTATCGTCATTCGGCGGGCCGCGACGGTCGCCGCCCCGGCTGTAGAAGTCGACCACCTCGTGCAGGCTCGCCTGTCCGCCGTTGTGGAAGTAAGGCGGGGTGAGACCGACGTTGCGAAGGATCGGCACCTTGAACGAGCCGTCCACGGCATCCCTCGGCGCGAGCGCCGGCACGTGGTTCAGGCGCGGCACCAACGTGCAATTGCGCGGGTCGAACGGAATTCTAAGCGCGCAGGGGAGGACGTCGAACTTGTCAGCCACCCGATCGTCGCGTCCGAGCAGATGCCATTTGTACTGGCGCGAAAACGAGAGGTCGAAGCCCATCGACGTTCCGTCCAGTCCGCCAACGCCACGATCCTCAAAAGCCGGCCGCACGCCAATGTTGTAGAAGCCGTGATCGTAGATTGCGACCGTTCCGTCTCCCATCACCATGCGCTCGACGGTCTCCGGGGGGCCGGTCTCGGCCCGCGTGCGCGTGGCCGAGCTGAACAACGGGCCGGTATGGCAAAAGACGCAGTTTCCTTTGCCCGTGAATACTTCCAGCCCCTTCTTTTCTGTGGGGTTGAGAACCCCGATGTCGAACTTCGATCGATCGGAAACCAGGATCGCTTCGTATTCCTGGACGGCCAGGCCCCAGAAGAACGAGAAGTTGCGCTCCATCTGGCTGAAGCCGTTCACCGGATCGGCTTGAACGACGCCGGTGCTTGAAATTGTCGTTCTGATTTCGCTTTGCCAGAATTTCGGCGGGAAGACCTTGCGGATGAGATCCGCATAGGTCGCATTCAGGCCCGGTCCCGTTGTGTTGATCAGTCCCACGGTTCGGCTGAGCAGGCTATCCTCGGGGTGAACAACCTGACCTGCCAATGCGCGGGCAGTGAGCAGGCGGCGACCGAGATCGGCAAATGTTCGTCCCCCGCAAGACATTTCGAACGGGCTCAGCGCCGGTCCGACGGCCTGCGAGGCCAGACTGGCATTTGGAATCTCGATTTTCACCAAAGCGGGAAGCTCGGTGAGAGATTGGGCGATCAGGATTCCAGCCGCCGGATTGGCGAGGTTGGATGCGTCGTCCGAAGGGATCAACGCCGTTGAAGACATTATTGGCCCGCCCGTCCCAGAACTGGCGAAAATTGAAGGCTGCGTTGATCACCGTCGGCGTGTTGCGCGGCTCGACGCGCCGATACATCAGCGTACTTCCATTGTTGTACGGATCGGCCGGATCGACCTTGCGTACACAATTGTCCAGACCGACCGGCGGGATCCCCGCGGCAGACGGCGTACCCGATTGCGGTAGCGTCATCGGCGAAACACTGTTTTCGATAAAGCTGCCGCCAAAGGTGCCTTGTGACGCGAAGCGATCGTTGGTGTCGAAAAGGATTTTCGAATTGCGGTTTTCCGGATCCTCGAGACGGTGGAAAGGGAAGTCGTTCGGGCCCAGTGCCACGTCCGGACCTGCGGTGGGACTGGGATCCGCGCCGGGCGTCTGGCGAGCGTGGAACTGGCCGTCGCCGGGGAACGGAAAGCCGGGGTTGACCTGGTTCCGGATCCGAATATCGGCGCCGCCATGAAAGTGGCAGCTTGCGCAGGCCTGGCCGTCGCTGCCGACCTGCGCGTCCCAGAAAAACGCCTTGCCAAGCTGTTGCGCGGCAAGCTTGTCCACGATGAACGCGGAAGTGTCCGCGACGATCGGTCTTTCGCCCAGACGCGTGATCGTCGGTACCGGATCGCCGGCCACCAAGTCGGAATTATCTTTTACGCCCGCCGTGGCCGGCTTGCGGCTCGAACAACCCGCTGCCGCCGCAGTATATCGCCGCAAAGCCCAGCGCAGTCGCGAACCGAATCATTCCGCGACCGCGGGGAAGCCGAAGCATCCCCCACGTCGGGTCCGGTCGATTGTGTTTGCTCATCGACATGCGCCAAGCCTCAAGGCCGCACGATAGAGGCCTACTTTCCACGCAATCACGTCGGGTGGGAGGTTCGGAAACTACGGAGAGACTTTACTGTGCTTTGTTCCCCTTTTTCCCTTGCGCAGAAAGGGATCCGCCCAAGGACCGATGGACCGATCAAGCCCGGTGCCGCCAACTGGAGCGAGACTAATTGGGAGTGCAGACAGCCGAGACCTCTTCCGCATCCAGGTCCATATCAGACCTTCGAGCCAACACGCCAGCCGTGCGACGGTCCGGCGCCGGCGATCACCGAGTTCGGTCAATGTGCGCCATCTCGGCCGGAATCGACCAAGGTCGAATGTCTCGAACAGTTCAGACGTCTATGCTGGATCGAGCGGGTTACAATCAGCTCATGGACAATGCGGGCTAGCCGATGGCGGAACCGGAAATCGAGGCTGCGGTCTATTGGATGTGGTGGATCAACGCGGCCAAGACCGCCGGCCTTTTCTTGTGGCTATTGGTGTTGCGGCTGAATTCATCGGCGAATTCGCATCGCGACCGTTGGAGCGAACCATCGAGAGGGCTCGCAAGGAACAAACGCTCAAGTTGAGCAATGACACGGCGAGGCTCGAGGTCGAAACTCAACTCGCGCGCGCAGCCGTTGCAAATGCGACGGCGCGCGCGCTTGACGTTGAACTGGCGCTTGAGAAAATCAAAGCTCCGCGCCTGATCGGGGAGGAGCAAAGACAGCGCATCATAGAAAAACTAAAGCCATTTTCAGGGATGCGTTTCGATTTTGCAGTGCGACCAGACCCCGAACCGCAGGCCTTTACGGAACAGCTCGCGGCCACGCTGCAGGCATCCGGCTGGATCCGACAGGCCAAGCAGAATGCAGGATCGCTCGTCATTACGATACCTGGCAAACCCCAGGCAGCGATGCAACCGGCTTTACGGGGTTAGGCGCGGAAATCGATGGCTCGCGGGCTTCGGAGTGGGCCAAGGCTCTCGCGTCGCTTGTAGGCTCGTTTTCTGCTGAGGGATTTCCGATGCGAAGCAACGTCGCAACCGACGGGACTGCGCCGCCCGATGCGATCCACATCTTCGTCGGGTCAAAACCGTGACGTCGTTGCCGCCATTGCAACGGCGGTAAACGAAGGCAATTGAACTGTCGCCGCCTTCGTCGGTCCCGCGGTCATTCGCATCGCGCCCAAGTGCCTCATACGCCCAGCCCAATGCGCGCGGTCCCTGGATTGGCTCCTGGGGGAAGCGCGACGCACGCAGTCGTGATCGCGATAACTTTCCGGACCTGCCACGCGCTCCACGACACTGCTCAGTGTTGCCGGCGCCACAACGTTTATCCGCGTCTTGCAAGCACAATCGACGTTTTCCGCTCTTCGTGCCGACGAACAAATCCCTGGCGCAAGAAGCAACCGCCGAGCAAAAATTTTCTCCGTAATTTCCGAACCTCCCGACGGAGTATGCGAACGCGTAGAGTGGGTCACATTAGGCCACGTGAGGCCGCGTGAAAAAAACGAAAAAAACAAGACCATTAAGACAAGACTTTTTGAGAAAGCTGGTCGCGCCACGTTAGGGCAACGCCAGACGACGCAAGCACCAACAACCGAAACCCGGACGCAACTGCGCCCAAACGTGAGGGCTACCAGATGACCAACATTTATCCTGAGGGATTCCTGAGAAGTGGAAGTCGCATCAAGAAAACTGGAGGTCGCATCAAGCGCACCATCGCCCTGGCCGCAACAGTCTCGCTGATGGGCCAGAACTTCGCCTGGGCAGTTTGCGCCGACGGCAGTCACTGCCGGCCGGCGGCTTTGTGGTCGGTCGCGATGCGCTCGTCTCGACCGCTGCCAACTGGTCGCCGAATGTCTTCACTGCCACCGCCGGCTCGATCTTCATTCCGGACACGTCGGTGCAACGAGCACAACGATCCCGCCGGACCGCTGACCGGTGGCGGGCACAACTGGGTGTTCGACCAGGGTTCGACGCTGTGCAAGGAGACCGATACCGGGTGACCCGGCGACCGGACGGCCAACGGCGTGGAAGCATCCCGCCGAACACGCGCGACCGACTGCGTCGTTCTGCCGGTCATCAAGGGCGGCCGGGTCGTCAATCTCGGCGACATTCCGTTCCAGGGCGAAGCCATCACCCCGACCTGCAATCCGACCATGCTGAGCCGTCGACATCTCAATCCGCCAACACCTATTTCAACCAGCTTGGCTGTTCGATCTCTGCCACAGAACAACGGCTGCCGGTCGCCAACACCCCGCAAACACGCCACCTCCTTCCTGTTCGTGGCCGGCATCAAGGGCGGGCTGTTCTCGATACCGCTGAACAACTGTCGCCGAACCCTGTCCTCCGGTGGCAGCGACTGCCGGCAAGATCAACGGTCGCTCAGAACTATTACTCCGACATCCCTGAAGGACAGAAGCTGACCAACGCCGCGGTGAGCCCCGATGGCATGTTCGCCATGGCCACCTCGATCCGACGCCAGCAGTTCGTCTATGCCTGCCTCAACCCGCTGGGCGATCCCGGCGATCCCAGCCAGCCGATCAACCCGCAACTTCTTCGTTCCGCCGGCCAGCCAGCGTCAAATGCATGCAGATCGGCAACAACAACCTGGCGGTCGATCTGGCCACCGCCTTCGGCCCCGACAACCAGCCCTATTTCGGCGGGCAGCGTATCGTCACCAGCTTCGACGGGCAGCCCGGCGGCTCGTAATCCCGTCCCGCGCCTGGCCGCAGTGCATCTATCAGGGGTCGGCGGCTTGCCCGGCACGCTCATGGGTAACCTGAAGGCGGTCTTCAACAACCACAGCGCGAACCACTGCGGCAACGCGCAGCCCAACTTCGGCTTCTCGTCGGCCCTGGTGACCCAGCCGTCATGCACTCATCGGCCACACCAATTCGCGAACGGTGACAGGTACATGTACACTGGCCCGCTCGGCGGCACGGTCGTGCAGTTCAAGCTGACCATCGATCCGTTCTCCGGTCTGACGTAGTATCCTTCCGGACCATTCTGACCGGTGTTTCGCTCACGACCGGCCTCGGCGTCGCCGATGACCTGACCTATGCCGGCGGCACTGGTGACGGATCGCTCATGGTCTTCACCGATCCGTCGGCCGTCGGTCTGCGGGTCAGGAAGTCGTGACCAGGCTGCCACTCTGCGAAGATATGTAACGCGTCCCAAGACCTGGCCTGAGACCGTGCCCCGGTCTCAGGCCTCCCCACTGACCACTGAAGAATAGCGAAGTGCCTTTCTCATCATCCTGGGCGGGCGTTGGGGCCTGCTGTGCCGATTGTTCAAGGCAACCGGATCAAATTAGGGAGACTGAACATGTTTTTCTTGTCACCTAAAGCATCGCGCATCAGGCAGAAGGAAGCGCAGAATGCGCGCAACAACCGAGCCGAAATCATCAAGGCTCATTCCATCGGCCAGATAACCCGCCGTGACCTCTATAAATGGGGTCTGCTTACAGCCGGCGGACTGGCGTTGAAGAACGGTCTGAGCCCGTTTGCGCGAAGTGCCTTCGCGGCGGTTCCGACAGGCACGCCGGCGAGCCCGCTGTTCGGCGTTCCAAAGTTCACCCAGCGAATGCCGCGACTGGCCCTGCAGCAACCGGTTCCCCTGACCCGCGTGGCCTCCAGCGACCCGGCCTCGGTCGGTGACGCCGCATGGCCGGCATCGCTCGGTGAAAGGCCGTCGCGCCGGCTTTCCTATCACACCGACTTCACCGCGAACCCTTCCGACCCGCAATTCAGGAATCCAGTGACCGGACGAGGCCCGATCGAAGGGCGCCCGCCCTGACGAGGTCTTTGCGCATCAGCGATGGAACGAGTTCTTTCCCAAGGTGGGTACGTGATGTCGTGGACGCAGTTCGCGCCCGGCACCAAGTTCCATCCCAATCTGCCGAAGCAGAACCCGAACAGCGTATGGTGCTACGGCACCGGCAACGCTCCTGCACGGAACCTTGCCGCCGCCCCTCATCAAGGTACGCTACGGCGAGCCGGCCATCATGCGCGTCTACAACAACACGCCGGTCGACCGCGCGCAGGAAATGGCGGTTTCGGCCGCAACGAGACCCAGCTGCACTTCCACAATGCGCACAACGGCGCCGAGAGCGATGGCGCGGCCAACGCGCATCACTTCCCCGGCACCTTCTACGACTACCGCTGGAGCACGACGCTGGCGCGCCGCGACAAGATCAATCACCCAGGCCACCGATCGGCGCGCAGCGCTCGGGGCCCGACGGCAATGGTGGCCTCGATCAACGTGCCGGGCGACTTCCGCGAAATCCAGGGCACCATGTGGGCGCACGACCACCGCTTCTTCTTCACCGCCGAGAATGTCTACAAGGGCAATCTCATGATGGTGAACTATGTACAGCGGCCCCGATCGCGGCAACGAGGAGCTCGACGACGGCGTCAATCTGCGGCTGCCGAGCGGCAGTCGTGCTGGACTGCGGCAACATCGATTTCGACGTGAACCTGATCATCTCCGACGGCGCGACCGATCCGAGCGGCCAGTATTTCTTCGACATCTTCACTACCGACGGCTTCCTCGGCGACATGCCGCTGGTCAACTTCGCCTATGCGCCCGTACATGGAGGTGCTGCCGCGCAAGTACCGCTTCCGCATTCTGAGCGCGCGGCATGTCGCGCTTCATGCAGCTGGCGCTCGCCGATCTCGAGCGGCAATGCGGTGCCGTTCCGCGTTCATCGCCAACGACGGCAACCTCGTCGTCAACCCGATCCTGCTGACGTCGCTGGACGAGCAGGGCGTCGCCGAGCGCTACGACATCATCGTCGACTTCTCGCAGTTCCGGATCGGCGACAAGCGTCACGCTGGTCAACACGCTGCAGCAGACGATGGCCGCAAGCCGACAGGCAGCGTGTCGCTGGCGCAGGCGCTGGCGGGCAGTCCACGACGATCCGTGCTGTCGGTCCGATCATGGAGTTCCGCGTCGTCGAGCCGGTCGCAGAGCGTGGACGTGCCCGGCTGTCATCCACTGCGGCGGCCAACGCGATCCGGACCAGAGCCAGGTGCCGACACGGCTGACCGAGCAAATTCCGATCGTCACGCCCGTGCGCACGCGCGTCATCGAGTGGGGCGTGCGGGCACGGCGACTCGCGCGAGCCGCAACGGCCAGTGCATCCCGGATTGCCCGGAAACCGCGGCGTTCCCCTGGACGGTCAAGGTCAACGGACAGGCGGCGCACTCGTTCAACGCCAACCGCATCTCGGCTGCTCATCCCCAAGCCGGGCGAGATCGAGCACTGGACCTACATCAACGGCGGCGGCGGCTGGGATCACCCGATCCATCTTCACTTCGAGGAAGGCATCACGATGAACCGGGGCGGCGCATCCATCCCGGCCACCGAACTAACTGGTCCGCAAGGACGTCTGGCGCCTGCGCCCCGCCGGGCAGGTCCAGTTCCAGGTCCAGTTCGGCGAATACGGCGGCTCCTACGTGAACCATTGCCACAACACGGTGCACGAGGATTTCGCGCTGCTGATGCGCATCCAGCTTCTGCAACGGCGTCGCGGGAACGCCACAGGCAACCGTTACGCGACGCCGAACCCGACGCCCGACGGCGTATTCTTCACGACCCCGGAGGTGCTGCCGGAAGGTGTCCCGACCAGTTCGGCCAGTACTACCGCGCCCACTAGCGGCCAGTCCCCGACCAACCAGAGCCATGGCGGTTCTGGTCCGAGCAAGGCCTAGGTCTGCCTGCCATCCAGCGGCCGGTTTCCCCGGCCGCTGGACGACATTCACCGGACATGCAGGCGGTTCGAAGCGCTTTTCGGATCGTCGCGTCAAGGAAGAGATCGGGAGAATAGAATGCGTTGGAATTTGGCGCCAAGGAACTTTCTGACGGGGAGTTTACTGGCAGGATTGGCCGTGCTTGCGGCCGTGGTGACGTCGTCGCCGGGCCCGGTCGCCGCAGAGACCAGTTGGGGACCAGATTATTTCCCGAATCTTGCCGGTCGTCACCCAGGATGGCAAGACGCTGAATTTCTACGATGACGTCATCAAGGGCAAGATCGTGGTGATCAG
This sequence comes from uncultured Alphaproteobacteria bacterium, assembly GCA_963741185.1. Taxonomy (GTDB): domain Bacteria; phylum Pseudomonadota; class Alphaproteobacteria; order Rhizobiales; family Xanthobacteraceae; genus Bradyrhizobium. Next base: position 363,617 of record CAVUHE010000018.1, on the reverse strand, counting down.
CTTCATCTACACGAGCTGTCCCGACATTTGTCCGCTCACCACCGCGCGTCTCACGCAGGTCGAAGACAAGCTCGCAGACCAAATGGGTCGCGATCTGTTCTTCGTTTCGATATCGGTCGATCCGGAGAACGATACGCCGGAAAAGCTCAAGGAGTTTTCCAAGGCGTTCGGTACAGGTCCGGGATGGCTGTTCCTGACCGGCAAGCCATCGGACGTCCGCCAGATCCTTTTCAAGCTCGGCGACAAGAGCCAGGTATTGAGCGAGCACCGCAACGAGATCGTGCTCGGCAATGACTCGACCGGCGAATGGACCAGGAACACCGTGTTCGGCGATATTGATCGCCTCGTCATGGATATCCATTCCATGGACCCGAAATGGCGCGATCAGGAGCGGGTCATAGAGCACAACGAAGCCAGCAATACCGGCTTCAAGCTCGGACTGGAACCGGGCCAGGCGCTTTTCAAGAAGATCTGCGCGCCATGTCATACCATCGGCGTTGGCGATCGTGTTGGTCCTGACTTGCGCGGCGTCGCTGAGCGTCGCTCGCCGGAGTGGCTGGCGCGATTCATCAGAAGCCCGCAGCAGGTGCGGGCTGAAAACGACCCTGTCGCAGCGGCGATGGCAGAGAAATTCCCCGGGGTACGGATGCCGAATCTCGGACTCACCGATCTCGATGCGGCGGACCTGATCTCTTACCTTCGGACCGAAACCTCGCGTCTGGCTGACGCAGCGAAGGAAGTCCCGATGGCCGCAAATCACCACGACCACGCAAGCCACGAGCATCATCACGAGCATCATCACGAGCATTGATCCCCGGCAAGTTGCCGACTTTTTCGGACCAGGGCGGGATGAGTTTGAGTTGAATCGGCGCACACGCGAGTTCGGTCACCTCGCCCCGCTTGCGGGGAGAGGTCGGCGCGAAGCGCCGGGTGAGGGGGACTATCCGCGAGTCCGCCCCTGTGGAGGGTCCCCCTCACCCCGCCCTCTCCCCGCAAGCGGGGCGAGGGAGTAGAGACCGATGGCCGCCATGCCTTAGCCTAACCTCATCCTGCGCTAGTGATGTTCGAGCTGGTCACGGCACGCCGACAGTGCGGCTTCGGCGTCACCGACTCTTCCCCTTTTTTTCGGGTTGTCGGGGCTCGGCCGGAACGGCGTCGTACCCGCCGCCGACCCGCGGAGCTTGCTTCGGAGTGTCGGTGCGTTTGACGGCGCCCTGGTTCTGTCCATCCAGACGAGGCTGCGGCTGTTGCTCGCCCGCCTTCGCGTTCTGGCTGACCGTGGGCGTGCCCGGGCCTTTCGGACTGAACAGGGAGAACACCGCCGTGCGATCGTCGAGCGACAGCACCAGACGGTGACGGCTGATCTCGGTCACCCGCCAACCCTCGATATAGGTGCCGTACCGCACGATCGCGGGCTTTTCGTTCCCCACCTGGACAGTGGCGCCCACTTCCTCATTGCTCTCGAATGTGCCGAAGAACGTCAGGTTTGGCGGTTCTTTCGGGGGGGCCGGTGGCGGTGCTGCCGCTCGCGGCGGCGGGGGGGCGCGGAATTCAGCGACCGGCGGGGGACGGCGGGAGGGCGAGAACAACGGCCGGTCGCGGGTGGCCGACAGGCGATCAAGCGAGAGCGGCGCCGGCGGACTGCCTGCGACCGCCGCGGGTTCCTCCCGTGACTGCGCGGCAACTCCCTCGGCCAAGCAGGGCGTGAAGCATAGCGCAAGCAAAATGGCAGCCGATATTCGCCAGGCCCGGATCTCTTCACTTGGCTGCATAAGAGCCGAACATATCATATCCCGGCGCCCTGGCGGTTCTGTATTTCAGCGCCTGCAGGAAGGCCGCCAACCCAGGTCGCATGAATGAGCCGGCTAGAGCTCTCGTGCAACCCGAAAGCCGATTTCATCGACTCGATAATAGGGTGGGAGCTTGTAGCGGATCGCCGAGCGGAGATCCTGAGGCTCATAGTCCCAGGAACCGCCGCGAAGGACGCGAGGTCCACAGCCCAGAATGAATTGGGCCGAACCGTCGGTGGGCGCTTCAACGTAGCTCGGCACATAGCAGTCTTCCACCCACTCCCAAACGTTGCCGTGCATGTCGTAAAGACCCCACGCATTGGCGGCGAAGCTGCCCACTTCCACGGTTTGCCCGATGCCTTGCTTGCCACCTGAAAACCTGGCCTGCTGCTTGTCGATGCTGTCGCCGAACGCATATTTGGTGGTGGTGCCGGCGCGCGCCGCGTACTCCCATTCAGACTCGGTCAACAGCCGATAGGGCTTGCCGGTCTTGCCGGAGAGCCATGTCAGATATTCCTTGGCGTCGTTCCAGGAGACGTTGATGACGGGACGCCTTGCCTTGCCCCAGCCCTCATCGTTGGGGGTTTTGTTCTTGAGACACCCGCCGTCTGTCGCGCAGGCTTCCCATTCAGCGAACGTCACCTCGAATTTGCCGACCGCAAACGGCTTGCCGATGACAACCTCGTGCGCAGGCTTCTCATCGGCATCTCCGTCCGCGGTCCCCATGAGGAAGCGGCCTGCCGGCACTTCCACCATCTCCGGGCAATCCGGGCAGTCGCGGAAGGTGCGGGGAGCGGCCTTGGCCGTCGCCGGCTGCTCTTGCAGTTGTGCAACTCTCTGGTCGGCGAGGCGCCCGGAACACGATTGCGCTTCATCGCCGCAGATGCCGCCGAAGACGGCTCGGGCCGATTCACCTGGCGTCGATGGAACCGCCGACAGACCGGCCGCCAGCGCGACCATGAGCGTCACGCCCGCCGCCCATCGCGTGGGAACCTGTGCCGGACATCGCATTGGTGATTTACTCACGCGTTGAATGAGGATTATCATACGCGAACGGCCGCCTTTGAAAAGAGCGCGGGGGTAGGCAATCGTTTCGGCCGACAATCGATTACGTGACGTTGATCAGGGGTGCGGAAAATCACGCCGTCCCTGATGCCAGATGGGAACAGAAAGTCGTGGCGGGCACCGGCGTGGTGGAACCCGGCGCGATCTGCTGTTCCGAAAAGACGGGTCTGCATGGCTGCGAGTTAGCCGCAACCCCATACCGACGGAACCGACGGAGGATGTGTCGTAGTTGGATCCAGCGCTGGCCGGTCACGAAACTAACCATGATGTCAGATATATGTGACTAGTGCCGAAAAACGTTAATGGACGCTTGATCTAAATCTACAACCTAAGTCAGTTTGGAGTACAATTTACCGTAGAATAGGCTCAAATCGGGCCAGATTTCACAACGACCAGATTGGTGAGCGTATTGTTACGAGTTTTGTTACGACTTTGCTCAGTACGGGGTCGTAGCGCTGCGTGCCGGTTACGATTGCCTGGCGGCGTTTCGTTCAAGGCTTGGGCATGGGTTGCTATAGCTGCGGTGCTGCTCCCGGCCTGCAGTCAGCTGAATTTTGATCGGGCCAGTGCGCCCGGCCCCGATGTTCCTGCCGGTCCCGTTGCGCCCGGTCCCGACGTGGTCGACAGGGTTCGCTCGCTGGATCTGCTTCCACGTTTTCCGCGCGAGGTCGGGCCGACTGCCGATGGCACGGCCGATCGCATCAAGCCTGCGGTGTACCCCGTAGCCGAGGGCTCGCCCGCTCCGGCGGCGCAGCTGCAGCCGGCGCCGTCGGGGGGCGATGGCTACGACCTGAATTTTGAAAACGCCCCCATCGCGACCGTCGCCAAGACCATTCTCGGAGAAACTCTCGGTCTCGGATACACGATCGATCCGCGTGTGCAGGGCACCGTCAGCCTGACGTCGGGACGACTCGTGCCGAAATCCGATCTGCTCTACGTGCTCGAAAACGCCCTGCGGCCAATCGGCGTTGTATTGATCAAGGACACGTTGGGGTACCGCCTTGTTCCGCTTGGTGACGCGGTTGGCGCCGGCAACACGGAAAAGGTCGCCAATCAGGCGGTGCCGGGCTACGGAATTTCAGTTGTCCCGCTACAGCATATTTCGGCCGCAACCCTGATCAAGCTGGTCGACAGCTTCGCGACCAGGCCGGGCACCGTGCGCGCGGATCCGTCGCGCAACATGCTGATCATCCAGGGCAGCGGTGCGGAGCGGCGCGCTGCGATCGACACCATTCTCAGTTTCGATGTGGACTGGATGGCCGGTCAATTGGTCGGGATTTATCCAATCCAGAACAGCACTCCCGAGGCCATTCTGGGCGACCTCGAGAAGGTGCTGGATTCAGGAGAGGGCGGCCTTTCCCAGAGCGTCGTCAAGTTCCAGCCGATCGGCCGCATGAACGCCATTCTTGTCGTCGCCCGCAAGCCCGAAATGCTGAAGACGGTCGCGGCCTGGATCAAGCGCCTGGATAGATCAGATACGTCGCGATCAGGCGTGCGCGTCTACCACGTCAAATACGGTGAGGCCCGCCAGATGGCGCGCATCCTGAATGAGGTCTTCGTCGGCGGCGGTGGGGGTACATTGGATACGGCGGAGAACCAGGTGGCGCCAGGCTCCGGTCTTTCCGGGACGTCGAGCACCGGGGGCGGCGCCCAGCCGGGCTTCGGCGGAAGGCAGCAGCCGGGCTTCGGGGCAACGGGCGGCGGCGGCCTTGGAGCTCAGGGCTCTCAGGGCTCTCAGGGCTTTCCAGCGGGGCGGCAAAATCTCGCGACGGCGGCGCTCAATCCGACCGAGGCCGCCGAGGGCCGCGGTGCGGCCGCGGGCGGCGGTCAGGCGCTGCTGCCGGGAGTCAGGATTACCCCTGACTCCGTCAACAACACGCTGCTGATCAACGCCAGCCAGGAAAATTACCAGATCATCGAGCGTACGCTCCGCCAGATCGACCGCCCCCAATTGCAGGTGGCGATTGACGCGACCATCGCGGAGGTTACCCTCAACGACAATCTGGCCTACGGCGTCCAGTTCTTCCTGACGAGCAAGAACCTGGGTTTGGGGCCGGACAAGGGCTCGATCCTCAATGCTCCCGTCGGCACCGCTCCGAGCATTGTGAATGGCGTCGCCAACGCGTTTCTCACGCGGGCAATTCCGGGATTCAATTTCCTCGTCGGGCCGGAAGCCCAGCCGAACGCGATCCTCGACGCCCTGCATACCGTCACGGATTTGAAAGTATTGTCGAACCCCTCGCTCGTCGTGATCGATAACCAGGTGGCGACATTGGTGGTGGGCGACCAGGTGCCGATCTCCACCGGCTCGGCAAACGTGCTCAATGCCGCGACCGCCACCAGCAACACGATCATCAATTCGATCGACTATCGTCCCACCGGCATCATCGTGCGCGTCGCGCCGCGGATCAATGCCAACGGCAATGTCCGCCTTGAGATCGAGCAGGAAATAAGCAACGTCGTCACGAGTACGAATTCGAATGCGGCCGCGCAGACCAACCTGACGCCGACGGTGTCACAACGCAAGGTCAAGAGCTCGGTCGTGGTCGCGAGCGGCCAGACCGTATTGCTGGCCGGCCTCATCCAGGAGCAATCGGAGAAGGATCGCAGCGGCATTCCCCTGCTCGATGATGTTCCAAACCTCGGAATTCTTTTTTCGCACACCAACAGAACGGCCAAACGCACCGAACTGATTATTTTCATTCGGCCGCAAATCATTCGTGACGGTGTCGATGCGTCCTCCATCGCCGAGGAACTGCGAACCAAACTGCGGGGCACACTCGGATCAAATTCGGTCGGCGACCCGGCGGGAGGCCGATAACGCACGCGCAAAGAGCTTGCAATTTCCTGTCCGATTGATCACTCTTTCATTTTCATTGGTTTGGAGCTTTCGGCGAGAGTTTGATACTGAGCTCTGCAGTCCGACGCGATAGGCGGAGATACGGGAAACCAACGTTAACAGCGCAGCTTCCGATTCGAACCTCGCGGCACGCGGCTTGATACCGGTCAACGCCTGACGTTGACGGTGCTCGCTGTCGCCATTTCGATGCTGCCTCTGTCGAGGGCCATCACCGAAAATTTGAATTTAAGTCCAGGCAACGGCCCCAATCATCGGCCGATTTTTTTGAACATCGACTGTCGCGATGGCGTGGTCCTGGAATATCGGTCGATCAGCGGTGTTCGAATCCTCCGGGAACCTTGATTCAGGTCAAAATGATTATGCGGGGCAACGTTAATTCTCATTTGCTGCAATGACGTATTTCCATGCCCACGAACGGGCATAAGCGTGCAAACCCTCTGCAGCCCCACGCGATAACGGAGCTAATGCGTGGCCACTGATGCGATGAGCACTGCATCCGATTCGAACCTCGCGGTACGCGGCCTGAGCATAGGCCGGCGGCTATCGTTGATCGCGCTCGCCGTCGTTATTCCGATGCTGCTTCTGCTGGCGGCCACTGTGTACCGACTCGCCGACCAGGAGCGCGACCAGAGCCGCCATGCCATCCTGTATTCCTCCCGGCCAATCATGAGCGTGGTCGACGCGCAGCTTGGGAAGTACATGGCGGCGGTCCAGGCGCTCGCGGTGTCTCCGTCACTGAAAGCAGGGGATCTTGCTGGTTTCCGCGAAGAGGCCGAGCAGGCGTTGCCCGGCCTGTCCGGTGCATGGGTGACGCTCTCGGACGCGCAAGGACAACAGCTGGTCAACACCCTGGTCCCGGCGACAGAACCTCCACCGCTTCTTTCCGAGGAGGGACGAACCTTAGCAGTCCGTGCGTTGCAAACCAGACAAATGCAGGTGTCGGACGTATTCGTCGGGGCGGTCGCAAAATTCCCGATGATCTCGGTGGGAGTGCCCATCTTCGTTGCCGACAAGCCGATGTACTTCTTGACGATCGGCGTCGATGTCACCGTTTTCCGCGCGCTTCTGAACAGCCAGGTCCTCCCTGAAGGCTGGATCGTTGAAGTGATCGACCGCCGCGGCAATATCATCGCGCGATCTCGCGATCATGAGCGCTGGGTAGGTAGTTCCGCCTCGGCAGGCTGGCGCGCGATGAGCAGGGAGGACGGACTATTCGAGACACTCGCTCTTGAAGGTCAGCCGGTCATTTACGCAAACGCGGTTTCCCAGCTGAGCGGGTGGGCAACCGTGGTCGCTGCGGAGAAAAGTACGCTTGACGCGCCGATCCGCCAAATCACCGTCAGCGCGATTTTCGTGTGTTCGGCTGTGACAGCGTTGAGCCTGCTGCTTGCCGCCCTGGCAGCGCAAAAGATTACGGCCCCGATCAAGGCGCTGGAGACGGGAGCACTGGCGCTGCGGCATCACGAGCCGGTAGTCTTTGCGGCAACGGGGGTGCCGGAGTTCGATCAGGCGCTGCTCGCCTTCGACGCCGCATCGAAGGCGCTCATCAAGTATGAAGACCAGCGCGCCCAGGCGGAAATGCAGCTCAGGTCGAGCGAAGCACGCCTGCGCATGTTCGTCGAGGAGGCGCCGGCATCCATCGCCATGTTCGACCGGAACATGTGTTACCTCGCCGCCAGCAATCGCTTTATTTCCCAATACGGCATCGGCGGGCAGGATGTCATCGGGCGGTCGCTTTATGAGGTATTGCCGGAAATCCAGGAGCACTGGAAGGAGAGACATTGGCGCGGCCTTAACGGCGAGATCCTGCATGGCGACGATGATGCGTTCGTGCGCGCCGACGGACAAACTCGCTGGGTGTCGTGGGAGATCCGGCCCTGGCGTGCGGACGGCGGCGACGTCGAGGGAATTTTCCTTTTTGCCGAGGATGTCACCGCCCGGCATGAGGTCGCGGAAGCGCTCAAGGAGAGTGAGGAGAGGCTGCGGCTTCTCATCAATGGAATCAAAGATCACGCGCTGATCATGCTCGATCCGAAAGGCTGCATTGCGTCCTGGAACGAAGGCGCCAGGCGCGTCAAGGGATACGAGACGAACGAAGTTATCGGGCGTCACTTCTCGATTTTCTATACCCCCGAAGACATTGCTGCCGGCAAGCCGGAACAAGACCTGGAAACAGCCTTGCACACAGGCGCGTGTGAGCAGGAGGGTGAGCACGTCAAAAAGGGCGGAGAGCGCTTCTGGGCAAGCACACTTGTCAACCCGATCTATAACGAGAGCGGCACGCTCAAGGGCTTCGCGAAAATCACCCGGGATATCACCGAGCGCAAAATAGCCGAGGCCGCGCTGGTAGCCAGCGAAACGTTGCTGCGGGCCGTCGTCGATGGCTCTCAGGATTCCATCATTGCCATCAATGCCGCAGGTGTTGTCCAGTCGATCAACAAGAATGGGGTGAAGATGTTTGGCTATTCGCGGCAGGAGCTTGTCGGCCGCAATATCAGCATCCTCATGCCCGCGGTGTCCCGAAGCCTGCACGACAAATATATGCAGAATTACCGGAAAACCGGTGACGCCAAAATCATCGGCATTGGCCGGGAAGTCGAAGGACAGCGAAAAGACGGTTCGGTGTTTCCGCTCGGTTTGACGATCACCCAAACCACATACGCCGACGCCCCGCTATTCGTCGGCTTCCTGCGTGATCTCTCCGGTCGACACGAGATCGAGGCGCGCATCAAGCAACTGCAGGGGGAGCGTTTGTCCGCCATGGGCGGTCTGGCCGCCGGACTGGCGCATGAACTCAACCAGCCACTGGCGGCCGCCGTGACCTATCTTGAGACGGCGCAGTTGTTACTCGAGATGCCGGCGGACTCGCGGCCCAATCCGGTCGAAAAGACTTTGACCAGCGCCGTCGACGAGATCATGCGCGCGGGGCACATCATGAGGCGTCTGCGCGAATTGGTCACCAGCGGCGAGCCCGACAAGACGTTCCTGAACTTGCATGATTTCATCAACGATGCGCCGGAACTTTCGATTTCGAAAGAGGAGAAGATTCGGATAAGTCTCGAGTTGAATGCCAAGAACGACAGCGTCCTCGCAGACAGGGTTCAGATCAAGCAAGTACTGGCCAACCTGATACGAAACGCCACAGAGGCCATGAGGCCCTCGGCGGAACGGAAACTGAGTATTTCCACGTCCTCGATCGAACAGGACATGATTCGAGTCGACATTGCCGACACGGGCTCCGGCTTCCAGCCCGGGGTAATAGAGCATCTGTTCGAGCCGTTTCGAACGACGAAGTCGAGCGGAATGGGTATTGGCCTGTCGATTTCGCGGATGATCGTCGAAGCGCATTATGGAAAGATTTGGGCCGAGCCTAATCCAGACGGAGGCGCCATTTTCAGTTTCACATTGCCGTTAGTGAATACGGAGATCAATCAATGAGCGGTAAACAGATTGTTCATGTCATCGACGATGACCCCGCCATTCTCGATTCGATCACAGCCTTTCTGATGACCAACGGATTCGGCGTTAAAACCTATGCGTCGGGTTACGGCTTCCTCGAAGCGGTCGGGCCGCACACCACCGGTTGCGTAGTGACGGACGTGCGGATGCCGGGCATCAGCGGCATCGAACTCGTAACTAAAATGAAGGAACGACATCTCGCTCTTCCGATCATCGTCATCACCGCATATGCGGACATCACGCTCGCCATTGAAGCCATGAAACGAGGCGCGGTCGATCTGCTCGAGAAGCCGTTCAACAATGGCGCCCTGGTCAAGGCGATTCGCGAAGCCCTGTCGAACTGGAACAATGCAGCGGCGAGCGGCCCGAGGGACGAGTTGGTCAGTGCGAGGCTTGCAACATTGACCGTCAGGGAAAAGGAGGTGCTGGCTCGATTGCTCAAGGGCATGCCCAACAAACTTATCGCCTATGAGCTGGGTGTGAGCACTCGAACGATTGAGACGCACCGCGCGACCGTCATGTCGAAAATGAACGCGACCAGCCTCGCCGAGCTGATCAAGATGACGCTGACCGCAGACGTTGATTAGAACGGGTCGTTCGCCCTTTGCGGTCTTTCACGGCAATGGACATGGATCCAGACGCCAGGGATGCGACCTGAGGTCGCGGGCGCTTCAAAAAAGCCGATAATCGCGCGCGTGCGAAGCCTTTGGCAGGATGCGTAGCCTGCGTTTTGGCAAGGCGATCGAACAAGGCGCCGACGTGTCGCCATGTTGTTCAGACGGGTCGCCCGGCGGATTCCCGCAGCAGTGTTTTCAGGTTGGCGGGCATCTGCCCGATCGGAATTGAGATTTTGGTGAGTCGAGAATCCCGGCCAAAAAGGGGGAGGATCCTCGCCAATTCAAACCAGAAAGGAAATGCTGGGACCGCGAGCGGGGAGAGCAAAATATTTCCCGTATTATCCGAAATCTACTCAAAGATGCAAATCCAGCATAGCATCTATTCCGGAATACGAATCTGCGCCGCCGCCAACCGGAAGCGCGTGTTGCCACGCCTCCGCTCAGTCCAATCTGGAAGGGTTTCCGGGGCGCGGAGTCCCTCTTTCCAATCGTGGTTGCTTGAAGGACGAGCCTGTCGTGCCGGCAGCACGACTCTACCTGGATCGATGAGAGGCATCGGCGTGTCGATTTCACGGATGATCGTCAAAGCGCAGGATGAAAGATTTGGGCCGAGCCTGGTCCTGGCAGAGGCGTCATCTCAGTTCGGCGGTGCTCTGGAAAGTACGGAGATTGATCGATGAGCGACGGACAGATCGTTCATATCATCGACGATGATCCCGCCATTGTCACGTCGGTCGCAGGCTTTCTGACGACCAACGGATTCGGTGTCCAGACCTATGCGTCGGCTAACGACTTCCTCGAAGCGATCGGGCCGCACCCGGCGGGCTGCGTAGTGACGGACGTGCGGATGCCGGGCATCAGCGGCATCGAACTCATGTCGAAACTGAAGGAGCGCGGCCTCGCATTGCCGTTCATCATCATCACCGGGTATCCCGATATCTCGCTTACCGTTGAAGCCATGAAACAGGGCGCGGTCGATCTGCTTGAGAAACCGTTCAACAATGGCTCTCTGGTTAAAGCGATTCGCAAAGCCCTGACGAATTGGAATGAAGAAGCGCCGGTCGGGCCGAAGGTCGAGATAGTTCGTGCGAGGCTCTCGACTTTGACGGTCGTGGAGAAGGAAGTGCTGGCCCGATTGCTCAAGGGTACGCCCAACAAAGTTGGTGCGGATGAACTGGGCCTCAGCATCCGAACCTTCGAGGCCCATCGTGCAAGGGTCATGTTGAAAATGAAGGCGGCCAGCATCGCAGAACTGGTCAGGATTTCGCTGAGCCTTGACCTTAACTAGAGTCGGGATCAATCGATCCGCCAACGGATTTTGAGTCCTGTACTCGGACCCTGGAGGTCATCCCGAAATTTTCGGCGTCAAGGATGTCTGCTTTGAGGCGGAAAGAACACGGTCGCCTTAAGGTTGCCGCGATTTCTACATCTAAATCCATTCAGCGCTAAAGCGCGTCGCCAGAATATTGCAATGGAATACGATATTGTTTCCGGTGTTTAGAATAGTGGGCAGTGGGTAATCATAATTCCCAAGAGGTTTTGCGCAGCGGCGCCTTGGCGCTGGGCATGGCTGGGGGGGACAAAGCGGTGCGACGGCTGGGTGCGCCATCGGGGATCAGGCATGTCTGCAGTTCCAGTTTTTCCCAGAAACAATCCATGTGCGCAATGCAGCAAGCTTATCTCGGCGCCGGCATGGACCGAAGCCGATGCCAACTGGATGCATTTCGTTTGGAAGTGCACCGAGTGCAACTACCAATTCACGACGACCGCGATCTACGATTTGCTGCAACGTCGGTGGTTGGAAAATTGAGATTGAATCAGAAAATTTTGGCCGGGATCGGCTGTGCTTGCACCAAACCGCCCGGCAACCCCAATGCCTGTGACGGCTGGCGAAACAAATGGCGGCGTTCCGGGCCAGAGCAGTCGCTCATGGCATGCCGAAATTTATCAGTGCACGCCCTCGTCAATGGATTCGAGGCTCTGCGAAATGCTGACCAGTTCTGCGATGCTGGTCGCCCGCATTTTCGACATGACCGTCGCACGATGGGTCTCGAAGGTTCGAATGCTGAGGCCGAGGTCATCCGCAATAATTTTGCTGGGCGTACCCTTGAGCAATCGAGCCAGCACCTCCTTTTCCGTGCTGGTCAAGCTTGAGAGCCTGGCACGAACCGCTTCAGTATTCGGACCGGCCGGCGCTTCCTCGTGCCAATTCGCCAGGGCTTTGCGAATCGCTTTAACCAGGGAGCCATTCTTGAACGGCTTCTCGAGCAGATCGACTGCGCCTTGTTTCATGGCTTCAGAGCCGAGCAAGCTATCCGCATACGCGGTAACGAGGATGAACGGCAATGCGAGGCCGCGCTCCCTTAGTTTCGACATGAGTTCGATGCCGCTGATGCCCGGCATATGTACGTCAGTCACTACACAACCAGCCGGGTGCGGCCCGATCGTTTCGAGGAAGTCCTCGGCCGACGTATAGGTTTGGACGCCGAATCCCTTGGCCGCCAGAAAGCCTGCGGTCGAAGTGAGAATGGCGCGATCATCGTCGATGACGTGAACAATCTGTTCGTCGCTCATTGATCGGTCTCCGTATTACCAATGGCAACGTGAAAGTGGAAAGCAGCCCAAATGGGTCATTAGCCTTTTCAGGCAAGGATGCCTTCCGTCGTGTCGGCGAACGATTGCTTAAAATATGACTGAGCCCGACCCGACCAGACACTAGGTCTGGGCGCAATTCCAGGGCAAGTTTGGCCGACGCAACGACCGAAAGCTGGCGGAAGTTAGGTTTTTCTGAGCGGCCGGTGATCAATGCGCCGTGCGCTCAAGGCGTTAGTCCCGCCTCCTATCGAATCGACATAATAACAAGTGCGCAGCACTGCTTCTGTTCCATTTTGCTCAGCCAGCGAGAAATAGTGCGGTGCACGCGCAGGCTCGGTGCAAGGTCGATGGCGCGACTTTTGGCCTTTCGTGCCTATCCATTGAGCAATACCTACCGGCGACGGCGGCATATTTTTATTTTCCGCCCTGCCATTGCCCGGAAACGCCGAGCACAACCCTGAGCCGCCCGGTGCCGTTTTCATTCGCTGCGGTGGTCTGTGGCGCCTGGACGTCGAGCTGATCGACGAACAGGAACGGCATGCCGACTTCGAGATCGAACAGCAGTTTTTGCAGCGCTGGCTGTTCCATTTCGCAACTGACCACCAGGCCTACAAAGCCATCCTTGCCCTGGGTGCCCAGCACGTCGACCTGCGACGACTGGATAGTGCCACCGACATTGCCGACGGCCGCTGCAACGCGCTGCAGCAGCGAGGCGCCGGCGACCGTCACCGTCGGTCCCTCCAGGAACGGCGTGCCGGGATGCCCGGCTGCGAGAGACGAGCCCCCGCCGCGCGCCTTTCGGCCCCGCAACTGGTCCAGCAAGTCGGCGCTTTGCGCCAGCGCCTGCCGATGATCGACGATATCGGAAATCGAGAAGCCGGCTGTCGTCAGCAGGCCGCCAAGCACGGCGATATAGAGCACGACCGCAATCAGCGGCGACTGCGTCAACGTGCGGGTGATGGCGTCGCCGGAATTCATGGGTTTGCCGTGTTGTTCGGTTCGACCTGCGCCTCGATATGGAAGCGCTCGCCGGGATCGGAGGGGGCGCGCGTCGTCGGGGCATAAAAGGTGGCGCGGGTGAATTGCCGGGATTGCTCGATCAGCGAGATCAGCGATGGCGCATCGCCGGTGATGCCGACGATCTGCAGCTTGTTGCCGGCCAGATGCAGTTCGGTGACGTAGGTGTTGTCGGGCAGAACCTCGCTCAGCGCGTCGAGCACGATCACGCTCGCCGGCGTCTCATGTTTGCGACGCTCCAGTGCAGCGATGGGCGAGCGGTCGCCGCCATCGCTGCCGGCGCGAATGGCCGCGCGCCGTTGTGATATCTGCCGCGCCAGCTCGCTCTCCTGCGCGCCAAGATCATTGGCCACATAGGCCGCCGATATTGCAGCGAGCAGCGCGGCCGCGGCGGCGACGCCGAGCGCGACGCCGAGCGCGCGGCTCAATCGCGCGGCGTCAAGGTGCCCGCGGGTCTTCTGCTCGAATACCTTGACGCGACCTGCATTGCGTCCGGCGACATCGGTGCAGACGGCGACCGCGGCGGGATGGAAGCCGGACACCGCCTGCACATAGGTCATCGCAACCTTGCGCGTGGTTGCGGCGACCACGGTGGTGATGCTTTCAGTGCCGCTCTCTGCCGGGGGGCTGCATCCGAACAGCGCCTCGCTGGCGCTCCACGGCGTCAGACGATCGATCTGCGCGCGCACGATGCCGTCAAGGAAACCCGCCGCCCGTGCCGGAAGTTCAAGCGGACGAAACAGGAAGCGCGTGGGTTGAAGAACGATTTCGACCCGGCTTCCCCTGAATACCGACGCGAGATTGGGCGCGGCAAACGCTCCGTCGGCGAATGCGATACGTGCCGGAACGTTCTCGGGTTTGACCGCCGCTTCAATCGCGAACCCGCCCTTGTCGTCTTCGATCAGCCTGACCACGCGCGGCGACACCGCGCGGTCGAATCCGGCAATGATCGCGGCCGCCACACTGCCGGTCCATGCGGTAAGGATCGCGGTGGTCGTTTCAAACTGCTTCATCCCGGAGAGGCCCTTTGCGGTGCCGCGCCACCGTCGGAGGCGTTGCGCCACGACAATACACGATAAGGCTCATTGCCGCTTTCGAGAAGCAGGATCACGACCTCCGCCGCGCTGCGTCGTCCGCTGCCCGAACTCCACGCCGACCGTTATCCGATAGGCCTTGGAGCCCGTCACCGTCGCGCCGCCAGCGCTTCCGGTCAATTGCAGCAGGGACCGCGGATTCAGCGCCGGATTGGCGCGTTGTGCCAGCACTTCTTGGAGCATCTCCGGCGTCATGCCCGGCAGCGCCGCCAGCACCTGCGGCGCGGCATCGAGAACATTCACCGAGGCGAGATTGCTGAACACCGTTACGAACGGAAGCATTTGTTCGACCACAAACGGCGGAATTCCCTGCACCAGCCATAGTTCCTCTGCCGCCGGAAACGGCGCGTGACGCGGGGAATAGGCGACGCCGGAGTCCCGGTAGAAGGAGTTTTCGGGATCGTCCTCGCCTGCTTTCAGCGGCGTGTGCCACGCCAGGATGCGATCGGCATAGGTAGCGGCGCTCGACGGATCAACGCCGAGCCCGATCATGAGCCCGGCAAGCAGACCTTTTGGCGCGGCATTGAGATCGATGCGCGCGGCTTCGGATCGGAATGTCACGGTCAGCTTGCCGGTGCCCAATCGGGAACTGAACGTTCCGCTGGTTGGACGGGCGTCTTCCTTGACGGCCGTCAGTTGATACACGGCGAGTTCGACGCCTGCGGTCTCCAGCGCCTCGGCCTGGATCCGGTCGGTGCTGCCGGCCACCACGACAGCGGTGTTGGTGACATAGCTCAGATAGATCAGCACCAGCGCCGACAGCGCCGCAAGCATCCAGAGCACGGCGACGACGATGAAGCCCCGCGCGTTCCGCTGTTCGCCGCCTGGTCCGAAACCAGCCTCGATGCCGTCAGGTTCAGTCCTCAGAGCTATTCCTCCTTCTTCGGGGCGTCGGGGTTCAACCGCGCGGTCAGGCATGCCGCAGGGTTTTTTGCCCGCGCGCATTCGGCCCAGGCATTGACGTGAAGGATGGTCGCGCTGGACACGCCGAGCACCCGCCCGGTCGCGCCGTCGCGTACCGCGATACGGACCTTGTCCGGAAGCTGGATCTGGTCGCGCCAGTTCGGCTGCCAGACCTGATCCGGCCCCGCATAGGAAAACGTCACCCGATACGGCGCGCGGACCAGCACCACCTGATCGGCAAAGCGGATTTGCGCGTCCGCCGTCATCGGCGCAAACGGCGCGCGCTCGCGCACCATCGCCAGGCCCTCCTTGTCGACCTTCTCGACCAGCCTGACGACTTCGAGGCCGGGGCGGGAGTTGGGACCGACCGCGGTCCGCACAAAGGTGACGGCCAATTCGGAACCCTCGAACAGCGGCAACTTGGCCTCGCCGTTGATCGGGGTCATCTCCGCGACCGCCAGGTCGGCGACGATGCGGTCGAGGCCAAACGCCAGCCGTTCGGCGCGTTGGACGTGCGCCATCCCCCGGTTCCAGTTCGGCATCCACTGCGCCGTCACCGTCGCCAATGCGGAGAGGATCACCGTCATCAAGAACGTCGCCACCAGGACTTCGATCAGCGTGAAGCCCGCCTCGTCGGCCAGCACGCGGCGCGGGGTCGCGCTCATTCCGCAACCCTTGGCACGAGCCGCACCGTGGCAAGCTGGATGGCCGGGCCGCCTGGCGCCTGCAGCCGCATGTTGACGGAGAGCGGAACGAAACGCTGGTTTGGTGCCGCGTCGCTCGTCACTGCGACGTTCATCGGCGAGATGTCGATCTGCCAGCGGTGGCCTGCGGTTTCGCCGGACTGGCGACCGGGCGTCAGTAGCGTGCGCGCCGGCAATGCGGCCAGCAGCGTCTCGGCGGCTCCGGCCAGAGCCAGCCGCTGGTCGATCGAGCGCGTGCCCTTTACGGTGGTCGCGATGACGGTGGCGATCGACGACAGCACGGCGGCGACGATCGCCAGCGCTACCAGCGCTTCGATCAGGGTGAACCCTGCAACGTCAGAGCAGCTTTTGCGGGACAATCTCGACGCCTCCGGTCAGCCAGTTGACGCGAACCTCAAATCCGATCCCGGGACGTGCCAGCGCGATCACGCCGCCGCACGACATTCCCGACGGAAAGAATTCGATCGACCTGCCGGCGTTTCGATCCGCACATCGCGACGCCAGCATCGCCTTCATCGAAACGTCGACGGGCAGGCGGATGATGCGGCCAGTCACGCCGGAACGGATCGATCGCGAAGCCGCGTCGACCTGCGTCGCCACCTGGATCTGGCGGCGCAGCGCGGCGTTGCGATCCGATTTCAGCAAGGTGGCGGTTTCCACGGCATAGCTCTCGAGCCTGGCGCGGGTGGTGGTCCGCGGTATCGCCGGCAGGATGATGGCCGCGAGCAAGCCGATGATGGCGAGCACGCACAGGATTTCGATCAGCGCGAAACCCCGCTCGCCGGCGCGCTCAGCGCGCGCCGCTGGCAATGTCGGTTGCCGTTCCACTGCCGCCTTCCTGACCGTCAGACCCAAGCGAGATGATTTCATAAGGCGCGTGCTCGCCCGGCGAGCGGTAGACGTAGCCGTGCCCCCAGGGATCGTTGGGCACCGCGCCGCCGCGCAAGTAAGGCCCGTTCCAGCCAGGCGCATTGTTGCTGCGGGTCAGGGCGGTCAGGCCTTCGTTGGTATTGGGATAGTGGCCGAGATCGAGGTAATAGAGATCGAGCGCGCTGGCGAAGCTTTCGATCTGGATTTTCGCGGCCTTGACCTTGGACTCGCCGAGATAGCCGAGCACGCGCGGGCCCACCAGCGCCATGATCAGCCCGATGATGGTGATCACCACGAGGATTTCGACCAGCGTGAAGCCGGCCTGCCGGCGTCGCGACCGGCGTAGTGCTGACAGAACGTTTCGGTCCACCTCAGTCGCCTCCTCGAAACCGGTTCATTTGCCCGCTAGCCGACAACCTGGCTGACGGACAATAGCGCCGTCATGACAGACACGATCAAACCACCGACGACGATACTGATCACGATGATCGCCGCTGGTCCGGCAATGCCGACCACGCGATCGAGCGTGCGCTGCAACTTTGCCTCGTAGAATTCGGCGACCCGGCCCGCCAGCATCGGCAGTTGGCCGGTCTCGTCGCCAAGCCGCAGCATCCGCACCGCCATCGCCGGCAGCGCCTTTGTATCGGATAGCGCATCCGACAGCTTTGCGCCATGGCGAACCCGATCGGCGGCATCGGTCCAGACCTCGGACGGACCCGCGGACGACATCATATCGACGAGAAGCCGAAGCGTCGTCGTGAGGTTCACGCCGCTTCCGAGCAGAACCCCGAGGTTCCGGCAGAACAATGAGGTCCGGTAGGCCATTATCATCTGGCGGACAGCCGGGAGCCGAACAAGCGCGCTTGAGATGCCGCGGCGCACGCCTTGCTGGCGCAGCAACAGCCAGCTTCCGGCAATCAGGGCCGCGACGGTCGCCAATACCACGTCGGAATTGTTCCGCAGGACGGTCGAAAGGTTCAGGAAGGTGAGCACGATCGGATCGACCTTGGCGCCGAAATCCGTCAGCACGCTGGCGAATTGCGGAAGCACGAATGTGAGAAAGAAAAGCAGGACGCACCCTGCGGCGCCGAGGACGAACAGCGGATAGCGCATGGCTTCGCTGAGCCGGCGCTTCAGCGCCTCGTTGCGGATTCGCTCATCGGCAAGCACGTCCAACACCTGATCCAGGGATCCGGAGGCCTCGCCGACGCGGATCATCGCCACATACATTGCCGGAAACAGCGCTTCGTGCCGCGCCAAGGCTTCCGCAAAACTCTCGCCGGCGATGACGTGCGACCTGATATCGGCGACCACTGGCTGCAGCCGGCCAAATTCGCGGTCGGCGGCGAGCAGTTCGAGGCCGTCATTGATCCGTGCGCCGGCGCGCAGCAACAGCGCAAGGTCGCGGGTGAAAATCGTGATGTCTTCGGGCTTCGGCTTGTTGAAGATGCTGAAGAAGTTGCGGGCCGAGCCGCCGCTCTCCTCGAGCGTGACGTTATCGACCAGCACCAGGCCGAGGCGCTCGATCCGCTGCGCGACGTCGCCGGGCGCCGACGCTGCGATCGCGCCGGAGACCAGTTCGCCATTGCTGTTGAGCGCGCGATAACGATAGTTCGGCATTGGGTCACCGAATTGTCGTGACGCGGAAAACCTCGGGCACGGTAGTCAAGCCGGCGCGGCATTTCGCAACGGCATCCGCCAGCATCGTGGTCATGCCGCCGGCCATCGCGGCGGTGTCGACGACATGCGAATCCGTCTGGGGTCCGATCAGCTTGCGAACCTCGTCGGACATTTCGAGGATCTCGAACACGCCGTTGCGGCCGCGATAACCGGTGCCGCCGCAGCGCTCGCAGCCACCGGCCTCGTGGATGGTCTCGCCGGCCTTGAAACCGATCATGGCGAAGCGCGGATCCTTGTCGATGTCGGCGGCCTTCAATTTGTGCGGTACCTTGCAACGGTCACACAGCATCCGAACCAGGCGTTGCGCGACTACCGCGCGCAGCGTCGACTTCAGGAGAAAGCTCTCGATGCCGAGATCGATCAGGCGCGGCACGGCCGCAGCCGCAGTCTCGGTATGCAGCGTCGTCAACACGAGATGCCCGGTCAGCGCCGCATGAATGGCGATGTGCGCGGTCTCGGAGTCGCGGACTTCGCCGACCATGATCACGTCAGGGTCCTGGCGCACGAAGGCGCGCATTGCGGAGGCAAAGGTGAGGCCGATCGACGGCTTGACCTGCGACTGGTTGATGCCGGGAATTTCGTATTCGACGGGGTCTTCGATGGTGAGGATCTTGCGGGTCGGTTCGTTCAGGATCGAAAGTATGGTCGCAAGCGTCGTGGTCTTGCCGCTGCCGGTCGGCCCCGTCACCACGATCATGCCGTGCGGCAGCGCGAGCAGACGGGTCATGATCTGCTCGTCGCGGGCCGACAGTCCGAGCTTGCCCATTTCGAGCAGGCCGCGGTCGCGCGGCAACAGGCGGATCACCGCGCTTTCGCCGGCCTGTGTCGGCATGGTCGCAACGCGAACGTCGAGTTCGGAACGGCTGACGCGGACGCGCGCCGCGCCATCCTGCGGCAGCCGCCGCTCGGCGATGTTGAGACCGGCGAGGATTTTCACCCGCGAGATCAGCGCCTGCGGAGGAATACCGGAAGGGGCAGGCATCGCGCGCAGCAGGCCGTCGACGCGCATCCGCACCACGAGGCCGGTGCGAAACGGTTCGATGTGAATGTCGCTGGCACGAAGCTCGACTGCGCGCTCGAGCAGGTCGTTGAGCGCGCGCACCACCGGGGCGCCGCTGGCGAGATCGCGCAGGCTTTCGATGTCGTCGTCGGATTGCTGGGTCGATCCCTTGGCGCTTTCATCGACGCTGGCGCCGTCCGCATCGGCGCGCTGGTCGAGCAGCGTTGTGATGTCCTCGAACGAGGCCACCGCGACCTCGACCGGGGCGCCGAACACGATTTCCGCGGCGCGAATGGCCGCGGTATCCGAGGGGTCGGCTACCGCCAGGCGATAGCTTCCGTCGGGCGCAAGGACCGGGAAGATCGTCGATTTACGCAGAAAGCGTCGCGAAAATCCATCGAGGCAAGGCTGAGAGGCGAGCAGCTGCGGCAGGTTGAGCCTGGCGACGCCCCAATAATCCGAGACTTCGTCGGCAAATTCGGCGGCCGACAGATCGGTGGCTTCCCACAGCTCCCGAAGCGGCCGCGCCAGAGTGGAATTGGAAGGGTTTTCGACGCGGGCGCGCGCCTTCGGCGGCAATGAATATTTTTCGAGAAGATGCTGCCGGAAGGTCTCGGCGGAAAGGTCTCGCATCGAGCTCACAACGCTAACCTTGTTAATGGAAGGAAGCCTTTGCTCTTGGCTTATTTAGTAGCAAAAACATAATTCTAATGTCAATTTTATAACGCCGAAAGGTGAGATTTTTCAGTTACCTCAGTGTTGGTAAGTTACCTTGTTACCGCTTTCGTCCGGCGGCATGAGCATACCTCTTACCACGAATAATCGCAGTCGCCCGAGTGTCGTTTCGCCGGCGAACAGCAGCAACCGCACCAGGGGTTCACTGCTCGCGAACCGGCTCCCATTCAAGCGCACGCATCCGCGACCGCGCGATCTCGCCGCGCGACATTTTGGTCGTCACCGCATCGCGAATCCGCGTGCGCCTTTCCCGCTCCCGGGGAGGTGCGATCGCGGTCGACAGGTTTAGCCACTTGTTGGCTTCCACGACATCCCGCGGCACTCCAAAGCCCTTGTCGTATAAAAGACCCAGCGAATATTGCGCGGCGCCGTAGCCCTGTTCCGCGGAGCGGCGGTACCACATCGCAGCTTCGGTATAATTCTGCGGAACACCGCGACCGGTTTCGAACATGAAACCGAGATAGGCCTGGGCGGCAGGATCACCCTGTTCCGCCAGCGGAATGAAAATCCACGAGGCTCTGACGTAGTCCTGGCGCTGAAATGCGGAAACGCCCTGCCGAAACGACGCGGCCTCGACGGGATTGCCGCTCGACAACAGCAACATCGCGATGCCTGCGGCGGCAAAAAAAAATCGCAACCGGCTACCAGAAGCGTATGGACGCCCGGCCGGAACGCCAGGATTTGGATCGAAGTCACCGCTGCAGCTATTGCTCATCGCCAGTGTCGTCTGCCTCCGCTGAACAGGAGCACAGTAATCTCGCATTCGGGGAAAATCCACACGGTTTCACCGGCGAACGGTTTTTGACCGGTCCAGGCTGATGACGCCGTGGCGCGCCTGATCGCCGGCCAGCGCTTCCATTAGAGCGGGATGACTTTGAGTTGAATTGGCATACGCGAAGTCGGTCACCTCTCCCCGCAATCGGGGAGAGGGCGTAGGGAGCGATGGCTGCCGCTAGGCTCGGTAATGGTTCCATTAATTATACAGTAATTTCAAACATATAACAGCTCGCGTTTTTCTGACTGGCGCCCCGACGACGGCGCCGATGAGGCAAGGCACAAATCCGACGGCTCGTTCGGAGGGTTCGGAATTTGGGTGATCTCTTGCAGAAGGCCGGAGCCCGTCGCGGTCAATGCGAAGGGCTCTGACACTTTGTTGAACGCCTTGACGCCGGGTGTCTTCGAGATCGGGGACGGATCCGGGCGCAACGCCGGTTTTAATCAATTCTTCATTCAGTCGTGAAAATTTGGCATGCCCAAATTCTTCGCCGTCAACAATTTTGGGCCACCAAAGCTCACATATCGATCTCATTCGCAAGAAGGCCTCACAGGGCGGCTTGAAGCCCCATCCGGATCTTCAAACCTGCTGTCTTCCAGATTGGTCCGTATGCCTGCTCATGTCGCGGCCATCGTGATAGCTCGCAATCTCGTCACGAACGTTTCCGCGGCGACTTCTCGTCTTGAACTGCTGCAAAATGGTCCTCCCACTCTGCAGAAGGGTTGATCTGTGAGGCCGCTCCGCTTTTTGCTGTCCAATGCGGTCATTTTGATGCTGGCCCGCTTTGCCGGCGCTGGAGCGGGATTTTTTTCCCAGATTTTGCTGGCAAGATTGCTTCCTTCCCACGGACTTGGAACTTTTTTCGCAGGAACAAGTCTGGCTGCAGTGGTCGGGCTCCTTGTCGCACAAGGTTATCCGGAGATTGTCCAGCGCTTCGTAACGCGGTATCGCGAAAACGAACGAGCCGACTTGCTGGCCGGTTTCATCGCGCAAGCCCAGCGCGAGACGTGGATGATCAGCGCAGTCGTGACGATTTCGCTGGTTGTGATTGCCCTTCTGTTGCCAGCAACGGATAGCGCGAACCGGTTCGTCATTGTCGCTACGGCATTTACCGCCGCCGCGTGCTCCTTTTCAATTTATCCAGCACTTGCTTGCGCCGACCGCAGATTCTCCCTGGGGATACTGCCGGAGACCCTTTTGCGGCCAGTTTTGTTCCTGGCCCTCATCGCGTCGATTGCAATGTCCGGCGTTGCACTGACCGCTGGATTGGCCATTGCCATCTATGGTGCCATTTCAGCATTTTTTTCCCTGGCGCTTTTCTTTTTGCTGCGAATGGAATTGACATCCCCCGTCCGTCGTCCGAACCGCCGCTTGCGCCGTAAATGGAGGGGGGAGGGGCGCCCTCTTATGATTGTTGCTCTGTTCAGGAGCCTGTTCCAGGATGTCGTGATCCTGATGACTTCGCCT
Organism: uncultured Alphaproteobacteria bacterium; assembly: GCA_963741185.1. Taxonomy (GTDB): domain Bacteria; phylum Pseudomonadota; class Alphaproteobacteria; order Rhizobiales; family Xanthobacteraceae; genus Bradyrhizobium. The sequence continues at coordinate 340,986 of CAVUHE010000018.1, read as the reverse complement.
TTTCTTGGCACGGAAGCATTGGGCCCGTTTGGTGTCGCACTCAAGCTCACCATGCTGGTCGGATTCACGATACAGGTCGCTCATCAGATGTCGTTACCGGATCTTGCGGAGGCATATCATCGCAAGGATTCGGACAAAATGATTCATGCATTGTCGGCGTCTACAATCTTGCCCGCGGTGATCACGCTGGCGACGTTAGCCTTCGTCCTTCTTTGGGGCGATCACGTATTGGCAGTGTTTGGTCCTGAATATACGTCGGCGAAATGGGGGCTGGTGATCCTCGTCGCTGCGCAATTCCTCCGCGCCGTCGCCGGACCGGCACCGATGCTTCTTACTTTGAGCGGAGCGCAGAAAACCAACGCTGCAATCAACGTTGCATGCTGCGGGGTGCTGTTGGTGGCGAATGCGGCCCTTATCCCCTGGCTGGGATTGACGGGAGCCTGTCTGTCCGTGCTGCTTGTCGTCATTACCTGGACAGGCACGAGCGCCGTGTCACTCTGGCGCCTGACAAGGTTAAGAGCAGATCTGTTTTCTCTGCGTTTCCACGCATCAACGGGCCGCCTGGTGAGATTTGCTTCCCGGTTGTGATCGTTAAGCGGCGGTGACCGGCCCTCGCTGGGTTGAAGAAGGCAGGATTTCTGCCCCATCATACTACCTGCGAGTGGGGATTTTCGAGCGAACGCAACTGCAGAGGGAAATTTTACCAGTTATTAACGCCTGATGCCCAAATCTTGGTCATTGCGAGAAGAATGCTTTTCACGGGCATTTTCACAATGACCGATCAATTTCAGGCTGGCGATCGCTCCGAACTGGTGAATGAGGGCAACGCAATGCTGAGGCTAATCCTCGGCCGCGCTCCTTCCAGATGCAGTGTCGGCGAATACGTTGATGCAATCGGGGCGGTCGGCGATGGCCGTTCATTGGGCCTCCCCCATTGGGCGCTGGCTCCGGGCATCCTAACGCTGTTCCAGGGGCCAATTCTGTTCCGGCGCGGCTTGATGCGTGCCGTCCGGCGGCGGATGGAAATTGCGTTCCAGATCGGGGAAACAGAGCCCGCGCCTTCGAGATACTTCCGAACAACATCGGCAGGTTTCTTGACCGCGGTTTCGATGATTGCCGTGATTGGTACAACCGAAGCATTTCGTGTGGCTTGTTCCGTGATCGTCGGCTCAGTTCTTGCCATGTTGGTTGCAAGTCGATCGGCCTCATCATGGTGACGGTGGTCATTGGCACCGGGCCTGCAGGAGTGTCGGCGGCTTTGCCGTTAGTTGAAGCGGGTCTTCAGGTGATTCTCGTCGACGGCGGGTACAAGGTTGCCGACCTCGATGTAACCCAACCCTATGAGGAATTCCGACGCGCAAATGTAAATCAGGCATTCACATTCATTGGTCCGGCATCCTACGCCGTTAGAAATGCCAAAACGGGGGGGCTGAAATTGCGCGTGCCTGGGCTGGCGAGTTGCTTCGCCGGCTTTCAAGAACATTACCAGGTCACAGAAGACGGCTTCTACCTGAAGGGCTCTCTCTCGTCGGGCGGATTGTCAAACGCCTGGGGCGCTGGCGTTGCCACCTACAGCGCTCTGGAAACAGCAGATTGGCCCATTGATCACGATGAACTCAGAAAATCCTACGATCGGATCACGCGTCGTATTGGCGTGCAAGGCGTGCAGCAGGATCCCATGACCCCCGTTTTCGGGGACATGCCGGGCTTGCAGCCTCCGTCCCCGCTGAACGCCAATGCCAAATATATTCTCGAAAATGCAGAACGGCAAAGGACAGCTCTCGAACGAGAAGGTTTTCGATTGGGCAGGGCCAGAAATGCCGTCATCACGCGTGAAACAAACGGCCGGCGTCCCTGCAATCTGAAAGCAACTTGCTTGTATGGATGCGCATCGAGATCGATCTATTCCGCGCGGTTTGATCTGGAATGGTTGCTGAAGCAGCCGAACGTCACGTATCGCCCGCTTCGGGTGACAGCAATCGAGCGGGCCGCATCTGGCTACCAAATACATGGACATTCCGATGACGGCTGTGAGGCCACCCCAATCGAAGCCGCAAACGTCGTCCTGGCAGCGGGAACCGTCGGCTCGACGGCCTTGATTTTGGGGCTGAAGAAAGCCCACGGAAAAAAGCTACGGCTGCTGACGGCTCCGCAGGCTGCGTATGCGATATTGCTTCCACGCCGTTTGGGACAGCTTCATCCCGACCATGATTTCGCGTTGGCCCAGCTCTCGATCTCCGTCGAGCTCGATGCGATCCGCTGCGGTCCGGCGTTCGGAAATCTTTTCTCAACCTCTGGCCTGGGGCTGACTGGTTTCGTTCAGCGTTTCCCCTTTGGGCGCGTTGCAGCTCTCCGGCTGATGTCGTTGTTGAGCCCGGCTATGCTGGTGGGGAATTGCTATCTTCCCGGAGAGACAAGCGACAATGACATCTGTCTGCTGCCCAATGGGGGCTTGCACCTATCCGGGCGGGTCACGAAGTCGCAGATCCGGGCGTTTGCTGAACTCAAGCGGCGGCTTTCGAGGACGATGAGAAAACTCGGCGCCGTCCTGGTTACGACGAGCTTTTCGATCGCCGGACCCGGTCGTGACGTTCACTATGCGGCTACCCTGCCGATGCGGCGCAATCCGGACGCATTTGAGACCAACGAAAACGGTGAGCTGGCTGGTTTCCGCGGCCTGCACATCGTCGATGGCGCCGTGCTGCCGAGCTTGCCGGCCAAAGCGCACACTTTGACAATCATGGCCAATGCCGACCGCATTGGCAGATCGCTGGTGAAAGCGCATCTATTGGCTGAGCGGGTTGCGGTTGCCTGAACAGAATCTCCTTGTCGACAAGGAGTATCCGCTGACGACGGGGGCAAACAAGCCCGGTCAGTGGGAGCGCGCGAAATAAGCCATTAAGACCATCGCGCAGGGAATGCCGGACCGATCCGGTGAACCCGTAGTGCCTACGCTGGTGTGCTTTCCTGGTTCGCACGCGAGGCTTCGGATGCAGCGGGCACGCGGCATTGCCTGCGCCCTCTGCTACCGAGGGTTTTTCGTGCAACAGCTCGGCCGCGTCTATTTCAACGCTTCAGTGATGAGCCGAGACGTTCCTGACGCATTCGGACACCAGATCACCGGACGCAAATTGGCCGACGTCACCCAGACTGATCATGCCGACCATCCGCCTGCTCTTGTTGATGACCGGCAGCCTGCGGACTTTGAGCGTCTCCATGTGATGCACCGCTTTTGCGAGGTCGTCGTCCTCCCGGCAGCAATGGATGCCGGGAGACATCACATCTCGCGCCATCGCACGTGCGGCATTGAAGTTTTTGCTCGCCAGGCCTTTGCAGACGATGTCGCGATCGGTCACCATCCCGATCAGCCGGTCGTCCTGTCCAATCGGAATGCAGCCGATGTCATGTCCCTGCATCAATTTCGCAAGTTCGATAACAGGGGTGTCCGGGCTGACCCAGTCGACGCCCTTGTGCATCACGTCCTTGACTTTCATGGCGGACCTCCGTTGCTGGAGTTTCAGGTGCACTTGATGCAATGCCCATTATACAACGGATTGGGCGCGACGGCACGGCCTATTGATGGAAGTACAATGGCAACGTCGCCCGCAACGGGGATCTTCACGACACTCGGACGACGGTCGGACGTCCGTTCCTGCACCCCGGTCAAATGGCCGGGGCGAACCCGGCCGTCCGGCCGATAGTCTGACCCTGCTGAATCGCCGATTTTTGTCCCTATCTTGAATCGATAGGAGTTGCCCATGACCGATCAAGCAGACCTTCTGGTCCAATTCTCGAATGCACTGGCCGCGCGCGCGGAAGCTGCGAAAAACGCAATCGTTGCGATTCGTCTTGCGCATGAGCGGCATATCACGGGCATGGTGTGGCGATCCGGGATCGTCGTGGCCTCCGAGCAGGCGCTGCCGCAAAAGGATGATTTTGAACTTGTCGCGCCAGGCGGCTCGATGGTGACGGCGAAGATCGCCGGGCGCGATTCCTCGACGAATATCGCGATCCTGCGGCCGGCGTCGCCGATTGCGTCGCCACCGATCGCAGCGGGCGAGGCGCATACCGGCGCAGTTGCGCTTGCGATCGGAGCGGATGGGACCGGTGGCGCCAGCGCGCGGCTGGGGCTCGTCAATCTTGCCGGGCCGGAATGGCATTCCAGCCGCGGCGGCCTCATCGACCGGCGCATCGTGCTCGATCTCAGGCTTGCCCGTCGCGAGGAGGGAGGCCCCGTTTTCGACGCCGCCGGCGCTTGTCTCGGCATGTCCACCTTCGGGCCACGCGGTGAGGTCATTGTCATTCCGGCCGCGACCATCGAACGCATTGTGCCGCTGCTGCTCAAGGATGGCCGCATCGCGCGCGGGTGGCTGGGTGTCGCTTTGCAGGCCGTCGCGGTGCCCGATGCGCTACGCGAGACCGCCGACCAGTCCAGCGGCCTGATGGTGATGTCGGTCGTCGACGGCGGTCCGGCGGCGCAGGCGGGAATTGTTGCGGGCGACATCATTCTGAGTGTTGACGGGACATCAGTCCATCGATCCCGAAAGATCGCGAGGCATTTCGGAGCCGACAGCATCGGGCGAAAGGCAGATCTTCGCCTCATCAGGAGCGGTGCGGTGATTACGGTACAGACGACGATCGCAGAACGGCAGGCTGCATGAGTGATGTGGCAACGAGACTGGCGCCAACGCTGCGGCTGCGCGTGGCCGTTTGCGCCGTTGATCCGCCGCGCCGTACCCTCCTCAGCAGAATGGTCGCCGAGGCCGGGCATATCGTCGCCGGCACGCAGGACGCCGTCGACGTGGTGCTCGCGGACGGCGACTGCCTGCCGGGTGAAACCCGCCCGGTTGTCGCACTCGGAGGCGCTGATGATGACTTGGCCGGCGTGCTGCCTCGCAATGCGGATGCGAGCCAGATCGATGCCGCCATACGAGCGGTTGCCGCTGGCCTGATCGTCCGCTTACCCGGCGCGAGGGAAGCCGGCTTTGGCGCGATGCGCGAGACCGATGGTCACACACTTCTGACGCCACGCGAACTCGAAGTGCTCGCGGCGCTTGCGGAAGGCATGACCAACAAGGCCATCGCGCGCCGGTTGGACATCTCGCTGCATACCGTGAAATTTCACGTTGAATCCCTGTTCAGAAAATTGGGCGCGCGCACAAGGACTGAAGCCGTGGCGAAAGCTTCCGAACGCCGTCGCAACGAGACGATCATGTTGTGACAAACGGCGGGCGCGAGGCCTCTTCCGGGGCCGTCTCGCCGACATGGATGCCGCCTGCGTCCCGATCCTCGTTTCCCCGTCATGGAGTTGCCGCAGGCCTGGAAAGCCCGGGCTGGCGGGGCGCATTTGATCAAGCGCAAGGCGGCCACCCGCCGAGCGGCTATCTTGACGCATGGCCACGACAGGCCGCGAGGAAACTGCCGATGTTTCAAGTTCGAATTCACGGCCGCGGGGGGCAGGGGGTCGTCACCGGGGCCGAGATGCTCTCGGTCGCCGCCTTTTTTGAAGGCCGGCACGCCCAGGCGTTCCCGAGTTTCGGATCCGAGCGCACCGGCGCTCCGGTGGTGGCGTTCTGCCGTATCGCCGACAAGGAAATCAGGCTGCGCGAACCGATCCTGGAGCCGGACTGCCTGATCGTGCAGGATCCGACGCTGTTCAAGGTGATCGACGTGTTCGCCGGCCTGCGCGGCGACGGCTATCTGCTGGTCAACACCAACAAGACATTCTCCGAACTCCATATCCGGGAGATCGCCGAACGGCTCCCGAAAGGTCATGCCGTCATCGTGCCGGCAACTGAATTTGCGCTGAAGCACGTCGGGCGACCGGTGCCGAACGCGGCGCTGCTCGGCGCTTTCGCCGCGCTGACCCGGTTCGTTCGCCTCGACAGCGTCGAACGCGCGATCGAGAAGGCTTTCCCCGGCAAGATCGGCGCCGCCAATATCGCCGCCGCCAGGGAAGCGCATGAATTCGTCTTGATGCAGCAACACGCCGAAAACGCAGCCTGAGGAGCGCCCGATGCTGAAGCAAATCGAAGGGTCGCATGCCATGGCTGAAGCCATCGCGCTATGTCGGCCCGAAGTGATCTGCGCCTATCCGATCACGCCTCAGACGCACATCGTGGAAGGCCTCGGCGAGTTGGTCAAGGACGGCACTCTCGTCGATTGCGAATACATAAACGTCGAGAGCGAATTCGCCGCGCTTGTCGGTCGCGATCGGTGCATCCGCTGCCGGCGCCCGCGCCTACACCGCAACCGCGTCGCAAGGCCTGCTGTTCATGGCCGAGGCGGTCTACAACGCCTCGGGCCTCGGCCTTCCAATCGTGATGACGCTTGGCAACCGCGCGATCGGCGCGCCCATCAATATCTGGAACGACCATTCCGATGCGATGTCGATGCGCGACGCCGGATGGCTACAACTGTTTGCTGAGACCAATCAGGAGGCGGTCGATCTGCACATTCAGGCTTTCAAGCTCGCCGAAGAATTGTCGATGCCGGTCATGGTCTGCGTCGACGGGTTCATCCTGACGCATGCGATGGAACGCATCGACATCCCCGAGCAGGAGCAGGTCGACGCCTATCTGCCGCCATATGATCCGGTGCAGGTGCTCGACCCCTCCGAGCCCGCCTCGATCGGCGCAATGGTAGGGCCGGAAGCCTTTACCGAGGTGCGTTTCCTCGCGCATTACAAGCAGACCCTGGCGCTAAAGCTCATTCCGGAATTTTCCGATGAATTCAGAAAAGCGTTTGGTCGCGAGTCCGGCGGATTGTTGCGGACCTATCGTGCCGAGGACGCCGACATGCTGGTGGTCGCGATGGGCTCGGTTTGCGGCACCATCAAGGACACGATCGACGAGATGCGGGAGGACGGTATTCGCATCGGCCTCGTCGTCATCGTTTCTTTCCGGCCCTTCCCGGTCGATGCGTTGCGCAACGCGCTCGCCGGCGCGAAGGATGTGATCGTCGTGGAGAAGAGCATCGCGGTGGGCATGGGCGGACAGCTCGCCAACAATGTCGATGTCGCGCTGCGCAATCTGCCGAGAGCACCGCGGCTTCACTCCTCGGTTGCCGGCCTTGGCGGTCGGGCAATTACGCGCGCCTCACTGCACCAACTGTTCCGGCAGGCAAGCGTGCAACCGTGGGAAGGCACTCATTTTCTGGACTTGAACGAACGCGTTGTCGGTCGCGAGATTCACCGCACGCGCAAGACCCGACGGTCGGGACCGACGGCCGAAAACATCCTGCGCCAACTGGCAGCGTCTGGCCACCCGGCCGCCGAGTGAGGAACATGCCATGACCCATCCCGCTGCGACGCTGGCGCCCGAGGAAGCCGTGCAGAAGCTGAAATATTATCAAAAGGGGACGTTTACCGTCGGCAATCGGCTGGTGGCGGAAGAGGAACGGACCGTCCAGGCCTCGCAGGCCAGATCGAACGCACTGACCTGCGGTCACCGTGCCTGTCAGGGATGTGGCGAGGCGCTCGGTGCACGCTACGCCATCGATGCGGCGATGCGAGCCACCAACAATAACCTGATCGCCGTCAATGCGACCGGGTGTCTCGAAGTCTTCACAACACCTTACCCGGAAACGTCCTGGCAACTACCGTGGCTGCATTCATTGTTCGGTAATGCAGCCGCCGTCGCCACTGGCGTCGCCGCGGCGATGCGCGTCAAGAAGCGGCCGGAGGTGCGCGTGATCGCGCAAGGTGGCGACGGAGGAACCACCGACATCGGCTTTCAGTGCCTGTCCGGCATGTTCGAGCGCAACGATGATGTGCTGTACATCTGCTACGACAACGAAGGCTACATGAATACGGGTGTCCAGCGATCGTCCGCGACGCCGCCCACGGCGCGCACCGCGACCACGCCTGCCGTTGGTCCGGAGCCGGGCAACGTATTCGGTACCGGAAAGTCCGTGCCGAAAATCGCCGTTGCGCACAACATTCCCTATGTTGCGACCGCGACCGTCGCCGATCTGCACGATCTCGAGCGCAAGGTGACCAAGGCGATGTCCATTCACGGCGCTCGTTACATTCAAATCAACGTGCCGTGCCCGCTGGGCTGGGGATCGGCTTCACATGACACGATCCGGCTTGCCCAACTTGCCGTCGAATGCGGTCTCTATCCGATTTTCGAGGCCGAGCACGGCAAGGTCACCCAGGTGCGCAAGATCCGCCGCAAGGTTCCGGTCCAGGATTATCTGAAACTGCAGCGCCGCTTCGCTCACCTGTTCAGGGGCGGCCAGGAAGACCCGCGCATCGCGCGGCTTCAGGCGATATGCGACGCACACATAGCTGAATACGGGCTGGTCGACGCGACCGGCAGGGATGGGTGAGGGCATCGACCATGGAGCATCCGTTCGCCATCACCCTCGACGTCGGCACGTCGCTGATCAATCATACCGGCTCCTGGCGCACGCTGAAACCCGAATACATTCATCGCCTGCCGCCCTGCAATCATGCTTGTCCGGCGGGCGAGGACATTCAGGGCTGGCTGGCATACGCCGAAAGCGGCGATTACGAAGCGGCCTGGCGCGCGCTGACCGAAAACAATCCACTGCCCGCGGTCATGGGCCGGGTCTGCTATCACCCGTGCGAGAGCGCCTGCAATCGCGCCGTGCTCGACTCCTCGGTCGGCATCAATTCCGTCGAGCGGTTCCTCGGCGATCTCGCCATCAAGAACGGCTGGCGTTTCGCCACGCCCGCTGCGGCGTCGGGCAAGAAGGTGCTGGTGGTCGGCGCCGGACCGTCGGGCCTGTCCGCCGCCTATCACCTTGCGCGGCTCGGCCACGCCGTGACGATCCACGAAGCCGGTCCTGCGCCGGGCGGAATGATGCGTTTCGGTATTCCGAAATATCGTCTGCCGCGCGACGTGCTGGATGCCGAAGTCAAGCGGATCGACGACCTCGGCGTCGCCATCAGCTACAACGCAAAGGTCGCCAATATCGCGGAAGCCATGGCGGATGGCGGCTTCGACGCGGCCTTTTTGGCGGTGGGCGCCCATATCGCCAAGCGCGCCTATATTCCGGCGGGCGAAGCGGCAAAGGTGCTGGACGCCGTGCAGGTGCTGCGCTCGATGGAAGGCGAAGACAAGCCGCTGCTCGGTCGAAAGGTCGTCGTCTACGGCGGCGGCAATACCGCGCTCGACGTGGCGCGCACCGCGAAACGGCTCGGCGCGGAGGAAGCCGTCATCGTTTATCGCCGCACCCGCGACCGGATGCCGGCCCATGACTTCGAGGTCGAGGAGGCGCTCGAAGAGGGCGTGATGATGAAGTGGCTGTCGACGATCAAGAACGTCGAGGCCGGATCGATCACGGTCGAGAAAATGGCGCTCGACGAAAAGGGCTTTCCGCAGCCGACCGGCGAGTTCGAAACCCTGCAGGCCGACTCGGTCGTGCTCGCGCTCGGCCAGGATGTCGATCTGTCGTTGCTGCAGGGGGTCCCGGGCCTCGAAGTCAAGGACGGCGTGGTCCAGGTCGGTCCCAATATGATGACCGGGGTTGCCGGCATTTTCGCCGGCGGCGATATGGTGCCGTCCGAACGCACCGTTACGGTTGCGCGTCGGCCACGGCAAGAAGGCCGCCCGCCATATCGATGCCTGGCTGCGCGGCGAAACCTACGCGCCGGCCCCGAAGCACGAGATTGCCTCCGCCGACAAGCTCAACACCTGGTACTACGGCGAAGCGCCGAAAACGCTGCGACCGATACTGGAAACGGCGCGCCGCACCTCGACCTTCGAGGAAGTCGTCCAGGGCCTCGACGAGAGCAACGCGCTCTATGAGGCGCGCCGCTGCCTGTCCTGCGGCAACTGTTTCGAGTGCGACAATTGCTACGGCGTATGTCCCGATAATGCCGTGATCAAGCTCGGGCCGGGCAAGGGTTTCCAGTTCAACCTGGACTATTGCAAGGGCTGCGGCATCTGCGCCCAGGAATGTCCCGTGCGGTGCCATCCAGATGATCCCGGAAGCGATCTAAGGCGGCATTGCGGACCCCTGCGGAAATCCGCGCTACGCATGGAAGTTTTCGCGCTCCGCAAAAGCGCGTCCGCCGGCGCATCCAAAAGACACCGATCCACCATGATCGCGTCGCAGGCTGCTTGCGGGGTGATTTGGGGAAACTGCGGCGCCTCGCATCCGGACAAGGTCCATCCACAGATCAATTTGTGTCGGGGCGCGGGTTGATGAATCGATAGGCGATGGTCCATAAGCGTGGTCCCGCGGCTGGCGCGATTCACCCGCCGCGACGGCCTGGAGCATGATCCGGAAAAGTGGGAACCGGTTTTCCGAAAAGATCATGCTCAAACAAAGAGATGAGATCATGATCCGATTCAACCCAATCGGATCATGATCTGGAAAGATTGCGCGTGGCAAACATCAATCGACAGATTGCGGCAGAACTCGGCATTCGCGAACAACAGGTCGAGGCGACGGTGGCGCTGCTCGACGGCGGCGCCACCGTGCCGTTCGTTGCACGATACCGCAAGGAAATCACCGGCGCGCTCGACGATGCGCAATTGCGTACGCTGGAAGAGCGCCTGAATTACCTGCGTGAGCTCGAAGAACGCCGCGCCGCGATTCTGAATTCCGTCCGCGAGCAGGGCAAGCTGGATGCCGCGCTGGAGGCGGCCATTCTGGCGGCCGACAGCAAGGGCCGCCTGGAAGACATCTATCTGCCGTTCAAGCCGAAGCGCCGCACCAAGGCCGAAATCGCCAAGGAGGCGGGACTGGAACCGCTGGCCGACCTATTGCTGACGCAGCCGGAGAACGATCCGCAGGCCCTGGCCGCGCCGTTCGTCGATGCCGGCAAGCAGGTGGCCGATGCCGCGGCCGCGCTCGACGGCGCGCGCGCCATTCTGGTCGAGCGCTTCGCCGAGGACGCCGACCTGATCGGGGGCTTGCGCGAACAGATGTGGTCGAACGGCCTGATGACGGCCAAGGTGCGGACCGGCAAAAAGACCGAGGGCGAGAAGTTCAAGGACTATTTCGATTTCAGCGAGCCGCTCACCAAATTGCCGTCGCATAGAATTCTGGCGATGTTCCGCGGCGAAAAGGAAGAAATCCTCGACCTGCAGATGCTGCCCGAGCCGCCGAGCGCGACGCCGGCCGCCGTCAGTTCGTATGAACTCAAGATCATGCAGCGCTTTTCGATCGCCGAACGCGGCCGGCCGGGCGACCGCTGGCTGACCGAGACCGTGCGCTGGGCATGGCGCACCAAGATCCAGGTTCATCTCAACGTCGATTTGCGAATGCGGTTGTGGACCGCGGCCGAGCAGGAAGCCATACGCGTGTTCGCGTCTAACCTGCGCGACCTGCTGCTCGCGGCGCCGGCAGGCGCGCGCGTCACCATGGGGCTCGATCCCGGTTTCCGCTCCGGCGTCAAGGTCGCGGTCGTCGACGCCACCGGCAAGGTGGTTGCCACCACCACGGTCTATCCGCACGAGCCGGCGCGGCGCTGGGACGAAGCGCTGGCCGTGCTGGGCAAGCTCGCGCGAGCGCATCGCGTCGACCTGATTGCGATCGGCAACGGCACCGCGTCGCGCGAGACCGACAAGCTCGCGACCGATCTGGTGAAGCTGTTGCCGGAACTGAAGATGTCGAAGATCGTGGTGTCGGAGGCCGGCGCCTCGGTCTACTCCGCGTCGGCCTTTGCTTCCGAGGAACTGCCGGATCTGGACGTCACCCTGCGCGGCGCGGCATCGATCGCGCGGCGGCTGCAGGATCCGCTGGCCGAGCTGGTCAAGATCGATCCGAAGGCGATCGGGGTCGGGCAGTATCAACATGACCTCAGCGAGAGCAAACTTGCACGCTCGCTCGATGCCGTCGTCGAGGACTGCGTGAATGCCGTCGGCGTCGACGCCAACACCGCCTCCGCGCCGCTGCTGGCGCGGGTGTCGGGCATCGGCTCCGGGCTGGCGCAGAGTATCGTTCAGCACCGCGACGCCAACGGTCCGTTCAAATCGCGCAAGGCGCTGAAGGACGTGCCGCGGCTGGGGCCGAAGGCGTTCGAACAATGCGCCGGATTCCTGCGCATCACGGGTGGCGACGATCCGCTCGACGCTTCCGGCGTGCATCCGGAATCCTATCCCGTGGTGCGACGGATTCTCGCGGCGACCAAGAGCGACATCAAGGCGCTGATCGGCAATGCGGAGATCCTGCGCCAGGTCAGGCCGCAGAACTTCGTCGACGACACCTTTGGGCTGCCGACGGTGACCGACATTCTGCGCGAGCTGGAAAAGCCCGGCCGCGATCCGCGCCCGGCGTTCAAGGCCGCGGTGTTCAAGGAGGGTGTCGAGACGCTGAAGGATCTCAAGCGCGGCATGATCCTCGAAGGCACCGTGACCAACGTCGCGGCGTTCGGCGCCTTCGTCGATATCGGCGTGCATCAGGACGGGCTGGTGCACATCTCGGCGATGTCGAAGACCTTCATCAAGGATCCGCGCGAGGTGGTGAAGTCGGGCGACATCGTCAAGGTGAAGGTGCTGGAGGTCGAGGTCGACCGCAAGCGCATCGCGCTGACGCTGCGTCTCGACGATGAGCCCGCCGGCAAGGGCGATCGTCCGGCGCAAGGCAAGCCGCGCGATATTTCCGCGCGCCTCGATGACATCGTCGGCGCCGCGCAAGCCGCAGGAGCCGGCCGGCGGCGGGGCGCTGGCCGAAGCCCTGCGCCGCGCCGCCGAGAAAAGCGGGAACGGCAAATCCAAGGCTTAGCCCGGGAGCCAGCGGCTGGAAGCCGAAATATCGCCCCTTTGATGGCATGCCGGCTCATCGGCCTGACGGAATTAGCGGTCAATCAGAAACCGGCATCGCATTGTCGACAACCGGCATCGCATCGTCGATCAACTCCGGGGGTGCGCCGATCCTTCCGCCGATGAAAACCGGAATGCCGGTGCGTCCAAAGGCATCACAAGCCGCATATTTTGGCTTTCCCCCAAGCGCGGACTGCACGCGCTGCATGCTGGGGATCGACAGCGGTTTGTCGAACGGGCTGTCACCGGTTACCAGCAATTTGCTGAAATCTGCACCGAATTCGCTGGCCAGATCATATGGATCGCCAGACGCGGCTACCCGCGGCGTGCTGGTAATCACATCGGCGCCGCGGGCCCAGACCAGTGCGGCTTTTTGCCGACCCCGTGTATCCCTGGCTTCTGCCTCGACCGACAGGCTTCCCATGCCGAGCGGAATTCGGGGGACGACAATTGGCACGTTTGTGGCGATGAACATGGGCGCCAATGAAGCAATCTTCGAGGCGCCGGCCACGGCGGCGTCGGTAACGGTTACATCCGTGACCGTAGCATGGACGGTCAAATCCGCAGGTAGCCCGGAGGGGACGACGGAAAGCCGGTCGCTCAACCCGATGCAGACGGATCGATCCACGGCGTTTGCAATAACGCGTCGCTGCTTGTCGGTCAGATCGGCTCGCAGAGCAGCGGCGGAGAATGACGTTGGCGTGATCGTAACGGTGTTCGCCGCCAGGATATCCGCTTTATCGACCCTGAGCCTGGACTTGGTGACGATACCGGCGACCGGCGCGAGGCCAGCGTAGGAGGAGAGTGATCCCGAGGTTGAGAGCGGCGCTGTCGCGCAGCCCGCAAGGCCCACCGCAACGGCGTGTGCGCAAGAGAGCTTCAACAGTAAATTGAGAAGGCCTGGCCGCATGTCTCGCTCCCCGAAGCGCAGGGAAGCGTAGCGAGACACTCTGTCCGAAACAGTTCGAAATCTTGCGAGGTAGATGCTTATTGTTGCCGGATATTGGGCAGGAATTCAGGCCGCATCAAATTGCTCGGCGCCATCTGGTGAAAGCGCGGCCACTCGTTTGATGTACATCAAAAACACGGCACGCCGCCCATCTAGACTGTTGTGTCTTTTTCCGCGTTTCAGCAAGGCTTCCCGTCCGTTACGCGTTTGACAGTCAGCTCCTTGAACTCGGCCGTGTATTCCTGTTGCGGAATAGCTTGAATGGAGGCACCCGAGATGAGCGATACTGATCGACTACGGCTCCTACAGGGTGCAATTCTGGAGAATGTGTCCTACGGCATTATCTCCACGACGCCTGATGGAATTGTCACCAGCTTCAACCCTGCTGCCGAACGCATGTTGGGTTATGCAGCAGACGAAATAGTCGGCAAACAGACGCCGGCGTATTGGCACGATTCAGAGGAGATCGTGCGCCGAGCTATGCGGTTGTCGGAGGAACTGGGCGAGACGGTAACGCCGGGGTTCGATGTGTTTGCAGCCCGCCCAAGACACAGATTGCCCGAGGAAGGCGAATGGACTTTCATCCGCAAGGATGGAGAGCGCATTCCGGTGAGCTTGTCCGTGACGGCACTGTGGGATGAGGGCGGCCACATTACTGGCTTCGTCGGCCTGACCTACGATCTTTCCGAGCGCAAGCGGGCAGAGGCAGCGCTTGCCGCGAGCGAACAACACTTCCGCAGCCTGGCGGAAAACTCACCAGACAATGTTGTTCGTTACGACCGGCAGTGCCGCGCCAGATACTACAACCCCAGGATGGTGCAGACCCTTGGTGTCGATACCGAAAAGATACTCGGCAAGACGCCGGTCGAACTTGGGGCAGGCGGCCTGGAGAGCGACACTGAATACGAAGGGCATGTCAGACGGGTTTTGGAAAGCGGTGAGTCGAGTGACATGGAGTTAACGCTTCAACATCCAGGTGGCGGAATCAGAATCCATCTCATCCGTTTTGCCGCGGAGCGGGATACGAAGGGGGACATTACCGGCGTACTGGCCATCGGCCGCGACATCACCGAGCGCAAGCGCGTGGAAGACGCCTTGCTATTCGTCGCCCAACGCGGCTGGCAGATTAGCGGCGAAAACTTTTTCGACGCGCTGGCGCAGTTTCTCGGCGAAAAACTCGATATGGATTACGTCCTCATCGACAGGATAGATGAAAATCCGGGTATGGCGGAGACGGTGGCATTGTATGCCAAAGGCGCGATCACACCGAACATGCGCTACGCCCTCAAGGGCACGCCATGCGAAAACGTGATGGGGCGGCGACTCTGCGTTTATCCGCATGGTATTCAGCAACTGTTCCCCGAAGATACCCTGTTGCCCGGAATGGGCGCAGAAAGCTATATCGGCATTCCACTGTGGGATTCGACAGGCCAGCCGATAGGCCTGATCGCCGTCATGGGCACGAAGCCGCTTCCTGACGATGCACCGGTCACTCACCTGCTGCAACTGGTAGCGACACGTGCTGCCGCCGAACTGGAGCGCAAGCGCGCGGAGGATGAAATTCGCAAGCTCAACCAGGAACTCGAACAGCGCGTCGCCGACCGCACCGCGCAACTGGAATATGCGAACAAGGAACTCGAAGCCTTTTCCTATTCCGTTTCGCACGATCTGCGTGCGCCGTTGCGCGCCATCGACGGGTTCTCCGTTATTTTGCTGGATGACTATGCCGGCAAACTGGACGAGGAAGGCAAGCGGCTGCTCAATGTGGTGCGCGACAACACCAGCCGCATGGGGCAGCTCATTGACGACATCTTGCAGTTCTCCCGCACCGGACGGTCGGAAATAACGCTTTCCGAAATAGACATGGAGAAGTTGGCACGCGAAATTTTTGAAGAACTCAAGCCCGCCGCTGCTGGCGGCAGGCTGCAATTCGAAATAGCGCCCATTCCCGGTGCCAAGGGTGACAAAGCAATGATACGTCAGGTGTTTGTGAACCTGCTTACCAACGCCATCAAGTTCAGCCGTACCCGGGAGGTGCCGAAGATACAGGTGGGGGCTACGGTCAAGGATGGCGAGACCATTTACTTTGTGAAGGACAACGGCGCCGGTTTCGACATGCAGTTTGCCAACAAGTTGTTCGGTGCATTCCAGCGGCTGCACAGCGCGGCCGAATTCGAAGGCAACGGCATTGGGCTTGCCATCGTCAAGCGCATCATCACCCGTCACGGAGGGCGGGTGTGGGCGGAGGGCAAGGTCAATGAGGGCGCGACATTCTATTTCGCTTTGCCTGTACGAAAGGGGATATGAATGAGATCAGGAGACACTTTTCGCGGTAATGAAAGTCGCTATAGATCCTGCCGAGTGCGAGCAGCAGGGGGCGACCTGGGCCGCGTGCGAAAACCCCGCCAACAGCAACCGGCCCAATGACGGCTTGACCAGCCTCAACATCCGCTCGCTCGCACGCGGTGGCAGCACGCCCTATGCCGGCACCACGGCTGGGATATTTTCAAGCACCAACGACTGTACCACTTGGACTGCGTCGAACGTCACTGGCTTTGTGCCGAAAGAATTGCTGAGCCGGATATAGGCCTGACGACCCCACAGATCGTACGCAAACCTCCAGGACGCGCCTCTTATCTCTCCCCACCCCGCGCTCTTGGCGGCGGAGCCCTACCGCGCGAGCGGTTTAGTCCTTTGGCACTTTTCGGAAGCGCCGATTATTCGACGAAGGTCAGCTATCAAGGGTAAAGCGGAAGTGGCTCGGACATCGTCAAGCCGACGCGATCGACCCGAAGCGGACGTCGGTTGGAGTCTGTTTCCCTGCCGCTTTTGGGACCTTGATTTACGTCGAGGCTCAAAGCGGTGCTTTCTTGCTCATAAACTGATTTAAAAGGCGTAGCTCGCGCCGACTCTAGCTCCCTGCGCCCAAAACGAGGAGCCGTTGAACTGCGGTGAGGGGCGCGCCGCGCCGGTCAGCGTGGAGCCCGTTCCGCCGATCACGGGATTGCTGGTGAAGTTGATGGTAGTGTCGATCTGATTGCCGGGCCGCACGACGTTGCTGATATAGAGGAAATCATAGCCGGCAAAGAACCGAATGCCGCTTTGCATCCGATAGCCGACCTGCAGCTGTGCTTCAGGAACAACGGCGAGCCGATTGCGGGTTTGTAGTCCGATATTGGTGATCTGGGAAAAGATGCCTCCCAGCGCGCTAGGCGGCGACCCAGGAAAACCGACATTCGAGGAAAGCCCGTTGATGGACACGGTCTGATAACTGTCGCCGAGCGCCAACTTCGCGACCAGAGAGCCATCGAACTGGCCGAATTGCTGTTGCGCCTTTACGCCGAGCTGAGCACCGAAGAATTGATTCTTGGTCGAGAAGATGTCGGTGCCGACATAAGTCAATGTGGATGGCGGAATACCGATAATGTTCTCGGTACTGACTATCGAAAGATTTTCGCGCAGGTCGATATAACGAAATCCGGCGATAACCGACACGCTGGCTCCCGGACCAGTATAGGCGCGGTGGAGGCCGTTGGCCTCGATGCCCCAGAGATTGAGCGAGGAGTTAATCGTTTGCCCGCCCGCGGCAAAGCCGGGATCGGCGAGTACGAAGGAGGAAGAGCCGAGCGGGAAGCCCCCACCGGGCGGGACGTTATTGAATGGAACCCGCAAAGGTACCGAGCCGTCCGACGTCAGCGAAAAGCGGGCGTTCTTGGTGCCCAGGAAGAAGCCGTCGGCTTCCAGTCCGAACCGGGGGTCCGACGGTAGCCAGTGGCCGATAGTGAAGCGGCCGCCGCCGAACGGACCGTAATTGAGATGATCGGGAGAAAGTACGGAGGTGCCGGCAACGCCGAGTGCGCCACCGTTCCCGGTGGTCGCCGAGAGGCTGCCGGGCGCAAAGGTCGTAAGTGTCGGCGGAAGGGGTGCCGACTTCACAGCCCATATGAGCGCTCCCCCGCTAATCCACCAAGTCGGTGCCGCTACCGGCTTCGGCGGCGCCTTGACCGGCAAGTCCGCCGCATTGGCCACGCCGCATGCGCCAAGACCAACCAATGCGATGATCGTACTGACCGCCAGCTTCAAATGAGCCGCCATGAATCAAATTTCCAACCACAAAAAGCTGCTAGGAAATCAGTGGACGACATACCCCCCGCACGGTCAATTTGTGAGATCTCAATTAGGCCTACCTTTGCGGTGCGTTTCGCCGCATTTTTCTGAGCTGTGGTATTTTTGTTACGCCCTTGGCATCATCGACAGTCGCGTCGCGCGTCTCGTTGCGCGGGACTTGTTCCGATTGAACTTGCTGACTTCCGCCTTTGGCGGCACCTTTGCGACATGCCGACCGATGCTGCCGATGTCTGTACATAGGCGATGAGCGGAAGTGATCGGCGTACGATCAAAGTGACGCTCGTGACCCGAAGCGGACCTCCGGGCTTGCGTCCAGTTGCAAGCGCAAGGGCTGCAGTCTCAATGCAGTGCTACAGAAGTCTGGCCTTTCTCAGCTCCAAGTCATCATTCGGCTACCAGCCCAACTGAATCGCGCCTTCATAGTGCTCCGCCGCATGCCTGGCGCCCCCCAAAAAAAGCCCTGCCGTGAGGCAGGGCTTCCGAGACTCTTGTAATCGATTACCTTGCGTGGCCGATCGCCCGGCAGAGTTGGATCAGGGTTGCTGCGGCTCATTGCCGTTATTGAAGGTGAGCAGCGGCTCCCAGGTAGCGCAGAAATGGTCGGTCCTGAAGCTGTCGAACGGATGCGGCCCTCGCGGCGTGAGCAGCGCTGGCGGTGTGAGCGACTGGATCTTCTGATCGCCATGATCGCGATCATCGCCCCGCGCATTGAAGTGCGGCCAGTGCGGCAGCTCGGTGCGCGGCGCCCTAAGGCTGACAAAGGTGGCAAGATCACCCATCCCTGCGGTTCGGATCGCCGGTCTTCACGAAATTGGCCCAGTAGGTCTTCATATCGGTCGCCAACGTCGCTTGCGCGGAGGTGAACGCCGAGCCGAAGTTGAAGATGTATTGGAGTTCGGCAGCGTGCTGCGAAGCCGTCGTGAAGCCTGAGCTATTCGACCCCGGACCTGGGACGCCGGCCTTGCTCGGGGCATTTGGATCGTTGAACTCGTAAGCAAAGACCCGGGTTCGCCTGGACAGGTCGCTGTTTGAATCGAAACCGTTACAGGCGAACACGAAATCGGTGAAGATCTGCGAGAGCGCCTCATCGACGTTGCCCCCGCCAAAGTTGTTGTTGAGGTTCGACGTGCTTGTCGGCGGAACGAAGTTGTGGAAATTGGCGATCGGGTATTCGCTCGCCGCCGTCGCCGAGGCGGCGACGACCGCCTCGGTGAAGGGCGCGGTCGGCCCCTGTGTGGACGGTGTGGCCGTCACGAGGGTTTCAAGAAAGAACTGGATCTCCTGCAAGTAGGAGCAGATCGCCGGCGTGCCGGTGAACTGCGGTGTCGCACACAGAATGTTCGGGACCTGAAGGTCGAAGCTCGCCGGGCCGCCGGCGGCGAAGATTGTCGCAGTGTTGCCGCTGGGAGCGGTGACCACACTGGGAAAGAAGCTCGGCTCGAACAGGCGGCCCTCATTGGCGTTGGTACCCTGGAGCACCGGGACCTGGTTGAACTGGCCGGTCGAGAACGCCGTATGGAGGTCACGCGGCAGGATTTTCGTGCCGAAATTGGGCGCGATGCCGAAGCCGCCGAAGTCCCTTTCATTCGCGAAGACTTGCGCTGCAGTCAGTCCCTGGAGGCAGGCCAGGGTCAAGCTGCCGCCGCAGAATGCGTTGGCGTCTTGCTGAGCGAAAGTGTTGCTCAGGGTCTGGTAAGTGGCGAGCGATGGCACGTCATGATACATGTACGCGCCGCTCTCGATGATCGCGCCGCCGAACAGATCCCGGCCGGTCAGGCCCCTGAAGGTGTTCGTGGAGGCAAGATGCGTCGAGACGCTGAGACCGCCGGCCGATTCGCCGCCGATCGTCACCACCTCCGGATCACCGCCGAAAGCCCGAATGTTGTTGTGGACCCAAGCCATCGCGAATTGTTGGTCCATAAGACCGTAGTTGCCGGCGTCGCCGACGTTCTGAAAGGCGTTGGGCGCGGTCGCCGCCAGCACGCTGGCTGCGAGGAAGCCGAGGCTCCCGAGGCGGTAGTTGATCGTGACCACGATGATGTCGTTGTCGGCCACCATCACCGACGGATCGTAGTCGGACCCGGCGCCGTTGACGAGCGCGCCGCCGTGAATCCATATGAAAACCGGCAGCTTGGACTTCGCGGTGGCGGTGGACGGAGTATAGACATTCAGGAACAAGCAATCCTCGGAATCGGTTGCCCGTCCCTGCGTGCAGGTGTGGCCGATGGTTGCCGCGACGATCGATCCCTGGCCAGGATTGGGCGCCTGGGGCGGCTTCCAGCGCAATGTGCCTACCGGCGCCTGGCCGTAGCGGATACCGAAGAAGACGTTGACTCCGCTCGCCGGATCTCCCGGCAGTTCCTGGAAGTTCTTTAGGCCCTGATATGTGCCGGTCGTCGTGACGACAGGGGCCGTCAGCTCGACCGCATTCGACACCGGCGCGGTGGCCAGGATGCAGGCGACGCTCATCGCGCCGATTACGCCAAACCGGAAAGGCCGCAACTGCTCTCTCATAGGCTTCCTCCCTTTTCCCTAAGGGCCGGCATTACCGGCCTGTTTCCGGCGAGCTTCTGTGGCGCCGGTTATTCATTGCCGGCAGTCTTGCCGACAACGCGAGGATGATAGCGATGCAATCTGCACGCAAGCGAATCCGCAGGAAATTTTGACACCGGAAAATTCCCTGTCGCGGAATAACAACCGTCGCGGCATCGCCTCCGCCTTCAACTGCAATTGTTCGCGATGGGCTGAACGCGGGCGAGCGCCCGCAAGAGCCATCGTCCTCTAAACGTGTCGGGTGACACGATAAGCCCAAGGCCGCTGAGCCCGAAATGTCCGCCTCTGACTCGAGACGGATATACGGGCGGGCGCGGTCGCCATTGCCACAATTAAGTCGGTGCCTTTTGGAAAAGTGTAAGGTGGAGGCGGAAGGGTCAATGCGTCCATCTTTTTTCATCTTTGGATTGGCTCTGGCGTGGCTCATCACGTCATCCACCCAGGCTCACAGTCGGGGCTTCGCTTGGTTCTTCGCGCACTCCAAACCTCACGGAAATTGTTCGGGGCAGCATGTCGTCGCGACCTTCTATGCCTCAGGACGGCGGACGGCGAGTGGTCAGATATTCGATCCCGGCGGGTATACAGCCGCGCATCGCACGCTCCCCTTCGGATCTCGGCTCACGGTGACGAATCCCGAGAACGGGAGATCTGTTACCGTGGTGATTAATGATCGCGGCCCATTTACGCGCGGGGTTATGCTTGATCTAACTCGTGGCGCAGCTCACGCGATTGGCATGCACCGAACCCAGTGGGTTTGCATGCTCTGAAGAGCGAGTGGCCAGCTTACGGGTCGTCAGGTTTTTGACCGTTGCGAAAGTCGGCCCGTTTGGTAGCCTGCCGGAATAACCCATCGCACCTCGGCTGTCCTTGCATCGCAGCCGAACTTGCAACATGAGGGCTCTCATGAATAGGCGCCGTGCATTCGCCGTTTGCGCGATCGTGTTGGTCACAATCCCTTCTTTTCCAAAAAACGGCGTCGCCCAAGGGAAATCAGTCAAGGATCAGCTCATCGGAACGTGGATCTACGTTTCGAGCAGCGGTAAGCGCGATGACGGCAGCGATGTTCAACGGCCGAGCTTGCAGGGCTCGGCGACGTACACCGCTGATGGTCGCTTCCACTTCATAACGACGCGCACCGACGCTCCCAAATATGCGTCAAGCGACCCTGCTCGTCCTTCCCCGGATGAGGCTATGGCTGTTGCCTCGGGATCGATCGCCTACACCGGGACCTATACGGTGGACGAAAACACAAAAACGATTCACGTAGACATCGAAACGAGCACGTTTCCAAATCTCGTCAAAGCCCCCAATCAGCGCCGGATCGTTACGTCCATTTCCGCCGAAGAAATGAAGTTCACGAACCCCCGGACTCCTGCCGGCGTGACACTTGAGTTCGTGTGGAAGCGGGCGAAGTGACCAGTCACAGCCAGGGGATCTCCTGGTCAAGCTTGCGGTGTCGATCGGCGGGTGCGCGAAGGCCCCATTCGTAATGGATTTTTCTCCCAGGCACATATCAGTTCTCGGCACGGAACCGACATGCCGGTCCGGTCGCCGCATATCCGCTTCTGGCATTTTATGCACATAGAGCGGTTCCAGCTCTGAGTCCGCTCTCACGCGGGCAAAGCGGACGTGAACCCCGCTCACCGGCAACAGTGAGCGGGGTCACACAGGGCGTTTTTTTCGGAATTGTGATCGGAAGCTCATGAATTCCCGGAGCCTGCGCCGAAGATCGGCGGTTTCGTATGCAAGCATTCGCAAATCGGCGTCCGGTGACGGCCGTCGCCGGCTATTTCGATTTGGATTTTTTGCCTCGCGCCAAGTTCAGGCCGACGGTAAAGAAGGTGGACCCGCAAGTCCATCCGCAAAAAAATGATTTCGCGGCGTTCGGCGGGTGTCGCTCAGGGAGGTTGGCATATGAGCGTGATGAATGTCTCGTCGGACATCGGTTCCGTCTCCAGCCCAGATCGTGCTCCCCTGCTGCGCTGGATGATCTTCACCGGGCTTTGCGTGCTGGCGGGCTTTTTGCTCTGGCACTACGGACTTTTCCGCCTCATGCTTGCCTCCGATCGCACCTATATTTCGGCGATCATCTGCGTCCTCTATATCGCGAGCTCGCTGCATTGCCTGTGGCGCACCGCCGCGGTGGCGCGCGAAGGAGATGCGGGTCGTGGCGCAGCGCTCATATTGGCCAAGCCCGATGCGGTCTTTTCCGCCGCGGCCGGGGCCGCGGCCTCGTCGGCAGAAGACGCATTGCCGCCTGGCCTCGTCGCCGATCATATTCGAAATCTCATTCTGAAAGCCGAGACGCAAGGATTTGGGCGCGTCGATCAGACGCTGCTGCTGCGATCACTTGCCGATCGGTTGCGGGGCTCCAACGGCTTCGGCAACTTTGCGAGCGATACGTTAATGAAGCTCGGTCTGCTCGGCACCATTGTCGGGTTCATCATCATGCTCGCTCCGATCGCTGGTCTCGACGCGACCGACCGCACGATGATGAAATCCTCGATGGGCCTGATGAGTGATGGCATGGCGATAGCGATGTACACGACACTTGCCGGCCTTGTCGGTTCGATCTTGTTGAAGATTCAATATTACATGCTTGACGCGGCGACGGCGCGGGTATTTTCGCAGGCCGTCACATTGACCGAAACGCGCGTCGTTCCGGCACTGGAGCGCGTTCATGAACGATGACTTCGGCCTTTATCCGCGCGACGAACCGTTCGACCCCTTCAGCGTGATGCTCTTCAAGGCGCTGCAGGTGATCGCCTTCCTGTTCTTCATCGCTCTCTTGTCGATCGTGCCCGATGCAAACGAGGGCAAGATCGACTCGAAGGCCGAGTTTATCATCACGATGGATTGGCCCGACAATCATCCCGATGATCTCGACATGTTCGTGCAGGATCCGGCGGGCAATATCGCATGGTATCGTCGTCGTGAGGCTGGCTTCCTCGTTCTTGATCGCGACGATCGTGGCGGCGCGAACGATTTTATCGTCGTCAACGGAAAGAAAATTCCCTCCCCCATACGCGAGGAAATTGTCACCGTCCGCGGCATAATTCCGGGAGAATACACCGTCAACGTCAGTCATTTTCAGGCATTGACGCATTCGCCCGTTGTTGCGAAGGTCAAGGTGCAGAAACTAAATCCGACCGCGCAGGTCATCCACGATGATGTCGTGACCGTCGACCATACCGGCGACGAGAAAACCGCCGTGCGTTTCACGCTCGATGCGGCAGGCAAGGTGATCGACGTCAACAGCCGTCAGAAGTCGCTGATGGAGACGTTCCGCAACGTAGGCAGCAACGGTGCGCATCTCGATCCAAAAACTGGCTATTTGAAGAAGCTATGACGAGCCTGGAATCCGTCATTATCGCACTGACGATCGCTTATGCTTTGATCGGCGCGCTGCTGCTTGCGCTCTTGGTTTATGCGCGTCTGTCCTGGCCTGCCAAGGCAGTGGCAATCGTGATAACGAGCTGCTTCTACCTGGTCAGTTTTGTCGGTGCGCGAGACCTGCTTGGTTGGTCGTCGCCCGATCGGTTGCCACCACGATTCAAATTGCTGCACGCTCGCATTGTCGAACCACATTCGGTCGAAGGGGAGCCTGGCGCCATTCATCTTTGGATCGAGGCAATCGACGATGATAATCGACCGAGCGGCATCCCGCGCGCCTATCGGCTCCCGTACAACGCCAAGCTCGCGGAAAAAGCTGAAAAGGCCATCGCCGCGAGCGCGGACGGCAGGCCCCAAGGCGGCCGGACCGCCGATTTCGGCACCGGCGAGGGCGGCGTGGCAGAGGAAGCAACGCGCCTGGTGACGCCGTCGACGATCACCACCACGGGCGGTGGAGATCCATCGAATGGCAGTCCGCTCGATCCGGGTTTCACGCACGGCGAAAATCAAAGCATCAGCTTTGCGCCGTTGCCGCCGCCCGTCATGCCAAAGAAGGACGTACCTTAAAATCGGTCTCGTCATCCCCCGCGCAAATTCAAGTGGCATCGTCCGCCAGCGGCGGTCCGTGTGCCCGAGTTCACGAGAATGACGATCAATCGCTGAACGGGACCAGGCAGTGGGAACGGATGTTGGCGCTATAACGCGCGTACATTGCAAAACATCTGTGAACGAGTTCACAGACAGAGTCCTAAAACAGCGAGTAGTTTTTCATTGGCTGAATCAGCGATGGACGCAATCTTCATTCAGGAGGTTGGTGATATGCCGTACATCACGACTGGGCTTCCCAATGGCGGGCGAACGCAGTATTTCACTTTTCAGTACGACTCCGCTCTGAGTCAGGCGCGGGGCCTCGATTTAGCCACGGCCGTGATGGCTCATAGCGATGACGACCTGGCGCAAGTGGTGAGTTGGTTTTCAGGACGATCGCTGGATACCGTACTACCCATCAACGTCTCGATCGCCACCGTGGCAACCGATTCCAGGGGCCGCCCTACCGAGTTTGTCGGCGCCAGCTGGTCCGGATATGGCCTGATCCCGCTACAGGTGACCATAAGCATTGGTGAGCTTCTAATGGGATCGGGGACTCCGCAAATGTTCGCGCGCTACCTCCTGGTCTCAGAGGTGACCGAGATGTACATGCGAGGCATGGCGACGCTCGGTCTGAGCCAGTGGTTCGGCAACCTCGATGAGGGGAACAAGGGCGAGGCGCTTTCCGACTTCCTGGCGACGCAGTTCCTGCTCAAGAATTTCCCTGGGGTGACGAGTTTTCCAACGGTGCTCTCGGGCAGTACGCGCGTGACAAACCTGTGGCTCAATAGCGCCCGTGACAACTTCCTGGAGGTGGCCGACGACGACAACGTACCGAATACCAAGATCGGATGCTGCGCGCTGTTTCTCTTCTATCTGCATGACCAGCTTGGCTATCGGATCGAGGAAATCATCAATAAAGGCGCACACACGCTTTCAGAGGTCTACGCTCAACTGACTGGCGACGCTGCGGCAAATGCGTGGATTAAATTCAGCACGTTGGTGAACACTCACTACCCGAACAGCAGGAATGCGAGCGGAAATTTCACGCCCAGGTACAATCCGATGTTGGAAACCATTTTCCCCGTGGTGGACCTGGTTGCGGTCGGAGCGACACCCCAAGTGACCTGGGCCTCACCGAGCCCGCCGGCGTTGAACGTTCTGCTCGGCGGTCCGGCTCCAATCCCGCTGATGATCGACATCGAGAGCGATCACCCGGAAATTATTCCTCCTCCGACCGTGACCGTACACGCAGCGCAAGCTTCGGCGGCCACGCCCTTCACGGTAATACCGCAGCCCGCCGGGTTCTTGTCGAGAGCGGTAACGCTGACGGCGTCCTATGCGGGGACCCAGCGGAGTGCGCTGGTGATGGTCTACAGTCCGAGTACAGACGCCATGCCCGCGCTGGTGATAGACGTCGATCGGTCCGCCGATCCGTGCCAGCCATTGTTTGTGGCCGGCACCTCGCTGACCTTCGGAGTGAGCAACCTGTCCGTCTTCGGCGACCAGTCCGGCCTGTCGTTTTCGTGGTCTGTGACTGGAACATCGCCTGATGCGACCAACGGACGGACGTTGACCCTATCGAAGCTTCCACACCCGGGAAGCACAGTGAAAATCGACGTTACCGTCGCCAATCCAGCGTCCTTGCGGGCGAAGGGGTCATTCTCTTTTAAAACCGTCGCACTGGATTTCTCGGTGCTTCAGGGAGAACTACTGTGCCGGATCACCAAGCTGCGCAACGTCAACCTGTCGATTCCTCCCTGGGTTCCGATCGAGAAGGGTGGCCCCATCCCCGAGCAGTTGGGCGTGCTCGACCATTACCTCACGTCGGTTTCTCGCGCGGCGCGGAGCGTGGCCCAAGTCGTGGAGAACATGAGGCAAAATTCGCCGAGGTCCGGATCTGATCTGCGATAGTTCCGATTCCGCCGCTCGGCTTTGAAACGTACGATCCGCGCGCAAAGAAAAGCGGCAAAAACCTGCGCGGCTACGCCACAGCAGGCGGTCCGAATTTATTTTGCAAAATCAATCTGCCAAACAAATAGAAAAAGCCAAATAAATAAAAAAAGCAGAGGCATCGAAAATGCCTCTGCCCTTTGTTTTTGGGCCTTCTGTTTTACACGTCCTCAGAACTGGTAGCGCAGGCCGACGCCCGGGTCGTAAGCCGAGGCCTTGTTGCCGTTCGTTCCGGGCAGTCCGTTGGCTTGCAGGAAGCCGCTGGCGAGACCGTTCTGCACCTGCGACCACATGATGCCGGCATAGGCATCGAAGTGTCTGGCAAAGCGCCAGTCGGCAACGAAGGAGACCGCGTCGAGCGATCCTTTGCAGCCGGCGGAGACAGAGGTGGAGCACGTACCGGTCGGGTTGCTGCCGTTCCCGATGATGAAGCTGTTCTGGTTCTCGTGATAATAGGCGAGAGCCAGATCGAGGTCGGGCCTGACCGAGTATTTCGTACCTACCCAGAACGTCTGCAGGACTTTGTCGGTGGTGAAGTTGGTGTTGTTGACAGCACCGGCATTGTATCCACCCGCGAGGAAGGCGCCGGGGAGGAGCGGGTTATTCGGGTTGGCGAAATCGACGTGCTCATAGCCGGCATAGAACTTCCACTGCCCGAAGGTGTATTTGGCGGCAACCTGGAACACGGTGTTGTCGGAGACAGTCGTCGACACACATCCAAGCGAACAGCCAATGTTGGATGTTCTGGACGGTGGTGACTTGCGCGGCGCTCAGCGGAGCCGCGGAAACCGCGTCATAGGTTTTGCCGCCGAGGAAGTCCATCGAGAAGCCCATATAGTCGAACCCGATGTCGCCCTGGAAGGCGTTGCCGGTGCCGCTATTGCCGCCGTTCCGGAGCTGGGTTTCGACCGCAAGACGAACCGGGCCGACGTTCACCCGGTATTCGTAGGAGTTGTCGAAGACGCGATTCTCGGTATCTCCGCCGCCGCCGTTTGCACCCTGGTAGGTGAGCACGGACCAGGCGTTCGCGCCGGCGAGTGCATCATAGTTGGTGACAAGGTCCGAGCTCAGCGCGCTTTGGCGGCCCATGGTGAACGTGCCGTAGATCGGCGAACTGATGCCGAAATAAGCCACGCCGTTGAACATCTGGCCGGCCTTGGACGAATCGCTGAACGCGTTCTGAAGCGACGTCGGCAATCCGTTGTTTGAGACAACGGCCCCGACGCCGTTCGACGTCTGCCCGCTCGTAGGGTCAAACAACGTCTGCAAATTGAACACGGCGTACAGATTGTCCGCAACTTCCTGCTTTCCCCTCAGACCGATGAACGAGGTGCTGAGCTGGTTGGGACCGGCGCCGAAATACGACCCACGCGAATTCTTCGACACCAGATAGTCCAGCGGTCCGACCGCAAGCGGGCTCAACGGGGCGCCGTGGTTTTGAAAGTTCAGACCCATGTCGAAATTGCCGTAAAGACAAACGCCGTGCCAGCAAACACTGTCATCCTCGGCGGGCCTCGCCTTGACCGCGGCCTTGTAGGGCAGATCGGCGGCCATCGCGTCCACCGGATTGACGGCTGCGGCGACAGGCGTTGCCGCGGACTTCGATTCAAGGTTCTTTTGGCGCTTCTCGAGATCGGCGAGTTGCTTCGTCATCGCCTGGTTCTGTTCACGAAGTTGCTTGGCCTGCGCCTGGACATCCGACAGCTCGTCAGCATGAGCCGCTTGCGCCAATGCCAGGATGGCGGTCGCAAGTATGAAGGTTTTTTTCACGTTTAGTTCCCCAAAGCAATCGCGGCGCATACTCTGCCGCGAACCGGAATTGCGGGCCCTCGGACGAGGACCCTTGCGCGTTCTTCTGCTTCAGCGCGCGCAAAAATTCTGTGGCCGGCTCGCCACAGGGAGTTCCGAAGCCGACAAAAATCGCGCGCACAAACGGGAATGTGAGAGCGGTGAGAAACTCGATCACCATGAATTTAGGATTCTTCACAAATGCGTGCAGGCGATGTCATAAAATCTTTCAGAAGCGAAACTTGCGCGTTCAAAAATCAAACCTTGGGATTGCAGCGGATCGCTGTCGCGTCTGGCGGCTGTTGAATTGGTCGTTGGAGGTGAGTCGACGAAATCGCAAATCGAAATGCGCGTTCGGTGCGCAACTCGGGAATGACGTCGGTTGCGTCTTGCGACGATTCGCTGCCGTCAGCCTTGTCGATCGCCGAGAGGGTCGCGGCGTGCTTTAATCGTCTTCCCTCACGCAACAAGGCCGCCAGGAGGAGTTTGGTCACCTGGCGGCCTTGCCGAGATATCCGGACGGGGGGTGTCCGGCAAAGGTGTCCTAACACAATCGCAGCGCGCGTATGTGAACGCGATCATCAAAGCGGCGTGAATTTTTGTGCGTAACTTCTTGAATATTGGTGATCGAAAAAAAACGATGGATGACTTCCGTTGCTGCCTTTCGGAAACATCTGCTTTCAGAAACATCGAGACATCAATGCGCGTAACACAGCTTGCGCCGGCTCTCGAAGTTCACGATTGCGGTGGCGGCAGCTTCGACAATTGAAAGATCGACTCAAGAACCATCAACGCAAGACCGATGCCGCAGAAGATGAGGACGCCGACGATCGAATTGGCGTTGTCGGTCTCGCGCCGGCGTTTGACCGGGGCCCTGTGTCGCTGTTGGCGCCGGTAGAATGCGCGGGTCGCAGCCGGGGCTTGCGATTGTCTCATCGTACGATCTCTTGACGCCCAGCGGGTGCCGCGGAAACATGAAAACGGCTGAAGCCTTCAGGCTGACGATGACGGAGTTGTGCGGGTTCTATTCGCGATCGTCGAGGTCGGGGGCGTGACCGAGGTGGCGCAGGTTCTCGGCATCGTGCCATCGACGCTCCGAACCCACCTCGGCCGCGTCTTTGAAAAGACAGGCGTCGTCCGCCAGGCCGATCTCGTGAAGCTGGTCGCCGGCTTCGCAAGCCCGCTTTCGGCTTGATGTCGTGATGGCCGCCGCAGCGAATTTCAGTGGAAGGCACCTTGGCCGTTTGCCTTCGGAAACTGCCGGCGACGCGGCGAAACACCGAAGCTCAAGCAGTCGGGCGCGCACGTAGGGGTTAGTGCGTCGCCCGACCACTCGACCGCGCTGGCATCGGTCACCCCCCGATCAGTGACGACCAAGACACCCGAGCAATTTGGTGTCGGTGTGGCACGGCGGACTTTTCCACTTTCTATCCACCGTTTCATGATCGTCTCTGCGCTCACCACGCCGAGGCCAAGCCGGTCTTGTCGGTACGAAGTGGCGCTTCGCCGCCTTTTTGACGTTCTTCGACCATAACCGTACCAAAGTAGGGATGGGGAACGCCGGCCCAACAGGGAAGCGCGGTCCTTCGGGCGGCGAAAATGGGGGAAGCATGCACCGATCAACAACGTTCACGTCGCAGCCAAGGCTGTGGCGCCATATGGTCGTCGTCGTGCTGGTCATCGGCGCGGTTTATTTGGTCATGGGGGCGGCGGCGGACGCCCAAAATATCGATCAGGGCAAATCGGCAAAGCGGTTGTTTTCCGACACCTGCGCGACATGCCACCGCAACGCCGCGCGGTCTTGCCAAGGGCCGCTTCCGTCTCACCCTTTTTCTGTTCTTGAAGGACCATTACTCGAGCGATTCGAGCGCGGCCTGGGAACTCACGTCCTATCTGGAGTCCCTCGACACTCCGAAACGCGTTCGATCGAAAACCGCCGCGGCGAAACCGCCGTCTTCTTCGACCTCCAGGGCTCGCTCCTCGTTCCGTCCGCCAATGCCGGTGCCGCAACGCTAGAGCATGAACCCTCTGCCGGGCAGCGGCACGGCCTGACGCCAGGCGGCCATCTCGCAAGTCATTTCGTTGTCGCAAACTGTTGGTCGGACCATTTCTGCAGTGCGGAGGCTTCAGCAGACCCCTCGACGGTCGCGATCTCCCCATTGCGGGAAATCAGGATCGTGCGGGGGATGTCGCCCTGCCAAGCCGGATCGATTTCGTATCGAAGCCGTTCCGCAAAGCCGTCGCTGAACATCCAGTTCTCGGCGGACGATAATCCGGCGCTCTGCAGCATCGACAGGGCGGCAGTGTCCGAATTCGGAACGAGGTCGGCATCGACCGTGACGACATCGACAGAGGGATGCTGTTTCATGAACTCGCCGAGTTCAGGCAGTTCGACCTTGCACGGCCCGCATGTCACGCCCCAAAAATGCACCAGGGTTGGATGCCCCGAATGCGAATGCAAAAGCTGTTGCCAGCTTCCCCGTTCAAAGGGTCTCAGCTTCGATTCCTCCGAGGCAGGCGCAGCGGGAAAACTCGCCAATAGCAGCGCCGCGGCAAACGTCATGCGCTTCATGGTTCGCCCTCGATCGATTGCAGGCGGTAGCCATCGGCCTTGGTCATCCACGATAGATAGTATTGCCGTCCGTCCGAAACCAAGAGCGGGTGATCGGACGAATCGGATGTGGCGGCGATCTTCCGGGGTTGCGACCATGACCTGCCGTCGTCCGCCGACGTCATGAGGTTGACCGAGGTCTTCTCGCCATCGAACTCCTTCCACACGATCGCCGCTCCCTGCGGCCCGGCAATGACGTACGGCCGCGAGGGGCCCTTATCGGACTGACCGATCGGCATCGGTTGTGAGAAGGTCTTTCCGCCGTCGCGCGACTGTGCGTAGAACAGACCTTTGCGAACCTTGCCGTTGGTGTACCAGACGACATGGTACGTCCCGTTCGGCGCTACTGACAGACTTGGTCCTTGATGAGGACAGGCTGCGATCTGCCAATCGTCCTCGCTGACGCGATGCACCTCTCCCGGACTTCCCAGGTCGGCGAACGTGACGATCGCATGGTCGCGGATGCTCCCTTCGAATATGTTCCTGAAGACGACCACGGGATGTCCGGACGGGTCGAATGCGAGACCGAGTTGGCAACATTCACAGGTGTTGTCGATCGCCAGCCTCGCCTTAGAATACGTCGCGCCGCCGTCCTTCGAACTGGCGAAAAACAGGGCGGCGCCGTCGTACTTCTCGCCGGCCTGTTGAACCGGAATGCGATTGCGCTTGTCGAGCCACGCTGCAAACAACGTGCCCTCGGGGTCGAAGCCAAGCGCCTCGAAGCGCTGGCTTTCGGTGTTGTCGGTGATCGGCCGCGGAGGAGCGAATGTCTTCCCGCCATCGGTCGATCGACTGTAGAACACTTCGCCGTTGAAGGCCTTGTCGCGGAAGGTGGAGAATGCCACCGCGATGTTGCCCTTGCGATCCAGCGCTATCTTCGGACGTGCGTCAGGTCCCCAATCCAGGTCGAGCGTACCTTGCGTGACCTGAGCCGGGACCGAGAGCGTGCGCCCTCCATCCTTCGAGCTTGCGACCGAGACCTGTCCGCCGGCCATCCACGCCAACCACAATTTGCCGTCCTGGCCGAACGCGGCCGTGACTTTTGAGGCGCAGCGCAGTTCGGTCGTTTCGCACGCAGCTTGCGAAACGTGATTGTGGCTCATCTGTGCCCAGGCGCTGCCTTGGGTGAGCGTCAGCGCAAGCGCGAGGACGTGAGTTCGATACATCATAAATCGGCTCCTTGATGGCAGATCACCGGAAGGCGATCTTCATTCCCGCAACGAAGGCTCGTGGCGATCCCGCGTAGATCGATCCAGTCTGGGTCGCCGCAAGCACGCTGCCGGGATTTTGGATTCCGGCTGCCGTCACGGTGTTTGCGATATTGTTGGCGGAGGCGACATAAGTCTTGTCGAACGCGTTTCGCACCTCGAAGAACAGATTGAGTTGCCGGAAATAATCCGACGCGAGATCCGTCTTGTAGTGCAGGTTCAAATTGACCAAATCGTATCCCGGCGCCTTCAGGAAGTTCGCATTGTCCATGTAGAAAGAGTCCTTCCACACGATTTCGACGAAGCCGCCGAGGCCCGTCAATGCTCCGTGAAGCTCGTCGTAACCCAGCCGCGCAGTCAGTTCGTTCGGCGAGATCCCCGGAATCTTGTTGCCGACCCGATTGAAGGTGAACCCGCTGATGCTTTCGCTATAGTCGGTGTAGATCTCGTCCAGATAGGTATAGGCCGCCGAAAGCTGCCACCCCTCATAAAAGCCCCATTGGGCGGCGAGTTCGACGCCGCGGTGTTCGGAGCGAGGCGCGTTGAACGTGTAGCTGATGCCGGCGATCGGCGTCGCTTGCGAGACCAGTTCGTTGTTGAAGAACTCATAGAACGCAGTCGCGCTTAGCTTGAGAGCCTTGTTGGGAGTGAAGTCCGCGCCGAGATCGTAACCGAGGTTGGTCTGCGTCTTGAGCGATGTGTTGTCGCCCGAAAGGCCGCTCGGCAGCACAAAGAGATTGCTGACTTGCGGCGTGCCGTAGCCGGTCGCCACGCGCGCATGCAACTGCCATTCATTATCCGGCTTGTAGACAAGCGCGAGCTCAGGCGCGGTATTTGCGAACTGCGGGGTGGCTTTGGTCACGGTCGGGACGACGACGGCCGGATTGTTCACGACCGGATATGCGAAGGCGGTATTGACGCCATTCAAGGTCGTCGTCTCCCAACCGATTCCGGCGATCGCGGTCACGGATGGAATGAGCCTGAGTTCCTCGCGCGCGCGCACACCATAATTGGTCGTCGACTGGAACTGGGTGCTCTGCAACAACCCGAGCGTGGCGTTGCCTCCCGGCATCACGTTGCGGGTATCGCTGGTCGTCGTAAGCGTGTTGTACCAGCCGCCGACGAAGGTCGTTGAATCCATCCCGAACAATTCGCCGCGCTTGGTCAGGTCGGTCATGAGATTGTAGGAGGGGAAATCTCCGATCGCGCTGGTCGAGCCCGTGGGTTGGTTGATATTGCGGTCGTCGAACACGAATTGGCTGCGCCAGGTGGTGGTGTTGTCGAAATCGTGCTCCCAGCGGCCACCGACGATGGTCCGGCGATCGTCGCGGCCCAGTCCCGCCTCGATCGCTGTCTGCGATGTCTTGGGCCCGTTGAAGCCGTTGTTGAAGAGTGACACCGTTCCGCAGCCGGGCGTGGCTGGCACGTCGCAGCCCCATTGGAAGGGATTCTGCCGATATTGGTTGAGCGACAGCCTTATCGGCAGGCGCGTGGACAGGTCGTTGTTGATCAGCTTGAAGGTGAACCGATCATCCGGCGTGGCCTTCAAGGTCGCGAGGAAGTTCACTGTCTGGGTGTTGAACCAGCTGTTCTGGATAAAGCCATCGCCGCGTGCGTCGCTCGCAAACAGCGACGCTTCGAAATTGCCGACCTTCTGCCCGGCGGTGATGTAGTTGTTGAGATAGCCGAAGCTTCCGCCCTCGGTCCCGTATTCGGCGCCGTTGA
The DNA here is from genome assembly GCA_963741185.1 of uncultured Alphaproteobacteria bacterium. Classification (GTDB taxonomy): domain Bacteria; phylum Pseudomonadota; class Alphaproteobacteria; order Rhizobiales; family Xanthobacteraceae; genus Bradyrhizobium. Next base: position 307,350 of record CAVUHE010000018.1, on the reverse strand, counting down.
TGGTGCCGCCGGGCCGCGTCTGGAAGTTCAACGCGCCGCCGGTGGCGTAATTGCCGTACAGCGCCGACGATGGCCCCCGGATCACGTCGATGGCGCCGTAGGCATGTGGGTCGATCAGGTCGCTTCGCGACAGACCGTCGGGTTGGGTGACAGGGAATCCGTCGTCAAAGATCACCACGTTGCGGATGCCGAAGCCGTTACGGGCGTTGGAACCTCGGATCGAAATCCCGATGTCGCGAGGCCCGTTGCCCTGCTTGATCGATATGCCGGGGCTGTCGCCCAGTACGTCAGCTACCGAAAAGGTTGGCTTGCTTGCGAACTGATCGCGCTCGATCGTCGTCTCTGTCTGACCGGTTGGGGCCTGGTTGAGGGCGTCGCGCGTCGCGCCGGGTGTGGTGTTTGTCGCCGCTGCGGCAAGGGTGGGTGTCGGTGCTGCCGCCGCTACTCCCGTTGGTTTCGCCTGCCGCGGAGCCGAGGCCGTATGGGTCTTCGGCTTGCCGGGCTTGGCGCGGGCCGGGGCGGGCGCCTCAACTGTAACGGGCGGCAGGATCTGATCTGCGTTTTGAGCACTGGCCATTTTGACGGGCGCCACCAGCGCCAGCCCCATGGCAACAGCACTCACGCCGCAGAGGGCATGAACGCGTGACATTTTTTCCAAAAACCTTCCTGGCGGCAACGCCTGGCGCTGGCCGCGAACGTGCAAACCTGACGGCTCGGCGTGGCCGTGCCCGTGGACTCAAAGTTTACTCAGGAAGAAAATGGCGGCGCGCGCGCCTGCGCGTTGGAGCCTGCGGGGCAAGACGATACGTCCGGCGTTTGGTATTGCCAGACAACGCGCGCCGGTTCGCGATAGGGAGCCGCAAGGGCTACCTGCGTGGGTGTATCGATCGAGGTGCCGGCGCTTGCAAGGCAACAGATGGAGCATCCATTGCCGTGCTCACTGTGCTGGCCGCCCTGATCGGCGGGCTGATCCGTGGCAACGCCGCTGCTTTGGCAGATCTCGGCGGAGCTCAAAGGGTCAGAAGCCGCAACGGCAGCCGCCCAGGACGCACCTATCGGAGCAAGGACCTGCACCAACAGAGCGATGAGGAAGATCGGCAAATATTTCTGAAGTCGCGGCCGCATCTCAATTGTCCCAAGCGATGGGCTACTAATCACGTCGTCACTCAGGAGTCGAGCGCCATGATGAAAATCGGCGCCGAAGAATGCCATGTGGATTTGAGATCAATCACGCCGATCACCGTCCGGACCGGCGCTGATTCACATCCTGATCTCGGGGCCTCTAATTGTGCGGTACGAACTCACGGATTTTTGAATGGGCTGCGATCGGGTCGTTTCTTCGCGACACCAGTCTTCCCGCTGTCACGATCCGGTCGCGACGACTCGCAGCAGAGATCGGCTCAATCAATGATTATGCGGCGCTTGACACCCGACCGTCGATCTCGGCGCGAAGCGCGACAAAATCGATGGGTTTTGTCAAAAGCGCCTCGGCGCCGCCCTCGATCGCCTTTCTCCTGGTGCTGTCATCGCCATAGGCCGTGATCATGATGACGGGAACGTCCGGCCGGACGGCTTTCGCCTTCGGCAACATTTCGAGGCCGCTCATGCCGGGCATGTTGATGTCGGACAGGATCAGAATCAATGATTCGCCCGCGGCGTCGCTGATGCGTTGCAGCGCGCTGTCGGCCGATTGCGCAAAATCCATCTTGAAGCGGTTGTCGCGCAGATCGCGCCTGAATTGCTGGCGAAACAGCATCTCGACATCGGGCTCGTCGTCGACAACGAGAACAAGGAAGCTCATGAGTTTGCTCCGGCCTTGCTGGGGGCGGCTTTGCGAGGAAGTATGATTCTGAATTCGGTAAATTCGCCAGGTTGAGTAACCACCTCGATCGATCCCAAGTGTTGTTTGACGACAATGTCGTAACTGAGGGAGAGGCCAAGTCCCGTCCCTTCGCCGGGCGGCTTGGTGGTAAAGAAAGGATTGAAGATTTTCTCTTTTACCCCCGGAGGAATGCCGCCGCCATTGTCGCGAATGCGAATCTCGACGCGGTCGCCGAGGTCTCCGGTCGTGGCGCCAAGGGTTGGTTCGTAACCATCCCTCATCTCCGCCTTGCGCTTCATCGCCGCGTAGAATCCGTTTGAAATCAGGTTGAGAAGGACACGGGTGATCTCCTGCGGAAACAGATCGATCTCGCCTGCGGCCGGATCGAAATTCTGGTCCAGCCTGATCTGGAAATCCTGCCTCTCGGCTCTGGCGCCATGATAGGCAAGATTGAGGCTCTCGGCGACGAGCGCGTTCAGGTCGACCGGCCGGCGCTCGCCGGAACCTTCGCGTGAATGCAGCAACATGTTCTTGACGATGGAATCGGCGCGCTTGCCGTGCTGAACCACCTTTTCGAGATTGCCCTTGAGCATGTGGGTCAGCTCGCCGGTGTCCGCCCGCGTCTTGCGGTCGAGCGCTGCAGGCTTGAGAACTTCCTCCAACTCGTCGACCAGCTCCACGGACAGTGCCGAGAAATTGTTGACGAAATTGAGAGGGTTCTTGATCTCGTGCGCGATACCGGCGGTGAGCTGACCGAGCGAGGCAAGCTTCTCGGTCTGGACCAGCCGGTCCTGCGCGGTGCGCAGATTGTGGAGAGACAAAGAGAGTTCCTCGGTGCGCTCCTGGACCTGTTCGAACAGGCGAACGTTTTCGATGGCGATGGCGGCCTGGTCGGCAAATGTCGTGACCAGTTCGATTTGCTTGTCGGTGAATGGCCGCGCCTCGGAACGCGTCAAGGTCACCACGCCAATCGGCGTGCCTTCGCGCATCATCGGTACGGCCAGAAGAGTGCGATAATTGCCGAGCCTCTGCGCCTCGTCAAAATGATAGTCCGGGTCTTTCTGCACGTCCGGAATGTGAACCACCACGCCTTCGAGCAGCGCGCGTCCGGTGGCCGTGCCACGGTCCGGAACGACGGGAATGTCCCTGACATGGTCCATGAATTCGCGGGAGAAGCCGAAGCTCTCGGCGCGATAGAAAGCCCCATCCTTCTGCCGGGTGATGGTGCCCTTGTCGGCCTCGCAAAGCCGCGCCGCCAATTCAACCAGGGTTCTCAGGACTGCTCCAAGATCAAATGCGGAACGGCTGATGACCTTGAGCACGTCGGCGGTCGCAGTCTGCTGCTGCAGCGATTCGCGCAAATCCTCGGTGCGCGCCTGCACCTCGTCGAACAGCCGTGCATTTTCGATGGCGATCACCGCCTGATCGGCGAAGGTGGATACAAGCTCGATCTGTTTCTCGGTAAAGGGCTGCGGCAATATCTTGTTGACGAAGATGACGCCGACGACCGTCCCGTCGCGCAAGAGAGGGACGCCGAGTCCGGCTCGATAGCCGCCGATCTTCTGAATCTCACTCCAGGTATATTCCGGGTCCGCCAACACGTCGGTGACGTGCACCACCCGACCCTCAAGCGCGCATCGTCCCGTGATGCTGCCGCGTTCGAGGGGAACGTCATGAGCCTGCAAATAGTCCCTGAGCCGCGCGTGCGTTTCGGTGGTGTGACCGAAGCTGGCCGCAAAGCGAAAAAGGTCGCCCTCGCGCTGGAACAGCCATGCATGATCGGCGTCACAGAGCCGTGTCGCGGATTCGACCAATGTATCGAGCACCGTCTGCAGATCGAACGTCGAACGGCTGATGACCTTGAGCACATCTGCGGTCGCCGTCTGCTGCTGCAAAGACTCCGTCAGGTCTTTCGTGCGCGCCTGCACTTCATCGAACAGCCGCACGTTTTCGATGGCGATCACGGCCTGATCGGCGAAAGTGGATACGAGTTCGATCTGCTTGTCTGTAAACGGAGAAACATTCGACCGACAGAGCGCAATCACCCCAATCGGTGTGCCCTCACGCAACAAGGGTATGCCGAGCATTGTACGAAAGCCACCGCGTTCGATGGATTCACTCCAGGTGTATTCCGGATCGACGGTCGCATCCGGAATATGGACCATCCTTCGCTCGAGTATGGTTCGACCGACGAGGGTGTCTCGTCGTCGCTCGATGATCTGATGCTGCATCCACTCGCGATATTCACCTGCGAAGCCGTGGTTAGCCGCCAGCTTGAATGTGTCGCCCTCGCCCCGAAATATCATTGCATAGTGCGCGTCGCAAAGCGTCGCTGCAGACTCGACCAACGCGTCGAGAACTGTCTGCAAGTCGAAGGTCGAACGGCTGATAACCTTGAGCACGTCGGCGGTCGCCGTCTGCTGCTGCAGGGATTCGCGCAAATCCTCGGTGCGCGCCTGCACTTCGTCGAACAGCCGCACGTTTTCGATGGCGATCACGGCCTGATCGGCGAAAGTCGAGACCAGCTCGATCTGCTTCTGTGTGAATGGTTGCGGCTTGGTCCGCGTCAGGAAGATGACGCCGGCCACATCTCCTTCCCGCAATAGCGGGACGCCAAGCGCAGTTCGGTAGCCGGCCATTTTCTGTGCGTCACGCCAGGTGTAGTTCGGATCGGCTAGCACGTCCGAAATATGAACGACCTGCTTGTCGATCACCGTCCGCCCGACCACGCTGCCCCGATTGATCGCTATTGGATTGGACTCGATGAACTTGTGATACTCGGTCGAATAGCCGTGCAGCGCCGCCGCCTGGTAGGTCTCGCCACTCGGCAGAAAAATGATGGCATCCTGGGCTTCGCAGAGTCGGGTCGCAGATTCGACCAGCGTATCGAGAACGGTTTGCAAATTAAACGCAGAGCGGCTGATGACTTTCAGCACGTCGGCGGTCGCCGTCTGCTGCTGCAGGGATTCGCGCAAATCCTCGGTGCGCGCCTGCACTTCATCGAACAGCCGCACGTTTTCGATGGCGATCACCGCCTGATCGGCGAAAGTCGAGACCAGCTCGATCTGCTTTTCGGTAAATGGTCGTACGACCTGCCGTGTCAACGTAAAGACACCGATTGTTTCACCGTCACGCCTGAGGGGAACTCCAAGATTGGTTCGATGGCCACCGAGACGCTGATACTCACGGGCAAGCGGGCCCTGCGCTTTATCGGTGAGCACGTCAACGGCCTGAACTGCGGAGCCAGACATCGCGGCGCGGATCGTGGTGCTGGCGCTGTCGATCGGGAATGGATTAGCCCTTGCAAACGCCTCAAGCTCAGGAGAGAAGCCGTAATTGGCTGCCATGCGGAAGTAGTTATCTTGCCGAAGAAAGATCAGACCTCTCTCGGCTTCACACAACCTGGCTGCGGAAGCGACCAGCGTATCGAGAACTGTCTGCAAGTCGAAGGTCGAACGGCTGATGACCTTGAGAACGTCGGCGGTCGCCGTCTGCTGCTGCAGCGATTCGCGCAAATCCTCGGTGCGCGCCTGCACTTCTTCGAACAGCCGCACGTTTTCGATGGCGATCACGGCCTGGTCGGCGAACGTCGAGACCAGCTCGATCTGCTTTTCGGTAAACGGCTTGACCACGCTGCGCATCAGGGCAATGACCCCGATGGGTACGCCCCCTCGCTGGAGGGGAACGCCGAGCACCGTACGGTATTTGCCCTTGCTCTGGTACTCGACCGCCGCATACTCGGGATCGGCCAGGCAGTCCGGCAAATGGACGGTCTTCTGCTCCAGCGCGGTGCGGCCGATCAGCGTGCCGCGCCCGGGACGAATCGGATGGCTGGTGGCGTAGCTGACAAAATCAGGTGCGGTGTTGGTGGTCGCGGCGACGTGGTACGCGTCGCCTTCGCGTTTGTAGATCAAGGCATATTCTGCATCGCAGAGCCGGCTTGCGGTCTTGACGATGGTGTCGAGCACAGGCTGCAGCTCGAAAGCAGAGCGATTGATGACATTGAGAATGTCGCCGGTGGCTTTCTGCCGCTCCAGCGCTTGTCTTAGTTCGCCCCTAAGAGTTGCAATGGTTTTTTCCGGATTGGCGCCCGAGGCTGCTGCGCGTTTATTTGCCGCCGGCCGCTTGCTCCTGCTTGCAGGCTTGCGCACCGCTTGTCCGCGCCTCGCCATTTCTGCGCTCCGGCCCAAACTGTTTAAATAAAAATCAAATATCGGCGCCAAACCTACCCAACTTGGCAGCGGCCGTACAGTCGGCAGCGGCTGCGACAAATACAGGCGGGGTGGTTATCGGGCCCGCGGAGATCAAACGCGGGCCACTTTGGCCGAAACGAACCACCAATGACCTTCAGGAGTAGCGCCGCCCCACTTGAACCAAGGGTTGCGGGTCGTTCCAGTCGCCTGAAACGCGGGGCGCGCGCGCCGTTGTTGGATGGGCAGGCCCGACCACGTTAGTGCGAGTCGTCTTTAATGCTGCCATGATTTCCGCACTATTGGAGAAGCAAATAGAGCATCGTGACGCTTTGGAGCGCGGCGATGGTGAGGTCTTGCCTCGTATTGTTGCTCGTGGGGCTGCTGGGATCCCTGCTGGCCGGTTGCGCGCAAGGGACGCTCGCGCCGTCGTCTGGCGCCAGTTTGACCCCGCGGGACCGGCAGTTGCTGGCCCAGGCTTCGTATGCGCATGCGACCGTCCCGGAATCCTACCGCCGGCATTTGGTCGACTATTCGCGCAAGGAGGCGCCGGGCTCGATCCTGGTCGATACCGACGCGCGTTACCTCTACTACGTCCTGCCGGGCGGCAGAGCGATCCGCTACGGTGTGGCGGTGGGAGAGGAGGCAATGGCCTTCTTCGGCGTCGCCAAGGTTGGCCGTATGGCGGAGTGGCCTGATTGGATCCCGACGCCTGAAATCCAGGCGCGGCTCGGCCCCTATCCGTCTCGCGTTCCAGGAGGCCCGGACAATCCATTGGGGGCACGGGCGCTCTACCTTTACGAGGGCAACAAGGATACGCTTTACCGCATCCACGGCACCAACCAGCCGGAATACATAGGCCAGGCCATATCTTCCGGCTGTATCCGCATGGTGAACGAGGATGTCATTGATCTCTTCGATCGGGTGAAGACGGGCGCGACCGTCGTCGTGCTCGCGCCGCGTCAGAATGCATGGACGGCTCCCCTCGCTGGTCCCCGAAGCTGATCAAGGCTCGCTGGCGGACATTATTGTTGGCGAATCTATGACCTCGGGATTGCGTCTCCAGGCCATCCTGCTTGTCGAGGATGAGCAAGGGATGGCGAGCGAGATCGAGGGTTGCCCTTCCAGGGGAGGGGCGGGCTGAAGCCACCGGCACTTCACGTTAATCTGAGACTCCTCACAATGACTTGGTGCTAGTTTGCCTCGAGGCAAGTTCGCCGTCTTGTGCGGTCGAAGCGCATGCCCGACAAAACAAACAAGCTGTGCGTCTTTGCCAAGAGCGCCCCTGCGCTGGCCCTCGCGGTGGGGATGGTGCTTGGCATTGTCGGACCTACCTCTGCGCAGTTCTTCAATTTCGGCGGATATCAGCAACGGTCGCAGCCACAACGCGGTGGTGGCTGGTTTGGTAACGACATGTCTGGGCCGTTCCAGCCGTTGGCGCCCCATTGGGATCGGCGGCGAACGCCACAGCGCGAGGATTTTTCAAAGGCGCCGCCGCCTGTGAAACACGACACCATACCGGAGCGCCAAATTCTTGTGCTGGGTGACTCCATGGCGGACTGGCTCGCCTATGGTCTTGAAGACGCTTATGCCGATCAGCCGGAAATGGGCGTCATCCGCAGGCACAAGACCGTCTCCGGCCTTATCAAGTATCAGCCCAAGGGTGATCCGTCCGACTGGGCCGCCGCGGCAAAAGGCATTCTCGCCACCGAGAGGCCGGATGCCATCGTCATCATGCTCGGGTTGGACGACCGGGTGGCGATGCGCGAGCCGCCGGTCGATAAATCCGACAGCAAATCATCGGACAAAAAGACCGACAAGAAGGACGCCAAAGCCAAACCGGACGCCAAGCCTGCGGACGGAAAGCCTGGCGCCAAACCGAATGGTGCAGACGCCACCGCGAAGCCGGATGACAAGCCGGTCGATACCGAATTGTCGCCGGAGGACGCCTCCGACAATGACGGGACACCGGCCATCGCGCCGCAGCAGAGCTCGCGCTCGCCGAACGGCATCTACGAGTATCGCGAGGAACGCTGGGTCGAGCTTTACAAAAGAAAGATCGAACAGATGATCGGCGTGCTTAAGTCCAGAGGCGTGCCGGTGCTGTGGGTGGGGCTGCCAGTGGTACGTGGCCCCAAGGCGACCGCCGACACGCTGTTCCTGGATTCGCTCTATCGCGATGGGGCCGGCAAGGCCGGCATCACCTATGTCGATGTCTGGGATGGCTTTGTCGATGAAGCCGGACGCTTTTTGGAGCAAGGTCCGGATTTCGAAGGCCAGATTCGCCGGCTGCGCACTTACGACGGCGTGTACTTCACCAAGGCCGGCGCCCGCAAGCTCGCGCATTATGTCGAGCGCGAAATCAACCGGCTGTTGGCTGCACGTTCCGCGCCGATTGTACTGCCGAGCGAACCGGCAACGCCCGACGCCAATGCGCTGCCGGGTCAGCCGGCGCCGCGTCCGCTGGCCGGACCGGTCCTTCCCCTGGTGGCCTCCTCCGTTAGTGCCGATCAATTGCTCGGCGGTCCGGAGTCGAGGCCAGTGGCGATCGATGGGCTGGCAGCGCGGGTGTTGGTCAAAGGCGAGGCTTTGTCGGCGCCGGCCGGTCGCGCCGACGATTTTGCCTGGCCGCGCCGCGAAGTCGGACACGAACGGATAAAGGGTCAGCCGGCAATGGCATCGGCATCGCCCAATGCCGGCGTCCGGGTAGCGGCGCCCGCGGCATCGCCAAGGCCGAAAAAGCATCGTAGCTGGAGGTGGGACCGGTCTTTTGCGCGCAGCAATATGTGGTGGTGAGGGCCTGACCGAGGAGGAGCGGGAGGCCCCGCGAGTCCCGGCGATGGCAATGGCGGCTGATGCCCCGATCCGGGATTGAATCGAGGGGCGGCCAAAAGCTGTGCCGGAATTGAGCCGCAATCTCATCCAAGTTTCCGACTACGTTCTGACGCAATGGCTGATTCGGCGGTTGGCCTTGGTTCTTAGGGATGTTGATATGGGATTTTTCAACCAGGAACTCAGCCCCGTCGAGCGGTTCGAGAGCGCGCTCAGGGACAAGCGTGCGGCTCGCCAGAAACTCGCCAGCCGGCTCAATCGTGCTGAAGCGGTCGTTGCGGAAAAACGTACCGCGGCCGAACGGCTCGCGGTGAAGGGTGCCACCGATGCCAAGCTTGGTCGCGCGGAAGCGAGCCTTCGCGCGGTCGAGGAGAGCGCCAAGACGCTGCGGGCGGAACTTGCGGAATTCGACGAGCAGATCGTCTCGGCCGAGCGCGCGCTGACTGAGGCCAAGGCGCAACGCGACCGCGACATGGTGGCGGACCAGATCGAGGCGATGGCCGCTTCCATCGAGCAGGCCGCGCCGGGATTTGGCGCCGGTGCGGCAGCGCTCGTGAACGCGGTGACCGAGAGCACCGCGTCGATGCCCGAGGCGACCAGGTTCTCGACCAGCGTCGATGCGATGCGTCGGGAGGTTCTCGCGGCGACGGAATTGATCTGCTGGGAGCTCCGATCCGCCGCGGTGCGCACGCGCGCGGGCAACGCGAACATCGCCGTCGGTTCGACCGCCGAGCCCGAGCAAGCCTCGCCTGCGCAACTCGATCGGCAATTGATCTACTCCCTCAATCCGCTGCATTGGAAGGAGGGCGGCGAGGTGCGCAGGGCGCCTGCGTTCACGCTGGTCGAACTGCCGAAAATATTGTTGCCGGTCGCGCTGCGGCATCAGCATGTGGATTATCTCAATGCCCGCCGCGTGCAGACCCTTATTCACCTCCACGGCAGCGAAAAGTCCAACGGCGAACCGCGTCCCGACGATCCGCTTCTCGTCGATCTCGATGCGCTCGCCGCCGGCGAAAACGCGAGTGTCCAGGCCGATGTTGCCTGAGCGCGCCGCTTGACGAGGTCGGTCACGAAGACTGACGCATACGACGGCGTGACTTGTCGAGCCCGCACGCTGCTCGATTTCGTGTGCCGGTGTCGGCAAGTTCCCACACGCCGTTAACCTTTCCTTAACCATAAAGATCCAGCGTTAGATCGCTCTGCTTCGGGCGATCTCTGCATTTCTCATCCTTTGGGCGACGAGCGTGGCTCGCGGGGGCTCAATGGAGTTGCGGCATGTCTAGGCGTGAGTTTCAAGCCGAAGACAATTTGCTTTCGGCATTCGCGTTGACGATTGGAGGCGCGTTGGGTGTTGGCCTTCCGATGACGCTCGTAATTATCTGGCTTTGCTCCTGACGTCTCTCAGGAGCCGAGTGTCCGCGCGGGCGGATGTACCCCGGCGGACGCGGGCCTCGGAGCGATCCGGGGCCTACCCTTTTTGGCAGGAACGACCCTTGGCTAATTCCTGACGGCGTAAAGCGGCGTTCTGATCGTCAACTGATAGGCCGGCTTTGGTACCCACGCGATCTGGGCCGTCACGCCGAACAGGCGGTTGTCGTTGTCATCCATCCGGTCGAGATCAAGCCTGACGGTCGGCTGGGTGAAGGACGGGAACGCCGCCAGGATCGGAAGTTGCGCGCCGCCGAAGGATTGAATGCCGACGCGGCCGGTGAATTTCCAGTTGTTGTCCCACTGATAATAGCCGCCGACATAGCCGATGATATTTGGATTGATCGTTGCAAAGGCCGTATCGATTTCGGTCAGGGTGATCTGCACGCCGGCGAGCAGGCCCTTGGTTTCGTCCTTGTTCAGCGCGTAGTCGAACTCCGCGATGGTGTTGACCGACGTGGTGGCGAGGGGAGAGTCCGGCACCGCCCGCGTAACCGTCGACTGCAATGTGAGCGTGGGGATTGATCCGCCATTTTGCTGATAGAGATCGGCCTGAAACCCGACATTCCAGCTCGTGATCGCGAACGTCGACCAGTCGTTCGAGCCGAGTTGCGCGGTCGTGGCACTGAAGCCGCCATAGACCGACATGCGGTCGCTGATATCGACGGTCAGCGGCACATCGAGCCCAAGGCTCCGGCTTGCCGGCGTCGACAGGGTCGGGCGGGCCGGAATCGCCGGGCGGATTCGTTGGGGTCGAGAGCGCCTGCAGCGCCGGGATGATCGAAGATATTGAGCCTGGACTGAAGCCGATCGCGAGCGAATTGGCCGGCAGCGTCGTGTAGATCGTCCTCAGGTCCACGTAGATGTTGGGCAGCGTCGAGGCCGCATTCGCATAATCGTCGCCGCCGGCGGTATCGTCTTTATTGTCCTTGCTCTCTGCCGCATGCGCGCAACACATCGACATCAGCACGCCCAGCATGACGTGACGGCGCGCGCGCGTCCGTGGCCGGCGCGGCGCGGCGCTGATGCGGCCTCTGGCAACATTCAATTTCAATGAGGTTTTAGCCGTTGGGTTTCTCGATTCCACACCTACCACGTTATGTCCCGCCTGCGGGCAATATGCGATGGCCTGAATGCCCGCTCAGGTGTCCCTGAGAATGCTCACCGCCACTTGGTGCGCTCGCGCACGCCGGCGAGCGCGGTGCGGGCGTCCGCAATCACCCTCTCCGTATCGAGCGCGGTGAGCTTGCCGCCGCGCTTTAAGATGCGGCCGTCGACCACGACCGTATCGACGTTTTCCGGGCCGGTGGCTTCGAGCGCAAGATGCGCCGGGTCGGTCACAACCGCCATGTTGAGCGCGTTGGGGCTGATCGCGATCAGGTCCGCGCGTTTTCCCGGCTTGAGCGATCCGATTCTGTCGTCGAGCCCCATCGAGCGGGCGCCCTCGATGGTGCCGAGTTCGAGCGCCTTGCGCGCCGTCATCTTGAACTCGTTTTCGGCCTTGGCGTTCTCGGAATCGCGCGCGAGCTTGAGCACGCCGAACAGATTTGAGCTTCCGGTCAGCGCCGAGGTGTCGATCGAGATGCCGAGCGGAATGCCTCTTGCCAGCATCTCGGTGATCTGCGGATAGCCGTAGCCGATGCGAAGTTCCGAGCCGGGCGACACCGAGACTGAAGCGCCGGACTCCTTGATCATGTCGAGTTCGGCCGGGCTTGCCGACAGCGTGTGAATGAGCTGGACGTCCTTGCCCATCAGCTTCGCCTTGTAGAGCGGCTCGATCTGGTTCACCGCCTTGTGGGCGCTCGCGACATGCAGCGTGATCGGCACCCCAAGCTTGCGGGCGTTGTCGAACTCCGGCTGATAGACCTCAGGCTTGATCGGGCCGGCGCGGAATTGCCCGCGCCATCCCATGCCGAGCGTGATCAGGCCCTCGTTGGACCAGCTCTTCCAGTCCTTGGCGAGGCTCTCGATCGGCGCCTGATCGGTCGACTGGGTGTCGGGCATGCCCTGCGGCCAGCCGCAGGAATGGCGGGCGCGAATGCCGACCTCGGTCAGCGCGCGGATATCGGCCTCGGCATGCGCGGTGCTGCGCACGTTGTGGCACCAGGAGTGCACGAAGGTCATCCCGGAATTGATCGCTTCCGCCGCGGCAAGCCGCGTGCCCGCAAACATGTCGTCCGGACTCATCTGCTGGCCGAAGCGCGCCACCGTCGGGAAATAGCCTTCCTCGGGTTTGTCGCCCGCGAAGCTGCGGAACAGCGTGTTCCACATGTGCCAATGGGTTTCGACCAGACCCGGCATCACGATCATGCTCCTGCCGTCGATCTTCTCGCCGCCGCCGCCGACGTCCTTGCCGACGGCGATGATCTCGCCGTTCCTCACATGCACCGAGCCATCGGCGACGTCGCCGAGCGCGCCGTCCATCGTCATCACATAGGCGCCCGTGATGGTGAACTCGCCGCGCGGCGGAAGTCTTGAGGCGCCGGCATCGCCGCGCACAGCCTGCGCCAGCAGCGGAGAGGACAGCAGTCCGCTCACCCCAGCCGCGCCGAGCGCGGCGGCGCCGCGAATGAAACCACGTCTGCAAATCTCGCACATGAGCTCCCCCGGGAAGAAAATCGGCGCGCGGCCGATGGTGAATTGTCGGACGGTTTCGCCTTTGCCTCGTCCGTTGAGGCCACTTTATATCAGATGGCGGCGCTGGCGAATCCTTGTCGAAGTGTTCAGGCCAAGGTCAGCGACCGGGTCGCAAGCGCCCGTTTCCCATTGTCTGCCGTTTCGCACACGCCGTCTCGTCCCAGGGTATCGTCGGGCGAATGCCCGCTTATGACACGGGACGAACTTTGGCAGCCGAATTGCTGTAGTGCACAAGGCCTTCCCATCCAAGGATATGGTAAGATGTGCTCGCGGCCTTGGGGGCCTGCATCAGAGATTGCGTCATTTTGTCAATTGCGTGCGATTGAATTCCAATTCGTCGGCGAGGTGGTTCGATGATGGATCGGCGTAGGTTCGTTGGCGCCCTCGCGAGCGGTCTTGCCGTCACGCGATCTCGCGCCGAAGCCCAGCCAGCCGCAAAGATGTACCGGGTCGGCTTTCTTCTGGGCGCGACAGGCGCTTCGGTTGCGTCGCTCTTCCACGCGCTTGAGCAGCGGCTGCACGAGCTTGGATATGACGAGGGCCGCAACATCACCTTCGTGCAGCGGTACGGGGACGGCCAGATGGAACGGCTGCCGGATCTTGCCGGCGAACTGGTGCGGCTCAAGGTTGACGTGATCGTCACTGGTACGAACCTGCACGTCGCCGCCGTGCGCCGCGCGACCGAGACGATACCCGTTGTGATGGTCTTCACCGCCGATCCCGTCGGAGCCGGTTTTGTTGCGAGCCTGGCCCGACCAGGCGGCAATGTCACCGGCTTGACCGCCGACGCGAGCCCCGATCTCTGGGCCAAGTACCTCTCCCTGCTGAAGGAGGTGGTGCCGAAGCTTTCGCGGGTGGGAGTGCTCGGTCAGGTCGCCTCACAGGTCGGCTTCGCCGAGCTTGAGGCCGCCTCGCGAAATCTTGGTGTGACGCTCGAGGTCGCCGATCTTCGGCGCCCGGACGACATCGACCGGGCGTTCGCCACGATGATCGGTCAGCGGGTCGAAGCTCTCCTGGTCGTCGTCGGACCGCTGACCTATTTGCTGCGGCAAGAGATTGCCGATGCGGCGCTCAAGCATCGCCTGCCGGCCATGACAAACGCGAGCCAGTTCGCGCAAGCCGGTCTCTTGATGAGCTACGGACCGAATCTGGAGGAACTTTACCGGCGGGCCGCGATCTACGTCGACAAGATCCTGCGCGGCGCTTCGCCGGCCGATCTGCCGGTCGAACAGCCGACCAAATTCGCGTTCGTGATAAATATGAGTACCGCAAAGGCATTCGGACTCGACGTTCCGTTGCAACTTCAGCAACTCGCCGACGAAGTGATCGAATAGCCGAAGGGGTCGAACATCCTCGCCTTGCGGTGGGCAGGTCAGTCCTGGATTCTGGCAATACTCGGCCGAAAATCCGGCATTTCTCCGCTACATCGCCTTGGAACTTTTGCTCCGGGGGAACACAAAGGCCGTCGCAGCAGTGTCATCTGGCTTGAAAGGTCGAGGGGCAGCGCCCTGCCCACGGGACACACATTTGTCCTTTGCGGCGGCCATAATTTGCGGGTTGTTGGGCTCTAGTCTCAGGCCGCAGTGAGTCGCTGGGGGCGGCACTCGCTACGGAGCGCCCCCATGCGTGTCGCAGTGATCGTTGTGACGATGTTGGCGGTGACGACGCCGTCGGAGGCTTCACCGTCCTGTATGAGCAAGTCGGAGGCGCGTCAGCATTTTGCTTTGGCGCATCTCTACTGGCACGGCCCGGATCATTGTTGGGACGCGACAGCTTCGCGACACCGTCAAGTCCGACTTCAGCAAGACCGCGCAATCCCGGTAGTTCGGCGACAAATTGAGCCCAAATGGCAAGACGCGATGTCGGCGATGTTGCCCGACGACGAAACTTGGAAGATCCCCCGGACGGCACCGTCATTGGAAATTGTGCGTCAAAGCAATGAGGCCGTCATCGGCACGCCCTGGGCGGATCGCTGGGTCGAAATCGATCCATCACAATCGCCGCTTGTCGCGCGCCCGGTCCGTGTCGTTCAGCTTTCGCGACCGCCAGACAGCGAGCCCAAATCCGTGCTGATTGTCTCCTCGCACGACGTTCTGGTTTTGGCATTCATCGCCTTCGTACTGACGCTCGGAACTGTCGGGATTCTGTACCGGCGCGAACTATGAACCGCCAAAAACAATAACCGTGCTAAATTTCCCGCTGCGTTGGGCTACGAAGTGCGGGGAATTTACATGATCAAGCGGCGCGTCTTCCTGGTCGCTGCCGTCTGCGCGGCGGTCCTCGTGGGACCTTGCGAAGCCAAGGCGGAAACTGCCGTCGATAATTCCGGCAGGTTTGCCGAACTGCCCGGCGTGAAACTGTGGTTCACGGACTCTGGCGGCACGGGCGCGCCGCTTATCCTGCTTCACGCCAACACCGGCACCAGCGCGGTTTGGGCGAACCAGGTCGCGAGCTTTTCTCGCGCCGGATACCGCGTCATCGCTTTCGACCGCCGGGGCTGGGGCAAAAGCATCGCCGACCCCGCAACGGGCGCACAGCCGGGAACCATCGCGGGCGATCTTGATGCGCTCGCCGATCATCTCAAACTCGACACGTTCCATTTGCTCGGTGTCGCCGGCGGCGGGTTTGCCGCGCTGGACTATGCCGCGTGGCGCCCGGAGAGGCTCAAGAGCCTCGTGATCGGGGCGAGTACCGGGCGCGTGACCGACAAGGAGGTCGCCGATTTCATCGCGCGAATTGAAATCCCCGAACTGAGGAAACTGCCGGCGGTCTACCGCGAAGTCGGGCCATCCTATCGAGGCGCGAACCCGGACGGCACCAGACGCTGGATCGAGATCGATGAACACGCGCGCCGGCCGGACGCTGTGGATCAACCGCTGCGCACGCCAAACACCTTCGCAAAGATCGAGACCATCCCGACGCCAACGCTTGTGATTGCCGCCGACGGCGATCTGCTTGCACCTCCGGCCTTGATGCGCATCTGGGCTGATCATGTGAAAAATCATGAATGGGCGACCGTGCCCGATTCCGGTCACGCCATCGCGTGGGAGCGGCCGGAAATATTCAACGAGAAGGTCCTTGCCTTCGTCAAACGACATTGAGCGTCGTCCTGCCGGTGTTGCTGGCGGTCGCGGGAGTTCTTGGCTAGGTTGGGCCGAGCCCAAGACGACCCGACCACAACGACCCCGACCACAAGACCAAAAACTGCGGCCAGGAGGAAACGATGAAGACACGCCACATGATGACTGCGATTTTGGGATTCGCCTTGCCGCTCCTTGGCGGTCAGGCGCAGGCGGCGGAGATCAAGGTCTTGGCTTCAACAGCCGTGAAGACGACGCTTGAGGAACTCGGGCCGCAATTCGAGAAAGCCACCGGCAATAAAGTCGATATCACCTTTGGGCCGGCCACGGTCTTGAAAACCAAGATTGACCAGGGCACGGCATTCGATGTCGCCATCCTCACGGCACCAATCGCGGACGGTCTTGCCGCCGATGGCAAGATCGATACGGCGCGGACAACCGTCGCGCATTCCGGGATTGGCGTTGCGATTCAGAAGGGCGCCGCAAAGCCCGACATCAGCACGACGGAGGCATTCAAACGGACGCTGCTGAACGCCAAATCCATCGGTTTCACTGCGGGCGGTGCGACCGGCACCTATCTCAAAACCCTGTTCGAGAAACTCGGTATCGCCGAGGAGCTGAAACCCAAACTCAAACTGCTGCAGGGTGCAGCCGGCGAGGCCGCCGCTGCCGGCGACGTCGAACTTGGCATGACCCAGATCAGCGAGATCCTGCCCTATGCCAACGCCGAGCTTCTCGGGCCGCTGCCGCCGGATATTCAGTCCTACACTTACTTTTCTGCCGCAGCATCAGCGGCCAGCAAAGAGATCGATGCGGCCAAGGCCTTCATCAAATTTCTCGGCGCGCCGGCCGCGCTGGCGGTGATCAAGGCAAAGGGCATGGAGCCGGGCTGACCGGCTATCGTCGTCGGCGTTTGGCGGCAAAGCAGCCGGGATTGGCCGGGATGCTTTCAGGCAGCCGCATTGCGCTTGCCGATCCGCGTTTGAGCATTCATTCTTGCGACCGAGCCTTGGTCGAGATCCCTGTGGTTGGGTCTTGGTCAAGGTGAAGCGGAAGATGAAGCCGGCTCCAGAACCGACCGGGCCGTCTCCGTCACGGGGAGGAAAAGTCAGATGTCGAACAAAGACACGATCGGTTTTGACCGACGAGACGTTCTCAAGCAAATCGTGACGGTCGCGGGCTCCGCTCCGCTGTCATCCCGCGTGCCGGGCGCGACGGCCGCCGCCGCTGCCGCCACCGTGGCGATGCAGGCCGGTGCGGCATCGGCGCAGGTCACAGCGCAGGCTGCGGAGCCGCCTGCCGGGTATCAGTTCCTCAGTCCTGATGAAGCCGGCTTCGTCGAAGCCTTCGTCAACGTCATGTGCCCCAAGGACCATCTCACGCCGAACGGCGTCGATTGCGGCCTTGCAACCTTCATCGACCGGCAGTTGGCCGGCGGGTACGGGCGGGGCGAGAACCTCTACATGCACGGCCCATGGAAGCAGGGCAAGCCGCAACTCGGCTATCAGCTTCCGCTGACGCCGGCGCAATTCTTCAAGGCCGGCATCGCCGCGGCCAATGTGGCTTGCCGGGCGCGCTTCGGCAAGGAGTTCGACGCGCTGGCGGTGGACGATGCCGATCTCTTCCTGCGCGATCTGGCAGGTGGAAAGGTCAGCGATCCGCGCGTGCCGCTCGCTGAATGGTTCAACGAGCTCGCCTATCCGCTGTTCGTGCAGGCGTGCTTCGCCGATCCGATTTACGGCGGCAACAATGGCAAGGTGTTCTGGCGCATGGTCGGATATCCGGGCCTGCCCGCGACGCACACGCGCGACATGGTGGAATTCCGGGGCAAGCCGTTTCCGGCAGCCAGGGATCCCAAATCGATCGCGGACTTCAGTTGAGGGAGCGGATCATGGCGACAAAGCTCGAGAAGCGCAGCGTCGTGATCGTCGGCGGCGGATTGACCGCCGCTCTCGTCGCGCGCCAGGTCACGGCGAAAGGCACCGACGTTCTGATGCTGGAGCGCGGCTACGATCGCCGCAAGTCGGCGGAAGCGAAGCTGCCCAATCAACGCGACGAATTGCGTTGGGATATTCGCGGCGGTCTCGGACAAAATCTGGCGGTCGAGACCTACACGGTCCGCCATTCGTCGAAAGACCAGGCGCTGCCCGCGCGGCGCCTCGCCGCGTTCCTGCCCGGCGAGGGACTGGGCGGTGCAGCGAGCCACTGGAACGGATTTGCCTGGCGCTGGGCGGAGTACGATCCGACCTTGCGTTCCCGCTTTGAGAGCCGTTACGGCGCAAAGGCAATTCCTTCGGAGTTGCAGATTCAGGACTGGGGCGTGACCTACGCCGAGACGGAGCCCTATCACCACCTGTTCGAGAAACTCTACGGACTTTCGGGCAAGGCCGGCAACATCAAGGGCACGATCGTGCCCGGCGGCAATCCGTTCGAAGCACCGCGCCGCGACGAATATCCGCAGGCACCGCTTGAGCCGACCGAGGCCGGGCTGATCTTCAAGGCGGCATGCGACAAGCTCGGCTACAAGGCGTTTATCGCGCCGTCCGGAAATTCATCCGGCCCCTACACCAATCCGGACGGCATGAAGCTCGGGCAGTGTCAGTATTGCGGTCACTGCGAGAAGTTCATCTGCGAGGCGCAGGCCAAGGCGACGCCGGAGGTGCTGCTTTTTCCGGTGCTCGCGCAACGCAAAAACTTCGAGATACGCATGCAATGCCGCGTGACCGGGCTCGACTACGACAAGGACGCCAGGCGCGTCACTGGCGTGCGCTATGTCGACATGATCACAGGCGCCGAATACGAACAGCCCGCGGACGTGGTCGTGCTCGCCGCCTTCACGATGTCGAACACGAAATTCCTGCTGCTGTCGGGAATCGGCAAGGCCTACGACCCCGCCACCGGCGAAGGCGTGGTCGGCAGGAATTTCTGCTATCAGACCAACTCCGGCATCAACGTGTTCATGAAGGATCGATGGATCAATCCGTTCCTCGCCAGCGGCAGCACCGGGACCACCATCGACGAATTCAACAATGACAATTTCGACCACTCTGGTCTCGGATTCCTCGGCGGCGCCGGCATCAGCGCCAATCTGACCAATGGGCGCCCGATCGGCAGCCGCCGCCTGCCGCCCGGCACGCCGCGCTGGGGCACGAAATGGAAGCAGGCGAGCGCGGACTGGTACGCCAAATCTTTTTCGATGCAGGCGCAAGGATCGAGCTATCCGCACCGCGAAAATTATCTGAGCCTCGATCCGGACTATCGGGACGCCCATGGCGAGCCGCTGGTGCGGATCACCTTCGACTGGCGCGACAACGACATGAAGATGTCGGAGTTCTGCACCAGGAAAATGGAGGACATCGCCAAGGCGATGGACGCGACGATTCTTGGTCCCGCGCTGCCGCGCAAGGCGCCGTTCGATACGAGGCAATATCAGAGCACGCATGTCACCGGCGGCACGCCGATGGGCGCCGATCCCAGGACCAGCGTGGTCTCGCAGCACCTTCAGCATTGGGACGCGCAAAACCTGTTCGTCGTCGGCGCGTCGACCTATCCGCACAATTCCGGCTACAATCCGACCGCGCTTCTGGGCGCGCTTGCGCTTCGGCTGGGCGACGATCTCAATGGCTATGTCGAGCGTCCGCGGATGCTTTGATCGAACTCGAACGCCGCGCATGGGGGAGTTGGACAGCGCATGATGGTTCGTAGGATGGTTTGGGTTTTGGCGGCGGCGGGCTTTGCTTTTGGCTCGACGGGCTGGGCGCAGGACGCCGAAACCGGCAAGCAGGTCTTTGCCGCTTGCGCGCCGTGTCACGCGCCGGATCAGAACGGGGTTGGCCCGAAACTGGGCGGCGTCCTCAATCGCGCGGCCGGATCGGTCGAAGGCTTTCGCTACAGCCGGGCGATGCGGAATTCCAAGATCGTGTGGGATGAAAAATCGCTCGACGCTTATCTCGCCGAGCCGCAAAATCTGGTGCCCGGCAATCTCATGCCGTTTTCCGGAGTGGCCGATGCGCAGAAGCGCGGTGATCTGATCGCGTATCTGGGGACGCTCAAGTAACGGGGAGGGGTTTTCGAAAGCCGGCCTGGCATCAGTTATTGACCCCCAAGGCAGACATTGGCGAAGTCCCGATAAATTTTGAACGGCTCAACTTTCGGCTTTCCCGGCCGGAATTTCTGCTCCTGCGCGGTGTCCCACCCTTTGGGGGATTGCGCCGAACAGGAGCGACGCATGAGCAAACTTGCGATCCGGCTTTTGATACTGTCCATCTCTGCGACGGCGCTGGTGGTGGCTCCAATGGTCATACCAGTCAAGGCGGCGACCACCACCAGCAAGGAAACGAAGAAAAAGAAGACGGCGCACAGGAGCCCTGCGGCTCGCGACCCCTCGGCCAACCCGTTTTCATCCAACATGTACGATGATTTTGATCGAAGGAATGCCGGAGGTGGCGGCGGCTATTGAAGCCCGCCAGGTCCTTGCTGGACTATGGCGAAGGTCGGCCAGAATCTGACGGCGGGATTCCACCGGGCTTTCGAATCGTTTTGGTGGGGAGGGTCGGGTCGCGAGGCGCTTAGTCGGCTGCCTCGTTGCTGCGCTTGGGGTGCGCCAACAGCAGAAAGAGTGCTCGTTCGCCCTGGTATTTGGCCGCGGGCCGGCTGTTTTCTCGCCCGCCCATGACCACCTCGCCGGACGGGCCCAAGACCCGCCAGTCCCATCTCGATCTTCCACGCTTTGTGAGCACCACTTCGAACATCGTAAGATTAGTAAACGTTTGTAACAAAAAGGTTCAATGCAACATTTCGCTAGGAGTTGGGCCGTTTGCCAATTCCGGCGATTTTTCAGGGGAAATCTTATTTTTGAGTGGGTGCGGGACAGGTGGACAACGAAAAAAGATCAGAATTCGTCCGGACGAAGGGCGGCTGAATGAGTTCTTGTGAGCCGCAATCGGACGCCGCCACGACCTTGCGCTGCGTGCCGTCGTTACGGCTGCGCCGCCCTTTCGAGCAGCCATCCTTAGCCCCTGACCCTGCGCGATTGCGTTACCATTTGCGCTTCGCGGCAGGTGAGGCCCGCACCGTTTGAAAGTCGGGCAAAATTCCGATCTTGGTTCGCATTCTCACCATCTCCGACATGTTTGCGGCGCTCATCGAGCGGCGTGCTTACAAGTCGATCATGTCTTGCCGCGCCGCCTACAGCGGCTTGCTGAAAATGGGCGCGAGGCTTGACCCGGATCTGGAGCGAGAATTTCAATTCGTGACCGAGCTTCAGATCGGCCAGCGCCCGGGCGCGATTTTGCCGCCGAGCCGGCGGTCTGCCTCGAAGGGCACCGGCAGCGCCGGATTGATCGCGAGAAAAGAGTTCTTCGCCCCGCGGCGGATGAAGCATTCCGTTGTCGCCGATCCGCAGATTGCGATGGGCTTTGACCACGATTTGACAGGAAATTTCGCTCCTCTTTATCAATCACCCCGGCGAAATCAGCTTCGGGGAATTCGATGCGTTCGAAATTTTGCGATGACTTCATCCCGGCGAAGGTGCGCGCATCTGCGCGCTGCGCCGTATCCGTTCTTCTTGCTTCAGGCAGTGTCTGGCTGGTCGGTGTCGCTGGTGCGCGCGCGGACGATACCGCGACGCTTGCGAAGCTTGAAGCGCAGATCCAGCGATTGGAAGCGCGGCACGAAAACGAGATCAAGGCGCTGCAGGCCGAGATGCGGAAATTGCGCCGGCAAAAGCCTGCAACGATGGCCGCCACTCAAACGTCGCCGGCCGATCAGCCGCGATCGTCAACGGTGCCTTACGGCGTGCCGGGCCCGGCATTGCCGGCCAAGGTTCTCATGACTTACGATCGCGGCTATCACTTCGGCTTTTCCGACGCGGCCGGCGACAACACCGTCGAACTGTTTGGCCGCCTTCAGCTCGATACCGGGGGATACACCAATTACAATCCCGCGCCGATGACACTCGACCGCAAGGGCCTCTCGGACGGCATCGATCTGCGTCGCGCACGCATCGGCGTCATCGGAACTTTCATGACAGACTGGCACTACGCCTTTGTCTACGATTTCGGCAACTCGTCGGACAGCAGCAATTCCAACAACGCGCTCGCCAGCGCGAACTCAAGCGCGAGCCCGACCGCGAGCAACAGCTTCCTGTCAGGTGTCGAAAACGCATTCCTGACCTACAACGGCTTTTACAGCCACGGCCAGCAATTTCCGGTGGCGTTCGATTTCGGCATCATGGACGTGCCGTGGACGCTCGAAGAGGCCACGAGCTCGAACGACCTGATGTTTATGGAGCGCTCGACCGCGCAGGTGATCGCGACGAGTTTCGGCGGCGGCGACTTCCGCTCGGCGCTCGATTTGCGCTCCAACAATGATCGCTACTGGCTCGGCCTGTTCCTCACCGGTCCCAATGCAGGGGCCCTGCACACCGCCGGCGCCTCATGCAACACCGGCACCGTGGCGGTAACAGCGGGAACGCCCTGCGTGACCAGTGCGCAAATGACCGGGCTCGGCCCGCAATTGTCGTTCCTCGCGCGCGGCGCCTATCAGCTTGTGCAGGAGAAGGACGCGACGTTCCATCTCGGATTCAATTACGCCAATCTGTTCGCTCCACGTGTAGGCGCCAACACCGCGGCCATCCTCTTGGCCGATCGGCCGGAGCTTCGTGTCGATCCGACTTCCTTCCTCAACACCGGCAATATTCCGGCGAGCGGCGGGCAGGTGTTCGGCGTCGAGATCGCAGCCTCCTACAACAACTTCTTCGCGCAAGGCGAATATTATCACTACGTCGTCGACACCCGCGCGGCGGTGCCGACATTGCCCGGCAATCTGCAGGGCGGCATTGGCGGCCCTTCGCTCAATTTCGACGGCGGCTATGTCCAGGCGAGCTACAGCATCGGCGGCAGGCGGCATTACGATCCGACCCGCGGGGCCTATACCGGTGTTATTCCGGACATGCCGATGATGCCGGGAAGCACCGGCTGGGGCGCGATCGAGCTTGCCGCGCGCTACACCATCGTCGACCTCAACAGCCCTTTCCTGACGACGGCAACGCTTGGGCCGGCATTCTCCGCGCCCGGCGTGTTCACCGGCGGCACCGCCACTTACGGCGGCGGCAAGGAGACGACCTATGGCGTCGGTCTCAACTGGTATCCCAACTACAACATGAAGTTCATGCTCGATTACGAGCACGTCGTGGTCGACAATCCGCAATTCTTCGGCGGACCGAATTATCGCGGCGCCACGATCGACTGGATCGCGGCGCGATCGCAGATCGTGTTCTGAGCCGCGCCGCGCGCCGGCCTGTTTCGCGGGACGGGGGCATTGAGGTCCGCGCAGGGCGGACATTGCGGGTTGCGCGTTTGCCCTCTGGACACGAACCTCCCGCAAATCCAAAATCGCCCGGCACAGAGGAGCCGCCCCGATGATGATTATCGATTCCCAGGTCCATGCCTATGAGGCGAACACGCCAAAGCGACCCTGGCACACCGTGCCGAACTGGCCCGAACACGTCACGGGTGACGAGATGGTGGCGGCGATGGACCGGGTCGGCGTCGACGGCGCGATCTTCATCTCGGCTTTTTCCATGTACCGCTACGACGGAAGCTATGCCGTGGAAGTGCAGCGGGCCCATCCCGGCCGATTGGCCATCGTCAAGCCGGTCGATCCCGACGATCCCGCCGTGGCCGACGTCGTCGCCGACTGGAAAAAGACGCCGGGCGCGGTCGGGATCCGCATCATGCTGACCAAGGAGGCCAAGTGGGCGCCGGGCGACCCGGGCCTCGACCGGATCGCCCGCGCGGCCGTTCGCTACGACCTTCCGGTCAACATCCTGTGCTGGGACAATCTGGAAGCGGGTACCGCGCTGATTGATCGGCATCCGAACACGCAATTCATCCTCGACCATCTCGGCATCCTGCAGCCGCGCGTGCCGCCCGCGCCGTCGCAGCCCTGGGCCGATCTGCCGAAAGTGCTGGCCCTCGCCAGGCGTCCGAACGTGGTGATCAAGGTCAGCGGCGCCTGCACGCTGTCGCGGGAGCCGTATCCTTTCGCCGACATTTGGGATCCGCTCGCCCAGGTGTTTGACGCCTGGGGTTTCGATCGCTGCCTGTGGGGCACGGACTGGACACGCGCGTTCGCCGTCGTCAACTACGAGCAGGCCGTCGTTCCTTTCCTCAAGACCGACCGTCTGAGCGACACCGAGCGGGCCATGCTGATGGGCGGCGCCTGCACCAAGGCTTATGGCTGGTCACCGAAGAAGGGTTAGCACGAGCGAACAGAAGTCGCCGGCTCAAGGCAAGCATTGCCGCGATGCAATAATCCTTGCGGACCTCGCAGAGCTGTTAGAGCATGATCCGGAAAAGTGGATACCGGTTTTCCGAAAAAGATCATGCTCAAACAAAAAGATAGAGCGTGATAACGATTCGAAGAAGAGTCATCTCGCTCTAGCAAAGCTCGCTTCTCATTTTGACGCAAAACCGGACGCTGCTTGCGCGTTCCGACGCGGTGATCGAATGAAACAGCCCACGGACAATTCGCGGCCGATCCATCACTCGCCAATCTTCTGGCTCGGCATCCTTCTGTGCCTGGCGGCGATCGCAATCTACCTGTGGTCCGACGACCTTTCCTGGCGACCGGCACCGCGAGCGCGGTGAGAGCGCCGAGATCGATCGCGAGATGGCTGCCGCTCTCCGTGCGGGCGCGGACACAATTTGAGCGGTGCAGGCAGAAGTTGAGCGATCCTCGTGTCCGCCGTTTTCATCGAACCTTAGGGTGTGTCGTGCGACAAACGAGAGCCGGGGGAATTTCAGGGCCCGGTGCAATTGCCAACGCCGCCGGCGATCATACTCCGCTGGGCGGCGTTGCGCCTATCGCTCGGCGTGTCAATTCATCGCCACGACGCCGATATTGATTGTGGTCGCGTAAGCGACCCACAACAGATAAGGCACGAGCAGCCATGCCGCGAGGCGGTCGACGCGAAACGCGGCCCGGATCGTGGCGGCGATCGCGACCAGCAAGGCCATGATCACGACCAGCGCCGTCCTCGTGCCGTGAAAGCCGAAGAACACCGGCGACCACAGCGCGTTGAGCGCAAGCTGGATCAGAAACAGCGTCATCGCCTGGGTGCGCTCGCGGATGCGCGTCTGTGAATTCCATAGCCTCCAGAAGCTCACGGCCATCAGCGCGTAGAGCAGGGTCCAGGCGATCGGAAAGACAATTGGTGGTGGCGTCCAGGAAGGTTTGACGAGGCCCGCATACCAGACAGCAATCTCCGGCCTCGTCACCACCCCTTCGATGATGCCGACGCCAAGGCAAAGCACCAGGCTGAGCAGGAGCCTGATGATCGATTTCAATCGCATGCCTGTTGTCCTTGTGCCGTGAAGAGCCCGCACTGAAAGCCTGCGGGCTTTAGCACGGATCGGCCAGGCGGTCGCAACGATACGCCGATGATGCTAGGCTTACCGTCATGCAAAGACAGTCTGCGACGAAGAATTCCGTGTTTCGTTCCGACCCTCCGGTGACCCGCGTCACCGCGCACGCGCTCAATTTGGGCGAGCGGATCAATACGGCCGGTTTCGAGAAGGATGCGCTTTCGGCCGTTCCGCTCGCGCTGCGCGTTGGAACCGACGGCATCGCGGTTCTGTTTCGTTATGGTGCCGCGGTATTTTTCGGCATGTCGGCCGAAGAGGAGGCCGCCTTTCTGGAAAGACTTTCACCGCGCATCGGCGGCAGGCTGACGCCTGCGGATGAGGAGACCGCCGGAATCGAACTTGTGGCCGAGGGCGAAGATCAGGTGGCGGCGGGCGGGCCGATCCAGGTCCGCGATATGTCGCTGGCAAGGCTGCTGGTTGTTTCGGACGTGCTGGCCAAAAGCGTCGTGCTCGCCCATGACGAACGCGAGGTGGCAAAGGTGTTCGAGACCATCGAGCCCTTTGTGCGTGAATTGGCGGGTTCCGGAAGATTTTTCCGGAACCGGCGGAGCATCCTGAAGCTGATTGGCGAGGCGCTGTTGGTGCAGCACAACGTGTCCGGCCGGGTTGCGATCGCCGAAAAGCCCGACGCGCTGTGGGACCGCTGGGATCTGGAGCGGCTCTATGCGCGCCTTGAGGACGAGTACGAACTCAAGCAGCGGGTCGAGGCGCTCAACCGCAAGCTTTCCGTGGTCGCCGACACCGCCAACACGCTCTCCGATATCATCGACACGCGGCGTTCGCTTCGCCTCGAGATCATTGTCGTGCTGTTGATCGCGTTTGAAATCGTCATCGGCTTTTATCAGATCTACGCGGCGCGCGGCGGCCATTGACACAATCGCGCGGTGCCGCCATCGGCGAGACCGTGAAGCAAAGCGCAGGGACGTGACATGAAAACGCGGCTGCTGTTCAGCGTGGCGTTGATCGCCGTCCTCTTTTGCTTCTGGATCATCATGAGCAAGCCTTCGTGCCGCGACAGCTATGTCGCCGCCATCGGCAAGCGCCTGGACTGGACCTGCGTTCCCGAAAATCCGTAAGGCCCGCGCGGTGCGAAGCAAAACGGCTCGGCCACGATAGGATCGCGGCTTCGTCGCGAAAATGCGCCAAGCTCTGACATTTTCGGCCACAATCGACGACGACGTTAACTCCATGCACACGATTACGGTCATAACGATTTTGGCGCTGCTGACGATATCGGGGGCGGTCATTTCGGACCAAATTCTGACCAGCCAAGAGGTTTCAGCGCGTTTGACGAATTAAGATCGTTGGGGGACGACAAACATGCTTTCAGTGGATCAAGTCCTGAGGCTAATCAGCGTGCCGGCCGTGGTTGCGGCCTTTTTAATTGCCTCCCAGGTTTCTGGAGCCGGAATCTTCCATTCCCACGCGTCGCAATATTCGAACCAGTGATCTCCTTGAAATAACCGGCAGTTTCGGCATGTCCCGCTCGCGTGGGCCTGTGCCAACGGGCCGGATCGCGTGACCTGCCTGGCCCTTGCCGGCAACCCGCCGGCACATTGACGCGCAATGTTTGAATTTCTCAAAGCCGCTTGAACCGTCGACAGAGACCGCAATCGTTCGACAGGTCGTTATGACGTCGACGCGCGATGAGTCGACAGGCGATGTCACCGCAGCGCGAACGCGACGTGACAATCGCGTGATTAGAAATATGGGCTGAATCTTTACGCAACCTTAGATAATCATCAGTACATTCTCACTACTATGGATTTAACCCATCTCGTGAGGAGGCGGCTTTGCGGCTTATGTTATCGAAGTTCTTGTCGGATGAATCCGGTGCGACCGCGATCGAGTACGGACTGATCGCGGCAGGCATCGCGCTTGCGATCATCGCAGCGGTGAAGGGAGTGGGCACGGCGCTCACGGCCAACTTCAACTCGATCTCTACCCAGTTGAAGTAACACTCTTTCCCCTTTCTCAGGGGGCAGCTCCACCAATACGTGGCTCTTGCCCTGCCGGATATTGCGTCCGGCGGGGCTTTTTTCCGTCGTCCGCACGGCGAACTCATATCAAAAGACCGTTCGCGTGTCACGTGTCTTTTGCGCAACCTGAACGATATATTATTTAAAATTGCATAGTTTGATTAATACGATCTTAGATTGTGATCGGGTAGTTTCGCGCCGCTGGACAACTTCAACCCATCTTAAAAGGAGGCGGCTTTGCGGCTTACGTTATCGAAGTTCTTGTCGGATGAATTTGGTGCGACCGCGATCGAGTACGGACTGATCGCAGCCGGCATCGCGCTTGCGATCATCGCAGCGGTGCAGGGAGTGGGCACGGCGCTCACGACCAACTTCACCACGGTCTCCACCCAGCTGAAGTGATGCTTTTCCCCTTTCTCAGGGGGCAACTCCACCAATACGTGGCTATTGCCCTGCCGGATATTGCGTCCGGCGGGGCTTTTTTCCGTCGCGCGCGCGGCGAACTCATACCAAAAGACCGCCCGCGTGTCATATTTATTAAACGCAACCGTAACGAGATAATATTTAAAATTGTATTTCTGAATTAATACGATCTTAGATCGTGATCGGTAGGTTCGCGCCGCTGGACAATTTCAGCTCATCTTAAAAGGAGGCGGCTTTGCGGCTTACGTTATCGAAGTTCTTGTCGGACGAATCCGGTGCGACCGCGATCGAGTACGGACTGATCGCAGCGGGCATCGCGCTTGCGATCATCGCAGCGGTGAAGGGAGTGGGCACGGCGCTCACGACCACCTTCACCGGGGTCAGTACCCAATTGAAGTGACGCTTTTCCCCTTTCTCAGGGGGGCAGCTCCAACAATACGTGGCCTTGCCCCGCCGGATCTCATCCGGCGGGGTTTCGTCTATCGCGGGCGAGGAGTTTTCATGTGCCAACAGCCGACAGTTTGGCGCCAATCGCGACGCGTCTGCGGGCGGAATGCGCCACGACAATCGTTGCGACAGGCACCGCAGTGAAGGCGCGCTGACAAGAGTGCCGACCACGAGCCGATCCGTGGAGTTGACAGCGGCGTGTTTAAACTGTGTGGCGCTCTCTTAACGCAACTTTAGCGCGTGTAGAATACACATCGCTATGCTAGATGGGTTTCCAACAAAATTCCAATCTGGTCCTCCTTCTCAGGGAGGTAACTCCGACGACACATGGCTGGCCCCGCCGGACTCCATCCGGCGGGGCTTCATTTTGGAAAAGCGCGGACCCGCGTTTTCGGCTTCTTGCTTTTTGTCTCTGTCACGCGTGGGACCGTGGCCGCTCCACAGAGGCGGCGTCATAGACTAGCCACAGCTCTGCCGTACTCGGCGCAGGACCGTGCTAAAGGTTGCGCGATGAGCGGCATGTCTCAAAACCAAAAGGCGATCGTTTCGCTCTTGCTTCTGATTGCGGCGACGATGGCGCTGGTGTTCATCCCCGCGGGCACGTTTCACTACTGGCAGGCGTGGACGTTCCTCGTCTTTTATTTTGTCCCTTCGCTGGCGATTACCGTCTATCTCATGATAGCGGATCCGAAGCTCCTGGCGCGGCGGATGCGGGGAGGGCCGGGCGCGGAGAAGGCCACCGCGCAGAAGATCATCATGTCGATCACGTCGGTCGGATTCATCGGCCTGCTCGTGGTTCCCGCGCTCGATCATCGCTTCGGCTGGTCGCAGATGCGGCCCCTCGCGGCGCTGGCCGGGGATGGTCTGATGGCGATCGGCTGGGTCGCGATATTTTTCGTGTTTCGCGAAAACAGTTTTACCTCCTCCACCATCGAAGTCGCCGATGACCAGAAGGTGATCTCGAGTGGCCCTTACGCGCTGCTGCGGCATCCGATGTATGCGGGCGCGCTGGTCATGCTGCTCGGCATGCCGATCGCGCTTGGATCGTGGTGGGGCGTGCTCGTCCTTGTCGCGATCCTGCCCGCGCTGATCTGGCGCCTGTTCGACGAGGAAAAATTCCTCGTCGAAAATCTGCCGGGCTATGCCGAATACAAGGACAAGGTGCCCCATCGCCTGATCCCGTGGCTCTGGTAGCCAATTCAATCGCAAGTTCAAGACGATCTTGCCCGCCACGGTGCCGGTGGCGAGCAGGTCGAGCGCCTTCCTCGCCTCATGCAACGGAAAGACCTTTGCGATGACCGGCTCGATCTGCCGGCGCGCGACCAGCGCGAAGATCTTCGGCAGGTCTTCGAGAAACGGCTTGTTGTCCTTTCGATACCACAGCGAGATGCCGTAGAAGTGGCCGCGCCGACCGGCGAGGCGTGAGCTTGCGAAGACATCGAAGAACATGCGCGCTTTCGCAAGCCTGCTTTCCGCCGCCATGAAGCCGTAGCCGACCACCGCGCCGCCACGTTTGACCGCGCGGATGCATCTGGCGATGTTCGCACCACCCAGCGCATCGAAGGCGGCATCGACGCCTTTCGTCTCACGGGCGCGGACCAGACGGTCGATCGGCCCGCCGCGATAGTCGATCGGCGTTGCGCCGAGTTTTGCGACCAACTCGTGCTTTCGCGTTGAAGCCGCGCCGTAGGTCCTCAACCCGGCAAGCCGCAGCAGTTGCAAGAGCGCGGTCCCGACGCCGCCGCCCGCACCCGTGACCAGCGCGCTCTCGCCTGATTGCAGCTTCGCGACACGATGGATCATCTGCCACGCGCTGACATAATTGAGGATGACGGCGGCGGCCTCGACGTCCGAGACCGCGTCGGGGACGGGCACGAAATGCGTGGCTTCCCGCACCAGGTGCTCGGCAAAACCGCCATGGACGGTAAGCGCGGCCACGCGTTGGCCGACATGAAAGCCGTTCACGCCTTCGCCGAGGGCCTCGACCACGCCCGCGATCTCGTAACCGCCGACGATGGGCAGCTTGGGCGCGAAGGCATACTTGCCCGAAAGCATCGTGAGGTCGGTCGCGCCGACGCCGCAGGCGCGCACGCGCACGCGCAATTCGCCAGGACCGGGCGCGGTGAGGGGCAAATCGACCGGCGCCAGCACCTCCGGTCCGCCCGCTCTCGTGATCATCATCGCCCGATAGGTGGCCGCCATAATTGCATCTCCTCAAAAACGTGCTCGATGCGGCAAGTATGGCGACGCCTGAGCTAAAGGAAATTGCGATAATACGTATCTATGATATACATTTATGTATGACGCAGGCCGAGCCGGGCTGGGAGCTCTATCGCACGTTTCTGGAGGTGGTTCGCGACGGTAGCCTGTCGGGCGCGGCGCGAAGGCTTTCCTTGACCCAGCCGACCGCCGGGCGTCACATCGATGCGCTCGAAAGTGCGCTCGGGCTGTCGCTGTTCTCCCGCTCGCCGCAGGGGTTGAAGGCGACCCCCGCCGCGCTCGAGCTCGTGAGCTATGCCGAGACCATGGCGGCTGCCTCCGCCGCGCTGCGCCGGACCGCTTCCGGCGGCGCCAAGGCCGATCGCGGCACGGTGCGCATCACGGCGAGCGAAATGATCGGATGCGAGGTGCTGCCGCCGATCCTCTCGAGCTTTCGCGACAGCCATGGCGGGATCACCATCGAGCTTGCGGTCAACAACCGCAATGAGGATTTGTTGCGGCGCGACGCGGACATCGCGGTGCGGATGGTGCGTCCGAAGCAGAAATCCCTTCTTGCCCGTCGCATCGGCAAAAGCGAGATCGGGTTCTACGCGCATCGCAGTTACGCGGAAAAATACGGCCTTCCGAAAGAGATCGCGGAGCTTTCGACGCACTGCATGATCGGTTTTGATCGGGACGATCAGGCGTTCAGGAGTCTCGGCAAGTTGCCGCAAGCAGTGACGCGCGATCTTTTCGGCTTTCGCTGCGACAGCGACTTCGCGCAGTTTTCGGCGTTGAAGGCCGGCGTCGGCATCGGCGGTTGCCAGCACAATATCGCCCGCAATTATCCCGAATTGGTGCCGGTGCTGGCAAAGGCGGTGCGCTTCGAGCTCGAAATGTGGGTGGCCATGCATGAGGACATGCGCTCCACCGGCCGCGTCCGGCTGATGTTCGATCACCTCGCCGCGGGGCTCTTGGACTTCGTGCGCGGCGGCAGGGCAGGCGGCTGATCGTTTCGCGACGGCAAGTCGGACAAGGAGAGCGCGCGCGCGACCTCGGCGGTCTCTCCCCGGGCGAGAGGCGGCTCGGACATGGTATGTCGCTACGTTCGGGCCGAAGCCCGATCGCGCCGCCTCGAACGGTAGCTTT
Source organism: uncultured Alphaproteobacteria bacterium (assembly GCA_963741185.1). Taxonomy (GTDB): domain Bacteria; phylum Pseudomonadota; class Alphaproteobacteria; order Rhizobiales; family Xanthobacteraceae; genus Bradyrhizobium. The sequence goes on along the minus strand of CAVUHE010000018.1, from coordinate 275,736 downwards.
CGCCTATTTCAGGCCTTGACGGTTGAGGACTTCATCAGTTGAGATGAAGCATGGTCTACCCTCGCATCTTCGCGCTGATTCTTGTGATCGCCGCAACATCGCCGGCGCTCGCCGAGACGACGAATTTTGAAAGCAGCGCGGCGACGTTGGGCGAAAGCTGCGGGAAGGATATCGACGCCAATTGCTTCGGCCTCAGCTTCGACGCATCTCGCCTGAAGGAGTGCCTCAATCGTAACCAGGATACCATTTCGCCGCAGTGCCGCAGCGACTATGCTCGGGCCATCGAGGCGATCCAGAAGCGCATCACGGCGCGCGCCGCCATTCGCAAGATGTGCGAATATGACAGGAAACGACTTTGCGGCGATCCGCAGTTCGGTTTTGGTGACGTTATCGCATGCCTTGCCAAGATCCCACGCGGGATGACGCTGAGCTGCAAGCAGGCGATCACCGACGCGGGGTATCACTGATGCTGCCACGCAACATCGGCGGGCGCGACGTTGCCCTGTTGGCGGTTTGCCTGATGCTCGCGCAGCCCGCCGCTCCCTTGCTCGCGCAGTCTTCGGCCACCGCGGACAACATGGTCGGCCAGCTCGCCACTCTCGAGGCCACCGCGGAGCTGGACATTCCTGCCTTGCGTCAGCAGGTTCTCGAGCGGGTCAAATCGAAGGCGAATCCGGTGGCGCTGAAGCGCCCGCCGATCGCCGCCCAGTTGCTCAAGCTGCCGCGCCTCGATCTCGACATCCAGTTCAATCCCGACTCTCCGGTCATCAGGCCGGATTCCTATCGCATGCTCGGGCGCGTCGCCGATGCGCTCTCGGATCCGAGGATGTTGCCGTATGGCTTCCTGATCGTCGGCCACACGGACGCGACCGGCAGACGCGAGGATAATCTCACGCTGAGCCAGAGGAGAGCCGAGTCGTTCCGCGATGTGTTGGTGGCGACTTTCAAAATCTCGCCGAAGCGCATCCAGGCGATCGGCCTCGGCGAGGAGCAATTGCTCGACCCCGACCATCCGAAGGCGGCGGTCAACCAGCAGATCCAGATCATGACCGTTCGCAAGGGGCCGTGAGTCGCGATCGAAACGGGTCTATCGAGCCGTGGGGCGATTTCTTGTCGGCCGCGGGGCGGATTTGACACTATCCACAAAAATCGAGAAGGCGCACCGCCTCCGGTGCAGACAAACGCGAGCGGGGCGCTAAAGTTCGTTGGGGCGAAGCTTTGGGGGCGACATGACACATCCGTTACTGCTCAATCCATTTCACGCCAGGCAAGAGCCGGCGCAGAAGGCCGACCGGCGATCGATCCCGTCGACGCGGACCACGCCCGTCTGCTCCAACTGCCGCTCGGACGACATCATCTCGCACGCGACCGCGCAGTGGAGCAACGAAAAGCAGGAATGGGAGCTCGCCAACACTTTCGCGCAGCCGGCTCACTGCAATAGCTGCAACAAGTCGTGTGAAATCGTCTGGCTGCCGCTGAATTAGCCGCCACGCGCGTTCGTCCGGTCGAAGCCGACGTGGCCCGATTCCGTCCGGCTGACCGCGCGTGACGGTGGTCTGGCCTATGCGCCGGCGCGTGGCCGAATCATTTGCCGGCGCTTTTGAACGATTTGGCTGCCGCGGCGGCGCCGCTGAAGGCTTCCATCGCCTGCTTGGAGGTCATCGCCACCGTGGTCTGTACATTGCTGACGCTGCCGCCCGCCATGGCCACGAGAATTCCCGATGACGCGACCGTTTCGTTCGGGAATTCCGCGATCAGCAACCAATCGAATTCACCGAGGGTGACGTAGTAACAAAGCAGCTTGCCGCCGAGCTTTTCGAAGACTTTTGCAATCGATGGCTCCCGGTCTTCCGGTTTGGCCATCATGCCGCGCACGGCATCAGCGGTGTAGCATCCACGCGAGATATAAATCGGCATGACAAATCCTCCCATTTGTGAAGAGGCAGCGCTGGTAATTGACGAAGTCTATTGGAACTCGGGCCGGGTTATAAGTCCTGTGCGATCGCCAAATGACGACGGACATCGCCGTGCGCAGTCGAGCGTCCCAGCCGAAACGTCCCGGACGCGGATGCGCGACGTGCACTTTCGACAAATTTCATGCCGGCACAAAAAAGCCCCGGACGATGCCGGGGCTTTTGCCTGAATTGAGCAGGGAATCAGTATTTCGCGACCAGCGGAGCGTCGAATTTGTAGGCGATGCCGGCCCGGACCGCGTTCTCGGTAATGCGGTGGCTTTCGGTGAAGCCGGTGAACGTGACCGCCGGAACGTTCACTTGGGTTCCGAAATCAGAATAGCGGTACTCGATCCGGCCGATCCAGTTCGACGTGAACATGTAGTCGACGCCGGCACCGAGCGTCCATCCCGCGCGGGTGTTCGAGAAGGTTTCGGGTGTGAAGCTTCCACCCAGGGTATAGACATGATCGATCTGGGCAAACGCGACGCCGCCGGTCGCGTAAAGCAGAGCGGGCCCGGCCGCGTAACCTAGACGACCTCGAAACGAACCCTGGGACCTGATCTTGGCCTCATAAGTATCCGCAGGCGTTCCGGTGTTGGCGTATGCGACGGCCGAGCCGCCGATGTTCGCCCACTCGGCGTCACCTTCGAGGCCGGCGACAAAGGCGCCGGAAACCTGCCAGTCGCATCCGATATAACCGCCAAGCTTGACGCCGCTCGGAGTGCCAGTCGTGTTTGGCGTGAATGCCGACAGCACTCCGGTGGTCGTGACGGTCTCCTTAAGCGCATCGCGCACCCAGGCTCCGCCAATATCGCCACCGACGTGGCAGCCGCCCCAGTTATAGATGACGGGAGGGGGCGCCTGGACCGCCTTCACCGCCATATCCGCCGCCGTTGCCGGCAGGCTTGCTCCGAGCGCGGCAAGCGCCGCACTTCCAAGCAACAACCTTCTCATGAAATTCTCCAACGCTCAGACCACAACTTTCAGGAGGTTCTGATGGCCTCCTTGGCACCCCGTCGCGCGAGCCTCCGTCACTGATGCGCAACAGCGAGATGCTTTCGAAGCAGGATTGCAAGAGCGGTATGATTTGCTTGCGGCATTTGTTTGGCGGGGGAACCCTTTGTCGCCCGGCAGGTCAAAAAAATCGGAAAGCTAAGGTCACGATCTCAATCGCAGGCCGATCGGCGCAGCAGGCCGAAACAGCGGCCGTTGCCCTGAAAACTGATGCCGACCAGCGTCGCCGGGCTGCCGCCGACCGAGCTTGATGGCACCAGTTGCGACGTCGAATCCTGAATCGGTCTCAGTCCGCCGGATGACGTACTCGATGGGACGTTCTTTGGCATTTGCGTGGCACAGTAGGTGCCGTCGATGATCGGATTGCAGGGTTGCTGCGCGTTCGCAGAGCCAGCGACAGCGATCACTCCTGCCGCCAGGACCATGAAGGTTTGCGTGGGTCTCATTGCCATGCGGCTCACCCCTTGATCTTCGTCATGACATCGACAGCCTTGCTCTGGGGATTGTCCAGGCATTGCTCGATGAAGGCGTTGGTCTGGCTTTCCACGACTTCCACATTGAATTTCGAGTTGCCGGATTTTCCGAGCAGGTAGCCGTGCAGAAAGGCGATCGCGATTTCACGATGCGCATCCGGTTCGCGCATCACGTCCTTGCATGTAAAGGATTCGACTATTCTGTCGGATTTGGTTTGCGCTTGAGCTTGCGCCTGATTGACGCAGGGAAGGACCGTCACGAGGGCAACGGCCACAAGGCTTGCTGCGGTGAAAAGGCTTGCTGAGGTGAAAAGGCGGTTGTGTCTTGCGGGCCATGCGCGAGTGATATCACGCAACGACGCTTGTATCCCTTGGGTCATCTGGAAATCCTTTGCAGCGGAAGGACGGCCATTCAATCCGCTCTTGCGCTGGATGTCTTGACCAGGATCAAGTCAAGGAACCGCAAATCCAGGGCAGGCAAGGCAGGCTGAATCGGAGAAGCCGCGCTCAATGCAAACTGCGTGGCTCGGTGCCGGCGTTGCGGACCAGCCTGTCCGCCTTCTGCAACACGTAGGTATTTGCCGTCTGCTCCCGGGCAAAAAAACTGACCGCCACGAACGCCGCGCAAGCCAGCAAGCCCACCAGCATGACCTTGCGGTAGGTGCGCCTGTCTGCGTTGTGGAATGACGAGGACATTCCAAAGCCATACAACCTCGTCCTCGCGAGCCACAATCCAAGTCGGGTTTTAACCTTGCTTATGAAGGTTACCCGCGACGCTTGACCCGCCACCCGCGGTCTCGATCCCAAGGCGTCAAGCGACCAGATCGGTCAAGATGACGGCCGTCTGCTGGCCGAATTCCGCGATCGGGACCGGTCGGCCGAACAGGTAGCCTTGCGTCTGGTCGACGCCAGCGGCGCGCATATAATCGAACTGTTCTTCGGTCTCGACGCCCTCGGCCGCCGTGACGATGCCAAGACCGTGAGCCAATGCCAGCGTCGAGGCAACCACCGCCCTGCAGTCGCCCCGGTTGAGGATTCCCCTTGTGAACGACTTGTCGATCTTGATCTTGTCGAACGGGAAGATCGTCAGGTAGTTGATCGACGAAAATCCGGTGCCGAAATCGTCAAGCGCGATCGAGAGGCCGAGATTCTTGAGCTGCCGTATCGTCGTCAGATGCGCTTCCTGGTTCTCAAGCAGCGAGGTCTCGGTGACCTCCAGCTCCAGCCGTTCGGGGACAAGACCCGTCTCCACCAGCGTGCACAGAATGACGTCGAACAGGTTGCTCTTCTTGAACTGCACGGCCGAGATGTTGATCGCCACCTTGATATGCGCGGGCCAGGACGCGGCATCGGCGCAGGCCCGTTGCAGGATCCATTCGCCGAGCGGCACGATCAGACCGGTCAATTCCGCCAGCGGAATGAAGTCGTCCGGCGCGATCAGGCCCCGGGTCGGGTGGCGCCAGCGGACCAGCGCCTCGACGCCGCAGAGCTGCCGCGTCTTGACGTTCACCACCGGCTGATAATGCAGTTCGAATTCTTCCCGCGCGATCGCATCGCGCAGCTCGTTTTCCGCGGACTGCTGGGTGTTGGCGATCTCGATCAGCTTGTTCTGGAATACGCAAAAGTCGTTTCTTCCGCTGCCCTTGACGCTGTAGAGCGCGAGATCCGCCCGCTTCAACAGTTCCTCCGGCTCGACGCCGTTTTCCGGCGCCATCGCAATTCCGATGCTGGCGCCGACGCCGGCCTCCTGGCCGTTGAGATCGAACGGCTCGGAAATCGCGGTGATGATCCGCAGCGCGAGCGCGATGGCGCCTTCGTGCTGGCAGGGACCACCCTCCTGGATGATCGCAAACTCGTCGCCGCCCAGACGCGCCAGTACGTCGGTGTCACGGATGGTGGATTGCAGGCGCCGGCCCACCTCGATCAGCAATTGATCGCCGGCGGGGTGTCCAAGCGTGTCGTTGACCGCCTTGAACTTGTCGAGATCGATCATCAAGACCGTGACGGTGCCGCCGTTCCGCTTCAGCCGCTTGCTGGCTTCCTCGAGCCGCGAATTGAATTCCGCGCGGTTGGCCAATCCCGTCAGGACGTCATGCCGCGCCAGATGGACGATCTCGGCCTCCGCGCGCCGCCGCTCGGTGATGTCTTCGATGATGGCGACCCAGCCGCCGCCTTCCATCGGTTGCCGCGTCAGTTGCACGAACCGCCCATCGTCCAGTTGATCGACCCGGCTGGCATTGGCCGGTTGCCTGGCGAGTTCGGCAACCCTTGCCTTGACTTCGGGATCGTTGATTTCCTTCTTGAGCGTGCGCGCGATGCGTTGGCCGACGATCTCTTCGTAGGGCGTTCCGACCTTCAGCAAGTACCGCGGCACGTTGTGCAACTCGGCAAAGCGCTCGTTCCAGACCACCAGCCGTCTCTGGCCGTCGAACATGCAGAGCCCCTGCGCCATGTTGCTCAGCGCGGCGCTGAAGCGGGTATTCATCACCTCGAGTTCGGCGGCTTTCTCCGCCACCAATCTCTCCTGCGATCGCTGCGCCGTGACGTCCTCGTGAATGCCGACCCAGCCACCGCCCGCGATCGCGGTGTTGACGACGGAGATGATCCGTCCGTCCTTCAGCGGGGCGGTCGTTGTGCTCTTGCCGTTCTCCATCATTGCCTGCCGGAACCTGTCGACATAGGTGGCAACTTCGACGTCCAGATTTCCCGCCTGTCTGCGGTGATCGAGAATCGTGTAGACGCTTGCTCCCTGCTGGACGAGGTCCTTCGGCATTTCGTATAGTTCGACGTAGCGATCGTTCCAGACCATCAACTTTCCGTCGGCATCGAACATCGAAAGTCCGTTCGACATGTTGGTCAGGGCGGCGTCAAACTGGAGGTTCTGTGTTGAAATCTCATCGTTGAGCTTCTTGAGGTCGCGCTGACTGCGGTCGAGTTTCAACTGGTAGCGGATGGTGAACGCCATCGCGATCAGGACCACGATCGTCACGATCGATGCCACCGCGAGGTAGGCGGTTCGATGCGCCTGGTATTCGCTGAGGATATTCCCCTCGGAGAGACCGACCGAGAAAGTCAGAGGGAATTTCTTCGAGGTGCGATAGGCGACCAGCCGATTGGTGCCGTCGACCACGCCGCCACCCCAATAGTGGCCCGAAGGCGAACGGGCGAGCGCCTCGACAAGTGCGGGCTGTCTGACCTTCTGGCCGATGAGGTCGGCTGCGAGGCCCTGGGCAGCCAGAATCACGCCGTCGAGGTTGCGCAGGACGACGCTGCCATCTCCACCGAGATCGACGGTGCCGTAAAATCGCTCGACGAAGTTCGGGTCGATCGAGATAACGATGACGCCGGCGAAGCCGCCGTCGGCATTCTTCAGGCGGCGCGAGAACTGCAGTGACCATTTTCCCGTCACCCGCCCCAATACCGGTTCGCTGATGACGAGATTGTCTTCAACCAAATCCCGTTGTTTGCGGAAATGATCACGGTCGCCGAGATAGAGCCGCGGTCCGCGATAGTTCGCCGTCGAAGCGATCAAGTAGCCGTCGGCGCCGATCAGCGAGAGCTGATGCGTGTCGTCACCAACGAGGGCGGTCCGTCCTGCCCAGCCGAGCAGATCGAAATGGGCGGGATCGTCTTCGAAACTCTTGCGCAACAGCAGCAGCGTTCGATCGAAGCGGTTGAAGATGTCCTCGGTGCTTAGTTCGAACAGCCGCACCAGGCTGTCCGATTGCTTGACCGCTCCTTCGATCGCCTTCTCGCGCTCGACGGACGACACGAACGCCATGACAAACCAGCTGGCCGCGATCAGGATCAGACCGGCAAAGCTCGCCGAGTGCAGGGAAGCCCGCAGCCATGCCAGCGATTTGCCGCGCAACGTCATCGATTGGCCCGAAGAAAGGTCGGTCATTCAACCGGCCTTTATCGCGTCCCCCGCTTAAGTCGCGGTTACGGGCACCCCGAAGCCGCATGGCTTGGTTAATGCCGTTCGAAGTTTTTTCTGAAGCTAAGCAGAAAATTTACCAAGCGCTTCGCGCCGCCTTGCGGCGGGGACGCCGGGGGAAGGCGATTTCCCTCAGCCTTCCAATTGATCGATCCCGAACTCGTGGCCTTAGGGGGGACCGAGCCGGGATCAGTACCGCTTGTGTGAGGCAAGCCGCACGGTGGCATATGACGCTGGAAATTGAAGTTTAAGAAGCGCGAATAATAAGCGCCGGCACCGCCTCGGGGCTTCAAATTTAAGCAGCGGAATTCGCGAGTCCATCCGGGTTCCGCCTCACGGAACCAGACGGCCTCGATGCGCGAATCCTTGGCTGCACCTTGAACCCGCGGCGACGCCGCGCTCACCCATGCACAGCGAAACCATTTTGCGGGCCCGACGAAGCCATCCGGAAACGCGGATCATCTATCGACTTTGCGCTGGGCCGAGATGTCTGGAGATCAGAAATGGCAGCCAATGTAAAAATTCTTCCGCGCAATTTTATCGACACCGGGTTTGGTGCCGAGATCCCCAGGACGGATGAGATCACCAAGAGGGTCTTTGTGTTTTGCGCGATTGCGCTGATGGTGTTTTCTTTGGTGGCTTCCTACGGCATCGATCTGAGTCCTGGATTCTTCTGAGCCGGAAGGCAGGCACAAACGCGCCAATGATATTCGAGCGTGATGAAGCTCCGGCACGGTCCAGGGCTCTGTCGGTGTGCTCTAGTACTGGCTGCGATCCATGACCGGAACCGGCGCCGCCTCGAGCGCCAGACTTGCCGCCCTGCGCTGCGCCTCGACCGCCAGCCGTACCTCCTTGGCAGCGAGCAGCGCCTTGCGGATATTCTTGTCTTCGGCATTCATGTCGAAGGTGATCAGCCGGTTGCAATGCTGACAATTGGTTTGAAAGCCGTCGCGGACCCTGTGCGCGCGCTCGCGGAACACTTGCGAACATTTCGAACACCTGATCCTGACTTTTTCATCGATCATTGGAATTCCCCCGAATTGAAATTGCCGATTGACACAATGGTCCAGTCTGCGTTGCAACCCTTAAGCGCTTGTTCGAAGGTTTCCTAAAACTCTAACGAGACGAGGCGAAGACGCGCCGCCGGCCGCGCGCGTCGGCGCGCCAGATGCGTGCCTTGATGCGGCGTTTGCTTGCAACAGGCGTTGCTGCGTTGGCTTTACCGTGCGGGCACACGGTGGGTAGCGGTTTTTTAAGGATGATACTCATCCGCTCGGCGCGCGATGATGGAACAACGATTTCAACATCAATGAACCGATATATTGCCGGCGAATGGTGCCGCTCTGCCGGATCAGGCCTCGACGGCTTTCCGAGCGGCATCGGGATTGGGCGATGCGCGTACACGATCAACCGCTGGCCGAGGCGCCGGACGTCCTGCTGGCAGCGCTCGAGCAGGCCAACGACGCCGTCGTGGTCGTGGACAGCGATCTTCGCGTAAGTCATTTCAACGCGGCCGCCGAATTGATCTGGCAGCGCGACCGCGCCGAAGTGCTCGGTCGGCACGTCGACTGTCTGGGGCTGGCCGAACTTGCCCGGCATGATGGCGCGCAGCGGCCTTTGGTCGAAGCGCGCGATGCTGGCGAGCGGGAGCGCGGCTCCGAGATAACGATCCACCGCAAGGGCGGCAGCCGCATCCGCGCCATGCTGTCGCTTTCGCGTGTCGATGCCGGTGGCCAAAGCCGCACCATCGCCGTCGTGCGGGACGTCACCGCCGAGTCCGAACTGCGGGAACGACTGGCGCTGGTCTCCTCGATCGCCGACGGAACCAACCGCGCCGTCGTCGTCACCGATTACAAACTGAACATCGTCTACACCAACGCTGCCTTTTCGGGAATGTTCGGCCACTCGCTCGAAGAGGCGAAGGGGCGGCAGGCCTACGAGCTTTTGGTGGGCCGTCATACCGATCGCCGCGCGTTGGCGAGGTTGCGTCGCCTGATCGAGGAGAAGCGCAGCGGCGAGGAGGAAATCCTCAGCTACGACGAGAGCGGCGACGAAATCTGGCTTTCCGCCAATCTCAGGGCGTTCTACGACGACCGCGGCCGGGTCAAGTACATCTGCGCCCTTTTGACCGATATCACCGAGACCAGGCAATTGCGCTCGCTTCAGCAGCTGATCATGAGCGCGCTGGCCGATGAAATGCCGATCGCGGAGATCGCCGACGGTCTTTGCAGGCGTGTCGAGCAGCTTGCGCCCGACGTCGTATGCTCGGTGCTGCACATCGATTCCGGCGGGCTCATTCATCCGCTCGGCGGCCCCAGCCTGCCCGAGGATTATTCGAGGGCGCTCGACGGAGTTGCGATCGGGCCCGATGTCGGTTCCTGCGGATCGGCTGCCTATTTCGGCGCGCCGGTGCTCGCCGTCGATCTCGACGCTGATTCGCGCTGGCAGCCGTACAAGACGCGGCCGCTCGAGGTCGGCCTGCGCGCCTGCTGGTCGACGCCGATCAAGGCCAAGGACGGGCGCGTGATCGGAACCTTCGCCTTCTATTTCCGGGAATGCCGCGCGCCGAGCCGCTGGCATCAACGCATCGTCGATGCCTGCGTGCATCTGGGGGCGCTCGCGATCGAGCGCCAGGAGGCACGCGCCGAGATCGCGCGGCTCGCCTATTACGACGTGTTGACCGGTCTGCCCAACCGATCGCATTTGCGCAATCTGATCTCCGAGGCGATCAGGACGTGCCCTGCCGGCAAGCAGGTTGCGCTGGCGTTTCTCGACGTCGACAATTTCAAGGACGTCAACGACACGCTCGGGCATTCGGCGGGCGACGAATTGCTGGTGCAGTTTGCCAAGCGGCTGCGCGCGCAGATTCAGCCGGGAGACATGTTGGGGCGGCTCGGCGGCGATGAATTCGTGGTCATCCTGCCGAACCGCGATGCGACGGAGGCGGCCCTCGTTGCTTCAAGGATTACGGACGCTTTGGTGATGCCGCTTCGGATCGGCACGAGGCAGGTGCCGATGTCCGCCAGCATGGGACTGAGCATCTATCCGGACAATGCGACCGAGATCGATGCGCTGATACAGCAGGCCGACGCGGCCATGTATCAGGCCAAGCGGGCGGGCCGTTCCACCTACCGCTTCTTCACCGCCGACATGAACGGCGTTGCCGAGCAACGGCTGGTGTTGAGCGCGGCGCTGCGCGGCGCGATCGCAAGCGATAGCCTCAATCTGCACTATCAGCCGCAGATCCGCACCGTCGACGGCGTCATCCACGGCGTCGAGGCGTTGGCGCGCTGGCATGATCCCGTGCTTGGCGAGGTTTCGCCGGCGAAGTTCATTCCGCTCGCCGAAGAGAACGGGCTGATCGAACAGATCGGCCTTTGGTCGATTCGCGAGGCATGCCGGCAGATGGCCGAGTGGCGCGCGTCGGGGCTCGATATCCCCTGCGTGTCGGTCAATCTGTCGCCGATCAATTTCCAGAACACCAATCTGGCGGCGGCGGTTGCCGAGATTCTCGCGGAATACGGTCTGCCGCCGGAAGTGCTGATGCTCGAGATTACCGAGAGCGTGATCATGAACGAGCGTCTGGTCGCGATCGAGACGATGAATTCGGTGCGAAGGCTGGGAGTGGGGCTCTCGCTCGACGATTTCGGAACCGGCTATTCGAGCCTCAGCCGGCTGACGCAACTGCCGATACGCGAGTTGAAGATCGATCGCAGCTTCATGCGCGATGTCGAGAAGGATCAGAACGCGCGGGCGATCGTCACCACGGTGGTTCGCGTCGGCCAGAGCCTGCAGCTCACCGTCGTCGCAGAAGGCGTCGAAACCGACGGCCAGCGCGATTTGCTCGCCGAGCTTGGATGCGACGTGGTTCAGGGATTTCTCTACGCGCCCGCGCTGTCGTCGACCGCATTCGGGCGCTGGTTGCTCGACCATAGCGCGCATCGGGCAAGCGTGATGCTCAGGCGCATCGGGCGATCGCTGTCGCAACCGCCGCCGGCCGCTTCGCTTCCCGTCGTCCCGAATATTGGGCTCGGCTAGTGTGGTGGTTCAGAAGTTCTCACCGCCAGTGCGGCGAATCCGTCATGAGAACTTCTGAACCAAAACCACACTAGAATCATAGATTTTCTAGTGTCCCTTCGAATCCGAAGTTCGCAAAAGTGGGTGCTGCAAGGGAGTGCGAACTTCGGATTCGGGACACTAGAAGCTTCGCTCTTTTCCGCGTCAGGTTCGCCGCTCGATTTCCGCCAGGATTCGCCGGGCTCTACCGTCGCAAGAGCCGGGCTTTACCGTCGCAAGAAATGAGCCGGTCGATGACCGCAATAAGCCGGTCTTTTGGTTTGGATCAAACGCGCATGACGGCCGGGGCGTAGCTTTCCGGGTTTTAGACGGCTAAATTGTTTCCCGTTGCAGGATGAAGATAAGGGCTTCACTCAAAACCGATTTGTTCCGAGGGGACTGAACCATGAAATGCAGCAAGCAGCCGTTTGTCGTCGTCGCCGCGTTCGCCGCGGCGCTTATGTCCGGTACCGGAGCGCTCCACGCACGCGACGCCGTTACCGGCCCGCTCACCTTCGCGGCGGCGCAGACCGCCAAACAAAAATGCGTCAATACCTGTCGCGCCCGATATCGCGACTGCATGTCCAAGAAGCAAATACCCGCTTTCGAGTGCCAGAACGTCAATCAGGATTGCGTCAACTTTACCTGTAGTGCCGTGCAGTGATTTGCGACCGCACACGACGGCGCGGGCCTTTACCCGCGTCGTTCATGGCGCAGAAACGGACATCTCCAGCTTGGCTTGCAAGCAAATCGATCTGAAGCGCAGGTGACGGGCGTGGTCGCAGCCATTGCCGGGGCCGGTGCCTGGGGCAAACTGCCCAAGGGTGGTGCACTCGAGCAGAATTCGAGGCTTCGCTTTGATTTTGCTCAAAAAAAATGTTGTACTGTCGAGGCTGGCGCGGCACTGTGCGGGAAGGCTCGGGTCTTTTATTGCTTTTGCAGTGGTATTCTTATGATTCAGGCCGAGCAAGTGTTAGACACGCCGGCAATTGCGACGTCAGTCATCAACAGGCGGCTTGCGGCCATTGCCTTTGCGGACGTCGCCGGCTTTTCCCGGCTGATGGCGCTGAGGGATGTCGAGACCGTCCTGCGCTGGAAATCGCTGCGCTCCGAAATCATGGAGCCGCACATGGCTCGCCACGGCGGACGCGTCGCCGAGATGGCGGGCGATGCGGTACTGGTCGAATTTCCGAGTGTCGTGAACGCGGTGCGATGGGCCGCTGACGTTCAGCGCGCCCAGGAGCGCACCAAGGACGACAAGGATCCGCTCGCGCTGCACCTTCGCATCGCCATCAATGTCGACGATGTCATCGACGAGGATGGAATCTTGCAGGGTGATGGCGTCAACATCGCGTCCCGCATCCACCAGGCTGCGGAGCCCGGCCAGATCGTCGTCACGGCCGCGGTCCGCGATTATGTCATCAATCGATTGCCGCTGACATTTCATCACCTCGGCGCGCCCGTGATGAAGAACATCACGCGGACGGTCCATGTCTATTCGGTCGAGTGGAGCGAGAACGGCCGAGGCGACCCGATCGCGCAGCCCTACCTGCAATGGGCGTCACGGCCGACGCTCGCCGTGCTGCCTTTCCGCACCATCAGTGGTACCGACGACGACAGCTATTACGGCGAGGGAATTACGGACTCGATCATCACCGGCCTTTCCAGAAACCGGTCGCTCTACGTCATTGCGCGAAATTCCACGCTGCGCTATCGCGTCGGCGGCAAGGACCTTCGGCAAATTGCCGGTGAGCTTGACGTTCGTTACCTGCTCGACGGCAGCGTGCAACGTCAGGGCACGCGCCTGAGGATCAATACCGAGTTGACCGACATTGTCGGAAACGTCTCGATCTGGGCACAAAGCTACGAGGGGTCCACCGACGATCTGTTTGAATTTCAGGACCGGATCACCTCGAGCATCCTGGCCTCCATCGAGCCGCGGGTGCGTGCGGTCGAGACGGCTCGCGTCGGCGACCGTCCGACCGAGAGTTTGGATGCATTCCACTGCGTGCTCCGCGCGATGTCGCTCCTGTATTTCTTTACCGCGGAAAGTTACCAGGAAGCCTTTGCGCTCCTCGAGCGGGCGATCGTGCTCGATCCATCCTACGCGCAGGCCCACGCCTACCTCGCGTGGTGGCTCAATTTTCGGGTCGGCGAAGGTTGGTCGGAGGATCTCAGGGCCGACAGCGCGCGCGCTCTTGTCGTTTCGCAACGCGCCATCGAGCTCGACCCCGACGATCCGTTCGCGCTTGCCGTGGCCGGGCACATCCTCTCTTTCATCGGACATTCACCGGAAGAAGCGATGGAGCTCTTTGGACGGGCATTGGCCCTCAACGAGAACTCGCCGTTCGCATGGGGTTTGAGCGCCCTGACGCTCGCTTATTTGGGGCGGGCCGACGAGGCGCTGGAGCGGTTGGAGAACGTATGGCGCCTTAATCCCTTTGATCCATTAAACTTTTATTTCTGGATCGTGGCGGGCATTGCCGAATTCGTGGCCGGGAGATACGATGAGGCAATCGTATGGCTGCGCAGGTCACGGCGGGCAAATCCCCGCTTCATTGCCTGCTTGCGAACGCTGGCTGCCGCGCTTGCACTTTCGGGTGACGAAGCTGGGGCTGAATTGGCAGCCCGACAGCTTCTCGAAATTGAACCATCTTTTAGAGTCTCGGTTTTCGTTTCCTGGTATCCGCTGCGGCGGAAGGATGATCTGGATCGATTGGCGAAGGGATTGCGCGCCGCGGGATTGCCCGAATAACCGGACACAAACCTCAAGCATCAGGGAGGCTTAACATGGGCGCTGGAGCAGGGGCCGGAGCTGGAGCTGGTGCGGGAGCAGGGGCGGGCGCGGGTGCCGGAGCAGGCGCCGGTGCTGGAGCGGGCGCAGGCGCTGGAGCAGGTGCGGGCGCAGGTGCCGGAGCGGGCGCAGGTGCAGGCGCTGGAGCGGGCGCAGGTGCCGGAGCGGGTGCAGGTGCCGGAGCTGGTGCAGGTGCAGGTGCCGGAGCAGGTGCCGGCGCCGATGCGGGGCCGGGCACGGGGCGCAGCTTTTACGCCACGCCCTGGGACCTGGGCTTCCGACCCTGGGCCCTCGACTTCACTCCGGACGACGCCGGCTTCGCGCCGTTTCCCTTCACTGAAATCATCAATCCCTATCAGCTCGATGCCAACGGAAATCCGGCCTTCCTTGAGTGGACGACCGACGATTGGGACCCGGCATTGCGTTTCTGGACGCTGCCTTTCGACCCGCAGCTAAGCCAATGGCTGAAGGCGGTCGATCCCTCCCGGCCATCGATCATGGCGGCGCGCGAATTCGCGGGTAAGTCGTCCATCTGGCAGGGGAAGCGCGCGGACTTGCTCGGCTACGGCTGGGTGGAGGCAATCGATCTGGCCTGGCAGCCCAATGATCCGTCAAGCGCGGCGGACCGTGATGCGGCCTGGAACTCCATCCTGTGTGAGATCCAGGAACTGCAGATGCTGATGCAGGACGACCGCGATCGTTATCTTGCGGAAATCATCGACCAGGCCGACGGCCTTGCGAGCTACATCATCGCTTTCATCGACGCGAGCCAGGCGCGATACCCGTGGACGATCGAGCTCATCAATTGTGGGCTCGCCATGGGTAACATCGCGTACTTCTACTACAAGCAGCAATTCAGGCGCGTTCGCGCCTCGACGCTATGCCCGGGGCTGACGCCTCCGTTCGGTCCTCCCGCCCATCCGTCGTTTCCCAGTGGGCATTCATTCCTCGGTCATTTCATCGCGCTTCTGCTTTTGGAAATACCGGCGCTTCGCCAGCGCTACGGCATCTTCGGCACCACAACTGACGGAAATCCGGGCAAAGCGGTCGACCCGTGTTTGCCCGTGACGGTGACAATCACCATAGCCAACCCCGCTGTGGTCACGGGGAACGTGGTCGGGCTGAGCCTCGGCGATAAGGTGATTTTCCACACGACTGGCGCGCTTCCCGCACCGATTACGGCCGGAACGACTTACTATGTGATAACGACGGGGCAGCAGGGTGTCTTTAATATTTCCAGCGATCCGATCGATCCCAACGTTGCGCCCGTTCCGATAGATACCACCGGAGGTACCCAGAACGGCATACACACGATGCTCCGAAACCCTCTCGCCGGGCGTGGCGAGATTTATTCGCCGCTGCTTTGGCTCGCCCAGCGCCTCGGCAAGAACCGCGAGCGCCTTGGCGTGCACTATCCTTCAGATACGTTCGGCAGCCGGCACCTTGCCGGCGCGATCTGGCGCGCGGTGCTGCACGACGGCAGCGTGGAATGCCCGACACTGCGCTCCGTGCTCAACCACGCCATCGCGGAATGGCCGACCAAGTGGCCTTGACCTGGCCGGGCTTTTCGCCTTCGAGCCCGTGTCCCTCCACTGGAGTAAGGCCAGCGATGTCTTATCCGTCTGGCGTTAGAGCATGATCCGGACCCGAAGGGCCGCGTGAGCGCAAAGTGGATACCGGTTTTCCCTCGCGACAAACGCGAAAGCGTTTGCGCGGAGATCATGCTCAAACAAAAAGATGGAGCGCGATGACGATTCGAAGAAGAGTCATCTCGCTCTAATTTAGGAGTCTCCGACGACGATGAGGCCAAGGTTGTTGTCATTGGCCACGAGGTCAATGAGCGGCGTGAGCAGTACGCTGCACGGTAACGCCGTCGCCTGATCAGAGTTGGCGAGATCGTCGCTGCAGGTAGCCTGAGCCAGCACCAGATAGCGCGTGCCGGCCGGCGGCGGGTTGAACGTGAAGTCAAATTCGACCGACTGCGTGTTGTTTTTGGCGATGGTCTGGCCGGGGCTTGTTGCCGGGGTACACTGTGTCCACGCCTGCATTGGATCATTCCATTTCGGCGGATCGTTGCCGTCGGGCCATGCACGCCACCAGACGCTGACCGTGACGTTGGTTGCCTGTTGGCTGCCGCGGTTTGCGACCTTCACGGCAATATTGCCGCCCGACACGACGATCGCGTTTGCGTCGGCTTGCCACAAGGGTGGAGCATCCGAACCGGTCTGGTTGCGATCCCATTCCAGCGAGACCGGAACGTAGCTGCCCGGCCCATAGGCGATATCGCCGTACGGCGTGGCCTCCGAGTTTGGCCGCCGGTCCTGGATGTAAATATCGACCGGTGGAGGAAGGCCCGGCGTGTTGCTGATGGTTCCGGCCGCGGTATACAAGCCCTGGGCCTCGAACGCCCAACGAATGACCTTGTGCACACAGCCGCCAACCCTCGCGAAGTCGAACGGTTCGGTGCTGTACGGTGGCGGGGGAAAGGTTTCGGTCCAATGAACGTTCCACGGACCGGTGCCGATGTCGGCATCGATCAGCGCCGAGACCAACTGATCCGGATGGTTGGTCAAGACGGTGGTCGAGGTCGGCAGAATCTGGATCCCCCGCATGATGAGGTAAACCGAATAATGCGATGCCGACTCGCGAACCGAATGGTCGGGCTTTTTTGGCGTTCCGACCACCTTGGTGTCGCCGCCGATACAGCGGTACAGCCGGAACAACGAGGATGAGAGGATTTGCTCGGTCCAATAACCCTTGCGACGGGGCGCTGTTGAATCCGGTACCTCGGCCAGTGCCGAGTGCAACAGACCGCCCCAGCTCCAGCCATGCGACACGCATCGGTCGTGGCGACGCGGCGTGAACACCCAAGGGAATGTCACGCCGCGCCAACCGTCGTCCGCGGCCAGTTGCGATTGCGGATCCGAGACGATTGCCGCGAGCGCGTCGCCTGCGCTGTGAGCGAAGCGGAATTCCAGCTCCCCGACCGAGCACATCAGGAGCACATGTCCGATCTCATGCCAGATCCAGCGCGCGTCGGCCGCGATGCCAAGCGGTTCGGCCTGCGAGCGGTCCTTGCGATTCCACGGCTTGCGGGCGCGGGTTGAAAGGTCGCCCAGCGCCAAATGCATTTGCAGGATCGGACGGTCGCCGAGCTTGGTCGGGCCGATGTAGTCGACCGACCAGCCCTCGGGCAGAATGCGCGCATTGACGGTTTGGCCGTCCTTGCCGGGCCCCGGCCTTACCCCCGAGCGATAAAAGACTTTGAGCGGCAGGCGGGCGATCCGAAAATACGCCGACGCAGCAATTCCGTATGCATCGAGCCGTTGGAAGAATTGCCTGACATTTTTGTACGCGCTGATTGCCGAGAAATCGTTCGATCGAATGAGAGGAGTGTCCGACCCGGTGTCGGGCAGATCGACCTCTTTCGCGTCACCGGGGAGGGCCGTATCGTCGGCAAGGACAAATCCGGGGCATACCACCACCCTTGCATCTTCGAACGCTCCACTTGGATCCTGGTAAATCAACGGATCCAGCTCCGCGGCCGTGATTTCCTCCTCGTCGCGATACTTGTCGAGTTGGTCTTCCCGGCGAGTTGGGCGCCGTTTGCGAATGTCCTTTGGGGGTTCCTGCGAGGCCGGATCAAGTGGGAACACCCGCGCGTATCCGGGCGTCGCGTCGGCGACGAGCGCGACCTTGCTCACAAGAGCGCCGGCCTGCGTCGGCGTCCCGGAGAACACGAACGAATACGGCACAGCCTTGGCCCGGCGGCCTTTCGCATCGGGTTTACTTGTGGCTCGCCACTCGACGCGCGGGGTTTTGTTGTCGTATTGGGAGATCCGGGCGCCTCGAACGGAAACCGACTGATTTTTCAAGCCGAGTTGCTTGGACATTTCGGCTTTGACATCGCCAAGCGTCTCCTCTTCGAATATCGTCGCGAACTGGTTTTGCTCGACCAGTTTCAAAACTTCGGGATCGCGGTAAGGGCCGACCGGAAGCGCCGCCGTCATCCCGGTGATGCGTATTGCGTATCTGTTGCGGGGGTGCTGCCGCACATGCGCGACCACGCGGATGCCGAACCCGGAGCCAAGGTAATTGTGGGGGATCCACTCGGAGGCCAACAAGATCAATGTTTGATCGATCAGTTTGCCGTCATCTGACTTGCGCTCGACACGGAATGACACGAACGGGTCGCCGGCGTTGCCGACGTCCGCGTTCCCGGGAGGCCAGCCAATCGGCAACCACCGGAAGAAGCCCTCACCTTTGATCAGGTCGCTCGATATGCTGAGCTGCACGGGTGGGATGGGAATTGGCCGGTAGATGTTCGGATTCTTATTTACCGCATCGAGGTACTCGTTTGCCAGTCGCTGCAAGTCATCATTATTGATGCTGCTGACGATCCGCGGAGCGGTGGGAAACGGCGCCGTCGGATGACGCAGCGAGAAGGAAATCTGATCATCGTTCAGGTCGCCCCAACCCTGGCTCCAGAGGGCAAACTTGCCGGGATTCCAGGCCGCTGCATCGCGCGCTCCGCCAGCAACTCTATCGGCCATCTGCCATTCCTCCTCTTTGAGGCGCCCGCCACCTTATGACGGTGCTCGGATAATGGTGTGCTCGTTCGTCTGGCGTCGTTGTCGATGAATTCTACTCCAAACGGGTAATCCACGATAGCCGGTCAGTTCCGATCGAACAGCGATCGCGAGAGGTTGGCATTGAAGCCGCTCGCACCGGTCGACGTGAAAGGCGTGAGCCCCTCCACGGGCAGATCAGCGGCCGTGATGCGACGCAACAATTCGTGGCTTGTCTCGCGCCGGGAAGTTGTGCAAACGAAATCATCAGGCCACATTTGGACGGACCATCACTGGCTTATGACACTGGCGGGATAGTGAAACCTGCTATATTGGAGACGGCCTGCGGCGCGGGTCGTCGTGGCGCGGTTCGTTGGTTGTGGAGTGAGATGGCCGATACCATGACCGAGGAGGGGCCGACCGGGCATGCAGTCCCCGGCATTGCCGGCGGATCTTCGAGATGGAGCCGGCCGCTTTCACGGATCGCGCGTCTTGGCGCCCATGATGTGGTCACGATTGCCCTCATCGCCGCTTTGGCCGTTCTGGCGCTTTGCACCTTCAAGGACTACGCGATCTCCAACGACGAAGAGGTTCAGCACCGCTACGGCGAATTGATCATCGCCTATTACGGCAGCGGTTTTGCCGACCAGCGCCTTTTCAACTTCCAGAACCTCTATCTCTATGGCGGCCTGTTCGATGTCGTCGCGGTTGCGCTCAGCCACCTGATCCCGGTCGATCCCGTATGATCTGCGTCATATCCTGTGCGGGCTGACCGGCATCGGCGGGATTGTTGCCGCCGCCGCGATCGCGCGGCTGATCGCGGGCTCCCGCGCCGCCTTGGTCGCCGTGATTGCGCTTTGCGCTTGCGGGGTGTGGTACGGCGCCATGTTCAACCACACCAAGGACGTTCCCTTTGCCGCGGCCATGACGGGCGCGACCTTTTTCCTGATCCGGATCGCGCGCAGCCTGCCGACACCGCGCAAGGCTGATCTCGCCGCGTTCGGCCTGCTTGCCGGCGCCGCACTCGGCGTTCGGGTCCTCGGTCTGTTGCTTTTGATCTACGCCGGCGCCGCCATCGTCATCTATTTGCCGCGGCAAAGCGAGGGGCGGTGGCGTTTCGCGCTTCTGTCGTCGTTGCGGCTCTTGCCTGCGCTGTTGCTCGCTTACGTGATCATGATCCTGGCCTGGCCGTGGGCGGCGCTTGCCCCGCTCAACCCGATCCGCGGCCTGCTCTCGTTCTCCGAGTTTCAATACGGCATCCGAACCGCCGTCGGCGGTCAGGTCTACATGATGTCGAAGGTGCCGCGACTTTATGTGCCGATCTACATTCTGATCCGCATGCCGCTCGTGGCGCTGTTCGGTGCGGCGCTCGCCATGGTGGCCGCGCTGTTGCCCGGTTCGGCGCAGCTCAAGCGTCGGGATATCGCCCTGGTCTCGCTGACCGTGATTTTTCCGCTTGCGTGCCAGGTGCTCTGGCACGGCCCGGCCTTCGCCGGATTGCGCCATTTCCTGTTCGTGGTTCCATCGCTCGCGATCCTCGCCGGCATTGGTCTGGACGCGGCGATGACGGCGCTCGCCGCGCGAGGCCGCCTCGTTGCCGCAGGCGGCTTTGCGATCGTGACCGCATGCTTCCTGTCGGATGCGGTGACGCTCGTCAGGTTGCACCCGTACGAATACCTGTTCTACAACCAGTTGGTCGGAGGTCTTGAGGGCGCATCGCGGCGCTACGACCTCGATTATTGGTTCGGCAGCATGCCGGAGGCCGTGAGCCAACTCGAAAACTATCTGCGCCGCTCCGAGCCGGTCGAGGCCGGCAAGGTGGCGCAGGTCTATTCCGTTGCGGTGTGCGGCGAGCGCCTGCCGTTCGAGAAGTCCGTGACACTCCCGCAACTGCGCTGGGACTTCAAGACGGAGTGGGACCAGTCCGAGTTCTTCATCGCGCCGACCAACATGAATTGCGACGCCGATCTCGACGGCAAGATCGTCGGCACGGTCGAGCGGATGGGCGTCCCCATCGCTTATGTCAAGGACCGGCGTGCGCTGATCCGCACCACCGCGACCGCCGCCGCGCGCTGAGTGGCGGCGACGTTTTGTTCAGCCGCCGCCGACAATATCAGCGTTGCCGCCGTGCTCCCTTGTCCAGACCCGGCTCGCGATGTCGGAACGCTTGTACCAGGAGTTCAGCCATGCCACGGCGGTCATCATCAGGATTCCGATGAAGGCGGCGAGGAAATGCAGCGCAAGGCCTGCGGAAAGCTCGGTGAGCACGAAGTAGCCCACGAAAGCCAGGAACACGCCGACGCAGAAGATCTCCAGGGAATGCTGGCCGCAAAGAATCATCGGCCACAGCAAGGGCGATTTCAATCCGGGCCAGCCGTTCGGCACCCATCGCACCGTGACCGCCGCGAGCGCCAGAAAATGCGCGAACCTGAGAATGTCGAGATCGGTCTTGCTGATCGGATAAATCCACTGCTCGAGCCGGTGCGGCATCAGAAAGCCGAGCTGAGGGAAATACCACGTCATCGTGACGCTGAATGCCGCACAGATATAGGCGATCGCGATCGCCTGGGTGACCGGCGACAGAATGAGCCATGACAGTCGCTTCGCGCCGCCGAGCGCACACCAGGCGCCGAACACGAACAGGAGCTGCCAGAAGAACGGATTGAAGGCCCAGAACCCGTTCGGATAGGACGTCAGATGCAGGTCGTAGCGCCCGGCCAGCACATAAAGCGCGACCGACAGGCCAAGCGTGAGGTCGGAGCGCCGCTGCATCAGCCACAGGATCCACGGCAGGAAGAACATCAGCACGACGTAGAGCGGCAGCACGTCCATGTTCAGGAGCCGAAATCTCAAGAGCAGCGCCTGAACGATCGCGACATTGGGTTGCTTGAGAAAATCGTTGACGCCCATTTCCTCGGAGTACAGTGGATTGTTGAAGCTCCTCGCGGCGTAGACGATTTCCGCAAAGAAGATCGTGAACAGGAACACGTTGGCGACGTAGATCTGCCAGACGCGCTTGAGGATGCGCGCGGTCGCGATCACAAAACCCTTCTCGCGCATGGCGCGGCCGTAGACGAAGGCGGCGGTGTAGCCGGAAATGAAAATGAAGATCTCGGCGGCGTCGCTGAAGCCGTAGCTGCGGATCGTGAACCAGGTCAAAAGATCGGGCGACATGTGATCGATAAAGATCAGCCAGAGCGCCAGACCCCGGAACAGATCGATCCGCAATTCCCGTTCGAACGAGGCAAGGGAAACAGCCGGTATCAGGACGGTCGCCGGAGCGGGTGTTGCGCGATCATCTTCGCTCGTCCCACCCGGTGGTGGCAGTGCGGCAACTCGATCCGTGGTCGACACTATCTGGCCCCGTCCTGAGAAGATCGGCTCATCCGCTCGCGCCCGGCAAGGATAGTACAGGCCCTGGAGCGAGTTTGCTAATGGCGCGGGAGCAACGGGTCATCTGGCCGGGCCGATTTTTTGGGGTATTGGGGCCAAGCAGCGAGCCGCGGATACCGTAAAGCTGGCGCGGATGACCCGATCGGGTCGGGCCCCCTGACGTCCCGGTCGTCGATCTCACGACTGCCTGGTTTGCTCAGCATCACGGACGAACTGATCGAATAGGCCACTGCCTTGCACTTGTCTGCTGATCGCACCAAGGGACCTCGCCGTCGCGTTATTCGATGTCCGCCTACCGTGCCGCCGACCTTGCTGGCGATCGCCGACGAGGTGATCGAATGAGAGATGATGACTGTTTGCGCTTCCGTACGCTCGTGTCCGTGGCGGCCGTCAAGCCACGCCCCTCCCGACGCTTTGCAATAGGCCCGATGCCGATTGTTCGGGTATAGACGGACCTGGCTCGACGCGACCGAAGCATTGGTCTGACCCAAAGCCGATTGGGAAATGGAGGGAAAATGGCCAAGTTTTCAAGGTTGACCGCCGGCCTTTTGGCCTTTGCCATGTTGGTCACGCTCGTGCGCGCGGGTTGGGCGGACACAGGACTCATCGGCCCGGCGCGCAACAATTTCGTTGAATCGTCCTTTCAAAGCTGCTTCCGCGAAGCGCGGGGCGATCCCGCAAACAAAGCGGCCGACGTCGCCATTCTCGCGCAATATTGCGTTTGCTATTCCGATCAAATGGCGGACAAGCTTAACAACGACGATCTGGAAGCGATGGACGCCACGGTCGCGACAGACAGTGCGGCGCTCAAGACAAAAATGGACCCGCTCATCAAGGCGTCCGCCGAAACCTGCATCGCGAGGCTTCGCAAGTGACCGGAAAGACGACGCTCGCCGCCGTTGCCGTTGTTTGCTGTCGGCAATTGCAGCAGCACACAAATTGCCGTCTGGTGCTTGCTGCGGCGTTTCTCGTGCACGGGCTCGGCATTTGAAGTGCTAGGCTTTGGGCGTCACCAAGCGGTTTCTCGAGGGGATCAATGCAGCGGCGCAAATTCATCACGCTATTTGGCGGTGCGACCGCGACCTGGCCATTAATCGCGCGGGCGCAGGCGCCTGGGCGGGGCTCGGCGCAGGCGACAACCGCCGGGCCGGTCATGAACGCGCTCAGCAATTACATGGCCGGCGCGAGAGCGCGGGCCTTGCCCGAGGAGGTCATCGAGCAGGCCAAGTACCATCTGATCGATACGCTGGCTGCGATGATCTCCGGCTCCGAACTGCCGCCGGGCCAGGCGGCGCTGCGTTACATCCGCGAACATGCCGGGAAGGGCGCGACGACGGTCGTGGCCTCCGCGCTCGCCGCGGCGCCGACCGATGCCGCGCTCGCCAACGGCGTCATGGCCCATGCCGACGAGACCGACGACTCGCACAACGACTCGCGCTCCCATCCCGGCTGCGCGGTCGTGCCGGCGGCGCTCGCGCTCGGCGAAGAATACGTCATCGACGGCACCACGCTGCTTCGCGCCGTGACGCTCGGCTACGACATCGGAACGCGCGTGATCCTTGCGATGGGGGGTGCTGCCTTCAGTTACGAGAGCAGCCTTTCCACCCACAGCATCGCGGGCACCTTCGGCGCCGCCGCCGCGGCCACCGCGGCCGCCGGCCTCGATGCCCGCCAGATGCGATGGGCGCTCGACTATACCGCGCAGCAATCCTCAGGCTTCATCGCCTGGCGGCGCGACACCGATCACATCGAGAAGGCGTTCGTGTTCGCGGGCATGCCGGCGCGCAACGGCGTCACCGCGGCGCTCCTTGTCAAATCGGGCTGGAACGGCGTTGACGACATTTTCTCGGGCGCGGACAATTTCTTTGCCGCCTACGCGCCCAAGGCCCAGCCCGACCGCCTGATCGAGAAGCTCGGTGAACGCTACGAGATCACCCAAACCGACATCAAGAAATGGACGGTCGGCTCGCCGATCCAGGGACCGCTCGATGCGATCGAGACGCTGCGCGGCAACAGACCCTTCGAGGCCGACCAGGTGAAGCGCGTGACCGTGCGCCTGGCGCCGTCGGTGGCGGCCGTGGTGGATAACCGCGACATCCCCGATATCTGCCTGCAGCACATGGTGGCCGTGATGCTGCTCGACAAAACGGTGTCGTTCCACGCGGCCCACGACAAGTCGCGCATGCAGGATGCGGCCGCCTTGCGGCAACGCGCCAAGGTCAATCTGGTGCGCGATGAGGAATTGGCAAAACTCTTGCCGGTGCGGGTGGCCGTGGTCGAGGTCGAGCTCAATGACGGGACCCGCCTTTCGGAGCGGGTTTCGGCGGTACGCGGCACGCCGCGCAATCCGATGGCGCGGGCCGAGGTGATCGCCAAGGCCAACGATCTCATCACCCCGGTGCTGGGGCGCGATGCGTCGAACCGGCTGGTCGAAACCGTGTTTGCGATCGAAGGTGTGAGCGACATTCGCAGCTTGCGCCGCCTGCTTCAGCACGGCTGACGTCTCGCGGCATCAAGCTCGTTGTGCAAGGCAACCCTGGCGGCGCATCGTCCTTGGACGCCACCGAAAAACATTTGATCTGCGACAGGCAGCGACCTAGCATCACTCCCAATAAAAAGCGGGGAGGGGATGATGCTTGAGATCGATCGGGCTTACGTCGCCATTGCGTTGCTCTGGGCGGTCGCCGGGATGCTGCTCGGCCTCTATATGGGCATCGCTTCGGACACCAAGCTTCTTACAGTTCATGTCGCGATGATGCTGTCGGGCTTTGTGACGCTCGCCCTTTACGGCATGGTCTACCGGCTGTGGCCGGCGCTGAAGAAATCGCCGCTGGCGCCGGCGCAGTTCTGGATCACGGTGGTTGGCGTCGCCGCCCTCATCGTCGGCAGTTATTTCCTGGTCACCACCGGCAGCGTCCCGCTTGCCGCAACCGCCTCCGTCGCCATGATCGTCGGCGCCGCCTTGATGTGCTGGCTGTTCATTTCGCGGGGCCGTGAAGCCGCCTGACGCCGCCGTCGTGTCGCGGCGAAAATCTCTGCTCAATTTGCGAGCAAGCTCTGTCCGCTCTTCGCATCGGGCGGAGATAGCGCCGTCGCGCCTTCGCCGGGAATTCGGCGACCCGCCGGCTGACGCAGCCGTGGCCGGTCTCTTCCCCCCGACGCAGAAGCAAGACGAGCAGGACTGCGGTGCCTGGTCCTCCATGCGTCTTTGGCGCGGCGTCGTTGTTCACAAGCACGATGGACATCTCATTTGCGCTTTGGGAAGCGGCATGTTTTGTTTACGCCGAGAGGTTGGGTTTCGTTTCGGTGAGCAGAACGATACACGCGGTGGGTGGAGTGGCGGTGCGCAAGGGTGCGCGGCCGAGGGTTGCCGTCGTTCAGCGCAGCAAGGACAGGCTTTGGGTGCTGCCCCGCGGCAAGCTTCGACAAGACGAACGTCCGGTCGCGGGCGCGCGACGCGAGGTGGTGGAGGAAACCGGATTTCGCGTCGAGGTTTGCGAGTTTCTCGGTGTCATCACCTACGAGGTGCGCGGCCGGCCGAAGGTGGTGCAGTTCTGGCTGATGCGGGCGGAGCAGGAAGCCAGCTTTGACGTGATGAAGGACATCGTCGCGGTGAAGTGGCTGTCGCTCGGCGCGGCGGTGAAGCGCCTCAGCTATCCCCTGGAAAAGCTGTTCCTGACCAATGTCGGCCGCCACGCGTTCCGACAACACCGGCGCTCTCAAAGGCGCAAGGCCAAGGCGTCGTCCACCAAGACCGGACCGCGGCGAAAGGGCTCGGCCCGTCGAACGCGCCTTTAGCTGCCCCTGCCTTCGATAGTCCGGTCCGCGCGCCAGGTTTCCCGGCAAGCACGCCTCACAGCGGGTTTTCCGCTGGCAGCGCCGCCGGCGTCACCGTGCTGCTGCGGCCCGGCAATTTCCAGAAGGCCTTGGCGCCTTCGAAGCGCGAATAGGCCTTGCGCGCGCGATCGAGCAACTTGCGAACCTGGGCCTGCTGATCCCCGATGATAAGTCCGGCCGCAAATGCGCGGTGGCGGCTCTGTTCCTCGCTCAAGCCTTTCGCGCGCGTAGCGATGATGTCCGAGAAAAGTGCCTTGTGCGTCACGATGTCGTTGATCCTGCCCAAGTTGTTCTGCAACTGCATCAAGGACGATTTGATCTTCTTGCACTGCTTGGCGGATTTCTTGCCGTGATACACGCCGGAAAAAAAGTCGGTCGCGTATCGGGCCTTCTTGACCTGAATGCGCAGCCTGTGCAGTTGCTCGGCGTCAAGCTCGTCGATCCTGCGGCCCCGTCGCTTGATCCGTTTGCAGCGGCGCGAAAGCTGGTCAGCGGCGTAAATCTCGATCGGCAATTCACGGCGCGCGCGCTTCAGCGCGTCTTCCGAACTGCTCCAGGGGCCAGCCTCGACCCATTCGGCGGTGTCGAGAACAAGCGTGCGGAACCGGGCCGACTGAACCGCCGCTTGCGCCTGTCGGTAGCATTTCAGACGCTTGCGCGCGAACATTTTGCTGATGCTGACGAGCCCCTTCTCGTTCTTGTGCTGCTCCTGCATCGGCTGGATGACCTCGAGGATAAGCGTGTCGAGGTCGCGCGCTGGGCCCAGTTCCCGCGCGAGCCATCTCAGCTCGGCCTTTATCGCCTCGGTTCGATTGTCGCCCACCACGGCCGAAAACAGCGACATGGCGGCACGCAGCCGGCGCAAGGCGACCCGCATTTGATGCAGCGCGATCCCGTCCCGGCTCATCATCGCGGGTACGTTCACAACCAAATGGCGCAGGCAGGCCCGGCCGACCAGCGTGAAGGCGCGGCCCGTGCTCATTCCCGCGCTTAATTCCGGATCACACGCAGTTTCCGCGGCGAGCGGTGTCTTCTCGACCAGCTCATAGCCGCGCTCGGGCTTGCTCTTGAATTCGAGATGGGCCGGAACAATGTTGAAGATGTCACGCGCGATCTTGAAAAGGTCCGCGGGCTTGCCCTGCTTGAGCTCGAGTTCGATCTCCGAGACCGATCGCGAAGAGTTGGTCGCGAGAATTTGGCCCTCGTCGATCGCCATCACGATGTCGGCGCCGTTGCCGTTCAGATGAAAGGCCGTGCGCTCGATCCGGGTCTCAAAAACCGGTTTCAGCTCTTTGCGCACCTCGTCGGTAAGAATTCGGCCCAGAGCCGTGTCCTTGACATCAGAGAGATCCGGCTGATCGCCGTTTATCGTCTGTTCCCATTCGGAGCGCTCGAACAGGCCAACGCCGTGATCGGCGGACTTGATGGTCTGGATGTGCTTGTCGTCGATATGGCGCACCCGCAAGGTCAATCCGTGATCGCGCAGGAACCGCTTGTCGGAATCAAAATAAACGGAATCAAGGACTTCGTGGGTGGGCTCGTGAAGAGCGGCCGCAAAGGCGGGGTAATTTCGGAGCGAAACGATATCTTCGGGTGTGACCCAAAGCTTCAGCTCAACTTCCGTTGGCCTGCCGACCATAACGAACGACCGATCAAATATTGGATGTAGTCCGTCGTCGGCTGGACGACGTCAGTCATAAAACTATCACAAATCGGAACGCCCCGGCATGCGCCTTTTGGCGATCCCTGCATTTTTTTGCGGCTTGACGTGGCGGCAGAGGCCGCTTTTGACCCCGTTGAAGGTCATTGCCCGTGACCAATTCAAAATGCAACCCCGGCCGCCAAATCAGCCCACAATTGATGGCGATGGGCCCGCGGATGATGAACCCTGGGGTGGCGTCAAGCGCCTGAACTTGCGGTCCAATGGAATGACCAGCCGATATGCCTTTAGCCTGCGGTCTTGCCAGGATTCCAGGAGCTTGCCGCAGACGGCGCATTCGGCCCGCCCCGGGCTTCCTTGGGCTGAGACGGATTCGGCGACTTCATAGGCCGACGCGCACGATGCGCAGGTATGGTCTGATATCCTCATGGAAGGCTATCTTACACACTCCCGGGCAGCATTGAATTGAAAAATCGCCTGCCGGCGGCCTTTCGCCGTGGCGGCGCGCATTGACAACGGTCTTGCGATCGAGAGCGGACGTCGCAACGATAGCGATCACCCGCCGTCTCGACACCAACCCCGCGATCGAAGTCCCGCCTGATCCGAGGACCCTGCCACCGGCGGCGGCGACCCAGCAGGGTCGGTGACCGCCTGCAGCGAAGGCAATCTCGCACCTCATGCTCGCATCGAGCGCGGTTGCGGCTGCATCAGCGACGATATCTTCGCCCAATAAAAAACCGGACCTTTATGCAGCCGCCGCCGTCTGCATAAGGGTCCGGCCTGATTATTTCGGTTGCGCGAAAATTCTGTCTGAGAAGGCGTGCCGCCCGTCCGCTACGGTTGCGGCATGAAACAGCTCGGACGCTATCCGCGCAAGCGGTCTTCGTAAGCCGAGTTACTTCTTCTTCTTCTTGGCTGTCTTCTTCGCCTTCTTAGCCTTCTTCGCTTTCTTGGCCATAATGCCCTCCGTAGTCCCAGATGTTGGGTCAATGCAAGTCGACATCGACATGCATGCATACACCTTACACCATAATTGAAATTTTCATACTGTGCGCTTCGATCAAGGTAAACGACGGCGCGCCACCGCGGCTGACGATCGCGTTTTGCAGCTCGTCGGACGTGCCGTGAGCTTCATGATGTCGATCGAAACGTGCCAACCGATGCGTCCGACATCGGGATCACCGAGCGGGAAGACATCGAGCAGCACGCGAGGAGCCGACAACATGGACTGCGCGTTGCCCTGCGCGTCGAGGTCCGCGCGCTCCTCGATCGAGACGTCGGCCCTGATCGACGTTGGTGCGATTTCATTCGCCGCGTTTGCGGACCAGCTCGCAAAGTTGAAATTCTCGCGGGCCAAGCGCGGCGCGATCGAAAGCGCATGTCGTTCCAGGTCGCGACGAGTTGCCGGAAAAACTCGCGCACGAAAAACTTTCGCGACCTTGTTATCCTCGTCGCATCGGCGTGGCCACGAACTTGCGTTCTCAAACTCGCTCTCGTCGAAACGAGCGGCCGTCTCAAGGATGACGCCAGCCAACCATGTGTCTCTTGCGCGGAATCGCCGAGCGGCAATCGCGTGGTGGTCAGGTCAGCCATGCTTACATAGAGTTGCTTTTCCGCGGCAGATTCCGAGCCACAACCACGTGCTCCCGGTAATCCGGTATTTATTGCGCGTTATTTACGCAACACTCGCTGGAATTCAGTGCACGCGCTTTAATCGACGCGTGAGCGAGGTTGGCGCTTGAGTTGTAGATTTTTTCAGATTGTTTCGATTCCTTTTTTCATCGCCGATATTTTGGGGCTCGACCATGGGTACTTCCCGATTTCTGCTCTCCGCAGCCATTGCCATCGGTGCGATATCCGGCATCAGCGCAGCATCGGCCGCCGATCTGCCCATGAAGGCGCCGCCGCCTCCTCCCGTCGTTGCGACATGGACCGGGTTCTACTGGGGTCTCAACCTTGGCTATAGCTGGGGCAAGTCGGACGACACCTCGACGCTGACCAACGCCCTCGGCTTTAACTTCTTCAACAACCCGAACGGCACCAACATGAATGGTGTCGTTGGCGGAACTCAGATCGGCTCCAATTGGCAGATGGGGAATTGGGTGGTCGGCCTTGAACTTGACGTCCAGGGCACCGGCCAGCAAGGCAACCGCAATTTCATTTGCCCCGCTGGGTTCTGCGTACTTACTCCGCCCGGGAACCTCGCTGTGGTTGTGGGCACGCCGCTTCCGGTGGCCATGAATCAGAAGCTCGAATGGTTCGGAACGTTCCGCGGCCGTGCGGGCATGCTGGTTACGCCGACCCTGCTGGTGTACGGGACTGGTGGTGTCGCCAGCGGCGGAATCAACACCAGCGAAGCAGCCGGCGTGGTCTCGACCTCGTTCTTCGACAAATCCATCAATTACGGCTGGACGGCCGGCGCCGGCATCGAAGGCATCATCGCTCCCAACTGGACCGCCAAGCTCGAATATCTCTATGTCGATCTCGGCCATGTGAGCGGCACCTTCTTCACGCCGATCGCGGCTCCCGGTGGTGGCCCCGTCCTCGCCAACTACAACTCGCGCATCACCGACAATATTTTGCGGGTCGGCATAAACTACAAGTTCGCGCAATAAGCGGTTCGAACTTCCAATCCCTGTAACGGAAAAAGCCCCGCGATCGTGCGGGGCTTTTTTCTGTCGACGGTGACTTGAGCAGGTCTTAGATGCGGCCGGCTGGCCTGAGCCGGAGCACCCGCTACGGAACCAGCAAACCCCGATTTGAGATAAAATTTCCGGGGGGATGCCGAGGTTCGCAAATCCCGACCCTAACGCGGCTGCGCGGCCTGAGCAGTTGCTTAACCATTTCTTTTTAAGAATGCCGTAACCGCCATGAAGCACCATGGTGTCGCTATGTCAGAAGCCAAGCGGCTATATCAGCGGGTTCGGCCCCCGAATTCTGAGGCAGCCAAGGCCCAGATCATCGTGGGCCCGAAACTGCCTGTGATCCGGTGCCGCTTGGTCGACTATTCGCCGGGTGGCGCGTGTCTCGAAATATTCCCGATGGTGCAGCTGCCGGAGCGGTTTGAACTTCTCCACGGCAATGTGAGAAAGAGAAGCCGCGTGGTCTGGCGGCGGGGAATTCGTATCGGCGTTGCTTTTTGAGCGGGCGGTGGCGGCCGGTCAAGGCCGGTGCGAGCGGCTGCAAGGACCGCGAGGAAGGCGGCTCGCCTATTTCGTTATGAGCCGCTTGGTTGGCTGCGGTTCGGCCGTCGGCGCTGCCGGCGAAATCGAAAAGGTCAGCCACGTGTTCCAGCCCGGCGCCCGGTGGGCTGCGTCGAATTCGCCGTAGCCTCTCAAACCCAGAAAGCCCTGCATGCCTCCTACCGGAAAGAGATATCCGATCTGGGGCCCGACGCCGAGAACGCGCGACCTAAAGCCGCCCAAAATCGGATTCTGACCGGAGTCGTCGGTGACCTGCTGATAGGCGTATCCGGCAAGGCCGACGAAAAGCTGTTTCGAAAGGAAATGCGACGCGCCCCAGTCGAAGTGGAAATCGATGCCGCTACGGTATTGCGTGTCGGGATTCTTGAAATTGTAGGTAAAGCCGGCAACTCCCGAGAATTCGTTCCCTGTTGCGGAGTTGAGATAGGTGTACGCGCCGCCGGCGTCGATTGCACCGTGCCCGATGCCGATATTGGCAAGCCGCGTCGGGTTGTAGTCGCCGACGGGAATGTCACCTGTGACATAAGCCATATAGTTGTTGAGGCCGTAGTTCCAGAGTAGCTCCGCGTTCGGTACGAGGTCTCCATAAGAGGTTAGCGAGTCCTCGAGCATTCCGGTGCGCGTTATTGCAATCGGTCCGGCCAGTGCTGTCAGCGTTCCGGCGATACTGGCGGCGTTTCTGCCGTATTGGCTAGCCATGCTTACGGACAACTGTCCGCCAAGCACCGGCGTCGCGAAAGTGTAGGCCGGCGTGAGAGTGACCAGATCGGCTTGCCCGCTCAGACTCAAATTCAGGTTCACATTCACAGTCGCAGGAAGCCTGCCGGTCAAGATTTCTCTCGATGCCGCAACGTTCCCGGTCGCGGCGACGTTGTAATGGTAATAGACCACGCTGAGTGACCAGCCAGGCGTCTGCGGTACGGCAACGAGACTGCCGTAGGTGCCGGGAAGCCAGAAAGAAGTGCCGCCCTGGTCGGCACGTGAGACTTCAGGGCAAAGCAGGAGAGCGGCTGCCGTGACCACACAGCCAATTCTTCGGATCCTTGATTCGACTGATCCCATTGCAAATCTCTACGCGGTATTTGCAACCACTGGCCGCTACCAAAAGCGGTCCGCGAAGCACGAGGCTTTAAGTCAAGACGGGCACTTAACTAGGTCACAATCAGCGCCCAAAATCCGTGACAGAATGGTAACAGCGGAAGATATTTAGCGGTTCGCGTGACGAAAACGCGTCAAAACAAGAATCCAGAGCTTCGGATTCAATCAGAACCGATCATGCCCTATTGATCGGGAGCCTTTGCGGAACGGAAGTAGACGTCGGCCTTCATCCCGAGCGTCAGTTCTCCGGCACCCGTCAATGCGATCATGACCCGAACCACATCCAGATCGGCCTGACCGCGCGATCCCGGTGGCTCGAGGTGGCCGGGCTCGACCAGCGGCGCGATGGAGTTGACAGTTCCCTCGAACTCGCGGCCGGGAAACGCCGCTGCCCGCACGGTGACCGCCTGGGCCAGCTTGACGGAAGCGATGTCGCGCTCATCCAGTTCGGCGCGCACGCACAAAGCGGAGAGATCGGCGAGCTGCAGCGGCGGCTGCGGCGAGGCGGGCGACACCAGCTCGCCCACCCGAACATTGATCTGGAGCACGGTGCCGTCGATCGGCGAGCGCACCGTCATCTTGTCGAGGGCCGATTGCGCCACGGCATATTCCGATCTGGCGACACTGAGCTGACCCTCCGGCGCGGTCGGCAAGTGATCGTCATCGAGGGCACGAAGCTCCTGTTGGCGTGTCGACAGGTCGTTCTGGGTGCGCGTCAATGCCAGGCGGGCGGCGGTCAGGTCGGCGTCCGGCCCGCTTTTGCTCCGCGCCTTCGCGGCGGCCCGATCGACGACAGATCGCGCGTCGTACACCGCCCGTTCGGCATCGGCGACGGCGTCCTCGGCCTTGCGTCGCGTTTTCGCGTTTCCCGTCGCGGACTTTTCGTCCCGCGCGCGCTCGCGCATGGAGACCTGCGCCTCTGCCGCCGCCAGCCGCGCGCGGAGCTCATCGTCAGCCAGATGAATCAGCGGTTCGCCGGCAAATACCTTGTCATTGGCCTTCACCAGCACCTTGTCGACCACCCCGATCGCGGCGGTCGCGACCTTGATCTGACCGGAGCAAGGTTCGACCCGCCCGGGCGCGACCGCCTGCCACTGTTTTTCCTTCGGCTCGTCGACCGACAGGCCCCAGAATGCCGGCTTGATGGGGTTCGTTGCCGCAATCGCCATGAAAATTCCGGCGGCTGCAGTCAGGCCCACGACGGCGACCAGGGCTGTCCGGCGCTTCGACATGATTTGTCGTCCTCCCGCTTTCTTGATTTCATTGCAGTTTGGGCAGTTTCGACAGTCTGATGCCACCGGGCTCCTCACCGGTGATCCGTCCGTCCTCGATGTGAACGACCCGATCCGCGAACGGCAAAAGGCGCGGATCGTGGGTCACGATCAGTACAGCGTGCTCCCGTTCCTGGGCGATTTCAGCGAGTATCTGCATGATCGCCCGGCCGTTCTCGCCGTCCAGAGCGGCTGTGGGCTCGTCCGCAAGGATGATGGAAGGATTTCCGACCAGGGCGCGCGCGATCGCGACGCGCTGCTGTTCGCCGCCGCTGAGTTCGCGGGGAAACGATTTGGTCTTGTGGGCGAGGCCGACCTTCGCCAGCGCATCGCGCGACTTCTTTCTTGCCGCTCGCGAGGGCTCACCGCGCACATCCAGCGCCAGGCGGACATTGTCGGTCGCCGATAGCGTCGGAAACAGATGAAAGGACTGGAACACAAAACCCACATGCTCTCGCCTGAGCAGAGCGAGATCCTCAGGCCCGGCGCCGGCGGTGGAATGCCCGCAGACACGAACGGTCCCGTCTGTCGGCGTCAACATGCATCCGAGAATCGACAACAGCGTGGTCTTGCCGCTTCCGGAGGGTCCCATCAGCAGGGTCAATTCGCCACCCTTGAGCGCAAGGCTTACGCCCTTGAGCGCCGCGACCTTTGCGGCGCCGCTGCCGAGGTCCTTTGTCACATTCGCCGCCTCGATCAATGCGTCGGTCATCGCGTGAACACCATGGCAGGATCGATGCGCGTGACCTGAACGATCGCCGCAATGGACGAGCCGATGCACATGACGACGGTGAGCAGAAACAAGCCGACGAGAAGCGCCGGCGTGATGACGATCGGCAACGCGGTTGCCTCGGTCAATCGCACGATCGCCTCGCCGATGAGGGCCGCGATGGAAAAGCCGATGATTGCACTGAGCACCGCCTGGCAGACGATCACGTTGTAGATATACCGGCGCGACGAGCCCATGGCGCGAAGCGTGGCAAATTCATTCAGGTGCTCCTTGGTGCTTGAATAGAGCGTCTGGGCCACAACGACGGTGCCGACGATCACGCCGAGCAATGCGCCCGCAAACAGGGCGGCGCCGGCGCCGGTGCCGAACAGCCAGAACTTGCGACTGCGCTCGTGAAATTCGGCCGGCGTCAGGACCTCGACGTCGGTGATATTCGAGGCGAGCTGACGGTGAACCTGAGCAAGATCGGCATCCTGATTCAGACGGACGAGAAGATAGGTTGCCTTTCCGGTCGGAACGCCCGTATAGGTCCGCGCCCGATTGACGTCCATGAAGACGAAGGGCGTCGTGGTGAACGAACGGATGCCGTTGGTGACGGCGGCCACGCGCACCGGCTGCGAGCGGATTTCGGCGGTCGCCCCGATCCCCGAAACGCCAAGGCGATCGAAGTAGGTGTTGTCGATCGCGACGGCCTTGGCGCCCGACAGCGCCTCGATCCGGCCTTCCACCAGGTTCCACGGCTGCAGGCCGCCGGAGCGCAGATCCGAGCCGATGACGAAGACCGGCGTCATCTCGCCGCTTGGCATCCGCCAATCCGCAAATCCGATCACCACGGGAATGGCGTCCGCCACGCCATTGATCGAAAGCGCGCGATAGCGCTCGCGCGTGTTCAGGAGCGACGGATCCTCGAAACACTTGGTGCCCTTCGGCATGATCCAGAGATCGGCCGATGCGTGATCGATCATCGTCGTCACCATGCGCCCGAAGCCCAGATAGAGACCCATTTGCACCGTGACCAGAACGATGGAAAACACGATCCCTATCACGGTCGCGATGAAGCGCAGCCGGTCGTGAAACAGATTTCGGAACGCGAGGGTGAAGACCAGTGGCATGTTACCTGAACTTGTGGGACTTGGGTTGTCTTCCGTCCAGCGTCGATTTAAGTCTCAAGCGCGGTGTACTCCGCGTATGGTCTCATTCTGCCGGGAGAGCGCCAGCGCGCCGCCGATGGCGGCAGCGGTCGCCCAGCTCATGACGAGGGTGGCGGCGAACACGATCGCGGCTTTTGGCATCGCAAACAACGCGGTGCCCAGCAGAGCATATTGCAGCCAGACCGCAAACACATAGTGGGTCAGATACATCCGGTAGGCATTGACCGACAGGCTGTCGAACTCCCACCGCCGCCAATGTGCAAAGCGCAGGCAGATCGCGAGCGCGCACAGACAGCCCGCGGCGCAGGCGATGACAAAGCCGAGGCCCGCCGCGCATTTCGCGATTCCGGGCGCGTTGCTCCAATCCGCCATCGTCACCGAGGTCGGCGCGGCCCAAAGCAGAAAGCCGGCAAAGGCGGCGGCAAGCCATGCGCCCCAGTGTCGCGGCAGAGCGCCATCGCAGTCGAGCAAGCCGCGGTCGAGGCCATGGCTGCCGACCGCAACGCCGGCGAGGAAATAGACGAGGTAATGCAATGGACGGCTCGGCTGGAAACCGATGGGGCCGATATTCACCCACGCGAAGGGTGAATAGACGAGCACCAGCGGAACGTAGGCCAGCGCCGAGGCCGTCACCAGAACCGCAAAGAATTTGACCGGATTGTCGCCGGTCAAGGCGACCAGCCGGACAAGATAGAGGTCCCATCCCGGAACGAACCGATGCATCGCGGCAGCCAGAATGTTGAATGCCAAAAGCTCGCCCAGGAACCATTGCGGTCCGCATGGCCAGAACGGCAACGCGAGCCAATGTTGCAAATAAGTAGCGGGGCCGGGATCGATCGCGGTGGTGCGATAGGCGGCATAGTAGGCGAGCGGTGCGAGAAAAAGGGTGGCCAGGGCAAGGGGCAGGCCAATCCGCAGCAGACGGTCCGACAGGAACTTCCAGCTTCCCTTGCGCGCAAGGCTTGCCGGCACGAACAGGCCCGAGAGGAAAAACATCAGGGTCATCAAACCGACGTCCTGCCAGGCGCAGAACAGGTCGAAGCCGAACCATCGCTGGCGGTCGATGATCGGAAATGCCAGCCACAGATAAGGCGGGTTGTCGAACGGATACGGGGCTTGGGGCAGCGAAGCGAGGTAAGGGAGGACCGAATGGAACGCCAGCACGATCAGGATCACGACGGCCCGAAGATTGACAAGGGCGATGCTTGATCTGCTCATTGTCGTTGCGGCCTCGTGCCCACTCGCAAGATACGCACGAGAGGTGCCCCGGTTCCCGCGATATGGAACTCCTGCGAAATATTTGGCCCGCAATTCGCCGCTAAAGTGACGATTTGGAGGCAACGGCCTTTGCCGGGCGCGGCGATCATATCGCATGGCGGCGGGATTCGATTTTCCCGGCGGCGGTGGCGGGGATGGGAGCGATCCGGTCATTTCCGCGACATCGAAGCTTCAAGCGCAAGACATCCAACTCGTTTATGCGTTCCGCGGTCGAACGCGCGCGGCAAACCGTGTGCGAGCGCACCCCAGGGAACGAATTCCACAAAACGGAAAAAGGAGAGAGACATGCTTCGTCACGGAGCCACGATTTTTTGCGCCGCCCTGCTGGGTGGGGTTTCGGCGCAGGCCGCCGATCAGACCCAAATCGGTGTCGGCAATGCGCGGGCACAGCAGATCGGATCGGCATCGCCGCTTGTTCAGTCGGCCGTCGAGCTTCTGGAGCGTAACGCGCGGCAGATTGACGACGCGCAGCTTCGCGCCGCGACGCTGGATTCGTTTCTCAACCCCAATACCTGCATCCGTCACCGCGCCCACGTTTCGGATGCGGTCAAGAACCAGATCATCGCCACACTCACCGCGCAAAATCTCGTCAATCCCGCCGACGCCGCTGCAATCACCGGCGGCCTGAAAGCCGGGATCTTTCCCGCGGTGGTCAATGATGGCACGGCGTGCCCGATGTTGCCGATGACCTTCAAGGCGACGCCCGGCAGCAATTTCGGCGGGCATCACTCTTATCCCGGCGGCCTTGCGGTTCATGAATCCTTCAACGATCAGAGCTCGATCAATTTTGCCGATACCTATCGCGGCGAGTATGGAAGCCTTGGCGAGCACCGTCTGCCGGTAGCCAGGGGCGCGCAGCCGAGCGGGGACGTCAGGATCAGTCAGGACGTCGTCCTGGCGGCTCCGATCTGGCACGATTGGGCGAAGATGATGGTGTTCCAGTGGAACGGCGACGGCACCGAGTTCACGGAAATGAATTTCGGCGGTTCAGGGACCAACGACAATTTCGGCACGCCCGGCGACTCGCGCACCGGCGGCCATCACATCATCAGCATTGCCGAAACCATGGCCCGCGGCCTCTCGCCGCTATTGGTGATCACGCAA
The DNA here is from genome assembly GCA_963741185.1 of uncultured Alphaproteobacteria bacterium. GTDB lineage: Bacteria > Pseudomonadota > Alphaproteobacteria > Rhizobiales > Xanthobacteraceae > Bradyrhizobium. Next base: position 238,214 of record CAVUHE010000018.1, on the reverse strand, counting down.
GCGTCCGCCCATTCGGCGCCCACCCTCGGCAACGAGTTCAAGGTGGTGAACTGGCTGCGCGCCGCTGCGATCATGGCGCAGGTCGATCCGATCGCAAAAGGCTATCTGGTTGCGGACGGGAGCGGACATTTGCGCCTGCCGCCTCTGGCCGCGCTCGGTGCCGGCGTCAATCTTCCGGCCGCGGGCCAGACCAACCTCCTGGTCGAATACCAGATTCACAATCTCTCGGATTCCGACTTCGTCAATTCCATTCCGGCGGTCACCCAGGTCCAGGTCCTGTTGCAGCAGATCGCCCCCGGCTTCGGGTACGACCCCAACGACGTTGCGCGATACAACAACTTCTTTCGCAACGTCGTGCTTTCGTATCTCAGCCCCGAGCGCCTGATGATGGTTTACGACACCAACGGCCTTGAGGACCTCGTCGAGGAGGTCAGCAAGCTGCGGCGGTTGCATCTGATCTGACGCGGTGGATGGATCGCAATCTGAAGCGGCGGCCGCGATGACCGGCGGCCGCTTGCCAGGACGGCGGGACACACGTCTCTGTGCGTGTTTCGAACTAGCGGCGCAATCTGTGGGCGTCCGCCGAATGCCATGGCAGGTCTAATGCCATGGCAGGTCTGCGGGCGCTGCGATAGCGCCGGAGATGATCCGCTGGTAACGGAGGTCCGGCTCGTGCTCAAAATCCGAGCAACGCAAGGCCGACCCAACTGAATGCAAATAAGCAACAAACAACTGCTGCGGCCGACGCCAAGGTCGCAATCGCTTTAGCTGACGACAACATGACCGGAACCTCTTATAGGCAACCCATCAAATTCAATCCGACTCTGTCCAACGACTTGTGCTCAAAAATGGCGAGAATCCGCCGGCGGCAAAAAACGCAACAGTTGTGGCCTCATGGCAACAGATGGCCTGCCCGCAAAAACCCGCAATCGGTGTACGTAGTGAGCGAATCGGATGGGGGAACCGACAGCATGCATCGCTTGTGGGACGGGCGCGTCACGGAACGTCATTTGGTGGCTGCGGCTGCGGCCATCGTGGCGGCCTCGCTTGCGCTTGTCTTGGTATGGCTGGTCTTTCCGGAATCGTCGCCTGAGTCAGCGTTCGATTTCGAAGACTGCATCGAGCGGGCTCAGGCCCAACGGCCACCGGGCGACGAACTCACGACCCTGATGACGGATTGCAATGCGCGGTTTGCGGGGCGGCGAAAGGCCGACGGCAGCGGCTACACTTACTATGATTTCATGCAGGACCGGAAATTCGACATCGCCGGGCCCAATCCGACGCTGGAGGAACGCAAGGCGATCGATCGCGAGTATATCGGCTACCTCGATGCCCAAAGACGCGAGGCTGTCTCGGCCGAACTGGCCAAGCGACAGAACGAACAGCTCCGCGCGGACATCGAGCGCGCGCGTCAAGCGGTCGGGCCGCCGATGGTGCTGACGCCGACAAATGCCACCGCCGCAAAACGCCTGGCCGACAAACCGAAACCGCCGCGCTGCGACGAGGATTCTCTGTCCTGCACCTTGTCGAAGATCTCGACAGCCGTGAAGAACGCGTTCGCGTCATCGCCCAAGGCAAAGCCCTTGAACGATCCCGGTGAAAAGCCACAATGAGCGGGGTTGCGCTTCCTCCGACATGGTTGGCGGCAGCGCGTGGCTGCCGCCGATAGTTTCAGTTTCCGGGCGGGCTGTAGGATGAACGAAGCTTGGCTGCCTTCTGCCGCACCTGCATCACTTCCTCCTGTGTCAGCAGACGCGTGAGCTTGACGTTGTGGAGCGTGCCCGCCGCGACCACCACACCGACGATGGCCGGTGCCGAACTCGGATCAGGCACGTCGAAGATCGTCAAGACGCCGGGACCATCGGCAGGGGTGCTGTACATCGAGATCAATTTGCCGCCGGCGGCCTCGATCAGCTTCTTGGCCGCTTCGTAGCGGTTGGTCGTCGGATTTTCCATGATGTTGTTGAGCGCGCGGGGCGTGTATTGCCCTGTCAAACAGAAATGCATGACGAAATCCTCCCGTTGTTGAGTGGTTCGGTCAACCAGGCGCGGGCCCACTTTCGACGCGGTCGAAAATGGGTCGTCAAAGCGCGGAGATAACGAAGCTTGTGGCCTGGGAAATCAAGAATAAAAAGAGAAAACGGCCCGCCGTGGGCATAAACGCCGCCGATCATTCGCGGGATTTCGGCACGTCCCGGTGGCAGCTCTTTGGTCAAGCTACATCAGAAGCGTGCCTTGCGGAAGCGCGCTGAGGTTGCCAAATGATGCGTTCCGGACGCGGGCGCCTAGCGGTGGATTGCGCGCGCCAAATGCAGCGCGAACAAGCTTAGCGGGACGAGGTCCATCAGCATCGCCACGGCCAGGAGCGCGCGCCTTACGCGCGACCGGGCCATGAGGAAGGCCGCGCCCTCAACCATTACGAAGACCGGGCCGGCGACGATGCGCGGCATGGCGACAAAGGCGATGAGTATGCCGAGCAGTTCCTGGACAGACTGCGGCAGGTTCGAGACGCTGGCGCTCGTCAGGTCGATCACCGCCAGCCAACTCAGCGGCCCGATCGCGGCGATCAAGAGCAGGGCGGCCAGCAGGGCGCGCGGCGCCTTCTCGCTGAACAGCTTGAGCAGGAACCAGGTCGGCGCGAGGCTGAAGAACCCCGTGACCAGCACGAACAGGATCATGTCGCCGAAGGCGACCATTCCGCCCGAGCCCTGCGAGACGTCGGCCGGGATGAGCAACTCGTTGACGGCGACGGCGGCGATGCCGCCGACCACGGAGAGGGCGTAGCCCGCCGCGATCAAAGCCAGCTTCTTCAACGTGCTCATGCGCCTGCCCCAGCCTCCGATGAAACTATGGTATTCTGAATTCTCGAATCAATGACAAGAGCACTGACAGGGGACATTGATGAGCTCAGCATTGCGGCGATTTCAATTGACGATCCTTCTGGCTTCAATCGTTACCGCGACGGTACCGTCTTTGGTGCATGCCTATACCGAGGACCAACGGCGACTTTGCTCCGACGACGCCATGCGGCTGTGCAGCGCGGACATTCCCGACGTCGAACGGATTACGGCCTGCATGCAAAGACAATATGCGGCGCTGAGCAATGGCTGTAAGTCGGTCTTCAGAGGTGAAAAGGTGGAAGCCAGCGCACGGCCCAGGAAGCCGGAGCGGTAGCCTTGTAGGGTAATGCCGCGCGCTTCGCTGTCTGCGCGGAGCGACAGGCGTCGATCGCGGGAATGCGAAACGACCGACGCACCTATTTTTGCTGAATGCGGTTGAGATACTCGACGAGGCGGAGCACGCGGGCGCGTATGTAGGTCTCCTGGGCATATGGGAAATCGACAAAGTGCTGTGCGGCTTCGGCCGCGTATCGCCTGCCCCAGACAGGCATGTCACGTGGCCCGTGACTGGCGATCTCCACACGTCCGTCGATCACGCGGCTGACGCGGTCGGCCGGAAATACTCCGCGGTTGTTCCTGGCCAGCAAGGTCAGGTCTGGCGGCACGGCCTTGAGGCTGTCGCCGAAAACACCGTTACCCTTCGCATCGCCATGGCAGATGCTGCAATGGGAGTCGTACTCGCTCTTGCCGGCATCGGTCGTCTCGGTCTGAGCCAATGCCGCCGTAGCGTGCGACAACGTCGTTGCCAGGATGAGAAGAGCCAGTGGCGCATTCTTCACAGCCGCCTCCTTCCGGAGCGCCTATCTGAGAACGATCGGACTGGCGTGCCTTGATATCGATCAACGTAACTGAAGTTCCGCCGGCTGCCTTTCGTGACCAAAATAGGCACGCTCGATCCGTTGCGCGAGGTTGTCCTCGCTGGTCGGCGCTTCCAGCATGATATGCCCCTGCACCAGCGCGTAGACACGGTCGGCTGTGGCTAGCGCTTTTTCCAGGAGCTGCTCGACCAGCAAAACCGCAGTGCCCTGATCGCGCAGTTTGGCGATGACGTTGAGCACGCGATCGACCAGCACCGGCGACAGGCCCGCCGATGGCTCATCGAGCATCAGAAGGCGAGGGCGGCGGATCAGCCCTTGCGCGACCGTGAGCATCTGCTGTTGTCCGCCGGAAAGCGCGCCGCCGCGCTCGTGACGCTTCTCGGCGATCTCCGGAAAGAACGACAGGGCTTCCTCGACCCGCGATGCGCGCTCGCCGCGCGGCAAATCGTAGCCGGCGAGCAGAAGATTGTCGGTGACCGAAATCTGCGTGAACACGCGGTGGCCCTCGATCACGTGCACAAGGCCGTCGCGCGCCGCCTCGCGTGGCGTGGTGTTGGTCATGTCGCGTCCGGCAAAGCGCACATGCCCGGAATTGACCGGCAGCAGCCCGGATATCGCGCGTAACAGCGTGGTCTTGCCGGCGCCGTTGGGGCCGAGCAGCGCCACGACCTCGCCCGCTGAGACGGCAAGATCAATGCCGTGCAGCACGCGGATCTTGCCGTAGCCGGATTCGAGTGCCGCGATCGACAAAAGTGGTTCAGCCGCCGAGGTAAGCACTGACCACCTCCTTGTGGACGCGAATTTCGGCGGGCGTGCCAGCGGCCAATACCCGCCCGAGATTGAGCACGGTGACGGAATCGCAGATGTCGAAGATCAAGTCGGCGTGGTGCTCGACCAGCAAAAGACCCGTGCCGCGACGGCTGATCGCGATGATGAGACCGGCGAGCCGCTCGATCTCGTCGTTGGACAAGCCCGCGGCGGGTTCATCGAGCAAGAGGAAATCCGGCTCCAGCATCAGCGCGCGCGCGATCTCGATGAAACGCAATTCGCTGTGCTGGAGGCGATCGGCGCGGACATCGGCGAGCGCCTCGAGGCCAACGACACCGAGCAGCGCGCGCGCTTTGTCCGTGAGCATACGCTCGTCACGCCGGTTGCGCGGCAGCGCCAAGAGCGCCTCGATGAAACTCGCTTGTCCCTCGATGGTGCCGCCGATCATGACATTCTGCAGCACGGAAGCCTCGCCGATCACGCGCGGCGTCTGGAAGGTGCGGGCGATGCCGTGGCGGGCGCGCAGCGTCGGCAAGCCTTGCGGGAGCGTGATTTCCCCGAGCCCGATCGTTCCGCTCTTGGCGACATAATAGCCGGAGATCACGTTCAGCGTCGTGGTCTTGCCGCTGCCATTGGGGCCGATCAGGCCGTGGATCTCGCCGGGCTTGACGTCGAGATCGAGATTGTCGATGGCGCGCACATTGCCGAAGCTGAGCGTCACCCCGCGCAGGCTTAAGGCGCGGTCGCCGGCACTCTTGCGCAAGACATCCGCGAGTGCCGCCGGTCGCGGCACGATGGCGCGGTTGGCCGCGAGCGGGCGGCGGTTGCGGAAATCCAACAGCGCGGCGATGCCGCCGGGCATCACCAGCACGATCACCAGGAGGAGGACGGCGTAGAGGAAGGTCGACCACGCCGCGAGGGGGGCCGCGACCTCGGGCAGGATGGTCAGGATGATGGTGCCGAGCATGGGACCCAGGATCGAGCCGCGTCCGCCGATCAGGATCGCGATGAAGAACAAGACCGAAAGATCGAAGGTAAAGGCGTCCGGCGTGATGTAGGTCTGCAAGGAGGCGAACAATCCGCCGGCGACCGCCGCAAGCGCGCCCGCGAACAGGAAGATCGCGATCAGCATGCGCGGCTTGGAGATGCCGGTGGCTTCGGCCGCGACCTCCGCGTCGCGGATCGCGATCAAGGCGCGGCCGAACCGGCTGCGTGCGACATTCGCGCTCAACCAGGTGCAGACGGCGGCAAAGGCGACGCAGAGATAGTAATAGCCCCATGCGGTGTTGAACGGTGCGGGAAATTCAGGGCCCGCGATCCCGATGCCGCCGCCGGTGACGCTCTGCCAGGCGAGCGCGATTTGCGCGACGATGGTGGCAAAGCCGAGCGTCGACATCGCGAAATAGAAAGTGCGCAGTCGCAACGCGGGAAGCCCGACCACGACGCCGAACACCGCGCCCACGCAACCCGCGATCGCGAGCGCCGCGAACACCTCGACCTGCGGCATCACGTTGCCGGCGACCAGAACGCTCGTGGTATAGGCGCCGAGCGTCAAAAGCGCGACATAGCCGATGGCGAGATGACCTGCGAAGCCAACGATCAAATTGAGGCCGGAGACCAGCACCCAGTAGATCGCAGCCCGCGTGCCGATCAGCGCCCAATAGTCGTTGCTGACGAAGGGCAGGATCATCGCGGCGGCAAGAATCCCAAGGAAAGGCGCCAGATGCGGCAGCATCGCGCGCAGGTCACTTGTCTCGACCCGGGCGGGCGTTGCGGTGACCGCGGTCATCACACCCTCCGCGCCGTCGAGGAGCCGAACAGCCCTTGCGGCTTGGCCAGCAGGACCACGATGAACAGCGCGAACACGGCGACGGAGGAGAAGATGCCGCCGACCAGGAAATTCGCGGCCTGCTGAAACAGACCGAGCGCGAGCCCACCGATGACGGCGCCGCGGTTGTTGCCCAGCCCACCGAGCGCCACCGGCACGAAGCCGTAGAAATTCAACAGCGCGCCGTTGGCGAAGAACGCCAGCAACAGCTCGCCGCCGGAAAAGCCGGCGACGCCGCCGATGACGCCGGCAAGCGCATAGCTTGCGACGCGCAGATTGCGTTCGGGCAGGCCGAGTGCGCGGGCGGCGAAATTATCCTCCGCGATCGCAAGGAACGCGCGGCCCACCAGCGTGCGGCGATAAAGATATTCGAGCGCCAGGATCGTGATCGCGCAGGCCGCCACCGGAAGCCAGAATTTCTCGTCCCACACCCCGCTGCCGAGCCCGATCAGGCGCGGAAAGGGTTGCGGCTCGGTGCCCCATTTGATCGCCGTCACCTGCTGGATCATCAGCGCCAGCGCCAGCGTCGAGAGCACGTAGAGATGCTGATCGAGGCTCTTGAGCACCGGCCGCACCGCGACGAATTCGGTGATGACGCCGATGATCGCGCATCCGACGAGCGTCAGGAGGAATCCTGCGACGAGCGGCATTCCGAGTTTGAGCGTGAACAGCGAGCCGAACACCCCGCCCAGCATCGCGAGCTGGCCCGCGGTAAAGCTCATCACCCGCGAGGTCGAGAACATGGTGTTGTAGGTGACGCCGACAAGCGCGTAGATCGCGCCTGCCGCAAGACCGGATGCGAGGATCGAGGCGAACATCGGCTTGGCGCTATCCGCCGCCGCTATCCATATCCCGGCGCCAGCGAAAAGGCGCCGTTTTTGGCGGTGGAGGCCTCCGACATCACGACCTCCTCGGTCAGATAACCGTTGTGCTGGGTCGGCGAGAAGCTGAAATTGCCGAAATAGCCAGGATATTTCGACAGGGAATTCCAGTATTTGATGATGCCTTCGCCGTCGGTCGACCCGCTCTGCTCGACCGCCTTGGCGATCAGATCGATGGCATCGACGCCGTCGGCGATCCACCACAATAGCGTGTCGTTCATCGCGACGTTGGCCTTGGCAAGGCGCTCGACCAGCTCCTGGCTTTTTGCCGGCAGCTTGCCGGAGGCGTCGTAGCTGCAGCTCTTGTAGCCGATGACGTAGACTTTCTTCCAGTTCTCGGGCTTCTCGACGAGGCCTGCGATTTCGCCCGACGACATCGAGGGATGACCGGCAAAGGACACGTCCCACTTCATCGCCGCGCGGGTGTTGAACATCCGCGCTTCCATGCCGGTGGAGACGCTCCAGACCACGATGACTTCGGCGCCGGCATTTCGGGCGCGCAGCATGTCGGGCGTCATGTCGGGTTGGGTCGAATCGATGTTGGCCTGATAGACGACTTCGGCGCCGTCCTTCTTGAAGGCCGCAACGGAAGCGCCGAGCGCGGTGACGCCATAGCCCGTGGTGTCGCCGATCACCGCGACCTTTTTCACCTTGAGGATGTTGAGGCAGTAGTTGCGCACCGCGTCGTCCCATTGGCTGTTGGAGGGCGCAAGGCGAAACGCGTTCGGGAATTTGGTGGTGTCGATCAGGGTTTCCACCACGCAGGGGTGGATATTTGGCATCTTGGCGCGCGCCATGATCGGAGTGGTCGCGAGCGCCTCGCCGGAGTTGAACGGGCCCCAGATCGCGTGGACCTTGGCCTGGCTGATCAATTCCTGGGTCGCATTCACCGCCTTGGTCGGATCGCCCTGGGTGTCGCGGGTGATGATCTCGAGCTTGCGGCCCTTGACGCCGCCTGCGGCGTTGATCGCATCGACCGCAAAATTCACGCCGCGGTTGAAGCCGATGGTCGGCGCCGAACTCGGACCGGTCATGGCGGCCAGGAATCCGATCTTGATCGGCTCCGACTGGGCAATCGCCGGCATCGGAAATTCAAGTGCCGCCGCGCCGGCCGCGCACGCGCTGCCCAGCAGAATCTCACGACGAGAAATCGCCATCAATGCCTCCCCTGATGTTTTTTCGAAGCGTCCGTCTTTTGGTCACGGCACGCTCGTCGCATGTGTTTTCGGCTTTCCACCGGAAACCAGCTCCTTGGACCAAATTTGAGCCTGATCCGGAACGCTTGTCCAGAGCCTCTCGGTGGTCATTTCACGGGCGCGCAGACGATGTCTGAGGGATTGGGGCAAAGCGAATACGACAACGCTGGGTCGTTACAGGTCGATCGGACATCGACCGCGCGGAGGTGACCGATCCTGAGCAGCAAGGTGCCAACGCGGTTCTCGCGCAGCTTTCATGCCCGGCCGATCTGGATCAGTTTAAATTCCCGATCGGAGCGTAGGGGTCGACGGCCATCGACGCCGGCAGCGAATGCTGACCCAATTCATTTCGAAACATTAATTGTCCCGCCAGCTTTCCGTAATGCGAGAGCATGCATTACCCGCGTCATAAGGGCGAGCAACCGCGCGCTGATCCATTTTTGGAGATTTCTTATGACGGAAAATCGATCGAGTTCTTCTTCCCTTCGGCAGCCGACGCGCTCGCTATTCTCAGCGCGAAAATTCGCATTAATGGCGTCTGTCGTGGCGGGTCTGGGCGTCGCCGCTTACGGCTTGAGCCCCACTTCGGGTGGCTTCGATATTCTCGGTACCCCGGCCCACGCCGAAATTGGTAACGCCGCATCCAGCGCCGCACAGCCGCTAGGCTTTGCCGACATGGTTGAACGCGTGAAGCCTTCGGTGATCTCGGTCAAGGTCACGATGAAGGAGAAGGTATACGACACGAGCAACAAGAACGATGACGATGATTCGGGCTCGCCGATGGAGCGTTTCTTCCGTCGGTTCGGCGGCCCTGATGGCGTGCCGCAAAATCGCGGGCGCGGCGACCGGCACGGCGAAATGATGGGTCAGGGTTCCGGCTTCTTTATTTCAGCCGATGGTTTTGCCGTAACCAACAATCACGTCGTCGACGGTGCCGAAAAGCTTGAAGTAACGACCGACGATGGCAAGAGCTATACCGCGAAGGTGATCGGAACCGATCCGCGGACCGATATTGCCCTGATCAAGGTTGAGGGCGGCTCTGGTTTTCCTTTTGCGAAGCTGTCCGACGGCAAGGCCAGAATTGGCGACTGGGTACTGGCGGTCGGCAACCCGTTTGGCCTGGGCGGCACCGTGACGGCTGGCATCGTTTCGGCCAGCGGTCGGGACATCGGAAGTGGCCCATACGACGACTTCATTCAGATCGACGCGCCTGTCAACAAGGGCAACTCGGGCGGCCCGGCCTTCAATATGCAGGGTGAGGTGGTTGGCGTGAACACCGCGATCTTTTCGCCATCCGGTGGCAGTGTCGGCATCGCATTTTCGATTCCGGCTGCGACGGTGAAGAACGTGATCGCTCAGCTCAAAGACAAGGGAAGTGTCAGCCGAGGCTGGATCGGTGTTCAGATTCAGCCGGTGACGCAGGATATCGCAGACAGCATGGGTCTCAAGCAGGCGCAGGGTGCGCTGGTGGCCGATCCGCAGAAGGATGGCCCCGCAGCCAAGGCCGGAATTGAATCGGGTGACGTCATCACCGCCGTAAACGGTCAGTCGATCAAGGACGCCCGGGAACTGGCCCGGATCATCGGTGGCTTCGCACCAGGTAGCACCGCCAAGCTCGACGTGCTTCATAAGGGCAAGAGCAAGGTCGTCAGTCTGGCTCTTGGTCAGCTGCCAAATTCCCAGGAAGCCAAGGCTGACATTGATGCCGACGGCAAGGGAGCCCAAGGCACCGACGTTCCGCGACTGGGCATGACAGTTGCGCCGGCTGGCAAGGTTGATGGCTCTGGCAAGGTAGGCGTCGTTGTCACGAAGGTCGAGCCGAAGAGTGCGGCTGCGGATCGCGGGCTCAAGAAGGGCGACGTGATTCTGGAGGTTGCCGGAAAGAGCGTTTCGAATCCCACTGACGTTCGCGAAGCGCTCGACGCCGCGCGCGCGGACAAGAAGAGCAGTGTGTTGATGCGCCTTCGCTCTGGCGATGCGTCCCACTACGTGGCTCTACCGCTCGCAAACGGCTAAGGCACTCTCATGGTTGGCGGTGGCGTTCTGCCACCGCCGACTGTCGCACGGGACCATACCTAATCTCGGTAGCTCAGCGGCCTTTAGGTATCGCTGAGGCGGCCGAGGACGGCCGCGATACGAAGGCTGTCTCTTAAATCGAGGCACAGCCCTGCGGCCGCTGCTCGAAGTCGTCGTTTCCCGCGCGCTCAGGCGTAGCTCCAAGAAGAAGCCATCGGGCCACGAGCAGCAACGAAAAAAGCAACCAATACCGTGACGTCCCGGGAACCCGATCGTGTGCAAAGCATCTGACGACGAGTTTGACAAATTGCGGATTGCGCGGGCCTATACCAGGCTCTTATGCATTCCGGACGGCGAAGCGAAAATGGTTTCACTTGCGCGGATCGGGAATTATGAGATCCGAATGTTTGAGGCCTCGCAGAACAGCTCCGACGCGGCACCGCTGTTTTCGATCGAATTGTTTGATCACGATGAAAAATCGCCTGTCGACAGTTGCGTTTGCCGCGACGTCGGGGAGGGCGTGGCAGCGTACCAGGACTTCATTTCGCGATGAAGTTGGCCGGCGTCGCGCGGCTTGCTATGGCAGATGCAGCGCGTATTCATTCAGCAAGAAAGCCGAAGTGAGAGCCCCCGAGAGGTAGCGCTCTATTGCGCATTTCCGCCGAATTCAAGCAGCGCTTCGCGGGCTTGCGTCGTTACGCTGCCCCACTCGCGCGTCTCGCGCTGGCGAAACAGCCGCGCACTCGGGTACCAGGGGCTGTCGTCGCGGTCGAGCAGCCAGCGCCAGTCAGGCGCATGCGTCAACAGGACCCAGACCGGTTTTCCCAAGCGCGCCCGCAAGATGCGCAACGCTCGTGTCGACGGATATCACGAGATCGAGCTGCGATATCAGCGCAGCCGTGTCGGAAAAATCTCCGAGCTCGTGAGCGAAACCGCAGCATGCCGCAATTCGTCAGCAACTGCGCATCCTGCGCGCGAACCTCTTTTTGCAGGCTCACGAACGTCGCATCGACGTCGAAAAGCGGGAGAAGATCGCGCAAGATCATCGACCGCTCCCGGTCCCTGACATGTTTCGGGTTGCCGGCCCAGGCAAGCCCGATCCTCAAACGAGGTTTGGTCCCGAGCAGGCTGCGCCAATGCGCCTCGGCTTGCATTGGCGCGCGCAGATAGGGGACGCCCGCGGGAATGGTATCCAGCCGCGTCCCGAATGCCAGCGGCAGGCTGGGAAGCGGGCATTGAACGTCGAAATCCGGCAGAGGATCGCCCTTGGCGACGATTTGCGTCGCGCCGGCAAGACCGGTCATGAGCGCGCAAAGCGGCTGTTCAACTTCCATGATCACGCGTGCGCCGCGCGCCGCGACCATCGGCACGAAACGGCAAAACTGAATGCTGTCGCCAAATCCCTGTTCGCTGTGGAGCAGGATCGTCTTGCCGGCGATATCGTCGTCTCCGAGCCAGAGCGGCTGCGGAAAATTGCGCGCGATGTATTTCAGGAAGGAAGCCTTGCGGCGCCACTCATATTCGCTCCAGCCACGTTCGAAGTCGCCGGTGACGAGGTGCGCGAGGCCTTTGAGAAAATGCGCGTCGGCGTAATCCGGACGTACCGCAATCGCCGAATCGTAACTCGCCAAGGCCTCGTCGAACCTCCTGAGGTCGTAGAGCGCCGCGCCGCGATTGGCGAGCGCCTCGACGTAGTCTGGCTGGACGGCGAGCGCGGCATCGTGACTTGCCAGGGCTTTCTCGAGCAGAATCAGTTTGTGCGAGGTGACGTCATGGCCGTCGATCGCGGCAGTGGCTCCCGGCGGCCCGGCGATCGCCTGCTGATGATCGGTCGCCGGCTTGTACGATCTTGCAAGATCATGCAAGGCGACGCCGCGATTGGTAAGCGCTCCGACATGATCCGGTTCAAAGGCAAGCGCACGCTCGAAGCACTTGAGCGTCTCATCGGGCCGTCCCAACTCGTGCAGCGTGGCGCCACGGTTGATATGTGCCTGGGTGTAATCCGGACGCAAGGCGATGGCGCGCTCGTAGCTCGCCAATGCTTCCTCGCGGCGTCCCAGTTTGTCCAGCGCGTTGCCGCGATTGCTGAGCGCATCGGCATTGTCCGGCCGACAGGAGATCGCCCGGTCGTAACTTGCGACCGCAGCGCCGAATTGCTTCATTTCATATTGGACGATGCCGCGATTGACCAGCGCCTCGACGAAATCCGAGCGCAACGCCAGCGCGGCATCATAACTTGCAAGCGCGTCAAGCGACCGCCCCAATGCCTGCAGGGTTACGCCGCGATTGTTGAGCGCCTCGGGATAGTTCGGCCGCAAGGCGAGCGCACGGTCGTAGCCGGTCAGCGCCTCGTCGTACCGGCAGAGCTCCTGCAGGACGCCCGCACGGTTGTTGAGAACCTCGACGTGATCCGGCTGAAGCGCGAGCGCGCGATCATAGCTCTCGAGGGCCTCGTCGTTCCGCCGCATCTGTTTTAGCACCGCGCCGCGGTTGCTCAGCGCCTGGATGAAGTCGGGCCGCAGCGACAGCGCGCGATCGTAACAGGAGAGTGCCGCCTCGTTCCGGCCGAGCGAGGTATGGATCACGGCCAGGAGATTCAGCGTGGCGGCGGAGTTAGGATCGGCAGACAATATTTTGAGGCAGTTTTGCTCGCACTCGGCGAGCCTGCCCGCGTAGAAGGACTTCAGGGCGAAATCGAAGGCCTCCGATATCGTCAGCGAGACGGTTGTCATTGCGATATGCCTTCAGGCGAGCCCGTTGCCTGCCTCTGTTGCGATGGGCCGATTGCGGATAACCGCCCGAACCCCGCAACGGCAAGCGACCTCGTTTCCTTATCTGACTCGCCCGGATTCTGGCCAGCGCCGATTGTCCGCTGCCCGACCGACAAGCGCCGGCAACCGGACTAGCATCGTCGTTGCGTGTTTTGAGCGTTGGCCGCTCCACGCGATCTTGGCAGGGCAGAGGATGGCAAACTACATGGTTTATTCCGTCGGGTCGGACGGGTACCAGATCGCTCTCAAGGCACTGGCGTGCGCCGACGACGCTGAGGCCGCCGAGAAATCGGCGCGACTGGTCGCCGACCTCGACATCGAACTCTGGTGCGGCAATCGCTTCGTCGTTCGGTTTGATCGAAAGCCGAGGTGAGAGCCCTCGAGCTTTTCGTCAGAACGGCGACGCCGTAAAGCCGAGCGGCTGCACCACGTCGTAGGATGCCTTCGTCAGCGGCACGGCGTAGTTGACGGTGAGCGCGCCGAACGGTGAGGCCCAGGTCAGGCCGGCGCCGACGGAAGAGCGCACGACATTGGCGTTGGCGAGTTGCATCGACTGGGTGGATCCCGGAAACGCCGTCGGCCCGTTGTAGCGAAACACGCTGCCGGCATCGACAAAGGCGATCGCCTTGAGCCCGTATTCCGCGGGCACGCCGGGGATATTGCTCTGGAGTTCGGCCGTCGTCGCCCAATACATGCTGCCGCCGACATTATCCATCGTCGTGCCCGGCGTGAGGTCGCGCGGGCCGAACCCGTTGGGCGCAAAGCCGCGCACCATCGACGGGCCGCCGAAGAAGCTGTCGATCAGCGGCACCTGCTTGCTGCCCCAGCCGGTGATATAGCCGCCTTGGCCGCGCGCGAGGCTCACCACGTCGTCGTTGATCTGGTGATAGTAGCGAACATCATCGGTGGTCCGCAGGAAGCGCACGTCGCCGCCGAGGCCGGCGAGATCCTGACGCAGTTGCGCGTTGACGCCGTTGGTCGGTGCCTTGTTGTTGTCGAGGGTGGAGTAGGTCGCGGTGCTGCCGACGGCCGACACCCATTGCGGTCCGGCAAGCGCCGCCTGCTGGACCGCGATCGAGGGCGGGGCGGCGAGCGAGGCCGGATTGACGGTGACGTCTTGTCTTGCGATCGAATAGCGCCACTGCACACCGAGCTGCTCGGAGAGCGGCGTGCCCAGCAGCATGGTCACGCCGTAGTTTTCGGTGCCGTAGGATTGGTAGAGAGAGGAATTGGTCTGCTTGGCAAAGAGGTCGATGCCGCCGGACACGCGGTTGCCGAAGAAATAGGGATCGGTCGCCGAGATATCGATGCCGCGGCCGTACTGGCCGTAGTTGAAGGTGGATGCGAGCGCGACGCCGGTGCCCGCGAAACTGCGGTCGCCGAGCTTGACCTCGCCCATCCACCCCTCGACCGTCGAATAACCGCCGGCGATGTTGAAATCGCCGGTGTCGCGTTCGCTCACCTCGACGTCGAGAACGACGCGATCCGGCACCGAGCCGGGCTTCGTCGTGATCTTGACGGTCTTGAAGTAGTTCAAATTCCTCAGCCGCCGCTCGGCCCGATCGATCAGGCCCTTGTTGAAGGCATCGCCTTCGGCAATGTCGAACTCGCGCCGGATCACGTAGCCGCGGGTGCGGGTGTTGCCGTGGATGTCGATACGTTCGACATAGGCGCGCGACCCTTGCGCGATCTCGAACGCCACGTCGATCCGCCTTGTGATCGTGTCGCGCACGATGCGGGGCACAACATGGGCGAAGGGATAGCCGAGCTTGGCGAGCTCGACCGCAAGAACGTCGCTGGTCTTGTCGAGCGCGGTGCCGTTGAACGTCGTGCCGGATCGCACGAGCAGCACGGGACGGAGCTTTTCGGGATCGAGCCCTTCCACATGGCAGGCGACGTGGACGTCGCCGAATTGGTAGAGCGGACCTTCGTCGATCGCAAAGGTCAGCGTGAAGCCGCGGCTCGCGGGATCGTATTCGGCGAGCGCCGAAGGCACGGCGGCGTCGGCATAACCCTTGCTGCGGTAATAGGTCCGCAACTGCTCGCGGTCGGCGGCGACGAGGTCGGGATCGTAGACGTCGCCGCCGATCAGGAAGCTCAGCATATTGGTGGCCGAGGTCTTGATGACGGCGGCGAGCTGCCGCTTGCCGAACGCCTTGTTGCCGGTGAAATTGATCTGCCGCACCGGCGTCCGCTGGCCTTCCGTCACCTCAAAGACGAGGTCGACGCGGTCGTTGCCGCGATCGATGATCGCAGGCTTCACACCGACATCGTTGCGCCCGGCGTGGCGATAGGCTTCCATGATGCGGCCGACATCGGACTGCACGGCCGCGCGCTGCAGGGTGCCGCGCGGCTTGGACTCGATCACGGCGGAAAGTTCGCTGTCCTTGATCCGCTTGTTGCCTTCGAAGGCGACCCGATCGAGCACCGGGGCCTCATGCAGGTGCACGACGAGCCGTTCGCCGGCGCGCTCGATCGTGACCTTGTCGAACAGGCCGGTCGCAACCAGCGCCTTCAGCGCGGCATCGCGCGCGGCCTCGTCGAAGTGTCCGTCCGGCGCGGCATGGAAATATGAGCGCACGGTTGCGGCATCGACGCGGCGATTGCCTTCGACCTCAATCACGTCGCGTGCCTTCACGTCGCCGTCGCGTGCTTTCCTCGACCTGCGAGGACTCTCGGCCGCAATCGCTTGCGCCGAAAGAAGCATGAGCGCTGCGATCAATAGTGCGTTCGCGGCTTTTGACCGAAGGCATCGTCGATCCGATGCCGCGGATGGTCTGATCATGTTCCGCCTGTTACCCGCTTGTCACAGGCGCAATCGAAGAGCGCTCGCGGGGCGAAAGAATGTCGTCGGTGGGGTGAGATGTCGCCTTAAATGTTGACGCCTTGCCACAATTTCGACGCAGCCGCCGATCTGCCATCCAGAAAATGTCGCATAGCCGCTTCAAATGAAACCTAGCGATAAGGCCCAAGAGGTTCACAAGAGGCTCACAAAGAGGGTCACAAGAGGTTCACAAGAGGTTCCCTGCGTATGGGAGCATCACATGCGTTGCGCAGCTTTCGTCACTGCTTTGTTCCTGCTGATTCAACCGGCGGCGGGCGCCGTCACGCCGGAGATTGATCCGCGCGCCTCGCTAAGCGTGGTCCAGCAGTGGATCTACAATTACCGCGCCAAGCCCGACTACGCGCATATCGCCGCGGCGGTGCGTATTCTGTTTCATTCGCAAACCTTCAAGGAGCCGGAAAACGCCGGCATTTATCTCGGCTTCATCGCCGGCGCGATCGGATCGAATCCGGCCAAGGCCGAGCAGCTCGTCAACAGCTTTTTTCCGGTGAAGGCGGAGGACGAATGGGTGATCGTGCGCGCGATCGCTTTTTCGGGCCTGCCCGAGTGGCGCAATCTGTTGCGCAAGATCGCGGTGAGGATGCCGGGCCGCCGCGTGATGATCGACAGTTATCTTGCCGGCACGCTGCCGACCTTGACCGAGATTCCGCTGGAAGAGACCAAGCCCGGCATGATGGACAAGATCAAGGGCGTGTTCACGCAAAATCCGTTTTCCAAGGAAGAGAAGAAGCTGAAGATGCAGCAGACTTTTGCCAGCAGTCAGGATCTGCTCGACACGCTGTGGGGATATTACTTCGCGACCGGTTCCTACAAGCCGATCCTGCGCATCATTGCGATGCTGCCCTGGAGCAAGAGCCGCGACACCATCGACAAGCTCACGGTCGGCAGCATGGCGCGCTATACGCTCGCAAGCTACGCGGTGCGCGACGCGGGCTTGCGCGAATATCTGCGCAGCGAGCTGGCGGTGCAGCCGGCGGCGGTCAAGGTGCCGCTGACCGAAGTGGTGGAGGCGGCCGATACCGTGCAGCTCGGC
Source organism: uncultured Alphaproteobacteria bacterium (assembly GCA_963741185.1). Taxonomy (GTDB): domain Bacteria; phylum Pseudomonadota; class Alphaproteobacteria; order Rhizobiales; family Xanthobacteraceae; genus Bradyrhizobium. The sequence continues at coordinate 221,158 of CAVUHE010000018.1, read as the reverse complement.
GCGGTGCGCAAGGACGCGCTCGCGGCGATGGATGAACTCAAGACCAAGGGTTCCGACGCGCGGCGCAACCTCGACTTCTGGGGCCAGGTCGGCGTCGGCGCGGTCGCGCTCGGCTGCGTCTCGGCGGCGGCCCTTGGCCAGGTCGCGATCGGAATTCCTTGCGTGATCGGCGGCTCGGCGTCGCAAGGGCTGTTGTCGTTCTGGGAAAAGCAGCAGTGAACGATAAAGGCCGCCGCGCACCGGCGTAAACTCGCGGCCTGCTGACGTGTTCAGCTTGATCTTAATCGATTACCTGGTGAGGCGAGAGGATTGCGCCATTCTCGACGATATAGGTGCTCGTCGCATGATCGGGACTTCTTGTCGCCGTTCTTGCCGCCGGCATGCGGCGTGATGGCCGGAATCAGATGGCATCGCCCGGCTTGAAGTACTTGGTCGGCTGGCCCTCGATTTGGCAGATCTAAGCCGCCTTGAGCGTAAGGCGCTTTCGATGCCCGGATGGGTACTGCCGCCCGATGGTGACGCCGGGTTCGATTTCGATGTCCACGATCACCGTAACAAGTCCCGGCGTCGGAACGTCGGTCGAACAGGATCTTTCGCGTCACGCCGGGTGTCGTCGGGGCGGCGATGTTTGCGCCGATGCGTCGGTTGCAACAAATCCGGTAACGGCGCAAAGCGTGCTGGACGCGATGCCAACAAAGTCGGTCAGCGAGAAGCAGATGAACTCCCAGTCAACCCGAACGGTCGTTCGTCGGGCCTTTGTCTACCGGGCGTGAGTTAGTCGGTGTCAGACAAAAACTGCCCGACGGAGATCCTTTGGTAAGCGGCCCGCCAGCCGCTTCAGGCTATGCCGCGCCGTTGCTGCATGCGTCGGTTTCGGCCGGGTCCGACACGCGCTCGCGGTGAATTTCAGTGCCGGATTCATCGAGGACAACGACCGAAAGGGCGGCATCCCTGCGCCGGGGCTCGTCGCGAAGCCGCTTTGCCAGCTTCCTGCCGTGCTCGATCGCCTCCGACATGGTGGCAAGCTCCATCCCCTGGCGGTCTCTCGTGGCGACACCGTCCTGCAGGTCGAAATAATAGGTTCGCATATTGTTGCTCTATCCTCATGGCCGGACCCCGGATGCCCCACGGGCCAGTCGCAAGCCCTCGGCAGCATCCGTGATCCCGCGTCAAAATGACATCCGGGAGAAAAGTCCGGTCCAAGAAACATCAAGAAACGTCAAAGGAAGCTCACTCCGAAATCCTCAGCCGCGATGCTCCTTCACATGATTTATTCAAGCACACCCCCGCAAGTCGTGCCTTGACCTCGATCAATGTGGGAATCCTGCTCGCGCAGGTCGATCGTAAAGTGCTAGGTTCCTGCAAAACAACCGGCGAGGGCAGCGCGATGGGCTTCATTTCCGTTCCTTTACTGCTGGTCATCTTCTACCTCCTGATCTCGCTTCGCGTGCTCAAGCAATATGAGCGCGGCGTGGTGTTCCTGCTCGGCAAATTCGCCGGCGTGCGCGGACCGGGATTGACGCTGATTTTCGTGCCGTTCCAGACCATGACGCGCGTGTCGCTGCGCACGGTCACGATGCAGATTCCCTCGCAGAAGATCATCACCAAGGACAACGTCTCGATCGACATCGCGGCGGTGGCCTATTATCACATCACCGATCCGGAAAAGGCCGTGATCGCGATCGAAAACGTCTTCAACGCGATCAACCAGATCAGCCAGACCACGGTGCGCAACGTGGTCGGCCGCTTCAGCCTCGACCAGTTGTTGTCGGACACCGCAAGCATCAACGACACGATCAAGAACGTCATCGACCTCCATACCGAACCCTGGGGCACCCAGGTGACGGCGGTGGAGATCAAGGACATCACGCTGCCGGACAACATGCAGCGGGCGATGGCCAAGGAAGCCGAGGCCGAGCGCGAACGTCGCGCCAAGATCGTCGCCGCCGAAGGCGAATATCAGGCCGCCGTCAAGCTCGGCGAGGCCGCCGACATCATCACGGCCCATCCCGTCGCGCTGCAGCTTCGTACCCTGCAGACGATGGCGGAAATTTCGATCGAGAAAAACTCGACCATCATCTTCCCCGCCCAGTTCATGACGACGGTGCAGGACGCGGTCGCGCTGCTCGTAAAGGATTCGGCGTCGAAATAGGTTCAACTATTCGACCGTCGCAAAATGCCAGGCTTTGGTCCAGATTCAATCCGATTGAGAGGAGTCTGAAACGACGTCACTTCTCCCGCTTGCGGGGGAGGTCGACGCGCTCGGCAGCGCAGTTGCGCGCCGGAGCGCGGCGGGTGGGGGAGGGTCTATCCAATCGACCATGCGTCTTGCGGGAGCGCCCCCACCCCAAACCTCCCCGCAAGCGGGAGAGGGAGGCCCGCTACTATTACAGATTAGTCTACCCTCACGAACTCTCGTGCTGGCGCGGCTCAGCGGTCGCTGCCATTGGCGTCCTTCCCGCAAACGGCACCAGCGAGAGCCCGATCAGCGCCACGACGGCGAGCAGCATCCAGGCCTCGTTGGTCGACATCGCAAACGCCGCCTTCTCGACCATCGGGCGGACATAGGCCTCGATGGTGGCATCCGACATTTCGGGCGGAGGATGGGTGAAGAGCTCAACGTCGAGCCCGATCGCCCGCGCGGCGGTGACGTCGCCGGCGATCAACCGGTCGCGCAACGCCTCGCCGTGTCCGATCGTACGGCCGTAGAGAATGGTGTCGATCAAGGCGATGCCGATCGCCCCGCCGAGGTTTCGCATCAGGTTGAAAAGCCCGCTGGCGTCGGGCACCTGCGCGGCCGTCAATGTGCCCAGCGCCAGCCGCGTCGGCGGCAAAAGGCAAAACATGATCGCGATGCCGCGGGCGACCTGCGGCCAGAACATCTCGTCGAAATCGGCGATCCGGCTCTGAAACGCGCTCAAGCCGAGGCCAAGCGCAAAAAGCGAAAAGCCGAACGCCGAAAGCTTGCGCGGATCGAGCCGGCTTTCCAGCGCGCCCGCGATCGGCGCGGTGACGAGTTGCGCCACCCCCGTGACCAGCATGATGGTGCCGATCTCGAAGGCATCGTGGCGGCGGACATAGGCAAGGAACACCGGCATCAGATAGACCGAGCCGAACAGGCCGACCCCGAGGCAGAAGCTCAAGGCGCAGCCGATCGCAAAGGCGGGCGCGCGCAGCGTCGAAAGCTCGACCACGGGATGGGCGGCCTTCAGCGTCCTTGTGGCGAAGACGCTCGCGCTCATCGCGCTTGCGACGAACAGCATCAGGCAGCGCGGCGAAAGCCAGCCGTCCTGCGGCGCCTGTTTCAGGCCGAGTTCGAGCGTGGCGAGCGCAATCACCATCAGCAGCAGTGAAACGCGATCGAGCGTCGCAAGATCGTCGAGATTGGGTTTTTCCGCCGACAGCAGGAACGGCGTGGCGGCGGCCGCAAGAAGACCTGGGGCGACGTTGATCAGGAACAGCCAGTGCCAGGACCAGGTCTCGGTGATCCAGCCGCCGACGACGGGTCCGACCGTCGGCGCCAGCACCGCCATGATGCCGGCGAGTGTCGTGGCGATCGGGTGCAGGCGAAGCGGAAACAGCAGGAACACCGCCGAAAACACCGCCGGGATCAGCGTGCCGCCGGCAAAGCCCTGCAGCACGCGGAACGAGACCAGCATCGCAAAATCGCGAGCTCGAAGGCGCAGCCGATCGAGGCGAGGGTGAAGAAGCCGATCGCGGACACGAACAGCCAGCGCAGCGTCATCACGCGCGTCAGCCAGCCCGTCAGCGGAATGGCGGTAATTTCCGCGATCAGATAGGCGGTCTGGATCCAGCTCATCGCGTCGCGGGAGATTTCGAGCGCTTCCTGGATCGCGGGCAGGGAGGTCGCGACCACCTGAATGTCGAGGATCGCCATGAACATGCCAAGGCACATCAGGATAAAGCCGAGCCATGTCGCGGCCGCGGCCTTGTCCGGCGTGGCATTGATCGTCTCGCTCATGGCGCGGCTCGCGCGGCGATCGTGCGCAAGCGTGCAAGGGCGCGGTTTTCGGCGCGGATGCGGATGAAGAGAATCATGGCGTTGAGAATGGTGAAAAGTACGGCAAGCCACGGCAGGCCCACCACCAGCGGCAGCACGGCGATTTCGCCTGAGACCACGGCATAATTGGGGTGGGTGAGATAACGGTAAGGGCCGCCCGACACCAGTGGCTCTCCCGGCAGCACGATGATGCGGGTGGTCCAGCGCGTGCCGAGCGTGCGCATCACCCAGAAGCGCAAGCCTTGCAGCGCGAGATATACGGACAGCGCGATCAGATTCACGCCCCGGTCATGCCCGAAAACCCATAGCGCGATCAGCCAGAGCGCATGCACCGCGACCATCAGCGGATAATGTCGTGGCGCCACCTCGACCGCGCCACGCGCGATCAGTCTGCTTGTGTTGTGGTATGAGAGAGCGAGTTCTCCGGCGCGCTGGACCGTCACCAGCCCCAGGATGAACTCGGCCGGCGTCACGCCGCGTGCCGCAGCGAAACGCAGCTTGCGGTGAAGCCGGGTCCGAGCGCCGTCAACAGCGAACGCGGTGGCAGCCCTTGCGCGCGTGCCCGTTCGAGGATGAACAGCACGGTCGGCGCCGACATGTTGCCGTAGTCCGATATCACCTGGCGTTCGTGCTCGAGCGTCCCCTGGTCGAGCGCAAGCGCGGTCTCGATGGCGTTGATCACCTTGGCGCCGCCGGGGTGGCAGATGAACTTGTCGATATCGGCGATCTCAAGCTGCATGCGTGACAGGATCTCCGTCAGGGCCGGCTTGAGTTCGGTGGTGACGAACTCCGGAACGGTGCGGCGAAGGATGACGCCAAACCCGAGAGGATCGACGCTCCAGCCCATCACATCGAGCGTGTCCGGCCAAAGGTGCTCGCCGACATGCTCGATCCGGGTTGCGCCACCGTCGCCCGCGCGCAAAACCATCGCGGCGGCGCCATCGCCGAACAGGCTGGTGGCGATGATGTTGGCCTTGGTGAGTTCGTCAAGCCGAAGCGCGAGCGAGCAGAGTTCGATCGTCACCATGAGCACATTGGTGCCGGGCCGCGCCTGCGCCAGACGCGAGGCGATCGAGATCCCCGAGGCTCCGCCGGCGCAGCCAAGGCCGAACACCGGCACGCGCGAGACGTCGGATCGAAAGCCCATGCGGCGGTGGACCCGCGCATCGAGACTTGGCGTGGCGATCCCGGTCGAACAAACCGTCACGACGGTATCGATTTCGGCCGCGCGAACATCCGCGCTCGCCAACGCCTTTGCGGCGACCTCGATGAACAGCGCCTCCGCGCCGTCAAGAAACGCGTCCGTGCGCTCCGGCCAGCCGCGCGGTTCGAGATACCATTCGAAGGGCTTCACGCCGTGACGCTTGACGATTCCGGTATTGGCGAAAATGCTCGCGAACCGCTCGAAGTCGGGAAAGCGACTGCCGAAGAAATCCCATGCCGCGGCAAGGACGTCCTTCTGCAGGAAGGCGTGAGGAGGTACCGATGTCGCGAGCGAGAGCAGGGCCGCTGTTTGCATTGACGAGATCTTCCGTGTCATTTTCCGTTACGATGGGAACATCGAGCGGGATCGTTTATTTCGACGGTTTAAGGCGAGGGTGTCACTTAAAAGTGAAATGTTGTGGACGGCTTGCCCGGCGCAGGGACGCGCGAGTTCAAACGCAACGCTGCGCATCGCGGTCTTGTCCGACCTTGCGTTGTCCGGCCTGGCGCGGCGCCGGCACGACGACGCTGCGACGATCAGCAACAATTGGCAACGTCACTTGAAGGGCTCCGCATGGTGCGCAAGTCCTTGGGCTGATTGGTGGGCCCGGGTTCCACCGGATTGGTCGTGCTGCGTGGCGGTTCACAAGGTGGCCGTTTCGGTTTCGGCTGCGATGCGTGACCGCCGCGATGGGCCAGCGGCCGGGCGAATGTCAGACCATAAAGTGCAAATTTGGTCGCATACACCAATAAGTGCCAGATTCTTCCGCCAAATCCCGCTGAATGGGTAGCGGAATTCCTTGCCGGTGGGGTTGTTCCTTGGCATACTTTCAACCGGGCAACCCGCTTCAATTTTGCCGCGAAAAGGCGCGAGATGAAAAATCGCACATCTGTTTCGGAATTGAGGGAGACGCTCGGATGTCCATCCAGCGAAACGATCCAGGGCCTGCGGCTCCTGAAAGCATTCATCAGGCTTTCGCCTTCGCAACGCTCTGAAGTGATCGAATTGGTCGAGCGGCTCGCCACCGATCCCTCGCCGGCTGGCGGCGGAAACGGACGGCTCAAGACGCGTTGAGTGCTGATGGTCCGCTGGCCGTTGGCGCGTCAGCGACCGAGCCGCCGCGTTGCTTTCTTCAAGGTCTCGGATGGCAGCTCGCCGAAGGCGAGCCGGAAATCGCGCGCGAAGTGACCGGGATTCTGGAAGCCGCATCGGAGCGCGATCTGCGTGACCGACGAGCCTTGCGAAGGTTGATCCAGAAATTCGCGCGCATGATCGAGCCGGACCCGCTTGGCAAAATCCGCCGGCGAATAGCCGCGATCCTGCTTGAATTGCCGGAACAGGCTTCGCGCGCTGACCCTTGCAACCCGCGCCATCGACGGCACATCGATCGGCCTGTCCCAATTGGCTTCGATGAATTGCTCGACGGTCTTGACCGCTGAGGATGTTGAGGGAAGTGGCTCGCGCAACAACAGGTGCGTATAGTTGTGACGGTGGCACATCAGGAATTTCATGATCACCATGCGCTCGACTTCGGCAGCGGCGAGCGCGGAAAAGTAGGTGCCGCGCTCGTTGAAGTCGGATGCGAACTGGAAGATCCGGCGCCGCAAGCTGCTCAGTGCCGGCTGGCGCGCTTCGGTTTCATCGAAAGCCAGCTCGCTCACTTCTTCGCCGATCAGGGCGCTCAGATTGCGCTTGAGCGCATCGAGTTCGAGACGCAGCACGAGCTGGCGGTAGCCAGCCTTTAATTCCAGCCGGAGCGTTCGGCCGGACGCAAGCACCGGACTCCACAATCCATGCCTGATCTCGCCGGATTGGTTGCCGGTCGCGTAGCGGCCCGTTCCGTCGATGTTGAATATCTGGCGTACGAATGAGGCTTCTCTGAATCCGAGCGAGACTCCGCTGGTATAGGCGCAATAGCTGAGGCCAACGCCTGTCATTTGCAGATGGTTGGAGCTCACGGCAAACCTGGTCTCGCTCCGCGACATCTCGAGACTGTCCATGCCGAGAGGCGCAAAGCGCTCGCGGGCGAGTTCCGGATCACTGGTTCGCACGAGAGGGAAGTTGCTCAGCAGCGCTGATTTGGAAGGCATGCGGCGGGGTATTTTCTGCTGTCTGCTGATTGCTGCGATTCGATTAAACTTAATTTTAGTGAGCTTTCGACGCTCGAAAAACCAACTTTGGATTGTACCGAAAAATCATGGCCCTCGTTGCTGCGCGTCTCGCTCACACAGCGACATCTTCAATCAAATTCCGCCCGGCATTTTTGCGGACGATCGCGTGCAAATCCCGCCTCCAAGGCGCTGGCATAATCTGGATTGATTGACGTTAGCAGGCCTAAGCACGCGCTAACTGCATCGAACTACCATCGCTGCATAAGGCTCGTCTTTTTCGACGGGTGCGTATCGATTGCAGGGGCTGGGTCGTGGTCAACGTTGTCAAATTCCATGAAGAGGCGTCGCGCCGTCGTCGGAACACCAATTATGGGCAGGAACTTGCCACCGCCGAAATCTCTGGTCTGAAGGATCGCTTCAGGGACCTGCAGTTCAAAGCCAAGGCGGAACTCCGCGACGCCATTCTGCTGCTCGATCTTGCCGCCCAGCAGGCGCACCAACTGGTCAGGGCGATCAACGATCCCGCTTTGAAGAAGCTGTTCAAGCACGATCTATCCATCATCGAGGAATTGCTGCAACTCGCCCGCGGAAAAACCTCGCAGCTCTGAAAGACCTTCGCCGCGAGGTGGCCGAGAACCAAACGCCTCGCATTCGCTTCCGGCCTGGAAGTGTGGTATTCCACCGCCCAAACAGGAGGTGGCGTCCATGACCGAACCAAAACTGGAAGTGCCGGCCGAGTTGCGCGATTTGGCCGAAAAGACCATCGATCAGGCGGAAAGGGCGTTCGGAATGTTCTTCGATGCCGCCAACAAATCGGTCGCGTCGATTCCGAGCCCGGGGACGGAAATTTCCAAGCAGGCGTTGTCGTTCACCGAGCAGAACATGAAGGCCGCCTTCGAGCATGCGCGCAAACTGGTGCACGCCACCGATCTTCAGCAGGCCATGCAAATTCAGTCGGAATTCCTCAGGAGTCAGTTCACCAATGCCGGCGAGCACATGCGGCAGATCACGGGCGAGGTGATGTCCGCTGCCAAGGGAGCGGCGAAGCCCAAATCCTGAAAACTCGCGGGAAGCGGCAGGCAAATCCGCTGCCTAAAAAACGGGAAATCCACTGCCCATAAAATGGCCTTGCACGGGCCTGCGCCGTGGAATTCAATTTCCTTCGCAGGTCCTTGACGGGCCACCGGGTGTCACAACCCGCCGTCCGCCAACCTTTCTGCTGATCCCCGTCGGCTGCTGCCGGCGGGGTTTGCATTTGATGCCCTAAAATTCAGCGCCCTCGGCTGCGCTCTGACTCTGGCCGCCGGCCAAACGCATCGCCGATCGCTCTGTCGGCCCCGGGGGAACCAGTATCAGAGGAACCTGAGCCCAACCGGATCGAGCCCGATTCCCGCTCGGGACGGCGGTCCAGCTCTCCCCACGCGCGACCGGCATCGCCTTGGTCAGCGTGCCCGTGCTGATGATTTCGCCCGCGGCAAGCGGCGGATTGACCGGATCGGAGCCCAGCAATCCCACAAGATGGCGCAGCGCCGAGAGCGGACCGCCGAGCACGTTGTCGGCGTGGCCGCGATCGACCAGCCGGCCGTCGCAAACCAGGTCGATCTCGAATGTGTGAAGCGCCTTCAGCCACTCCGCCGCGCGCGGCGCGAAGGGATGGCGCGGTCCGATCAGGAGCGCCCCATGCACGCCGTTGGCGGCGATGGTGTCGCTCGCCTGGAACTTCCATCCCGGAAAGATCGACTGCACGATCTCAAAGCCGAGCGCGACCCATGCGATGCAGTCCGACAGCGCCTTCTCGTCCATGTCCACCGAAGGCGACGTCGCAAGCCCGAACATGATCTCGGGCTCGATGCGCGGCTCGGAAAACGGCTCAAGCGGCAAGGTCTCGCGTTCGGCGAGGTCCCGCACGCTGCGATCGAACACGTAACCCCAGATCGGCGCGTAGACGCCGTACTGCGACCATATCGTGCGATTGGTGAACCCGATCTTGCGGCCGACGACTTTTGCGCCTTCGGTCTCGTACATCTGCCGCACAAGCGGCGTGACGCGGTAGGCGTCCTCGACGCTCAGGCCGGCCGGACGCGCCGAGAACGGCGGGATCTGGCGGGTGTCGCGAAGCGCGCCAAAGGCTTCAGTCGCGATGGTCGTGAGGCTTTCGGAATTATCGCGCTGGTCCATCCGTCCAACTCGCCATGCCTTGCGCGGGATTGTTTCCTCCCCGCGCGAGATTTGCACGCTAAATTTTCCTATTTGCGCAGCGAACCGATATAGGCGGCGATATCGGCAGCCTCGCCGCGGCTGAGCTGGAAATTCGGCATTTTCGGGTGCGGGTCCAGCAGGAAGAAGGCGACCTTTTCCGGCGTGAAATCGGACTTTTGCGCGATCGTCGCGAACGGAGGAACGTCGGCGTTGGCCTGCTTCTGGTCGCGGGCAACCACGTGACAGGCCGCGCACCAGCGCTTGGCGAGGTCGGCGCCGTGATCGGCGTCGGCCGCGACCGCCGTGGACGTGCCGAGTGCCGCGGCCACCACCGCAACCAAAATATGCCTGAAATTCGCGCGCATCCGATGTTCTCCTTCGAAACCGCCGGCGGCCCAAGGGCTCGGCAACCTGCCGCTTATCAGTTGAAAGCAATGCGCGCTACAGCATTTTCACCCTTGATCCTGATCAAGGGGCGAATGTGTCCTGCGGGCAAAAATCGGCCTGCTCGGTTTCTTCATCGCAAATATGCAGTGAAAGCTGCGCGCAGGGGATTGATGCCGTGAAAACTTCGCGCAGTCCCATCCGTGAACTCAAGCTCGCCGCAATTCTGTTCGGCCTGTCCGCCGCGGTCGCCTCCGCGCAGGACCTCGCAGCCGGCGAGATATCCTTTTCCAGATGCCTCGGCTGCCATGCAATCGGCGTGAATGCGAAAAACAAGATCGGACCGCAGCTCAACGGCATCGACGGACGCAAATGCGGAGCCGCCGAGGGATACACTTACTCGCCCGCCAACAAGGATTGCGCCTTCACCTGGAACGAGACTGATTTCGTGCAATATATCCGCGATCCAAAGGCCAAAATCCCCGGCACCAAGAAATCAATTTCCGGCATCCGCGACCAAAGCGAGGCGAGAAACCTGTGGGCCTATCTGCGTCAATTTGCACCGGATGGCCGGCAGAAATAGGCTCTCGCATCATTGCTTAGCCGCAGCATGATCCTGGAAAACTGGTCAGATCGATGCGCGCGATCAGACGGGCGAAGAAATTTCGCAGTCGTTTGAGGCCGCCCGGCGCAGCGCGAGGGATATCTGACGGCGTCCGCGCGTCGGATCGCAGCGCGACAGATGCATCGCCCCGAAGCACAACGACCGAGCCGGTCTGACCGTCGGGCCGTCCGGCTGGATTCAATGGTCGCGGGCGCGGGGCGGGTTCGATGACCGCGGCGGCGCTGACCTGGCCGCGTGGCATCTCATTTCTTTTCATTGTCGCTCAGCAATCTGCCGGTGATCTTGTTGATGAGGTGGATCCGGCTGCAGGCCGGGCAGGTCACGGACTCGTAGGAATCCGGAGGATCGGTCGGCGCCGGTTCCGGCATCTCAACCTGAACATTCATGCTGGTCCGTGTGCAGCGATATATCAATTTACCCATGCATCGATTTTGTTGCAGCAAGGGTTCTTCGCATTGATCTCGCTCAAATTGTCGCGCGCGTCGCGCCGTGTCGATGGTCGCGAGCGCAAGGGTTGCCTGAGCAAGGGCTGCCTAGGGACGAGGTGGCTTATGGATAGGGCGCGGGGCCCATTTGGGCGATCAGCGGCTTGTCGGTCGGCGCCGGCGAAAGATCGCTTGATGCGGCGTTGCCCAGGAAGCGGTCGAGCGTCTCTTGGATCGTCTCCTTCACCGAATCCGGGCCACGGTCGCTCATGTCGGTGTGCTGGAATTTGGTTGTGACGATGTCGATCCCGTCCGCCTTGGCCTGCTGCGGCGTCGGCAGCACACCGGGATCGGTCTTGAAGTTCGGGTCCGACGAGCGGAACGACAGGATCTTCATCTTGTCGTTGAGGACGAAGGGGACACGCAGATTGTCGAGCGTAATCACCTTCGACACCAGCTCCGGATGCTCCTTGGCGCAGAACATCGCGATGTCGCCGCCATTGGAATGGCCGACCATAGTCAGGTGATCGTAATCGGCATTCGGCTGCAGCTTCTTCAATTCCCCAAGCACGAACAGGATATTGGCTTCCCCGCGCTTGTAGACGTCAAGACGGCCGACATAGGGCAGGCCGATTTTGGTCACCAGCGGCGGGTCGCTCGGCAGATCCTGCTGGATGCTGGCCACGAGGTATCCGCGCGCCGCAAGCACGTTGGCCAGAAATGAATATTCGGTGTTCCTGACGGTGTTGCCGTTGCTGATGATGGCGACCGGAAGCGTTGCGTATCCGGAATTGGCTTTCATCTCGTAGTCGCGGCGCACGGCAATATCCACCGACACCGGGCGTGCCCGCGCGGCGTCGAAGAGATCAAGCGTCTCGTGTCGGATGGCCCACTTGCTGGCGGCGAAGTAGAGGCCGCCCCCGAGAATGCAGATGCAAGCCAATACAGCCAAGGCCCTTTTCATCGTTTCCAATCCCAATCAACTCTTGCTCACAAGATGGTGCTTTAACTCGCAAACCGCGACTTACGGCCATGTGGGCTGCGAATTAATTTTACGAAAGTTATTGCTCTGCAACATGGCCGCGCGCCAAAAAGCCGGGCTTTGGGCTTCAAAGGCTCAGGCCTTAAGGGCGTTTCGAGCTTTCAGGGCTTATCCTCAGCCGGCCGCTCGATTTGCCCCCCTGGCCGGGTCTGCGCCTTCCGCCCGTTGCCTGATCATCGCGACCACGGCCTCGATGACGCGCGTGATGGCGGTGCGCCGGTAGGCCCAGCGCGGGTCGGGATCGGGCGAGGCAATCACCATGGTGGCGTTGGCCTCGAACACCAAGAGATCGCCGTCCGCGCTCAGTCCGAAATCGATGCCCGCGTAGTCGAGACCGAGCGCATCGCGGATCGCTGCGAGCGCGGCCATCGCCTTGTCGCCGATCACCCCGCGCATGTCGGCAAGGAAAGCCATTTCCTCGCTCCGATGGTCCGGCCGATCGGCCATGTCGGAGGTGAAATAATGCACCTTCCAGTTTCGGGAGATCGCCAGATGCAGCGGAAAGATTTCGCCATCGATCATCATCACGCGGTATTTGCGCGCGCTGCCGTCCTTGCCGCGGGCGTCGAGATAGGCGATCACCAGCAGTTCGTCCCCCGGCAGGCTGGCTGCGGCCTCGGATAGTTCGGCTTCCTTCTCGACCATGATGAAATTGCGCCCGGTGTGATAGCCGGGCGAACGCAACAACAGCGGGAAGGTGAACTGGTGGTCGGCGATCCAGGCTTCGCCGCCGCCTCCGGCGAGGAGGTCGCGCGCCGCCGAAAGCGTCTTTGGCGTCACCACCCCCGGCAAGGCGGCGAGCCGCTGCGCGTTGCTGATGCGCCCGCTCTTCCCCACCGCGCGGGGGTGGTTGATGACAGGGGCGGCGCTCCGCGCGATCAGGCGGGTGGCGGCCTCAAGTGCTTCCTCGCAAAGCTCGGCATCGCCGATCGCGTTGAAGATGAGCTGGTGCGGCGGCAACGAGAGCGAGGGGTCGAGATAGTCGGTGACGATGACCGAGGTTGCGAACACGCAGTCGTCGAGAAAGGGTGCGGTCGGAATATTGCCGCCGCCGGAAGACACCAGTTGCAAGAGCGTCACCGGCGGCGTGCTGCCGCGATAGGGCAGGGTCGATATCGCGTGGCCGCGAAAACCCTTTCGGAAATGCTCCCGCGCACCGTTGCGGTCGCCATTGTCGGCGAGCACCGCGCCCAACCCCTGATGCGCGCCGGCGTGATCGGGATCGGTTCGCAAGGCCGCCTCGTAATGCGCGCGTGCCTCGTCATGCCTGTTGGCGCGAAGCAGGAGATTGGCGAGGTTCACATGTCCGATCGGGTTTTGGGGGTGGTGGAGGATCGCTTCCGCATAGACGCGACAGGCGGCATCGATCGCACCCTGGCCTGCAAGCAGCGTTCCGAACTCGTTGAGCGCGCTGAAATTGGTCGGCACCCGGCGCAGGATATCGATGAAGGCAGACTGGGCGTCCTGGCGCCGGTCCAGCGCCCCGAGCAAGGCCGCGCGTTCGATCTCGGTTGCGATGGCCTCGTCGGTGCCGCGCGGACGCGCGAGCAGATCGTCGAGCTGACGCAGTCTTGCTTCCTGGGCCAGCCGGGGAGCCCAGTCGCGGGTTTTGCCACCTCGAAGGGGCGCGGTTTGTTTCACTGCGGTCACCGCTTTTTGCGGATTCGGGGGCCAAGGTTTTCGATTGCCCACTATCGGCTGATTCGCGCAGCGCGCGTATTCGCAAAATGCCGGCTGGCGGGTGATTGCCCTCGGTCGCCAGGGTGAACCGGGCCGGGCTTCACCGGCGTGCCCAAAGCCGCGTCTGGTGCCGGCGACCGACAAAGACAAGCGCCGCGAAATCTGTAACATGGCTGCCAGGTGCGGGAGAGACGGGGGCTGGCCGAGGCAGTGACCGATCGTTTGCGGGGGGCGGGGGCCGTTCCCGCCGTTCATATCGACGGCGATCGCCGCGACCTGCGGCTCGATGCGTGCCGTGGCCTCGCGCTGTGGTTCATCTTCATCGACCACATTCCCGACAACGCCTTTGCCTGGTTGACGCTTCGCAATTACGGCTTCAGCGACACCACCGAGGTGTTTGTGTTCGTGTCGGGCTACACCTGCATGCTGGCCTATGGCGGCGCGCTTCGCGAGCAGGGCTGGCCAACGATTCTGGCTCGGAGCTTGCGGCGCGGCTTTGAAATCTATGCCGCCTTCCTGCTGCTGGTGGTTGCCTACCTCGCTCTGATCTGGGTGCTCGGCGGTGGCCCCTATCTCGACGAGACCAATACGCGGTTCTTCTTCGAAGATCCCGGCACCGCCCTGATCCACATCGTTCTCTTGCAATATACCCCCGTCAACACCGACATATTGCCGACCTTCGCCCTTTTGCATCTCGCCTTCCCGCTCGTGCTGTGGCTAGTGATCCGAAGCGCCGCGCTTGCGCTTGTCGTTTCGTTTTCTCTTTATCTCATGGTGCAGCTATTTGGCTGGCGGGTGCCGGCGTGGCCAAGGGGAGAATTGTATTTCAACCCGATGGCTTGGCAGATCCTGTTCGTGTTCGGCGCCTGGTATGCCGATCGCGGTGCCAGATGGCTCAAGGCGATCGTGCAATCGCGCGCGGCGCTGCTTTTTGCGGTGCTCTACATTGCACTCAGTCTGATCGTCGCGTTGAGCTGGCAGATCGAGCCACTCAAACGGCTGATCCCCGATCTCGTCTCGACGATCTATCCGATTGACAAGAGTCATCTTGATCCGGTGCGGCTCGTGCATTTCCTGGCGCTGGCCATCGTGGTTTCGCGATTCATCCCGTGGGACTGGCACGGGCTGATCAAGCCCTGGATGACGGCGATGATCCGCTGCGGCGAGAATTCGCTGTCGATCTATTGCCTGAGCGTTCTGTTGTCGTTTGTCGGCTTCGCGATCCTGAGCGGGATTTCCGGCAGTCTTTCCATGCAGGCCGCGGTCAGCGTGGCCGGAATCATGCTGATGATCGCGGCTGCGACCATGCTGACGTGGGAAGCCAAGCTCGACCGGCGCGGGCCGAAGCTGTTTTGAGCAGCAGCCGTTCTCTGACCGCCGCCGCATCCGGCCTTACGACGTGCGGGGATGCGATCAGGTATTTTCGTACCACGCAACCTCCGCCTGATAGCCCCGGCATCGTCCGGGGCTTTATTCGTGGCGAGGCCGGATCGATGCGTGTTTCCGGTCAATCGGAAACGGTCGAAATGAGAGATGCCAGCGGCACGTTGAGCGCGTAGACAAAGCCGGCGGGCTCATAGGTGAGCAGTACGTCGCCCTTGAGTTGTTTGCCGAGCGTTTCGATCAACCGCGTCCCGAAGCTGCGCCGCTCGGGGGCCCGAACCAGCGGGCCATTCTTCTCGGTCCATGTCAGCTTCAGGCGCTGGCCGCCGGCATCGAGCGTCCAGGCGATGTCGACATGCCCCGTTTGCACCGACAACGCGCCGAATTTCGTGGTGTTGGTGCAGAGCTCGTTGAGCGTCATCGCAATCGCGATCACGGCTCCAGACGTCACCCGTATATCCGGTCCCGCGATCGAGAATCTTGGCACGTCGGGATTGTCGAAGGCTTCGGTCGCACCACGAACGATCTGCCCGAGATCCGCGGTGGTCCATCTCGCCTGCAACAGAAGGTCGTGAGCGCGCCCCAGCGCCAACAGCCGCCCTTCGATCGCATGCTGCGCGTGTTCGGCGCCGGCCACGTTGCGCAGGCTCTGGGACGCAATCGCGCTGACGGTTGCGAGCGTATTCTTGATGCGGTGGTGAAGTTCTTCGAGGATCAGCTTCTGAAGCTTGTCGGCCGCCTCGCGCTCCCTCGCGTCAATACCAGCCTGAGCGAGCAATTGCCGCGCATCGATTTCGGCCTGCGCGAGCAACAGTCGAAGACTGACGTTCTCCGCCTCCAGAAGCTCCGGGGGATGCGCCGTGTTCTTCAAATGAAGCTCATCTGGCTGGTCTTCGATCTCCGACGGCGTTCACAGTATCACCATAAGTCGGGTACCGGTCATAACGATTGCGACACGGCGGGCAGCGCGACAGGGTGAATATCGATGTATTCCGCCCGAAAGCGCCGAAATCAGGAAGACCGATCATTTTCTGCATTTGCGCGATCATTTCCCCGGCTTCGAGCGGCTTGCCGAAAAACCGGCTGTCGATGGGAATCTCGACGATGCTCAGCTTCAACTGGCCGGATACCAGGATGATCTTGATCGGCGGCCAGCGCTTGTGCACCGTGTGCGCGAGTTTCAGGCCGTCCATGCTGCCGGGCATCTGGACGTCGGTGAAAAGCAGCGCGATGTCGGATCGGGATTCAAGGATTGCGACGGCTTCGTCGGCATCCACGGCCTCAACCGAGGTGTAACCGGCATCCTCGACCATGTCGACCGCGCGCATCCGCAGCAGCATTTCGTCCTCAACGACGAGAACGATTGCGGGAACTGCGGAATGATCCAGAACCATCATGGCGGGTGCTTTCGAAACAGCGAAAGAAATCAGCCCGTGCCATTGCTGAAGATGGCTGCGAACAACGAGACAAGCATCTCGTAGCGCATTTGATCCGGACTAACTTGGCGATAGTTGCAAGAAGTTGCGCAGCGGAGCGGGAGAGGGCGGTCCAGGCCCCCCAAGCGCCTGATATCCCCAGCAATATGCCCAATACAGACAACCGTCGCCGAATTTGCGACATGACAGAGAAGATCACCTCGGAGGTCTTGGCTGTGAGCGATGCTTCAAAATCGGAACTTCCGAAACACATCGCGGTGCTGGGCGCCGGAATCGAGATCGGGGCGTCGCAGCGCGGCACGCTGATGGGTCCGGCGGCGTTGCGCACGGCCGGCCTGTTGACCCTGCTTGAAGGACTGGGCCTTGCGGTTGAAGACCACGGCGACCTCTCGGTGGCCGGCATAGCCGATCTCGACGATGCGCTTCCGGACAACGCCAAGCACTACCGCGAAATTCAGCGCTGGTGCCGGACATTGAGCGCACGCGCCTACGAGCTCGCGCATTCCGGCGTCATCCCGATCTTTCTCGGCGGCGATCACTCGCTGTCGATGGGATCGGTGAACGGGGTTGCGCGTCATTGCCGCGAAACCGGCCGCGAGCTTTTCGTGATGTGGCTGGACGCGCATGCCGATTACAACACGCCGACCACGACCATCACCGGCAACATGCACGGAATGTCGGCGGCATTTCTCTGCGGCGAGGGAGGACTCGACGGCCTCTTGGGCAAAGAGCCGCGCGCATCGATCGATTCCAGCAAGCTCGAATTGTTCGGAACCCGCTCGATCGACAAACTCGAAAAGGATCTGCTGCGCCAGCGCCGCGTCAGCGTCGCCGACATGCGCCAGATCGACGAATTCGGCGTCAGCGTGCTGATACGACGGGTCATCGACAAGGTGAAGGCGCGCCAGGGCGCGCTGCATTTGAGTTTCGACGTCGACTTTCTCGATCCAAGCGTCGCTCCCGGCGTCGGCACCACCGTGCCCGGCGGGGCGACCTATCGCGAGGCGCATCTGGTGATGGAGATGCTGCACGATTCCGGGCTGGTGCAATCCGTCGATATCGTGGAACTCAATCCTTTCCTCGACGAGCGCGGGCGCACCGCGCGCACCGTGGTGGAACTGATCGGAAGCCTGTTCGGCGAGCGGATCACCGATCGGCCGACGCCGACCAACGCGCTCGAGCCCTGACACAGCGTTTTTGCGGTTCGCGTCAAGAAAACGCGTCAAGACGAAACCCATCCGGAACCTTCACCGTCGCGCGCCATTGACGTTGCAAGAGCAAACCTCAGGCGAGATTTTGTCGATGACCGAAAGTCATTCGAAGCGAAAAGGCACCCAACCCGTTGTGGTCGCGCTGGCGGTTGCGATGTTCGGCGTGCTGGCGATGTTGATCGTCGATCACGGCCCATGGAGCAAACCGCACGTCCAAACCGCGGAGGTTGCCAATCACAGGACAACCGGCGAGGCCGCGCGCGCCGCGGGTGCCGCCGTCGCGCCGACCGCGCCAAAACCTGCGCTGGAACCGGAACCTGCGGGACCAAAGCCGGCGCAGCCCGCCAGCCCTGATTTGCAATAAGTGAGTTTGGCCGTCAGCGCACGCTGACGAAAGTGCCCCAGAGTGCCGCGAGAACCGCGCCGACGAAGACGTAGAACGGGTTGTCGCAGAACGTGCTGCCATAACGGCACATCGTATCGCCGAGCGAGCCGATCTCATGATGATCGGCGGCGTAAAACAGGCCCGACAAAACGGCCAATGCTCCAGCTACAAAATGCATCGTACCCTCCGTGAGGGATAGTGTGTGCGGCTTCGAACGCGGAGCGCCGCCCGGCGGTCGCTCGCATTCGAGATGATTTTGGCGCAGCGCGGTTGCGAAACCGAAAACAAATTACGGAAATTTTTCCTTATTCCGGACGCTGCAATCCGGGCGCGAGGTATTGCGATATGTCGTGGTTACCGAAACCTTCAAGCCGGCGATAACAAGGGCGGCCCGAAAGGTGGCGTTCTTCGTTATTCGGCCGCCTGGGACGATGAAGGCCGGCGCATCGAGGCGAGGCCGTCGGCTTCCGTCGCCGAGATCGTCGTGCGTATCATCAGCCGCGCCTCGTGCGAGGGCCACGGTCGGCCGCGATGCATGGTCGCGCGGTTGTCCCACATCACGACGTCGCCCTTGCGCCATTGGTGCAGATAGCTCGCGCCGGGAGCGGTCGCAAACGCCATCATCTCGTCGATCAGTTGCTTGCCGGCGGCGCCCTCCATGCCTTCGACCGCATAAGCGTGGGAGGCAAGATAGATCGCGCCGCGGCCGTTGACGGGATTTTTCCACACCATGCGCCAGCACTGCGGCGGCAGCGCCGCGCGCTCCTCGGCGCTTGCAAGGTCGGGCGCGATCTGGCGGCGCGAGTGGGCGTAATCATGCCAGGCAAAGCAATTTTCCAGTTTGCCTCGCGAGGCCGCATCGAGCCGCTCGAAGGCAAGGCGGGTCGAGACATACTCCGTCTCCCCGCCATGGGCGGGGATGATGCGCGCCGAAAGGATCGAGGTCAGCGCCGGGACGCTCTTGAACGAAGAGTCGGTATGCCAGAGCTGATTGGCCTTGCTGCGAAGCGCAAGCCGGTGATCGGGCGTCACGACGTTTCCGTTGGCGTCGATGGTGCTCAGGATCACGAAATGCGAACCAGTTCCCTGCGAGCCGACCTTGGTCACCTCCGGCGGCCCGAAGCGGCGTGAGAAGGCGAGCTGGATCTCGTCGGTCACGTCCTGGTCGCGAAACACCAGAACGGAATGCTCCTCGAAGGCCGCGCGCGCCGCCGCATAGGCGGCGTCTTCGGCCGCGATGTCGGACAGCGTCACACCGCGCAGCTCGGCCGCAAATCCCGGACCCAACGGAACGATGTCCATTGGCAATCCTCCCTGTTGTCGTTGCCCTCGAAGCTAAGGCAAAACGACGCAAGCGGCAACGCGCAGCAGATCAGGTCCGAGGGCGTGTCTTGCTCGAAACCGCTCTACCTCCGTTGGGCGCGGCTTTGGGTTTGCGAA
This sequence comes from uncultured Alphaproteobacteria bacterium, assembly GCA_963741185.1. Taxonomy (GTDB): domain Bacteria; phylum Pseudomonadota; class Alphaproteobacteria; order Rhizobiales; family Xanthobacteraceae; genus Bradyrhizobium. The sequence goes on along the minus strand of CAVUHE010000018.1, from coordinate 201,612 downwards.
GGCAGTTCGCCGAACGCCTCGCGATAGTCTTTCGAGAAGTGCCCGAGATTTCCGAACCCGCACCGGAAGGCGACGTCCGTCACCGACATCCCGGGGATATTCGTCAGGATCTGCCGCGCGTGACGGAGCCGGACGCTTTTGGCAAAGCCCATCGGCGAATAGCCGCGAAACTTCCGGAACGACTTGAACAAGGCGCGCGCGCTGACATTGGTGACCGCGACCAGGTCCTCGATCGTGATCGCCTTGTCCCAGTTGGCTTCGATATATTGCTCGGCACGGTGGATCTCGTGGGGCGCCGCCCCGCACCCGTCGTCTTCCAGAAAATGGCTGAGCGAATTCGGATTGGCGCGCAGGAAAGCTACCATGACGGCCTGCTCCAATTCGCTGACCACGAGCGGCGGCAGCGGCGCCGCGTCGGAATCGAATTGCCTGGCGAGAAAGGCGAGCAAATCCTGCAGATATCTCGCGTGAGGGTTTCGCAGGTCCGTGGCGAGGTCGAACACGAGCGGAATCTTCGGCCTCACGCCGAGCAGCGACGTCATGGTCCGCTCGAGGGCTTTTGCATTGACGGCGAGCGAGAGCCGGTCGTGGTCGTCACTGCAGGCGATGCGGTGCGTGTAGCCGGGCGAAACGACGCCGGCGTGGTTCTGGTCGATCGTGGCCGTCACGCCGCCGATGGAAATCCCGGCGTTGCCGCGGCGTGCGATCTGAAGGCGATATTGGGGAACTTCCGAATATTCGATACTGGTGGCGACCGTGCTTCCGCCGAACCCCAGCGCAATGCCTGGCAGCCGAAGCAGATTGGCCCAGGCCGCAAAACCAGCGCGGTCTCTCACCTCACCCTTGAGCGCGCCGAAAACGCTGAGCTGCCCATAGATCATCTGATCCGGGTCGGTGGTCCGGAACAGCGGATAACGATGAAGATGTTCGAGGGGCTGCGGGGGAGGCATTGTTTCCGTCAGCGGAAGCTCTCGGGCCGCTTTGCCCGCGCGGAGCCGGTTGCACCGCGAGATGATAGTCACGAAAGACGCCCAATGAATCAATACCGGGCGATTCCGGTCTTGGCCGGGTGCAAAGCTTTGGAACCCCGCTTTCCGTGCCAGCGCCCTGACCGCCGCGGGGGGGTTCGAAATCACTCAAATAATGCCATGACGCTCAATAAGCGACGACCATCCCGTCGGTGTCTTCGGCACGGGTACGTTGAGCCTTGCCGCTTATTTCTGTCCACCCGCGGCTGCCGCCTGCAGCGCGATCTTGGTCTGCGCGATTTCGCTTTGGAGCCGCGCGTTGTTCTCCAGAAGGCGCTGGCTGGTGAGCACCAGGAAGTAGTAACCGAATTGCGGGTTCTGGAAGTAGATTTCGAGCAGCTTCTCGTAAGTGATGGTCAGCACGTGGCCGTCTTCGAGGCAGGTGACGGTGGCCGTGCGCTTGTTGTCGGGCGACAGGAAGCCGAGTTCGCCCATCAGGTTTCCCGGCGGCAGTTCGACATTGATCTCCTTGACCAGGAATTTTCCCGTCACGGTCAAAAACATCTCGTTGGCGGTATCGTCCTTTTTGAACAGCACGTCGCCCTTGCGGTATTTGCGCTCGGTCATGAACGGCTTCAGCCACTCCATCGAGGTGTCGCCCTGCGTTGCGCCGCGCGCCATCTTCACGAGATTGAGCATCTGACGCAGGCGCCAGGCGTTGATGGGTACCATCAGGAGGTACATCAGGAATGTTGTGATGCTTCCGGCGAGCGCGCCGAAGCCCGCGAAGAATATACAGCCGATCATGTTCGCAACCCGCAGCGGCACCATGGTCTGCGTCAGCAAGGTGGCGACAAAGAAGATCGCGCCGATCAGCGCGAACAAGTTGGCGAGCGTGATGTTGGCGAGAAAGATTTCCAGGAGCCGGTTGAAGATCGCGTCGTAGGTGACGTTGTTGGGGTCAAGACCAAGCTGGATCAGAATCTTCGCGACCCTGAGGTTGTCCGCGGCGGTGTCGAGGATGCGATTGAGCGTTGTCGACATGTCTGCACTGAAAGTCATCGGAATCCCCCGCGCAAAATTGCCGGTCATCGCATTAAGTCCCGGACCTGCCTTGAAAATCGAGGCCGGGCAGCCACCGTTTGAGCCCGTTAGTACCGGTCTCAATGCCTGCGATCAACTTATACCCCGAGGGCCCCTTGACGCAGGCGCCTGCGCCTTGTGACGGGGCTTTCCGGCGACGACCGGAGAGGGATTCGGCCGCGAAAATCAGTGGGTTCAAGCAGGCATCGACCCTATCGGCCGTCGGCGCAGGCGGCGGTGCGCGGCTGGCACCGTCCTTGCGTGCGCTCGTCGGCATTGCAGCGCCCTATCGCGGCACTCTGGGCCTCGGGATAGGTCGTGCCGCCGGCGGTGAAGGACAGGTTCCAGCGCCGCCGCCGGTAGGATCCGATGAAGGTCGCCAGTGCCACGCATTCCTGGCCGGAGAAGCTCACCACCTGGCAACCGCCGCGCCCGAATTGCGCGCAGCCCTTGGCAACTTTGGCCTCGGCCTCGGCTCGCGACGGCATCTTCCAGGTCGTGGAGTAGGAGCCGTCGGCGGTGAAGCCGATCGCGCCCCACACGAGTTCGCTCGCGGCGCTCGGCTGGTTTGGCGGCGGTGCCGGTGTCGGAACGAGACTGGGCGAGGGGGCCGGGGTTGGGCGAAACGGTGCTGGAGGGGGCGCCGGATCGGGCGTGCCCATCGAGGTCTGGGCGATCACGAAGCTCTTCTGCGGATGGCCGAAACTCTCTGAGGCGAGGGCGTATTGCAGAGGCTCGGTCGCGATCAGGGACGTCGTGATCGCCACCGCAAACCACAACGCAAGGGGTCGAACGGCGCGCATTTTGGAGGGCAGCTTCCGGTCCGTCGTCACAGGTTTACCGCAAGGCAATTTCCCAAGAATTTCGCGCGCCCACAAGGGCCGGAGGCCGTCGGTCCGCAGAGATTTTCGCAAGCCGCCGTCAGGTCCTGGCGCCAAGCTTTCGGACGGCGTCGAGCGTTGCCGGATTGGGCCGGCCGTCGATGACGCCGCTGTAGAGGCCCTTCTCCTCGAGCCTTCGCTGCAAATTCTGCCAGAAATCCGCAGCTCCAGATCTCGGGACGCGTGGTCAGCGATTTCAAGGTGAAGTCGTATTTGGCCTCGAGCGCCTTCACGATCAGCCGCGCCGCCTCCGCGCCGTCGCGCTGCAAGCCGAGTATGCCGGAATTGTAGGCCGATCCGAGGTTATGGAGTCCGAGCGCATCGCCCTTGTCGGCGGCGGTTCGGTAGTGCTTCAGCGCGATCTCGCTGTTGCGGTCCTTGCCGCCAAGTCCGTTTTCATAGAAATAGCCAAGCGCCGCCTCAGCGCGCAAATTGCCCTTGGAGGCCGACGCCTCATAGGCGCTCGCGGCCTGCGTCATGTCGACAGGCGTGCCGCCGAGACCGCCCGAATAGCAGTCTCCCTTGACCTGCAGCCCGCTGTGGAAGGCGTTGTTGGAGAGTTTGCGCGCATAAGAGCAGGCTCTCGTCACGTCCGTGCGCGTGTAGACTCCCCGGTAGTAGGCGTTCGCGAGGTTGTTCAGCGCCGATTCGTTGCCCTGCGCGGCGGCCTTGCCATACCAGTCCATGGCCTTGGATGAATCGAGTTGCACGATCGTGCTCATCTTGAGATCCGGATCGAACAGCGTCCCGTAGAAAAACTCCGCGAGTGCCTCGCCGCCGCGCGCGTCGCGCTCGAGCGAATCCATCGCCTGCTTGTTGGATTTCGCGCTGTCGCGCAGCGCGAGCAACTGGCTGGCGCGCGTCGCGGGATCGACCGGCTTTGCCCATTGCGCGGTCCGGCTCGACGACGGCATCGCCCAGAACCACAGCACCGCCAGGAGCGCCAGCGCCTGCGGCCAGACGATCCATGCCAGCCGGTACCATTTGTCATCGTACCAAAGCTTGCCGTGCGAGGTGAGCCAGCTCGAATAGACCGGGATCATGATGCAATCTCCAGCGCAATCCTGTCCATGATCAGCTCACCGTTGCTTCCAAAAGGTCCGCCGTCTCGATGCGCGACAGGTCTGCCGCCGCATCGGTCGAAATGCGAATGGCTTGTGCCTCGCGCGCCTTTTCCAGAAGCGTGCGCATCGAGCGCGCATTGCCCCAGTCCGGCGCCTGCCGGCGTGTTTCGATCCATGGCGTCAAGGCTCCGACGAAATCGTCGGGCAGCGAGAAGTGCTGGCGCGACGCCATGCGGCGAAGGATTTCGCAAAGATCGTCCGGGCCATAGGCGGGAAAATCCACCGTCTTGGTGAAGCGGCTGCTCAGCCCCGGATTGCTCTCGATGAAGCGCCGCATCTCGTTGGGATAGCCGGCCACGATGACGACGATGCGATCGCGGTTGTCTTCCATGAATTTCAACAGCGTATCGATCGCCTCTTTGCCGAAATCGTTGCCGCCGCCTCCGCCCGAGGCCAGCGCATAGGCTTCGTCGATGAACAGGATGCCGTCGAGCGCCTCGCGGCACTTGTCGAGCGTCTTGGTCGCGGTCTGCCCGATATAACCGGCGACGAGGCCGGCCCGATCGGTCTCCACGATCTGTCCCTTGCGCAGGACCTTCAGGCTGCGGAAAATTTCCCCGATGACGCGTGCGACCTCGGTCTTGCCGACGCCGGGCGGTCCGGTGAACACCATGTGCTGGCTGAGCGCTGCGACCGGCAGTCCTTGTTCCCTGCGCTTCTGCTCGACCTCGAGCCGCGCAGTGAGCCGCTTGATCTCGTGTTTCACCGGCGCAAGCCCGACCATTGCGTCGAGCTTCTCCAGCGCTGCGGCAACCGAACTCTGATTGTCTTCGAGCTTTTGGCCGGTGGCCTGAATCACGTCCTCGATCGTCACCACGGAAATGTCGGCGGAAGGATCGTTCGCCACCCGCAGCGCCTGGGCTTCGCGCGCTTTCTCAAGAAGCGTGCGCATCTCGCGCGCGTTCGCCCAATCGTCCGCCTTCGCGCGGCCCTCGATCCACGGCCTGAGCTTGGCCTCGAAACCGTCTGGCAAGGCGAATTGCTGGCGCGCCGCCATCCGCCTGAAGATCTCGCACAATTCGGCTCCGTCGTAAGAGGGGAAATCGACGGTCTTGCTGAAGCGGCTGCTCAGGCCCGGATTGCTGTCGATGAAGCGCCGCATTTCGTTGCGGTAGCCCGCCACGATCACGATGATGCGGTCGCGATTGTCCTCCATGAATTTCAACAGCGTGTCGATCGCTTCCTTGCCGAAGTCCGGGCCGCTGCCGGACGACGCGGCGAGGCTGTAGGCTTCGTCGATGAACAGGATGCCGTCGAGCGCCTCGCGGCATTTGTCGAGCGTCTTGGTCGCGGTTTGCCCGACATAGCCGGCGACGAGACCGGCGCGGTCGGTCTCCACGACGTGGCCTTTGCGCAAGACTTTCAGCCCGCGATAGATCTCGCCGACGAGGCGGGCGACCTCGGTCTTGCCGACGCCCGGCGGGCCGGTGAAGACCATGTGCTGGCTGAGCGCGGAAACGTCGAGGCCCTGATCCCGCCGCTTCTGCTCGACCTGCATGCGCGCGACCAGTCCCTTGACCTCCTGCTTGACCGGCGCAAGCCCGACCATGGCGTCCAGCCTGGCGAGCGCCTGATCCATCGACGAGACTTCCGCGGTCTGGTCGCTGTCGACGATGGCGATCGGGCGGACCAGATCGGCGGTGTTGAGCTGCGGCTGGTCGTGCTCCTGCACCAGCCGCACGGCGGCGAAGGTCATGCCGATGCCGGCGGCGAGAATGGACAGGATCGTCAGCGCCGTGATCATCATGGCATTCAACCGCGTCCGGTTGCCTTCATCAGATCGACAATTTCGATGCGAGACAGATCGGCGGAGGGATCGGTCGCGATCCGCAAAGCCTGCGCCTCGCGCGCCCGTTCCAGAAGCGAGCGCATCTCGCGCGCGTTGGCCCAATCGTCGGCGCGCGAGCGCTCGGTGATCCACGGCTTGATCCTGGGCTGAAAACCGTCGGGCAAGGTGAACTGCTGCCGCGCCGCCATGCGGCGAAGGATTTCGCAAAGGTCGTCGGCACTGTAGCGGGGAAAGTCGATGGTCTTGGTGAACCGTCCGGCGAGCCCCGGATTGGTATCGATGAAGCGGCGCATCTCGTTGGGGTAGCCCGCCACGATCACCATGATGCGGTCGCGATGGTCTTCCATGAATTTCAACAGCGCGTCGATCGCTTCGCGGCCGAAATCGCCGCCAGAGCCGGGCGTACCGGCCAGCGCATAGGCTTCGTCGATGAAAAGAATGCCATCCAGCGCCTCGTTGCACTTCTCCAGCATCTTCGGTGCCGTCTGCCCGATGAAGCCCGCGACCACGTCGGCGCGCTGAACCTCGACGAGATGTCCGACCCGCAACACCCGCAGCGAACGGTAGATATCGCCGAGCGCGCGCGCGACCTCGGTCTTGCCGACGCCGGGCGGGCCGGTGAAGACCATGTGCAGGCTCAACGGTGCGGTGGGCAGGCCCTGCGCGCGCCGCTTCTGCTCGACCTGCATCCGCGCGATCAGTCCGTTGACCTCCCGCTTCACCGGCGCAAGCCCGACCATGGCTTCGAGATCCTCGATCGCCTTGTCGGGGGAGAATCCGGAATGTCCCGCTCGGGCGCGAACAGCATCTTGAAGGTGCCCGCAAGACCGTCGCGCGAGGCCGGCTGCAACGCGCCGGTTCGCGCGTAGGACGATGCTGCGATCGACACCAATAATCCGATGCTGCCGAGCACCAGCACGATGACGGTGCCGCTGAGGATCGATTGCGTCGCCGGCGAAAGACCCTTGATCCATCCCGCCGGTCCCGATTGCGGATTCATCATCCATGCTGTGATCATCGTGGCCGCGACGCCGCCGACGATGATCGCGAGAATCTGCTGGTCCCTGAACAAGTTTCTCATGGCGATGTTGGCGTCCCTAGCAAGGATTCTTCGCGTGCCACACGACGGGAATGTTCTGCGCGCCGGGAAGCTCGATCAGCATCCGCGTCGGCGTCAGGCCGACGATGGCGCCGGTGGCGTTACCTTCGACGACAATGGTGCCCGCGCCCGAGCCGTAAGGCGCAGGATATGGAACCGCGATCCGCTGCACGCCGTCCGTCACGGTGAAGTAGGGCGAGACGTAATTGCCCGAGCGGATTCGAATCGTGCTGCCGATCGCGGCGGTGCCCTTGGCGATCGTCATCGTGGCCAGCGGAATCTTGCAGCGCTGCGCATCCTCGACCAGCGCGCCCGCCGCCGCCGGCGTCAGCGTACTCGCGGCCTCTCCGAGGTCGCGCTGGGCGACGAAGCCGAGCGTCGGCTGCGCCGGATCGCCACCGGAGACAAAGTCGAAATCGGCATTCTTCAGCGTGAGGCCGACGGCGGCGAGAATGAGCAAGCCGCCGATCGCTGCGACGATGGTCGCGCGCCGGCCGGATGGCCGGCTCACCGCGGCGGGCTTAGGTACGGCTGGCGGCGGGCTCTTCGCCGCCGGCGCCTGCGCTGATTCCGACATCGCCCCTGCCTTCACATTTGGCAGCCCCACTGCCTTCGGAGATAGCTTACCCAAGCGGCCATGGGGCGCAAAGACCTTCAACACGTCAAAGCTACCAAAAGAGCCAGTCGGCGCACTGTGACACAGGACACAGTTAGGCGTGGGTGCGAAGGCTCCATAGCCTTTGCCGCTCGCCGCCGCTGCCGCTGTGGTGTATTGATCTGATGGGAGAGCCGCGTGCAGCGTAGGGAATTCATCGTGCTTCTCGGTGGCGCCGCGGCGATCGGGCCGTACGGCGCGGTTGCGCAGCAGGCGCGCCGGCCGGTCGTCGGATTTCTCAATGGCGCATCTCAGGGCGACTACGCGCCCTACGTCGCCGGTTTCCGACAGGGGCTGAAAGAAGCCGGCTTTACCGAAGGCGAGAACGTCGGCGTGGAATATCGCTGGGCCGACGGACAATATGACCGTCTCCCCGGATTGGCCGCCGATCTTGTTGGCCGATCGGTGCGTGTCATCGCCGCGAACACGCCGGCCGTCCCGGTCGCCAAGGCCGCAACCACAAAGATACCGATCGTCTTTGTCACGGGCGACGATCCCGTTGAAAATGGCTTGGTCAAGAGTCTGGGCCGGCCCGGCGGCAACCTTACCGGCATAACCCTGATCTCCAGCGTGCTCGGAAGCAAGCAAGTTGGGCTGCTTCGAGAGCTTGCGTCGACGACCGACTCGATCGCGTTTCTAATGAATCCGGATAACTCGAGTTCGCTGCGCAATGTCAGCGAAGCAAAGGATGCCGCACAATCCGTCTGGAAGCAGGTCCACATGTTCGGTGCTCGAACGGCCGCTGAAATCGAAATCGCGTTTGCCAAGATTGGTCAAGAGAAAGTCGGAACGCTCGTCGTCGTGCCCGACGCATTCTTGATCAGTCAACGCGATCAAATCGTGGCCCTGGCAGCGCGCTATGCGGTGCCGGCAATGTACCAGTTTCGAGATTATGTCTTGGCCGGCGGCCTGATGAGCTATGGCGCCAGCCTGACCGACCAATATCGTCAGGTCGGCGTTTACACCGGCATGATTTTGAAAGGCGCCAATCCGGCTGAATTGCCGGTGTTGCAGCCGACCAAGTTTGAACTTGTCGTAAATCTGAAGACCGCAAGAGGGCTTGGCCTCACCCTGTCGTCCGGATTTCTCGCACTTATAGACGAGGTGATCGAATAGAGCTGGGCGAAGTTCCGCCGATGTTTGTCGCGCCCGGCATCTATCAGCACTCGCGCCGCGCCGCTGCCATCGGCAATGAGAGAAGGATGAACGGCCGCGAACGCGCCATGGCATTCGCCGCCAAAAAGTTGAACGCAAAAACGCGCGATAAGGGACTTTGGTTCCATCGCCGCGTCACTCCGCCGCGCCGCTCCCGCATTTGTGACGCCGAACGCCGCCATATTGCTGCGTTCAGCGCCCAAACTTGTGCTTCCGCAAGCCGGAGAAGCCACAAGTTAACAAAATATTAATTCGTGGTGCGCCGAACGCCGGTGGTAGTCCGGATGTTGCGGGATGGATACATATCACAGAAATCATATGAGTTTTTGCCCATGTCGGATCGTCTAGCACAAGTATTGCATTGCCTCATGAAGTCGGTCGCGTGTCCAATGGCTTCATGTGCTGTTGCTGATTCGCGGGCCGGGGTACAGGCAGCGCTTCAACGACGTGGAAGTAATGACGCGCGTTCCAGCGGTGCAGCAAACCATATGAGGAGCGGGATCAATGTATAACGATTCTCTGTTCAATGCTTTCGCCCGGTCATTCGAGGCACGGAGCGAAACCGACATGTCGATGTCGGAATATCTGGAGTCGTGTCGAGGGGATCCGATGCGATATGCGAATGCGGCCGAACGACTACTAGCGGCGATCGGCGAGCCCCAGATGATTGACACGGCCAAGGACCCCCGCCTTGGCCGTATTTTTTTGAACCGGACCATGCGCGTCTATCCGGCCTTTGCCGGATTCCACGGCATGGAGGAAACCATCGAGCGCATCGTCGGTTTCTTCCGGCACGCAGCCCAGGGGCTCGAGGAGCGCAAGCAGATACTTTATCTGCTGGGTCCGGTGGGCGGCGGCAAGTCGTCGCTCGCCGAACGGCTGAAATCGCTGATGGAGGTGCACCCGATCTATGTGCTCAAGGCCGGCGATGAGCTCAGCCCGGTGTTTGAGTCGCCGCTCAGCCTGTTCGATCCGGAGCAGCTCGGCCCGATGATCGAGGAGAAGTACGGCATTCCTCGCCGCAGACTGAGCGGACTGATGAGCCCGTGGTGCTACAAGCGGCTGGAGGCATTTGGCGGCGACATTTCCCGCTTCCGCGTCGCCAAGATCCAGCCATCGCGCCTGCGGCAGATCGCGATTGCCAAGACCGAACCGGGTGACGAAAACAACCAGGACATCTCCTCGCTGGTCGGCAAGGTCGACATTCGCAAGCTTGAGACCTACGCGCAGAACGATCCCGATGCCTACAGCTATTCCGGTGGTCTCAATCGCGCCAACCAGGGCATCCTCGAATTCGTCGAGATGTTCAAGGCGCCGATCAAGATGCTTCACCCGCTGCTGACGGCGACCCAGGAAGGCAACTATATCGGCACCGAGAATATCGGCGCGATCCCCTTTACCGGGGTCATTCTCGCCCATTCGAACGAAGCCGAATGGCAGAGCTTCAAGTCCAACAAGAACAACGAAGCCTTCATCGATCGCATCTGCGTCATCAAGGTTCCTTACTGCCTGCGGGTGACGGAAGAACAGAAGATCTACGAGAAGCTCATTTCGGGCTCCGAGCTCGCGGCCGCTCCATGCGCGCCGGCAACGCTGGAGACACTGGCGCGCTTCTCGGTGATGTCGCGCCTGCGCAAGCACGAGAACTCGACAACCTTTGCGAAGATGCGGGTCTATGACGGCGAAAGCCTCAAGGAGAGCGATCCCAAGGCGAGAAGCGTCCAGGAGTACAAGGATTCGGCGGGTGTCGATGAAGGCATGGACGGCGTTTCAACCCGCTTTGCGTTCAAGGTTTTGGCGTCGACCTTCAATCACGACACGACGGAAATTGGCGCCGATCCGGTTCACCTGATGTATGTGCTCGAGCAGGCGATCCGGCGCGAGCAGCTTTCCGAGGAGATCGAGAAGCGTTACCTCGAGTTCATCAAGGCCGAGCTTGTGCCGCGCTATGCGGAGTTCATCGGCAACGAGATCCAGAAGGCGTATCTGGAATCCTATTCGGATTACGGCCAGAACCTGTTCGATCGCTATGTCGATTACGCCGACGCCTGGATCGAGGATCAGGACTTCAAGGATCCCGACACCGGTCAGATGCTCAACCGCGAGCTTCTCAACCAGGAACTGACCAAGATCGAGAAGCCGGCGGGGATCGCCAACCCGAAGGACTTCCGCAACGAGGTCGTCAAGTTCTCGCTGCGCTCGCGGGCACAGAACGGCGGCAAGAATCCGTCCTGGACCTCTTACGAAAAGATCCGCGAAGTCATCGAGAAGCGTATATTCTCGCAAGTCGAGGACCTGCTTCCGGTGATCTCGTTCGGCTCGAAGAAGGACGGCGACACCGAAAAGAAGCACGGCGAGTTCGTCTCGCGGATGGTGGAGCGCGGTTACACCGAGCGCCAGGTCCGCAGGCTCGTCGAATGGTACATGCGCGTGAAACAAGCCGGCTGAGGCGGAAGCAACGGTGGCAATGTTCATTGTCGATCGGCGTCTGAATCCAGGCAGCAAGAGCCTGGAAAACCGCCAACGTTTCCTGCGCCGGGCCAAGGCGCTGGTTCAAGGCGCCGTCAAGAAAACCTCCGAGGGCCGCGACATCAAGGATGTCCTGGAGGGTGGCGAGGTCAGTATTCCGCTCGACGGGATGCACGAACCTCGCTTTCGCACGCAAGGCGGCACGCGTGACAGGGTGCTTCCCGGAAACAAGAAGTTCGTCGAGGGCGACATTCTTCCGCGTTCGGGCGAGGGTCGCGGCAAGGCTTCGGCACCCGGGGAAGGCGACAGCGAGGACGACTTCCGTTTCGTTCTGTCCCGCGACGAGTTCGTCGATCTGTTCCTCGACGATCTCGAATTGCCCGATCTCGCCAAGCGCAAGCTTGCCGAAGCCGAAAGCGAGGGACTACAGCGCGCCGGCTATTCGACCTCCGGCTCGCCCGCCAATATTTCGGTAAGCCGCACGGTGCAGTTGGCGATGGCGCGCCGTATCGCGCTGCGGCGGCCGCGGCCGGAGACGATCGCCGAGCGTGAGGCCGAGTTCGAGGCTTGTGAGGACGAGGCGCGCCGCGCCGAGCTTGCGGCCGAGATCGAGGCCTTGAAAGCCAAGGCCAAGCGCATTCCGTTCATCGATCCGATCGACATTCGCTTCCGCCGGTTCGAGACGGTGCCCAAGCCGGTGGCGCAGGCCGTCATGTTCTGCCTGATGGATGTGTCCGGCTCGATGTCCGAACACATGAAGGATCTCGCCAAGCGCTTCTACATGCTGCTCTACGTGTTCCTCACGCGCCGTTACCGGCATGTCGAGATCGTCTTCATACGCCATACCGACCGCGCCGAGGAGGTCGACGAAGACACCTTCTTCCACGGGCCGGCGTCCGGCGGCACCATGGTGTCGAGCGCGCTTGAGGCGATGCACGACATCGTTCGCTCGCGCTTCCGTCCCTCCGACTGGAACATCTACGCAGCGCAGGCCTCCGACGGCGACAATTCGATTGCCGACAGCGCGCTCACCGGGCGCCTGCTCACGGACATGATCCTCCCCGTGAGCCAGTTTTTCGCCTATCTCGAAGTCGGCGAGGCCAGCGGCAGTACCTTTGAGATGCCGGACTCCTCGCTGTGGACGCTGTATCAGCGCCTGCGCGCCGAAGGCGCCCCGTTGTCGATGCGCAAGGTCAACGAGCGCAGCCAGATCTTCCCGGTGTTTCATGACTTGTTCCAGCGTCGGAAGAACCAGGAGAAAGCCGCGCCATGACCGCGTCAGCCGAACGCCTGTTTGAGGGAGCGGATTGGGATTTCCCGAAGCTGCAGCGCATCCACGATGCCTGCGAGGAGATCGCGCGAAACGAACTCGGCCTTGATACCTATCCGAACCAGATCGAAATCATCACCGCCGAGCAGATGCTGGACGCCTATTCCTCGGCCGGCATGCCGCTGTTCTACAAGCACTGGTCGTTCGGCAAGCATTTCGCACATCACGAGGCGTTCTATCGCAAGGGGCTGAAGGGTCTCGCCTATGAGATCGTGATCAACTCCTCGCCTTGCATCTCCTATCTGATGGAAGAAAACACCGCGACCATGCAGACGCTGGTGATCGCGCATGCAGCCTTCGGCCACAATCATTTCTTCAAGAACAACTATCTGTTCCGGCAATGGACGGATGCGGAAGGGATTCTCGATTATCTCGATTTTGCCAAGAGCTACGTGGCGCAATGCGAGGAACGTCACGGCCGCCTTGCCGTCGAAGTGACGCTGGACGCGGCGCATGCCCTGATGTCGCACGGGATCGATCGTTATCCCGGAAAGAAGAACATCGATCTTCGCGCCGAGGAAAAGCGCGCCGAGGAACGCCGCGCCCATGAGCAGAGCGTGTTCAACGATCTGTGGCGGACGGTTCCGACCGGACCCGTCAAGAGCGCGGAGCTTTTGAACTCGGAGCGGCGTCGCAAGCTGCTCGGGCTGCCCCAGGAAAATATCCTTTACTTCCTCGAAAAGGTGGCGCCGCGCCTGCGGCCCTGGCAACGCGAGCTGTTGCGGATCGTGCGGCACATCGCGCAGTATTTCTATCCGCAAAGCCAGACCAAGGTCATGAACGAGGGTACGGCCACTTACGTGCACTACCGCATCATGAACCGGCTGCACCAGCAGGGCCGTTTGTCGGATGGCAATTTCCTCGAGTTCCTCCAGTCCCACACCAATGTGGTGTTCCAGCCCGAGTTCGACGATCAGCGCTTCTCGGATTTCAATCCTTACGCGCTCGGCTTTGCCATGATGCAGGATATCGAGCGCATCGTGACCGCTCCGGACGAGGAGGATCGCGAGTGGTTCCCCGACATCGCGGGGAAGGGCGACGTCATGGGAGTGCTGCGCGGGGTCTGGGCCAATTATCGCGATGAAAGCTTCATCAGCCAGTTCCTCAGTCCGCGGTTGATGCGAAGCTGGCGGATGTTCCATCTGCACGACGATCCCGAGGAAACGGCCGGCATCAAGGTCGATGCGATCCACGATGCGCGCGGCTACCGGCGAATTCGGCGGGAACTGGCGCGGCAATACGATGTCGGATATATCGATCCCAACATCGAGGTCGTCGATGTCGATCTTGCCGGCGACCGCCGCCTGATGCTGCGCCACGTCGTGGTGAAGGGCGCCCAGCTCAACGAGACCGACGCCCGGCGCGTCTTGCAACATCTCGCTGATCTGTGGACCTATGACGTATCTTTGGTTGAGGTTGACGCCAAGGATTCGGTCCTGAAGGAGTATGTCGTGAGCCCCCGCGGCCTTGCCATTGCTGCATAGCTGGCAACCTGTTGAAAAGTCACCGCGCCACCAAATGTCCGCTTCCGACGCTGAATTTCGCCCCATTCCCTGCAAGATATTGGGTCGCGGGTGTTTTAGTAGGGGACTACACATGGCGTACAAGCGGACTGAAGTTGCTATCGAAAAAATCATAGCATCGTGCGATGGCAACATGCGTGGGGCGCTTGAGGCGCTGATGTTGGTCAACGAGCATCTGGAGGAGGAGCTGCACAGACTTTATGCATTCATGTCGCTCATCGAAGAGGCAGACGAAGTCTGCTTCGAAACCGTGCACTGACGCGCCGTCTTAACGACAATCTTCTCGGTCAGATCGACTTGACCGGCGCAGCCGCCGGCAGGTGCTGAGTGGAACGTTGCCTGCCTCAGGCGATGGTCGTTTTTATGTGGCCAAAAGTTACATGGCCGAGGTCGATCGTGGCGAATATCGACACGCAATCAATTGCGTGCGGGATGAAATTCGTGCGGTATATTCATTCAGACTTTCTTGAATGGATATCCCAGAGATGACCGATACAGAAAACCCCGATTCCGTCGTTCAACTTATTCCGACCAGATCGGACGCCGAGATCGCCGACGATCTGAAGCGAAGGCTGACCGAACACATGAAGCCCGTTCTTGAGGTTTTCGATGAGGCCGCGGCTTCCGGCCTTGTGATTCAATGGGAAAGCATTTCGCCGAGCTCCCCGCGCTACAAGCACGAGGTCAAGGGCTTGCGGGTCGTGAAATACCTTTGAAGCGGCGCCCGCGTGCCTCCTGAAATGGCGCGGTCGCGCTCGCCCGCGTCTCTCACTTGCCGTTCTTCGCCGCAATGTTTTCAAGAATGCGGTCGGCTTCCGTGCGCCAGTCCGCGCTCCGCGCAAAGGTCGTGGTGCCCCGCTCGCCGAACAAGCCCGCATCCGTGAGGTCGGCGACCCATGCCTGGCGTTCGGCCGTGCCTTGCGAAGACCACGGTTCGAGGCCGATCTCGCGGACGGTTTCCGCAACCTCGCGGACCTCTTCGCTGCGACGTCTGCCATGTTCGATCACGCGCTGGAAGAAGTAAGCGCCTTGCTTCTCCCAATCGATGCCCGGAAAGGTTTCCTTCAGCGATGCCAGCACCGCGTCTTCGACGCCATAGGCGCGTGCGGTGGTGAAGCTCTCGATGACCATGGCTTCAAGGCCCTTGATCATCACACTGCGGCACATCTTGACCGCGGAGGCGACGCCGAGCTTCTCGCTCGCGACCTTGGCGGCAAATCCCAGCTCCACGAGAAGTGGCGCGAGTTCGCTCGCGCCGCCACCGCCGAGCAGCAACGGCACCTTGATGCGATGAGGTGGAACCGAGGTCATGACGGCGCCCTCGACGTAGCGGCCGCCGTGGCCGTCGATCAATTTTGCGGCGCGCTGCTTGGCGCCGGGGGAGGCCGAATTGAAGTCGAGGAACCAGGCGCCTTGTTTCACCACGCCCGCGCAAGCCTCCGCCACCGGCACAGCCTGGCTTGCGGTAACGGCGGACACGATGAAGTCGGCCTCCGCCGCCAAATCCGCATGCGACGTCGTCAGCGCGACGCCATGGTTCTTGGCGTGCTCGCGCAACGGACCGCCGGCCTGATCGCTGCGAAGCTTGATGTCGTAGGCGGCAACCTTCACGTCCTGCTTGCGCAGGTCCTCGGCGAGGATGCGGCCGACTTCGCCGTAACCGACAAGGCCGATGTTCCATTGCTTGGGGCTCGTTGACGGCGCGGTCATTGCAGACGGTCTTTCATTTTTCAGGAATCTGAAACGCGTTTCGAAGATGCGCGATCGCTAAAATTTCGCGTCACTGTTTCGGTATTTTAGCCTTCTCGATCACCTGACGCCACTTGTCGATGTCGGATTTGAGCCGCGTCGCGATGTCCTCCGGTGCACCGGCCTTGGCCTCGATGCCAAGCGCGAGCAGCCGCTTTTTGGTTTCGGCGTCGCCAAGAATGTCCCGCAAGGCACCATTGAGCGTCTTGACGACCTCCGGCGGTACGCGGGCAGGTGCAAACAGCGCGTTCCAGGAGACCACGTCGTAATTGGCGACGCCGCCTTCCTGGACGGTCGCAATATCGGGCGTGCTTTCCGAGCGCGCCGCGCCGGAGGAAGCCAGCGCGCGGAACTTGCCGTCGGCGATATTGCCCTTCATCGCCGAGTAGCTGTCGATCATCAGCGCGATATTGCCCTGAAGCAGCGATACCTCGACCTCGGGCGTGCCGCGATAGGGGATGATGGTGAAATCGATATTGGCTGCGGTCTTGAACAGCTCGGCCGACAGATTCTGCGTGCTGCCGATATTGATGGTGCCGACATTGAGCGCGCCGGGTTTTGCTTTCGCCGCGGCAATGAAATCGGCAAGCGTCTTGAAATCGGACGACGCGGAGGTGGCGAAGATGAAATCGAAAAATCCGAGGCTCGAAATCGGCACGAAATCCTTGAGCGGATCGAACGGCAGTTTTTCGAACAGCGACACGCTGACCGCGGTTCCGTTGGTCAGCATCACCAGCGTATAGCCGTCGGGCGAAGACGACATCACCGTCCGCGCCGCGACGATCCCGCCGGCGCCGGGCTGGTTCTCGATGTAGAAGCGCTGGCCGAGCTTGTCGCCGAGTTTTTCCGCGATGATGCGCGCGGTGGTGTCGGCGACGCCGCCGGCCGCGAATGGCACGACGATGCGAACGGCCTTGTTGGGATAGCTTGCCTCGCTCCGCGCTTGACGCGGCAGCGCGCTTAACGCAAGCGCGACGAGCACCGTCAGAAACAAAGCGAGGAAGAAGCGCCTGTGGCTGGTATTGTACACGTTCATCGGCTTTTCGATCTCGGTCGTTTTCTCGGTCGCAAGAATAAAACGGTGAGGGATGCTGCCCAAGCTTTAGAGAGTAAGGGCTTGCCAGGCAAATCGCCGATTGAGGACCTGCCGCGCGGCTATCGGGCCAATCGCGCGTCGAACGACCAATTTCCGGCGCCGACGATCAGGAGATAGACGCAACCGAACAGCATGGTCAGGTCCGCGCGCGATTCATGCATCGTGCTCCAGAAACCGGTGCGTTTCATGTCGGGTGAGAGGTGGAACATCCCGACATCGTGGCCCACGAGAATCGGAAGCTTGGTCGAAACCAGCGCAACGATCATGATGATAATGAGCGGCACGGCGGCCAGTCGCGTGAACAGCCCGATGATGATCAATAGCCCGCAGACGATCTCGACCACGCCCACGAACGGACCCATGATCTCGGGAAAGGGAATGCCGATCTTGGCGAAACGCCCGGCGCCGAGCGCGTCCGCATTGGTCAGTTTCTGGATGCCCTCGGGCAGAAACACAATGAGTCCGACCAGCAGACGCACCAGGATGGTCCAGCCGGATTCGCTGCTGCGCATCGTATCATTCAAGGTCATCGCGACGTCCTTTCAGAAAAGTTGCGACAAGGTACCGGCGCAGGCCAACAGCACCACGACGATCCAGGGCGGTATCTTCCAGAGGGCGAGAAGCAAAAATCCGGCAAGTGCGAGGGCAAAATCGCGCGGGGTCGAGACCGCGCTGGTCCACACCGGGTTGTACAGTGCCGCGCCGAGAATGCCGACCACGGCGGCGTTGGTGCCGCGCATCGCCGCCTGGGCGGACGGGCGCGTGCGCATCGCATCCCAGAACGGCAACATGCCGTAGACGAGCAGCATGCCCGGAAGAAGCAGCGCGACAAGTGCGATGGCCGCACCCGCAAGTCCGTTTGGCGGCGCGTTCATCACGGCGCCGAGATAGGCGGCGAATGTGAAGAGCGGCCCCGGCACCGCCTGCGCCAGTCCGTAGCCAGAGAGAAAAACTCGTTGCCGACCCAACCGGGCGTGACGACCTGCGCCTGCAACAGCGGCAGTACGACATGGCCGCCGCCAAATACCAGCGCGCCGGAGCGGTAGAACGCGTCGAACATTGCGAGCGCATGCGATCCGGTCGCTGTGGTCACGACCGGCGATAGCAGCAGAAGGGCCGCGAACAGGATGAGCGCCACGGTTCCGGCCCGCCGCGTCACCGGAAAACTCAGATGGCCGGAAACCGGTGCGGCGTCTCCCCGGCAGAGCCAAAGGCCGGCGCAGGCGCCAAGCGCAATCGCGGCAATCTGCGCCAGCGATCCCGCGAACAAGACCACGATCGCAATCGCGCCAAGCGCGATTGCGGCGCGCGGGCGATCCGGCGTCAGGCTTTTCGTCATGCCCCAGACCGCCTGGGCGACGACCGCGACCGCAACGAGCTTGAGGCCGTGCAGAAAGCCTGCCGCAACCGGTCCGTCGAAGGCGGCCGCGCCCAGCGCGAAGGCGAACATGACAATGGCTGACGGCATGGTGAAGGCGAACCAGGCCGCAAGGCCGCCCAGGAGCCCGTCGGCGCGGAGAATGCCGAGGGAAAAGCCGACCTGGCTGGAAGCCGGTCCCGGCAAAAACTGACAGAGCGCGACAAGATCCGCAAAGGTCGTCTCGTCGAGCCATTTGCGGCGTACGACCAGTTCGTCCCGGTAATATCCGATATGCGCGATCGGACCGCCGAAGGAGGTCAGGCCCAGTTTGAGGAACGCCGCAAAAACCTCACCGACCGTTCCTTTACGGGGAATTCCTTCGGAAATTGAACCGCGCTCCTTGCGTGTCGTTGTTACGTCAGGCGAAGCAGAATCGCTCACCGATGCCTCCGGTCTCAAGGCTGCGGGGATGTCGTCGCGGCACGAATCCGCCACGGGCCTGGGCCATGAATAGCATAGCCGCAGGTTTTGTGACCGCATCAGATTTGGAGCAATGGGCATGACGATCGACCGACGCATGTTTCTGCACCTTGGCGCGACGGGCGCTCTCGCCGGGGCGGCCGCGCGCACGGCCACGGCCCAGATGCCGTCCACGCCCCCCGCCAATGCTGCTGCGCCGCCGCAAGGCAAGGCCGACCACACCATTCGCATCGCCAATGGGCTGGTCGAGCTCGCCTCCGACCACATCGTATCGACCAAGCTCTACAACGGGGAGTTTCCCGGCCCGCTGCTGCGCCTGAAGGAGGGCCGGCCGGTGGTTGTCGATATTCACAACGACACCGACACGCCGGAACAGTTGCATTGGCACGGGCAGACCGTGCCGGTGGATGTCGACGGCGCGGCGGAAGAGGGGACGCCCTACATTCATGCCCACGGCACGCGCCGGATCAGCTTCACGCCGGGCCCACCGGGCTTGCGGTTCTATCACACCCATCTTGTGCCCGGCGCCGACCTCACGGGCGGGCAATATAGCGGGCAGGTCGGCACGGTTTACGTCGAGCCGAAACGCGAGGCGGGCCGCTACGACCGCGAAGTGTTCCTGATGCTCAAGGAATTTCAGCCCACGCTCAGTCGCGGCGGCGACATGGCGTCGGACTTCCTGGCGAACTCCGCGCGCGTCAAGTCGCTCGAGGATTTGGGCGAAGGCGCGATGCGCGCATCGATGGCGAGCGGCAAGCCGCACGGTTACGAGGTCGGCTACGGCCTGTTCTCGATCAACGGCCGCATGCTCGGCCATGGCGAGCCGATCCGCGTCAAGCAAGGCGAGCGCGTGCTGTTCCACATCGTCAACGGCAGCGCCACGGAAATCCGCAGCCTCGCTTTGCCGGGCCATCGCTTCGAGGTCGTGGCGCTCGACGGCAACCCGGTGCCGAAGCCCGTGGAAGTGCCGGTGCTCTGGCTCGGCACCGCCGAGCGCGTCTCGGCGATCGTCGAGATGAAAACGCCGGGCGTGTGGGTCATGGGGGATCTCGCCGACGACGATCGCAGCAAGGGCATGGGCATCGTGATCGAATATGCCGGGCGGACCGGCAAGCCGAAATGGGCCAAACCGATGCCCTATCGCTGGGACTACACGATCTTCGGCAAGCAGGATGCGACCGCCAACCCCGACGAAACCCTCGAGATGGTTTTTGCCAAGAACAATGCGGCGATGGATGGTTTCAACGTCTGGACCATCAACGGTGTGGCTTTTTCCATGGAGAAGATGGAGCCGATGTTTCGGCTGCGGCGGGGCCGGCGCTACCGCTTGCGAATGCGAAACGCCAGCGACGACGTTCACCCCATTCACCTGCATCGCCACAGCTTCGAGCTCACGCGCATCGCAGGGAAGGCGACCTCGGGCATCATGAAGGATGTCGTCATGCTCGGCGGATATCAGGAGGCGGAAGTCGACTTCGTGGCCGATAATCCCGGCCGGACCCTGTTTCACTGCCATCAGCAGCTTCACATGGATTTCGGTTTCATGGCGCTTTTCGACTATGCCTGAGTAGCCAGTTAGCGCGACCATTTCGGTCATTGACACGCCGGTGAATCGGTCCTGTATTTCGTTCGAGCACGTCGGGCCTATAAGGCCAGCCAAAGCCGGGAAAACAGCACCATGCCGAATTTCAATCGACGCGACGCCCTGAAGATGTCGGCCGGTTTCGCCGCTGCGGCGGCCGGCGGGTTCTCCTGCATCGAGCTTGCGAAGGCGGGCCCGATCGAGGTGCCGACCATCGACAAGCTCAGCGTCCGCGTCCTCGTCGACAGCGCCAGCGACCTCTTCTTCAAGCCGCAGGAAGCAGGCGGCGTGAAGACCGAGCCCGGCCGTTCTTCGAACTCGCTGCGGCCGCTGCACAGCGAATGGGGATTGTCGTTGCTGCTGGAGCCGCAGCGGGGCGAGGCGAAACGAACGTTCCTGCTCGATTACGGTTGGACGCCGGAAGTCATCAACGGCAACATGGAGCTTCTGAAGGTCGATCCATCGAAGATCGACACGCTGATCATGAGCCATGGTCATTTCGACCATTGGGGCGGCCTGATGGGATTTCTCGACAAGCATCGCAAGGTCTTGCCGACGGAGCTGACGATGTATGCCGGCGGCGAAGACAATTTCTGCCAGCGCTACAACCGGATTGGCCAGGGCGGCGATTTGGCCGACTACGGCATGCTCGACCGTCGCGATCTCGCCAAGCGGGACGTCAAGGTCGTGCTGTGCGAATCGCCGGTCGTGATCGGCGATGCGGCGTTCACCACCGGCAAGATCAAGCGCAACAGCATCGAAAAGGTGCTGCCGAACTCGATGGTTGAGTTCAAGCTCAAGGACGGCGCCGGGTGCAACTGGAGCCACTATCTGCCGGCCGAAATGGACGGCAAGATCGTGCCCGACGAGCATATTCATGAGCACGCCACCTGCTTCAACCTGAAGGACAAGGGCCTCATCGTGATCTCGTCATGCGGCCATGTCGGCATCGTCAATTCGGTGCGCCAGGCGATGGAAGTTTCCGGTGTTTCGAAGGTGCACGCCATCATGGGCGGCTTCCATCTCGGCCCGGCGCCGGCCGATTACCTGACCCAGGTCGTCGCCGAGATCGGCAAGCTCAATCCCGACGTGTTGATACCGATGCATTGCAGCGGGCTCAATTTCGCCCAGGAAGCGCAGCGGCAAATGCCGGGCAAGGTGCTGACGACCACGACCGGCACCCGCATCACCTTCGGCATCTGACAAGTTCATGCCGGGCTCGTGGACGCGTGCGTGTGTTGTGATCGCGTCCCTGTTCTGCTGCGTCGTTGCGGTGGCGGAAGAACAGCCGTCCGCCGCGCAGATGATGGACGATTTGATGTATGGCCGCGGAACGGTCGGCGGGCCGTTCACGCTGACCGATCAGGCCGGGCGCAGGCGCAGCGACAGCGAATTCCGCGGCCGACTGATGATCGTGTATTTCGGATACACGTTTTGTCCCGACGTGTGCCCGGCCGATTTGATGGCGATCACGCAGGCGCTCGATGCGCTTGGCCCGCAAGCGCAAGGCATCCAGCCGGTTTTCATTACGCTCGATCCGGAGCGGGACACCAAGGTGCTTGCCGACTACGTCGCGGCCTTCCATCGCAGCCTGATCGGCCTGACCGGCTCGCCGGAGGAAATCAGAAAGATCGCCAATGCCTACAAGGCGTTTTACGCCAAAGTTCCGGGCGAGCGCGAAGGTGAATATGCGATCGACCACACCGGCATCATCTATTTGATGGGCCGCGACGGGAAATATCTCGGCTTCATGCCGCCGCAGACCAATCCCGACCGGTTGACGGAAGTCTTGCGGAAATATCTCGCCAACTAACTGCCGTGGCGCCGAATTCCGCCGAGCGGACAAGCCGCGGCGGATGGCTTTCCGAGACAACCGGTGCGATAGTCAGGGGACGGGACGGTTTGTCCTGGGGCGGAAGCAACGATGAGGCGGCGGGAATTTATTGGTGCTCTCGGTCGGGCGATTGCCGCGCCTTCGTTGCTTTGGCCGCGCGTTACCAGCTCGCAACCAGCCGAAAAGATGCGCAAGGTGTGCGTGCTGATGGGAATGCGTCCGTCGGGCGGCGCCAAATTTATGCGTATGCATGGAGTTTGACAAAGCCGCGCCGCCTCGAGCAGGGCGCGGCTTACAGCAGCCTTACAACGGGTCATCTCGTTAACCTCTAAAGCTTGCGAGAACTTGTCGAACGCATGAAAAGGCCTCAAAGCTGGTCGGGAGAAATCCGAACTGTCGCGGGTTGGACCACCGATGCGCTTGCTGGTTGTCGAAGACAATGCGCAACTGTCCGAGTTGCTCGCCAAGGGCCTGCGGACAGCCGGCTACGAGATCGACCTGCTGGCCACCGCCGCGGAAACCCGTGCCGCGCTGATGACCAC
This sequence comes from uncultured Alphaproteobacteria bacterium, assembly GCA_963741185.1. Taxonomy (GTDB): domain Bacteria; phylum Pseudomonadota; class Alphaproteobacteria; order Rhizobiales; family Xanthobacteraceae; genus Bradyrhizobium. The sequence continues at coordinate 178,893 of CAVUHE010000018.1, read as the reverse complement.
GACCTACGCGGCGGTGATCCTCGACCTCGGGCTGCCCGACGGCGACGGGCTGTCGATCCTGCGAGAATTGCGGCATCGCAAGGATCCGACGCCCGTGCTGGTGCTCACCGCGCGCGGCGGACTGCAGGACCGCGTCAGCGGCCTGCGCAGCGGCGCCGACGATTACATGGTCAAGCCGTTCGCACTGGAAGAGCTGGTCGCGCGCCTCGAGGCGCTGCTGCGCCGGCCGGGTCAGCAGCTCGGAAGCTCGCTTCAAATCGCCAATCTCGGCTTCGATTTGCGCAACCGTCAGGCGACGGTCGACGACCAGCCGCAGGTGCTGTCATCCCGCGAGACGGCGGTGCTCGAACTCCTGATGCGCAGCAAGGGACGCGTGGTCTCGAAGAAGCAGGTCGAGGACCACATCTTCGGGCTTTCCGGAGACGTCGCCTCCAATGCCGTCGAAGTTTACGTGCACCGGCTGCGCAAGCAGCTTTCCGACAAGGGCGCCAAGGTGCAGATCCATACCATTCGCGGCGTCGGATACCTCATCGCCGAGGAAAAGCGTGATCCGGTTTAAATCGATCATTTCACGCATCGTGATCCTGCACGTGATCGCAGTCGTCATCACGTCGATCCTGATGTCGGTCGCGCTGTCCTGGCTGTTGAACGTGGCGACCAACAACATCCACAACGAGGCGATGCAAGAGCAGGCCGTCGCGCTATCCCAGCACCTTGTGCCGCGGGCCGATGGCAGCCTTTCGCTGGACCTTCCGCCGAATCTTCAAGGTCTCTACTCGCAGCCCTATGGGCGATACTCCTACGCCGTAGTCGATGATCAGGGAAAAACCCTGTTCTCCTCGCTCAAGGACAAGGCCTCGGTATTTCCCGCGGATCCGCGGGCTGCGGCGGTCCAGTTTCTGCAGACCCGCAAAGAGGGCGCCGCGATCTCGGGCGCGAGCCTGCGCCGTACCGTCGGCGGCAAAACGGTGTGGGTGCAGGCGGCCGAAGACCTCGCCAACAGCGATGTCCTGATCGACGATATCGTCGAGGATTTTTACAAGCATGTCGGCTGGATCACGCTGCCGATCCTGCTGTTGCTTTTGGCCATCGATATCGCAATCTTCCGCCGCGCGCTGCTGCCGTTGCGGCAGGCTTCGGAAATCGCCCAGCAGATCGGGCCCGCCCGCACCGATATTCGCTTGCCGGTCGACGAAATTCCAAGCGAAGTCCGCCCGCTGGTCTCGGCGATCAACAAGGCGCTCGACCGCCTGGACGAGGGATTTCGCGTCCAGCGCGAATTCACCGCGGATGCGGCCCATGAGCTGCGCACGCCACTGAGCATCTTGCGCGCCCGGGTGGAGACGCTCGATGATCCCGGCGTCGCCAAGGCGCTGCATCTGGACATCGAGGCGATGAGCCGGGTGGTGAGTCAACTGCTCGACATCGCCGAACTCGAGGCGTTTGCGATCGATCCTTCGGAAGTGGCGGATTTGCAGGGCGCCTGCGCCGAGGTCGCCGAGTTCATCGCGCCGCTCGCGCTCGAGCAGGGCAGGGAAATCGCTCTGCTCGGCGCCACCGCGCCGGTATGGGTCAAGGGCAATTCCGAGATGATCAAACGGGCAATCCGCAATCTCGCCGAGAATGCAATCAGACATGCTCCGGCGAACACGGTGGTCGAGTTCGTGGTCGAGGAGAACGGCACGGTGACGGTGCTGGATCAAGGCCCGGGAATCTCGAGCGAGGAGCGCGAGCTGATTTTCCAGCGCTTCTGGCGGCGCGACCGCAATCAGCAGGGGAGCACCGGGCTTGGGCTCTCCATCGTGCAACGCATCGCCGAATTGCACGGCGCGACCATTGAAGTCGAGAACAGGGTTTTGGGCGGCGCGCAATTTTCCCTGCATTTTATCCCGCCTGCGGGCCGCCGCGAGGCTTGACGCCGGCACGCCTGGTGCGGTCAAGATGGCCGAACCGGAACAATGTCTTGCCGGTGACCCGCACTCCGACGTCAAAACCCCGCATGCATGACGGACTGCGGGGGCAACAAATAGGAGACCTCGAATGAGGATCCATCCGTCGTTTTCTGGAGGAAATCCCCGATGCATCGTTTTTTTCTGGCGGCTGGTTTGGTGATGGCCGGCGTATTGTCCCTTGGCCACGCGGCCATCGCGCAGGATGCTGCTGCCCAGCCCGTCTATATCGTGACCTATATGGAAGTCGCGCCGAGCTCGGCTGCTGACGCGCGGAAATTGCTTCTCGGCTACGCCGACGCGGCAAGAAAGGCGTCCGGCGCCGTCCAGATCGACGCGCTTGCCCGCATCTCGGATCCCGGGCACTTCGCCCTGATCGAACAGTGGCAGTCGCAGGCGGCAAAGCAGGCATTTGCCGCGACCGAGCCTGTCACCAAATTTCGAGCTGCGTTGAATCCGATGCAAAGTGCTGCCTATGACGAGCGCCTTCACTCGGCCCTGTCGGTCGGCCCGTCGAAGCCTGCTTCCGGTGATCCGGTCGTGATCCTGACCCACGTCGACGTCGTTCCGACGCAGGTCGAGCCTGGCACCGCCAAGGTGAAGGCCTTTGTCGAGGAGGGCAGGACGGCCAAGGGCAATCAACGCTTCGACGATGTGGTCCAGCTCAGCCGGAAGAATCATTTCACGGTGATCGAAAGCTGGGACTCGCTTGCGGCCAAGAACGACTGGATTTCGTCAAGGACCGCGCGGACCTTCCGCGAGGAACTGCAGCCGATGAGCGGCGCGCTTTACGACGAGCGTGCCTACAAGCTCGTGCGCTGATCACAACCAATAGTTGGGCTTGATCGATGGCGGGAACGCAAGTTCCCGTCATTTTTCTGGCCGCATTTCCACCGGCGCATGGACGCTATGCGCCCCCCCGCGACGTGAAGTTTACGCGACTTTCACACAGTCTCAGGTAGCGTTTTCCGCGGACATTTGCGTTCCGCCGCTGTGGAATTCGCCCGATGTTGAAGATCTATAATTGTATCGCCACCGAACATGACCTGAGGCTTGTCGGTCTTGCCGCTTTTGTGTGCGTGCTGGCGTCTTTCACGGCAATCAAACTGCTTTGCTATGCCCGCAAATCCACGGGCCACATGCGACGCGTCTGGCTTGCCGTTTCGGCCATATCCACCGGATTCGGAATCTGGGCGACGCACTTCGTCGCCATGCTCGCGTTTACCCCGGGGATTCCGAGCGGCTATAACATCGTCTTAACCATCCTTTCATTGATCGCGGCCATTGCGCTCACCGGCGCGGGGCTCGCGGTGTCGCTGGTTCCAAAATGGGAACATGGCCCCTGGATCGGCGGAGCCATCGTCGCCGGCGGCATTGCCGCGATGCACTACACCGGAATGGCGGCATTTGAAGTCGCGGGCGTGGTGGTCTGGGATCCTGTTCTTGTCGCAGCCTCGATCCTGCTCGGCGCCGTGATCGGTGCGGTCGCGCTTCCCGTCGGACTGCACGGCAGCCAGGAGCGGTGGAAGATCGGCGGCGCATTGCTCTTGACGCTTGCGATTTGCAGCCATCACTTCACCGCGATGGGCGCGGTATCGATCATCCCCGACCCGACCATCGAAGTTTCGCAATCGGCATTGCCGGCCGGATGGCTGGCGGCGGGAGTGGCGATCGCGAGCCTTGCCATTCTTGCGTTGGCCGCGGCGGGAGTGGTGCTCGATATCCGCGATCATCGTCGTTCGCAACTTGAAGCCGACCGGATGCGCGAGCTGGCCGATGCTTCCGTCGAGGGGCTTCTGGTTTGCGACGGCGAGACGATTGTCTCGGCGAACCGAAGCTTCTCTGACCTCGCCGGTGTATCGGCCACGAGCCTTGTTGGCGGACGGCTCGAAAGTCACTTTCCCGACGCGATCGCCCGCGGCAAATTATTGTCGCGGCCAAACCAGTCGGTGGAAACCGATTTGCGCCATGCCGACGGTTCCTTGACGCCGGTCGAGTTGATCCTGCGTCCGATTGTCTTTGCCGAACGATCGCACCACGTCATCGCGGTTCGCGATCTGAAGGCGCGCAAGGATGCCGAGGAGCACATCTATTTCCTGGCGCATCATGACGCGCTCACTTCGCTTCCCAATCGCCGCCATTTCGACGCGCGGGTCGATCAGGAGATCGCCGCGCTCACGGCGGGCAAGAGTCTCGCGGTGCTCTGCCTCGATCTCGACAAGTTCAAGGAAGTCAACGACCTGTTCGGACATGCCGCCGGCGACAAGGCGCTGCAGACGGTTGCCTCGCGCATCACCGCCGTGCTTGGCGATCGGCACATGTTGGCCCGCCTCGGAGGCGACGAGTTCGCCATCGTGATGCCCGATATTGCCGGACCCGCGGCGGCCGGCAGGCTTGCCGAGGCCATTCTCGAGGCACTTCGCTCTTCCGAGGATGCGCCCGAAGTACCGGTCGCGACCAGCATCGGAATTGCGCTCTGTCCGGACGATGCGATGGACCGCCACTCGCTTCTCAGCCACGCCGACGTGGCGCTTTACCGGGCGAAGTCCGAAGGCCGCAACGCCTATCGCTTCTTCGAAGCCAAGATGGGCGCCGAGGTCCGCGACCGAAGAATGCTCGAACACGATCTGCGTCTTGCGATTGCGCGTGACGAACTGCGGCTAGCGTATCAGCCGCAACATGACGTCAGAAGCGGAAACGTGGTCGGCTTCGAGGCATTGGTGCGGTGGAAGCACCCGACCCGCGGCGAGATTTCACCAGCCATGTTCATTCCGATCGCCGAGGAAGTGGGGGCCATCCTGCCGATCGGGGAGTGGGTGTTGAGGGCCGCGTGCCGCGAGGCCGCGTCGTGGCCGCAGCAGCTCAGGATCGCCGTCAATGTTTCGCCGGTGCAGCTTCACAATGCCAGCTTTGTTCAGGAATTGCACCAGATCCTGCTCGAAACCGGTCTGCCGGCGCGTCGACTGGAGATCGAGATCACCGAGACGGCGCTGATTCGCGATTTCAACCGGACGCTGATGATGCTGCGGCAAATCAAGGCGCTCGGTGTCGACATTGCGATGGACGATTTCGGCACCGGCTATTCGTCGCTGTCCAATTTGCGCGCGTTTCCGTTCGACCGGATCAAGATCGACAGCTCCTTCATCAGGTCGGTCAATTCCAATCCGCAGGCGGCGACCATCGTGCGGGCGGTGCTGGGTCTCGGCCGCGGCCTCGATCTGCCGGTGATCGCCGAAGGCGTGGAAAACAGCGCCGAACTGCGCTTCCTGCAGGATGAGAAGTGCGACGAGGTGCAGGGTTATCTGTTCGGACGTCCGGCCGCGATCGACACCTTCCGCCACCACACGCATGGGGAGGCAGACTTCGACGCCAATGCCGCTCTGCTCCGGCACGTTGCCAACGGATAGGGAATAGGGCTGCCGCGGTCGCCGGACCGGCCCTATCAAAGCGCCCTCCGAGCCGATACGATACCGCGCCGCCATTTCCGGAGAAAGGCATATCGCGCGCGATGACGATGGACCGTTCCGCCGCCAACGCTGCCGCGATTGAGTCCAATCCCGAGAACCTGCCGCCATATGCGCGCCGGCGCATCTTCCTCTATCTCGGCATCCTGATCGTTCTGTTGGCGTTCGGCGGCCCGTCGGGTGGCCTGATCGACATTCCCATCAGTTTCTTCCTCAAGAACCGGCTGCACCTTCAAGCGCACGAGGTCGCGCATTTTCGCCTCGTCGCAGCAATCCCGCTCTATCTGTCCTTTGTCTTCGGATTCATCCGCGACTTGTGGAATCCGCTTGGCATGCGGGACCGCGGGCTCATGCTGCTGTTCGGCGGCGTCTGCGCGCTGTTCTATCTCGGTTTCGCGCTCGCGCCGATGACCTATTCGATGCTGCTTGCCGCGGTCATCATGCTCACGATCTCGTTCCTCTTTGTGGCCAGCGCGCAAAACGGGCTGACGTCGACGATCGGTCAGCAACACGCAATGACCGGACAGATCAGCGCGGCGTGGAATGTGTTCGCGTCGATCCCGGCCGTCGCCTCGCTCCTGATCGGCGGCTGGCTCTCGAGCCGGCTCGAAGACCAAAATGCCGATACGGCAGCGCGTATCCTGTTTCTGGTGGGCGCGGCGATCATGATCGCGGTAAGCATGTTTGCGCTGTGGAAGCCAAGGGACGTGTTCGCGCATGTCCATGCCGAACGCGGCCCCGAGGTTGCTCCCGTCGATGACATCAAGCGCCTGTTCATCCACTGGCGCATCTATCCGGCGCTCCTGATCTGGTTCCTGTGGAATTTTGCGCCGGGCTCGGCCACACCGCTGCAATACCACCTTCAGAACACGCTGCACGCCACCGACGCGCAGTGGGGGCAGTGGAACGCGATTTTTGCCGCCTCGTTCGTTCCCACCTTCATCGCGTACGGATTTCTCTGCCGGCACTTTCCACTGAAAACACTATTGTGGTGGGGAACGGTCATCGCCGTGCCGCAAATGGTGCCGCTGCTGTTCATTCATTCGGTGACCGGCGCGCTGATCGCCGCGGTGCCGATTGGCCTGATGGGCGGGCTTGCCACCGGCGCCTATATGGATCTGATCATCCGCTCCTGTCCCAGGGGATTGCAGGGGACCATGTTGATGATGTCGAGCAGTCTCTATTTCGTGGTGTCGCGATTCGGCGACCTTCTCGGGACCACCCTCTACGATCGCTACGGCGGCTTCGCCGTTTGCGTCGTCGCGATCACCTTTGTCTACGGGTTGATCCTCCCGACACTGCTTTTGGTACCGAAACCCCTTATCGCCACCGCAGACGGAGAGGCGCCCGAACGCCTGGCCGAGGCGTAGTCGGGCCGCCTGCGATACGCATCGGGTTTGCGGATGTCGATTGGCTACGGTCTTGCAGACCTGCGTTCGTTTGGTTGTCGCAATCCGGCGCGATAGTTTGTAAGAAATCGGATCGGCTGTTTTGTGGCCGACAGGTGCATCGCGCGACCCCTCATTGGACGGCACATCACGTGAGCGAAGAACCAACGCTGGCTTCCGGCGACGCGCGGCAGCCCCCGCAGGGCAAACTGCCCGCACTCGCTTTGTTCGCACTCGGGATCGTGTTCGGCGATATCGGAACGAGCCCGCTTTATACGTTCAAGACCGTGCTCGGCACCGCCGATGTCCCCTCCGATCCCGCCACCATCCTTGGCGCGCTCTCGCTTGTGTTGTGGACGCTCTTTGTCGTCACCACGGTCAAATATGTCTCGTTTGCCATGCGTGTCGACAATGACGGCGAGGGCGGCATCCTGGCGCTGATGGCCTTGCTCGGCGTGAAGAAGCACAACCGGCCGACCATCGTGGCGGTCGGATTGTTCGGTGCGGCGCTCATCTACGGCGACGGCGCGATCACGCCCGCGATTTCGGTGCTGTCGGCGCTGGAGGGGTTGAACATGGCCACGCCTGCGCTGCAGCCCTATGTGGTGCCGGCCGCGGTCGCCATCCTGGTCGCGCTGTTTGCGATCCAGTCGAAGGGGACGGCCGCGATCGGACATTTCTTCGGCCCGGTGATGCTGATCTGGTTCGCCGCCATGGCGGTGATGGGAGTTTCGGGCATCCTCCAACACCCCGCCGTGTTCGCCGCGCTCAATCCGCTCTATGGCCTATCTTACCTGTTCTCGCACGGGTTGACCGGCTTTCTGGTGCTGGGTGCGGTGTTTCTGTGCGTCACCGGCGCCGAGGCGCTCTATGCCGACATGGGACATTTCGGCAGCGCCCCGATCAAACTGGCCTGGTTTGCGATCGTGTTTCCAAGCCTGATCCTGAATTACGCCGGGCAGGCGGCGCTCGTGCTCGAAGGCGCGCCGACCGATGGCAACATTTTCTATCGGTTATGCCCGCAACCTCTGCTGATCCCGTTGATCGTGCTCGCAACCGTCGCCACCATCATCGCCAGCCAGTCGATCATCACCGGCGCGTTCTCGATGACGCGGCAGGCGATCCAGCTCGGCTGGCTGCCGCGATTGATGATCAAGCAGACCTCCTCGGAAGGCTACGGCCAGATTTACGTCGGCGTCGTCAACTGGCTCCTGATGATCGTGACCGTCGGCCTGACCATCGCGTTCGGCAAGTCGGATAATCTGGCGGCGGCCTACGGTATCGCCGTTTCACTGACCATGCTGATGACGTCGGCGCTGCTGTTCATTGCGATGCGCGAGATCTGGGGATGGAGCATCCAGGCCGCGGGCACAGTCGCGGCTTGCTTTCTGATCGTCGACAGCGCCTTTTTCCTCGCCAACCTCACCAAGATCGCCGAGGGCGGATATGTCCCCTTGATCCTCGCCGTCTCGGTCTATGGCGTGATGTGGATCTGGCACCACGGCGCGGCGGCAATTTCGTCGCGGATGCATGAAGCGCTGATCCCGGTGGACGAATTCATGGCGAGGCTCAAGGCTGCGAATGTGCCGCGGGTTCCCGGAACGGCCGTGTTCCTGACCCGGACCGAACGCGACACGCCGCCGGTGATGGTCTGGCATGTGAAGCATAACCGCGCCTTGCACGAGCATGTGTTCGTGCTGCGTGTGGAAATCCAGTCGGTGCCGTGGGTGTCGTCGGGCAAACGCCTCACCATCGAGGAGGTCGCGCCGAATTTCTGGCGCGCGGAGGCGCATTTCGGATTCATGGAACGGCCGCACATTCCCGAGCTTCTGGCTGCGAGCAAATCGCTCGGCTGCACGGCTGACCTCAACGACCTCACTTATTATGTCGGTCACGAGACCGTGGTCGGCCGCGAGGACGGCCTGGGCCTGCCAGCGTGGCAGGAGCGGTTCTTCGCCGTGATGGAGCGAAACGCGGTCCATGTCAGCGACTTCTTCAGCCTGCCCAACGATCAGGTGGTTGAGATCGGACGGCAGATCGCGATCTAGAAACGCCCCTGGTGCGATTCTCCGATGGTCTTGCCGTGGGAGGGCCGCAAGCGGACCGATCCGCCTGCATCGTCGGGCTGGCCGGGACCGCAGAGGCCGCTGCCAAAATTGCCTTTCGCCGATTGATCGAGCGCAAGGTCTGCGCAAGACAAAGCTGTATTGGTTGATCGATGATCCGCGCTTGCAAACCTGTCATCGTGCGCGATGCATCGATCAGCAAGGAGGCCGAAAATGACCGGTCACATGCCACCTATCCCCAAGGGCAATCAAAGCAACAAGGGGCCGAAACCCGCGAACGCCGATGCCGTCCGCGATACGTCGGCGAAGAAAACTCACACCCAGAACACCAATGAACAGGGTGACTCCGCCAATATCCGGCAGAACACCACGAGCAAGGGTTTCTTTCACGGTCGGCGCGTGAAGTAAGCGCTTGGACCTAGCCTGCGACGTCCATGGCTTTGGCGGGCCACTTGCGTGATCTTTGCCAAAAAATTGACACGTCGGGCAAATCACCGCCACATTGGAACCGTCGAAAAATCGAAAAAACGCCCGCGCCGGAACTTTCGGATGCGGGCTTTTTCGTGGCTTGGCGAGGAAACCTTTCTGCCGCCGCATTTTCCCGGTCCCTTGGGCGCCAATATCGGGCAGGGAATACGCCATGAAGAAATTTCTGGTCGCGGCGCTGATCGTGGGCGCTTTCATTACGTTCGATGCGAAGGCACAGGAGCGCGCGGGCGATGCGGCGCTCGGTGCGGTCTCCGGCGCGGTCGTGCTCGGACCGATCGGCGCCGTCGCAGGCGCCATCGTCGGCTTCACCGCCGGGCCCTCGATTGCGCGCTCATGGGGCATGCGGCGATCGTCGTCTCCGCGGGTGCAGCGAACCTCGCAAACGAGCGCGGCGCCTGAGGTGCGGACCACGAGCAATATTCCCGCCTCGCCGCCGCCCGTTATCAAAGCATCTCCCGTGCCTGTGGCCAGCAGCAAGCCGCCGCCGGTTCAGGGGCTTGAATAGGCCGGAAGACGGACCGCGGGCCTTCTTCTAACTCCGCAAAGTTTTTCACAGAGTCGAGACGCTTGTATTGATCGACGACGACGAGAAGCGCTTGCCCCGTCGGGCAAATCACTGGCATAGTTTCATCATCGCTGGAACTGAGGACTGAGCCCGCGCCGGAGAACGGCTGCGGGCTTTTTCATTTTCAGCTTTCCAATCGGGCGGCGGCCGCGGGGCGCAGTATTCTCTTAACGACGCGCTTGCCGCATGGCGCCTTTCGCGCGCGCCGCCGCCCGAACCCCATCCAAGTTTCGCCGGCGCGCGCGAACGCGCCGGCACGCGGCCTCTCGGTAAGAGAGACAGGGTTCGCGCCCGAAATGACCCGCTACGACAGCGGTCTGCCGCGTATTTTGTTCATGTCGGTTGCGAAGACGATGTAACCGGAAGAGGGAGCCGCGGCATGACCGCCTATCTGATCTCGCTCGCCTTGGCCGGCCTGATCGCGATCGCATTGTGGGAGGGATTTTCATGAGCGCCGAAATTATTCAATTCGTCCCGCGCCCGAGCCGCAGAAGCAGGCTTTTGGACTTTCCCACAGCAATCCGGTCGGCCACTCGGGGCGACGATCTCACCATGGACCACGCCGACACCGCGCCTTGCGAATATGTCTTTTCTTGCGAGGCACGGCGGGATGAGGGCGAGCCCGCCTAGCCGGGCGAGATCCATGATGTTGTTCCAGACACAGATTCACAATGCCCAAGTCCATCACCGAAATTCGCTCGCTGGCGCGTAGCCACACCCGCACCGCGCTCAACGTGCTGGTCGGCGTCATGCGCAACACCAAGGCGGCGGCGCCCGCGCGCATTGCGGCGGCCAACGCCATTCTCGACCGCGGCTGGGGCAAGGCGACGCAGGCGATCGAGAGCGGCGAGGAGGGAGCACTGGAATTGATCCACCGCATCGAGCGTGTCATTGTCAGTCCTGAAAATTCCGACCGCGAAGATCTTTGAGCCGCTGCTCGCGCCTTCGCGTTACAAGTGCGCGTTCGGCGGACGCGGCTCGGGAAAATCGCATTTCTTCGGCGAGCTTCTGGTCGAGACCTGCCAGGCCGAGCGCGGCACGCTTGCGGTGTGCATTCGCGAGGCGCAACGCACGCTCGCGCAATCATCCAAGCGGCTGATCGAAAGCAAGATCGCGGGCCTTGGCCTCGGCCATGGATTCAAGGTCTTCAGCGACAAGATCGCCACGCCCGGCGACGGAATCATCATCTTCCGCGGCATGCAGGATCACACGGCCGACTCCATCAAGTCGCTGGAAGGTTTTCGCATCGCCTGGGTCGACGAGGCGCAATCGCTGAGCGCGCGCAGCCTCGCGTTGTTGCGTCCGACCATTCGCGCCGAAGGCTCGGAGTTGTGGGCCTCGTGGAATCCCCGGCGCAAGGTCGATGCGATCGACGATTTCTTCCGCGCCAAGAAGCCCGACGGCGCCAACCTCGTCAACGCCAACTGGCGCGACAATCCCTGGTTTCCGGCCGTGCTCGAGGACGAACGCAAGACCGATCTTGCATTGTACCCGGATCGCTACGCGCACATCTGGGAAGGCGATTACGTGAGAGCGTTCGAGGGCGCGTATTTCGCGCAGATGCTGAGCGAGGCGCGATCACAAGGCCGCATCGGCAAGGTCGCCGCCGATCCGCTTCTGCCGCTGCGCGCGTTTCACGACATCGGCGGCTCGGGCGGCGTCGCCGACGCCTACACGATTTGGGTGGTGCAATGGGTGGCGCAGGAGGTGCGCGTTCTCGACTACTACGAATCCGTCGGACAGGTGCTCGCCTTCCACGTCAACTGGATGCGCGAAAAAGGCTATGAAAGGGCGATCAATTATCTGCCGCATGACGGCGCGAACGCGAACAACGTCACCGGCAAGACCTACGCCGACCATTGGCGCGATGCCGGCTTCACCGTCGAGCCGCCGGTGAAGAATCAGGGCAAGGGTGCTGCGATGATGCGGATCGAGGCGCTGCGCCGGCTTGGCCCTCAGCTCTGGTTCAACGAGGCCAGCACCGAAGCCGGCCGCGACGCGCTCGGCTTCTATCACGAGAAGAAGGACGACCTCCGCAACGTCGGCCTCGGGCCGGAACACGACTGGTCAAGCGACGCCGCCGACGCGCTCGGGCTGATGGCGATCTGCTGGGAGGCGCCGGCCCGGGCGGGGGGATTCAACCGTCCGATCAGGTATCGGGAGCAGGGGTGGGTGTGATGGCTGCGGCGTGGGGCCTACACGTTCCAGGATGGTAGAACCTGCAACGCTACTTGACCGGGTTTGTGTTCCGTTACAACAATCGCTCTGGCCTTGGCGTTTCAGGCCGAGAACGGACGGCATTACAGGAGTATCGAAGCGAGCGGCCGTAATAAGCAGGCCGCGGCGGGATTCGGATATTTTGGAAAGCGTTGTATTAACAAATAGTTAATTGGTATCATTTTGTGATACGTTCACTCTTGTGGAACGTATCAGTCGATGATACGTTGTGGACACTGGCGATGGCGATCAAGAGTTTTGCGAACGACATCACCGGCGCAGTTTTCGAGGGAGAATGCCCCAAGGGTTTCCCTGCGGAATTGCAAAAAGTCACCCGTCGCAAACTCGGTATGGTCCACGCGGCTCATGAACTTCGTGATCTCAAGGTGCCACCAAATAACAGACTGCACCCGCTCGAAGACGATCGAGAAGGTCAACACGCCATTTGGGTCAACACGAAATACCGAATCTGTTTCAGGTGGCAGGACGGCGACGCATACGACGTAGAGTTCGTCGACTACCATCCAGGAGCAGGTTAGGAGATAGAGATGACCAAGTTAGCACCCCTTCACCCCGGCGAGGTTCTTCGCGAGGAATTCCTGGTGCCCATGGGTATCTCCGCCTACGCACTCGCCGACCGCTGCCACATCCCCCGGACGCGTATCGAGCGCATCGTCAAGGAGCAGGTCGGCATTACGGCCGACACTGCCTTGCGTCTGGCCAAGGCATTCGGAACGACGCCGGAATTCTGGCTCAACCTGCAGGACCGGTTCGCTGTCGAAATCGCGAGGTCAAAGATCGGCGATGAGCTGGACGCGATAGAGGCGGCGCCCGTCGCGGCCGCCACGTAGAATCAAACCCCGCTTCGGCGGGGTTCTTTTTAGCGCGCTTCTTTTTTGGCCTTCCTGCCAATCTTCGTTTAGGCTTTGGCTTCATGCGCACGAGGTTTCGCCTGAGGCGACGGAAGGGCGCTAGCGCCGGACGATCGAGGGCCAGCAATCCGAGCTATCGCTCCCACCTCATATTCTTCAGCCGCCTGTCTGTCGCAAAGGCTTTGCGATCGTATTGGATCGAGAGCCGCGGAGATTTGCACAGCGCGCGCGCGCCTTGTGCGTCGAGATGAAGTTTCCACGACATGCGCTCGAGCGGCTCGGGCTTTGTGAAAACCGCGCAGGTCAGGAGCGCCAGATTGGGCCGTCCTTCCGGGTCCCGCACCGATCTGTATTTGATGATTTCAAAGCCGAACTCGCGCGCGGCGTCGGCGAATGCCTGAGAAGCGGAATAATTCGATAGATGATAGAGGCCCTTGTTCTCTAGATACGGCTTGCGCGTAATGTCGGTGACGCGGGCCGACCTGAAGGCACATGAAAAGGCGGTGTATTCGCCGGGATTGGTCGGCCACGGGGTCGCGGGCGACTCCGCATAGAACAGCGTTCGATGAAAAGTGGTTTCCGCCATCGCGGTGAAGGGATGTTGCGCCGCATAGAAAACGCCGTTTTCGGCGTTGGGTTTGCGGAAGCGCGAGCCGAACGGATTTCGGGCGCTGTAGCGGAACGGCGTCAGCAGCAGGAAATTGAGGTGCGCGCATTCTTCGGGGATGGGCGGCTTGGTTTCCTCGAGAAGATTTTCGATGATCGCCTGTTCGGCGAGCGTATCGGTGATCTTCGTCGTGGAGACCTGATGCTGCGCCTCGACGACGCGCCAGCATTTTCCACTCAGTTTCGTGGCGCTAGATCGCAGCGCGCCTTGCGTCCAGATATTGGATGACATCGATCAAACCTTGCACCTTCTGGATCAGATCGATCGGACGGTTCCGCAAGACGGTGTTTTCATTCTTCAGCCAGGCTTTCGCGACGCTCTCGTCGCCGCCGACGATGGCATCCAGCGACCGATAGAGACGGATAAAGAGCGCGGCGAGTTCGAACGGTTTGCCGCTGCCTCGCTCCAGTGCAAACGACCCATTGCGCATCCGCGAGACGACCGCCTCCGACACGCCGATGATCGAGGCGAGGGTTTTTTGCGAAACCTCAAGCTTGTCCGCGGCGCGGATCGTGGCCTTGGTAAGGACCGCTCCCTCGTTTGCGGACCGGTGAGTGGGTTTGGCTTGAACGGGCATGCGATTTCCTTGGAAATAAAATATATAGTATATCTCTCAGGAAATCAACCGAAGGCTCGTTGCCGGGCGGACCGGGAGCGCTCGCTTGTCTTAAGCAAAGCAGACATAGGTCTTAAGGCCGCAACGCTGGTGACGATACACGCTCTGAGGTGGCTCAAATCCAAGGCGCTACTTGACCGGGTTAAGATTTCACGACAACAATTGTTCCGTTTCTTGGCGTTTTGGGATGGGAAACGAGAGCGATGGCGGCCGAGGTTGCGGGCTGGCTTTCCAATATTCTCTTTTGATATCAATGTCTTATTTACCAAACAGGACGGTGCGACAGCGCTAGTTTAGTTTTTACCTTTCTTCCCAATTTGGGAAAAGTGCTTGCTCCCGAAATGGGAACGGTGCATAAGGATGCAGGTTATGTCGAAGCGGGTGTTACGCGAGTTCTGGGAGAAGCATCCCAGGGCGAAACGGCCGCTCGGCAAGTGGTACAAGGTGGTTTCGAAAGCAAGTTGGCGGGAGCCTGCCGACATCAAGGAAGCCTTCGGAACCCTTGTGGACTTTGTTGGCGACAACAGAGTCATCTTCGATATCGGTGGGAACAAGTATCGCCTGGTTGTGTACGTCGCCTATCAACCCTACTACCGCGTTCTGGTGAAATTTGTGGGGACGCACCTCGAGTACGATCAGATTGATCCGGAGACTGTGTGATGAATGACATCAAACCCCTGCACACGCTCGCGGACTATGAGTGGGCTCTGAAGGAGATCGAGCCTTACTTCAAGAAGGTTCCCGTTCCCGGGTCGGAGGCGGCTGACCGCTTCGACGTCCTCTCGGTTCTTATCGAGAAGTTCGAAGACGTCCATTTCCCCATGCCCGATGTCGATCCGGTCGAGGTGCTGGAGTTCGCCATTGAATCGATGGGCAGGACCCAGGCAGAACTCGCAAGGATACTCGGGTCGACGTCGCGCGCGTCCGAAATCTTGCACCGGCGACGCAAGCTTACCCTGGACATGATCCGCAAGATCAACGCGGAATGGAAGATTCCGATCGATGCTCTGACCGATGATTACGAGCTCGCGCGCACCTACGCCTGAGGCGGCACCAATCAGATAGACAAAGGGAGCCGCATTCGGCTTGAAAGTGCGGCGAGTGTTCGGAGGCTACGATACTGTAACTCGGAAATATGTCGGCAAGGAAGCTTTGATCAAGTTGCGGATCGCGCGGGTTCGAGCCGAAGATAAAAAAGAAGCGCTGCAAGATCTCAATGATGGCCTACAGTTCCCGTCACCCTTGCAGTCGAGCCGCGCGTGGATCGTTCGCGCTCGATCACTTTCGGTTCTTTGACTTGGTGTAACTGCGTTGCGCTTCGTCACCGCAATAGGAAAGTTGCTGGCTGGGTTCCGCGAACTGTCCGTTTTGCGTTTTCTGAATAGAGACTGTCTTGTCATCGACCTTTTTAAGGACGATGGTTTCTGTGCCCGTCGGTTCGAAAGTTGTCGTGCCACCCACCTTTCTCATGACCAGGCCTTGAGTGCCCGACTGGTTACAGATCACGCTCAGCTTGACTGCGTCGGGCGGCTCGTCCGCAACGTGGGAAACGTAGCAACTGGTCGCGCCGCTCGACACTGAATTTTGGGCTAGTCCAATGACCGCGTCACCTGACTTCAGGCAGCGGTCATTGAAATCCGCACTTGGGTTCGCATATACGCCGTCGCGCGGATGCCATTTCTCTTGTCTTTCCTCGGTGGCCCTTTGCGCCGCTTCTGCGTGGCTTCTCGCGGTTGCCTCAGCATGACTGCGTTGAGCGTCTTTGGGGCAATAGACGGCCCGCCATTCCGGGTCCTTGAATTTTCCGTTGATTGTCTTTCGCACTGACATGGACTTCTCGTCTATCTTCTTCAGCAGCATGACTTCCTTGAATTTCTTATCCTCGGGCGCCTTGATAAACTCCGCAAGATTGAGATCGTCGCAGACCATGTCGACTTTAATAGCGTCCGGAGCGGTGACTTTGCAGCCCCACTCGTGGCCGCTAATCTCTTTTTCACGGAGTGCGATGGCGAGATCGCCGAATTCCGCGCATGTTTCAACAAAGCCTTTGCCGGGGCTGGCATAGGTGCCTTCTTTGGGGCGCCATTTTTCATTTGCCTGCTTCATGACATCTTGCGCCATCACCGCCGTGACCATGCCAAAACGCACGCAAAGGCAAAGGTTGATCGCAAGAAGCCGCGATAGGTATTCAGATTCAACGACGCTCTCCCCGGTATGCACCTGTTCGTAACAGTCCTTATCGCTCTCAGCAGAGATCTCTGGCGAGCGCAATACGTGATTATCGGGATTAGCAACGAGAAGCTAGAGCGCTTCGGCCGTCCCGGATCCATCACTTAAATCTGCGCACGCCGCAGTGATGTGCGTCCGAGTATCACAATGAGCAACGGAGATGGACATGACATGGGAAGACATTATGCGGCGCGTGTTGCCCCCGGTTGGTTGGCGTGCCGCCTCGTATCACTGGTCCGGGTGCTTATGGAGCCGGAGTGGAACAGGGGAGGAGCCCGCCTTCATCGATTCCTCATCGTGGGGTCGATTTCAACTATCCCGTCGGACAAACAGGAATTAATCTGACGAATCCGGTGTTGCGCGCGCCAGTAGCCGGCGTCGTGACAAGTGCTGAGGAAAAAACACAGATCGACAACGACGCGCCGGTGCGAATCCTGAGCCGGAGAACCTACAGCCCATCGCAGGGATCGCCGCTTGATACGCCCGCGCCGATCGCGGCCTCGCCAGCACTGCCACAGGACCGCTCTCCCTCAACGATGCCTATCTCGAATATTGGAGGCGGCTCGACGCGAGCCTTTCGCAAGCAACCGCGATCGACAATGGTGCGTCGGCAGCGCCGCTCGTTCCTTCCGACGATGCAAATGTTCCAGGCCGCTTTCCCGGCTGGATGGCCGCGATGGCGTTTTCCCGGTATTGCTCGCGATAACTATTTTCCGGGCGGAGTGTCGAACGTTACCACCTTGCTCTTTCCGGATCGGTGTTCGGCGTTGCTGCCTTTCGCTTGGCTTCGGCTGCTTTGGATTCGAGATAGCCCCGCTGCACCTTCGGAGGGCAATAGGCGACCCGCGTCTCAGGAAAGTTGGATTTTTCATTTTGAGACTTGCGTATGAATAGAGACTTTTCGTCGACCTTTCGGAACGTCATGGTCTCCACAAACCGGATTTCTCCGGAGTCGGGACCAGGTTTTGGAACCCCAGCTTCAAGGTTCACGTCGCTACAATTCAGGTCGAGTCGGATGGCACCGGATCCACTGTCGGCGATTTTTTTACATCGCAACTCCATTCATCGCCCGTGATCGTCTTCTCACCGAGTTCGACAGAGAAGTCGCCAAGGTTGTCGCACCGTTCGGTGAAGCCTTTGCCTGTGACGGCGTAAACTCCATTTTTCGGGCGCCACTTCTCGATGACCGGCTTGGCAGTATCCTGTGCATGCGTCGATGCCGACGCGATCAGGCAAGTGGAGGCTAGGGTCCAAAGTAAGAGGCTGTAGCGGCTCCAGCGTTTTCTTACCAACGTGTTCTCCCGAATGGAGGTTCGCTCGCCACTTGTGCGCGATCGATGTTTTGAGACCAATAACGCATCATCCACAGGTTGAGCAAGCCTGGCTCCAGGGCCCGCACAAAATGTCCCGCATACACCTACAACTGCTTTGGGCGGCCCCAAGGACTCGGAAATACGTCGCGTTAAATGGAGCCGCGATTCCTCTGAGTTCTTCGGCATATCGGAGACGGGAAAGGCGAAAGCCGAAGTCGTGCAAATTTTCAACGCGCGGGGTCAAAGGATTGGATCTGGCGCGCTGCCGGCAGGGTCTTCGTTCCCCGATGGGTGGTTCGCCGATTCGCAAGCGATGTATTTGTATTTGACTCCGTCGCGCGATGAATTTGGCGCGGGAGTTCTTTTCAAATGCAGGATTGAAGGCTGGAAGTGCGAAAAGATGGCGAGCAACGTGCTCGAAGCATCCGCTGGCAGCGACGGAATTCTTGGAATCATTCGCGCGATCGGCAAGTATTCCAGCGATGGAGATACCATCACCTATCCGTCCGGGTATCTCGTCGAAATCCGAAATGGCGCTGGACATGTCGGGCAAATCACGGGCATAAGTTCAACATCGAGAAATGAACGCCCGCGCCGGGAAACCGGTCGCGGGCTTTTTCTTGACCGGACCTGCAATCTCGAGATTCCCCGACGTGCAGTCGCACCGCCTTGAGGCTCGTGCGGAGCCCGTGATCGGGCCGCGCTTTGCGCGGACCGGTGGCATCGCCCCGGAGTCACAGGAAATGTATTCACCCTTTCAGACAGAGCTCTCACCCATGCCAAGAATGTCACCCTCTGACCTGAAGGCCATCCTCTCCGCCGAGAAGGCCGACGCGCTTGCGGCAATTTCCGCGGCGCGGCTTGCGGAAGAACGGGCCGACGCGATGGACTATTATCTCGGCTACATGGTCAAGGACATGCCGGCGCAGGACGGCCGCTCCCGCGCGGTGTCGACCGATGTCGCCGACACAATCGAAGGATTGATGCCGCTGCGTGCCGATTTTCAGCATCTGCGTCGTTGGCGAAAGAGCGTGGAGCAGGCGCAAAGCTATACTTTCAAGGCAGTGATCACGATCATCGTCGCGGGGTTTGTCGGGGCGGTGTGGCTCGGCATCAAGGTGATGCTCGGAAAATGATCCGCCTGGCTCTGCTGGTTACGGCGTTGCTGCTCTCGTCTCCCGCGCAGGCCGTTCCTTGCTGGATCGTGAAGAAAGCCGTCGCGCAATATGGCGAGGCGGCTGTCGAGTCCTGGGCTCGGGCAAAATGCGTCTCCGACAAGGAGATCGAGAAGGCGAAGCAATGCCTCAAATAGGGCCCTTCCGGCACGAACCTCAGCAAATCGGACGTTTGAGCATCGGGTAGCCCGAACTCGTGCCGAATTTGCCGTCGGCGGGACCATCCGGAACGTAACCTCTGGCAAGATAGAAGCGCCGCGCCGTCTCGGTACTCTTAAGCGTAAGCGTCGCGTACCCTTGCTCCTTTGCGCGAGTTTCAAGTGCTGAGAGCAACCCTTTGCTGACGCCGCAAAACCTTGCCTCCGGCGAAACATAGTTCAATGTGATCTCTCCCGTGTTGTTAACGCAACCGACAGCGAGAATGCGGTTGTCTTCTTCGACCGCCACCAGAAGCGAGTTGTCCGGCCTGATCCACGAACAGAATATTTCTGGCGTCTTGTTGGCGAGCCAGCGGTTCAGGATCGACGGATCATTGTGGTGATCCGCGGCGCATAGCTCCGTGATCGACCGCCGCATCACCTCGCAGGCGGCCCTGGCGTCTTCCGAAACTGCATCTCGAATTCTCATTTCATTTTGGCTCAACAGGTCTGTTGACCGGCACGGGTGTGGAATGGTTGGCTGCTATCGATTGAGAGCCGGAACGCCAGTCTATCGGATTCGCGAGGTTGATACGCAGGACGACGAAATCGCGGACACGTTGGCAGACCTGCATCGGCTGACATTCTTTGATGGTACGCCAATTCCCGATTTTGATTGGGGATATTGGTGGCTGGCGTGTCATGAAACGACACCCGTGGCCTTTGCCGGGGTCGTGCCATCGACGCACGCCCGCAACTCGGGGTATATCTGCCGTGTCGGCGTGTCGAAGCAGCATTGCGGACATCGGCTTCAGCTACGCTTGATGCGTGCGATGGAATCGCGGGCGCGGCGTAATGGCTGGACCTGCATGGTTTCGGATACCACGCGGAACATTCCTTCCGCCAATAATTTCATCCGGGCTGGTTATCGGCTGTATCAGCCGCAGTATCCGTGGGCGTTTCCTGACACGCTTTATTGGCGCAAGGTCATCACGCCCGTCCGATCCCTTCATAGCACCCATTCAAAAAGGCTGTAACCCCTCGCTCCCGGCCGCTCTACTGTTTTGCGAAGAACGGAAAAAGGGCTGTATATGGTTCGCTGCCGGCTGGCATGGTCTCGGCCGTGGCAACGGTCCACCATCGAAGGCCGGCAATCGAAAGAGGGAAGGGACGAGCCGATCATGACTGCCAGACCGAAACTACCGGACCGGGCGCCAAGACAGAAGGGCGCTCCGACGGCGCTCGACGGTCTGCTGGTCATCGATTTCACGCGCGTTGTCGCCGGTCCCGCCTGCACGCAGACGTTGGCCGATTTCGGCGCCGAGGTCATCAAGATCGAGAATCCGCAAGGCGGCGACGATACGCGGCACTACGAGCACGCCGATCTTGCCGGCGAAAGTGCCGCCTTTGTCAGTTTGAATCGCAACAAGCGGGGCATCGCGCTCGACCTCACCAAGCCGGAGGCGTGCGAGGTCGCGCGCGAATTGATCGCGCGGGCCGATGTGGTGGTGGAGAATTTCTCTTCTGGCGTGATGAAGAAGTACGGGCTCGACTACGTCTCCGTCGCACCAGCCAATCCGCGGCTTGTCTATTGCTCGATCTCGGCCTATGGCCGCCAGGGGCCGTTCGCCTCCCGTCCGGGGTTTGATCCGATCACGCAAGCCGAAAGCGGTTTCATGTCGCTCAACGGTTTTCCCGATGGGCCGCCGGTGCGGACCGGGCCTCCCGCGGTCGACATGCTGACGGGCATGTCAGCCTGCAACGCCATTCTGCTGGCTCTTCTCGCGCGCGACCGGCTCGGCCGCGGCCAGCATGTCGAGGTGGCGCTGTTCGATATCGCGCTTGCGATGACGCAGTTCTACGGCATGGCCTATTTGATGAGCGGCGTGAATCCGAGTCGTCAGGGCAACTCGCCGAACGGCTCTCCTTCCGTCGGCGTGTACAACGCGTCCGATGCGCCGTTCTATATCGCTTGCGCCAACGATCGGCTGTATCGCCGCCTCGTCATCGAGGTGCTCGGCCGGCCTGATCTCGCCAGCGGCGAGTTCGGCGACCGCCGTTCGCGAACCGCCAACAAGGACAAATTGCGCGCCATCCTCACCGGGATTTTCGTGCAGGATCTTCGCGAGACTTGGGTGACGAAGATGAAGGCCGCCAATATCCCCGTCGGTTATCTCCGCACGGTGGAGGAAGCCTTTAATTCGCCGGAGGCGCGTGAGCGCCATCGCCTTAGTCAGATCCCGCACCCGACCGCAGGCACGGTCCCCAATATTGAATCGCCGCTCAGTCTTGGTCTGACACCGGTGATCGATCCGGTCGCGGCGCCCTTGCTGGGCCAGCATACCAGGGAAGTTTTGCGCGAGAGGCTCGGTTATGACGATGCGCGCATCGCCGCCCTGGCAGCCGCCGGAGTTTTCGGCATGGTTGCTACGGTTGAAGTCAGCTGACGAGCGACGCCCTCGTTGGGCACGTTGACACGTTAAAGTTTTTCTGGACTGGAATACCCGCCCGGTGGCCTTTTGGCCGCCGGGCTTTTTTTGTTTTCGGGCTCGCGCTGGACGGTTCATCGGTTGAGTTGCGAGAGCGAGTCAGGGCCATGGGAATTTTCCCGGCGGTACCACCCAACAGCCGACTGGCTTCAATTTCGTAGGCGTTTTGGCCTTGAGGGTATTTTTCGCGCCTGGTTCGGTGCATAGAGTAATGTGAGGCCGCGCCGATCGCCCGGCCGGCAGGTTTCCCGTTTGTCATCCCAAGTTGAGGAGTTGTTCTATGTCGCACGCTATCCGCTTTCACAAAACCGGCGGGCCCGAGGTTCTTGTCTGGGAGGAAGTCAAGCTAGGCAAACCGGGCCCCGGCGAGGCGCGCATCCGCCATACCGCCGTGGGGCTCAACTTCGTCGACATCTATAACCGTTCGGGAGTTTACCCGCTGCCGTTGCCAAGCGGTCTGGGCGGCGAGGGCGCCGGCGTGGTCGAGGAAGTCGGGCCCGGGGTCACCGATCTGAAGCCGGGCGATCGCATTGCCTATGGCGCTGCACCGCTCGGCGCCTATTCCGACGAGCGACTGATTCCCGCCGATCGTCTTTTGAAGCTGCCGGACGGCATCGATGACAAGACCGCGGCCGCGATGATGCTCAAGGGCCTGACGGTGCAATACCTCATCCGCCAGACCTATCGCGTCAAATCCGGCGACACGATCCTGCTCCATGCCGCGGCAGGCGGCGTCGGCCTGATCCTTTCGCAATGGGCAAAGCATCTCGGCGCCACCGTCATCGGCACCGTCGGCAATGACGAAAAGGCCGCGCTCGCCAGGGCCCATGGTTGCGCGCACGTCATCGTCTACACGCGCGAGGATTTCGTCAAACGCGTCGAGGAAATCACGCAAGGCAAGAAAGTGCCGGTGGTCTATGACTCCGTCGGCAAGGACACGTTCCTGAAATCGCTGGATTGCCTTGCTCCGCTCGGCGTCGCCGCGTTGTTTGGTCAATCGTCAGGCGGCGTCGAGCCACTCAACCTTGGCCTCCTTGCGCAAAAAGGTTCGCTGTTCGTCACCCGTCCGACGCTCTTTACCTATGCGGCCAAGCGCGAAAATCTTGTCGCGATGGCGAAAGAGCTGTTCGAGGTCGTGCTTTCCGGCGCCGTCAAGATCGAGGTCCACCAGACCTATCCGCTAAAGGATGCGGCAAAGGCTCATGCCGATCTTGCCGCGCGCAAGACGACGGGATCGACCGTATTGCTGGTTTGAGATTGGCCCACCATGGCTCGCGTTCTCGTTCTCCTTCCGGCGCGGGACTTCGATCC
This sequence comes from uncultured Alphaproteobacteria bacterium, assembly GCA_963741185.1. Classification (GTDB taxonomy): domain Bacteria; phylum Pseudomonadota; class Alphaproteobacteria; order Rhizobiales; family Xanthobacteraceae; genus Bradyrhizobium. The sequence goes on along the minus strand of CAVUHE010000018.1, from coordinate 155,946 downwards.
AAGCGAAGCCGCCGTGAGCTGGCAGGTGCTGGTGAGCGCGGGCCATGTCGTCATTTTTGCGACGCCGGATGGGCGGCCTGCGGCTGCCGACGACATGATGCTGACGGGACAAGGGCTGGACCCCTGGGGCGCAGTGCCGCTGTTGCGAAATCTGCCGCTGATCGGGCTTCTGATGCGGGCCAACCGTGACGCCCGGAAAGCCTATGCGGGAATGATCGCCGACCCGAATTATCGCGCGCCGCTGCGCTGGGATGCCGTGGATGCGTCCTCATTCGACGGGCTGCTGTTGCCCGGTGGACATCGCGCGCGCGGCATGCGCGACTATCTCGAGAGCGAGATTTTGCAACGTCATGTCGCGAGCTTTTTCGAGGCCGGCAGGCCAGTGGCGGCGATCTGCCACGGCGTTCTGCTGGCCGCTCGCAGCATTTCGAAACGCACCGGCCATTCTGTGCTCTACGGCTACAAGACGACCGCCTTGACCTGGGCGCTGGAGCGCAGCGCGTGGACGGTCGCCCGCATCACGCGTTTCTGGGATCCGAATTATTATCGGACCTATTTGGAGCAGAGCGGACAGCCGGAAGGCTTCATGTCGGTGCAGCAGGAGGTCACGCGCGCGCTCGCGCGACCAGAGGATTTTTTGGACGTTTCCAAAACCGATCCGGATTACCGCCGAAAGACCTCCGGCCTGCAGCGCGACTCGCTCGAGGACGCAAGACCGGCCTTCGTGGTGCGCGATCGAAATTACGTTTCGGCGCGGTGGCCGGGCGATGCGCATACCTTCGCAAAGACCTTTTCCGGCATGCTGAAATAGCCGCCGCCTGCGCGGTTGACCTGCATCTTGCGCGAGAAGGGCGCAGGCTCCTGCGTGGCTGCCATCTTCCCCGGCTCTAGCCGAAGAGCAGGCTGTTATGCTTTGATACGGGCCAAGGTTAAGGGCTCGTACGAAGCCCTCCAAGTGAGAAGCCGAACCAAACGGCGGGCGATGGCGGAAGTCATGGCCACGGACGTAAAAAGGGAGGAAATGCTCTTGGAAAAACGCGGCCGGACCCTGCTGGCCAAGATCTGGGACCAGCATGTCATCGCTCGCATCAGCGATGACACCGATCTCCTCCACGTCGATCGCCATTTGCTGCACGATCTCGGCGGCTCGCGCGGCTTGCTCGACCTCAAGGGCCGTCACCTCCAGGTCCACAATCCGGAGTTGACGTTCGCAACGCCAGATCACGCGATTTCCTCGGCTCCGGGGCGGGCGGGCACCAGCAAGACCGGGCAGGAATTGCTGGAGGGCCTGCGGGTCGAAACCTCCGCCAGCGGAATCGCCATGTTCGACATTGATGAGCCCGGCCAAGGCATCGTTCACGTCATCGGGCCGGAGCTCGGGCTTAGCTTGCCGGGTTGCCTGATCGTCTGCGGCGACAGCCACACCTGTACGCATGGGGGGCTCGGCGCTCTCGCATTCGGGATCGGATCGAGCGAGTTGACGCATGTGCTGGCGACCCAGGCGCTGATTCAGCGCCGCCCCAAAACCATGCGCGTGAGGTTCGAGGGCCGGATGTCTTCGGGCGTCACGCCGAAGGACCTCATTCTGGCGCTGATCGGCCATGTCGGAGCCGCAGGCGGTACCGGCTACGCGGTCGAATATGCCGGCAGTGCCATTCGCGAGATGCCAATCGAAGGCCGGCTTACGATCTGCAATTTGTCGATCGAACTCGGCGCCAAGATGGGCATGGTCGCGCCGGACGAGAGCACTTACGAATATATCCGCGGCAGGCGCTACGCTCCGCAAGGCGAGATGTGGGACCAAGCGGTGGCCGCGTGGCGAAAGCTTCCCAGCGATCCTGATGCGGCGTTCGATCGGGAAGTCGTCATCGATGTCGGGAAGATCATCCCGCAGGTGACCTGGGGTATCAGCCCCGAACATGTCGTCGGCGTCGACGGCCATGTTCCGAACCCAGCGGACATTGCCGATCCCGCGCGCCGTGCCGCGGTCGAAACCGCGCTCGACTATATGGGTCTCAAGCCCGGTGCGCCGATCATGGGCACGCCGGTTGATTGGGTCTTCATCGGGTCATGCACCAATAGCCGGTTGAGCGACCTGCGCGCGGCCGCCGAAATCGCACGCGGCCGAAAGGTCGCGCCCGGCGTGCGTGCCTGGGTGGTGCCGGGCTCGGAGACGGTCAAGCGCGAGGCCGTTGCCGAAGGACTCGACAAGCTGTTCACCGATGCGGGCTTTGAGTGGCGCGAGCCCGGATGCTCGATGTGTCTGGCCGCCAATGGCGAAACGGTGGCGCCAGGTCAACGCTCGGTGTCGACATCGAACCGCAATTTCATCGGCCGCCAGGGGCCGCGCGCCCGCACCCATCTGGCGAGCCCGGCCATGGCTGCCGCGGCGGCGATCTCGGGCGCCATCGCCGACGTGCGGACCATGGAGCGATAGATGCCAAAACCCTTCACCAGGCTGAGCGCGATTGCAGCGCCAATCATGCGCGGCAACATCGATACTGACGTCATCATTCGCATCGAGCGCCTTGTCGGCAACTCCATTCGCGGAACTCTCGGCAAATGGGCGTTCGGCTCGCTGCGCTATCTGCCGGATGGTTCGGAAAATCCCGAATTCATTCTGAATCGCGAGCCCTACCGGCAGGCTGAAATCCTCATCACCGGTCCGAATTTCGGGTGCGGCTCGTCACGGGAAGGGGCGGTGTGGTCGCTGCAGGAGGCGGGCATCCGCGCCATCATCGGTTCGAGCTTCGGCGATATTTTCTTCGCTAACTGCTTTCAGAATGGGATCCTTCCCATCATGGTCGACAAGGACATCGTCGATGGTCTCGCCGCCGAGGTCGAGCACAGCCAGGGCGCCGGGCGCGTCGCTGTCGACCTGGAAGCGCAGACGATTGCATCACCGTCGGGCAAGCAACACCGGTTCGAGATCGATCCGCGTCGTCGCGCCGGACTGCTCAAAGGCCTCGACGAAATCGCATTGACGTTGCAGCGCGACAACGAAATCCGCGCCTTTCAGGCGGCCGACCGCACGGAGCGGCCGTGGATCCACTTCGCCGGGAAACAAGCATGAGCGCTTCAAGCAACATGATCAAAGTCGCCGTGGTCGGTGGCGAGGGTATCGGCCCGGAAGTGACGGCGCAGTCACGTCGGATTCTCGACTGGTTTGCCGCCAGGCGCGGCGCCCCGGTGATTTTGCGCGAAGCGCAATACGGGCTCATTCCATATCTGGCGACCGGCAAGGTCCTTCCTGAGGATACCGCGGGGGCGATGGATGAGGCCGATGCCATCCTTTGGGGCGCGACCGGCGGCCCGGAAACAAAGGAGGTGCCGGCCGAGGCGCGCAAGGCGGGCGGCTTGCTGACGCTGCGCAGCAAGTATGATCTCTACGCCAATCTGCGGCCGATTCGCGCCAATCCCGCGTTGTCCGAGTCGGCGCCGCTCAAGGCGCGCGTGCTCAAGGACGTGGATTTCGTCATCATCCGCGAACTCACCAGTGGCATCTATTTCGGCGAGCCGCGCGGCATCGAAACCTTGCCCGACGGGCAGCGCCGCGGTTTCAACACCGAGCAATACACCACCAGCCAAGTTCGCCGCGTGGCGCGCGCGGCCTTCGAGCTGGCGCGCAACCCGAAGAGGGAAGGTCTGTTCAGTGGACAAGGCCAATGTGCTCGAAACCAGCGTGTTGTGGCGCGAGGAAGTCACCGCACTTCACGCGGCCGAATTTTCCGACGTCGAGCTGACGCATCTCTATGTCGACAACGCCGCGATGCAGATCGTCCGGGAACCGTCGCAGTTCGATGTGATGGTGACCGGCAACATCTTTGGCGACATTCTCTCCGATTGTGCGGCAATGGCGTCGGGATCGCTCGGCATGCTGCCGTCGGCGTCGCTGGGGCCGGTTGACCGCTATGGCCGCCGCAAGGCGCTTTATGAGCCGGTACACGGCAGCGCGCCCGACATCGCGGGCAAGGGGATCGCAAATCCGCTCGGCTCGATTCTCAGCGTCGCCATGATGCTGCGCATGACGCTCGATCGGCCCGACGATGCGGACCTGCTCGAGACGGCCGTCGATAACGCTCTGGCGAACGGGGCAAGAACCGCCGATATTGCCGAGCCGGGCGCACCAAAACTTTCGACCCAGCAAATGGGTGATGCGGTGCTGAACGCGCTCGAAAAGGTCGCCGGCAGGGAAAGGGAGAAGGCGTGATGGCAACGTACATCACGAGGCGTTCGGCGCTCACCATCATCGCCGGCAGTGGAGCCGCGATCGCGGCGGGTCCTGCGCGAGCCGAAGCCAAAGCCGGCCGCGCGATCTATCCGGTCGCCGTGCCGATCTACCAGTCGCAATTCGTCGCCGATCGCGTCGGGTATTTCAAGGAAGCGGGTCTCGACTGCAAGCTCGTCCAGGGCGGCAGCGGCGTCAAGACGCGCGAAATCATCGCTTCGTCCCAAGGCGATGTCGGCATTGGCGATGTGACCCATCCGATGCAGCTCAGCAATCACGGACGCGCCGGGCGGATTTTGATGCCGACCGACACGCGCAGCAGTTCGGTGATGTTCATCATCCGCAAGGATCTCTGGGATCAGGGAATCACGACGCTTGAGAAGCTGACGGAATGGAAAAGGCCGGACGGGCGCAAGCCGATCGTGTCGGTGTCGTCGCTCGGAGGCACCAACCACGTCTGGTCGTCTTATTATATGGAAACCATGGGGCTTGCCGAGAAGGTGACCTGGATCGGGACCGGCAATGTCGATACCATGCTGGGCTCGCTGAAAACCAAGCAGGTCGATGTGCTCGTGAGCTCGCTGTCGTTGTTGAACGAATCGATGGAGCAGGGCTGGGGCACGCTCTTGTTCGATGGCACCGACGAGGCGATCTGGAACAAATATATCGGCGGCAAGGTGCCGGTGACGGGGCATTTCACGGTGCAGTCGACGATCGACAAGGACCCGCCCAAGATGCAGGCCTTCGTCACGGCGTTGTGGCGCGCGACGCAGTGGATCAAGGCGCATTCGCCAGATGAGGTCTACGACATGATCGAACCTTATGTCGGCAGCACGTCGCGCGGGGCCAACATTCTCGAAATCACGGCACTGAAGAAGGTCGCGGACTATGACGGCGTGGTCGATGCGGCGAGCTTCGCTCGCGGCGAAAAGGTCTGGTTCCGGGAAATGACCGGCATCAAGCCGCTGACGATTGCCGAGGTCGTGAAGTCCGGATTTCATTCAAGCCGCGCGAAAAGCCTACCCTGGTTGAAGATCGGGAGTTGAAAGCCGAGCGATCGAGAGCCCAACAGATGTCCGCAACGCCGCTCGATCGATCGCCGGACGTACATCGGATCGATGTCAGGGGATTGAACAAGACGTTCCAGCTCGCCGGCACCGCGATCGAGGCCGTGCGCAATGTCTCGTTCAATGTGAGACGCGGCGAGTTTGTTGCCCTGCTCGGACCGTCCGGCTCCGGCAAGAGCACGGTCCTCAACATGATCGCGACCCTGATCAGGCCGAGCGGCGGTCAAATCCTGATCGATGGTATTCCGATTGTTCCCGGCAAAGCGACGCCCAATGTCGGCTATGTGTTTCAGCGCGATACCCTGTTTCCCTGGCGTACGGTTGCGGACAATATCGGGTACGGTCTGCAACTCGCTGGCCGTCCCGAAGCCGAGCGCAAGGAGCGCATTGCGGCCTGCGTCGCGCAGGCAGGGCTTGCCGGCTTCGAACAGGCTTATCCCTCGGCGTTGTCCGGCGGCATGCGCCAGCGCGCCGCGTTGATGCGGACGCTCGTCGTCGAGCCGCAAATTCTGCTGATGGACGAGCCGTTCGGCGCGCTTGATACCCACACCAAGATCGATATGCACGAGGTTCTGCTTCGCATCTGGGAACGCGAGCAGCAGACGGTGCTGTTCGTGACGCATGATCTTGGCGAGGCCTTGACGCTGGCCGATCGCATCATTCTGTTCTCGGCGCGTCCCGGCATGATCAAGGATATGTTCGAGGTGGATTTCCCGCGGCCGCGCGATGCGGTGAAGGTGAGGGAGACCCCGCGTTACGCCCAATTGTTCCAGCATATCTGGCACTCGCTCGGCGAAGAATTCGTCAGGGGGCGCGCGCGATGAGGATGCGCCGCCACTCGCTCAATGTGCTGGCTTGGCAGCTATTGATCTGCATTGTCGTATTGTCGGTCTGGCAATGGGGTTACCAGTTGCACGCGAGCTTCCCCTGGCTGATACCCGATTTGCTCGATCCCTATTTCGTCTCGAAGCCCTCGGAGATCTTCGAGCATTTCCTGATCCTGAGTTGCTTCAAATCCAAGCTCGGCGTCTTCAATGGATGGTTCAACGGCGACTTTGCCAAATGCATGGCGCGCACCGAAAATAACCTCTGGGTTGCAACTGCAATCACGCTCAAGAATACCTTCTTTGGCTTCGTGACCGGCGTGTCCAGCGGTTTTGCGGCCGGGTTGATTCTGGGAAGATCGGATCGGCTGAGCGCGATCTTTCAGCCGTTCATTACCGCCGTAAACTCGATTCCGAGGATCGCGCTGGCGCCGATCATCGTGCTTGCGTTCGGCATTGGCGACACGTCAAAGATCGTGACGTCGTGGATCGTGGTCGTGTTTCTGGTGTTCTTCAACACGTTCGAGGGCGCGCGTTCGATTGACGAGGGCTTCGTCAATGCGGCGCGCCTTCTCGGCGCGAGCGAATGGCAGATCACCCGCACGGTCGTGATCCCGTCCACCATGGCCTGGGTTTTCGCCTCGCTTTCTCCGGCGATTTCTTTTGCGCTGATTGGCGTGATCGTCGGCGAATTCATCGGCGCCGAACGGGGGATCGGTCGTCTAATCATCGAATCGGAGGCGCGTGGCGAAGCGTCGGGCATGATGGTTGCGGTGATCGTGCTGATGTTGGTGGGTGTAGCACTCTCCGCCGTGATCTGGCGATTGCAGGCTTATCTCTTGCGCTGGCAACAGCACAATATGGCGGAGTAGGCGCTCGCGGCGTGCGCGTCTATGTTGGATGTCATACCCGCGCGCTCGAACATTGCGGGCGGTCGAGGAAAGGCCGACCATATGCATCGGCCAAAGATGTAGAAGATGATATGAGCGGGCCGGCATTTGAACCGGGATTAGAAGGGTCTTCCGATGAGCATACAAGTCTACGGGTTTTGGCGTTCGATCGCTTCATTTCGGGTCCGCGTCGCCTTGAGGCTGAAGGACCTCGCGTTCGAGGAGACCTCGGTCGACATCCTCCAGGGCGAACAGTTCAAGCCGGGCTATGACGCGGTCAATCCCGAGCACGTCGTGCCAACCTTCGTTCACGACGGGTACTCGCTGTTTCAGTCAATGGCGATCATGGAGTATCTCGACGACATCAAGCCTTCGCCGCGGCTTTTGCCGGCAGACGCCAACGAGCGGGCTTACGCGCGATCGCTGGCGCTGATGACGATCGCAGATGCGCACCCGCTGGTCGTGCCGCGTGTCCGCAATCACCTTGCCAAGGCCTTTGGCGCCGATGCCAAGGCGATCGAGGACTGGGGTAAGCATTGGACGACGGAGGGGCTTGCGACCTATGAAAGACTGCTCGCGCGCCGCGCACCGGCGCCTTTCGCGCTTGGCGCGCAGGTGGGCCTTGCCGACATCTGCATCGCCGGCCAGGTCGTGGGCGCGCATTTCCTGAAACTTGAACTGGGCGCCTTTCCGCTCGTCGCCGGCCTTGCCGACCGCTGCTTCAAGATGCCGGAATTCGCGACCTCGCATCCGTTCGAGCAGCCCGGTTACAAGACCGCTGGCGCGCATCATTAGAGCATGATCCGGAAAAGTGGATACCGGTTTTCCCTCGCGACAAACGCGAGAGCGTTTGCGCGGAGATCTTGCTCAAACGAAAAGATAGAGCGTGATGACGATTCGAAGAAAAGTCATCCCGCTCTAGGCATCCCAGTCCGTCAAGGCTCGCCGGTCCTCAGACATCAAGCCCAAGCGCGCGCGCGGCGTTTCCGCCGGCGATCTGGGCGAGGGTGGCCTCGTCCATCCCGTGAACGCCGGCGACGTGTCCGATCGGATTGTACTCGGCCATGTCGAAGGGATAGTCGGTTCCCATCACGATGCGATCGGGCCCGAACACGTCGATGAGATAAGCGAGCTGGTGATAACTGAACACGACGGTGTCGAGATAGACCTGCCGCAGATAGGTCGTCGGCGGCAGTGGCAAATCGCCGTGGGAATCCTGCCGCGCGCCCCAGGCGTGATCGATCCGGCCCGAATAGCCGGGCAGATAGCCGCCGCCATGTACGGCCATCAGTTTCAGATCGGGAAAGCGCGCGAGCGTTCCCGAAAAGATCAGGTTATGGAGCGCAAGCGTGGTGTCGAGTGGATTGCCGAGCACGTTGTTGAAATAGAAGTGGGTGAGGCGCTCGCCGTGGGTGAAACCGTTCGGGTGCATCATGATGAAGGCCCCGAGCTGCTCGGCGCGCGCGAAGAAGGGACGGAATTTCGGATCGGACAATTCCTGGCCGTCGACATTGGTGAGGATTTCGACGCCCTTCAGCTTCAAGTCCTTCATGACATAGTCGAGCTCGCGCACCGCAAGCTCCGGCTCCTGCATGGTGACCACGCCGAGACCGACGAACCGGTCGGGCTTGCGCGCGCAATATTCCGCGACGCCGTCATTAGCGAGGCGATGCGCCTGTTCGGCGATCTTGGGATCGACCGAATAATAACACTGGGGTGGTGCGGGCGCGACGACCTGGATATCGATACCCATCTTGTCGAGATCGAACAGGCGGCGATCGATCGTCGTCATCACCTCGGCAACGTCCTTCTCCTGCTGGGCGTTGATCTCACGGGTCGGGGCATCGGCAAAATGCGCCAGTGGAACGCGGGCAAGATCGACATGCGGCTGCGCGACCTTGGCGGCTTGCGGCACGACGATGTGGGCGTGAATATCGATCGTCGTGGACGAGGGACGCCGCGCGAGGCCGTCTGCGTCGTGGACACGGGCGGCAGTGCGGCCATAGCGGTTCTTGCGATCGATCATTGATTTTTCTCTGCTGTTGTTTTGGTTCTTCGGAAGTTTGCGGTCAAACGGACGATTTCAGGATTTGGGCTCTGGCGTCTTGCGCTGGGTCCAGCGCACGGAAACGGTGGTGGCGTCGGCCTCACCGAGACCCGCCGCTTCGGCTTCTTCAAAGCAAGCCAGCGCGCTTTTCGCAACCGGAAGTTCGGCATGGATGGAAGAGGCAAATTGCACGGCTGTGGCAAGGTCTTTTTTTGCCGCCGTGATGCCGAAGGCAGTCTCGCCGAGCGGCGCGCCGCCCAAAACCTTCGCGATGATGGCGCCACGTCCTTTCATGGCGGCAGGCGCGCCCGCGGTATCCGACAGGATATCGATCAGGCGATCGGCGGGAAGATTGAGCGGCTTGCAGATGGTCAGGGCCTCGCCGAGCGCTTGCCAGTAGACGAGCAACGGCAGGTTCACCGCAAGCTTCAAGGTCGCGCCGGCGCCGAGCGGGCCGACATGTTCGATCCGGCGGCATAGCTGCTCGAGCAGTGGCATGGCGCGGTCGACATCGGCCTTCGAGCCTCCGACAAGGCCGAACAGCTTGCCTTCGCGTGCCGGAACCTTGCTGCCGCCAACGGGACATTCGACAAAGGCCGCGCCGAGTTTCGCCACCGCGTTGCCGACCGATATCATGGTATCCGGGCGCACCGTGCTCATGTCGACGACGAGTTTACCCGCGAGTTTTGCGTTGAGAAGGCCGTTGGGGCCGCGGTAGACCGCTTCGGTCGCCGCGTCGTTGAGCAGCATGGCGATGAGGACGTCGCAGCCTCCCGCAAGCGCAGCCGGAGATGCGAACGGTTTTGCGCCGGCCTCAACCAGAGGCTTGGTTTTCGCCGCGTCGCGATTCCAGACGCCCACTTCGTGACCGACTGACATCAATCGCTCCGCGATCGATGCTCCCATCCGTCCTGTTCCACATACGCCGATTTTCATTTTTTTGACCTCTACGGGTGGATGTTTAGCCTAATGGGCGTGAAAGACGCCAAGATTTTGCGTGATCAAGTCTTCATCGTTCAGGATCTCGCTGGCGTCCCCCGCGAAGACGCAGCGGCCGGTATTGAGAATGACCGCCTGATCCGCAACCTCGAGCGCCAATTGGCGGTTTTGCTCGACCAGAACGATGGACTGTCCTTCCGCCTTCAGCCGCTTGATGGTGCGGCCGACCTCCGCGACGATCAGGGGAGCCAGACCTTCCGACGGCTCGTCGAGCAGGAGGACCCGGGGGTTACCCATCAGCGCGCGCCCGATCGCCAGCATCTGCTGCTCGCCACCCGAGAGCGTTCCGGCGAATTGCGCGTGGCGTTCGCGGAGCCGGGGAAACAGCTCGTAGATGCGCTCGACATTCCAGGGCTCTTTCGTGCTTCTTTCCCGTTGCTGCGCGACGATGAGGTTTTCGCGAACCGTAAGGGAGGGGAAGATCCGCCGCCCCTGCGGCACGAGGCCGATGCCGAGACGCGAAATGCGTTCGGGGCTGAGGCCTCCGATCGTCTCACCAAACAGGCGGATTTCGCCTTCCTTCGGGGTCAGGAAGCCGACAATGGTTGAGATGCAAGTCGTCTTGCCGGCGCCGTTGCGACCGAGCAGTGCCAATACGCGTCCCTCCTGCAGCGAAAAGCCGACGCCATGCAGAATATGGCTGTCGCCATAAAACGCGTGCACGTTCGTCAAACTGAGCGCCTCAGTTGCCAAGGTAGACCTCGCGCGTTCGCTCGTCCGCGATCACGACATCGCGCTCGCCATCGACGATGACGCGACCGTAATTGAGCAAGGTCACGGTCTCGGCGAGGTCGAGCGCGGTATCCATGTCGTGCTCGATCATGACGACGGTGGTCTCCCGCGGGATCGAGGCGATCAGCGATTTGACGGTCGATCGCTCGGTGTTTGAAAGACCCGCAAGCGGTTCATCCAGCAGCAGCACGCGGGGCTTTTGCGCCATCGCCATCGCAAGCTCAACCCGGCGTTTCTCGCCATAGGCGATCTCGGACACGGGATGATCGGCGAGATGCAGAAGTCCGACGGTGTCGAGCGTTCGTCGCGCTTCGGTCGCAAGATCGCGGTAGAACGACAGCGGCCGCCACATCTGCCAGCGCGAGGGCAATAGGCCAAGCAGGCCGAGGGTGACGTTGTGCTCGAGCGTGTCGGCCGTGAACAGCGTGATGATCTGGTAGGTGCGCGACAATCCAAGATGCGCGCGCTGATAGGGCGCCAGTGTCGTGACGTCGCGTCCGAACAGTTTGATCTGTCCGGAATTCGGCCGCATGTCGCCGCTGATTTGGTTGAACAGCGTGGTCTTGCCGGCGCCGTTTGGGCCGATGATCAGGCGCCGCTCGCCCTGGCGGATATTGAGCGAGATGCTTTGCGTGACCCTCAATCCGCCGAACGCCTTGTTGAGGTCGATGATCTCGAGCGCGTCGTTTGGTGTCGGCTGCGTCATGGCGATTTCTTTCGGAACCGCGCCGCCAATTTGCCCAGACCCGGAACGATCCCGGTCGGCATCACGAGCACGATGAACAGGAACACCAGCCCCAGGAGCATGTTCCAGCGTTCGATATAGGCCGAAGCGTAGTTCTTCAAGAGCAGCACCAGCGTGGCGCCGACCACGGGGCCGCCGAGCGTGCCTGATCCGCCGGCGATCACGCTGAGCAGTGCTTCGGCCGAACTTGTGGTCGAAAGCGAGGTCGGGTGGATGTACTTGTTGTAATAGACATACAGGAGCCCGGCGATGCCGCCCCAGAAGCCGGCATAGACGAAGGTGATCCAGCGGATCATCCACGGATTGAATCCGAGGGCTGCCATCCGGCGCGACTGATCGCGCACGCCTTTGAGCGAGGAGCCAAACGAGGACGACACGAAAATCGCCATCATCAGGAATGAAAACGAGGCGACGATCAGGGCGAACCAGTAGAAAGCGGCGGCGCTGTCCAGCGAAATGCCAAAGGGCGCCGGCCGGGTGAGGCCCGCGATGCCATTGTCGCCGTTGGTCACGTCCGACATGCGATAGGCAAGTCCCCACAACACCTGCGACAATGCCAGTGTGATCATGAGAAAGCCGAGCCCCGTCGCGCGCAGCGCGATGGTGCCGAAAAATGCCGCCATCGCGATCGTCCCCATGATCGAGACGATCGCGGCGCCGCCGTGGCCGAACCCGTACCGGCTTGTGAGCAGTGCCGAGATATAGGCGGCGACACCGAGATAGGAGGCATGTCCAAGCGAGGTCATGCCGCCAAAGCCGACCAGAAGATTGAGACTGAGCGCGAAGATCGCCGCGATCAGGATCTGGCTTGCGAGGTTGATGTAGAAATCGCCTGCAAACAAAGGCAGCAGCAGAAGCAATGCGGCGAAGAGGGCGCTGGCAATCCACTTCATGCGCCGACGCGCCCAAACAGGCCCTGCGGGCGAAATGCGATGACGAAAATCATGGGCAGGAACAAGATGATGTAGGCGAGTTCGGGAAACAGCGCCGTGCCGAAAGTATAGATGAATCCGATGATGAAGCTGCCGACAAATGCACCGAGCAGGCTTCCGATGCCGCCGAGAATGACGACGATCAGCGCGAGCGGCAGCATGTCGGCGTCAAGGCCCGGATAGGCGGAGAGGATGGGGCCGCCAAGCACGCCGCCGGCACCGGCGATGCCGGCACCGAGACAAAACACGATCGTAAAGAGATTCGAGACGGGGATACCGACCGCGCGCGCCATCTGCCGGTCGTCGACGCCGGCGCGGATCATCGCGCCGAGCCGCGTGCGCTCCATCAGGAAATACAGCCCGACCGCGGCGACGATGGCACATCCCACCAGCACCAGCCGATAGGTCGGAAATACGAAGCCAAACATGCGGGTCGGCGCCTGCAGATTGCGCGGCGTCGGCACCGGAATCGAGTCGCCTCCCCACAACACCAGGCACGCGTCCGAGATGATGAAGGACATGCCGAGCGTAACGAGCACCTGCCCGAGTGGATTGGTTTTCAGCCGCGTCAGCACCAGCCGCTCGAACACACCGCCGATCGCAGCCACCGCGATCCCCGCGCCAAGCGCGGTCACCCAGATGTTCAGGCCGGTGAAGGCGCGCAGCGTGATCGCCCCGAAATAGGTGCCTAACATGAAGAACGCGCCATGCGTCAGATTCGCAAGCCGCATCAGGCCGAAGATCAGCGAGAAGCCCGACGAGAGCAGAAACAACAGGCCACCGAGCGACAGGCTGTTAAGACCCTGGATGATCCAAAATTGCATCGGCTGCCGATCTTGTTCGAAGCGTCTGCGGGATTGTCATCCCGCAGCTCACGCAAGCTCATAGCTCCAGGTTTTTGGCCGGCGGGTAGTCGCGCGAATAGACCGGATTTTTCAGAAACGCGGTCTTGTCGTAGCTCCAGAACTGGCTGACATCCGGATAGGTCTTGATGACCGAATTGACCAGCCGTCCGTCGCTTCTCGTCACCTTGCGGATATAGACGTCGCCGATCACATTGCCGAACTCGTCGAATTTGACGAGGCCGCGCACCGTCTGCACGTTGTTGCCGCGGATCGCCGCCATCAGCGCTTTCTTGTCTTCGGCGTTGGCCTTGATAAGCTTGAGCGCGGCCTCGAGGACCTCACCCGAGACGTAGGTGGAGGCGGCGTAATAGCCGGGGTCGTATTTGAATTGCTTGCGGAACGCCGGCGCGAAGACCTTGTTGAGGGGATTGTCGAGTTCCGCCGAATACCAGCTTGTGGTCAGGATCCCCAGCGCCTCGTCGCCCATGTTGCGAAGCACGGATTCATCGAGCGCGGTCATGCCGCCGATCACGGCCATCTTGTCTTTCAGACCGTATTCGATGAACTGGCGCAGGAAGCGGAACCCGTTCGAGCCGGCGGTGCCGAGGAAGATCGCATCCGCGCTCTTCACCTGCGCGACGTAGCTGCCATAGTCGGGCGTTGCGAGCGGCGTGAAGATTTTCTGGATGATCTTGCCGCCATTGTCCTCGAAGGCGCGCTGGAAGCCGGCGCACATCTCATGTCCGTAGGCGAAGTCGTCGGCGATGGTGACGACTTTCTTGTATTTGAGTTCCTTGGCCGAGTAGTCGGCCAGCGGATAGGCGCATTGCGCCGAGGTCGATGTCAGACGGACAAACCACGGGCTCGGATGCCGCTGGGTCATGTCCTCGGCCGCGGCGACGCCGATCGTGGGCACGGCCTTTTCCGTGAGGTAATCCGCGATCGCCAGCGCCTCGAAGGCCGCGAGCGGACCGATAATGCAATGGACGTCGTTCTTCTCGATCAGTTCCTGCGCCTTTGTGCGGGCGGTTGCGGGAATGCCGGCGGTATCTGCCGAGATCAGTTCGACCTTGCGGCCGGCGAGCGTGTTGTCGCGCTCCTTGAGGAACATCGTGAGCGCAAGCTCCATGTCGATGCCGCCGGAGGCAAGCGGTCCGGTCTTGGCCGCCAGCAGGCCGATGCGGATCGGCCCAGAGCTTTGCGCCAGGACAAGGTTGGGGGCCGCCATGCTGGCGATACCCGCGCCGGCAACGCTGGATACAAATTGTCGTCGCGATATCGTCATAGATCCTCCCCGGGGCGTTTCAGCCGAATATCAGTTCTTTGTGCTTTTGCTTGATTGAATGATTTATCCGACGGAAGTCATAAATGATCAAGTGATAACCACACGGTCGGCCTGGCCTGCCACACGTTTCGGCAAATGCGCCAGGCGGTTGCCCGTGCGGCGCTTGATGCAGTGCGGTATCGCAATTCGCGGCGCTATCGGGCCTTTTTGGCGCTGCCTGTTTTGGGGGCGGTAACGATGGTCTTCTTCAACACCTCAAATACCGCCGCGGTGTCCTGATCGCCCAATCCCATTGCCATTGCCTGCGTGTAGACCGGCTGGGTCAGCGTAAACAGAGGTGTCTCGCAGCCGACGTCATCGGCGAACTCGGCAATGATGGCCATGTCCTTTTTCCAGGTCGAAACCTTCATGGTCGCGGGCTGATATTTGCCCTCGACCATCATCGGCGCGCGCATCTGGAACATGCGCGAGCCGCCGGCGCCCGGACCGACCATCTCGACGACCTTCTTCGGGTCGAGGCCCGCGCGTTCGGCAAGGATCATCGCCTCTGCGGTAGCGACGTTGTGGATGGCGACCAGGTGATTGGCGACGAATTTCATCCGGCTGCCGTTGCCGAATACGCCGAGGTCGGCGCTTTGCTTGGCGAAATCCGCAAACATGGGCGTGCAACGGGCGATGGCGTCACTTTCGCCGGAGGCATAGACGATCAGATCGCGCATCCTGGCCTGCGCGCCGGTTCCGCTCAGCGGGCAATCCAGCGCGATGTGGCCGGCTTGCTTCAGGATTGCTTCGAAGCGGAGCTTGTCGGCGAGCGTAAGCGTGGAAAGCTCGATCACAATTCGGGGGCCCTGACCCGAACTGGCGATCGCCTTCGCAACGCTCTCGACCGCCGCGGGGGTGGGCAGGCTCGTCATGATCACAGGCACGTCGCGCGTGAGGGCCTCCACGCTGTCGGCGATGACGACCCCGGCTGCCGCGAGTTCGGCCCGCTTTGCGGCGTCGGTATCGAAGCCGACCACGCGCCACCCGCGTTCGACCAGGTTGCAGGCGATCGCACCGCCCATGATGCCAAGGCCTACGATTCCAACAGTCTTGTCCATGAAAATCACCCGTAACCTGAGATCCACGTCGTGAGACGGCGCGGTCACGTCCTGAATAACGATTGATCAAGCGATCAACAACCGTCAAGCCGCTTGTTGCTTCGAAAGACTTTCCATGAATTCAGGATTTCCATGCAGATATCGTGCAGATGCCGTCCGTGGGCTGGAATTCGCCCGACAAGTTTGATACGGCCCAAATAGTCCGCCGGCCTCTTGCGCCTGCATCGAAGATCGCTCCGTCTGATGATGAAATCCGGAAGAATTATTGCGCTTTGGTTGTTGGGATTGCTCTGCCTTTTCGCCGCCGTCAACACCAACGAGCCCTATCTGGTCGCCCTTCGCGGTGTTGGCGTTGCCATCCTTCCAATCGCAAGCCTGGTCGTTTTGTTTTTTCTCACCAAACGAAGGTATTTGAGCGAGCGCGGCCTTGCTGGAAGATTGCTCGTTTTCTTGTGGTGTCTGCCAACGTTGCTGCTGCTGCATGCCCATGTTTCGTTTGACGTTCGCAAGCAAAATGTCCTGCAAACTGAGGTCACGCAGGCGCACACTTTGGGGCAGCATTTCGTCGTGGGTTATTCGTCGTTCGAAGAGGTCGTGGCGCTCGCCGAAAAGGGCTTGATTGCGGGCATCTATATTACGCGGCACAACATCGAGGGACGGACGGCACAGGCGTTGAAGTCCGAGATCGCCGCGCTTCAGGACCGGCGTCGGAGCGCGGGCCTGCCACCTCTCATGGTTGCCGCGGATCAGGAGGGCGGCATCGTGTCACATCTGTCGCCGCCATTGTCGTCGCTGCCGGCGCTCGCCACATTGGCGGACCTTTCGCCGCATATCCGGACAGAGAGGGCGGAAGATTACGGACGAACGCACGGACGCGAACTGGCTGAGCTCGGCGTCAATCAGGATTTCGCACCGGTGCTGGACTTGCGGCCCGCCACAGGTGGCCGTCGATTTGACTTCAACACGTTGATCGGTCAGCGCGCGATCTCCGACGATCCGGCCACGGTGAGCGAAATTGGTCTGGCCTACGTGCGCGGGCTCGCTGTGTTCAAGGTCGGGGCCACGGTCAAGCATTTCCCCGGATTGGGCCGTGTGGGCGCAGACACCCATCACTTCAGCGCGAAACTGGACGCTCCCTTGGAACTGCTCGACCAAGCCGATTGGCGTCCGTTCAAGGAGGTCCTGGCGGCCTCGGACGCAATGTTGATGGTGGGGCACGTCACCCTGACGACGGTCGATCCGGACCGTCCGGCATCGCACTCGGCAAAGGTCATCGACGGAATCGTTCGCAGGAAATGGAACCACCAGGGCGTTATCATCACCGATGATCTGGTGATGGGCGCGATCTACAACCACGACGTCTGTACGGCTGTGGTCGAGGCGCTCAATGCCGGCGTGGACTTGCTTCTTGTTGCCTATGACGGTTCGCAATTCTATCGGATCTTTGCCTGCGCGTCGGACGCGTTCGAGCGGGAAAGTCTCGACAAGACGGTCCTGGCCGACAGCGAGAGGCGTTTGAGGCGAGCCATGCCCGGGGATCAAAGGGACGCCATCGCCAATAAAACGGGACGATAGCGCCTCGGCATCAGAAACCATTAATCGTTATGTTCTTGTTAAGTAGAGTTTCCGCTGTCGAATTCGATTGACGGGCAACGCGGCTCGCGCCTTAATTAGTAATCGGGCGATAAACAACCGTCAAACGATCGGCCGGTCAAGCAGCCTTCGTCGCGATGCGACGTCGATTGCTTTCGGCGCGATAGCGAGGACCGCGACATGACAGGTATCGGTCTGAAATCGAACGCAGGGTTGCCCTCGGGATCGGATGCCGATGGCCACCTCCATGCGACCATGGTTGCCCGCGCCAAAACGATGATCCCGCATTTGCGCGATCGCGCATCGAAGACCGAGGAGTTGCGGCGGCTGCCGCCCGAGACGGAACGTGAGTTGCACGACGCCGGCCTGTTTCGGATCGTGCAGCCCAAACGCGTCGGCGGCTCCGAACTCGATTATGTCGCGCTGGTCGATTGCGCCGATGCGATCGGGCAGGCGGATGCCTCGGCGGCGTGGAACTTCGCCAATCTTTCGAGCCATCACTGGATGCTGGCGATGTTCGACAGGCGCGCCCAGGATCTGGTCTGGGGCAAGGACCCCAATGTCCTGATTGCATCTTCCTTCATATTTCCGGCCGGCCGCGCCCGCAAGGTCGACGGCGGATATGCGCTGCGCGGCAGCTGGCCGTTCTCCTCGGGCGTGGATTCTTGCGAGTGGAACATGCTCGCAAGCGTCGTTTCATCTGACGATGAGGCCGACGGCATCGAGTATCGCATCTTCCTTGTCAACAAGAACGACTACAGGATCAAGGACACCTGGGATGCGACCGGCCTGCGCGGTACGGGATCGAACGACGTCGAGGTTCACGACGCGTTCGTTGCCGAGGCAATGACGGTTGCGGTGCATGATCTCGCAGGCGGGCCGACGCCGGGCAGTGCGGTCAATCCGAATGCACTTTATGCGCTGCCGGTGTTTTCATTGTTTCCCTACGTGCTGTCCGGGGTTGCGCTCGGAAACGCGCAAGCCTGCCTCGACGATTACGTCGAGCTCGCGCGGTATCGCGCATCGACCTATAACCGCGCCAAACTCGGCGACCTCCAGACCACGCAGATCAAGATTGCGGAAGCCTCGTCCAAGATCGACGCCGCGCGCCTCATCATGCGTTCCACCTGCGTCGCGGCGATGGCCGATGCCCGCCGCGGTCATATTCCCGGTATCCCCGCCAAGACCAGAATGCGGCGTGACGGGGCTTTCTCGGTCAATCTCTGCACCGAGGCCGTCTCGCTGTTGTTTGCCGCAAGCGGCGCGCGAGGCCTGTATACCTCGGGTGCCCTGCAGCGGCAGTTCCGCGATGCTCACGCGATCAATTCGCACATCGCTTTCAATTTCGATGCGGCTGGCACCAATTACGGGCGCGTAGCGCTCGGCCTGCCTTCCGAAAACCTGACGCTTTGAGGCCGAGAGGATGAACGACTCCACGAAGCATCCGACCGAGCCTGATCCGGCCAACGAACTGGCGAGCGGCAGCTCCGCCATCGATCCCAGGGATTTTCGCACCGCGCTCGGCACCTACGCCACCGGCGTCACCATCATCACGGCCATGGCGGCGGACGGAAAACCTTACGGGCTGACCTGCAACTCGTTCGCCTCGGTATCGCTCAATCCGCCGCTCGTGCTCTGGAGCCTTGGAATGTATTCGCAAGGCTTGCCGGTGTTCCAGAATGCCAGCCATTTCGCGGTCAATGTGCTCGGCGCTTCGCAGCAAGCGTTGGCGGCCGCGTTCGCAAAGGCCTCGGCAGACAAATTCGCGGGCGTCGCCTGGACTCCGGGTCTGGGCAACGCGCCGCTGCTGGCCGGCAGCGTTGCCTATTTTCAATGCCGCGCCGCCAGTCGCTATTACGGCGGCGACCACGTGATCTTCCTGGGCGCCGTGGAAGCTTACGCCTACAACCGGCAAGAACCGCTGCTGTTTGCGCGCGGCGGCTACGGGCGGTTTCTCGGCGCCGACGACGTTCCGGTGGCGGCTGGGTCATGAGCAAGAGGGCTTTACCCAGGCGCGCCAAGCAGAAGCGATTGTCGCCGGACGATCGACGAAAGGAATTCGTCGCCAAAGCAACCGAGTTCTTCTCGGAAGAAGGGTTTGGCGGGGGCACGCGCGCGCTGGCGCGGCGGCTCGGTGTGACGCAGCCGCTTCTGTATCGATATTTTCCAAGCAAGGATGATCTGATCAAGGAAGTCTACCGCACGGTCTATCTCGAGCCGCTCGATACCGGCTGGGAGAAGCTGCTTGCCGATCGCTCGCGGCCGATCCGCGAGCGGCTGCAGGAGTTCTACAACGCCTATACCAACGTGATCTTCACCCGCAAATGGCTGCGTATCTATCTCTATTCGGGCTTGAAGGGACTCGACATCAACCGTTGGTATGTCGGCGTGGTGCGCGACAAGATCCTCTCGCGCATCATCAGGGAATGCCGCCATGAAGCGGGGCTGCCATCGCACAGCAAGCCGACCGCGGCCGAGATCGAGATGGCCTGGGTATTTCACAGCGGAATCTTTTATTACGGCGTCCGCAAATACATCTACGAATCGCCCGTGCTCGAAAGCAAGGAACAGATGATCAGCGACGCGGTGGACGCTTTCCTGGCCGGCTTCGCCCGCGTCTTTGGCAACGTCAACGGCGTCAGCCAGTCTCAAGTGAGGGAAGTCGTATAAAGCGTTTTCGAGCGAAGTGGGTACCGGTTCGCGTGAAGAAAACGTTTCAAAACAAAAACTGGCGATCTTAGATCTTCTCGATGCCGCCGCTTTTGACCGAGCGCTGGATCGCCTCGAAGCTGCGGACGTTTGCCAGCATTTCCTCTGATGTGACCGGGTAGGGCGCCTGCCCCTGGGCTGCGCGGCCAAAAGCCTCGAGATTGTCGCGCACCGCCGGGTGCGGCGGAAAGAAGCTGCTCGCCGGATCTTCATCCCGGTGCACGCTGGTCACGTCCCATCCGGTCGAATTCTGCGGATGGCTGCGGTCGCGAATTTCCATCCAGCCCTTCGATCCCAATAGCGCGAGGCGTCCCATGAACGGCGTCGCCAGCACCGCGCCCAATATCGCGGAAGCGCCGCTCTCAAATCCAAGCGTGATCGACATCGTGTCGCCATTCTCGAAATGGCTGCCCAATTGCGAAAGTCGCGCCCACACGCTTGTCGGTCGTCCCAGGAACGCAATGGCAAGATCGACCATGTGAATGCCGGTGGCCGAGAGCGGGCCGGCCGGATTCACCGTCTTTGACAAACGCCAATTGTCGGCGGGCAATTTCAGGAACAGATCCTGGCTGAAATTTCCTTCCAGAAGCAGCGGGTTGCCGAACTCGCCGGCCGCAAACCGCTTGCGCATCTCGATCACGGCGGGCTCGAAGCGGCGTTCGTGGCCAATGCCCAATTGGACGCCCGCCCGTTTCACAGCGGCAAGGGCTGTCTCCGCGTCGGCCGCGGTCGTGCACAGCGGCTTCTCGCAGAACACGTGACGTCCGGCCTGCGCCGCCGCGACGATCTGTCCGGCATGCCGTTCCTGCGGCGTGCAGAGGATGACGGCCTTGACGTCGGGATCGGCAAGCGCGTCCTCAAAGCGCGGCGCGGTCGCAACGCCGAGCGCCGCCGCTGTTGCGCGCGCCGATTCGAGCGGATCGATTCCCAGCACCGGCTTGATGACGGAACTGTTGAGCAGGTTCTTGAGGATATTTTGTCCCCACCAGCCCAGTCCGACGACGGCGGCATTGATCATGGGCCATATCCGATCATTTCAGCTTCAACTCCGATCGGTAATCGCCACGACGTGTCTTCTCGATTTTTTTGGCTTATTCGGCGGCGCTGGATTGCTTCAAGGTTGCTGCGTTCACCCGCGGGATGACGTTTTCGGCCATCAGGATCATGGATTGCCGTCCGAGTTCGCGGTCTTTCCAGTCCTTGCCGGCATAAAGCAGCGTGCCGAAGGTCCCGACCTCTTCCTGGAAGGCGAGCAACTGATCGGCGACGCTGTCGGGCGTTCCATAGATGATCAGCTTGTCGCAAATCATCTCGAGCGTCACTTCGTCGTCGGGTTGGTCGCGGCGGGTCTTGAACAACTCGATGCGGCCGTTCTTCTTCAATTTGGTGAAGAGCGAACGATAGTAATAGACGTAAGGCCCGTTCGGATCGGTCGCGTAGGCTTTCGCGGTTGCCGCGTCCTTGGCGACGAACACGCTCTTGGCGACACGCCAGTTCGCGGGGTCCGCGGGGCGGCCGCCGCGCTCGCAACCCTCGATATATTTCGGCCAGTGGCTTTTCACCCAGGCCGGCATCAGGAAGTTCGCTGAAATCGGATCCCAGCCGCGCACCGCGGCTTCGGTGACACCCTTCGAGAACGGCGCCACCGCGGTGACGACGATCGGCGGATGCGGCCGCTGCAATGGTTTGGCGATGAATCCTTGCCCGATATCCTTGATCAGCGTCCGTTCCGTCGAGATGTTCCAGTACTTGCCTTTGAAATTATATGGCGGTTCGCCGGCCCAGATGTCGAGAACCTGATTGATCAATTCCAGAAACATCTCGTTGCGGTTGGCGTCGAGATTGCCGAACAATTCGGCATCCGACAGAAGGCCGCCGGGGCTTATTCCAAAAATCAGGCGCCCGTCGAGCATGTGATCGAGCATCGCCATGGTGGCCGCCACCGTGGCCGGATGGGTGTTCGGCATGTTGATGGTGCCGGTGCCGAGCTTGATCTTTTTGGTCGCAGCCGCGATCCAGGCGAGGAAGGCGATGCAGGATGTGATGTTCTCGGCCTGGTCGGTCACGTGCTCGCCGACATAGGCCTCGGTGAAGCCGAGTTCGTCGGCCAACAGGAAGGCCTCGCGATCCTCCCGAAGCGACAGCTGCCAATCCTTTCCGAGAGGATGGATCGGCATGGTAAAGAAGCCGAGTTTCATTGCCTGCTCCTCCCTGGAGCCGATCTTGTTGTGTTCGGAAACGATGTGCGCGCTTCAACCCATTATGACTAATCCGAAAGTCGAGTCATCAGAAATAATCGCTCGATAAACAAACTTGACGTTTAGCGGGCACCGCCGTCTAATCCGCCGAAAATACACCCAATACGGCCGGGGAGGTCACATCGATGAAAGCCTCGGCTTTCAGTTACGCCCGTGCAACCAGCGTCGCCAACGCGATCGCGTTCCTGGTTGCGCATGGCGAGCGGGCGAAGGTGCTCTCGGGCGGCCAAAGCCTGATGCCCGCGATGAATCTCCGCCTCCTCGCTCCGGAACTGATCGTCGATATCGGCGATCTCAAGGAGTTGCGCGGCATCGCCGTGAACGGTGGCACCATCACGATCGGCGCGCTGACACGGCACGTCGATGTTCTCAAATCCAGCGAAATCGCCGCGCACGCCCCGCTATTGAGCGAAGCCGTCGCGCACATTGCGCATCCAGCGATCCGCAACCGTGGGACGATCGGCGGCAGCCTCGCGCACGCCGACCCGGCTTCCGAGTTGCCGGCCTGCATGGTGGCGCTGGATGCGACCATCATCGCCCAGGGATCAGCCGGCGAACGTCGGATTCCGGCGGCCGATTTTTTCACAGGCATTTATGAGACGGTCCTGTCGCCGCAGGAATTGTTGGTTGCGATCGAGTTGCCGATCGCGGCGAAAAATTCCGCGCACTTTTTTTGCGAGTTCGCCAGGCGTCACGGCGATTACGCCATTATCGGACTTGCCGCGCAGGCGATCGTGGAAAATGACAGGCTGAGTGATTTTCGACCGGTGTTTTTTTCCGTTGGCGATCGGCCGCGGCTCGCCAAGGCCGCGGCGGGCCTTGTCAAGACGGCCGTCACGCCGGCGGTGCTGTCGGAAGCATCGAAGGCGTTGAGCGAAGAGCTCGACCCGCCCGAGGATCACCAGGCAACCGGCGCGATGCGCCGGCACCTGGCGAGAGTATTGCTGGCGCGCTGCGTGTCCGCGCTTCTCGGCCGTCCCGAATTGAGTGCGGGGGGACCTCTGTGACGGCCGCACTTTCCATCTCGCTTCATGTCAATGGCGAGCAAATCGACGCGCAGGTTTTGCCGCGGATCAATCTTGCGGATTTTCTGCGCGAGCAATTGAAGCTGACCGGAACGCATGTCGGCTGCGAGCACGGGGTGTGCGGCGCATGTACGGTGCGTGTCAACGGCGAGATCGTGCGCTCCTGCCTTATGCTGGCGGCGCAGACGCATGGCGCCTCGGTCGAAACGATCGAGGGATTGTCCGACAGCGGCGAGATCGCCGATCTGCAGGCGGCCTTTCGCGATCGCAATGCCCTGCAATGCGGCTTTTGCACGCCGGGGATGCTGATCGCGGCGCAGGATTATCTGAAGCAGGAGGCGGAACCGGACCGCGAGCGAATTCGTGAGCATCTTTCCGGCAATTACTGCCGTTGCACCGGCTACCAGGCCATCATCGATGCGGTCGAGACCACCGCGCGGGCGCGTCGGGGGCAGAAGCCATGACGCCATCGCCTGCAAAGCCGGCAGCGCTCTCGGAGCTCGATCGGCCGAATTCCTATATCGGCAAGACGGTCCCGCGGCCCAATCTCGAGCGGCTGATGCAGGGGCGCGGACTATACGTGAGCGATCTGGAACTGCCGCGGATGGCGCATGTGGTGTTCCTGCGTTCGCCGCACGCGCATGCGAAGATCATGTCGATCGATGCAAGTGCGGCGAAACGCATGAGCGGCGTGATCGCGGTCGTGACCGGTGAGGAACTCGCCTCGGTTATCACGCCATGGGTTGGCGTACTCTCACATTTGAAGGGCCTCAAATCCGCACCCCAAAGCGCAATCGCGATTGACCGCGTTTGCTGGCAAGGCGAGGCGGTCGCCGCCGTGGTCGCGACCAGCCGCGCGACCGCGGAAGACGCCGCCGAAATCGTCGAGGTTCAATATCAGGAACTGGAAGCGGTGACGGACATGCGCACCGCGCTCGATCCGAAGACACCCATCATTCATTCTTCCCTCGGCGACAACCTCGCCTTCGAGCGCACCCTCGACGCAGGTAGTGTCGACGCGGCATTTTCCGCCGCGGATGAGATCGTGGACGCGGAATTCGTTTTCGGACGGCACACCGGCGTGACGCTGGAACCGCGCGCGGTGGTCGCGGACTGGAACGCCGCCGAGGCGCGGCTGACGATCTACCAGGGCACGCAGGCGCCGCACATGGTGCAGAACATCGCAGCCCTTCACCTTGGGCTCGAAGAGGCGCAGGTTCGCGTGGTCTGCAAGGATGTCGGCGGCTCCTTCGGCATCAAGGTCCACATCTACGCCGACGAAATGGCGACCTATGCGCTGGCGAAACTGCTGCGGCGGCCGATCAAATTCGTTGCCGATCGGGTCGAGAGCTTCAACACCGATATCCACGCCCGCGACCACCGTTGCAAGGGCCGGATCGGCGTCAAACGTGACGGGACCATCATGGCCTTCGAGATCGACGATCTCACCGGCATCGGTCCGTATTCGATGTATCCGCGCACCAGCGCCATCGAGGCCAACCAGGTCGTCAATCTGGTCGGCGGACCTTACGTGACCAAGAATTATCGCGCCCGCGCCCGCGTCGTGTTCCAGAACAAGAACGTGATGTGTCAGTACCGCGCGGTCGGCCATCCCATCGCGTGTTCGGTGACCGAAGGCCTGGTTGATCTCGCGGCAGCGAAAATCGGCATGGATCCGGTTGAGATCCGCCGCCGCAACCTCATTGCCGATGATGCCTACCCATGCGCGTCGCCCTCCGGCCTGCGCTTCGAGCTGTTGTCGCATCACGCCGCGATGAACAAATTGATGGCGATGATGAATTACGATGCGCTGCGCGCCGAGCAGGCGGCTCTTCGCAAGAAAAACATTCATCGCGGGATCGGTATCGCGTCCTTCATCGAGGTCACCAATCCGAGCGCCGCGTTCTACGGCGTCGGCGGCGCCAAGATTTCCTCGCAGGATGGCGTCGCGGTGCGGCTCGATGCGCAAGGTGCGGTGATTTGCCAGACCAGCATCACCGAGCAGGGGCAGGGCTCGGAATCCCTGACCGCGCAGATCGTGGGCAGCGTGCTTGGCGTGTCGATGTCGCGCGTGCGGGTCATATTGGGCGATACCGATCAAACGCCCTATGGCGGCGGCACCTGGGCCTCGCGCGGCGCCGGCATTGGCGGGGAGGCGGCGCTTCAGGCGGCAAAAATCCTGCGCAAGAATATCCTCGACGTGGCCGCCGCGATCCTGCAGGCCTCGCCTGCCGAACTCGACATCGCCGACAATGCGGTCGTGAACGCGAACGACGGCGCGCCGCGCATCGAATTGCGCGAGCTTGCGCGGATCGTCTATTTCCGCCCTGACACCTTGCCGCCGGGCATTCAGGCCGAATTGATGGCGACGCGTCACTTCGTGCCCCGCGAATACCCCTTTGCCTTCACCAACGGCGTTCAGGCCTCCTGGCTTGAGGTCGATACCGACACCGGGTTCGTCAAACTGCTGAAGCATTGGGTGGTCGAGGACTGCGGCACGCTCATCAACCCTCAACTGGTCGACGAGCAAATCCGCGGCGGCGTGGTGCAGGGCCTGGGCGCGGCGCTGTTCGAGAAATGCATCTACGACGAGCGCGGGCAACTGACCAATGCCAATATGGCCGACTATCTGGTTCCGATGTCCGGCGAAATGCCCGATATCGACGTCGGGCATGTGGTGTCGCCGACGGCGGAGACCGAGCTCGGCGCCAAGGGCGCGGGCGAGGCCGGCACGGCCGGCGCGGCAGCGGCGGTTGCGAATGCGGTCAACGATGCGCTCAAGCCATACGGTGCGACAATTACCGAGATTCCGTTGACGCCGCAGGTTATCCTGACGGCGCTGAAGCGAATTTGAGTGGCGACGGGGCCGGCAAGACCAAATACAATGTGATTTAAGGGGAGGAAGCCGTGATCAGGAATATCGCCAATTCGGGGAAAGTTTCCCGTCGTCATCTGCTGGCGACGGCGAGCGCTGGCGCTGCGCTCGCGGTCTCGCCATTTCGCATCAACCTGTTGCAGGCGCAGGAAGCACCCATCAAGATCGGCTTTCCCGTGCCCTTGACCGGGCCTTACGGTACCGAAGCGCAAGATCAGGTGCGCGCGGGACAACTCGCCGTCGCCCAGTTCAATGACGCAGGCGGTCTCAACGGGCGCAAGGCGGAATTGGTCGTTCGCGACGACAAGCTCAATCCCGGCGAAGCGGCGACACGGACGCTCGAGCTGGTCGAGAAGGAAAAGGTGAATTTTGTCGTCGGCAGCCTTTCGGCTGCCGTGCAGTTGGCGATCAACAACGTCACCAAGGAACGCGGCATCATCTTCAATTCGATCAGCCAGTCGGATGCCATCAACGAGGCCGCCGATTTTTCCAAATACACCTTCCACGAGGCGTTGAATCCGCATCTGACCTCCGGCGCGGTCGGCCGCTACGCGTTTTCGAAGTTCGGCAAGAAGGTCGCGTTCCTGACCGCGGACTACGCCTACGGCCACGAAATGGTTCGTGGCTTCCTCGAGGTCGGCAAGAAATTCAACATCGAAAATCTCGGCGACGTCCGCCACCCGCTCGGCACGTCCGACTTCTCGACGCTGTTGCCGCGGCTCCAGGCGCTGAAACCCGATATTCTCTGCATCATCAATTTCGGCCGCGATCAGCAGATCGCGCTGAAACAGGCGACCGATTTCGGCGTCAAGAAGACCACGCAGATCATCGCGCCCTTGCTTTCGCATGCGAGCCGCGTCGCGGCCGGACCGCAAGCCTTCGAGGGTGTCGTCGGCGGCTGCTCGTTCTATTGGGGCATCGAGGACAAGTTCGCCTCCACCAAGGCGTTCAACGATGCCTTCCGCAAGATGTACGACGGCAAGTTGCCGACCGATTACGGCGCGCTCGGCTATGGCGGCGTGCGCACGGTGCTGTCCGCCGTCAAGAATGCCGGAAGCGTCGAAACCGACAAGGTGATCGCGGCACTCGAAGCGCTCAAATATGATTTCTACAAGGGGCCGCAATATTATCGCAAATGCGATCACCAGTCGGTGCAGTCGGTGCTCGTGATCCAGTCGAAGTCGAAGGATATGAAGAACGAGTCCGACGTCTTCGAGGTCATCAGTACCGATGAGCCGAACGAGGCGAACCTGCGCAGTTGCGACGCGCTCGGCCATAAGGCCTGATGCGATCGGGGGCGCGTGCGTTTTTCGGGCACGCGCCAATTTTGTCTGGGGGATGAATGGCCGGCTTGAGCCTTGATCTGATTGCGCTGCAATTGTTTGCAGGCCTGGCGCTCGGCGCGATCTACGTGCTGTTCGCGATCGGTCTTTCATTGATCTTCGGCATGCTGACCGTGGTCAATTTCGCCCATGGCGCCTTCTACATGGTCGGCGCCTATGTCGGGCTTTACACCCTGATGCTTGGCGGGAATTTCTGGCTCTGCCTGATCGCCGTGCCTTTGGCGGTCGGCCTGTTCGGTCTCCTGGTGGAGCGCTTCCTGATCCGCCGTCTTTACGGCCGGGGCATCGACTATCCGCTGCTGCTCACATTCGGATTGAGCTATGTGATGGTCGAGCTGGTGCGTATCGCGTTCGGCAAGACCGGATACCCGTTCGACACGCCGGAGATTTTGCAAGGCGCCGTCAATATCGGGGTCGGCTATTTCCCGCTGTATCGTCTGTTCGTGATCGGCGCCACCGCGGCCGTGCTGCTGGCGCTTTGGCTGTTTCTCGAAAAAACGAGCTTCGGCCTGATCATTCGGGCGGGCGCGCGCGATCCGCAAATCGTGCGCGTGCTGGGCGTCGACGTGTCGAGGGTCTGGCTGATCGTGTTCGGCATCGGAACGGCGATCGCCGGTTTCGCAGGGCTGTTGGCCGCGCCGCTTCAGGGCGTCATCCCCGAGATGGGCGGCACTATTCTGGCGGAAGCCTTTGTCGTCACGGTCGTCGGCGGCATGGGCTCGATCGGAGGCGCGGTGCTGGCCGGGCTTCTGGTCGGCGTCGTCGTCAGCATGACCTCGCTGTTTGCTCCGGAGATGGCCAAGGTATCGATCTTTGCGCTGATGGCGGTGGTTCTGATCGTTCGGCCGCAGGGGTTCTTCGGCCGCGCCGGACTGATGAGTTGAGGGCGAAGTAGCGGCATGAACGAGATCACCCAGCCAATGCTGCGGGCGAGGGCAGAGCCTGTGAGCTGGTTTCAGTTCGCGATCGCCCATCGCGCGAGCATCGCGAGCCTTGTGGTGCTGGTATTTCCGCTGGTGATGCCGTTCACCGCGCTTGCGGTGAATATCCTGATCTACGGTCTGTACGGGCTCGGCTTCAACCTGGTCTATGGCTATCTCGGCCTTCTCTCGTTCGGTCATGCGGCGCTGCTTGGAACCGGCGCCTATTTCTGCGGAATCGCGATCGTGCATCTCGGCCTGCCATGGTTTGTGGCGATCGCGCTCGGTGTCTTCGGCGGGCTTGCGATGGCCGCGCTGATCGGCGTGCTGGCGATCCGGACGCGCGGCATCTACTTCGCTATGGTGACGATGGCGCTGTCGCAATGCGTCTATTACCTGTTCTATCAGGCGGTCGATTGGACCGGCGGCGAGAACGGCCTGCGCGGCATCAATGTCCGCGTCATCGATCTGTTCGGCCTCAAGATCGATTTCATCAATCCGCTTGTTCGCTACTACGTCATTGCGGCCTTCGTCATCGCGGCCTTCTTCGTGCTGTCGCGCATCCTGGCGTCTCCGTTCGGCGCGGTGATCGAAGCGGTACGCGAAAACGAGACGCGCGCGCGGGCGTCGGGCTATGACGTGACCAGGACACGCCTGATCACCTTCGTGTTGTCAGGCGGGTTTTGCGGGTTGGCCGGCGCGCTGCAGGCCTTGCACCTCTCGATCGTGCCGATCGAAATCCTGCATTACGACACCTCCGGCATCGTGGTGATGATCGCGCTGCTCGGCGGCATGGGAACATTCTTCGGTCCGATGGTCGGCGCGGCGGCGTTTTTGCTGCTGGAGAATCTCGTGTCGCTCTGGACCGTGCATTGGCAGCTCATCGTCGGCGCGGTCTTCATGATCTGCGTGCTGTTCTTCCCGGCCGGCATCTGGGGAACGCTGATTTCGCGTGGCAAGCCATGACGAATGCAGGCGCCTCATCGCCACAGGTCATTCTGCGCACCACGGGCGTCGGCAAGGTGTTCGGCAAATTCGTCGCGCTGAACAATATCTCGGCCGAATTCACCGCAGGCGCGATCACCTCGATCATCGGCCCCAACGGCGCGGGAAAAAGCACCTATTTCAATGTGCTGTCCGGGGCCTTTTCGCCGTCGAGCGGCAGTGTGGAATTCGAAGGTCGAGACGTGACCGGACTGCCCCAGCACCGCTTCGCCCATATGGGCATCGCGAAATCCTTCCAGATCACCAACGTGTTTCCGCAGTTGACGACGCGAGAAAACATCCGCGTCGGGTTGCAGGCCCTGGTGTCGCGTTACGATATGTGGCGTCCGCGCGCCAGGCTTCACGAATTGACCGAGCAGGCCGACGAATTGCTGGCGCGGGTCGGGCTTTGGGAATCGCGCGAGCGAACCGCCAAGACGCTGGCGCATGGCGAGCAGCGCGCGCTGGAAATCGGCATGGCGCTGGCGAGCCGGCCGCGGCTGTTGCTGCTGGATGAGCCGACCGCCGGCATGAGTCCGGAAGAAACCCGCACCATGATGGATTTGATCGTGAAGCTCGCCGGCGAACGCACCGTCATCCTGGTCGAACACAAGATGAAGCTCGTACTCGGGATCAGCGACCGCATTCTCGTCCTGCACCATGGCGAGCTGCTTGCCGAAGGAACGCCACAGCAGGTTCGCCAGAACGAGGCGGTGAAGCGGGTCTATCTCGGTCAGCGGGAGCACTGAGTACATGTTGCAGGTCAGCAATCTGAACGCCTGGTACGGTGCAAGCCACGTGCTGCAGGACATCAATATCGAGGTCGCCAAAGGCGAGATCGTCTGCCTGATCGGCCGCAACGGCGCCGGCAAGACCACGACGCTGAAATCCGTCATGGGGCTGATGGACAAGACCAGCGGCTCGGTCCTCTTCAAGGGCAGGGAGCTTTTGAGCGAGCCCGCGCATGTCCGTTTCGCGCTCGGATTGGCTTACGTTCCGGAGGAGCGGCGCATCGTGCAGGGGCTTTCGGTGCGCGAAAATCTTCGGCTGGGCCTGGTTGCCTCGCCCGAGAAGAAGCGGGAGGCCGAACTGATCGAGGACATCGCGCGGATCTTCCCGCGGCTCGCCGAGCGCCTGGATCAGGAAGCCGTCACCATGTCCGGCGGCGAACAGCAGATGCTTGCGATCGCACGCGCCATGATCGCAAAGCCCGATCTCATCATGCTGGACGAACCGTCGGAAGGTATCATGCCGGTGTTGGTCGACGAAATGTTCGACCTGTTTCGTTCCATGAAGGCAGAGGGGACGACGGTGTTGCTGGTTGAGCAGAACGTGGAGCTTGCGCTGGACATCGCCGACCGCGCCTATGTGCTCGATCAGGGCGCGGTGGTCTATCAGGCGGCGGCGAAGACGCTGCTGGCGGACAACGAGATCAAGGAGCGGTATTGCTCGGTGTGATCAAGGGCCTTCGGAATTCGTCTCCGATCGCCACAAGTGTTGCTATGGTCGAGAGTGGACTTGCCTGGTTCCCGGCAGAAATCGCGGGCGAGCAACTGGAGTTTTTTCATGCAGCCGGTGACGCAATATGCCAAGAGCGGTGACGTCCATATCGCCTACCAGGCATTTGGCGAGGGCCCCATCAATCTGGTGATGGTCCCCGGCTTTGTGTCGAACATCGAAGACTATTGGGACGAGCCGGACCTCGCCCGCTTTCTCAATCGCCTAGCCAGCTACGCCCGCGTGGTGACCTTCGACAAGCGCGGCACGGGCATGTCGGACAGGGTCGCCGAACTTCCCGGCCTCGATCAGCGGATGGACGACCTTCGCGCCGTGATGGATGCCGCTGGCATGGAACAGGCGGCGCTGCTTGGAATTTCCGAAGGGGCTCCGCTCTGTGTCATGTTTGCGGCGACCTATCCGGATCGCTGCCGCGCGATGGTGCTCTATGGCAGCTTTTCGCGGTTTTCATACTGGTTCCCCACTGACGAGTTTCTTGCGGCGTTTTTCGGTTATGTCGAAAAGGCCTGGGGAACTGGCGGCAGTGTCCAACGATTTGCGCCCTCGCGCGCAAACGATGCGACCTTCCAGCGCTGGTGGGGACGCAATGAGCGGCTCGGCGCCAGCCCCGCTGCCGTGACCGCGCTCATGCGCATGAACAGCCAGATCGACATCAGCGCTATCCTGCCGGCGGTTCGGGTGCCGACCCTCGTGATCCATCGGACCGGCGACAAGACCGTCAGCGTTGAGGGTGGACGCGACATGGCGGCGCATATCCCCGGCGCGCGGCTTGTCGAGGTTGAAGGTATCGACCACATCTTTTACGTGGGCGAGAACGCGCACGAAATCTCCGATGCGATCGAGGAGTTCTTGACCGGGGCACGTGCGCCCGTGGCAATTGATCGGGTCCTCGCCACCGTGCTCTTCACCGATATCGTCGGATCGACCGAAAAGGCCGCAGCGCTCGGCGACCAGCGCTGGCGGGATCTCCTCGACAAGCATCATGCGACGATCCGGCGAAATCTTGCGCGCTTTCGCGGCCATGAGGTCAAAATGACCGGCGACGGCTTTCTTGCCACCTTTGACGGGCCGGCGCGCGGCGTTCGTTGCGCCTGCGCCATTGCTGAAGAAATCAAATCGCTTGGTATCGAGATCCGTGCCGGACTGCATACTGGCGAGTGCGAAATGATCGGGACCGACGTCGGGGGAATCGCCGTTCATACCGGCGCGCGGGTCGCCGCACTTGCCGGCCCAGGCGAAGTTCTGGTGTCGAGCACCGTGAAGGATCTGGTGGCCGGCTCCGGATTGCGTTTTGCCGACCGCGGCGTCCATTCGCTCAAGGGTGTTCCCGGAGAATGGCGTGTCTTTGCAGCCGAGCGCTAGGGGCGACCCGAAAGATATGTCCGTCCAGTGTCACGCCCTTTGTCGACCACTGCCGGCAATGCCAGCGGTATCCCCCGACCATGACTCCGGACGCGACCAGGTTCCGCGGGTAATGGGTGGAGGGGCTGCTTTCCCGCCATCCTGGCATAATGGCAAAAATCTCCATCGACTCCCGATCGGTAGGACGATCTTTCTTTTTTTGCCTGCACTATTGCCGCAATGAGAAATATGATCCTACCTCGGTCGTATCGAGCCAGGGGTGATTTGCCAGTGCCGATTCGATTGGGGAACTTTTGCGATGACCACCAGCCTGCCACGTCGTGATCCCGCGATCGCGCGTCGGTTCTGAGACCTGTTGAATGTCAGTGATCGATCCGCTTTACGTCGCATCCGGCTTCAGCGTCGGCCTGCTTGTCGGCATGACCGGCGTCGGCGGCGGCTCTCTGATGACGCCCTTGCTGATCCTTCTGTTTGGCGTCCACCCGGCCACGGCGGTCGGCACCGATTTGCTTTACGCGGCTGCGACCAAGACCGGCGGCGGCATCGTGCATGGCTGGGCGCGAAGCATTCACTGGCCGGCCGTCCTTCGGCTCGCGAGCGGCAGCATTCCAGCCAGCGTGCTGACGCTGCTTGTTGCTGTGGCAACTTGATCTGTCCGCCGAAACCGCGCGCAGCCTGGTCAATTCCGTGTTGTGCTTTGCGCTGCTGTTGACGGCAACCTCGCTGATCTTCCGCAAGGCAGCGATGGGAATCTTGCGATCGCGCCTGGAGCGCTACGACGACGCCACGATCGGGCGCGCCACCGTGCTTGTAGGCGCAGGCCTTGGCGTGCTGGTCTCGATTTCCTCGGTGGGGGCCGGTGCGGTCGGCGTCACCGCGCTCCTGTTGCTTTATCCGAAACTGCCGATGGCGCGCATCGTCGGCTCAGACATCGCGCATGCGGTGCCGTTGACGCTGATTGCCGGGATCGGACATTGGGCGATGGGCGCGATCGACTGGCAATTGATGGGCGTGCTCTTGATCGGTTCCCTTCCAGGCATTGTCATCGGCAGCTACTGCGCGACCCGTGTGCCGGAAACCGCGTTGCGGCTGTTGCTGGCGGCGACGCTGATCCTGGTTGCCGGCAGGCTTGCCTCCGCCGAATTGCGTTGGTCGCCTCCGAGCCTTGCCGCCGCGACCCAGAGCGCACCGCGCTGAGGAGTTGGCTATTTTCTTCGTCCGAACACCGGCAAGGAACGTCCCCCGCTACTCGTTGGCCTCGGGCGGCAGGAAGTTCACTTCATGCTCGGCCGAAAGGCGGACGACCTCAGCCACATCCGTCAAGTTGTGCAGGTGATTGAACAGCGCTTCGAGTTTTCGCGTAGGTGACACCCAAAACAGCGCCCGGGCGGGCTTGTCGGATTTGTTGAAATAACCATGCGGAATGCCGCGAGGCATCCGAACGAGATCTCCGGCCTTGGCCTGCACCCAGACGCCATCGAGTTTGAGATCCAGCATGCCGTCCTGCACCAGGATGAATTCGTCCTGTGTTGGGTGAATATGGACCGGGACAAACTGTCCGGGGTCGCTGTTGGTCTCAAAGGCGAAGGTCGACTCGCATACGGCCTTCGGAAAATAGACCTGCCCGAGAATATTCCAGGTCTTGCCGGAATAACCCGTTCCATTCCGCGTAATGCCTTTCTCAAGCGCTGCCATGATGCCGTTCTCCCTGTTTTGAACCCGACGCTGTTTTCTTCAACTCGACGACAGGGCGCCTCGACTGTCAAGCATCGGGGCCTGCCTTCCGTCTACCTCGCCTGGATTTATTGCAAAAATTTGAAGTATAAAATATAGGCAAAGGTCTGAGGTCGAGGAATCCGTTCGGGGAGGCTAGCGCATGGTCGGACTGCCGCATTCCCCGCATGCGCTCGTCACTGGCGGCGGGCGAGGCATCGGCCGGGAGATCGCGTCGGCGCTGACGCGGGCTGGCGCCACCGTGACCGTGCTCGGCCGCCATCGCTCGGCATTGGACGACGCCGTTGCCGCCGGCGTTGCGCATTTTGCCGTGGTGGCCGATGTCGCCGATCAGGCGGCCGTCAACGCCGCGATCGCGGAAGCCTCCGCGCGACAGCCGATCGATATTTTGATCGCCAACGCCGGCGCCGCGGAATCCGCGCCGTTTGCAAAATCGGACGCGGCGCTGTTCAGGCGGATGATGGACGTCAACTTCATGGGCGTGGTCCATACCATTCAGGCCGTGCTGCCTTCGCTGCGGGACCGCCCCTGTGGCCGCATCGTCGCGGTCGCCTCCACCGCCGGCCTGAAGGGATACGCCTATGTCAGCGCCTACAGCGCGGCCAAGCACGCCGTGATCGGCCTGGTGCGCTCGCTCGCGCTCGAACTTGCGACGACGCAGGTGACCGTCAATGCGGTATGCCCTGGTTTCACCGATACCGACCTTGTCGCCGGCAGCATCGACAACATCATGAAAAAGACCGGCCGCAGCCATGCGGAAGCCGTGGCTGAACTGGCCAAACACAATCCGCAACGCCGCCTCGTTACGCCGTCCGAAGTTGCCGACGCGGTGGTGTGGTTGTGCGGCGAGGGCGCGAGCGCGATCACGGGGCAGGCGATCGCGGTCGCCGGCGGAGAGGTTTGACGCGCGGTGCGCGTAAGTTGGAAATGTCATTCCGGGATGGTGCGTAAGCAGCAGGCCCGGAATCTCGCAGATTCTCCGATGTACAATTGCACATCGGAGTTCGATCCTGCGCATCGCCCCGGAATGACGGAGTCTAGTAAGGAAACCCCATGAGCACATCAGCAAATCCCGTCACGCTTCCGCTGGCGCAGTATTCGCCCGGCCATTTCCTTCTGAAGGTGGGAGACGGCGTCGCGACGGTGACGCTCAATCGTCCCGAACGAAAAAATCCGCTGACTTTCGAGAGCTACCGGGAACTGACGGATTTCTTTCGCGCCTGTTCGATGGATGACCAGGTGAAGACGGTGGTGGTGTCGGGCGCCGGCGGCAATTTTTCATCCGGCGGCGATGTGTTCGAGATCATCGGCCCGCTGGTGAAGATGGACACCAAGGGCTTGACCGCCTTCACCCGGATGACGGGCGATCTCGTCAAGGCGATGCGGGCCTGCCCGCAGCCGATCATCGCCGCGGTCGAGGGCATCTGCGCCGGCGCCGGCGCCATCATCGCGATGGCCTCCGACATGCGGCTTGCGGCTTCCGGCGCCAAGGTCGCCTTCCTGTTCAACAAGGTCGGGCTTGCCGGTTGCGACATGGGCGCGTGCGCGATCCTGCCGCGCATCATCGGCCAATCGCGCGCCTCGGAGTTGCTTTACACCGGCCGCTTCATGACCGCGGAGGAGGGCGAACGCTGGGGTTTCTTCAGCCGCGTCGTCGCGCCCGAAGAGGTGCTTTCGGCGGCGCACGCCGTGGCGAAGGAAATCGCCGCGGGCCCGAATTTCGCCAACGCCATGACCAAGCGGATGCTGGCGATGGAATGGGCGATGTCGGTGGAGGAGGCGATCGAGGCCGAGGCGATCGCACAAGCGCTGTGCATGACCACGGCGGATTTTACCCGCGCCTTCGAGGCGTTCTCGAACAAGGCAAAGCCGGTGTTCCAGGGCGATTGAGTCTGCTTGAAGCAGGAGAGCTTGCCTCTTGGTGTGCGTGCCTTGAACATGGAGATGCTTAGGCCAGTTCGTCATGCCCAGCCATAACAGTCGGACTTGCGCAGACTTGTGCGCGGTGCCGGGCATGCACGTCTTCTTTTTGCCGTGGCAAGCCGTGGATGGCCGGGAGGAGCCCGGCCATGCCGACCCTGGAGGTAGACCATGCCTCGGGGCTTGCCGGTCAATTATTTTATGTTTAAAATAATTCCCAGGCAGATGAACCGCCGGAGGCTCCCATGAAGATCGCGATCATCGGTGGTGGACCGGCCGGGCTTTATTCGGCGATCCTGCTGAAGAAGCAGCGCCCCGAGGCCGCGATCACGGTGTATGAGCGCAACCGCGCCGACGATACGTTCGGCTTCGGCGTGGTGTTCTCCGATGCGACGCTCGACAATTTCGAGAAATACGATTCCCCAAGCTATCGCCGCATCACCCAGGAATTTGCCTATTGGGACGATATCGCCGTGCATTTTCGCGGCACGGTGCATCGGGTCGGCGGCAACGGCTTTTGCGGCTGCTCGCGCCGCAAGCTGTTGTTGATCCTGCAGGAGCGGGCGCGTGAACTCGGCGTCACTCTGATCTTCGAGGCCGACATCGAGGACGAGGCCCGCTTTGCCGATGCCGATCTCGTGGTGCTGGCGGACGGCATCAACAGTCGCTTCCGCGAGAAATATATCGCGCATTTTCAGCCCGAGGTCGATCTGCGCTCCAACGTGTTCGCGTGGATGGGCTCGACCCGGCCGCTCGACGCCTTCACCTTCATCTTCCAGGAGACCGAGTGGGGTCCGTTCATTGCGCACGCCTATCAATATGAAGCCGGGCGCTCGACCTGGATCTTCGAGACCGATCCCGAAACCTTTGAGCGTGCCGGCCTTACCGGCCTGAACGAGCAGCAATCGGCCGATCGAATGGCCGGGATTTTCGGCTGGTTCCTCGAAGGCCATCCACTGCTGACCAACCGCTCGATGTGGCGGAATTTCCCGATGATCCGCAGCAAGCGCTGGGTCAAGGACAACATGGTGCTGCTCGGCGATGCCAAAGCGACCGCGCATTTCTCGATCGGCTCCGGCACCAAGCTTGCGATGGAAGACGCGATTGCGCTCGCTGACGCGATGCGCCATGCGCCAAATGTTGCGGCAGCATTGGAGCAATACGAGCATGGACGGCGCGAGGAAGTCGAGAAGACCCAACACGCCGCCGACGTCTCGCTGGTCTGGTTCGAGCACGTCGACCGCTTCTGGAATTTCGATCCCGTGCAGTTCGCCTTCGGCGTCATGACGCGGGCCAAGGCCATCACCTACGACAACCTGACGCTGCGGGCACCGGATTTCGTCCGCGAGGTCGACAGGGCGTTCGCAAGACAAGTTCGCGCGAAGGGTTTCGACGTCGACCTGGAGAGACCGCTGGTGCCGATGTTCCAGCCGTTGCGGCTCCGCGAGATGACGCTTGCCAATCGGGTGGTGGTGTCGCCGATGTGCATGTATTCGGCCAAAGACGGCGTGCCCAATGATTTCCACCTCGTGCACTACGGATCGCGGGCGCTCGGTGGCGCGGGCCTGATTTTTACCGAGATGACTTGCGTCGGACGTGACGCGCGCATCACGCCGGGCTGCGCGGGCCTGTGGAACGACGAGCAGCAGGCCGCGTGGCGGCGCATCGTCGATTTCGTCCATGCCAATTCCGCCGCGAAGATCTGCCTTCAGCTCGGACATGCCGGCCGCAAGGGCGCCACCAAGCTGATGTGGGACGGCATGGATCGTCCGCTCGAAGAGGGCGGCTGGGATGTGATTTCCGCCTCGCCCGCTCCCTACTTTCCCGACAGCCAGGTGCCGCGCGAGATGGATCGCGCCGCGATGGATGCGGTCAAGGCCGCCTTTGTGGCTGCGGCCGAGCGGGGCGAGGCGTGCGGCTTCGATATGCTGGAGCTGCATTGCGCACACGGCTATCTGCTGGCGAGTTTCATCTCGCCGCTCACCAACCAGCGCACCGACGCCTATGGCGGCTCGCTCGAAGGCCGCCTGCGTTACCCCCTGGAGATATTCGAGGCGTTGCGATCGGCGTGGCCTTCGCACAAGCCGATGTCGGTGCGCATTTCCGCGACCGACTGGGCCGAGGGCGGCATCACCGGCGACGACGCGGTGAAGATTGCCCGCGCCTTTGCCGAGGCAGGCGTCGATCTCGTCGATGTCTCCACCGGGCAAACGGTGCGGGATTCGCAACCGGTCTATGGCCGCATGTTCCAGACGCCGTTTTCCGACCAGGTCCGCAACGAGGCCCGGATCGCAACCATGTGCGTCGGCAACATCACCACGTCAGACCAGGTTAACACCATCCTGGCCGCCGGCCGCGCCGATCTGGTGGCGCTCGGGCGTCCGCATCTGGTGGATCCCGGGTTTACGATGAAGGCGGCCGCCTGGTACACCGCCGAGGGCGTGTTCTGCCCGCCCCAATATCTGCCCGGCAAGGAGCAGATTTTCCGCAACAGCGTGCGGGACCGGCAGGAGTTCGAAGAGCTGAAAATTAAGGCTAAGCCGAAGACCCGGGCCGAGCTGAAGGCGGAGGCCACAAAGCCGCTTGCGGCCGAGTGAGGCGCCATGCGATTGTGCCTCGCCGTCGCATTTGTTTGGGGTTTTGTGGAGTAGAGCGATGAAGGCGATTATCGTCGGTGGCGGTATTGGCGGCCTTACCACCGCGCTGATGTTGCGCTCGCGCGGCATCGATTGCGAACTCTTTGAACAGGCGGAGACGATCCGCGAACTCGGCGTCGGCATCAACACGCTGCCGCACGCGATCCGCGAACTGGCGGGGCTGGGCCTGTTGCAACAGCTCGACGACGTCGCGATCCGCACCGACGTACTCTATTATCTCAACCGCCATGGCCAGGAAGTCTGGCGCGACGTTCGCGGTATCGACGCCGGCCATGACGTGCCGCAATTCTCGATCCATCGTGGCCGGCTGCAGAGCGTGATCCATCGCGCCGTCGAAGAGCGGCTTGGCAAGGACGCCATCCACACCGGCTGCAGGCTGGGGGCCTTCGCCCAGGATGAGGGCGGCGTGACCGCCTATTTCTTCGATCGCAACGGCAGCCACGCCAAGACCGCGCGCGGCGATATTCTGATCGGCGCCGATGGCATTCACTCGCGCGTGCGCGAGACGCTGTTTCCGAACGAGGGCCCGCCGTGCTGGAACGGCTTGATGCTCTGGCGCGGTGCGCGTGACTGGCCGGTGTTCCTGACTGGCCGCTCGATGATCGTCGCCGGTGGTCTCAATGCCAAGGTCGTGGTCTATCCGATCGCGGAGGGGTCTAGCCCGGCGAGCCGGCTGACCAACTGGGCGGTGCTGGTGAAAATCGGTGACGGCAACACGCCGCCGCCCCGCCGCGAGGATTGGTCGCGGCCGGGCAAGCGCGAAGAGTTGATGCCGCATGTCGCGCGCTTCTCGGTGCCTCACGTCGACGTGCCGAGCCTGATTGCGGCAACGCCGGAATTCTACGAATATCCGACCTGCGACCGCGATCCGTTGCCCTATTGGTCGAGCGGCCGCGTCACGCTGCTCGGCGATGCCGCGCATCCGATGTATCCGGTCGGATCGAACGGTGCCTCGCAGGCCATTCTCGATGCGCGTTGTCTGGCCGACGTGCTCGTCCGCTCCGAGCATCCGCGCCAGGCGCTACTCGCCTATGAGCAGAAGCGCTTGCCGATGACCGCGGAGATCGTGCGCTCGAACCGCCGCGGCGGCCCCGAAGGCGTGATCGACGCGGTCGAGCAACTCGCCCCCGACGGCTTCACCGATATCGACAAGGTGCTGAGCTATGCCCAGCGCGAAGCCATCGTGCGCGGCTATGCCCACAAGGCCGGCTTTGCCGCCGTGCCGGGATTGGCCGCGGTGCGGGCGTAACGGGCCGTCGTCGTCATTGCGAGGAGCAAAGCGACGACGCAATCCAACTCGTCTGGATGGATTGCTTCGCTTCGCTCGCAATGACGGCTGGAGAACCTACGCCCCCGGAGGCGGGGGCAGGAAGTGGATGTTGTACTCCGCGGCCATCGCCACGACGTCCTCGGGCTTCTGCTCCTTCATGTTGTGAAGGCCCCAGAACAGGTCGTACAGCCGCTTGGTCGGCGATACCCAGAACAGCACTTTCGCGGTTTGATCGGACTTGTTGAAGATGCCGTGGGGAACGCCCATCCCGAGGCGGATCAGGTCGCCCGGCGTCGCCTGGGCTTCGGAGCCCGCCAGCACGAAGTCGAGCTTTCCCTCCAGCATATAGATATATTCGTCCTGGTCGGGATGAATGTGCGGCGGCACGAACGTGCCGGGCGGCAGCGTCGCGTGCCACGAGAAACACTGGTCGGTGCGGTTCTTCGGCACATAGGTCTGGCCGAGAATGTTCCAGGAAATTCCCTGAATGCCCTCATTGGCCCGGGTGATGCCGGTGATCTCGCTGTTCATTGCCTGTCTTCTCCCTCTCGTTGCTCCGACGCGTATTCGTTACGCAAACCGCTATCCCCTTGGCTCGATAACGCATTGTTTGTTCAATTGCCCGGCGTGCAATCCTTGGCATAGCGGTCGCCGTAATTCTCGAAAACCTTCTGCACGATCTCGGTCTGGAATTTGCCGTCGGCGCGCTTGGCGACCTTGGTCAGATAGAAATCCTGGATCGGATAGCCGTTGACGTTGAACTTGAAGTTGCCGCGCAGCGAGGCGAAGTCGGCCTTCTTCAAGGCGGCCGCGACCGCGTCCTTGTTGGTAAGGTCGCCCTTCACCGCCTTCACCGCGCTGTCGATCAGCAGAGCCGTATCGTAGCCCTGCATGGCATAGGTGCCGGGCACGCTGTTGTAGGCCGCTTCATAGGCGGCAACGAATTTCTTGCTCTGCGGATTGTTGAGATCGGGCGCCCAATCCGCGCCGCCGAACATGCCGACCGCCGCGTCCTGCTGCGCCGGCAGCGTCGATTCATCGACCGTGAAAGCCGACAGCACCGGGATCTGATCGGCAAGGCCGGCCTGTTTAAATTGCTTCACAAGGCTCACGCCCATGCCGCCCGGCATGAAGGTGAACACCGCGTCAGGCTTGAGCGAGGCGATCTTGGAGAGTTCAACCTGGAAATCCAGCGTGCCCAGCGGCACGTAGCTCTCCTCGACGATCTCTCCCTTGTAGTCGAGTTTGAAGCCGGCCGCCGAATCCTTGCCCGCCTGGTAGTTCGGAACCATCACATAGACGCGCTTGTAACCGCGATCCTGCGCGACCTTGCCGAGGATCTCGTGCACCTGGTCGTTCTGGTAGGACGTTGCGTAAAATAGCGGGTTGCAGTTCTTGCCGGCATAGCTCGACGGGCCGGCATTCGGACTGATCAGGAACGTCTTGGTATCGGTCACGGGCTTGTGGATCGCCTGAAGAATATTGGAGAAGATCGGTCCTACGACAAAGTCGACCTTGTCGCGTTCGAGCAGGCCTTTGACCTTGGTGACGGCCGCATCCGGTTTGAGTTCGTCATCGGCCACCACGATCTCGACATCCCGCCCGGCCATCTTGCCGCCGAGGTCCTTGACCGCGAGTGTGAAGCCGTCGCGGACCTGCGCGCCGAGCGCCGCCGCCGGGCCTGACAATGTCAGAACGAGGCCGATTTTGAGCTTCTCCTGCGCGACCGCCGGATGGGCGAGAATCCCGAACAGGGCCACCAGTCCGGCCAACTTCTTATACATTTTCATGACGTCTCTCCTGATCGGCCGCGTCGCGGCGGAATTCCTTGGCCCCTGCGATCCGCTTCAGGCAGCTTATTCTGATGGCGGCGTTCGCGGCAAGCGAAGCAGCCGAAAACTCAAAGCCCGATGCTGAATGCGCGACCGGCGGGTAACCATGGCAACATGCAAGGGACGCATGCAAGGGGCGCGCCAGTTATTTGAAACCTAAAGAAATCTGGAATACAACGCCGAACCCGCGTCCGGACCCACTTGCGGCAGGCCCCGAATTGTTTGAAGGTCAAAATAACAGGTCGAAAGCCCGGCCGTCGTCGAAATTGGCACGTCCGGCCGCATCACGCGGGCTTAAGGCAGGTACGATTGCATCATGATACTTGATTCCGAGACCAAGGCCGTCGAACTCCCGGAAGATCATGGCAACGAGCTTCGGCTGTGGCTTCGGCTCCTGACCTGCACGACGCTGATCGAGGGCGAGGTCCGCAGCCGGCTGCGCGAGCGGTTCGGCGTGACGTTGCCGCGCTTCGATCTGATGGCCCAGCTCGACAAGGTTCCGGAAGGGATGACGTTGTCCGATGTATCGAAGCGGATGATGGTGAGTAACGGCAATGTCACGGGCCTCGTCGAGCGCCTTGTCGAATCCGGTCATCTTGACCGGCGGACGTCCGATACCGACCGCCGGGTCCAGGTCATACGGCTGACCAAGGCCGGCCGCGCCGAGTTCCGCAAGATGGCCGCCGAGCACGAGATCTGGATCGCCGACATATTTTCCGACCTTTCGCCGAAGGACGTCCGCGAATTGATGCGGCTGCTGGCGAAGACGAAAGGGTCCGCGCAGAAATCCGCGCAACAAAGAGCTTGAAGCGTGGCCGGCACCGACTATGAGGTCGAATACAACAACCGCGCCCGGGTTCCGGAAAACCCGGCGCTGATCGCGGGTTGGGCGAGGGATGCAGCCGCCTATCGCGAGAAGCACGCTCCGCGCGTGATCTCTTATGGTGCTGGCGCGCGCCATGTCATCGATTTCTTCGAAGGCGGCGGCGGCCCGATCGTCGTTTTCATCCATGGCGGCTACTGGCAGGCGCTGGACGGGTCGTCCTTCAGCCATCTCGCGCGCGGACTGAACACGCACGGCGTCAGCGTCGCCATTCCAACTTACGATCTCTGCCCCAACGTCAGCGTCGAGGCGATCATTGCCGAAATGCGAAATGCGTCGCGGGAGCTGGCGCGGCTCGGG
Source organism: uncultured Alphaproteobacteria bacterium (assembly GCA_963741185.1). Classification (GTDB taxonomy): domain Bacteria; phylum Pseudomonadota; class Alphaproteobacteria; order Rhizobiales; family Xanthobacteraceae; genus Bradyrhizobium. The sequence continues at coordinate 113,069 of CAVUHE010000018.1, read as the reverse complement.
CAGCGGCTTGTCATCAGCGGGCATTCCGCCGGTGGGCATCTGGCCGCCTGCATGCTGGCGACCGAGTGGAAGGCGTTCGACGCATCGCTGCCTTCCGATGTCGTGATCGCGGCTTACGCGATTTCAGGTCTGTTCGACCTTGGGCCGCTGGTCGATACATCGATCAACAAGGCGTTGGGCCTGAACCAGGCGACGGCCCGCGCCGCAAGCCCGTTGTTTTGGCGGCCGCCCGCTACGGGAAGCCTCGATGCGGTGGTGGGCGAGGCGGAAAGCGCGGAATATTTCCGCCAGAGCCGGACCATCGTCGATCTCTGGGGAAAGGCCGGCGTCGCGACACGTTTTGGCAAGGTTGCCGGCGCCAACCACTTCACCGCGATCGCGCCGCTTGCCGATCCGGATTCGCCGATGGTGTCGCGCCTGAAGGAACTGGCGGGACGCGCCAGGTAGAATTCCAAAAAGACCGGGACGGAGCGGATTTGGCCTATTGCGCCCAATTACTTTAAGTATAAAATGATTTGTCGGAGGGCGGCGGCGCAAGGGCAACTGCCCTTTGACGCCTCTTATCCTCGAAACGAGGGACGATGGAAATGTCAGGTGGAAATCCCAGCCTCGGCGCATCCCTTGGTCCGTCAATTGGTCCATCGCTTGGCCCATCGGGTCACGTTGACGACTTTACGCGACGGAACCTTCCGCCGTTCGATCAATGGCCGGCCTTGCTCCTGGATCGGCCGGAGTTCAGCTACCCCGAATATCTCAACGCCGCCGTCGAGCTCACCGACCGGATCGTCGAGAAGGGCCTTGGCGATCAGGTCGCGCTGATCGGCAACGGTCGCCAGCGCACCTACAAGGAACTCACCGACTGGTCGAACCGCCTTGCGCATGCATTGGTGGAGAATTACGGCGTCAAGCCCGGCAATCGGGTTCTGATACGATCGGGCAACAATCCCGCGCTGGTCGCCGCCTGGCTTGCCGCCACGAAGGCGGGCGCGGTCGTCGTCAACACCATGCCGATGTTGCGCGCCGGCGAACTTTCCAAGATCGTGGACAAGGCCGAGATCGCGCTGGCGCTGACCGACAGTCGCATCGCCGATGAACTGGTGGCGTGTGCAAAGACCAGCAAATTCCTCAAGCAGGTCGTGAATTTTGACGGCACCTCTAACCACGACGCCGAGCTCGACCGGGTGGCGCTGAGCAAGCCGGTCCGGTTCGATGCGGTCAAGACCGGCCGCGATGATGTCGCCTTGCTCGGATTTACCTCCGGCACCACAGGCGAACCCAAGGCGACCATGCATTTTCATCGCGATCTCCTGATCATCGCCGATGGCTATGCAAGGGAAGTCCTCAACGTCACGGCCGATGATGTCTTCGTCGGCTCGCCGCCGCTTGCCTTCACCTTTGGGCTCGGGGGGCTTGCGATCTTCCCGCTGCGGTTCGGCGCGACCGCGACGCTGCTGGAAAACGCGGCGCCAACCGAGATGGTCAAGATCATCGAGACCTACAAGGCCACGATCTGCTTTACCTCACCGACCGCGTATCGCGCGATGATGACTGCGATGGACCAGGGCGCCGATCTGTCGTCGCTGCGTCTTGCGGTCTCGGCGGGCGAAACGCTGCCGGCGCCGGTGTTCGAAAGCTGGACCCGCAAGACCGGCAAGACGATTCTCGACGGCATCGGCAGCACGGAATTGCTGCATATCTTCATTACGAACCGCGTCGGCGACGCCGCGGCGGGTACCACGGGACGTCCGGTTTCCGGGTATGAGGCAAAGATCGTCGACGAGGACATGAACGACTTGCCGTCGGGCACCGTGGGCAAGCTCGCGGTGCGCGGTCCCACAGGCTGCCGCTATCTCGCAGATCACAGGCAATCGAACTATGTGCGCGATGGTTGGAATTTGACCGGCGATTCCTTCGTGCGCGACGAGAATGGCCGTTTCTCCTTCGTGGCGCGATCGGACGATATGATCATCTCTTCCGGCTACAACATCGCCGGTCCCGAGGTCGAGGTGGCGTTGCTCAGGCATCCTTCGGTGGCCGAGTGCGGCGTCGTCGGCGCGCCTGACGAGGCGCGCGGCATGATCGTCAAGGCCTATGTGGTTCTCATGCCCGGCATCACCGCCGATGCCGCGCTGACCACGGCGTTGCAGGACCACGTCAAGCACGAGATCGCGCCCTATAAATATCCGCGCGCGATCGAATACGTCGCCCAATTGCCGAAAACCGAAACCGGAAAGCTGAAGCGGTTTGCCCTGCGGCAGATGGCGCAGGCGGGGCCTGGCTCGACGGGCATAGCCGCCGAATGAATTGTGAAGGAGAATTGTCAGTGAACTCGCCGAAAGGTCCCAATCTTGCTGTCCGGCCGAAGACAAAGGACGAGATCTCGCCAGCGGGTGCGCAAATTTTGCAGCCGGGCGGCTGGCCGGCGCCAAAGGGATACGCCAACGGCATGAGCGCCGACGGCCGCCTCGTGGTGACGGGTGGTGTGATCGGCTGGGACAGTCAGGGCCATTTGCACGAGGATTTTGTCGCGCAGGTTCGTCAGACCCTGAGCAACATTTCCGTCATCCTCGCCGAAGGCGGCGCGCGGCCCGAGCACCTCGTGCGTCTCACCTGGTACGTGGTCGACGTGGAAGAATATCTCGCCAACCTGAAGACGCTCGGCCAGATCTATCGCGAAATCTTCGGCGCGCATTATCCGGCCATGGCGCTGGTCCAGGTCGTGCGCCTGGTCGAAAAGGCGGCAAGGGTCGAGATCGAGGCCACCGCGGTGGTGCCGCGCTGAGCGCGACACCAGGAGCAGGGATGACCGAAAGTCGGGATATTCGATCAGCTCGCCTCGGCGTAGCCTTCATCCTCCGGCGAGTTCAGATACATTCCGGACATGGTATCGACCCAGCACAGATGGTCGTGAACCTTCTTTACGCCGGTGATGTTCTCGGCCGCGACCACGGCGGCCTGTCGTGAGCGTTCCTCGGTTATGACGCCGCTGAGATGCACGATGCCGTCGCGCACCACGACGCTCAGCCCGAACGGGCACCAGTCCTGCTTGGCCAGCGTATCGATGACGCGGTTGCGAATGTGATCGTCGTCCGCGGTCGGATCGGGGAAATCGCGGGCGAGGCTCGCCACGGCTTGCAGCAGGTTGGATCGTGACACGATGCCGACGACCTCGCCTTCGCGCATCACCGGCACGCGCTTGATGTTGTTCTTTTCCATCAGCGCCACGATCTGCTCCAGCCCGGTATTCTCGCGAACGGTGAGAAGCGGTTCGGTCGTCATGATTTCGGAGACCTTGCGGCCGTGCTCATGAACGAAATCGGAGGCCTCTTTCCCGGGGCCCAGGATGAATTTCAGGAAGCGGCCCCGCTTGCGCTGCGTGCCGATTTCGCTGCGACGAATGAAATCGCCCTCCGAGATGATGCCCACCAGTTTGCCTGTGGCGTCCACCACTGGAAGTCCGCTGACGTGCTTCTGCAGCATGGTGTTCGCGGCCTCGACAACCGTGGTTTCTGGCGTGACGGAAATGACCGGCCGGGTCATGATTTGATGGGCGCGCATGGGGGACTCCGAATGGCTCGTCGTTGAAACTTGGAAAAAGACTAATTCAGCCGGCGCGCGGCGTTTTGACCCAGGTCAAGGGTGGTTCGAGGTGCTCGGCTTGATGCAGCTCAATACGGTCCCGCAAGGGCGGCGTATGCTTATAAAAGATAAGGGAATCGGAGGTTTGTCATGCTAGAGCCCATGCGGGATAATGCCATGGATGCGATCGAGCCAATGGCGGCTGATGCGGCGGCACGATTCACCAAGGCGAACAAGAGCGCGCTGGAATTCGCGTTCGGCGCGCAGAAATTGCTGCTTGAGGAAGCGGTGTTCGCCGGCAACGAGCTGCTCGACCGGGCGCGAACCGAAACGCATTTATTGTCCGAATTCGTTTCGAAAATGGCCGGATCGCATTCGGTCAGGGATCTGAGGACGATGGTCAAGGAATGCAGCCAGCACCAGATCGACTTCCTCCGCCGCGACAGCGAGCGGCTGTTCAAGCATGGCGAGCGCATGCTCGAAACCGCCGGGAATCTGCTCGCCAACCGTTCGCGGCCCTGATTTCGTCTTCGGGCTGTCATCGATTTTCGGTCCAGTTATCCACCGAGACGTGAAATGAGTTCCATGAAGCCGATACCGATCTTGCCAAAGGCGGCGGCGCCGCGACTGCCTTGTCCGGCGCATGCCGTTGACTCAGGCGAAGGCCGCCTTGCCGTCATTCCGGCAGAGCACGGCGCAGCGCAACCGCCGGAAACGCCGCCGCAGCAAGCGGAGCCTTATCCTGTTGATCGCGCGCTCCATGCGATGTTTGCCAGTCTGACCGGCGGCGTGTCGCCAGTCGCTCTCGCGCTGGCCTATATCGACTGGGCCTCGCATCTGGCGGTGGCACCGCAGCGGCGAATGGAAGTCACCCAGGACGCCATCAAGAGTTCTCGGCAATTGTTCGAAACCGCGGCGCGGTTCTTTTCGCCAGGCGCGGGACCGTGGGCCCTCATCAAGCCGCAGCCCCAAGACCGGCGTTTCGAAAAGCCCGAGTGGGAACAGCCGCCGTTCAATCTGATCGCGCAAGGGTTTCTGTTGACGGAAAAGTGGTGGCACAACGCGACCACGGGCGTGCGTGGTGTCGCGCCTGCGAACGAAGAGATCGTCGAGTTTTCGTCGCGGCAGATGCTCGACATGTTCGCGCCGTCGAATTTTGCCGCGACCAATCCCGAAGTCCTCAAGAAGGCCTTCCAGAGCGGTGGCGAGAATTTCGTCTTCGGCTGGCAGAACTGGCTCAGCGACCTGATGCTTTTGATGTCATCCGACAGGATGCCGGACGACAAGGAGTTCGTGGTCGGGAAAACCGTGGCCACCTCGCGCGGCAAGGTGGTGTACCGCAACAAGCTCATCGAACTGATCCAGTATTATCCGTCGACCGGCAAAGTGCATCCGGAACCGATCCTGATCGTGCCGGCCTGGATCATGAAGTATTACATCCTCGATCTATCGCCGCATAATTCGTTGGTGAAGTTCCTGACCGATCAGGGCTTCACCGTGTTCATGATCTCCTGGCGCAATCCGGATCCGGCCGATCGCGATATCGCCTTCGACGACTATCGCAAGCTTGGCGTGGACGCCGCGGTCGCCACCATTGGGGAGATCATGCCTGACCGCCAGATCCACGCGCTCGGCTATTGCCTTGGCGGCACGCTGCTCTCGATCGCGGCTGCGACGTTTGGGAGGAATGGTCCCTTCAAGACCATCACGTTGCTCGCCGCGCAAACCGATTTCACCGAAGCGGGCGAACTGACCTTGTTCATCAATGAAAGCCAGGTCGCGTTTCTCGAAGACATGATGTGGGAGCGCGGTGTGCTCGACACCACGCAAATGGCGGGTGCTTTCCGCCTGTTGCGCTCGAACGATCTGATCTGGTCCCGCATCGCGCATGACTATCTTCTGGGAGAGCGAGCGCAGCCCAGTGACCTGATGGTGTGGAACGCCGACGCCACGCGCCTGCCATACAGGATGCATTCGGAATATCTGCGCAAGCTGTTTCTACACAACGATTTCGCCGAGGGGCGCTATCTCGTGGAAGGAAAGCCGGTCGTATTGTCGGATATCCACGCGCCAATGTTCGTGGTGGGCGCCGTCCGCGACCACGTGGCGCCGTGGAAATCGACCTACAAGATCCACTACCAGGTCGACGCCGATGTCACGTTCCTGCTGACAAGCGGCGGTCACAACGCCGGCATCGTTGCGCCGCCTGGCGAGGAGGGACACTTCTATCAGGTCAAGAACAAGCCGGAGGACGCTCCTTATGTTGGTCCCGACGAATGGCTGAAGTCGGCGCCCCGGACCGAAGGATCATGGTGGCCCGAGTGGACGCGCTGGCTGACCGAAAAATCCGGCGCGCCGTGCGAGCCGCCGCGAATGGGCATCGAGCCGTCCGATGGCCACAGCCTGCCCGACGCGCCCGGCGAATACGTCCATCATTGAAGCCGTAGCGGCTTCAGCGCGGCCAGCTTCTCGTAAGCCTTGGCCGCCGCGCGGATCAGCCGCTTTTCGCGCTTCGGCCCGAGAGCAAGATGCGAGGCGGCAGTCTTATTTTGTCCAAGGGTCGCCGCGAGCGACAGGCACCTTTCATCGTCGTTCAACGCGCCAAGGGATCGCTGCGCCTTGCGCAGGCACTTCAGCGTCGCCTGCTGGTTCGAAATCGCGGTGCCCGAAGCCAGAGGCGCGAAAGCCTCGGTGGCATAGCTCAGTCTTTTGTTCATCAGGCGCAGCCGATGCCGCTTCTTGGCGCCCATGTCGCGCAGTTTGCGGCTCTTCTTGATCAGCCTTTTCTGCCACCGTGACAACCGGCGCGCGCCATATTCGCTCACCGGACGGGCGCGCCGTCTGGCGGGTTGCGTTCCGCGCTTCGTCGACCATGCGCCTTTCACGATCCAGCGGGAGAGCCCTTTGACGAGACTGTGATACCTGGTGGACCGAAGGGCTCGCGTCAGATGACGTTGGCTCGAGGCGCGCTCCTCTTTCCAGGATCGATGCTCCACCCGCGGGCGTTTTTTCTTGACGGTCATCAACCGTTCGATCGCGACATCGAGGTCGCGCACGACGCCGAGATGAGCGTTCAGCCATTTCAGTTCATCCGCAAGGTGCATTTGCTGCGGGCCCGCCACCATCGGCAGGAAGAACATCATCATCGTCCGCAACCGCGTCAGTGCGATGCGCATTTCGTGCAAGGCGTTGGCGTCGCCCGCGCACGTTGCCCGATGCTGCGTCGTCAATTCCGCGAGATAGTGACCCGCCATCGTCCGAAAAGCCGCCTCGCACGTCATTGTGGAATTGAGCGGCGGCGCCTGGCGACCTTGTCGCGGTTGCGATCGCTTCGCGCGCGCGGTGCCCCCGCTCGCTGGTTTCGATGATGCCGGCAAAACCATAGGAAATAACGTGCCTTCTCACAGCCCTTTTGGCAACCTCCGGTGAACGAAAGTCAGTCGGCCCCGGTTTGCGCGATATGGTTGAGGCATCGTGTCAGGGTTTGCTCGGGCGTCCCGGAAGCGTCGACTTGCGTCCAGTCGAGCGCGCCTATGTCGTATTTTTCCTGGCGTTCGGCAATCTCGGACGTGGCGTCGGACGCATCGGCGTCGCGGCGGCCGATGCGTTGCTGTCGGGTCGCCAGATCGGTAACCAGAAACAGGCCTGAAAATCGCACGTTCAGCCTGCGCGCCACGCCTGCGATCGCGGCCCTCTCGGATTCATGAGCGAACACCGCATCGACAGCGACGGAATGGCCGGAAGTGAGAATTCGCGACGCGCGATCTGCAAGGATTTCGTAAATCTTCGCGGTGACCTCGCTCCGGTAGGCGCTTTCCGGCAACCGGTCGGTTTCCTTGATCTGGAAATGCTGCTTTCGCAGCACATCCGTGCGCAGCACGATGGCACCGGGCAGGGGCGGGATGTGAGGGGCGAGCGCGCGCGCCGCCAGGGATTTTCCGGTTCCGGACAATCCCCCGACGGCAACGAGTGTCGGCGAGGATGGGTGGATCGTCCGTCGCGCGAGTTCGAAATAGCCTCGTGCCGATTGCAGAAGATCAGCCTTGTTGGGTGGGTTGCGGTTGATGCGCGCGAGCAGCACGTGGCTGCGAATCGCCGATCGCAGCGACATAAAGAGCGGAAGGGCAGCGAGCGCGTCGAGATTGTCGCATTCCGTGAGCGCAAGATATTTGTTGAGCAGGGCGTTGGCGGCGATCGGCCGGCCGTAGCGCAGGAAATCCATGATCGGAAAGGCAAGATCGTAGAGCACGTCGACTGAGGCGATCACGGGATCGAATTCGATCGCGTCAAACAGCACGGGTTCCTTGCCGATCAGCACGATATTCGCCAGGTGCAAATCGCCGTGACAACGTCGCACATATCCCTGCCGGCCGCGTCGTTCCAGTAATCCGGCAAGCCTGGAGAACGCGGCGAGGGAGGCTTGCGCGAGGTCGTCGATTTCATCCGCCGGGAATTCGCTCGCTTCCCGGAACGCTGCGGTATTGCCTTCGACGATGCCGGGAATCGAATGGATCCACGGCTCCGTCGCGGCCGGCGCCGCGCGCGCGTGGGAGGATGCAATCGCTTTTGCGACGGCGTCGATCAGCGCAGGATCGAGCGTGCCTGAGGCCGCCAGATGATCGAAGGTCCGGTTCTCGTCGAAGCGGGTCATTTCGATCGCGAACTCGACCGGCGTGCCGGCGCCGCCGATCTCGAGCTTGCCGTCGGTTTGCGTGATCGGCACGACGCGGCGATAGATCTGCGGCGCGAAGGGGCGGTTGATCCTGATTTCTTCGTCGCAAGCAGCTTTTCGCTTTTCAAGCGTTGAATAATCCAGGAACGGGAAACGCACCGCGCGCTTGATCTTCAAGGCGCGGTCACCCCTTAGGAAAACCGAGGCGCCGTGGGTGTCGATCCGCAAGACATCGGGATGCGTTGCCGGGTCCGCGAGATAAGCAAACACGCGCTCCTGCATGTCGGTCTCGGCCGGGATCAAAACTGCCATGCGCAAGGCAACCTTAGGGCTTGAGAACCGCCGCACCGAGGATTTGCCCGGTTCGCAGTTTCTTCATGACGTCGTTGGCTTCGGCAAGCGGGAACGCCGTCGTCTGTGTGCGGATTCCAACCTTTGGTGCGATCTTCAGGAAATCCAGCCCGTCCTGGCGCGTGAGATTGGCGACCGACACGAGCTGCCGTTCCTCCCAGAGAAGATGGTACGGAAAGCTCGGGATGTCGCTCATGTGAATGCCGGCGCAGACCACCCTGCCGCCCTTGCGCACGGCGCGCAGCGCCGCCGGGATCAATTCTCCGGCGGGCGCGTAGATGATGGCCGCGTCGAGAGGCGGCTCCGGGAGTTCACCCGATGCGCCGGCCCATTCTGCGCCCAATTTGCGGGCAAAATCCTGTGCCGCAGTGTCGCCGGACCGGGTGAAGGCGTAAACCGCGCGACCCTGCCAGCGGGCAATTTGGGCCACGATATGCCCGGCCGCGCCGAAGCCGTAGATGCCAAGCCGCTTCGCATCGCCCGCCATCACCAGCGAGCGCCAGCCGATCAGGCCGGCGCAAAGCAGTGGCGCGATCGCGACGTCGTCACCTTCTTCGCCGAGCGGGAAGGCGTAACGGCTATCTGCTATGGTGTGCGTGGCGAAACCGCCGTCCCTGGTATAGCCGGTGAAGAGCGGACGGTCGCAGAGGTTTTCCATGCCGTCCTTGCAGAAGCGGCAAACGCCGCAAGTATAGCCAAGCCATGGGATTCCGACTTGCTCGCCGATCCCATGGCTGGTGACGTTGGCGCCGAGGCAATCGACGCGGCCAACGATTTCATGGCCGGGGATCACGGGATATCTGATGTTGGGCAACTCGGCGTCGAGGACGTGAAGGTCGGTCCGGCATACGCCGCACGCGCTCACCCGGACGCGAATCTCTCCGTTGCCGGGAAGCGGATCGGTGCGTTCGGCCATCTGCAGCGGCCCGCCCGGCGCCGGCAACACCATCGCACGCATACACGCCTCTCCAAAGCATGGCCAGCGAAGGCCATTCTGACCTCAACTATAGCAGGCAAATCAGCCAGGCTTTGACCTCAATCAAGGCCAATCCTCGGGAATGTGATGAAGTGCTGGCGAGCATCTATGGCTCAACAGCGGCTTGTAAGGAGACTGACCATGTCATTGAAATCCCTGATCCCCGTTGGAGGCGAACGCGGTGTAACGCGCTTCGCATCAAATCCCTTCTCCGCCTTGCAGCAGGAGGTTGATCGGCTGTTCGAGGGCTTTTCCCGAGGTTTTGCCGGCTTTCCTTCGCGCGAACTGATGCCGAGCATGGACGTCAGCGAGACTGACAAGGAGATCGAGATCACGACCGAGTTGCCGGGTCTTGAAGAAAAGGACATTCAGTTGAATGTTTCCGACAATGTTCTCACTATCCGTGGTGAGAAGAAGAGTGAGCGCGAAGAAACCAAGAAGGACTATCATCTGGTTGAACGCAGCTACGGTTCGTTCACCCGATCCGTCCAGTTGCCGGACGGCGTGAACGCCGACGGCATCAGGGCTGTGATGTCGAAGGGCGTATTGAAGGTGACAGTGCCCAAACCTGCGCCCGCCCAGACCAAGAAGATCGACATCAAGGCCGCGGCCTAAGTGTCAAGATTTGCATAGAGAATGCGCTGCCGTGACCGGCAGCGCATTTTCCATTTTGGGCGGGTTTTCGGATCTAGCCAGCCGCGGCCAAATTTGACCGAGATCAACATCGCTTTTCGGCAACACCCTACGCTGGGGGCCAAAGGAGAGCGCCCATGGCGATCAAGGACATCCTCTTGCCGCTGGTCGGCGAGCCCGACGCGTCGGCGATTGCAGCGATCGATCGATGCATGGCGGTCGCCGGCGATCTCGGCGCCAGGATCACCGCGATAGCGGTGGAAGAGGACGTTTGGGTCCGGCCCAAGGTCGTGATATCGTCCGATATCGAGAATGCGGAAGCCTCAGCGGCGGTGCGCAGCGTGTCGGACGCGCGCGGGCTCTTGAAGGCTGTCGATGCCGCCGCCAACCGTTTTGATGTCCGCAACGAACAGCGGCTTAGCCGGCAGTCCCTGGCCGACGTCCCGGCGGTTTTCGTGGAACCTGCGCGGCTTGCCGATGTGTCGATGGTTCAGGTCAAGCGAGATGACAGCCGATCGGAGAAAATCGTCGAGCGACTGATCTTCGAATCCGGACGGCCGATCCTGATGTGTCCGGAAGAGCGCGCCAACGAACTGTCAATCGTGTTTGATCGCGTCGCGATCGCCTGGGATCATACCGCGCCGGCCGCGCGCGCCGTTGCCGATGCAATGTCATTGCTCCAGGACGCGGCCGACGTGCGGGTTATCACTGCGACCGACGACAAGACGTTAGCCGAGATGGAATCCGGAAACGCTCTGGTGCGCCATCTCGCGGAACATGGAGTCAATGCGACGTTTGAGACGATCAAGATCGACGGCAGCTCTGTCGGCAAAGTGTTTGAGGCCTATGTGAACAAGAATGCAGTCGACCTTCTGGTCATGGGGGCATACCGCCATTCCCGTTTGAATGAAACTATCTGGGGCGGTGCCACCAAAACCGTCATCGGGCGGCCACCCTGCTGGGTTATGATGTCGCGCTAGCGTGCTCCTTCGAACGTGCGTTAGCCACGCGAGCACCCTTCAAACCCGGCCGGCAAAGTACCGATGTCAACCTATCGCCTGAAAAATCTGCTTGCTCCACGCTCGCTCGCGCTGGTGGGCGCAAGTCCGCGCCAGGGCTCCGTTGGGCACGCGGTGTTGCGAAATATTCGCAGCGCGAAGTTCAAGGGCGAGTTCGGCCTGGTGAACACGCATTATCCCGAGATCGATGGCGTGGCCACGGTCGCGAGCTTGAGCCAATTGCCTTTCGTCCCCGAGCTCGTGGTGATCACCACACCGGCGGCGACGGTGGCCGGCCTCGTCGAAGAGGCGGGAAGGCTCGGCGCGGCCGGTGCGGTCATCATCCCGGCGGGGCTCGGCCATGGCGAAGGGTCGTTCGCGGAGGCCACCGAGCGCGCCGCGCGCAAGTATGGCATGAGGCTGATCGGACCGAATTGTCTCGGCATCCTGATGCCGGGCGCGGACCTCAACGCCAGTTTCTCCGCGCACATGCCGGCCGCGGGAAGCCTGGCGCTGATCTCCCAATCGGGAGCGATCGCCACCGGCATGGTCGACTGGGCCGCGCAGCGCGCGGTTGGCTTTTCCGGAATCATTTCCATCGGTGACCAGCTCGACGTCGATATCGCCGATCTGCTTGATTATTTCGCGCTCGATGGCCGGACGCGCGCGATCCTGCTTTATGTCGAAGCCATCAAGGATGCGCGCAAATTCATGTCCGCGGCCCGCGCCGCCGCCAGGATCAAACCGGTCGTCGTCGTCAAATCCGGCCGCATGGCGCTGGGGGCCAAGGCGGCGGCAACCCACACCGGTGCGCTCGCCGGCTCGGACGCGGTGTACGATGCCGCATTTCGCCGCGCCGGCATCCTGCGGGTGTCGGATCTTCGCGAATTGTTCGACTGCGCCGAGACGCTGGGGCGGGTCGAGTCGCCTCCGGGGAAGCGGCTCGCAATCCTGACCAATGGCGGCGGCATCGGTGTTCTCGCAATCGACAGGCTTTCCGAACTCGGGGGAGTTCCGGCCCCGATCACGCCGGAGACCCGCGCAAAGCTCGATGCGGTCTTGCCGCCGACCTGGTCGGGCTCAAATCCTGTCGATATCGTCGGCGATGCCGATTCGGCGCGTTACGCGGCCGCGCTCGAGGTCCTGCTCGCCGACACCAGCAACGACGCGATCCTGGTCATGAACGTTCAGACCGCGATAGCGTCTGCCGAAGACATCGCGACGACCGTGACCGGCATGGTCAGGAAATACCGCGAGCAGCGCTACAAGGCGGCCAAGCCGGTGCTCGCGGCCTGGGTCGGCGCCGAAGAAAAGATCGGCGACATGCTGAGCAGTGCCGGGATTCCCAATTATCCGACCGAGGACGACGCCGTCCGCGGCTTCATGTATCTGGTGCGGCATCGCGAAGCGGTGACGGCGCTGGCACAGGTTCCGCCGGCAATGCCGAGCGATTTTGAACCCGATATCGACGCGGCGCGCAGCATCGTCGCCACGGCGCTTGCCGACGGCCGCCGTTGGCTTGATCCGGTCGAGATCAAGCGGCTGCTCGAAGCCTACGGGATTTCGATGGTGCCGACCTTTGCGGCCGCCGATGCCGAGCAGGCCGTCGCTCACGCATCCACCCTGTTCGCGCAAGGTGCAACCGTCGTGCTGAAGATCATGTCGCGCGACATCGTTCACAAATCCGATGTCGGCGGTGTCGTGCTCAATCTCACCACGCCTGAGGCCGTGCGCGTGGCGACGGCCGACATCATCGCGCGGGCGAAGGCGCTTCGTCCCGAGGCCCGGATATCGGGCGTCATCGTCCAGGCGATGGTGGTGCGGCCCAAGGCACGCGAGCTGATTCTCGGTCTGGCCGACGACCCGACCTTCGGCACGGTGGTGGTGTTCGGCCGCGGCGGAACGGCGGTCGAAATCATCAACGACAAGGCGCTCGCGCTGCCGCCGCTCGATATGCAGTTGGCGCGCGGCCTGATCGAGCGCACCCGCGTTTCGCGGCTCTTGCGCGGCTACCGGGATGTGCCCGCGGTCAAGGAAGATGCGGTGGAGATGGTGCTCGTCAAGATCGCGCAGATGGCCGCCGATATTCCTGAAATCCGCGAGTTGGACATCAACCCCCTTTTGGCCGACGAGAACGGCGTGTTGGCGGTCGATGCGCGAATCGCGGTCGGAAAGGTGGAACGGAAATTCGCGGGCTCTGGCCCGGCCAATTTCGCCGTGCGGCCGTACCCAACGCAATGGCAGCGACGTATCGAGGTCAAGGACGGCTGGCGGGTGTTCGTGCGTCCGATCCGCCCCGAGGATGAGCCGGAGCTTCATGAGTTCTTGAAGCACGTCACCAGCCAGGATCTGCGGCTGCGTTTCTTTGCGCCGATGAAGGAGTTCACCCACGAATTCATCGCGCGGCTGACCCAGCTCGACTATGCCCGCGCGATGGCGTTTGTGGCATTCGACGAAGCCACCAACGATCTGGTCGGTGTGGTACGGATCCACTCCGACTCGATCTATGCGAATGGCGAATATGCGATCCTGCTCCGATCCGATCTCAAGGGCAGGGGGCTCGGCTGGGCATTGATGCAGCTGATCATCGAATATGCCAAGTCCGAAGGCCTCAAGATGATCTCGGGCGACGTGCTTCAGGAAAACACCATCATGCTCGAGATGTGCCGGAACCTCGGCTTCGAGATCAAGACCGATCCGGTCGATCCCGGCATTTGCGATGTAAGGCTGAAATTGTGACGACGTAATTCCGGGGCGCACGTAAGCGCGTACTACGATGTGTAACGACACATCGGAGAATCATGAGAGTGTCCTGTGAGGTTTCTGTCACATCGAGATTCCGGGTCTGGTCCTTTGGACCATCCCGGAATGACGAAATCTAAAGACGCGATACCACCACGACCCGGTAGGTATGCGTCTTGCCGCCTTCCTTGATCGAGACGTATTCGCCCAGCACAAGGCGTTCGTCGGCGAGGTGCACCCCGACTTCGTCGGGCACGTCGGTGTCGCCATCATAGTGGAACGCCCAGCCACCGCCCTGGCGGTGAACGAGATGGCCAAGCGCGTCGTCTTCGTTGGGCCGCAGCCGGGCGATGCGGCAAGCTTCGCGATGCGCGCGCCACAGCCGCGCGTCGATCCGGTCGTTGGCATCGAGCGGTGCGATGACGACATAGCCAACCGCGGCATCACCGTCGGGGTGACTCGGCTCGCGCGCGAGTTCAAGGCGGATCTGGCGAAACTGCGCCGGAAGGGACGTATTCAGGATCGGCTTGGGATGGGCGGCTTGCATATTGGTCTTACTCCGTGACGTGAGAGCGTTCGGCTCGAGCCGCAAGGGGGATCATTTCTGTTCCGGCGCGCTCGCCTTTGCCGCCGCGGTGGCGGCGGGGTGCTTCTTCAGACTCTTGATGATGATCGTGATCAGGGGGACCAGCATCAACGGCAAAATGCCGTGCAGGGGATTGTGGATCACGCCGGATACCTGCGACTGCAGCGCGCGCGCCTCGATTTGCAGTGCATCGACCGAGGCGCCGTGGATTTCGTTTGCAAGTTCGAGCTCGCGTCCCGACGGCGGCCGTGCGGCGATCGCAAGGAGAACCGCGGCGATCACGAAATTGGCCGCGCCGAGAATGGCGGCAGCGTAAATGGCGTTCCAGACCTGAACCAGCGCGAAATAGGCTGCAAGTTCCAGCATCAGGAGGCCGAAGGCCGCGATCAGCGCGGCGAAGGCGCGTAAGCCCAGGCCGACAAGCATATGTTTCAGCCGGATATCGGCGATGATCCGGTCGGTGCGCCAGAGCACGCGCAGATGTTTGACGACGTTCTCCGTATTCACCTCAATGTCTCCTCAACATGAAGCCGACAACGACGCCGAGCGCAAAGGCCGAAGCAAGCGTCGTGATGGGTCGCTCCGAGACAATATCTCCGAGGTGCTCTTCCTGCTCGCTCAAGGTCTCGCCGAGATCGTTCAGCGCGGCCTTGATTTGATCCGCGAGCGCCTCGGCGTGCGTCCTTGAGGCATCGAAAATGCCTTCGCCCTTGGCATTGAGCAGCCGCGATACTTCACCTTTGAGCGCCTGCAACTCGTCCTTCAGTTCCCCGGAATCGAACATCGGCCTTGCCTTTGTTGTGTCACATATAAAAGTGTAGGCGAGCGGTGGATGTCGCACTTGATTTGCCTCAACTCTGGGGGCGGTTTATGCCTTGAGGCAGGTCAAGTTGAACGCGGCTGCCAACGCTTAGATAGCCATTGTATTGAAGAGGAACCCAAATCTTGACGTCTTCCCCTCTGTTAACCGCCACGCCGTTGAGCGACGTGCTCGAACTGCGCCCGGGCGGAGCCTGGACCGCGGCCAATGCGGCGACGCTTGAGGTCCTTTCCAATTCGATCACCGGAGAGCTCGAACAGGCCAAGGCGGTGAAATTGGATATGACGGGCGTGCGCGAGCTCGATACGCTCGGCGCCTGGCTGCTTGAGAAGATATCGCGCCGCGCGACGGCTTCCGGCCACCGCGCCGAAATGGTCGGCGTTGCCGACAATTATGCAGGTCTCATCGCGGAAGTTCGTCAGGTCAATCGCCGCAATCCGGCGCCCGTGCCGGCGCCGAACCCGATTGTGGCCAAATTGAACGAGATCGGCCGCGGCACGATCGGGGCGCGCGAAGACGTCAGTGCATTCCTGCAGATGCTGGGCGCGCTCTTTCTCGCCCTTGTCGGCGTGCTGCGCCGGCCAAGGTCGCTGCGGTTGACCTCGCTGGTCTATCAGCTCTACAGGGTCGGCTTTCAGGCCATCCCGATCATGGTGCTGATCACTTTTCTGATCGGCGCCATCATCGCGCAGCAGGGCTTTTTCCATTTCCGCAAATTTGGCGCCGACTCCTATGTCGTCGACATGGTCGGCATTCTGGTATTGCGCGAGCTCGGCGTGCTGATCGTTGCGATCATGGTCGCTGGCCGTTCGGGGAGCGCCTACACCGCCGAGCTCGGCTCGATGAAGATGCGCGAGGAAATCGACGCGCTGTCCACCATGGGCCTCGATCCGGTCGAGGTTCTGATCCTGCCGCGGATCATTGCGCTGATTGTCGCGCTGCCGATTCTGAGCTTCATCGGATCGATTGCCGCGCTCTATGGGGGCGGGCTGGTGGCGCAGCTCTACGGCGACATGGGTCCGGCGATCTACATCGCGCGCCTGCATGACGCCGTCTCGGTCACGAGCTTCAAGGTCGGCATCATCAAGGCGCCTTTCATGGCACTCGCGATCGGCATCGTCGCCTGCAGCGAGGGGCTGCGCGTAAAGGGGAGTGCCGAATCGCTCGGCAAGCAGACAACCACCTCGGTGGTGAAATCGATCTTCCTGGTGATCGTGCTCGACGGCTTGTTTGCCGTGTTCTTTGCATCGATCGGAATGTGACGATGCAAGAGGAGGCACCGCAATTTGCGATACGCGTCAAGGATCTTGTGGTCGGTTTCGGCCGGCAGGTCGTGATCGACCATCTGTCGCTCGATGTCCGCCGGGGCGAGATCCTCGGGCTGGTCGGCGCCTCTGGCGGCGGCAAGACGGTGTTGATGCGAACCATCATCGGGCTCATCCCGCGGCGAAGCGGGGAGATCGAGGTGATGGGGGTATCGATCGGGCGCAGCGCCGACCACAGCACCCAGAGCGCCGCCGGAAGATGGGGCATCCTGTTCCAGCAGGGCGCGCTGTTTTCGTCACTGACCGTGCGGCAGAACATCCAGTTTCCGCTCCGGGAAAATCTCAATATGTCGCAGGCGCTGATGGACGAGATCGCGATCGCCAAGCTGGAAATGGTCGGGTTGAAGGCGGAGGACGGCGACAAGTTTCCTTCCGAATTGTCGGGCGGCATGACCAAGCGTGTGGCGCTGGCGCGCGCGCTCGCGCTCGACCCCGCGATCGTGTTTCTCGATGAGCCGACCTCGGGTTTGGACCCGATCGCGGCCGGCGATTTCGACGCGCTGATCAAGACTCTGCAAGAGACGCTGGGGCTTACGGTGTTCATGGTGACCCATGATCTCGCCAGCATGTATACCGAGTGCGATCGCGTCGCGGCGCTGGCGGACGGCAAGATCGTCGCCATCGGACCGATGCACGAACTTCTTCAATCCGAGCATCCGTGGGTACGGGCCTATTTTCATGGCAAGCGCTCCGAGATGCTGCAACCCAAAGCGAGCTGAAAGAGATGGAAACCCGCGCTCCCTTCGTTGTTGTCGGCGCCTTCGTGCTGGCAACCATCGTTGCCGTTTTCGGCTTCGTGTACTGGCTTCACAACACCGGCGGGCTCGGCCCGCGCAAAACCTACCACGTCCAGTTCGACGGCTCGGTGCCCGGGCTTCTGATCGGAGCCGGCGTGCTGTTCAACGGCATCCGCGTCGGCGAGGTGACGGATCTCGGGCTTGCGCCGGACAATCCCCGCCGCGTCAACGCGACGATTTCGGTTGCCTCGAACACGCCGGTGCGGGCCGACACCAGGGTCGGCCTCGATTTCCAGGGCCTGACCGGCGTCCCCGTGATCGCACTGGAGGGTGGCGTACTGCTTGGCAATACCGGCGAGGTGCCGACGCTGATCGCCGAGCCCGGAGCAGGGCAGAGCATGACGCAGGCCGCGCGCGATGCGTTGCGCAAGGTCGATTCCGTGCTCAGTGAAAATTCGGAGCCGTTGAAGGACACCATTGCCAATTTCAAGATTTTCTCGGAAGGGCTCGCGCGAAACACCGGCAAGCTCGACAGTATCGTGGCCGGTATCGAGAAGATGACTGGTGGTGGCACGCCACCGCAAAAAGTCACCTACGACCTGCGCGCGGCGCAAGGCTTTGCCGCGCCCGCCAAGGCGATCAAGGGACAATTGGCGCTTCCCGAACCGACGGCGGTGGCGATGCTCGAGACACAGCGAATGCTGTTCTCTCCGGTCAAGGAGTACCCGGATTTCGCGGAGTTTGTCTGGGCAGACAGTATCCCGAAGCTGCTGCAGTCAAGGCTGATCGAGAGTTTCGAGAATTACGACATCGCGCACGCGCCGTTGCGCGCGGCCGATATCGGCCAGGCCGACTTCCAGCTCCTCATCGATGTCAGGCGCTTCCAGATCGCGACCGATTCGCAACCCTCGGCGCAGATCGGCTTGTCGGCGAGAATCGTCGACAAGAACGGAAAGGTCATGGCTTCCCGCGTGTTCGAGCAAAGCCAGACGTTCGACGATATCGCGCCGGCGACGGCGGTCGCGGCCTTCAACGACGCGTTCGGCCGGCTGTCGAAAGACCTGATCGCCTGGACCGCGCAGGTGCTGTGAGGGCGCGAGGCGAGCCTATTCGAGGGTTTTCAGGTACGACAACAGATCGTTGATCTGGTCGGGACTGAGCTCGAACGCCTGCATCTCCGCGTGACCGGTATAGATACCTTCCGCGAGCGCCTCGCCGAGGGTTTCGACCGGGTAACGCAAGTGCAGGGTCCGGAACGGCGGCGCAATCTTGAGCGGGCTTCGGCTCACGCGATCGATCGCGTGGCACCGCGCGCAATGGGACAGAGCATAGGCCTTGCCGCGCCGCTCGGCCGGGGAGGCCGCCCATGCCGCCGTTGACGCAAGCAGCACGATGAGGGCTGGGCCAAGGGTTAATCGCGGCATCGCTGACCGGCCATTTCTGATGACAAAGCCCATTCCGACAGGTGTCTTTGATATTGCGGGGAAGGCTCTCCTCGCTTGATCTGCATCAACTTCGATATCGGCGATGCGGTATGATGACGATGATCCGCAGGCCCGGCGCGCGTAACTTCCACGCAGCGGGGCCTATCCTGGAGTAACGCATGATGACGTCACTGGTCGCAGGCGAGCCGATTGGCCATCCCTGTACCGAATGTGAGATTCGCCGGCTCGCCGTCTGTGCCGCGCTCGACAAGGCGGACCTGCGCGAATTGGCGCATTTTGGACGCCATGTCCATTTTGGAGCGGGCGAGACCGTGTTCTCCCAGGAGGAGATGACCACGTCCTTCTACAATCTCGTCGAGGGCGTGATGAGGCTTTACAAGCTGCTTCCCGATGGCCGTCGGCAGATCATCGGGTTTGCGCTGCCGGGCGATTTCCTGGGGATGGCGGTGTCAAGCCGTCACAATTCGTCTGCCGACGCGATCGGACAGGTAGAGCTTTGCCAGTTCTCGAAATCGGCGTTTGCGCGATTTAGCGAGCGCAGCCCGGATCTGCTACGCCGCATCAATGAATTGGCGGTTCGAGAATTGAGCCAGGCGCAGGATCACATGGTCGTGCTCGGACGGCGTTCGGCCGAGGAGAAAGTTGCGACCTTCCTGATCGGCTGGCGCGACCGGCTGGTTCAGATTGCGGGCCCGTCGCAGAGGGTATCCCTGCCGATGAGCCGCCAGGACATCGCCGACTATCTCGGCCTCACCATCGAAACGGTCAGCCGGACCTTCACCAAATTTGAGCGCGACGGGGTGATCGAAATCATGCCGGGCAGCATCTGCCTCCGGGATCCGGTGCGCGCCGAAGCCTTGGCCGCGGCGTGACGGAATAGGCTGGTCGTTCTTTCCGATTTGATCCGAATCAATGACCGCCATCGGACGACGGGGATAATGACGTCGATTCCAATGGAGGTCCTGATGCCTTTCGATGCGATGGTGCTGAGCGCTTCGGTGGTTACGATGTTTCTGGTGTTTGCGGGTGTGGTCGCCTGGGGCGATTACCAGACCCGTCCGGCGCCTCCGAAGGCGCCTTCCCAGAGGCGTTGAAGTCCAGGCGCGTCGTGCGCCGGTGCCATGCGCCCCACCGGCAGGTTGGCGCGGATTTGCCGGGCCGGTGCTCGGAACCAGGAATTCGGTTCTTTTTGCCGGTGTGGCGCGATCGCGGAACGTGGTTAATCCGGGCCAAGCGGCCGCCCACGCCAGCCTCAATTGATCGCGCCGGGAAACACAACCAAAGCGGTTTTCGGTCCGCCCTGAAGCCTTGCGGCCTGGGCGTAGCGCTCGCCCGAAACCTCATGGCGGGCTCCCAAGCGCTTGTTCGAGCGTGATCTTTCGCTAATCTGAGCGATGGGCAAAAAGCCCCGACCGGAATCCGGCCTTCACATTCGCTTCCCGAACATGATGATAACATGATCATGTTCGAAGCCGTGTCGTGCCGGCCTCGCTTCTGGAGATCTGATTGGCGTGCCCGAGGACAAGACGCAGGAAGCTCGACCATTCCCGAGCAGCAAATTGGCGGTGCTGCGCAAGCATCCGATTTTCTGCGATCTCGATCCCGAGGCGTTCGACCAGCTCTGCCGCTATGCCAAGCACGCCACCTTAAAGCGCGGATCAACGATCGTTTCCAAGGGCGATCCCGGCAACAGCCTGATCGCCGTGATCAGCGGTACGGTGAAGATCAGCATCTCCTCGCCCGATGGCCGCACCGCGATTTTGAACCTGATCGGTCCCGGCGAGATTTTCGGTGAAGTCGCCGTGCTCGACGGTCAGGCGCGGACCGCCGACGCCACGGCAAACACCAATTGCGAGATCTTCGTCATCGATCGGCGCGAGCTTCTCCCTTTCGTGCGAAGTCAGCCGGCGCTGGCGATGAAATTCATCGAACTGCTTTGCGCGCGCCTGCGATGGACCAGCGACCAGGTCGAACAGGTCATCCTTCAGGACCTGCCGGGCCGGCTCGCCAGCGCGCTGATTCGCCTCACCGAAAAGCACAAGGCCATACAGGGCGGCCGAACCATCGCGGTCACCCAGCAGGAAATCAGTGAGATGGTCGGCATGACCCGGGAAAGCATCAACAAGCAACTGCGCGCCTGGGCAGGGCGCAACTGGGTTCGTCTCGAACACGGCGCCATCGTGGTCTTGGATGTCGAGTCGCTTCAGGCGCTCGCGGGAATCGGCGGCGAAATTGGTTAGTGCCTCTCCAGCGCGCGCAATGATGTGAAGCAGCTCACACGCGTTCGGCGCGCCTTGCGCTAGACCTTGCTCGGGGTACATCCGCATTCTGGAGGCATCCATGCATGGTTCGTTGGACAAGTCAGGCAAAAACGTCGACGACAGCATCTACGCAAGATGGGGCGTCGGATTTCTTGCCCTTCCCGCGCTTCTGGCGTTGGCGCTCATCGGTCTGGCGATTGTACAGCCGGCGGCGTCCAACTGGATATCGGAAGCCGTGCAGGCGGAAATGGCAGCCTTCAACCCGATACCCGAGGTCGCACCAACCCAACTCGCACGACCGGTCATGGAAATTCGCACCGTGAGGGCTGAGTGACGAGAAGCCGGATTCGAAGCGGCGTTCGGCTTTCAGAGATAGCCGGCACCGGCTTCCGCGGCAAAACGGCCCGGATCGCCTTCCCAGACGATCCGCGCATGCTCCAGCACATACACCCGGTCGGCGTGCGGAAGCGCGAAGGTCACGTTCTGCTCGCCCAGCAACACGGTGATCGGCGTGGTCTGGCGCAGCCGTTCGAGCGCCTTGGACAGTTGTTCGAGAATGACCGGCGCGAGACCGAGCGTCGGTTCGTCCAGGATCAGGATCTTGGGCTGCATCATCAGCGCGCGGCCGATCGCCAGCATCTGTTGCTCACCGCCGGAGAGCGTCTGGGCCATCTGGCCCTGACGCTCCTTGAGGATCGGAAACAGCTCAAACAGCCAGGCGAGCTGTTTTGCCCGTTCCTCGTCGGTCAGATGTTGGCCGCCGAGATCGAGATTTTCGCGCACGCTCATCTCGCCGAACAACTCGCGGGATTCCGGACATTGCACGATCCCGGTCCGCGCGATGCGCGCGGGGCTGATGTCGCGCAGTTTCTCGCCGTCGCGGAGGATTTCGCCGGAGTAGGGCAGGAAGCCGGAGATGGTATTGAAGAGCGTGGTCTTGCCGGCGCCGTTGAGCCCGACCACCGAGACGAACTCGCCCTGATGGACGTGGATCGAAACGTTCTCCAGCGCCTGGGCCTTGCCGTAGAAGACGCTGACATTCTCGACCTGCAGGAACGGAACCTTGTCCTTGAAGCTGGTTTCCGGGCGGGCCGAGGTCTCGATGGCGCCGCCGAGATAAACCCGCCGCACGGTTTCGTTGCGCATCACGTCTTCGGCGCGGCCGGTGACGATCTCCTCGCCGAGATACATCGCAAGCACCCGATCGACCAGGGCCGCGACGCTCTTGACGTTATGGTCCACCAGCAGCACCGCGCGGCCTTCGTCACGGAAGCTGCGGATCAGTGCCGAGAAGGTGCCGACTTCGGCGAGAGTCAGCCCGGCGAAGGGCTCGTCGACCAGCACCACCTTGGGGTCGCGCGCGATCGCCTTGGCCAATTCAAGCCGGCGCAGGTCCGCAAACGGCAAGGTCGGCGGGCGACGATCCATCACCGCGCCCAGACCAACGCGCTCGGCGATCCATTTGGCGCGCTCGGTCAGCGCCTTGTCCGCAAACAGCATCAACAGGCTGTCGGGAAGCAGCGCGACCATGATGTTCTCAAGCACGGTCTGCCGGTTCAGCGGGCGTGAATGCTGGAACACCATGCCAAAACCCTTGCGCGCGATCTTGTGCGCGGGAAGGCCGGCGACATTTTCGCCCTGGAAGATGACTTCGCCCGCGCTCGGGCGCTCGATGCCCATGATCGCCTTCATCGCGGTCGACTTGCCGGAGCCGTTCGGGCCGATCAGGCCGAAGATCTCGCCGGCACGCAGATCGAGATTGAGGTTCTTGACCGCGGTGAGGCCGCCGAAACGTTTGGTGAGGCCGCGGACCTCGAGGACGGGCGGGTTGTTGGTGGTCGCGTCCATCACGAGCGGGCCTCGCGCGACAGGGCCGCTCCAAGGAAGCCGCCGGGGAAGAACAGCACGACGAGCAGGGCGACGGCCGAGACGATGAAGGTCGCAAGCTCGCCGGTCGGTCGCAGGAACTCGCCGGCGACGATCAGGAAGATGGCGCCGAGTGCCGCGCCAAGCACGGTGCGGCGTCCGCCAAGCACCGCGGCGACGATGACGTTCACCCCGACCGCGACATCGACCACGGTGCCGACCGAGGCGGTGCCGAAATAGAACACCAAAAGCGCTCCCGACAGCCCCGAGAAAAACGCGCTGACGACGAAGGCGGCGAGCTTGTGCTTGACGATGTTGAAGCCGAGCGCGCCGGCCTGAACCGGGTCCTGGCCGCTGGCCTGCAACACCAGCCCAATCGGCGACTGCGAGAGCCCGTACAGGATGATGGCGCTGATCGTCATGAAGCCGAGAGCGATCCAGTAATTCACGCCGGCGTCGATCGAAATGACGTCGGGAATGGTGAGGCCGATCTCACCGCCGGTGAGGTCGGCGAACACCACGATGAAGTTCTGCAGCATCAGGACCGCAACCAGCGTGGTCAGCCCGAAATAGGGACCCCGCACCCGCAACGCCGGCAGTGCCAGGACAAAGCCTGCAATCACGGATGCTAGCGCACCCAGCACGATGCAGAGATAGACCGACCATCCATACTGGTTGTTGAGAATGCCGGCGGTATAGGCGCCGACGCCGATCAGGAAGGTCGGACCGAAATTCACCTCGCCCGCGAAACCGAACAACAGGTCCCACGCCATCGCGAACACGCCGAAGTAATAGGCGACCGTCAACAGGCCCAGCACATAGCCCGAGACATAGAGCGGCAGCGTGGAAGCGATGATGACGACGGCAAGCGAGATGAAGAACAGCCGGGATTTGAGGAAGTCGCCCATGCTCAACGCCTCCCGAGCAGGCCTTGCGGCCGGACATACATCACGGCAACAAGCAGCAGCAGCGCCGGAATGGTCCGGTAGGCCGGCGAAATCAGATAGGCGGTGACGGTTTCGAGATAGCCGACCACGAAGGCTGCGATCAGCGAGCCGGATACGCTGCCAAGCCCGCCCAGCACCACGATCGAGAATGCGCTCGCGGTGAGCGGCCCGACGCTATAGGAAGAGACCCCCAGGAACATTCCAAGCAGCACGCCGGCGATGCCGGCAAGGACGCCATAAATCGCCCAGACCACGACGTAGATGCTGCCAAGCTCAAGGCCGAGCAGGGTGACGCCGCGCGGATTCATCGAGGCCGCGAGCACCGCCTTGCCGGTGCGGGTGCGGTTCACGAGCAGCCACAAAAGCGCGATCACGAGGCAGCAAACCACCGCCGTGAAGATTTCGTTCTTCGGCGTGCGCACGCCGAGAATGTCGATCACCCCCTCGACGATCGGCAGCACCGTCTTGGCGTTGTTGGTGAAGAAATACGCGATCAGTTCCTGGATCATGATTCCCCACAGCAACGTGCCGGTGAGAACGAAGATTTCCTTCTCCTCGTTGGGAATTTGCCTCGATTTCTGGATCGGCTGCACCACCGCGAAGTAGGTGGCAAAGGCGGCGACCAGCGCCACCGCAACGCCGATCAGCGCCCCCGAATAGGTGTCGACGTGGAGCACGCTGGCAGCGGCCCAGGCCGCCACCGCCGCAAGCACCATGATGGCGCCGTGCGACAGATTGAGCACGCCGGACACGCCAAAGATGAGGGTGAAGCCGGTCGCCCCGAGCGCATATAGCGCGCTGATGGCGAAACCGTCGATCAGGATTTGAAGCGCTAGCATCTATATCGGCCGCGGCAGCACCGCTGCCTCATTTTTTAAAGCTGCAATCGCGAAAATGCTCCCGGGGTTATTCCCCGGGAGCATGATCATGCGGAGATCAGTTCGACGTGACCTTGATGAAACTCGGGAACTTCAACTCGCCCTTGGCCACTTCCTTCGGCCAAACCGCGACTTGCTTGCCATCCTGCCACTGCAGCATCAACCCGGTGATGAGGCCCTTGCCGTATTTGATCGAATGGGTGAACTGATCGTCCTTGCCGTAGAACTGGACGCGGCCGATGGTGCCGACCCAGTCGGTCTTTTCCAGCGCTTCGATCAGCTTGTCCGCGTCCGTCGAGCCCGCGCGCTTCACGGCATCGGCGATGTAGTAGACTTCGTCATAGGACGTGTAGCCCGCATAGGACGGGAAGTTGCCGAACCTCTTGTTGAATCCGTCCGCGAACGGAACCGATTTCTCCGTCACCGCGACTCCAGTACCGGAGACGCCCTGATAGAGCACGCCGTTGGAGGCGTCATTGGTGTCCTTGCCGAAGGTGGAGTTGGTGGCCTGCGAAGAGATGCCGAACATCGGGATCGGAACCTGCTGATTCTTCCACTGCACCGTCGGCTGCACGCCGACATGCGAAATACCGGTGATCATCACGTCGGGCTTGACGCCCTCGATCTTGTTGAAGATCGGCGTGAAGTCGGTGGTGTCGGGCGAGAAGCGGATATGGTCGAGCACCTTGAGCCCGATCTTGGGCAGGCATTCCTCGTATCCGACATCGAGCGGCTTGGTCCAGGCGGCGTCCTCGCTCATGATCACCGCGGTCTTCATGTGCTTCTGGTCGACCAGCAATTCCTTGGCGGCGTCACAGACCGACAGCGCAAGCGCTGCCGAAGTCAGGTAGCCGTGGAAGGTGTATTTGTTCTTCTCATAGTCGTTGTGGACGCTCTTGCTGATCTCGTTGGAGGCGGCGCCCGGCGTGATGAACGGCGTCTTCAGACGCGAGGCCCAGGGCTCCAGCGCCAGCACCACCTCGCTGATATAACTCGCGATGACGATGTTGACCTTGTCCTCGTTGACCGCGCGCTGGAAGGCGCGCACGGAATCGGCCGAGGAGGAGTGATTGTCATAGGTGATGATTTCGATCTTGCGGCCATCGACGCCGCCCTTGGCATTGATTTCGTCGGCGGCCATCTGCGCTGCCTGCGGGATCGACGCTCCCGCAATCGCCTGGGCCTCCGCGATGACGCCGATTTTGATCGGGTCCGCGGCCAGCGCCTGACCGGACGCTGCTGCCACCAGTCCCAACGCCGAAGCTGCAAGAAATGACCGGAAAAGAGGCGATCGGAATGTTTTTGTCATGACGTTTCTCTCCATTGCACCGGCCTTCCCGGCCTTGGGGTTATTGTAGCCTCGCGCGCATCCTCAGCAAGCGAAACCCCGAAAGGACGCTTCATGAGGGCGAAACTGGTGAAGTTGGTACGATCTCGACCTCCGCTTGTGAAGGCTGAAAATGAAGCGCCGGCGGATACATTTGTTGCAGCGTTAAAGCGGTCGATGAAATCTGGCGAAGGCCACGGAACCCATCGCGCTCAGGCGTCTTTTTTCTTTTAATTCAATGGATTACAGGATCATTAAACCGCACCGCGGAAAAGTGTGCGGCTTTCAACATCAACAAAGCGGTATTGCCCATCGCGCTCGAGTTGCTCGTGCTCGCCGACCATTGCAGGCGTCAGACCGCGGGCTGCAACACGCGCCGGTGATACGAAAGACTAACTCGCGGGCCGCTCAGGCGGCAGCGTGCTCATCCGTCGATGATGGCGACCGCCCGCGTCCAGCCCGCCGAGGCGCGCTCGATCTTGACCGGGAAGCACGACACGGTGAAACCGGTCGGCGGCAGGAGCTCCAGATTGTGCAGCTTCTCGATGTGGCAATAGCCGATATGGCGCCCGGCCTTGTGGCCTTCCCAGATCAGGCTCGCATCCTTTGTCTCGGCGAATTTCCTTGCGGTGTAGACGAACGGCGCGTCCCAGCTCCAGCCGTCGATGCCGGTCAACCGCACGCCGCGCTCGAGCAGGTACATCGTCGCCTCATAGCCGATGCCACAGCCGGAATTGACAAAATCAGTCCGGCCATATTTGGCGCCGGCGCTGGTGTTGACCACGACGATCTCCAGCGGCGAGAGCGTGTGGCCGATGCGCTTGAGTTCGGCTTCGACATCCCCGGCGGTGACGACATAGCCGTCCGGGAAGTGGCGGAAGTCGAGTTTCACGCCCGGCTGCAGGCACCATTCGAGCGGCACCTCGTCAATGGTCCATGCCCGCTCGCCGCGATTCATGGTCGGGTGATAGTGATAGGGCGCATCGAGATGGGTGCCGTTATGGGTCGATAGTTGTACGGTTTCCATCGCCCAGGCCTGGCCGTCCGGCAGATCTTCGGCTTTGAGGCCCTCGAAGAAGCCGAGCATGCGCGGCAGGCTCTGCTGATGATCGAAATACTGAATGTGCGGATTGATCCCGGGCGGGTCGGCCGGCACGTCATTTTGCAACGGCACGGAAATGTCGATCAGCTTTCGCGCCATGGCACTTCCCCTCGTTTTCTCGCCTTGCGTGGTTGAGGCATTGTGAATGCCAGGCGCCATTTGCTGTCAAGCTTCAAGCGTCGGCCGGCTGCGAGCCGGACGCCACGCGGATTTGGCCGGACCTGCGAATGATATCTTAAGACTTCCTTGATATTTTCGTACCGCTGGCGAAGTGGTGCCCTGGTGCGCCAAATGCTCGGCCAACCAGGCGGGGCCGACGCATTGTTCTGGCGCTCCGACGCTAACTCTGGATGGCGAAGACTTAAAATCTCGGTGTGAGCATGAACGGGGCGCGTATTGGACTCGCGGTCCTTCTGACAGGAGCCCTTGCGGCCGGCTTCTCGTATTTCAGGAAGGAGGCGGTCGCCGATTTACACCGGCAAGCCCGCCAGTTCGTTCTGCATTACACGCTGAGCAGGGTCGAAAACCCCATCATCCTTGTCGGCGACAGCATCACCGAGGCGTCCACATTGCCCCGCACGCTCTGCGGCCACGGAATCGTCAATGCCGGATTGAACGGCGCCTCGACCGCGAGCGACCTCGGAACATGGCTCATCGAAGCGCTCGACGGCAGGCGCGCGGCGTTGATCGTCGTCTCGCTTGGCACCAATGACGCGTTGAAGGCGCGGAGCATGCAAGCCTTCGAGTCGAGTTACGCGGCGCTGCTCGACCAGCTTGCGAAGGTCACCGATCATCTCGCCGTGTTGTCAATTCCGGGAATCGATGTTCGGGGGCCCATGACCGAAAAGATGCAGCTCGAGGCAATGGGCAGGATCGATGGTTTCAATGCGGTATTGCCGGCGTTGGCCGCGAAGGGCGGCGCTGGCTTTATCGCGTTGCCGACGCTGCCGAACCCGCACACGATTGACGGCGTCCACCTGGATGCGGCCGGCTATTTGGCATGGGACGATGCGATTTTGAAGGGAGCATCGACGATATGCGGCTCGCATTGAAGGTGGCTTCGCCGGAGGTGGCGAACAAGCTCCTGGGACTGGAGGCGTTGCGCTTCCTGACCGCGTTTGCGATTCTGGTTTTCCATTACCGGCATTTTGCCTTCGTCGCCGACCAGCCCGTTGGGCTCGTGCCGGAGCGCCTGCCGCTTTACGGCCTGTTGCATGTGTTCCTTGATTCCGGTGCGTTTGGCGTCTGGATTTTCTGGTGCATCTCTGGCTTCATCTTTTTCTGGAAGTATCGTGACGGGATCGCGGAGCGATCCGTGGAGGGGTGGAAATTCTTCGTGCTTCGCTTCTCGCGACTCTATCCGCTGCACCTGGTGACGCTTCTGCTTGTCGCGTTGTTGCAGTCGGTCTATTTCCGACTGCACGAATGCTTCTTTGTCTATCAGTTGAACGACCTGCCGCATTTCCTCGCCCAGCTATTCATGGCGAGCGACTGGGGCATCGTGCACGGCGACAGTTTCGATGGGCCGATCTGGTCGATTTCGGTTGAAGTGCTGGTCTACCTCCTGTTCTTCCTGATGCTTCTCGGCACAAGGTCGTGGTTGTTGAACGTGGCCGTCGTCGCAGCCTGCGTGGGCGTCGCCTTCGTGCACGCGAGCGGGCAGGTCACGGACTGCCTCGCCTTTTTTTATATCGGCGGACTGGCGGCAATGGCCCGGCGGGCCGTTTCATCCTCGAGGTTCAGCCGGGCGATCGAATGCGTGGCATGGCTTGTCGTGGTGATGGCGCCGCCGCTTGTTGTGAGCTTTGCGCGCGACCAGCTCGACCGGCTCGATTTTCCGCTGCTCCTGACCTACACGCCGGTTTTGCTGTTTT
Source organism: uncultured Alphaproteobacteria bacterium (assembly GCA_963741185.1). Lineage (GTDB taxonomy): Bacteria > Pseudomonadota > Alphaproteobacteria > Rhizobiales > Xanthobacteraceae > Bradyrhizobium. The sequence goes on along the minus strand of CAVUHE010000018.1, from coordinate 83,950 downwards.
GCCTCTCGCGCGAAATCACCGTGCCGGCCTCCGTTCAGAAGGCGGTTGAGGCGGCCGGAAACATGACCTATTCAAGCTATCTCTTGCACTTTCCCATTCAGCTCGCGACGGTGATCGGCTTTTCTGTCGCGGGCATGACGATTCCTCTCTACGACGTCACGTTTTTCGCCGTCTATCTCGCGGTGACCCTGCTGGCGTCCTATTTCATCTATCGCTATTTCGAGGCGCCGGCGCAAATTCTGGTGCGCGAGATTTTGCTGCGGCCGAGGACGGCGACTGCGAAGACGGCTTTGGGCATCGTCAAATAACCAATAGGCTGCGAGCGGAAGCCTAAGGCGAGACGGCCGGCGCGCGTTCGGTGAGAAGTTTCCAGAGCGCGCCTTCGCCGAGACGAACGGCAACGAGGCGGCAGGTGAAATAGGGAATGAGGATCAGCAGCATGAGTACGCTTGTGGCGAGGGCTTGCTGCAGCGTGCCTCCTCCGATCTCGCCGATGGCTTCCATGACCGAACGACCATGAAGCAGGCCGACAATAATTTCCTCAACCACCGTGAGTACGATAAGGAAGATCAGGAACAGGGCTGACTTCTTGAGAATGTCGGCAAACAAGACGGCCGCGCCGCCCTTGCTTTCTCCGATCTTGAACGCGTGCAGAATCAAAACAAACTTTCCCACGACAAGGGCTTTGACGATTGCGATGCCAAAGGGCGCGAATTCGATCCCGTCGCTATGGAGGATCGCCGCTTTGTAGAAAAGCAGGGCACCAAAGCAGACGAACAGGTACACGGAGATCACGAGATACTCGGACAATTCGCGCCGTAGCCGCTGCATGAGCGGCGGTTTGTGTTCGCCGACGGTGGGGTCCGCCACGATCGATTCGTCGAACACTGCTGGCGAGGGCCGGGAGGTTGTCCGGAAAAGCTGCGAGAGCGCAGGCACCGCTTCGGCCTCCGTCCACTCAGCCATGCCTTGGGTCCAAACCAACGGCGATTGACCGCTGTGCCGGATGCGCCGGACCAGATCTTCCAGCGTTGTGGGGCCTACCGCCTCATCGTCTTCGATGTAGTACCAATTGGCTTTCATGGAACGTCTTCCTCGGCCGCCATTTTCGATCCCACGATAGCCACTTGACGAGCGGGATCAAACCTCCGCTCTCGCTTTGGTCATCCGAACAGGGAACACCGCCATACCGTTTTGCTGCGCCAGCCCGGCGGGCCCACGTTACACGTGATCGGCAAACATCGCAGACATCCGTCAGGCGAGCTTCATCAACTTGAGCGCCGCGAGGCCGTTTGGGCCGTAGGGGTTGCCGAGACTTTCAGCCATCTCGAAATGGTTGAAGTTCGGCGCCTCGATCAGCTCGACCGGTTTGCCGGCGGACTTCACCGCGGCGGCAAAATCGCGGGCCTGGCGTTGAAACTCCGGCGTCTCGTTGGTGCCATAGGTCACGGTGATCGGCGCGCGCAACGTGTCGATGTGCCGGATCGAGCTCAAGGATTGCTCCATGTCGTCGTCGAATTTGATGTAGGCGCTGCGGGTGCGCGAGAGCCGCGCCGGCTTCAGATCATAAATCCCGCTCATCAAGAGGCCGCCGGTCACCATGTCGGGCGGCAGTCCGAAATCCTTTTGCCAGTCGGTCACCAGCGCGACGCCGCAGAGGTGACCGCCGGACGAGTGTCCGCCGACATAGAACCGCTTGGTGTCGCCGCCAAAGCTCGCGGCATTCCTGAAAACCCAGGCGATGCCGCGGCGCACCTGTTCGGCCATCGGCCCGATGTCACCGTTGGCGGCGTCCGACTGGATGAAGTCGAGCGCGATGTAGTTCACGCCCGCATTGACGAAGAGATCGGCAGCATAGCCCGCCTCACTCGCATTGCCGCGAAGCCACCTGCCGCCGTGGATGAAAACAAAAATCGGAGCATTGGAGGTCTTGGCCGGATAAAGGTCGAGGGCCTCGGTCGGGGTCGGCCCGTAGGCGAGCCGCTTCGGAGCACCCAGGCGCGCGCGCGTCGTCTCGCTGCTGGAGGCGAGCCGCTTGAGGATCTGGTTGATGAGGGGCGCGTAGACAGACTGGTCGTAGGCGGCATCGAGTTCGACCTGGTCCATGTCCATCCAGACCTTCGGGCCCTTTTCGTGCGCGGGCGGCCCGATCGGACAGCCTTCGGCCAGCGCCGGCGTGGTGGCCAGGGCCGCTGCCGTGCCGAGCAGGGATCGGCGCGATATCTGCGTGAGAGTTGATTTTCTGCTGTCAGGCATTGCGTCCTCGTCGTGCCGTGATTCAAAACTCGGCTTCTGGCCGGCATACAGATCGAAAGCGGCGGGAAAACCCGTCCTCACGCCAGCGTGACCATTCCGGCCCAGAATTGCTGCTTCGAGGTGCTGGCGTCGATGTCGTATTTGCGCACGAAGGCGAGCTTGCCATCGCCGCCGATCCGGTAGACGACGATGGCGGCCGGAAGCGTCGTGATGTTCTTGCCTTCGCGCATCGGCATCGGCCACACTGATGCGGCAACGAGGATCCGTCGGCCCGGATCGATCCCGAACGTGCGCAGGTAATTCGCTTGCCCGTCGGCGTTCTGGATCAGCGTCGGCTCGCCGGTGGTCTGATCGATGGCGAAGACCGCGACCGAGTTCTCGCCGCCCGCAAACACCTTCTTGCCGTCGAAATCGGTCAGCCACCAGGCGCGGTTGGTGACATAGACGAAGCGCCCGTCGGGACTGACGTGGATCGGACCCGCCGCCTGCCGCAGTTTCGACGCGGGATCGCTCAGCGTGTCCTTGACGAAGAGCGGATCGCGCGAAAGGCCGGTGGTGGCATCGCGCCTGTAGACCGAGAGCTTGTTCTGGCTCTCGATCGAGACGTAAACCCATGGCTGCGTCGGGTGGAAGTCGAGATGCCGCGGCCCAAACCGCATGCCGTCGCCGCTCTGGATCGCCGCCAGGTTTTTGAGCACGCCGTCCTTGAAAGCGAAAATCTTGATCGAGCCGGGATCGACGGGATTGTCGGTCGGGGCGTTGTTGCCGCGCGTCACCAGGACGACCTGGCTGTTGTCCGGCGTGACGCGGATCTGGTGGGCAAAAATCCCGGTGTCGAGTTTATCCGGCTGATCGACGCGTTCGCCGACCGTGCCGTCCGCGTTGATGCGATGCACGGTCAGGCCGGAAGGATTGTTATACGCGGTGAGCAAATACTGGCCCGACATGTCGACGCTGGTGTGGATCGGACGCGAGGGCAGCTTCACGGTCGCGCCATGCGGCGTCAGCGCGCCGGTCGCCGGATCGATCTTGAAGGCGTTGGCGGTATGCGTGTCGCCGGCGCCGCCCGTTCCGCCGGGGCCACCATTGCTCGAGACGACGTAGAGATAGCGCGTTGAGGGGTGCGGCCAGGCATATTGGATATTGGCAGGCGTCGTAACGGTCCCCTGCTTGGCGAGCGCAGCATTGTCGATGTCCACGCCATAGAGGGTCAGTTCTCCTCCGACGGCGGAATAGAACACGTTTCTCATCGTGGGACTCTGAGCAAAGGTTGCCTTCGGCGCGGCGATGGTGGCGGCAAGAAGCGCGGTGAAGGTTCGGCGGTCGACCATGGACGCACCTCGCTACGACAGGAGCATGAAAGAGCCCATAGCAAAAGGTCGAAGGCGCGTCAAAAGCGCGAGGCTTTGTTCTGGAGCGCGATGACTTTTCTTCGAATCGTCATCGCGCTCTATCTTTTTGTTTGAGCATGATCTTTTTCGGAAAACCGGTATCCACTTTTCCGGATCATGCTCTAGCCGAGAGCGGGGATTTTGCCCGGCAGAGTCCGTTCCTCGGCGGAGGGATTGACGATGCGCCGCACAATCAGGGCAGACACGATCAGCGTGCTGCCGAAGCCCGTTGGAATTCCGACGAACGGAAATGCGATCAATAGCCCCATGGCGCAGGCGAGTGCGACCAGTTCGCCGCGCCGGAAGCCCTCCGAGAGGCCGATCCGCATCAGGAAGGCGACGGGGATCGCCAGCACCATCATATCGTAGAGAAACAGATAGGGCGTCAGAAGGAGCGCTCCCGCCGCAAGCCCTGCGGCCTTGAGCGCGTAATCGGCGCGGCTGCGCCAGAGCATGACGACGCCGACCAGAACGCTGCCGGACATCATCCACTGCAACGTCCACGCCAGCTGCTCGCCGCCGCCGAAAGTGCGCACCAGACCGAACACGCTTTGCAGCTTGTAGAAGGTGGCGCGGCCTTCGGTGAAGAAGGCCTGCGAGAACATCGGCATCCAGTGGAAGAATGCCTGCCAACTATCTGTGCCGAAGGCGATCCACGATATCAAAGCGAGCGCCATGGTCGTCACCGCCGCCGAGAGGAAGGTCGTCCATTGCGACGCTGCGATCAACGCCAAGGGAAACAGCACGCCGTATTGCGGCTTGTAGGACAGAAAGCCAAGGCAGATGCCTGACAGGATCGGCCGCGTCGGCATCAGGACCAGTGTGCCGCCAAGCAGCGCCGCGGTGAGGAAGCCATTCTGCCCGGACATCGTGTTGGCGAGCACCACCGGAAACGCCGCACCCACGACGAGGCCAAATCGCTGTCCGACGGCCGCGCGCATCATCGCCATGTAGGGCACGAAGCTCGCCGCCACCCAGCCGACCAGCCCGTGGACGTAGGAGACATGCGCCAGGATCATCGCGACGAACAGGAACGGTGGCGGATAGTGCCAGGCGTAGTCGCCGGCATAGTCCTGGCCGAGCATCGCAACCTGGACCTGCTTGTGGATACCCCAGTCCCAGGCCTGCGCTGGATGCCCATCGAGGGCGAGCTTGCCCGCAGCCCAGACGTTGAGGAAGTCGGTGTGGATCAAGCGGCCGTCGGCGTCGAGCAGCCATGCATGGGCGAAATACAGCGACAGAAGCATCGCCCCGTTGAAGGCGGCCAGCAGCAGACAGGCTTTCGCGAGTTGCGGAGGGATGCTGTCGTGCGGCGCCGCATTGGTGAGGGACGTTGATGGCATCCGCTATCACTACCGCGCCCGGCCTTGAAGAAAGATGAACCAAGGAGGGCCTGCGAACCCCCGCAAAGGGAGGGCGGAAGGGTTTCGTTAACCATTTTTAAGGAATCAGCGATAGAGACCGAAGCGGCTTCTTCTCAAGACCGGTCGGACACCATGACTGAGCCCGATACTTTAAGTCGCGAAATCGACGTCCTTAAAGCGCAGCAGCGAGACGCCTGGTACGAGCTTGCGAGCCCCAGTCTCACAATATTCGATCGCCGCGAGATCCGAAACCGGATCAGGCAAAGCGAACTTGATCTGCGGGACTATCTGACAATGAGGACGGAGCGCCTGCGCTTTCGGCCGCGGCCGCCAGAGGTCACAGGCAACTGCCTCGAGACCATCAACTTCCGGCTTCTCTAGCCTTCGTCAGGGCCTAAAGCATGATCCGGAAAAGTGGATACCGGTTTTTCGAGAAAAGATCATGCTTAAACAAAAAGATAGAGCGCGATGACGATTCGAAGAAGAGTCATCTCGCTCTAGAACTCGAAGACGTCGGTGCTCCGGCGCGCCAGTTCGCGCAGGTCGGCCACGGTTCCGCGTACCGCGTTGCAGCGGCCGCAATGGATCTCGGCATGGTCCGTTGCGCTGGCGGGATCGATCGCCTTGATCGACAGGTTCCCGCACACCTCGCAGACGACTTTGAGCCCCGATCGTTCCTGATGCTGACGCCGGTCGATCTTCATTGGCTGTTCTCAGCCGATGATCGCGGAAGCAAAATAGCTGACGGTCGCGAATTTCAAGGCGACGCGGCTGTAGCTCTGACGCAGGCCACTCGATGCGAGCGCCTGCGCAAGTTGATCGCGCAGGTCAGTGAGAGGATGCCTGCGGCCCTGGATATACGGTCCGTAAAGCACGTCGTTTCGACGCTCGATCAGTTTCGCGGCCAGCGTGACCGCGAGCAACACCAATCCAGGATACACAAGGAATTCGATCGTCATTTTTTCGGCCCCCGCCGTTTAATCCCATTGGGGCCATCGATACGCCTAAAATTTTAAGGTTCGGGTCGCGAGCGCGGCTGCAATTGAATGATCGCGTTAGCGAAGCCTCAACCATAGGGGATGCGGTAAGCGCGAGCGTCTCGTCGCTCCAAAAAGCGAGTCCTCTAGATCATCACGAGCTTGATCTGGCCGTCTTCAAAGGTTCCCGTCGCAAGAGCGTCGCGCGCCATCTTTTCGATGATCGGCCAGTTTGCGAGAAGATATCTCCGCGCCTCAAACTTGGTCGGAAACCTGGTTTGCAGAATGCAAGCCTGCCGCGCGTTCCCATTCGCAATCTGAAAGGAGACTGTTTGGGGGCCCTCATCGAGTTCTTGTTCGGTGGGCTTGGGAAGTTTCCGCATACAGTGTTCCTCTATCGACGTTCGCGCCTGCCGCAAACGAAGTCGGTCGTATCACCTCGGGCGAAGTCGGATCCGGAAGGGTGGGGCGATTCCCAAGGGCCGGCGGATTTAATCGGCCGCGATCTTTTGGGTTTTCGGCAGGCGGCCCAACTCGTTGTCCGCGCTCGCTTGCGTATTACGGACAGCCTCGGTCAGCATTTCGCGCAGCTCAGCCTTTGTCTTTGGCGGTTCGCGCGTGAATCCAGTTTTTTGCCAGCCAACCATAATTACCATATGGGAATGCTTGAGGGAGAAGTAAATACCTCGGTTGCCGCAAAACAGGGCAGCAGCCATTCGACGACGGGTTATCTTGCGGGTAACCAAGTCTACGAAGCAGAAGGTCTACCAAGCAGAAGCCGCGCGGCACGTCAGGAGCACCGTGCGACGGCTCACGCGGAACGACGCGATCGCGACGTTCGTTAGTTTAACAAGGTCCGGACCTTGTTGGCAGCGTCATAAATTTCGATCTGAAGCATCGGATAAGCCGCCTTCAGTTTTCGACCCGATGCCTCGGCGCTGTCGACATCGTCAAATTCTGATTTGAAATGACCGTCGACAATCGTCACGAAGCCCTCCGTTGGAGGCCGGTCGGCTCTGAGTGGCTTCTTGGGCTCTGGCTCGTCAATCGAGAGAACAGGCTTCTTCATGTGTTTGATCCTTCTGCGATCGATTGCCACGATACCTAATCTCGGACTGTGCCGCCCTCGTTGTCCCACTGCGACAAAGCCGAGGCGCTCAACCTCGCATCGCGACGTGCGACTCCCGAGGGTTTGTTGCAACCGGCATCATTCTTATGCTTATGAAGAAATCGGGCGATCTGCCCGCGGAGCGCCGCTGTCTCCAATAGCTTGCCCACCGATCCGGCGGTGTCGAAGATCTCCCGTTGCAGGGTCGTCGGTAAGGCGTTCCATTGCATGATGATGGCCGCGCCAAGACACCGCAGAACGTGCTCTTCTTCCGCGGCAAGAACTGCACCGCGGGACCGGTCCTGCTCCGCAACTTGCACGGCATTATCATAGTGGTCCGCTAGCCCCTGCTCATTATCTGCGAGCGAGGCGAGGCGCTCCTGCAATTTTTGAAATTGATGGCTTTCGTCCGGTCCGGTCGAACCCTTGATCAGTTCGCCGTACGCGGCTGCCTTTGCACGATACTGCTGAGATTTGAACATGCCGGGCCCCTTTCGTTGGAAGTCTCGGCGCATTCCGGCCAACTCCGATGGTTGAGCGGGATAACCATACATATGGGATCAAAAGTTCGAATAACGAGCCCTAGGGTACAAATAAGATGGCACGAAAAAGCAGCGCGGCGTGATTTCCGGCCGTTATTTGGCCATTCGCCAGCCGAACAGCACGACAGCGGCTCCAACCGCTGCGGCAATGACTGACGTTACTATCCCGCCGCCCATCCCAAGCAGCAGGGCGATGTGATAGCCGACGAAGGCGCCGGCAACGCCAACCAATGCGCTTGTGATCATTCCGCGGTTCGAACCGGAGAATTGACGGGCAAGCCAGGACGGCCCGGCGAGCCGGTCGAACAAGAGCCCGGCGATGATTCCGATTGAGAGAATCAGAAGAAACATGACGACGGGATCGGTGACTTGCATGTTTCAGGCCGCCCTGGGTGCTCTGGATTTGAATGTTGCGTGCGAAATCGAAGCTCCCTGGGAATCGCTTTCCATTGCGATTCGCTGATATCGGCCCGACCGAACAAATTCGGTCGGGCCAATCTTGAGTGCCATCGTCTTGAGGGAGCGCCCGGAGAAGTTCTGCGGGTTCTCGTTCGAACTCAATAGCGGTCGGTGCCGATACCGATGCTCACGCCGGGAGCGCGAATGCCGATACCCCGTTCGTCGTAACCCCGGCGCTCGATATAGCGCTCGCGAGGAGCGTATCCGTAGGAATCACCGGGCTCACGGATGATGACCCGACCTTCGTCGCGTTGGCGCCAGCAACGGCCGTTTTCGTCGCAGACCATGCGAACGTGTTGAATGTTGCTCCCCGGTCCGACTGATACATCGGCCGAAAGGGGTGCAGCGGAAGCAGCGGTCACGAAAAGCGCACTTGCGCCGGCCGCCAGAGAGATCGCGAGACTGTTCATGGCATTTCTCCAAAAGTGATTGTGTCACGAGGCCAATGGGCTCGCGGTCCAATGGTTCCGCGAGAAGAGCCCGCAATAATTGGTTGAGGTCAAAAACAAATTCATTTCGACTGGAACCTTCTTCGGCAGCGTCTATTTGCGCTGTGTCCGAATACTGGACTACGACAACTGGTAGACAGCATGAAAAAGATTCTCTTGGCGACAGTCGCTACGCTTGCACTCGCAGCACCTTCATTCGCGGCTGAACCGGAAAAGACCGTTGGCCAGGCGCCACAATCGTTTTACCTGGCTCAGGATACCGCGACGATGAAATGTCAAATCGTCGAGAGCCAGCCGGTTGCTGGCGGCAAAGTGAAGGTCGTCGGTGCTGCTCACTCGACAAAGGCAGCGGCTGAGACGGCTTTGAAGGCCGACAAAACCTGCGTCAACTAAGTCAGCAACGGCGCAGGCGCGGGCGGGCCTCTTGGTTCAGCAATCTCGGAACCATCGACCCGCCCCGCCAAGCCGCCTTTATCTGTTCGGGTCCCGACGCGTGGCAGGAACCAACTGTTCGGGTGGGCTTTAATCAGAATGCTGTTCGTTGGAGGCATCTATGCCGAGAGCTGGCTGGTCACCGCAACTCGTGCCCTATGGGGCCGATCAGACCGTTTACCTCGTTGTGGACAGCTTTAGCGCAAGCGGTACCGTCTACCGCGAAACCGAGGTCGAGCGAGCGGACTTCGAAACCATCATCGCCGATTTCTTGACTGGCCAATTTAATGATCCAGTCCGCGTTGTTGCCTTCAACACACTTGAGCATTGGTCGCACGACGTTTCGGAAGCGATTGCCGCCGAAATCCAAACCCGATGCGATATCGAACGAGCATCCGTGCCAGAACATATCAGCGACTTCGTGGACCGCCACAGCGGCGCGGTTCGCAAACTGACGGCGAGGCAAGCCGAGGCTTGGGATCCGCCCGGCAAAGCCGCCAGCCGGCGGTATCGAGGCGAGCTGCCCAAAGCGTATTAATCCCCGCTAGAGACACCGCCCTCAAGATCATCGACGGCGTGAACCGAATGGAGATCAGGGAACTCGTCGCGGAGAATCAAAATGGCGAACCCACCAGGTGAGATCGCCATCCTCGCGATCACACCGGCATCTCCGACAGGTTATGCCGAAGCGGCATGTTCTTGGCGAGTTCCTCCTTCGGAATCCGCTTCTTGACCTCAAGCTTTCCGTTTTCCACGCGGCTGATGTAGCAGTCGAGGATACCGACGTGATCCTCCTTGCGGATGATCTTGTCGCCTTGCGGATGGGCGAGCGAATTCGTCATTTTCATTCCTTCCAAGGCCTGGATCACGCCCTCGACATCCTTGCGCGTCTTGTAGCCGGAAGCCTCGATCGCCTGCTTGAGCGCGAAGATGTCTTCCCAGGCTTGCCAGCCATGGCTCTTGTCCATCACGCGGGTGCCGCCGACCTCGCGCGCATCGACGTCGTCGATACCAACGAGCTTGTTGAACTCCTTGTGAAAGCCATCGTCCTTGGCCTTGAGCTGGCGCGGGAAGTTCTCGAAGAAATAAACTCCCTCCGCCGCGCCCTTGATGTCGTCGGGCGCGATGGATTCGATGCTGGCCGACGACGAATACATCTTCATCTTCTTGTCGAGCCCCATGCTCTTGGCCTGGGTATAGAACGCAACCGACAGCGAGCCGATGAATGCCGGCAACAGCACCTCGGTGTCCGCGGAGATTTGCGCCAGATAAGGCACGAAATCCTTGGCGTCGAGCGGCACGGGAATGGCGTTGAGAACCTTGCCGCCGGCGCGCTCGATATAGACCTTGGATTCCTGGGCCGTGCTCTGCCCCCAGGCATAGTCCGCGTAAATGATGGTCCAGGTCTTGCCGAAGCTCTCGACGCACCACGGCAGGCTGGCGGCCGCAATCGAGTAGGTGTCGGTCCCGGTGCGGAACGAAAAGCGCGTTCCCTTGCTCCCCGTCGCTTCAGTCGCCTCGCCGGTGGAGAAATAGATCGTCTTGAGTTCGCTTGCGATCGGAATAGCCGCCAGCATGACGCCGGAATGGACCGAGCCGACGATGAACTCCGCGTTGGTGCGCTGGATGAGGTTGCGCAGCTTGCGTGCGCCGCTGGCCGGATTGGACTCGGTGTCCTCGGTCGCCAGTTCAACCTTGCGTCCGGCGATGCCGCCGCCCTGGTTGATGAGGTCCACCGCCACCTTGGCAGCCTTGTCGTGCCACACGCCCCATGACGATATCGCGCCGGTCAGATCGCAGTGATGCCCGATGACGATGGGGCCTGCGGCTTGGGCGAACGCATCGCGCATGATCGTGAGATTGGCGGTGCCGGCCGCCGCGCCCCCCGCCAGCGCGCATTCCAGGAAGCTGCGGCGTGAAAGTTTCCTTGCCATGATCGGACCCTCCGTTAGAGCGGTTGAAAGTTATTGCGACAATCCAAGATAACGATGCACGATTTCGGGCTGACTCTTGAGTTCGTGGGACGCACCCGAATGGACGATAGCGCCTTTTTCCATGAGAAACACGTTTGAGCAGAGCTTGAGTGCGGTCTCGACATTTTGCTCGACCAGCAGGATTGACACGCCGCTCTGGTTGATGCGGTGGATCTCGCGCCTGATCTGGGATACCAGCCGCGGCATGATCCCCTCCGTCGGCTCGTCGAGAATGATGAGCTTGGGGCGCATCATCAGGCAGCGCGCGATCGCCAGCATTTGCTGCTCGCCGCCCGAAAGCGTGTTGCCGGCCTGCTTCAGCCGTTCCTTGAGCCTCGGGAAGCAGGTGAAGACATAGTCCTCGCGCTCGAGGTCGCGTTTTCCCGTGACGGCGATATTCAAATTCTCGAGCACCGAAAGATTCGGAAAAATTCCCCGCCCCTGAGGGACGTAGCCAATGCCCTTCCCCGGAATCAGATGCGGCGGGCAGCTCGACAGATCGAATTCGTCGAACTTGATCGCCCCGTCGCTCTTCGACACCAATCCCATGATCGCGCGCAGCGTCGTCGTCTTGCCGACGCCGTTGCGTCCGAGCAAGGCGGCGGATTCTCCGGGCTTCACCTCGAGATTGACGCCCTGGAGGATGTGGAGCTTGCCGATATGGACGTGGACATTTCGGAGGCTAAGCAATTGAGGCCTCCTCCATGAAATCTTCGTCCTCGGGGCGACCGAGATAGGCTTCGCGGACGCGCTCATCGTCAACGATGTCGGCCGGACTGCCGCTGGCGAGGATTGCGCCTTGCGCCAGAACGGTGATGTCGTCGGCGATCCCGAACACGACATCCATATCGTGTTCGATGATGACGATGTCGATGGTCCGCGCCAGTTCGCGGATCTTTGCGACCGCGCGGCTGGTCTCCGCCGGACTCATGCCGCATGTCGGCTCATCGAGCAGAAGCAGGCTCGGTTCGGAAATGACGGCCATTCCGATCTCGAGCATCGCGACGTCGCCATATGAAAGTGTGCCGGCCGGCCGCGCGGCGAGATCGGCAAGGCCGATTTGCTCCAGCGTCTGGGCGACCTGCGCCTTGGCTTCCCGGTCGTTCGCGGCCAGGCGGAACGGATTCAAGAACCGGTTCCGCGCCTGCCGCGTGATCCAGAGATTGTCGGCAACGCTTAAGTCCGGAAATACGCTCTTGACCTGAAGCGTCCGCTTGATCCCCAGCCGGCTGATCACGTGCGGTCTTAAGCCGGTGATGTCGCGGCCGCGAAAGAATATTCGGCCGCTGCCGGGACTGAGCAGACCCGTGACGAGGTTGAAGAAGGTCGTCTTCCCGGCGCCGTTCGGGCCAATGATGGCGTGAATCCGGCCGCCGGAAAGACTGATGCTGAGATTGTCGACCGCGGTCAGGCCGCCAAACCGCTTGGTCAGATTCTCGGTTCGCAGCACGGGTTCGCTCATGGGTCGGCCCGCAGCGTCAACCGTGGCGATGCCGAAGCCGCGGCATCGCGCTCATCCAGCCCGCCGATCCAGCCGTTCCAGAGCCCGACGATCCCTTTCGGCGCGAAGATCACCGCCAGAATCGCCAGCAGCCCGACGATCAGCGAATGATGCTCCCAGTGGCTCGATACGATTTCGCGGATCACGATGAACAATGCGGTACCGACCAGCGGGCCGAACATCGTGCCGGCGCCGCCGACGATGGTCCAGACCACGGCTTCACCGGATACCTGATAAAACATATAGGTGGCCGAGGCGTAGCGGCCGAAGAACGCAAACAGCGCGCCGGACACGCCAGCCAGAAAGCCGGCCATCACAAAAGCGATCAAGCGCAACATATAGACGTTGAGGCCGATCAACGAAGCGCGCAGGTCGTTGTCGCGGATGGCGAGAAAGCCCTTGCCGAGCGGGCTGTGGATCACGCGGTACATCAGGAACAGGCAAAGCGCCACCACGGCCAGAACGAAGAAATACTGGAAAGTCGGATCGGTGAGGCCAAAGGCCTTGCCACCAAACCTGAAAACCGGCGGCAGCGAAAAATTGATTCCGTCGTCGCCGCCGGTCAAAGGCTTCATCGACACCGCGAGGAAATAGAAGATCAGCGAAAACACGACGGTAATGATCGCGAAATAATGCCAGCTCAGGCGGACCGCGAAGATGCCCGAAACCAGCGCCATCGCCATCGCCGAGACAATTCCCAGGCCGAACGCCGGCCAGAACGACAGGCCGAGATGATCGATGCCGAGCGCAGTGCCGTACATGCCGAAGCCGAAATAGAGCGCCTGGCCGAACGACAGCAGTCCGACATAGCCGAACAAAAGGTTGACGCTGGATGCAAACAGCGACCAGATCAGGATTTCGGTAATGACGCTGACCCAGAACGTGTCGATCAGTGCCGGGATCAGCCAGGGCACCGCGATCAGAAACGCCGCCGCGGCCACCGACAGGCCAATTTGCAAGCGTCGCCGGGTCATCTGGCAAAACCCTTGAACAGGCCCTGCGGCCGCAGCAGCAGCACAGCACTCATCAGCACCAGCGAGGAAATTCGCGCGATGGTCGGATCGGCGACGCTCTGGATCAGTCCCTCAAGAAACGCGAGCAGAACCGCCGCGGCCACGGTTCCGGGCAAATTGCCCAATCCTCCGATGATGACCGCCATGAAGCAGAACGGCAGCACGTCGACGCCACCGCGAAAATCCACCGTTGTGATCGGTGCTGCGACCGCCCCGCCAAACGCCGCCAACGCGAACCCGATACCGAAAGTCAGCACGTAGACGCGTTTCGCCGGGATGCCCATCGCCACCGCGGTCTCGCGGTCGTGCCGCACGGCCCGCATCCAGATTCCAAGCTTGGTGTGTTGCAGGAACAGAAAGAAAGAGGCCAGCGCCAGCAGCGCGACGAGTGCGGCGAACAACCGATAGATGTCGTATTCGACTCCGAACAGCGGAACGGTTCCCTGGATCGGCGCCAGCATGCGCCGCGGCGTCGCGCCGAAGATGATCCGCACGGTTTCCTGAAGAATGAGAGAAAGGCCGAAGGTCGCCACGATCGATAACGCCGCCACGCCATGGATCGGCTGAATGACGATGCGTTGAATGATGGCGCCGAGAATGAACCCGATCAGTGGCGCGACAATGAAGCCGATCCAGAAATTGCCGGTTGCGGTAAGGCTGAACCACGCCAACACGGTACCGACCATGAAGAAGTCGCCATGGGCGATATTGATGATGTCGAGCAGACCGAAGATGACCGAGAGGCCAAGCGCGATGAGGGCAATGATCAGCCCCCAGATGAGCCCGTTCATCGCCAGCAGAAGTACCGTGTCCTTCATGATCGACCGCCACCCGTGGCAAAACCGCCACCCCCGTCGCGATAGTTTCCGACCTTAGGCGCATCCACGCAAGAGCCAAGACCCGCCAGCGCGCGGCATGCTCTCGACGGAGGCATTACTTGAGCCCGGTTTGGGCAGTCGCAGCATAGTTATCGAGCACACCCGCCGGCACCATGTGCCGGTCGATCTTCAATTGTTCAGCCGATAATCCGAGCGCCAGTCCCACGAGCTGCGGAAGGTGCAGAACCGGCATGTCCAGTTTCTGATCGATGTCCTTTTCCATTTCGGGTTGAAAGCTGTCGAGAACCGTGTGGCACAGCGGGCATGGCGTGACCATGGTCGTTGCGCCGGCGGCCTTTGCCGCAAGCACGTGTTGCCCGGTCAGTTTGATCGCAACTCGCTCGTCGTGAGCGGCGGTATGAAATCCGCAGCATTCGGTGCGACCGCTATATTCGATCGGCAGGCAGCCGAGGATTTCGGCAAGCCGCTCCAGCGCGCGGTTATTCCGTGAATCCACGAACCCGTAACGGTCCGGCGGACGGGTGATGTGGCAACCGTAAAACGCTGCGACCGTCAGGCCGGCAAGCGGATTGACGACCTGCTGGCGCAGCCGCTGTTCGCCGATGTCCTCGTGCAAGACCCAGAGGAAATGGCTGATCTTGGTGCGCCCGCTGTAGTGCAGGTTTTCTTCCGCGAGCCTTGCATTCACTGATGCGGCGAGTTCCGGATCGCTGACAAAGGCGGCATGCGCGTCCAGCACGTTGAGCGTGCAGGTATTGCAGATCGTCATCAGGGGCAGGCCATGGCTTTCCGCCAGCGCCAATATCCGGACGTTGAGCGCGTAGAAAGCGGCCGGATCGATCGCGCGCAATTCGCGTGCCCCGGTGCAGGTCGCCGATTCAAGTTGGACCAGATCGAGCCCGAGCCTGGACGCCACAAGGTGGGTGGCATCGTTGAGTTCGGCGCAGGTGCTGCGCGCCGAACAACCGGGGTAATAGGCAAATTTCATGGCGTCCCTGTTTTGTTGCCGAGAAGCCGGCTGGCGGCTTCGGCGGCGCCGGTTTTCATCCCGAGCAGTGTCTTGATCGGGTTGATCTTGCCGCGCGCGAACAGCCGCCATATGCGCCGCAGATTGGAAAACGCGCGCAGCCCCTGAACCCTCAGGACCAGCGCGCCCGGATCAACCCGGCCGCGGCTCGCAACGATGTCGCGCAAGGCAAATGAATGCCTGGCCATTTTGGGCGCGAGTTGCGCCGCCTTCGCCTTCAACGGCTCGATCACCCGGCTGACGATCGGGATATGGGCCGGGCAGACCTCCTCGCATTTGTAGCAGGAGACGCAATTGAAGATCCCGGTCAGCTCGAGCGATCGCCTGACTTTCTCTGGATCGTTGCGCGGGTCGAGCGCGGTCTGGCCGAGCTGAACCAGCGGCGCGGGGCCGGCGAAATCGGTCAGGTTGCCAAGCCCGATCACCGGACAGGCCGAGTAACAACACATGCAACTGATGCAGTCGAGCGCCTTGGAGGCGTCCTTCATCTGTTTGTGCGTCAGCGGCTCGGGGAAGTTCCGCGTAAGGTTCGCGGCGCTCGATCCACGGCTCGAGGCTTGCGACCTTGTCCTCGTAGCGGGTTCGATCGACCACGAGATCGCGAATGACCGGAAGGTTGCGCAGCGGCTCGATCACCATGTTCGGCTCGACCGATTCCCAGCACGCCAGTACCTCGCGGCCGTTCATCCGGACCGCGCATGTTCCGCACATCTTCGATCCGCAGAACCATCGAAATGCGAGGTCGGCTGCCGCGTTGTCCGCAATCCAGTTCAGGGCATCGAGCACGCGCATCCATTTCTGGTACGGCACATCAAACGCCTGGTAGATCTCGCCGCCCGGAGGGATGTCCGATCGCCGGACCTTGACGATCAGCAAATCGCCCGGTGCGAGGAGCGAATTGCGGGCGGCCAGCGAGTCCTGCTGTTCGGCCTGTCCCAACCGGCGGCCATCGAGGGGCGGAAGAACGGGCAGGGGATCGTCACCGGGCGAGATCACCAGGCGACCTCAAGATTGTCCTTCGTGGAAAAGCCGGGCGCAAACAGCGGCAGGTCGTAGGGCCGCCGCGAAAATCGCAAGCCATTGCCGGATTTCGTCAGAACATTGGCGGCGAGCCAATGGTCGTTGTCGGTCAGCGGGAAATCCGTTCGAATGAACGGCCCGCGGCTTTCCTTGCGCTCGAGCGAAGAGTGGATCACGAGCTCGCAGACATCGATCATGTTCATCACGTCGATCGCATCCAGCCACTCGTAGTTGACGGATTTTCCTGTATTGCGAAGTTTCATGCCGGGCAGAAGCTCGACGCGAATCCGTTCGATGTCGTCGAGCGCCGATCGCAGGTCGGAGGCGTTTTTCTCGACGCCGGCTTTTTCCCACATCACCGCGCGAATTTTTTCCTTTAAGCTGCCAGGCGCCGGCCCGTCACGGGACGAGCTGCGTAAGCGATCGAGCCTGCGCGCTTCCGCCTCGATCTGCGGTTGCGGCACCGAGGGTAGCTTGCCCGTCGCAATATCCCTCGCGACGCTTTCGGCAACCACGTGGCCGTCATAGGTTGCAAGCCCGATCAGTCCATTGCTGTGACCGCCGACGCCGCCCGCCGCGTAAAGCCCGGGAACGGACGAGCGCATGGTGGCGGTGTCGACATCGATCCCACCCTGGCGGTAGTGCGCCGAAACCGCCGTCTCGGCCATGTGTGCCGGAAATGGCAGGCCGAGCTGCCGAAACGTCTTGCCGTAGGTCGTGTAGGTCTCGACCTCGCGCGGATCGCAATTGTCGAAGCCGGCAAAGTAGCCGCCCTCGTAGCGGGCCTTGCCGGCACGAACCTGTTTGACCAGCGCCTTCAGCTGCACGGTATAAGGGCCGAAGGCCAGCGGATCGTCTTGCTGTTGGTTGAAGAACTCTTCGCCGGCCGAGTTGAGCATGCGCGCGGACTTTTCCGAACCGAGCATCGGGTTCGGATAGATCTGCATCCGTTGCCAGCTCGGCGGGTACGCCATGTCGTTGGTGTGCCACCACTGCATTTCCATGTTGAGTAGCGTTGCGCCGGCGCGCCACGCCAGCGCCACGCCGTCCGCCGACATCTCCCGCGTACCCGTAGAGCGCGTATGCAGGCGATCCGAGTAGCCGGTCGCCAGAACGACCGCGCGTGCGATGACGGCGGTGTATTCTCCGGTGATGTAGTTCAGGCAGAAGACACCCCCGACCGAACCGTCCGGGTTTTGCAGGAGAGAGGTGGCGACCGTTTCCTCCATTCGCGCGATGCCGGCCTTGATGACCTGCTTCCGGCGCAGGTCCATGAACGGCACGCCCGAATTGCCCTGAACATTGGCGGCGATGCTGCGGATCTTTCCCGGGCTGGTGACGACCTCGCCGGAATCGTCGCGGCGAAAATAGAGGCCCGCTTGCTCCAGCTCCGGATAATACACCTTCTCGATCCACTGCCCGCATCGCCGCGCCCAGTTCTGATCGATCAGGAATTGGTTGTGATATTTGATCAGGAACTCGGCCGTGTTGCGGGCGTTCTCTTCGCTGTTGCCGAGCGCTCGGCCTGAGATCACCAGATTGCCCGCGAACAGCGATGCCCCGCTCTTGCCGACCAGCCCCTTGCAGATGATCAAAGGCGTGATGCCCTGCCTGCGCAAGCTGAGTGCCGCATAGCAGCCGGCGGCACCACCCCCGATCACCGCAACATCGGTCGTCACCACCCGCATTTCACACTCTCAAGGCCCGGATATCTGTCGCCACTATGCGCCATATTTCCACGACGGGCAGCCTTTCCGAGGTGTTTTTTTGCACATGGCAGTGTTCCGTTGAGCAGGCATGTTCCGTTTCGCTGATATCGCGATGCCGAAATTCGGTTCACGCCGGCGGGATGACGTCGCGGGTCTCTAGAGCATGATCCGGAAAAGTGGATACCGGTTTTCCGAAAAAGATCACTGCTCAAACAAAAAGATAGAGCGTGATGACAATTCGAAGAAAAGTCATCTCGCTCTAGTTTGCCTTTCGGCCCGCACCGACCTTGAAGGCGATCGGGAGCTCAAGTCCGGCCGGTGTTTTATAGGCGCTGGCCCTTCGTTCCAAGGCTCCGCGGACGGCAGCCTGCGTTGCCTGGTCTTGGCGTGAGATGGCCGACGCCGTCAGGGCGAAACTGCCCAAGCCTGTGTGCCACAAGGTGTCGACATCCGGCACCACGTAGGTGGTCTTGTGCTCCAGCACCGTGACGTCGGCCAGGCCTGCTCCTTCGAGCAGGCGGAGGAATTCCCCGGTGTCGGCAAATCGGAACATCGAGTAGCCGCTGGGTATGTCGGGCGGCAGGTCTATTCCGATCTCGGCGATCGCTTCGCGAAACAGCCCCTGTATTCGTTGCTTGCTTGGATCGTCCCACCAGGACAACGCGATCCTGCCGCCTTGCTTGAGAGTTCGGGTACATTCGGCGACGGATGCTTCAGGGCAGGGGAAGTGCCCCAAGCCAAAATTGCAAACGACCGCGTCGAACGAGCCATCCGCAAAAGGTAGATGCTCGACCTCGGCGACGCGAAACTCGATACCAGGATGGGATTTCGCCGCAAGCTCGATCATCCCCGGCGAGAGATCGACGCCGACGGCTCTGGCGCCTGACCGATGGGCTTGCGCGGCAAGCGAGCCGGGTCCGGTGGCCACATCCAGAAGGTCGATGCCGGCTTGAAGTCGTATTGCGTCAAATAGCGGACGAATTGCCAGCGCTGTAATTGGCGTGAAGAAGTCGTGATAGGTCTTTGCCAAAGTATCATGGCGCTGACGTTCGAAGGAGCGCAGGCGTTCCGCGTCCTGCGGCGACAAGGCTGTGCTCGCGGCGGCCATCATCATCCTCCCACGGCTTTCGTCAGACTAGCACGACGGAGATATGACTCAACGAGCCTGAAGTCGAAGCAGCATCCTGGCAGGCGGAAAACTCACCGCAGCACGTGCCGCGGCAGCCACAGCGACACTTCCGGAATGTAGGTGACGGCCATCAGCACCAGGAACATCACGGCGTAGAACGGCCAGATCTTGCGCATCACCTGTTCGATCGTGACCTTGCCGACCGCGCATCCGACGAACAGGATCGCTCCGACGGGTGGGTGGCACAGGCCGATGCCGAGATTGAGCAGCATGATCATGCCGAAGTGAACGGGGTCGACGCCGAAATTCTGCATCACCGGCAAGAGAATCGGGGTTGCGATCAGGATCGACGGCGCCATGTCGACGAGCGTGCCGAGTATCAGGAGCAGGATATTGATCAGGAACAGGATGACGTATTTGTTGCTCGAGATCGACAGGAAGAACGCCGTCATCTTCGCCGGCATCTGCGTCAGCGCCATGATGTAGCCGACGCTGGAAGCGCAGGCGATCAGCGTCAGCACCATCGCTACCGTGCGCAGCGTCCGGTGCAAGAGGACCGGCAGATCGCGCCAGCGATAGTCGCGGTAGATGAACATGGTGACGAAGAATGCCCAGATGCATGCGACGGCGCCGGCCTCGATCGCGGTGAAGACGCCGCCGAGAATGCCGCCGAGAATGATGACCAGCGTAATCAGTCCCCAGGCGGCGTCGATCGTGATCCGCACCGCGTCTTTCGCCGGCACGGTCTGTCCGTGCGGGTGCTTGTCGCGATAGGCAATGACGAGACAGAGAATGATCAGTGAGAAACCGAGCAGCAATCCGGGAAAGACGCCCGCCATGAACAGCGCGCTGATCGAAATCGTGCCGCCGGTCGCCAGCGAATACAGAACCGCATTGTGGCTTGGCGGCACCAGCAATGCCTGAACCGAGGCGGTGATGGTGAGATTGGTGGCGAAGACGCGCGGAAATCCGGTCTTTTCCATTTGCGGGATCATCACCGAGCCGATCGCGGACGTGTCAGCCACGGCCGAGCCGGAGATGCCGCTGAGGAAAGTGGTGGCAAGCACGTTGACGATCGAAAGGCCGCCCCGCACGCGGGTAAATCCAACCAGCACGTCGGCGAACGCCACGAGGCGGCGGGCCATTCCGCCTTCGGCCATGATCGCACCGGCCAGCACGAAGAACGGGATCGTCAGCATCGCGACCTTGCTCACGCCGTCGGAGATCTTCAGCATCACCGCTTCGAGAGGAATGCCGATCGAGAAGGCGCCCGCGATTGCGGCAAATGCCAGCGAATAGGCAATCGGCATGCCGATGAGAAAGCAGAACAGCATGGTCGCCAGCAGGACGAAGATATCCATGTTTGATCCTTCCCCGGATTACTCGAACGGTGCGGTTTCGCCGTGCTGGGAGAGTGGGTCGGGCGGGGCGCCAAGAAAAATCCGCTCGATGATGAAAAGCAGCAGGCAAACGCCGCCGAGGGGAATCGGAAGATAGGTGACGCCCACCGACAGGAAGGGAAAGTCCGCGATCGTGTTGTGCCAGGTCACTTCGACCAGCCGCTCGCCCCACACAATCATGAAGAGCGCGATCAGCGCCATCAGGAGCTGGACGAACAGATCGAGCAGCTTGTGATATCGCCCCGGCAATTGGTCGGCGAAGTAGCCGACGTTCATGTGCAGGTTCAGCCGGTATGCCGCCGCCGCGCCGATGAAGGTCAGCACGATGGTCAGGAGAACCGCGAGCGGTTCCGGCCAGGACGCGGCGCTGTTGAGCACGTAGCGGGTGAACACCGCCCAGGGAATGATCGCCGAAATCAGCACCAGCGCGACGCAGCCAACGACCACGCACAAGAGATAGAGGACGTCCATCGCGCGGCGAAACGCTGCTGCCATTGCCAAGCCCCCGTTTGCCAAGTCAACATTCAATAACGGGTGCGGACCCTTACCCGATGGCCTGGATGCGCTTGATCATGTCCTGATATTTCGGACCGTATTTGTCCCACACCGGTTTGACGGCGTTCTGGAACGGGGTCTTGTCGGCGATCTCGACGATCTGGCAGCCGGCGGCTTTTGCTTTCTCCATCGCCTGCAGCTCGTATTGTTTCCAGAGTTCGCGCTCCTCGAGCTGCGCCTCACGGGCAAATTTCTTGATGAGGTTCTGGTCGTCTGCCGAAAGATTGCCCCAGGCGCGCTTGGAGAACACCAGCACTTCGGGAATCACGAGGTGCTCGGTCAGAGAATAATATTTGGCCGAGGTGTAGTGATTGCTGAACACATAGCTCGGCGGGTTGTTCTCGGCGCCGTCGATCACGCCGGTCTGCAACGCACTGAACACCTGATCGTAGCCCATCGCGACGCCATTGCCGCCGAGCGCATTCATCATGTCGATGAAGATCGGATTGCCGATGACGCGGAATTTCAGACCCTTGACGTCGTCGATCGATTTGATCGGGTGCTTGGTGTTGTAGAGGCTGCGCGCGCCCGAATCCATCCAGCACAGTGCGACGAGGTTCGCGTTCGGGCTTGCCGTGATCTTGTCGAGCAGTTCCTGGCCGATCGGCCCGTCCATCATCTTCTGGGCGTGGGCGGTGTTCTTGAACAGGAACGGCATGTTGACGACGTTGATGTCGTCAACGATCGGCCCCATCGATCCGACGCTTACGCGCAAGAGCTGGATGGCGCCGATCTGCGTCTGTTCGATGGTCTCCTTCTCGCCGCCAAGCTGCATCGACGGATACATCTGGACCGAGAGCCGGCCGTCGGTGGCGGCTGAAAGCTTCTTGCCGAGATTCTCGGTCGCGGCCACCGTCGGATATCCCGGAGGTTGGACGTCGGACGCCTTGAAGACCATCTTGGTCTGCGCGTTCGCGGGCGAAAGTGGTGTCAGGCTCGTTGCCAAACCAGCCGCCCCGAGGCCGGCGCTCAACCTCATGAAATCGCGACGCTTCATCGCTTTCCTCCGGTGATAACAAAAGGTCATTTTTTGACCTGTTTTATTTTTGACCCGTATTAGGAGAAGACACTCCGCAAATTTGGCGAGAAGAGTCTACCTAAAACAGGCACAGTATAGCATCGCACGCGGCGAACGGTCGGACCGATCTGCGAAAATCAAGTCAATGCACACATTGCTGGTTCGCCGCGCGCATGATAACAAACTTGTACGATGACCCGACAAGACTCGTCAAGCCATCCCTCGATAGATGCGGCGCGGCGTCAGCGCAGCAAACTGCTTCGCCCGGTTGGGGCGCCGAGACGCCTCAGCGCGGAAGTCGTCGATCGGCTGGCGGAACAGATCACGTCGGGCAAACTACCCGCCGGCGCGAAACTTCCCTCGGAACAGGAAATGATGAGGGGCATGGGCGTGAGCCGGACCGTTGTGCGCGAGGCGGTTGCGGCCTTGCGCGCTCGCGGGCTCGTCATCACGCGGCAAGGTGCGGGGGCCTTCGTCGATCGCGACAGCAGCCGGCAACCCTATGTTATCAACCCGGGCGGTCTAGGGTCCCTGAATAGCGTTCTCGATATTCTGGAGTTGCGCATGGCCGTTGAGTTGGAGGCGGCCGCCATTGCCAGCGAGCGCGCAACCGGCATCCAGATCAAAGCCATCAGGGACGCGCAACGCGTCTTTGGCCGCGCGATTTCCGGTGGGGAACGTGCGATCAAGGAGGACTTCGCTTTCCATCAGGCCATCGCCTTGGCGACACACAATAGCCGCTTCGTTGAATTTCTCGATTTCCTCGGGCGCTTGATCATTCCACGGCAAAGCATTCGCTCTTTTGAAGGTGACCCGGATGGTCTCCGCAAATATCTTGCCTTGATTGAAAAGGAGCACGAGGCGATCCTTCAGGCGATCGTTGCCCACTCGCCGAAAAGGGCCAGAGAGGCCATGCGCGGGCATCTCCTCAAGAGTCGAGAGCGATATCGCGAGCTCGCCTCGAAAAATCAACCGCGAAGCGGGAAGTTTGACACCACGGCGTGATCCGCACGGCTCGCCAGCGAATTGGCGGCGCTATCCTCTGATGGTCAGAAAGCCCGCGGCTCCGCGCAGTTTGTCCTGGTCTGCGGCCGTCAATAGATCAATCAAGACTTGCGCGCCTCGCGCGTGGTGGGCGGTCGTCGTGACCGCAGCGGTATAGATCGTGGAAAGGTCGCTTCCCTTCGGCAGCGATCCTGAAAGTTTCACGCCCTTGGTATTGATGATCTCGGTCGATTGCGTGCAGCCGACCGGCCGGGAGGCGTCGCTTTCGGCCAGATGCCGCATTGCGGTCGCGCCGTTCGGATAGATCTTCAGGCGCGCGGCGACCGCCTCGGCAATGCCCAGTTGCTCAAGAACCTTGGCGACATGAATGCCGGCGGTGGACGCCTTGGTGTCGGGAACGAAGATGGCATCGGCGCCAAGCAGCACGTCGCGCAGCTGTGCTGCATCTTGGACCGAAACCGGCGGATCGGCGACGCGCACTGCGATGGCCGTCTCGACCCGGCCGATGTCCGAAATCGAGGCGCTGCTGACCAAATTCTCTTTCGCAAGTTCGGCGATCAGGGTCGCGGTCAAGATGACAATGTCGGCCGGTGTGCCGCCGCGCAATTTGCCAGCCATGGCGCCGACCGCGCCGAACTCGCCTGTGATGTCGAGGCCGGTCTCTTCCTTGAATTGTGCCGCGAGGCTTGCGACCAGTCCCTGCGCCGCGCCGCCGCTGAGAATGTTCAGACTTGTCATGACGAAAGTTCCATCGTCGCGATCAGCCGCTCGCGCGTGATCGGCAGGCTGCGAACCCGCAGTCCCAGCGCGTCGAACACGGCGTTGGCAATCGCCGCCGTGACCGGGCCGTGCGCGGCTTCGCCGGCGCCGACCGGTTCGATGTCCGGCCGCGATATCACCTCGACCTCGACTGCGGGCACCTCGCTGAAGCGCAGGATCGGATATTCGGTCCACGAGTTGCTGGTGATGCGTGTGGTATCGAAGCGAACCCGTTCCTTCAAAACCCAGCTCGTGGCCTGGATCGCGCCGCCCTCGATCTGGTTGATCACGCCGTCGGGGTTGATCGCTTCGCCGACATCGACCGCGATCGTCAGCCGCTTGACGCCGATATCCTCGGCACCCTCGACCTCGGCGATCACCGCGCAATAGGCGCCGGTGTTCTTGTAGCGCGCAAAGCCCAGGCCGTGACCGATGCCGTCCTGCTTCGCCGGCTTCCATCCGGCGCGTTTTGCAACGCTGCGGATCACGTCCTGTGCCCGCTTGTCCGACAGATGACGCAAGCGGAACTGAAGCGGATCCTCGCCGCGCTCGGCGGCGAGTTCGTCGAGAAAGGATTCGATCGCAAACACGTTGCCCTGCGCGCCGAGCGTCCGCAGCGCCGAGGTGCGGATCGGCATGGTCGTCAATCGGTGGCACTCGATCTGCCACGAGGGAAAATCGTACAGCGGGACCGAGTTGCGGTCGGCGCCGCCGCCATTGGCCTGCGGCGGATTGGTGGCGATGGCGCGGGGAAACGGCTTTGCGAGTTCGGTTGCCGCAAGCAGGGCGGGCAGTTCCGCGCGTCCCGGCCGCG
Organism: uncultured Alphaproteobacteria bacterium; assembly: GCA_963741185.1. Taxonomy (GTDB): domain Bacteria; phylum Pseudomonadota; class Alphaproteobacteria; order Rhizobiales; family Xanthobacteraceae; genus Bradyrhizobium. Next base: position 59,210 of record CAVUHE010000018.1, on the reverse strand, counting down.
CGGTGTGACCGTTGCCCCAGATGCTGTGGCGCCAATCGCCGATCTCGCCCTTTGCATCCAGATCCGCTTCGATCTCGATGGTCATCGCCGCCCCGAAAGGCGCGTGCGACATCTCGTCAGCGCGTGACCATTGCACGCGAACCGGCCGCCCCGACGCCGCTTTCGCCAGCAAGACCGCATCGAGCGCGACGTCGTCGGCGGCATTGTGGCCGTAGCAGCCGGCGCCTTCCATATGTTCGACCGTGATGTTCTCGAGGGGAATCTTCAGCACCAGCGCGAGGTCGGATCGGAGCAGATAGACCCCCTGGCTGTGGGTCCAGACCCGAACGCGGTCTTCGTTCCATTGCGCCATCGCGCAAGAAGGGGCGATCGAGCCGTGCGCGATATAGGGGCGGGTATATTGTCGGCGGATCGTGCGCGTCTTCGCAAGCGGCGACGACGCCTTCTTGCTGGCGATGACGGTCAATTCGGCTGGTTGACCTTTCAGCCACTCCGCAAGCCCATCTTCATCGGGGAGCGTCTCGCGCGACGACCATTTGGCGCCCTTGCGCAAAGCGGCGAGCGCCAATTCCGCAGAAACCTCGGTGTCGCTGACGACGCCCGCGAAACTGCCGTCGCGCACGATCGCAACCAGGCCTTCAATCTTGCGCGCGGCGTCGTCATTTAAGTCCGCGAGCGAGGCGTGCGAAAGCTCGGATCGAAGCACGCGGCCATGCAGCATGCCGGGCAGGGGGGAATCGTGAATGAAGCGAGGGTTTGCGAAAACCTTGTCGGGAATATCGAGCCGCTGCACGGAATTCCCGGCGATTGTCCGTTGCGACGATGCTTTCGCCGCAACGCCGGGCGTCGCGTCACGTTCGAGCGAGACTTCACGAGCGAGTTCGAAATAGCTGGTCGAGACATTGCCGGGTCCGCAGATCGTGCCGTCGGCGATGTCGAGCACCTCGGTGCCGACGCCGAGGCGCTCGGCCGCCGCTGCCAGGAAAATCTGCCGCACTTCAGCGCAGGCCTGCCGGATCGCGCGTCCGGATTGCTGCACCGAGAGACTTCCCGACGTGACGCCTTCATTGGGACTGCCTGCCGTGGACGCGCGCACCATCCGCACGCGGGCGATGTCGACGTCGAGTTCGTCGGCGGCGATCTGCGCCAGCGCCGTCACAATGCCTTGCCCGATCTCGACCTTTCCCGGGGAGACGACGACGTGCCCTTCCGGCACGATGCGGATCCACGAAGACAGTCTTGGGTTCGCCGCAAGGCTAGGCGGCAATCTGGGCGCGGAGGGAGAGGGGGCTTGCGCGGTCATGGCGTGCGCATCTCCGCGGCCGCGCGGAGCACGGCCCGCACCATGCGGTTATGCGAACCGCAACGGCAAAGATTGCGGTCGAGTGCGGCTTTCACATCCTCGGCCGTGGGCTCGGGATTTCGTTTCAACAGCGCGGCCGCGCTCATCAGGATGCCGGAGACGCAATAGCCGCATTGCAGCGCCTGCTCGGCGATGAAGGCGCGCTGCAACGGGTGCGGGTATTGTGCGTTTCCGAGGCCCTCGATGGTCGTGACGTCCTTGTTCGCCACCGACCATAACGGGGTGTCGCAGGCGGTCACCGCGTGATCGCCGACGATGACGTTGCAGGCGCCGCATTCGCCGGCGCCGCAGCCGAAATGCGGACCGGTCATGGCGAGTTTGCCGCGCAGGATCGCGAGCAACGAGATGTCGGGATTGGCGTCGATGTCGGTTTCGGCGCCATTGAGACGGAAGCGAATGCTTGGCATGAAGATCGAGAACCCTTGCTCTTTACGGCTTGTCGGCGAATTGCTTGACGACCTCGGCCCATTTCACAATATCGCCGCGCAAGAATTTGTCGAACTCCTCAGGCGTCATCGACATCGGGGCCGCGCCCTGATCGGCCCAGAGTTTGACGATCTCCGGCCGCTTGATGGCGGCGTTGACGGCGGCATTCAGCTTGTCGATGATCGGCTTCGGGGTTCCCGTGGGCGCCATCAAGCCGAGCCAGATGGTCGCTTCGTATCCGGAGAGGCCGGCTTCCTCGACCGTCGGCACGTCCGGCAACACGCTGGAGCGTGCCTTGCCGGTGGTGGCGAGCGCCCGCACCTGACCCTGATTGACGTTCGGCGCCATGGTCGTCACCGCGTCGATCATCATCTGCACCTGTCCGCCGATGACGCCATTGCGCGCCTCGCCACTGTTGCGGTAGGGGACGTGGACAAGGTCGATGCCGGCCATGCTTTTGAAAAGCTCGCCCGCCATGTGATACGGAGTGCCCTGGCCGGAGGAAGCATAATTCAGTTTCCCCGGCTGCGATTTGGCGAGCGCGATAAATTCCTTCAACGTCTTCGCCGCGACCTGCGGGTGCACGACGATGACAAGATCGGAAGTGTTGATCGGCGCAATCGGCGCCAGGTCGCGCATCAGCTCATATTTGCGCTGCGGCACAAGTGATTCATTGGCGGTCTGGGTGTTCGACATCATCAACAGCGTATATCCGTCCGCTGAGGCCTTGGCCGCCTCCTGCGTGCCGATGACGGCGCCGGCGCCGGGGCGGTTCTCGATCACGAAGGGTTGCTTGAGGCTTTCTTGCAAAGCGTTGCCGAGCACGCGCGCGCCGACATCGGCCGGGCCGCCGGCGCCGAAGGGAACGATGATCCGGATGGCGCGCGCGGGGTAGTCCTGCGCCAGACCCATTCCAGTAAAAGAGACCGTTGCGAGAAGAACGGCCGCCAGCGTCAGAATGAACCTTGAAGCGATCATTGAGGCCGTTTTCGAGCTTGTTCCTGGACCCGTCATTTCCCTCTCCTGACCCAGAGTTCTCGATCTCCGGACCTTTGATCTCTTGTTGGACCAACGGCTGGCCAAATCCATCGTTCGGGTCTAACTGTCAAGTCTAGCGGCAAGGGCAATGAGCTGTCGACATGGACTGGCGCTTTGCCGCAGGAATAAAATATGCGAACGGGTGTGTCGAATCCCCCCGGTGAAGGCCGACAGAGTGGTTCAATGAAAAATCCGAAAATGACGCGTCGTGACGCGCTCAAAGCAGCGGGCGGATTGCTTGCGGGGTCCGCATTGTCGACCCGCGTACTCGCCGACGCGCCGCCGGCCGAACCGGTCACGCCCGCCTTGATCGAGGCGGCCAAAAAGGAAGGCCAGGTCATCCATTACACCTCGACCGATCTGCCGGTCGCCGAGAAACTGGCGCGCGTGTTCGAGACGAAATATCCAGGGATCGCCGTGCGCGTCGAGCGCACCGGTGCCGAGCGCGTGTTTCAGCGCATCGGTCAGGAATATTCCAGCAACATCCACGCCGTCGATGTGGTGAATTCGTCGGATGCGGCGCATTTCGTCGCCTGGAAGCGTGACGGGATTCTTGCCCCCTACGTGCCCGAGGATGTCGCGAAATTCTATCCGCCGGAGCACAAGGATATTGACGGCCAGTTTGCAAGCTGGCGCATCTTTCTCAGCATCATCGCCTACAACACAAATCTGGTTAAGGCCGAGGAGGCGCCCAGGAGTTTCGCCGATCTGCTCGATCCCAAGTGGAAGGGCAAGATCGTCAAGGCGCATCCCGGCTACAGCGGAACCATCATGACCGCGACGTATCAGTTGCAGCGTGAGCTTGGCTGGTCCTGGTTCGAGCAGCTCGCCAAGCAGAACGTCATGCAGGTGCAATCGTCGTCCGATCCGCCGAAGAAACTCGAGCTCGGCGAGCGTGCCGTCATGGCCGACGGCACCGAATACAACATTCTGCAAATGAAGGAGGCAGGACGCCCGGTCGAGCCGGTCTATGCCACCGAGGGATCGCCGATGATCGTGGGTCCCAACGGCATCTTCAAGGGCTCGCCCAACCCGAACGCGGCAAGATTGTTCCAGTCGTTCTGCTTCTCCCGCGAAGCCCAGCAGCTCATCATCGATAGCGGCGGGTTGCGCTCGATGCATCCGCAAACCCAGGAGAAGGCCGGCCGCACCTCGCTCAAGGACATCAAGACGCTGAAGGACGATCCGGTGGCCGTCGAACAGCAGAGCAGCGCGATCAAGTCCCGCTACACCAGGATCTTCCGCGTCTGATCCGCCGACCACAGAGGCCATTCGCAGACACGAGCCATCATGACCGACGAACTGCCGAAGACTTCCGTCGCCGAAACATTGGCGCAAAAAATCGCAAGCCTGACGCCCGGCGTCCTGCCGCAGGCCACCACGCGCAAATGCGAGGACCTGCTGATCGATGTCGTCGGGCTCTGCGTCACCGCGCGCAACGAGGATTATGTGCAGAGCGCGCTTTCGGGCTGCGACGACGACGGACCTTGCACGGTCATCGGCCATCGGCGCCGGCTTACCGCTGCGGGCGCGGCCTTTGTCAACGGCACCGCGGCGCATGGCGAGGATTTCGACGACACGTTCGAGGGTGGCCCGGTCCATGCCGGAGCCGTGATCGTGCCGGCGGTGCTTGCGGCCTGCGAGCGGCACAATCCGGACGGCCGCATGGCACTGACGGGAATTGCGGTCGGCACCGAAGTGCTCTGTCGTTTGAGCCTCGTGGTGCCGAAGGCCGTGCACAAGGCCGGCTTTCACCCGACCGCGATCTTCGGCGCCATGGGCGCGGCGGCAGGGGTCGGCGCCGCACTTGGTCTCAATGCGAAGCAGATCGTGGACGCGCTCGGCATCGCCGGCAGCATGGCGGGCGGCATCATCGAATATCTGGCGGAGGGCGCCTGGACCAAGCGGCTTCACGCGGGCTGGGCCGCGCAATCCGGCATCCGCGCGGCGCTGCTGGCGCGGCAGGGCTTTGTCGGCCCGCGCACGGTGTTCGAAGGCGTGCATGGGCTGTTCCACGGCTTTGCCCATACCACCAAGGGCGATTACGACGCGCTGACGGCTGATTTCGGCACTCGCTGGGTGACGGATACGCTGGCGTTCAAGCCTTATCCGTGCGGGACGATGGCCCAGCCCTACATCGATTGCGCCCGCCGGCTCGCCGCGCGCGGCGCAAAGGCCGAGGATGTCGAGGCGATCCTGTGCGAGGTGGCGGAGGGGACCGTGCACCGGCTGTGGGAGCCGCTCGCCGACAAACAACGCCCGCGCAATGGCTATGCCGCCAAATTCGCCGTGCCGTATCTGCTCGCAACCGGCTTCGTGCATGGCGGCGTCGGGCTCGGCGCGTTCACGGAGAGTGCGATCCGCGATGCGCGCGTGCTTGCGCTGGCCGCCAAGGTGAAGTTCGTGATCGATCCCGACAATCCCTATCCGAACAATTATACCGGCCATATCAGGGCGACCATGAAGGACGGCAGCGTGATCGAGGAACGGCAGCCTTACTTGCGCGGCGGTGCCCAGGAGCCGTTGACCCGGCAGGATGTCACCGACAAATTCGTGCTCAACGCCGAGCACGGTGGCTGGAGCAAGGCCGAGAGCGATGCAACGTTGAAACTGCTGGCGGGACTTTACGGCGGAAAGATCGACTTGAGCGTGTTGAGGGCTTAATTATCGTCATGCCCGGCGTTATGCCGGGCATCCACGTCTTCCTTTGGTGCCAAGACGTGGATGGCCGGGCATAGGCGAGCGGAAGCGACGCCGTCCTTCGGACGGCTATGCCCGGCCACGACGCGGAGGGGAACGGCATGGCTAGCATTAACGAACTCACCGGCAAGGTCGCTATCGTCACCGGCGCAGGGCGCAATATCGGCCGCGCGATTGCATTGGCCCTGGCGGAGGGCGGTGCGTCGATCCTGGTCAATGCACGGAGCAATCGCGCCGAGGCGGAAGACGTCGCGCGCGAGATCGATGCAAGGGGACGCAAAGCCGCGGTGCATATCGGCGACGTCGCCGAGGCTGGTGACGTGCAGGCGATGGCGGATATGGCGGTCAGGCAATTCGGCCGCATCGATATTCTCGTCAACAACGCAGCGCTGCGGCGGGAAAAACCATTCGCCGAGATGAGCTACGCCGAATGGCGCGAAATCATGAACGTCACCCTCGACGGCGCGTTTCATTGCGTGAAGGCGTGTCTTCCGCACCTGAAGAAGAGCGGCGCGGGAACCATCGTCAATATCGGCGGCCTGAGCGCGCACACCGGCGCGAGAGACCGCGCGCATGTGGTCACGGCGAAGGCCGGGATCATCGGCTTCACCCGCGCGCTGGCCCATGACCTGGCCGGCGACGGCATCACCGTCAATTGCGTGGTTCCCGGCCTGATTGGCACGCCGCGTCCGAAAGACAAGCCGGAGCCGGCGCATCATCTGATCCACCAAACCATCACCGGCGAGCGCGGTCGTCCGGAGGACGTCGCGGCCGCGGTGCGGTTCCTGTGCGGAGGAGCCGCCCGCTACATCAACGGACAGGCGATCCACAGCAACGGCGGAGCCTATCTCGGCAGCTAGAGCATGATCCGGAAAAGTGGATACCGGTTTTCCGAAAAAGATCATGCTCAAACAAAAAGATAGAGCGCGATGACGATTCGAAGAAAAGTCATCCCGCTCTGGAGGTTTCCGAGCGAAGCGGATCGCGGTTCGCGCAAACCAGAACACGTCAAACGACGCGAGAGCGCCGGTCGTGATCCAATCAGTGCCGGTGCTCTCGTTTGTTTCTGCCGATGCGATCAGCGAAGGCTGGCGAGGGGCCGCCTTCAATGCGCCGCCGCTTCCGACCAGTAGGTCGTTCCCTTCTTGAGTTGCTCTTCCGCTTCATGGAAGAAAAACTCGGTCACATAGACCTTCGATTTGATCTTCCCGTTCAGATCGTCATTGAACGAGAAGTGAACGCCGTCGCGGGCCGAGGTCTGGTGGCACTGGGCACACGTGACACGATTGAAATTGATGGCCTCGGCGTTCTGTCGTTTGGGGTCTCGGTAAATGCTGACGGTCAGATCGTCGAGGTGTTGCTGCAGTTCCTTTTTGCGCTCGCCGGTCGCCTTTTCCGCTTCGGCCAGGAAGACGTCGGTGTCGTGAACGGACGAATAGTAGCCGACGTCGACGCCGTCACGGATAATTCGCATCGGCAACAAGTCGCGCGCCTGGTTTTGATCGCGGGTCAACGCGCCAAAGATCCAGATGCCGGACAGGGACGAGCTGAACGCGACCTGCTCGATCGGGCGGGCGGACGTGAAGTCCGCGATGAACTTGCGCACCAGCTCCGGGTATTCCGGTGCTTGCGCTTCACGGGCGTGAGTGAGCTCGTCGACCCGGGTCAGAAATTGGAGATGCTGCTTCCTCTGAGCGTCCCTGTCAGCGAGTCGATCGACGACATCCCATTTCAGGTGCAGATAGAGCTGTTCAAAGGGGTGATCGGGTTGCCTCGGATCCATCAGCTGATAGACAAAATGAATCTGCGGCACGACCCGTAAACCATCCCAGGTGATATCGTCCTGTTGCTCGTAGGGTTTGATGCTCATCGCGACGAGCTTGAAGTTTCGGGGATCGGAGACGTCGCTCACCACGTCCTTGATGGGTTCGATGTAAAGCCCCGACGTATAGATGTTGGTTGGGGTCACATCGCTCAGTCGAAGCGTATCGTGGCCCGGTTCTTTTTCCGCATCAAAATCCGCGGTCGGCCGACCCGACCAGAAGTTCAGCACTTTCTGGAACTCGTCACCCTTTAGAAGCGACACGAACGGGAATGCGGTTTGCATTTCTGGCGTTGCCTCGATGACCATGTGCCGGGGGAGCTTGAAATCGCTCAAGCCATGCTGAGGCCGGGGTTTTGAAATTCCATAATCAAAACTGTGGCCGTCCGGATAATACCAGAGCGAATTATCGCTCAGTCTGGTGAGATCGAATTTCGGCCAATTCGGAGAAATCGTCTGGCGGAGGTGACGGAGCACGCCGGACTTCGCCTCGAAGCGCTCGAGGGGCTCTTTCGGAAAGTCCGACAGGTACATGGCGTGGTGGTGGCTCTCGATGAACTTCTTCGGATCAAAATTGGGATCGGGGTCGTTGGTGCGATGGCGACCGCATATCGCGTCGGGACGCAAGCGGGTGTAGTAGTCGAAACGAAGCACGAACAACGCGTAGCCTTCGTCGCGTTCCTTCTTGAACACCGTTGCCGGGTACTCCGTGAGGCCTCGTGAGAGATAGGCGCTATCAACTCGACATCCCTCCGGTGTTTCAACCGTTGCGAAATGGTCGATATGGCGGTTGTTTTCACTGAACATCGCCGGGATCAACTGGGCATAGCTGCCCTGATTGCCCTTTTCGAACATCGGATAGACGGGCTCGGCGGCGCCAAGGCCCGCATCGAGAAACTCGTAGTTAAATCCGGGCCTCGGCAAATCGAGCAGCGATTCGAAATAGGTCGCGGTGTCGTAGACAGATCCCGGTCGCAGCGTGACGTTGTTGCTGTCGAGGATTCTGACACGCGTCAGACTGTACACGGCGGCGGCGATGTTCGGGCTATGGGTGGGGTCCGATTTTCCAGTGAAACTGAGCAAAGCACCCGCGAGCAAAATCGTCGCAACGAGCGCAGTGATCCAAAAAGCCTTCACGAGAGTCCGCCCTCTCCCTATCGCGATTCCCCGGCTTTCCAGACTATAATTCATTCGGCGGTTTTGTCCCGGTGTCGCAATTGAGGCGTGCAAAAAATAAAATAGTGGATGCAACGCCATTGTGTCGCCTTGTTGCGGTAAAGGCGGGGAAATGTTGGCAAATGAGTGCGCGGAACTGGCCGCTTCGGGACCGAATCCAAGGCTGACGACTTGACGCGCCGGACGCGGTCGGCGACCGTTGATGATGTCCGTATCGCGGCGGACAATGGCTCTACCGACAGGCCGTGAGAAGAACCCGGCCGAGTGCCCCGGCCGACCGCGCCAGTGCCAAGAAAAAATGGTTTCCAGTATGATAGGTATTCCCGCAGCCGAGGTTTTCAACCATGCCCAGTAGTCCCCTCGACATCATCGAGGCCGTGTTCAGCGGCTGGGTCGTCACCTGGCCGACGGTGCTGCTGTCGCTGATCTGGCTTGCATGGGTCACGAGCTGGGTCGTCGCCTCGTTCTGGTCCGGCCGAACCAAGGCGCATGTGCCGACCCTCGATTCCTGGGCCTATCGGCTGCCGATTCTGTTGGGTGGGATCATGCTGATGCCTCCGACCGAGCGTCTGTTGGGTGCGACGCAGCTCTATCATCCCGGCAACGCCGGAACTTATGCGCTGGCGGTCGTGGCGGTGCTGGGCCTCTGCTTCACCTGGTGGGCGCGGATCCATCTCGGGCGCCTGTGGTCGAACGCGATCACGCACAAGGAGGACCATCGGATTGTCGATACCGGGCCCTATGGTCTGGTGCGGCATCCGATCTACACCGGTCAGATCTTCGCGCTACTTGCCTCCGGCATTGCGATCGCGACATGGCCCGCGATGGTCGGCGTTCTCCTGATCTCGTTCGGTGAATGGCAGAAGGGACGCATGGAGGAGCGCTTCCTTTCCGCCGAGCTGGGAGCGGAGGCCTACGGATCCTATTGCCGGCGGGTGCCGATGATCGTGCCGTTTCTCCGCTTCTAGCGAAGGGAGGCGATCCTTGGGGCGCGTGTGATGCATGCCATTTGCGCAAAGGCATGCCGTATAAATGCGCTCGGCGGGCCCGGTTATTGGTGCTAACCATTGGCCCATGAACCAGCAGCCCAGGATCGACATCCGGCACTCCACCTGTCCGCACGATTGCCCGTCGGCCTGCGCGCTCGATGTCGAGGTGATCGACAACGCGACGATCGGCCGCCTCCGCGGTTCGAAGCAGCAGACGTATACGGCGGGCGTGATCTGCGCCAAGGTCGCGCGATACGCCGAGCGCATCCATCATCCGGACCGGCTGACCCATCCGATGTTCCGCGTCGGTCCGAAGGGCTCGGGCAAATTTGCGCGCATCAGCTGGGATGACGCGCTCGACGAGATCGCCGGACGGTTCGATGCCGCCGAACGTGAGTTCGGTGCTCAATCGGTGTGGCCCTATTACTACGCCGGCACCATGGGGCTCGTGATGCGCGACGGCATCAACCGTCTCGCCCATGTGAAGAAATATTCGCGCTTCTATTCCACGATCTGTTCGACCATTGCGCGGGTGGGATTTGCCGCCGGCACCGGCAAGATTGCCGGCGTCGATCCGCGTGAAATGGGCGTCTCCGACCTGGTCGTGATCTGGGGCACCAATCCGGTCAACACCCAGGTCAATGTGATGACGCATGCGATGCGCGCCCGGAAGGAGCGCGGCGCGAAGGTCGCAGCGATCGACGTCTACAACAACGACACGATGAAGCAGGCCGACATCAAGATCATCCTGCGGCCGGGTACCGATGGCGCGTTCGCCTGCGGCGTCATGCACGTGCTGTTCCGCGAGGGGTTTGCGGATCGCGATTATCTCGCGCGCTACACCGATTGTCCCGCCGAGCTCGAGGCGCATCTTGCGACCCGAACACCCGAGTGGGCCTCGGCGATTACCGGCGTGCCGGTGGCGGAGATCGAGACATTTGCCCGCACCGTCGGGCAGACCAAGCGCGCCTTCTTCCGGCTCGGCTATGGCTTCACGCGCAGCCGCAACGGGGCGGCGCAGATGCATGCGGCGCTGTGCATTCCGGCCGTGACCGGCGCCTGGCAATATGAAGGCGGCGGCGCCTTCTTCAACAATTACGCGATCTGGAAATTCGACGAATCCCTGATCGAGGGCCATGACGCTATCGACCGCACCACGCGGGCGCTCGACCAATCCAAGATCGGACGCATCCTGACGGGTGATGCGGTTGCCCTTCACGATGGGCCGCCGGTCAAGGCGATGCTGATCCAGAACACCAACCCGATGACGGTGGCGCCCGAGCAGGCGCTGGTGCGTCAGGGCTTCGCGCGCCAGGACCTGTTCGTCGCGGTGCACGAACAATTCATGACCGAGACCGCCCAGATGGCCGACCTCGTTCTGCCGGCCACGATGTTCATGGAGCACGACGATCTCTATTACGGCGGCGGCCACCAGCACATTTCGGTCGGCGCCAAGCTGATCGAGCCGCCCGGCGAATGCCGCTCCAACCACGAAGTGCTGCGCGCACTTGCGAGGCGTTTGAAGATCAGCCATCCCGGCTTCGAAATGTCGCCGCGCGAATTGATCGACGCCACGCTCAAGAGGAGCGGGCACGGCGGCATCGAGGCGCTGGAAGCCGATCTTTGGCGCGACGTCCAGCCGGATTTCCGCACCTCGCATTATCTCGACGGCTTCGCGCATGCCGACGGCAAATTTCATTTCAAGGCCGACTGGGCCCATGTCCCCCTCGGCAATGCCGGCTTGATGGGAGCGTGGGACCAGATGCCTTCGTTGCCCGATCACTGGACCGCCATCGAGGAGGCGGACGAGGCCCATCCGTTCCGCCTTGCCACCAGCCCCTCGCGCAGCTTCCTCAACACCAGCTTCAACGAGACGCCATCGTCGCAGGCGCGCGAGGGCGCCCCGAGCGTGATGATTCATCCCGACGATGCCGCCTCGCTCGGCATTGCCGACGGCGACGCCGTCACCTTGGGCAACCTGCGCGGCGAGACGTCGCTAACGGCAAGGCTGTTCGACGGTGTGCGCCGCGGCGTGCTGATCGCCGAATCCGTGCATCCGAACAAGGCCCATATCGGCGGCCGCGGTATCAACATGCTCACCGGCGCCGAAGCGGTCGCGCCGTATGGCGGCGCGGCCTTCCATGACAACAAGGTCTGGGTGAAGAAAGCCGCGCCCACCGCCATTCCGATCCCCTGAGACGCGACATCTTCGTCTTGCGTCGTCAAAAGCGGTTCCCACTTTCGCCGGTCATGCTCTAATGTCCGCCTTGAAAAACAGGCGGACATTGCAATGACCGACAACAACAGCGTCGTTTTGAAAAAGCGCGGGCAGGCGCTCTGGATCACCATCAACCGGCCGGAGAAGCGCAACGCCATCAATGGCGATGTCATCGCCGGCATCGCCAGGGGTTATCGCCTGGCTCATGACGAGAGGGATGTGCGGGTGATCGTCCTCACCGGGGCAGGCGACAAGGCCTTCTGCGCCGGCGCCGATTTGCAGAACACCGGTTCGGCCTTCGCCGCGGATTTCGCCAAGCCGAATGTCGATTATGCCGATCTGTTGCGGCTGTCGCAGAACGCCACCAAGCCCGCGATCGCGCGCGTCAACGGGGTCTGCATGGCCGGCGGCATGGGCCTGTTGTGCATGACCGACATGGCGGTCGCTGCCGACCACGTGATGTTCGGTTTGCCCGAGGTCAAGGTCGGCGTGTTTCCGATGCAGGTTATGAGCCTGTTGCAATCGATCGTACCGCGGCGTCTCGTCAACGAGTGGGCGATCACCGGCGAGCCGTTCGAGGCGAAAACCGCGCTCTCGGCCGGACTGCTCAATTATGCGGTGCCGCAGGCCGAACTCGACGCCAAGCTCGACTGGCTGATCGGCCGCATCACGGATAAATCCCCGACCGCGATCCGGCGCGGCAAATACGCCATGCGCGCGATCGCCTCGATGTCGTTCGATCAAAGCATCGCCTACACCGAAAGCCAGATCGCATTGCTCGCGATGACCGAGGACGCCAAGGAGGGATTGAAGGCGTTCGGTGAAAAACGCAAACCTTCATGGCCGGGGAAGTGAGCCACTTGATATGGTTGCTGTCTCAGGTCTGTCGGGCATCCCCCGGGGGCTCGCGGTCCGCGATTTGGGACGTCGACATAGGTCCAGATGCAACGCGATCGGCCACAGCGCGAAGCCGCAGATCAGGGTTGATCGGTCGCGCCGCAACCGCCGAACTGGATCTGCGACCGTGCCGCCTGCCGGCGACAAATGAGAACCGGCAGGCGCAAGGCTTCCGCGCACTAGCTTGCGTCGTCGGCTTGCTGAGCATTTCGATCTTTTCGATCTATGTCCTTGACGACCTGATCGATGGTGAAGCTCGCCGGTATGCTGGACTGGGCGGATAGTCCTTGAAAGTCTGTAGGAAGTTCCGCGGCCTTTAGGCTCATGTACCCCATCAGATAGGCGTTCTTGACCCGCCAATCGTCGTACTGATCGGAGACCACTGTCGGCGCGTTCGTAGGGGTCCATGCGCAGATTGTAGAGTTTCGGGATGCGGTAAGTGGTGAACGGCTCGTACCACACCGCAAAACCGCCCGGCTTTTTCTGTTCGCGAGAATACGACCTTCCAGTCGTCGTAACGAAAGGCGACGAGTTCGCCGTCGTCGTCGAAATAGGAAAACTCGGTACGCGGGCTCTTTGGCGCCTTGCCCTGAGATAGTCGAGCTGATTGTAACCGTCGAGGTGGCTCCGTGAATTTCGTGCGCGCCGATATCGGTGCCCTTGAGGAGACGGTCCTTGATCGTCGGTATCGCCCGCTGCCGCAAGCAGCGTCGGGAACCAGTCAAGACCGGAGAACATGTCCGGTCGACGACCTGGCCCTGCTGGATATGGCCCGGCCATCGTATCATCGCCGGCACGCGGAACGCGCCTTCCCAGTTGGTATCCTTCTCGCTGCGGAACGATGTCGTTGCCGCGTCGGGCCACGAGAACTGGTTCGGGCCGTTGTCGGTCGAGTAGATGACGATGGTGTTGTTTGCAATGCCAAGGTCGTCGACTGCCTTGAGCAGCTTGCCGATGTCGCCGTCGTGCTCGATCATTCCGTCAGCGTATTCGTTGCCGGGCATGCCGCTCTGGCCCCGCATCGAATCGCGCACATGCGTAAAAACGTGCATGCGCGTCGCGTTCATCCAGGTGAAGAATGGCTTGTTGGCCCGCACCTGCCTCGTCATGAAGTCGATCGCGGCGGCCGTCGTTTCGTCGTCGATCGTTTCCATCCGCTTGCGGTTGAGTGGGCCGGTGTCCTCGATCGTCTGCTTGCCGACGCGGCCCCAATGGGGCTGCACGGTCGGATCGTCCTTGTCGCTTGCCTTCGCGCGCAACACGCCACGCGGCGAGTTATTGTCCACATACTCCTTGTCGTCCTTTGGCCAGTACGGTCGTTCGGGCTCTTCCTCGGCGTTGAGGTGGTAGAGGTTGCCGAAGAACTCATCGAAGCCGTGCACCGTTGGCAAGATATTCGTCCCGGTCGCCCAGATGATTCTTGCCGAACTGACCAGTCGCGTAACCCAGCGGCTTCAGGGCCTGGGCGATGGTGACGTCCGCGTCTGCAGACCGACCGGTGCACCGGGGATGCCGACCTTCGACAGGCCGGTTCGCTTGGGTGTCTGGCCGGTGATGAAGGACGAGCGACCCGCTGTACAGCTAGTTCTCGGCGTAATAGTCCGTGAACATCATGCCCTCGCGAGCAACACGGTCGATGTTCGGTGTCTTGTAGCCGACCACGCCGTGCGCATACGCGCTGATGTTGGCTCTGACCGATGTCGTCGCCGAAGATGACAAGGATGTTGGGCTTTTGCTGCTGCTGTGCGGCTGCCGGTGCGGCCGCCAATATGATCGCAGCAAAGAGGCCGATCGCGGATTTCTGCAGGATTTTGATTGAGCGGGGATTCGGCGAAAAAATAGAAGTGAGTGTCGAACGCATGATCAGGCCCTCTCCATTTGCGGATCAGCCGCACCGAAACAAACCGACTAAGTTCGCCTTCTTCCCCAATTGTTGCGCGCAGCTATCCTCTCGGCGCAAAGCACACAACGCCTTGCGCCCAGGCTAATACAAGCTTCGAGAATAGACGAACGAAGAGCCAATGTGATGTGCAGTTTGTGCCAAACTTGAATCACAGACCGGTCCAGGCTTAATGCGCGGTGTAGCCAACGGAATATGACGATCGCGTTTTGCAACTCACTTTGTTGAAAAACAGTCGAGAATTCGCTGTACCAAAAGCGCAGGTCGAACGGTAATCGGCTGGGGTAACATTTTGTCGCGGAGGCCGGTTTTCCGTCCGTCGCCGCTTGAGAGCAGTGTCTCGATCAATTCTACTGGACGTTTAGCGGCAGTGCGCCATGCTGGTGGCGGGCGAAAGGAAGTCACGCGGGGTATGAAGTCGCTTTGATGATTTTCCCCATCTCAAGGGGAGCAGAAAGGCCCGGAAACAATGGGTGCAAGCGCATACGTCGTGGTCGACCACAGGCGGATCGAGGATTTTGAATTGCTCCGCGAAATCATACCTGAGGCCGCATCGGAAATTGTGCAGCTCGAAAAGGGCCGGATGAGCGGTTCGCTCACGCATATCGCGATCGCGGACTTTTCTCTGAGCGTGGGCAATTTTTCTCTCGGCGTTCGGTCGCAAGGGATTTTGAGCCGCCGCAAGATGACGTTCGGGATCTTGCTGGATACGTCCGACAAGGTCTTGCGCATGTCTCATCGAATGCGTCCGGGAGACATCGGCGTGACGCCGCCAGGAATGGAGCATCACGGCCGCTATTTTGGCCGAACCAGATTTGCAGCCATTTCAATCGCCCCCGATGAGATGTCATCGTTCCTCGCGTGGGAACCGGCGTTGAACGATCTCGAGATCTGGCGAAACGGGGCGCTGCTTCGCGCTGACCCCGCCACGACCGGATTTGCGGTCAAACGATGGAACACCATGGTGTCATGGATCGGCGAACACGGGCACGAATTGTCAATCGAAGCGGCGGGCCTCTGGAAGCGGTCTTTGCTGGAGCTTCTCGCCGCCAACATCATGCGGGCTTATCCGCTGGAGGCCAGTCAGAGAATGACGTCGGCCCTCGCATTGGTGCGCAAGGTCGAGGGCTTTCTCGATCACGTGGGTAGCAGGCCTGTCCACATTTCCGAGCTGTGCGCGGAATTTCACGTCTCGCGACGAACCCTGCATCGGGCCTTTGACGAAATCCTTGGCGTGGCCCCGGTGGCATATTTGCGCCACAAGCGGATATGTGCGGTTTATTCGCTGCTGAAAAACGCTGATCTTCGCCAGACCAGTGTCGCGAAAGCTGCGATGCAACACGGATTTATCGAGCTGGGACGATTTTCCCAGTATTATCGTACTCTCTTTGGAGAATATCCCTCGGAAACGCTCGGCAGTCGTCGTCAAGGAATGCGATCCTGGGCCAGGCCCGTGCAGCCGAATGTCGTGCGGAACTGACGCGACGCGCCGTGGAGCCAAACTGCAATTGACCGAAAACCGCGCCGACAGCCATCCGATTATTCAAGGCTGTTACCGATCAGTAACGGTTTTCCGCCGGCACCTGTGGCCTACTAGGCAAGTGGCGCGTTGACGTGACGGATTCTGCACATTCGACTTCAGGACTTCGCGCCTTGTGGCCGTTTCGACGACCGACACCGACGACGAATGTGGCGGGGAGGTTTGAAATGATGTCCATCCGATCAAACATCTGGCGGGTTGGCGGCGCAGTGGCGGCCGCGGCTCTCCTCCTTCACCCGGACATCTCGCGCGCCGACGAAAGCGGCATTTCGTTTTGGCTTCCGGGTTTCTTTGGCAGCCTTGCAGCGGTCCCTCAGACGCCAGGCTGGTCACTGGGCTCAGTTTACTATCATACCGTCGGTGTCAGCGCGCCGGAGGAGTTGCGGCAGCCGGGAGATTCCAGATCGGCAGATTCGCGCCGACGGTCAACGTGAGTTTAAATGCAAATCTGAATGCGCACGCCGATCTCTTGTTCTCGTTCCGACCTACACGTTCGCGACGCCCGTGCTGGGTGGGCAATTGGCCCTCAGCCTGATGAGCGTCATTTGGCAATACGAGCACTTCCAGTCAACGGAATGCTGACGGCTAGTATCGGTGGCCGCTCGGCAGCAACTCGGATGGGGAGTATCTCGAGATTCGCTCACGGCCTTCGGCGACCTTTATCCGACGGCAACACTGAAATGGAACGCAGGCGTTAACAATTCATGACCTACGTGACCGGCGATATTCCCGTCGGCGCCTACGATCCAAATCGCATCTCCAACATCGGCATTGGTCACGGCGCCATCGACGGCGGCGGCGGTTACACCTATTTCAATCCGAAAACAGGACACGAATTTTCCGGTGTCGGTGGATTCACCTACAACTTCAAAAATCCCGATACGGGGGTTCAGAGCGGCGTCGATTTCCATTTCGACTGGGGCGCCTCGCAGTTTCTCTCGAAACAGCTTTTTGTCGGTCTTGTCGGATATGCCTATCAGCAGATATCCAACGACACGGGTGGAAGCCCTCTCCTTGGTGGCTTCAGGTCGCGGGTGCTCGGCGTTGGTCCGCAGATCGGTTATCTTTTCCCGATTGGAAACATGCAGGGATATCTGAACCTGAAAGGCTATGGCGAATTCGATGCGGCCAACCGGCCGTCGGGCTGGAACACCTGGTTGACGTTCTCGATCTCGCCTGCGGCCCCAGAGAGCACGGTGGCCCCAACCAAGCATTTGATCACGAAGTAGGCTCTCGCTCAAACGCCGTCGTGGACGCAAGATACGTCCTGGGGTGGTTGTTCCCAGACCCTGCAGCCCCGCTGGCAAGGCCGCCGAACGCGGAAATACCGTCGGCGGCGCGCTTTTTGTGCTAAAAGGGCCGTGCTTGGGAGGAGCACGGGGTGCAGCAGAATCTGCGAATACAGGTTCGGCATGGGCTTTCCACCGGCATCGACCTGACACAGTCGATTGGCCCGATCGCGCTCGCTGTCGTGGTCGCCGTCGTATACTTCCTGGCCGCGCGGCTGAGCCTTTCGCTCCTGACCAAGCCCGAGGGCGTTGCCGTTTTCTGGCCTGCCGCCGGCATTTCCGCCGGTGTCCTGATCGCGCTCGGGTCGCGCGCGCTGTGGCCGGTCGTTTTCGGCACCATGGCCGCCACGATCGCGGCAAATCTCTTTGGCGACCGCAATATCTCGAGCGCCGTCCTCTTTGCGCTGTTGTAACGCGGGAGAAGCCGTGCTCGCGGCGTGGCTCATCGGGCATTACTTCGGTCCGGATTTCAGGCTGACCAAGCCACTCAACGTGCTTGGATTGGCGGGCGCGGCGGTGATAGCCGCCGCTGTCTCCGGCATCGGCGGGGCCATCGGGTTCAGACTGTTTCACGGCGCGACAACGCCGATATTGACGACCTGGCAGCACTGGTTCGCTTCCGACGGACTCGGAATCATCGCGGTCGCGCCGTTGCTGATCGAACTTGCCTCGGCCTCGCGCGACCGGCCGCCCCTGAGCGAGCTCGTCGAAGGCGCTCTCGCGGTTGCCGCGCTGGCGCTGGTGAGCGGATTTGCCATTTTCCTGCGCTCGGAGCTGCTCGCCACCGTTGGACCCGTCGCCGTGTTGTTCGTGCCGCTGCTGTGGCTCGCGGCCCGCTGCCGGCCGGTTTTCGCCGCGGCAGCCGCGTTCATCGTCAGCCTTTCGATCGTTTGGACGACGACCTTCGGGATTGGCTATTTTGGTAGCCCGACTCTTTCCGTAGAGGAGCGCGTGCTCGCAGCCCAGGTCAGCATCTTCCTGGTCACCGTCGGCGCGTCGGTTGTTGCGGCACTGTTTGCCGAAATTCGGGACAAAAGGAAATTGGCTGAAGCGGCGCTGCACGCCAGCGAAACCCAACGCTATCTCATCGAAACCGAAAGGCTCGCCGCCCTCGGCAGCCTGGTCGCCGGCGTCGCGCACGAAATCTCAAGCCCGATCGGCACGAGCCTCACGGTCGCTTCGACGCTGGCAAACCGCAGCGCCGACTTCACCGACCAGATTGGCTCGGGACAAATGCGGCGCGCCCAGCTTGCCGAATTCGCCGACGGTTGTCGCACCGCCGCCGAGCAACTGGTTGCGAATTTGCAACGGGCCGGAGGATTGGTTCAATCGTTCAAACAGGTCGCGGTCGATCGCAGCAGCGACGACCGCCGCGCCTTCGATCTCAAGCTCGCGACCGAGCAGGTGAGCGCGAGTGTGCGCGCGCGCCTGCTCAAATCGCAATCTTCACTCGCAATCGAGATGCCGTCCGATATCATCATGGACAGCTTTCCCGGCCCCTACGGGCAGGTGCTGACCAATCTCATCTTCAATGCCGTGACTCACGGCTTCACCAACGGGCCGGGCGGACAGATGCTGATAAAGGCCCACCGCGCAGGCTCGGACCAGGTCGAGATCACGTTCTCCGATGACGGCGGCGGCATCCCGGAGGACGTTCAGCGTCACGTCTTCGATCCGTTCTTCACGACGAGACGTGCGCAGGGCAGCACCGGCCTTGGCCTTTACATCGTCCACAATCTGGTGACGCAGCAATTGGGCGGCAGGATCACGCTGGTCTCGGCGCCGGGGAAGGGCACGACCATTTGCCTGACACTTCCCATGCTCGCACCGGGCTAATCGAAGCTCGGGGCGTGGTAGACTTCGCGTCCGCCAACCCAGGTCGAGAGCGCCTTCATGTCCCGGATCGCCTCGGGGTTTGCGGTCAGGAAATCATCGGAGAGGACAGTGAAGTCGGCGAGCTTGCCGGGCTCGATCGAACCGCGCGTCTTGTCCTCTCCGATCAGCGTGGCGAAGTTGATGGTCACGAGCCGGAGCAGAAGCGGGCGCGAGACGATCTTCTGGTCCGCCCCATATACCCCGTCCGAGATCGTGTCCCGGCTGGCCATGTGATACAGGTTCCAGAAGGGATTGAAGGGGACCACAGGGCTGTCGGTGCCGCCTGTGACCAGAAGGCCAGCATCGAGGTAGGTCTTGACAGGCGTAACCTCGCTGGCCGTTTCCCATCCCCAATATTTCTTGAGCACCGGCGCGGCCAAATAGAGATGGTCCTGGGCCGAGACCGCCACATCAAGCTGCTTGAGACGTGCAACCTGCTCGGGTCGCGAGACGAAGGCGTGCTCCACTGACCAGCGCTTGCCTTTGATCGACAAGTCCTTGTCAGCCGCCGAGTATGCGTCGAGCACCTCGTCGAGACCTGCGTCGCCGACGGCGTGGGTGATCACGTGCCAGCCCGCACGGTTCAGCTCGCGCACGACGTCGGTGTAGGCGTCCGGCGGCGACACGGTCACGCCGGTGAACTTCCCGCCCTGGCCGTAGGGTTCGAGGTAGGGCTTCGAGAGGTGGCCGCCCTCAAATCCGCCATCGACGATCAGTTTCACTCCGTCGACCTTGACCCAGTCGTCGCCTTCGCCCTGGCCCACTCCCCAGGACGCAATGGCCTTGCGCGCGGCCTCCGCGGAGCGGAGCCCAAAGCCCGGCATGTAGACGGTGAAGCGCAGGGTCAGCTTTCCCTCGGCTTCCGCCTGCTTCATCAGATGATAAGCCTCGACGAGATCGCCCTTGTAGGCGCCGGGGATGCGAACGGCGGTGATGCCGTAGGGGGCGAGCGCCTTCTGGGTAGCCAGGATGTCTGCGATACCGACCGGCTTCGGGCGCGGCAGCGAGACTAACGCCTTGGCTTCGTCGAACAGCTCGCCGGTCAGTTCGCCGGAGCTGTTGCGGCTGATCTGTCCGCCAGCCGGCACCACCGTGTCCCTGGTGATGTTCCACTTCCTCAAAGCGGCGTTGTTGAGGATGTATTCGTGCCCGCCGCGCACCAGGACGACGGGTTTGTCGCCCGCGGCCTGATCAAGCTCTTCGGCCGTGGGCAGGCGCTGCTCCTTCAGCTGCGCCTCGTGCCAGTCAGAGTTGGAGACGATTACCGTTGCCGGCGAGGCGGCGGCAGCGTTGGCGACCGTCGTCAGGAGTTCGCCAAGCGTTCGCACGTGACTGAGGTCGACGCCGGGACCTCCGCCCTCGTTGTGGAAGTGGTCGTCGGTTAGTCCGGGCGAAACGAAGCGACCCTTCAGGTCGATAATCCTGGTCTGCGGGCCCACGTAGCGGCGCACCGTATCGTTGGTGCCGATTGCAACGAAGCGATCGCCTGTGACCGCGAACCCCTCAATCACATGATCCAACGCGTCGGCGGTGTAGACCTTGCCGTTGACGAAGACGATTTCGGCGGGCGCAGGCGCCTGGGCGCAGGCGGCGCTCGCCGCAGCAGACGCGAAGGCCGTGACGATTGCGAACCTGGTTGGTAGCTTCATTGCCACTCCTTTTGATTGGGCCGAGACGACGGCCGCTCGCCTCGGAGACAAGTAGCAGAGCGACGAGCTGATCGAAAGCAGGCGCTGTGCTACCCGGAATGACGAAAAGAGAGTGCCGGCGCGTTTAGCGTGCGTTTGGCGCCTCCGGGACACGGGCAACACCGAAAATCACCCGGTGAGCCAGCGAAACGCACCGCTGATGAACGCTCGGCCGTTCTCGTTGACAGGCGTTCCATGCGCCATCAGCACCTTTTCCGCGGGCCATGCCAGAATACGCGCAAGTGAGGCCCGCGCGGCCCGGCGGTTGATGAACGTGTTGCGAAACTTTCGGGGCACTGCCGGCTCCGGACCCACCATGAGATCCAGCCGCGCGACAATCGCTCGCCAGCCCGAAAACCAGTTGGCGGGAAATTGCTGAATCAAATCGGTGAAGAGCACGGTTGCGCTCTTGCGATGAAAGAATACCACCTCGGTTGTAATGAGATTGCCGGGCACAACGACTTGATCGATATCTGCGGCCCATGCGGCGATCGGGCCATTTGTCAGGTCGCCGTCGAAGTCGATGTCCTTTCGCTTCTTCCGCAAGCCCGCAGGTGCGTAGAGTTTCGCGTTGGCATAGGCACATCGCCAATCATCAAGGAACAAATGATGCAGCGAATTCGGCGCGACCAGGTAACGTACATCGCCAAGTGCGTCGACCTCCGCTCGAAGGTCATCTGTGAGCCGTATCGGTGACCAAATGAAAAGGCCGCCATCCGACAATCGGATGACGGCCATCCGCGTGGCGTAATGAAAGCCGGCCGTCGACACCTCAGGTCCATCGGCAATCCAAATCTCGGGACCGAATTGTTTCAGCATGGACGCGCTTAATCTGAAATGATGACGGTTAAGTCCCCCCGCGATCGCGGGAATGATCCCTTGGGAGCGATGCGCCGACCGCTACCCCGGATTGGCCTTCAATCCCGCCGCCTCGATGCCGGCGATCGCGCAGATTTCGTCATTGTCGGAAGTGTCGCCGGAAACACCGACCGCGCCGAGCAGGGTCCCGCCGTCCTGGATCAGAACCCCGCCGGGCACCGGGATCAGGCGTCCCTGCGCCATCGAGTTCACCGCGTCGACGAAATAGGCCTGCTCCTGCGCCCGCTGGAACAGCGCGCGCGAGCCCATGCCCATCGCGAGCGCGCCATAGGCCTTGCCATGGGCGATCTCGGCCCGCATCAGGCTGGTGCCGTCCTGCGCCGCCGTCACTTTCACCGCCCCGCGCGCGTCGAGAATGGTGATGACGAGCGGCTTCAGTTTCTTCTCGACCGCCTTGGCAAGGGCGGCGTCGAGAATCTTGCGGGCGATGTCGAGAGTGAGATTGGCCATGGGCGGGTTCCTTTGCGGGTGATTTTTTCAGGATTTAGGATCTTGCGCGCGCGCTGTCGAGGCTCATCGCCAGCGCGCGGGCGACGTGAAGGGCGGTGCGGTCGGTGCCGTCCTTGATCTGGTGGCGGCACGAGGTGCCGTCGGCGATCACAAGGGCGTTCGTCTCGGCGCGCCGCACGGCGGGCAACAGCGAGAGTTCGGCCATCTCGATCGAGGTCTCGTATGTATCGGAGCCATAGCCGAACGCGCCGGCCATGCCACAGCAGCTCGAACTCGATGGTTTCGACGGTCAGATCCGGAATCAGCCGAAGCGCCTGTTCGACCGGCTTGAACGCGCCGAACGATTTCTGATGGCAGTGGCCGTGCACCAGCGCCCGGCCCGCGATCGGACCGAGCGGGAGTTGCAGGTGGCCGGCGCCGGCCTCGCGGACCAGAAATTCCTCAAACATCAGCGCGTGCGCGCTGATGGTCTTCGCGGTCTCGTCCGAGCGCAGCGAAAGCAGTTCGTCGCGAAGCGTCAGAAGACAACTCGGCTCGAGGCCGATGATGGGCACGCCGCGCGCGGCGAACGGCGCATAGGTCGCAACCAGCCGGTCGAGTTCGGTGCGGGCATGGTCGACGAGGCCGGCCGACAGGAAGGTCCGCCCGCAGCACAACGGCCGGCCGTTGTCGGCGGGCTTTGGAATGTGGACGCGATATCCGCCAGCGACCAGCACGCGCAATGCCGCGTCGAGGTTCTCGCGCTCATAGGCGCGATTGAAAGTGTCGGCGAACAGCACGACCTCGCGCCCGTCTTTCGGGCCGAACACCTCGCCTGCGGGGGCGAAAACATCGCGCCGCCACTCGGGAAGGGCGCGTTGCGCGCTGATGCCGGCGACAAGCTCGAGCAGGGTTCGCAACAACCGGCTCCTGTTGCGCCAGTTGGCGAGCGGAGCGAGGCGCGACAAGAGCGACGCGTAGTGCGGCAGGAAGCCGACCAGACGATCCCTCAGCGAAAGACCGTGCTTGGCCCGCCGCGCGGCGAGGACCTCGATCTTCATCCTGGCCATGTCGACGCCAACAGGGCATTCGTGCCGGCAGGCCTTGCAGGACACGCAGAGTTTCATGGTGTCCATCATCGCGTCGGATGACAGCGCGTCGGGTCCCAACTGGCCGGAGATCGCGAGCCGCAGCGTGTTGGCGCGGCCGCGCGTGACGTCCTTTTCGTTGCGCGTGGCGCGATAGGACGGGCACATCACGCCGCCTTCGAGCTTGCGGCAGGCGCCGTTGTTGTTGCACATCTCGACCGCGCCCTGAAAGCCGCCGCCGGCGCCGGGGTAGGCGGACCAGTCGAGCGCGGTCTTGAACTCGCTGACGCGGTAGTCCGGCGGATAACGGAACAGCGCGCGGTCGTCCATTTTGGGCGCGTCGACGATCTTGCCGGGATTGAGGACGTGATCGGGGTCGAAGCGCTCCTTGACCTCCCTGAAGTCGGCGACGATGCGCGAGCCGAACATGGTCTCGTGGAATTCCGAGCGCACGATGCCGTCGCCGTGCTCGCCCGAATGCGAGCCCTTGTATTCCCGCACCATCGCGAAGGTTTCCTCGGCGATGGCGCGCATCGCGTTGACGTCCTTCTCGAGCTTCAAATTCAGCACCGGGCGCACATGCAGGCAGCCTTCGGAGGCGTGCGCATACATCGTGCCGCGGGTGCCGTGCCTGGCGAAGATCGCGTTGAGCCGCGCGGTGTAGTCGGCAAGGTGCGGCAGCGGCACCGCGCAATCCTCGACAAAGGAGACCGGCTTGCCTTCCTGCTTCATCGACATCATGACGTTGAGGCCGGAGGTGCGAAAATCCGATATCGCCGTCTGGGTCGCGGGCTCGATCACGTCGACGACCCCGCCCCATTTGCGTTGCGGGTTGTTCCAGCCAAAGCCGAGATCGCCCATCAACTCGTCGAGCTGTTTCAACTTTTGCAGATTGTC
The DNA here is from genome assembly GCA_963741185.1 of uncultured Alphaproteobacteria bacterium. Taxonomy (GTDB): domain Bacteria; phylum Pseudomonadota; class Alphaproteobacteria; order Rhizobiales; family Xanthobacteraceae; genus Bradyrhizobium. The sequence continues at coordinate 34,996 of CAVUHE010000018.1, read as the reverse complement.
CGCTTGATCGTCCTCGGCAAATTCGACGATCAAGAGCGCGTCGGGATCGCCGCGCACGGTCGCATCGATCACCGGTCTGAACATCGCAATATCGCGCCCCAACGCGATCATGGTGCGATCGACCAGCTCCACCGCGATCGGGCGCAGCTTGACCAGATGCTGGGCGGCATCCATCGCCTCGTAGAAGCTGCCGAAATGGCAGACGCCGAGCACCTTGTTGCGGATCACGGGCCACAGCTTGAGTTCGACCTGCGTGGTGAAGGCAAGCGTGCCCTCCGAGCCGACCAGAAGATGCGCCAAATTGTTCGGGGTGTTGCGCGGCACCAATGCATCGAGATTATAGCCGCCGACCCGGCGCTGCACTTTCGGAAACTTGTCGGCGATCTCGGCCGCCTCGCGCTCGCCGAGCGAGAGCATGTCGCGAAACAGGCTCAATCCGCGGTCGCTCGCGTTTGGCAGCGAAAGGTCGCGCGGCACCTCGCCGAAATGCAGCAGCGTGCCGTCCGCCAGCGCCGCGTCCATCGAGCGCGTGTTGTCGCGCATGGTGCCGTAACGCAGCGAGCGCCCGCCGCAGGAATTGTTGCCGGCCATGCCGCCGATGGTGGCGCGCGAGGCGGTGGAGACGTCGACCGGAAACCACAGGCCATGCTTCTTCAGTTGCCGGTTGAGGTCGTCGAGCACGATTCCGGGTTCGACCACGCAAGTGCGGTTTTCAACGTCGAGCGAGATGATGCGGTTGAGATGTTTGGAGAGGTCGATGACGATGCCGTCATTGATGGTCTGGCCGCATTGCGATGTGCCGCCGCCGCGCGGGGTGACTTTGCGGCCCGCATCGCGCGCGATCGCAAGCGCCCGCAGCGCCTCCTCGATGCTGCGCGGGACCACGACGCCGGCCGGCACGATCTGGTAGAACGAGGCGTCGGTGGCGTAGCGGCCGCGGTTGAAGGAATCGAAGAAGACGTCGCCCGTGATCTCGCGCGCGAGCTGCTCCTGAAGCCGTGATGAGCCCGTCTGCGTCATTCCATCCCCGTAAAATACAATTCCTCGGGCCTGTTTTTCTGATTTGAATGCAAAATGTGATGGCAGCGTGACCTGCGGGAACGTATCAGGCGGGCTCGGAAGCCGCCATGCCGCCGGTCTTGAGATGTTCGACCGCGGCGGTCCGCTTGTTGCGCAAATGCCTGAACAGGATGTCGCTGAGTTCGTCGCCGGCGCGGCGGCGCAACGCCTCCAGGATGGTCTCGTGTTCGCGCATCGCTTCACCCCAGCGCTCGCGCTTGCGGGCGAAATTGGCCGAGTAGCGTACCCGGCGGATCCGCCCTGCGATGTTCGCGTAGGCGCTCTTGAGGGTTGCGTTGCGCGAGGCCTCGACGATCTTCTGGTGGATCAGCTGGTTGACGTTGAAATAGCCGTGCATGTCGCGGTGCAGGTAGAAGCCGTACATTTCGTAGTGCAGCCGCTCGATTTCGGCGATTTCGGCATCGGTGATGTTTTCGCAGGCGAGCCTTCCTGCGAGGCCTTCCAGCCCGCCCATGACGTCGAACAATTCGCCGAGATCCTGCTCGCTCAGGGGCCGCACGCGCGCGCCGCGGTTGGGCAACAGCTCCACGAGGCCTTCCGAGGCCAATACTTTCAGCGCTTCGCGCAGCGGCGTGCGTGAAATCTTCAGCATTTCGCAAAGCTGCCGCTCGGGCACGCGGCCGCCGTCGGCAATGTTGCCCTCGACGATGTGGTCGCGCAGCCGGGTCAGGATTTCGTCGTGCAGGGACGGCTCTTCGCGGGCGCGATCCGCCGTCCCGGAGAGGGCCTGTGAGGGGGTATCGTTTGGAATCATGGGTTTCATGGCTGGGAACATACGCGCAAGCAGGGCAGGTCGTCGACAAGAATTGTACACAATTTATCGGTTGCCGCGGCATAAATTGAATGCAATATGTGCGGGCAGCCAAAACCGAGGAGGAATCCGTGACCAAGCACCAGGGACGTCATTTCCTGAACATTCCCGGCCCGAGCCCGGTCCCGGATCGCGTGCTTCGTGCCATGGATATGCCGGTCATCGACCACCGCAGCGCGGAGTTCGCCGACCTCGGCAAGGCCGTGTTCGAGGGCTGCCAGAAGATCTTCAAGACCAAAGCGCCGGTGATCGTTTTCCCGTCCTCGGGCACCGGCGCCTGGGAAGCTGCCATCGTCAATACGCTGTCGCCCGGCGACAAGGTCCTGATGGTCGAGACCGGCCATTTCGCGACCCTGTGGCAGCAGATGGCCGGGCGCTGGGGGATCGACGTCGATTTCATGCCCGGCGACTGGCGTCACGGCGCCGACCCTGCGGCGATCGAGGCCAAGCTTGCCGCGGACAAGGCCCAGACAATCAAGGCGGTGATGGTCGTGCACAACGAGACCTCCACCGGCGTCACCAGCCGCGTCGGCGAGATTCGCGCCGCGATGGACCGGGTCGGCCATCCCGCGCTGCTGCTGGTGGACACGATCTCCTCGCTGGGCTCGGTCGATTTCCGCCACGACGAGTGGAAGGTCGATGTCACCGTCTCCTGCTCGCAGAAGGGCTTCATGCTGCCGCCGGGGCTCGGCTTCAACGCGGTCTCGGAGAAGGCGCGCGCCGCCGCCAAGACCAACAAAATGCCGCGCTCCTATTGGGATTGGGAAGAGATGCTCAAGCCGAATGCGAACGGCTTCTTCCCCTACACGCCCGCCACCAATCTGCTTTACGGGCTGCGCGAAGCCATTGCCATGATGCTTGAAGAGGGGCTCGATAACGTGTTCGCCCGTCACAAGCGCCTCGCGGCGGCGACCCGTGCCGCGGTCACCCATTGGGGGCTCGAGATCCTGTGCCAGGAGCCTGCGGAATATTCCCCGGTGCTCACCGCCGTTCTGATGCCGCCGGGCCACGACGCCGACAAGTTCCGCAAGATCGTGCTCGACAATTACAACATGTCGCTCGGTTCGGGGCTTTCAAAAGTGGCCGGCAAGGTGTTTCGCATCGGCCATCTCGGCGAGTGCAACGAGCTCACGCTGCTGGGCGCCCTGTCCGGCGTGGAGATGGGACTGTCGGCGGCCGGCGTGCCGCATCGCGCCGGTGGCGTCGATGCCGCGATGGCAGCACTTGAGGAGCCCTCCAAGTCGAACTCGGCGCATCTGAAGATGGTCAAGCCTTGAACGTGACCGCCATCAATCGGCGCCATTTGTCCTGACGGATCGGCGCCGTCATCGTAGCGACAAAGCTTGATTGCGATAAGGCCCGCCCGGGAGGAGTGAACAAGATGCGGCTGCGGTTGAAGGCCACCCACGTCGTGCTGGCGATGCTCTGTGTGATGTACTTCATCACCTATGTCGACCGCGTCAACATCGGCACGGCGGCGAGCGAAATCCAGAAGGAACTCCATCTTTCCAACACCCAACTCGGCCTGGTGTTCTCGGCCTTTGCCTATCCCTACCTCTGTTCCAGGTGATCGGCGGCTGGGTCGGCGACCATTTCGGTCCGCGCCGGACGTTGTTCTGGTGCGGCCTGATCTGGGCGGCCGCGACCATCATGACCGGCTTTGTCACCGGGCTCGTCACGCTGTTCATTGCGCGCGTGGCGCTCGGCTTCGGCGAGGGCGCGACGTTTCCAACCGCAACGCGCGCGATGCAGTATTGGACGCCGGCGGACCGCCGCGGCTTCGCGCAAGGTCTGACGCACGCGTTCGCGCGGCTCGGCAATGCCGTGACGCCGCCATTGATCGCGGTGCTGATGGCCTGGCTGACCTGGCGCGGATCGTTCGTCGTGCTCGGACTGGTCAGCCTGTTGTGGGGCGTGGTCTGGGTCCTGTATTTCCGCAACGAGCCCAAGGATCATCCCTCGATCACCGCCGAAGAACTGGCGTCGCTTCCGCCGCGCCCGTCCGGCACGCGGCCCCAGGTGCCATGGGGGCCGCTGTTGCGCCGGATGTGGCCGGTGACGCTGACCTATTTCTGTTACGGCTGGACCTTGTGGCTCTACCTGAACTGGCTGCCGCTGTTCTTCAAGAACAACTTCAGCCTCGACATCAAGAACTCGGCGCTGTTTGCCTCCGGCGTGTTCTTTGCCGGCGTGGTCGGCGACAGCCTTGGCGGGATTCTCTCCGACGGCATCCTCAAGCGAACCGGCAATGTCCGCCTGGCCCGGCTCAGCGTCACGGTCGCCGGTTTTGCCGGCGCGCTGGCATCGCTGATCCCGATCCTCTTCATCCACGACATCACGGTGGTCGCGCTATGTCTTTCCGGCGGCTTCTTTTTCGCCGAGATCACGATCGGCCCGATGTGGTCGGTGCCGATGGACATCGCGCCGAAATTCTCCGGCACGGCGGCCGGCCTGATGAATACTGGCTCGGCGTTTGCCGCGATCGTGTCGCCCCTGGTCGCCGGTTACGTGATCGACGTGACCGGGAACTGGTATTTGCCGTTCCTGATGTCGATGGGCCTGTTGCTGCTCGGCGGCCTCTCGGCCTTCCTGATGCACCCGGAAATCCCGTTTGAGGCCGATGAGCCCATGCTGGCCACGGGGCGGCCAGTCGCGGCGGAATAAGCGGACCATTGGGCTTTTCGCCTGATCGCGCCGGATCAGGGCAGGCGGACATCCTGCCTGCGGGCCCTCCGCGACCGCAGGGTTTCTTTGGCAAGGCCCGCCTGTCGCGCGGGCTGAAGGGCCGTCTTATGCATTGACGCCGCGTCGCGGGCGGGGGACAAGCCCGCCAAATAGTGATATTCGAGCGCTTGCAATAAGACCCCCGGGAAGGACGCCGATGACCCTGCATACTGGAAGGCATTTTCTACAGATTCCAGGCCCCACCAACGTGCCCGACCGGGTGCTGCGGGCCATGGATATGCCTCCGCTGGATCATCGCGGCGCGGAATTTGCCGAGCTCGGTTACGCGGTCCTCGCCGGGATGCAGCGAATCTTCCGCACCAAGCAGCCGGTCATCATCTTCCCGTCCTCCGGTACCGGCGCCTGGGAAGCCGCGCTGGTCAACACGCTGTCGCCCGGCGACAAGGTTCTGTTGGCCGAGACCGGCCAATTCGCGGTCTTGTGGCGCGGCATTGCCCAGAAATTCAAGCTCGACGTCGAATTCATGCCGACCGACTGGCGGCGCGGCGCCGACGTGGCCGAGATCGAGGCCAGGCTTGCCGCCGACCGCGCACACAAGATCAAGGCGGTGATGGTCATTCACAACGAGACCTCGACCGGTTGCGTCACCCATCCGCTCGAAGTCCGCAAGGCCCTCAATCGCACCAAACACCCGGCCATGTTGATGGTCGATACCATCTCAGGCCTTGCCTCGATGGAGTACGAACACGACGCCTGGGGCATCGATGTTTCGGTCGGTGGGTCGCAGAAGGGCATGATGCTGCCGCCCGGCTTGAGCTTCAACGCGGTCTCGGAGAGGGCGCTTGCGGCCTCCAAGGCGAACGGCTCGCTCCGCTCCTATTGGGACTGGCACGACATGCTTGAGATCAACAAGCAGGGCACGTTCCCCTATACGCCCGCCATAAACCTCTTGTTCGCGCTGCGGGAAGCTGTCGCGATGCTGGAGGAGGAGGGGCTCGACAACGTCTTCGCCCGTCACATGCGTCACGGCGCCGCGACCCGCGCCGCCGCCAAGGCCTGGGGCCTTGATCTCGTCTGCCTCGATCCGCACGCTTATTCGCCGTCGCTGACCGCGGTCATGGTGCCCGATGGGCACGACGCGGATGCCTTCCGCAAGGTCGTGCTGGACAATTTCGACATGTCGCTGGGCACCGGCCTTGGAAAGATCAAGGGCAAGGCGTTCCGGATCGGCCATATCGGGCACTTCAACGACCTGATGCTGATGGGAACATTGTCGGGCGTCGAGATGGGGCTCGATCTTGCCAAGGTGCCGCATCGGAGCGGCGGCGTGATGGCCGCCATGGAGGTCCTCAAGGGACGCGACGTGGTGGCGATGCCGAAGTCGGCCGTCGCCTGAGCGGCAGGGACCATCCGCCAAGCGCGCGCCTGGCGCGGGCTTTGCAGGTCTTTGCCAGGCAACGTCACACGAGCTGAACGTCAAGCAAGCCAGATCCACAAGAACAGAAAGAGCGTGCAATGGACGCCCCCGCAACTGCGACTGAAGACCTGATCTACACCGTCGAGGACGGTATCGCCCGGCTGACCTTCAACCGCCCGCAGGCGCGCAACGCGCTGACCTTTGCGATGTATGAACAGATGGCGGCGATCTGCGAGAGCGTCAACGCCGACCGCTCGATCAAGGCGATGATCCTCACCGGCTCAGGCGACAAGGCGTTCGCCTCCGGCACCGACATCTCGCAATTCCGCGCCTTCAAGACCGCGCAGGATTCGCTCGACTATGAAGCCCGGATCGATCGCGTGCTCGGCACGCTGGAGCAGGTGCGGGTGCCCGTGATCGCCGCGATTGCCGGCGCCTGTACCGGCGGCGGGGCGGGGATCGCGGCCTGTTGCGACATCAGGATCGGTACGGCCTCGACGCGGATCGGCTTTCCGATCGCGCGCACGCTCGGCAACTGCCTGTCGATGTCCAACATCTCGAGGCTGGTATCGCTGATCGGGCCGGCGCGAACCAAGGATTTGATCTTCAAGGCGCGGCTGGTGGAGGCCCCGGAGGCCCTGGCGCTCGGGCTGCTCAACGAAGTCGTGCCCGACGTCGAGACGCTGCAGCGCCGCGCCAACGAGACCGCGAAGCTGATGGCGGGTCATGCGCCGATCACGATGGAAGTGACGAAGGAGGCGGTACGCCGCATCCGGCGGACGCTGACGCGCGACGAGGGCGAGGATTTGATCCTGCGCGCCTATATGAGCGAGGATTTCCGCGAGGGCATGGATGCCTTCCTCAACAAGCGGACGCCGAATTTCAAGGGCAAATAGACCCGCAAAAGGTCCCGCGGTCCCTCGACGATCCTGTTCCAAACGAACGAAAGCCCGGCGCAAGGCCGGGCTTTGAGTTTATCCGGAGGTGAGATCGGCTCAGTACCTGGCGACGACCGGGCCATTGAATTTGTAGTTGATGCCGAAGCGCACGATGTTGTCGGTGATGTGCGAGCTGTAGTTGGTGGCGATGACGCCGCCGCCCACAGCGGTCAGCGGAGTGATGAACGATCCGTTGACCTTGCCGAGATCGACATAGAGGTATTCGACCCTTGCCGTCCAGTTGCCGCCGATCGCGCCTTCGATGCCGGCACCGGCGGTCCAGCCCGCGTTGGTGGTGTTGCTTGAGAACGCCGTCGGTACCACGCCGATCAACTCGTGGGTGTTGACCTCGCCATAGGCGAGACCGCCGGTGGCGTAGAGCAGCAGCGCCGGGGTCACGGTTACGCCGGCGCGGCCACGCACGGTTCCGAGCCAGTCGATCTTCTGGCCCAGAGTTGCCGGAACAGGCGTGCCTGCGCTCGCCGCGATGCCGACAGGCGTGGGGATGCAGACGCCCGCGGGGCAGACGAAGGTTCGGCCACCCTTTTCGTTGGTGCCCTGGATGTCGGCCTCAAGACCCCACACAAAGTTCTGGACCTGCCAATTGTAGCCGATCTGGCCGCCGCCGAAGACGCCGTCCAGGGCTGTCTTGCCGGTTGAGGCAAACAGGACCGTGCCGGCCGAGTTGGTCAGCGTGGAGGTGTCGCTCGACCTGCCCCAGCTATAACCGATGTTGCCGCCGAGGTAGAAACCGGTCCAGTTGAAGATGGGTTCGGCAAAGATCGGCGCCTTTGCATAGTTCCGCATCGGCAGGTCGGCCGCGAAAGCGCCCGTGGCGAGCAGAGAGGCAATCGCGGTCGTTCCGATCAACATACGCTTCATGACAAATCTCCAGGGTGAAAACTTGCCTGGAAGAGTACTGCCTTGCGGTTGCCATCGTCTGTCACGCCAAGAGCACAAATCGACCATGGTTGATGTTGTGGTGAAAATTTGACTAACGCTGCAAACGATTGATTCACCAAAAATGCCACCCAGGACCGCTCATCACTCCCCCGCGGGCCGAATTCGCGCGCTGCGTGGAAGCGTGCTGCCTGTCGTGGTGCAATTCGTCGCGCGAACGACGCGCGCGAGATTATCGATCGGGGGGACCGTATCCGGCCATGCGCGCGCGGACATTCTCGATCTCAGCCTTTGACAGCAGCGGCGGAGTTCCGATCTGCAGGCAGCCATGATACTGCCGCGCCAGCGTTTCGACCTCGACCGCTAGCCACATGGCTTTCGCCAGCGACGGCCCGATCGCGATCATGCCATGATGGGCCAAAAGGCAGGCCGACCTGCTTTCGAGCGCGGCCACCGCATGTTGCGACAGCGTCTCTGTTCCAAACGTCGCGTAGGGCGCGCAGGGAATCGTATCGCCGCCTGCGCATGCGATCATGTAATGGATCGGAGGAATCTCGCGACCCATGATCGCCAGCATCGTGGCATAGGGCGGATGGGCGTGGACCACGGCGTTCACGTCGGGGCGCGCTTTGAGGATGTCGCGGTGGAATCGCCATTCGCTCGAGGGGCGTTGTTTTGCATCGAACGAGCCGTCGCGTTTCATGAAGACGATCTGGGCGGGCTTCATCGCCTCATAGGGCGTGCTCGTTGGCGTAATCAGCATCCCGTCCTCGTGGCGCAGGCTGATATTGCCCGAGGTGCCCTGATTGATACCGAGCTGGTTCATCTGCCGGCAGGCGTCGATGATGGATTGACGCTTCGCCCGGTCGTTGGTGGTGGACATCAGCTTTCCCTGATCAGGATGAGGAGGCCGTGATGGCTTGCTGTCATCAAACTAGAAGCCCTTGCCACGGAAGAACAGTGGTTGATTATTGCCCCGCAATATAGTCGAACTTTTTCGGGCCACGCTCGATACGGGCGGGACCGGCCATTTGGCCGCCGACACGGACTGGGAGACGTCATGACAGATGCCGCAACTGCAAATGCCGTACTTGGCATTATCGGAGGATCCGGCATTTACGATCTGCCCGGGCTTGAAGATGCCCGTGACGAGGTGATCGCAAGCCCGTGGGGTGAGCCATCGGCGGCGCTGCGCCGCGGCACGATTGCTGGCTTACCGATCGTGTTCCTGTCGCGGCACGACAAGGGTCACCGGCTGTCGCCTTCGGACATCAACTATCGCGCCAATATCGACGTGCTCAAGCGCGCCGGCGTGACCGACCTGATTTCGCTCTCGGCCTGCGGTTCGTTCAAGGAGGAACTCCCGCCCGGCACCTTCGTCCTGGTCGACCAGTTTGTCGACCGCACCTACAGGCGGGAGAGTTCGTTCTTCGGCAGGGGTTGCGTCGCTCATGTGTCGATGGCCCATCCGGTCTCGCCGCGTTTGGGCGTGCACCTGTCCGCGGCGGCCGAAGCCGAGGCAATCCCGTTCCGGCGTGGCGGCACTTACGTGTGCATCGAGGGCCCGCAATTCTCGACACTCGCCGAAAGCACGACCTACAAGGCGATGGGCTATTCGGTGATCGGCATGACCAATATGCCGGAAGCGAAACTCGCCCGTGAGGCCGAGATTTGCTACGCCAGCGTGGCGATGGTCACCGATTTCGACTGCTGGCATCCGGATCACGACGCCGTCACGGTGCAGGACATCATCCGCGTGTTGAACGCGAACGCCGAGAAGGCGAGGGGGCTCGTTGCGCGGCTGGCGCGGGATTTTCCGCGCGTGCATGAGCCGTGCCCGATCGGTTCGGATCGCGCGCTCGACACCGCGCTGATCACGGCGCCGGAAGCGCGCGATCCTGTTGCTTCTGAAGAAGCTCGACGCCGTGGCTGGACGGGTGTTGCGCCCATGAAGGTCGATGGACGGCATTACCGAAGCATATGGGTCGAGCCGGATGGCTGGTCGGTGGGCGCGATCGACCAAAGGCTGTTGCCGCATGAATTTGTCGTCGCGCGGCTGACCGACTGCGACGCGGCGGCCGAAGCGATCCGCGCGATGCTGGTGCGCGGCGCACCCCTGATCGGCGCGACCGCCGCCTATGGCGTGGCGCTGGCGATGCGCCTTGATGCTTCCGATGCGGCGCTGGAGCGGGCTTATCAAACGCTGATTGCGACCCGGCCCACCGCGATCAACCTGAAATGGGCGCTGGACGAGATGCGCAATGCGCTTTCTCAGCTCGCCCCCTCGGCGCGCGCCGCTGCCGCCTATGCCCGCGCCGGTGAAATCGCCGAGCAGGACATCGCCATCAACCAGGGCATCGGCCGGCACGGTCTTGCGGTGATCGAGGCGATCGGGGCCAGCAAGAAGCCGGGCGAGCGGGTCAATGTCTTGACCCATTGCAATGCCGGCTGGCTCGCCACGGTCGATTGGGGAACCGCGACGGCGCCGATCTATATGGCCCACGACCGGGGCCTGAGGGTCCATGTCTGGGTCGACGAAACCCGTCCGCGCAATCAGGGGGCATCGCTGACGGCCTGGGAACTTGGCCATCACGGCGTGCCGCACACGGTGATCCCGGACAATACCGGCGGCCATCTGATGCAGCGTGGCATGGTCGATCTCGTCATCGTCGGCACCGACCGGGTGACCGCCGATGGCGATGTCTGCAACAAGATCGGGACGTATCTGAAGGCGTTGGCCGCGCACGACAATGGCGTGCCGTTCTATGTGGCGCTGCCATCGCCGACGATCGATTTCTCGATTCGCGACGGCCGGGCAAATTCCGATCGAGCAGCGCGGCGCCGACGAAGTCGCCACCATGACCGGGCGCACCGCCAGTGGCCGGATCGAGACAATTCGGGTGGTCCCCGACGGCTCGCCGGTCGCCAACTACGCGTTCGACGTCACGCCTTCGCGCCTCGTGACCGGATTGATCACCGAACGGGGCATCTTGCAGCCCGATCGCGGCGCGCTGGCCCGCGGCTGGTGAGCGGACTAATTACCGAACGGGGCGTGTTGAGGCCGGAGCGCGAGGAACTGGCACGTGCATTTCCGGAGCGGGCCAGAAATGCGGAGAAGCAGCGGACCTTGAGCTCTTGGCGGCTTTGGAGCGCTTCGCCCGGATGCCGTGGACTATGGCCTCCTTGGCATCTTCCGGCATGAGCGCTCTGAGCTCGCTCTTGGCGCGCTCGTGATCGGCGTGGGCTTGCGTGTTTCGCAAAACGGGCTGGCAACATTCAGCAGCGAAGCCGGCCTCAAGTGGGCTTTAGTTCGCGCGTCATAGCACCGGGCGAGTAGAAATTGTGCGAGACCTTCAAAGTCTTACCGGCGGCCAGGTCGGCGCGAATCCTATAACCAGATCCGAAAGTCGCGGGTCGAGGGCTGGATTTAATTTCGTTGAAAACCGAGCCCCGAACCGTGGCGGCTGGCATGGTGCCGCAAGATCAGCTATCAGCGTAACCGCAACGGGCGTGGCCCGATGTTATTGGTGCGCGGGGAGGTAAATCGTGAACACCGTGGCGCGCGAGTCCGCCGGCGCGCTGTTGTGGCGGCTGTGGCGGGATCCAGCCGCCTGGGTCAGGGCCACCGATATTTGCTTCATCCTGGTAGCCCTTGCGCTGCCCTGGTCGACATCGCTGACGGCGATCTTTACGGTCGCGGCGATTGTCACGATGGCGCCCTTCTTCGATGCGAAGGCTTTCCTGCAATCTTTAAATCGTCTGATATCGATCGTGCCGGTCGCGTTGTTTGCGCTCGCCGTCGTCGGAACGCTCTGGTCGGCGGCGCCATGGGGTGCGCGGCTTCATGCGATCGGTCCAACCGCAAAACTGTTGATGTTGCCGTTGCTGTTCTATCATTTCGAACGCTCGACGCGAGGCTTGTCGGTGTTTACGACCTTCCTGGTGTCGTGCATCGTGCTGATGGCGATGTCCTGGCTCGTCGCATATGATCCACGGTTTGCGTTGAAGTCCGGCGCCGAATACGGCGTGGCGGTCAAGAACTATATCGACCAGAGCCAGGAATTCGCCCTGTGCGCCGTGGTGCTGGCCTATCCCGCAATTTCGCTGCTGCGATCCGGAAGGGTCGTTCCGGCATTGGTGCTGAGCGCGGTCGCCCTGAGCTTCGTGGTCAACATGGCATTCGTCGTCGTTTCGCGCACGGCACTGGTAACGATGCCGATCATGCTGGCGGTATTCGCGTGGCTGCACCTGAGATGGCGAACCAGCGTCGCCATATTGTGCGTCGCTATCGTGCTGGCGGGGCTGGCCTTCGCGACGTCGCCGAAATTGCGCTCGACCATCGAATCCTTCTCGAGCGATTACACGCGTTACAAGGAGCAAAACGTCGCGACCTCGATGGGCCTGCGGCTGGAGTATTGGCGGAAGTCGCTGGGTTTCTTCGCCGAGGCTCCGGTGCTGGGCCACGGTACGGGATCGACCGAGATGCTTTTCCAGCAGGCCGCGGTTGGTCCGGCGCATGGGGCCGCCGCGGATGTCGTCGCAAATCCCCATAACCAGACCTTGAACGTCGCGATTCAGTGGGGCGTGCTCGGCGTGGTCGTGCTGTATGCGATGTGGCTTTCGCACCTCATGCTGTTTCGCGGCGAAGGCCTGATGGCCTGGATCGGGTTGATGGTGGTGGTGCAGAATTTTTTCACCTCGCTGTTCAATTCGCACATTTTCGATTTCAACGAGGGGTGGATGTACGTACTCGGCGTGGGGATTGCAGGCGCGGCGACACTGAGGGTAGATCTGACCCAGGCGCCGGCCGCAACATCGAATTCCGTTGAACCGTGACGGCTGGAATGCTCCCGCCGGATCGGGTATCAGCATACACAACGGGCCACGCCCGATCTCTTTGGTGACCGGTCAGTGACATGATGCGCCTTCCAAGTCTGACCAAACGCAATGCGCTGATTGTCGCGCACGACGCGCTGGCGACCGCGGTTGCCCTGTTGGGAAGCTTTTACCTGCATTTCGAAGGCGATCTTCTGACCGATCGCTTGCCGCTGCTGTTTCGCATCCTGCCCTGGTTCGTCGCGTTCAGCGTGGTCGTTTGCTTGCTCTTCAATCTGACCACCGCGAAATGGCGCTTTATTTCGCTGCCCGACGCGCTGAACATCCTGCGCGCGGCGACCGTGCTGGCGGTCGCGCTGCTGGTGCTGGATTACATTTTCGTCGCGCCCAACGTTCATGGCGCGTTCTTTTTCGGCAAAGTGACGATCATCCTGTTCTGGTTTCTCGAGGTATTCTTTCTCAGCGCCTTGCGCTTTGCCTACCGCTATTTCCGCTACACGCGCGTGCGGCATCACGCTCGCTCCGAGGACGCGGCACCGACGCTTCTGGTCGGTCGCGCCGCCGACGCCGAAATCCTGCTGCGTGGAATCGAAAGCGGCGCCGTCAAGCGGATCTGGCCGGTCGGCCTGCTGTCGCCATCGCCCGCCGACCGCGGCCAGTTGATCCGCAACATTCCGGTGCTTGGCGGCATCGACGACATCGAGGATGTCATCGCCGATTTCGCCAAGCGCAACAAGCCGATTGCCCGGGTCGTGATGACGCCGTCGGCCTTCGACCCCGAGGCGCGGCCCGAATCCGTTTTGATGCGCGCGCGCCGGTTGGGGCTGATTGTCAGCCGCCTGCCGTCGCTGGAAAGCGGGGACGCGCCGCGTTTGACGTCGGTCGCGGTCGAGGACCTGCTGCTGCGTCCCAGCGAAAAGATCGATTATGCGCGGCTCGAGGCGTTGGTGAAAGGCAAGGCGGTCATCGTCACCGGCGGGGGCGGTTCGATCGGTTCGGAGATTTGCGAGCGTGTCGTGACGTTCGGCGCCGCGCGACTGCTGGTGATCGAGAATTCGGAGCCGGCGCTCTATGCCATCACCGAAGAGCTCGCGGCGCATGGCGTCAACGCGGTGATCGAGGGACGGGTTGCGGATATCCGCGACCGCGATCGCGTGCTGCGGCTGATGAATGAATTCAAGCCGGACATCGTCTTCCACGCCGCGGCTCTCAAGCACGTGCCGATCCTCGAACGCGACTGGAGCGAGGGCGTCAAAACCAATATTTTCGGATCGGTGAATGTCGCCGATGCGGCGTTGGTGGCGGGCGCCGAGGCGATGGTGATGATCTCGACCGACAAGGCGATCGAGCCGGTATCGATGCTGGGGCTGACCAAGCGGTTTGCCGAAATGTATTGCCAGGCGCTCGATCATGACCTCGCGGCTCTGCCGGGTGGCAAGCCGCGGATGCGGTTCATCTCCGTGCGGTTCGGCAACGTGCTGGCGTCCAACGGATCGGTGGTGCCGAAATTCAAGGCGCAGATCGATGCGGGTGGTCCGGTGACGGTCACCCATCCCGAGATGGTCAGGTATTTCATGACCATCCGCGAGGCCTGCGACCTCGTCATTACGGCCGCAGCTCACGCGCTCGCGCCGGGGCGTTCGGACGTTTCGGTCTATGTGCTCAACATGGGACAGCCGGTCAAAATCGTCGATCTTGCCGAGCGCATGATCCGCCTTTCCGGCCTCGAGCCCGGCCACGACATCGATATCGTTTTCACCGGGATGCGGCCAGGCGAGCGGCTGAACGAAATCCTGTTTGCGAACGAGGAGCCGGCCGTCGAGATCGGCGTCGCCGGCATCATGGCGGCCAAGCCCAACGAACCGCCGATGCAGTCGCTGCGGAAGTGGATCGCAGCCCTCGAGCAGGCGATCGCCAGAGACGACCGCGCCACCATCAAGGCCGTTCTGAAGGATGCCGTCCCGGAATTCGGGTCGAACGCCGCTTGATCCATCTGTCGCCATTGACGCTGGCGCAGCCATAATCCATGGCGTTTAAGATGTGCGTGGAACTCTTGAAAGAACCGAGGTTTGAGTCATTCAATCGGCTGGGCTTCTACACAACCTTTTTCTGTCTTCAGCGCGCCGATCTCGTCCGCGGTAAATCCAAACTCGGCCAGCACCTCGTCGGTCTGCTCGCCGAATTCGGGCGGCCGGGCCACCATCTTGCTCGGCGTGCGCGACAGCGTGACCGGTTGGCCGACCAGGCGGATGTGTCGGCCCTCCGCGTTGGGGACGTCCTGGGCAATGCCCAGATGCTGGACCTGTGCATCTGCGAACATCTGGTCGATCGCATAGATCGGGCCACAGGGGACGCCCGCGGCGTTGAGCTCCTTCACCCACGTTTCGGTGGATTTTTTCTCGGTGACCTTGCCGATCTCCGCATTGAGCGCATCGCGGTTCTTGGAGCGCGCCGGCCCGGTGGCATAGTCGGGGTTCGTGATCCATTCGGGCGCGCCGGCGGCTTGTGCAAAGCGCTCCCAGATGCGTCCGCCCGTAGTGGCGATGTTGATGTAGCCGTCCGAGGTCTTGAACACGCCGGTGGGGATGCTGGTCGGGTGGTTGTTGCCGGCCTGCTTGGCGACTTCCTTTTCCATCAGCCAGCGGGCGGCCTGGAAATCCAGCATGAAGATCTGCGCCTGCAGGAGCGAGGTCTGGACCCACTGGCCTTCGCCCGAAACCTCGCGCTCGAGCAGCGCGGTGAGGATGCCCATGGCGCAGAACAGCCCGGCGGTGAGGTCGGCCACGGGAATGCCGACCCGCATCGGGCCCTCGCCCGGCGCGCCGGTGATCGACATCAGCCCGCCCATGCCTTGCGCGATCTGATCGAAGCCGGGGCGCTTGTGATAGGGGCCGTCCTGTCCGAAGCCGGAAATGCTGCCATAGACGATGCGCGGATTGACCTTGCGGATGCTTTCGTAGTCGATGCCGAGTTTTCCCTTCACGTCGGGACGAAAATTCTCGACGATGACGTCGGCCTTCTTCGCCAGGCGATGGAATACGGCGAGGCCTTCCGGATTCTTCAGGTTGAGCGTCATCGCGCGCTTGTTGCGGTGCAGGTTCTGGAAGTCCGAGCCGTGGCGGGGCCCGCCCGGCTGTTCGCCGGTGGCGTCCTCCAGCAGCGCATCGATCTTGATGACATTGGCGCCCCAATCCGCCAGTTGCCGCACGCAGGTCGGCCCGGAACGGACGCGGGTGAGGTCGAGCACGGTGAAGCGGGACAGGGCCTGCGAGGCGCGCGGGATGGGCATTAAGGGGCTCCCAAAGCGAAAAGGCGGATGGTCGGATATCAATAATAGCGGCTGATCACGCCAGTAAACACACCATTGCTCGTCTCTTGTCAAAACCGGTCACGTCATGCCGCGCGGTGACGCCAATCACGAGGCGCCGCGTCTGCTCGGCATCTTTTTTCCCTTCCACCCAAGCCAACTCAACTGCGAGCGAGACCTCCTCGCCGGTTTCGATCGATTACCGATCTTGATCGCTGACATGGCAGAGCCAAACAGCAGTTTTCGTCTGTTGGGAAACTCGGCATGGAATACCGCGGCTTTTTTTGTCGCAAAGGGTTGATCGGTAATCAAATTCGGTCTGCTCGGCTGCGGACGAATCGCGAAGCGCCACTCCGATCTGCTGGGCCGCAATCACATTGATTGAGCGACCTTGGCGGCGGTCTGCGGCCCAATTCGGACGCGCGCCGAGGTCGTCGCTTCGAAATTCGGCGTGCCGGCATAATATGACATTGATGAGTTTCTCGCGCAAAAAGACATCGATGTAGTCGGAGTGCTGATGCCAAGCGGAATGCATCCTGAGCATGTCATCGCCCGCGCCAGGGCAACATGCCGTCGTCGAAAAGCCGATATGATGGCGGCGTGCTCACCAACCGGTCAGCCGTCACGTCGATATGCTGTGGTGGTTCTTTGGCGTCGTCGTGATTGTCGATGCACGGGCGACAATGCTGCCGCAGTGCGACTTGGAGAGGTTATCGCATCAGTTGGTTTGCAGAATCCAAAAGAGAGTCCTTGGTGAAATCGACAAAGCTGCGTATTCCGCCGTTGACGGTACCCGCTAAAGTCGGTAAGCGACTGCCATAAACAGCTATTCTGCAGAGCAGAAGAGTCCTTGCAAACATCAAGTTCCAAAGATGCAAAGAGACGATCCGACAATATTCGTGCATCCAACAGCGGTCGTCGAGGAGGGCGCGAAGGTCGGTAAACATACGAAGATATGGTATTTTTCACACGTCGCGCCTGGCGCCGTGATCGGCGAAAATTGCAGTCTTGGCCAAAATACCTACGTTGAGCGGAACGCTATTGTGGGTAACGCGTGCAGGCTAGGAAATTCTGTATCGATCTATTCGCATGTAGAGCTTGAAGACTTTGTTTTCTGCGCTCCTTACATGGTCTTTACCCATATTTCATTTCCCAGGGCCGCTATCAATCGGCACGCTGTATTCAAGAAGACCTTGGTCAAAACCGGAACGACTCTTGGCGCAAATTCGACGGTGATTCCGGATGTCATATGCGGCGTCGGAAGTTTCGTGGCCGCGGGGGCAACCCTTACCAAGAGTTCGAAAGACTGGTCGCTGATGGTCGGGAGCCCAGCCCGGCATATAGGATGGGTGAGCGCATTCGGCGAGAAGATAGGCCTCCCCCTTTCCGGAGAGGGCGAGTGGCGTTGCGAGCAAACCGGCGATGTCTATGTTCTGAGAGGCTCTCAACTCAGCAGGCATCCCGGTCTCGCAGATATTCTAAAGTATGTTCCCGGTCAGCGGTTGGAAAGAATGAAAGTTGTTTAATTTTTGCTTGGTCCAGTCCCGTACTTAGCGAATGCGCATAGCAGTTCGAGTTGATGAACGCTGCTGCTTCACCTCTGAGCACCGCACCTGCGGCTTGGGGTGCTTAGGATCGAAACTGCAGTCTAGATTGTTGTTGGTTGATCCCGAGTGTGTGCCACATATCTATTCAGATCAGCGATCTCCAGCATTCCATCGACACGTTCCTTGTTACGATGCGCATCGTGCGGATTGCCGCCGATCCAGCAGAGCGATTGATCGATCTGATTCGTATGCTCTAAGATGCGGACGCGTCCAAAGTAGATAAAGGCTAGTCGCTTATATGGCAGAGCCAAACAGCAGTTTTCGCCTTTTGGGAAACTCGGCATGGAATGCCGCGGCCTTTTTGCTCGGCGTGGGCTTGAATCTATTGATCCTGCCGTTCGTCGTTTCCCGTCTGGGACTTCGCAGCATTCGGCGTGGCAGGCCTCGTGACAGCGTGCGTCGCGCCCGCAATGGCATTCAGTAATTCTCTCGCGCTGTCAACGACGCGGGAACTAGCCCGGCGTTTGGCGCCGGACGATCGCGACGATGCGCGCCGTTTCTTCGCCACGGCGTCAATGCTGGCAATTGGAATAGGCGGTTTGATTGTGGCAACCCTCTGCTTGGCAGGCCCGCCGCGTTGCTCGCATTGCATTCCACCTTGGCGGCAAGGCCGCCGACGATCTCGGGCTTGCTTTTGCTTTCGGTGCCGGCGGCTGGTTATGCCAGTGTCTTTCAGCGGTGTTTCTGGCCCTGTTTACAGCGCGCCAGGATTACTTTCGGATCGCCTCGATCAATATCTTCAGCACAATCATAATGACGTCAGCAATGCTGGTATTCATTCCGCACCGGCCGCAGGCCTCAACGTATCTTGGCTTGTCAGGCGTTGGGCTTTGCGACGGGCCTGCTGGCAGTGGTTGCCATTTCGCGCTGGGCTATCGGAGGATGGTTGGCGCGTCCCGCGCTTCATCGCGGTCCGCTCAGCGACCTCGTCACATATGGGAGTTTGGCAACTGGCAGCCCAGGGTGGTGGCCTGATTGCGGGGCAAGCGGACCGGTACCTGCTCGGGGCGCTGCTTGCGCCACAATTTGTCGGTTTTTACACCGTTGCGCAGCGGCTGGAAGAAGCCATGTATATTGGCATCCTGAAAGTCGGTGAAATCCTTTTCCCGTTTTTCAGCACGCTGCAAAAAGAATCCAGCGATCGGAAAGCCGATTTGCTGTTTCGGTCCTCTTGGGTCCTCAACGTGCTGGCCGCGAGCGCTCTGGGTGCGCTAATTCCCGTCGCCGGCCCGCTGCTCCATCTCTGGACCGGCGCGGAAGTGGCCACCGAAGCCCAGCAGGTCCTCGTGGTGCTCTCGATCGCAGGAATGCTGGGATGCACCACGAACGCGTTCGCGTTCTATCTTCTCGCCAGCGGCCAATCTCGTTCCAACGCCCTGATCACTCTTGTGACGGCTGTCTTTACGCTAGCGACTAGCGCGGTGGCTTTGCCCTATTTCGGATGGCAGGCAGCGGGCTGGAGTGCCTGTGTCGGCATGGTTGCCCAGATCGTCACAACCATCATTTTGCTGCGGCAGAATTTCAGTCTGACGGACATATGGCTTCGGGTAGCTCACTTCGTTTTGCAGCCACTCGCAACGGGCATCGTCACGGCGATTGCCTTGCGTTATTTCAGCGGCGGACCGATTATTTGATCGGGTCCCGCATTGGTGGGTTGTCGGGCTATCCTACGCTTTGGCGGCGAGTATCATCTTAATTGTTGTGGTTGCAGTTTCGATGATCGGACCGTACGGCGCAACGTGCCGGCAGGATCTGCGTGTGATTGCGAGTCGCTTCCTGCCCTGGAAAGTCGTTTAATCATGTGCGGAATTGCCGGCATCGTTGATTTTCGCGGCAAACGCGGTAGAGCCGGGCGAAATCGAGCGTCTGACCGATCTGATGGCCCATCGCGGCCCGGACGGCAGCGGACGCTGGTTTAGTGCCGAACGGAGATGTCGCGCTTCGGTCACCGGCGGCTGGCAATCATCGATCCGGGCGCGGGTGGCTACCAGCCGATGTTGTCCGACGATGGTCGCCATGTGATCGTCTTCAACGGCGAAATCTACAATTTCCTTGAGCTTCGCAGCGAACTTGAAGCATTGGGTGCGGTTTTCCGGACCCAATCGGACACCGAGGTCATTCTTGCGGCGTGGCGAGTGTGGCACGAAGGAATGCTGTTACGCTTCAACGGAATGTGGGCGCTGGCGATATTTGATACCGAGACGAAGGAATTATTTCTCGCCCGCGATCGCTTCGGCATCAAGCCGCTTCTTTATGCCATGTCGCCGGAGCGCTTTGTCTTTGCGTCGGAGCAGCGCGCGCTGGTGCAAAGCGGATTGTTCGCGACGTCGATCGATATCGACGTGGCGCGACAGACTGATGCTTGATGCCTTCGGAGTCGAAGGCAGCGAACGCACCCTTTGCCGCGAGGTGCGCCGGCTGCAAGGCTGGCCATTTCATGTGGCTGCGGAAGGGGCGGCTGGATATCCGGCGCTGGTGGTGCACGGTCGATCATTTGCCGGCGCTGCCGAAGACCGAGGCCGAGCGAGTCGAGCGCTTTCGCGAGCTGTTTCAGGATGCTGTCGCGCTGCGCATGCGCAGCGACGTACCGATCGGGACCTGTTTGTCGGGAGGGTTCGATTCTTCCGCCGTATTGTGCACCATGGCCGCGCACGAAAAGGCCGGGATGGGACCGCGCGACAACAGCTGCTTGGCGACACGCGTTTGTCGCGACATTTCCAGGCGCATCGAACGACGAGCGGCCGATGGCCGAGCAAGCCGCTGCATGGGCGAACGTCGATCCGACGTTCGTGGAAATTGGTCCAAACGACGCGTTGGCGGACCTCGAGCGTATCCTCGGCGACACATGATGATGTCTATATCGGTCCGCCAACCCCGATATGGTTGATCTATCGAGAGCTTCGCCGCCAGAAGGTGGTGGTATCGCTTGATGGCCACGGCGCCGACGAACTGATGGGAGCCTATCGCCAGGAGGGCCAATCGGCGGCTTTTCGGATAAGAAATGCGCTTGGCAGGCTTTTCCTCCAACTCAGACTGGGCCAGGCGTGGCGTGGATCTGTTGCGCGCGCTGACGATCAAGCGACAAGGTCACTATTTCCTGCGCGGCGGGCTGCGCGATATTCCTGCACCAGTTTCCGCCTGGTGGGTGATGACGACAAGTTGCCGCGCGATTGGGGTTCATTGAACCGGCGCCTCTATCGAATGTTTCACGGCACCGTATTGCCGACAATCCTGCGAAACTTCGATCGCACTCTCGATGGCCCACGGCATCGAAGTCCGGATGCCGTTCATGGACTGGCGGCTGGTTACCTATACGATGGCGCTGCCGGACGACGAGCAAGTCGTCCGGTGGCTACACCAAGGTCATCGCGCGTCGGGCAATGGAAAACCGGATGCCGGAGTCCATACGCATGGAACGTCGCAAGGTGGGGTTCAACTCGCCGATGCCGGAATGGCTCAACGGTCCGCTTTCCGGCTGGCTGGCCAGTTTGCTCGACCAGAACGTTCCGGCGTTCGCTGAACTGGTGGACGAGAAGAGACTGCGCAATGCCGTCAACCGCTTGACGGCTTCAAAGACATGGGATTGGGACTCGGCCGGACGGATCTGGCCGTATCTGAACATGAAATGGATGTTGGCAAGGTACCACTAAGCTATGCGCTTGTTCCAAAATAGCGGACTTTATCCGTCATATCTAGCGCGCCTGAACCAGCTTGCACCGGAAGCGCTCGGTTTTGATGAGCGACGTCGGATCTTCCTGGCCGATCGATTTGGTGCACTGCATTTCTTGAAGCCGGTGCTTGAAGGAGACCCGGATGCCTTCTTCACCAGTGGCGACGATGAAGATTTGCAGCGCCATTGGGCGCGTGAGAATGGCTTGCGAGGCAAGACTGCCGCTTGAAGATATTTTGCTAGCGCAGATTGAGCACCATCGAACGGAGGTTTTTTACAATCTCGATCCTGTGCGGTATCCGAGTTCGTTTGTCCGCAAGCTGCCAGGGAGTGTCCGGAAAACGCTTTGCTGGCGGGTGGCACCTTCGGGAAATGCAGATCTTACTGCCTACGGCGCGGTGCTTGGAAATTTTCCTTCGATCTTGGATTCCTGGCGCCACAAAGGCTGTCGAGCGGAATTATTTTTTCCTGCTGTCGACCCTTTGATGAACGAGTATGGACATGGCGAGCGACCTATCGATGTGCTTTTCGTTGGCGGTTATTCCCGACATCATTCCGCTCGCGCGAAAATTCTCGAACAGGTCGCGAGCCTCGCCGAAACGCTCCAGGTGGTATATTGTCTCGACTCATCGCGGCTGACCGTGCTCGCCGAAAGTCTGCTCGGCCGCTTGCTGCCGCTGAAAAAGCATCGTCGCCCCAAAGCGATTGCAAAAATCGCCAAGCCTCCGATTTTTGGGCGGCAACTTTATGATTTGATCGGAACGTCAAAGATCGTGCTAAATGGTGCCATCGATATGGCCGGCAACGATAGGGGAAACATGCGTTGCTTTGAAGCCATGGGCTGCGGGGCCTTGCTGGTATCCGACATCGGCAACTATCCAGATGGAATGGAAGCGGGCGTGACAATGGAGGCTTACACGTCCCCAGAGCACGCCGCCGAACTGATCTCGAAGTGCCTGTATAATTGGCCGCGATCGGCAGAAGTAGCCGCGCGGGGAAGGAAACGGATTTCTGAAATCTATAGTAAGTCTATGCAGTGGGAGCATTTTGTTGATCTCGTCGCGCGAACCTAGCCGGGTGAGAGGGTGTTTGAGGTCATGGTGCTGAAACATTTTTTTGTGACCTTGATTGATTCCATAATTGGCTGGAGAAGCCGGCTTTCAGGAGCCGTTTCGATCGGACGCGGAACCACTATCGCTTGGCGGCGTATTAGCGGTGCTTCGGGCAATCATCTGTCGGTGGGAGACGAATCGATCATTCATGCCAAAATAAGCTTTGAGGACCAGGGCGGCGAGGTGCGGATAGGAAGCCGCACGTTTATTGGATCGAGCAACCTTGTTTGCTACCGAAGCCTCATTATCGGCGACGACGTAATTATGTCGTGGGGGATCACAGTGGTTGATCACGATTCCCACAATGTTAGTTGGGAGAAGCGCCAGAATGATGTGCGCGACTGGGCGTCGGGCAGAAAAAATTGGGACCAGGTTGACCATGCCCAGGTGACTATCGCCAACAAAGCCTGGATCGGATTCAATGTGAGTATTCTAAAGGGAGTAAATATTGGCGAAGGTGTGGTTATTGGCGCGTGCTCCGTCGTCACCCAAGATATTCCTCCGTACTCATTGGCCGTAGGCTGTCCGGCGAGAGTGATTCGCTCGTTGGATCGATCGTGAGCATCTCTTGCCTCTGGATTTTATTGACAACCTGAATACATTGGGAACAATGGTGTTTTTAAGCCACTGCAGATTTCGACGCTCAGCCGAATGTTGAGTATTTGATTTATGCTCAGCAATGGCATGGCATCAATGTTGACGATCTGTCTGATATCCATGACGGACAGCCATAGGACGCCGATCGAGTGGCGCATACTGAGGGTTGTCGATTTCCGGTTAATCAAATGAATCTGGATTATCTCATTCAGCGCCTCCTGTTCCGCGCGACCTGCCAACTTGCTCAGGGCGCTAAATTAAGCCACACGGCTCGCATCCGTAACATTGCGGGCGATAGTCAAAAAATTTGCATTGGCAGCGACAGCATCATTCAGGGCGAACTGACTGTGTTCGCTCATGGTGGTCAAATTCAGATTGGCAAATGGTGCTTTGTGGGGCCACAAACTCGTATTTGGTCGGCAAGCTCCATTGCGATCGGAGATCGTGTGCTCATCGCTCATGCAGTCAACATCTTCGACAATCTCACTCACCCAATTAGAGCTACCGAGCGGCATGCTCAGTTTAGGCAAATCGCAAAGTCCGGGCACCCGCGGAACATATCGCTGGGGGAACAGCCGGTGAGAATTGAGGACGATGCGTGGATTGGTGCAGGTGCATTTGTCTTGCGTGGCGTAACCATTGGCAGTGGTGCGATCGTTGCTGCAGGTGCGGTCGTAACAAAGGATATTCCGGCTTATTGCCTCGCCGCTGGAAATCCAGCAAAAATTGTACGAGAGTTGAGCTGCGAGGAACGATAGTCGAAAACATGTCACGCTGCGTCAGGCGCTGCGACCGAAGTAAACGATATGTCGCCAATCCTTGTGAGCGGTTAAACTCAGCATTGGCTAGGTGAGGATGCGACTCTTTCAGAATATTAGTTTGGCGCGAGGTATCAAAAGTATTACCGCGCGGATTGCGCGGTGCCGTCGATATGGCCGGGAAGGATCGAGGCAATATGAGGTGCTTTGAGGCCACCGGCTGCCGCGCGGTTCTGCTCACGGATTCCGGGATTATCCGGAAGGTTTTGTTGACGGCGAGAATATGGTGACATATTCGTCCGCTGACCAAATTCCCGAACTGATTAAACGCTTGATAGAGATGCTTCCTGGGCGAGTTCGGTAGCTAAAGCAGGTTATGCCATGGTTCGGATCGTTACAGCAAGGAACGACAATGGGCGAGGTTTCGGGAACTGCTATGACCACGTTATTCTATTGTTTGTCGGGCGTGCCTAAAGTTTGCTGATGGCAGAAGATCGGGGCTTTGGAACCTGGGAAGCGGCCGTGATCTGGCTTCGAAACCAGCCAGATCAACGACAGCTGGTTCTGGACGCTTATTATGATGATCCGCTGATCGCGGCGGCGGAGCGTTATCACAGCAGCGGTGAATGGCAGGCGGTTTCGCGGCTCCTGCAGGGCCGGACGGGCAGGGCGCTCGACGTCGGCGCCGGACGGGGCATTGCAAGCTATGCGCTTGCGCGCGAAGGATTTACGGTGACTGCGCTCGAACCTGATCCTAGCGCCCTTGTCGGGGCCGGGACAATCCGGGCGCTCGCCGCCGAAGCGAGACTGCCGATCGATGTGGTCGAGGAGTTTTCCGAACGCCTGCCATTTGCAAATGACACGTTTGACGTGGTATTTGCGCGAGCCGTGCTGCATCATGCCCGTGATCTCGATAGTGCATGCTGCGAAATGTTCCGCGTGCTTCGTCCAGGTGGAATATTTGTCGCCGCGCGGGAACATGTGATCAGCAAGGAAGCTGACCTGGCGCAGTTTCTTGATCAACACCCGTTGCATCACCTCTATGGCGGCGAGCATGCGTTCCTTCTCGATCGATATACAGGCGCGCTGAACGACGCGGGTTTTGCTCCTGTCGAGGTTCTGTCTCCTCTGAAAAGCCCCATCAATCTCTTTCCGCATACCATCGATAGTCTGCGGAACGAGGTCGTGAGCAGCCTTTCGCGAAAGGTCCCCGCCGGACCGTTGTGGCGTGTCGCGCTGGGATCCAGTCTGCATCTTCAAGTCGCTGCTCTCCATGGCCGAGCGTTTCGACAACCGGCCGGGACGACTTTATTCTTTTGTCGGCCATAAGGCGCAGCCCTGAACGATGTGGGTTACCGGAGCCAATGGTTTCATCGGTCGGCACCTCGTTCGGGTGCTGGCAGACCGCGGTCACACCGTCCACGGCATCGGTCACGGCGCGATTGAAGAGCTTGACAGGGAACGCGTCGGCTTGAGGATCTGGCTAAACGGCGAGATTGATGCGGCCAATCTCAACGCGCTCGCTGAGAGATCCGGTTTGCCGTCGACGATCTTCCATTTGGCCGGCGGATCATCGGTCGGGTTATCGATTGCGCAACCTTTTGAAGATTTTTCCCGTACCGTTTCGAGTACGGCCCGGTTGCTGGAATGGCTTCGCGGATCGGCGCCGGAATGCCGCCTGATCGTTGCGTCCAGCGCGGCGGTTTATGGCGCGCAATACAGCGGACCGATTTCCGAGGATGCCGAGCCGGTTCCAATGTCGCCCTACGGTCAGCACAAGCTGATGATGGAGCAATTGTGCAGAAGCTACGCTGTCACCTTCGGTTTGCGCAGCACCGTCGCGCGATTGTTCTCGGTCTATGGACCCCATTTGCGCAAGCAATTGCTGTGGGACATTTGTTCCCGCTTGCAGAGGGGCGAACGAACCTTGGTTCTGGGCGGAACGGGCGCCGAAGTGCGTGACTGGATCGATGTCCGCGATGCGGCGCGGCTGTTTGCGAAGATCGCCGAGGTGCCGCAGCGAGAAAGTTATCAGGTTATTAACGGCGGTTCCGGTCTCGGCACGACCGTCGCCGACATTGCCGGCATGCTCGTGAAGAACTGGGGCGGCGATATTGCCGTGCGTTTTTCCGGTGCCGCTCGACCGGGAGACCCGTTTAGCCTGCTGGCAGACGACGCAAAGCTGCGTCGGCTTGCCCTTTGACTGGCAAATTCCGATCGACCGGGGACTTGCCGACTATGTGATGTGGTTCAAGGACCAAGTCTCGTTGAACGCCCACGCTCCCCTTCGTGTCGCATTCACGAATATTCCCCGCCGGGTTTGGGCCGGTGGCTACAACTACCAAAGTAATTTGTTTGCGGCTCTGAACCGATATCGCCGCGGCGAAATTGCGCCGGTTGTCTTCGCCGGCGAAGGGGACGATGCCGCCGATCTCGCGGCTCTTGCACGAATTCCCGGCGTCGAGATCGTGCAATCCGCAGCTTTCGATCGTCGTCGTGCCGGTCTCGCTGCCGCCTTATCGCTCGGGCTTGATTACGCGGCAGTAGCCGAATTCCGGGCACGAAGCATCGACGTTGTTTTCGAATCGGCACGGTTTTTTGGTTGGCGTCTGCCATATCCGGCGGTGGCCTGGTTTCCGGATTTTCAGCATCGACGATTGCCGCAGCTGTTTTCGCATGCGGCTCGATGGCAACGCGAGATTGGCTTTCGTGTGCAAATCGCATCGGGCCGCAGCATCATGCTCAGCAGTGAAAGCGCACTTCGCGACTGCCAAAAATTTTATCCGGGAGTTACGAACCGAACCTCGTGTTGTCCGCTTTGCGACGCAGCCGCTGCCCGACCTTCTGACCGCAATCCCGTCTTGAAGTCATCAAGCAATATGGTTTGCCATCAAGATTTTTCTATCTGCCAAATCAGTTCTGGCGGCATAAAAACCATCAGGTGGTGATCGATGCCCTGACAATTCTCGCGAAAAGCGGAGTAGATGTCGTTGTGGCTGCCTCAGGAAGCACGGACGATCCCCGTGAACCGGATTATTTTGACCGTGTTATGAGGCAGGTCAAGGCGCGGCTCTTGAAAAGAACTTCCGCTATCTCGGAATGATTCCTTTGCCTCACGTCTACGCTCTGCTGCGCGCTACCACGGCACTAATCAATCCGTCCCGCTTTGAAGGTTGGAGCACAACGGTCGAGGAAGCCAAATCGTTCGGCGTGCCGATGATCTTGTCAGAGATTGATGTTCACCGCGAACAGGCCGCTGGCGCCGCGCGCTATTTCGCGGTTGACGATCCAGTAATGTTGGCGGATTGTCTCTCGTACGTTTCGCAAAACCCCGGACCGGTAACCGTTCGAAACCTGCTGCCGGATCTCGATCGACGCGTGGCGATGTTTGCCGACGATTTCGCATCGATCATCCAACGTACGTTACAATCTCGCAGATTGAATGAATTGCGGTAGTCGTCCGTTAACGAGCAGATTTAGCGCCGGTCGGGTGAAAACGTTGCCCGTCTGCGTGAGTCAACGGCTAAGATGCCGTCCTTCAACTGATACCATCGAGTGCTGCCTGTCCAGAAGGCGACTCATCAGCTCATGGTAGGATCTCAGCGCAATCTGTCTTGTATATCGCGGAGCGATCTCAGCTGCGCGCCGGCCCTTCTCGAGGGTCTTACCGGCCGCCGAGGCGGCAAGCGTCACAGCCTCTGCGATCGAACCGGGCTTTTCGGGCTGCACCACCCAGCCTAAATCATGTTCCCGGACGAGAAGTGCCGCTTCCGCGTCCGGCTCCGAGCAAATGATGACTGGCCGGCCCACCGCGAGCAGATTGTAGATCCGGCTCGGCACAGATACTCCAGTATTGTTTTTGCGGTACGGAATGATCCAGACGTCGGCGGCAGAGAGGAAAGCTTCCAATTCTGCTTCCGGGACACGCTCGATCAGCGTGACATTCCACAGTGGGGATGCGGCCTGCCGTTCCTTCAACTTGGTCCAACCAACGCCTTCGCCGGAAAGCAGGAAATGTACGTCAGGATTGTCCTTTAGAGCAGTTTCCACTTAACTTGAAGCATATCCGGAGTTGCGGAAGTAGTTGGCGCATTCGTCTGGCTGGAAGGCATCGAGAAGGCATGCGATGCGGTGCCAGAGACCCTCGACGGAGCGCTCGGCGGCTTTTCGTAGCAAGGCTTTGAGTTTTGCGAAGAGCTGCTCGATCGGATTGAAGTCCGGCGAATAGGGTGGCAGGTAAAGCAGCCTTGCGCCAGCGGCTTCGACCGCTTCACGTATCCCCGGCACCTTGTGAGCGCTGAGATTGTCCAGCACGACGACGTCACCTGGGTTGAGGGTCGGCGCCAGAACTTGTTCGACATAGGCGAGGAAGGCGATTGCCGTTCATCGGGCCGTCGATAACGCATGGTGCGGTAAGCGCCGTGGAGCGCAGGCCCGCAACAAAGGTGGTGGTTTTCCAATGACCATGCGGGATTTTGCCGACCAGCCGTTCGCCGCGTGGAGCCCGGCCACGCAGCCGGGCCATTTTGGTTGAGGTGCCGGTTTCGTCGATGAAGACCAGCCGGTCGGGATCGAGCTTGGGTTGATTGTCCGCCCATGCCGTTCGCGCCGCTGCAACGTCAGGCCGATCCTGCTCGGCCGCTCGAACGCTTTTTTTTGAAGCTGATGCCGTGGCGGTCGAAGAACCGCCAGACCGACCCGAGCCCCGCCTTTTGTTGACGCTCATCGAGCAGACGGCGCTGGATCTCTTCCAGCGTCAGGTCGGGTTCCTGCCGAACCAACTCAAGCAGCCAGTCCTCGTGTTTCTTCAGCGGCGATCGGCTCTGGCCCCTGACCGATCTGGCCTCAAAACTCCCGGTTTCCCGCCAGCGCTTCACCCAGCGGATCGCGGTCGCATCCCCAATCACAAACTGCCGCGCCGCCGCCCGTGCCGCTACGCCACCCTCTACAACTCGGATCACTCGAACTCGCAGATCGTTCGAATACCCCATTGCAGCCTCCTCAGCTTGGAGAAGGCCACAGAATCTTATTCGCGGCTCCTAGGGAATCCCTCAATTCACAGAAATTGGAAAATGCTCTAGTATCTGCGCGGCCTCAAATACGAAGTAGGGGTCGTGCGTACATTCCCGCATTTCCCCACATCGCCACTAGCAATTTGCCTCCACAAAGTCGACGATAGCAAGCAGCTCGAGGCCGACATTCGTACCTTCATCGACCTGCACAACAAAAATCCAAAGCCCTTCAAACGGACCAAGTCCGCTGACCAGATCTTGGGCTTCGGTCAAACGCTTCTGTTACAAAGCTCAGCAGACTTTATTTGGCGAACTTTAGATCACGTGACTAGAACGGGATTGGATGCAACCTAGCAGCCGGCTCAGCGACGATGCAACAATAGTCAAGAGGGCTTCCAGCCGAGTGCGAGCAGCTTTGTCGGCCGCGCAACGAGCGGGCAGCCGATCCGATACCATATTGCGCCCTGACCGATGGCTTTGAGCGCCAATTCCAGCCATCGTTCGGGTATTGATACGAACCGGGGCTGTCTGCCCGAGCTTGCTCGGTATTTCGAAATGATTTCGGGAAGGCTAAGTGGCCTTGGATCCGATACGATCAATGTCTCTCCGCGCGCGCGGGAATCGGTTAGAGCCACTGCGACGGCGGAACAGAAATTTTGAACCGAAAGCACGGATCGCTCAGCCGTTAATCCCCCAAACGGTAGTGGAATCGGAAGGCGCGATATCTTGTGGACGGTTGCAGAAGTTGCCTTTTTCGCCGTCGCCGTAGATCACGACGGGTCGCAGAATTGTAAAGGAAACACCTGTGGCGCGAACCGCCTGTTCGGCGGCAAGCTTTGATCTTCCATAGGCGGTGGTCGGTTCGGGGGGGGCATCCTCGGTCAGTTCACGGTCCGAAAATGAGCCGGACTGCGCGGCAATGGACGATACGAAAACCAGATGAGCACCGTGGCGAAATGCAGCACCTGCGAGCGCTTCGGTCGCCTGACGATTGACGCGGTCGTAAAGCTCGTCATTTGCAAAGGTGTGGGCTATTCCCGCAAGATGGACGACGGCGTCGCATTGTTGCAGCAGGGGTTGCCAGTCGAACCACATTGATAGATCTGGAAGCTGTGCGGTGACTATATTAGGTCTTTGAGACGGCGCCGGTGCCCTTGATGCGGCGATCACCTTGTAGCCTTGCGCGGCGAGATAGGGCACGAGATGGCATCCGATGAAGCCGTCTGAGCCAGTTACAAGCACGGTCGTTTGATTATTCATGTGAACGTATTTTGGGGTTGGAAGCGCGTAAGAGGCTTGATGCAAGAATTACGAATTTGACGACATTCGCAAACGGCCGTTGATCAAATCTTATTGGCCTCTGTGTGCTTAGCGAATATTGCAGAAATTTCCGCCGCTTGGGCAGCCCGAGTTCCGAATTCCGGATGACGATCGGTGCTTAAGCCGCCGGCAGAACCAAAACGCCTTGATCTACAGTGGCTTTTGTTAATATAGGACATCGGAGTGCGCCGTTCCAGGTCCCGTCGTCTCTGGAAGGTTTTTGCGCGCCGTTGATGGCAGATAACAAAAGAGGCTTTATGATCAAATTTGGGCTGCTCGGAACGCATTACGAAGCGTCACTCCGATTTGCTGGGCGGTAATCATGTTGAAGGGACGACGCTTACTGCAGTCTGCGACCCCATTCGTGCGCGCGCTGACACTGTCGCGTCGAAATTCGGCATTCCCGCACACTATGATATCGATCAATTTCTGGCGCGGAAAGATATCGATGCGGTCGCCGTCCTGACGCCGAGCGGAACTCATCCGGAGCACGTGATCACCTGCGCCCGTGCCGGAAAGCATGTCGTGGTCGAAAAGCCGATGACGCTATGGCTCCAAGATGTCGACGAGACGTCAAGCTGTTTGTTGTCAAAGCAAAATCAATTCAACGTGCCGGTCGTCAAGGCGCGCGAGGCGCTTGAGGCAGGGCGTTTTGGGCGGCTAATTCTGGGCACCGTGCGTGTGCGCTGGTGCCCGGATCAGGCCTATTGCGATCAGGACAAATGGCGGGGCACCTGGGTCCCTATGATGGCGGCGTGCTCACCAATCAGGCGAGCCATCTCGCGATTGAGCCAGCTTGGTGTCGTGTCGTGATCAGACCTGAGGTGTACCAGAGCGGTGTGCGCGACGT
This sequence comes from uncultured Alphaproteobacteria bacterium, assembly GCA_963741185.1. Lineage (GTDB taxonomy): Bacteria > Pseudomonadota > Alphaproteobacteria > Rhizobiales > Xanthobacteraceae > Bradyrhizobium. Next base: position 4,096 of record CAVUHE010000018.1, on the reverse strand, counting down.
CGAATTCGGCGCGCGGGTCAGGACGAGATCGATCGTGCGATCGCCGCCGTCATTGCCGACAACGCCTTTATTCGTGGTCCCTATGTCGACGTTCGAGCGGGAAGGTACCAACCGGATCCCATCAGAAGAGTGTTCATCCCGAAGGCCAACGGCAAGCTCAGGCCGCTGGGCATCTCGACCGTGCGGGATCGGGTCTGCATGACAGCAGCGATGCTGGTGCTGGAACCGATCTTCGAAGCCGACCTTCCACCCGAACAGTACGCGTACCGTCCTGGGAGAAATGCCCAACAGGCGGTGGTCAAGGTGGACGGGCTGCTGTTCCGAGGCCACCCGGAAGTCGTTGATGCCGACCTCGCGGACTACTTCGGAAGCATTCCGCATACCGAACTTCTAAAGTCGGTAGCGCGCCGAATTGTTGATCGGCGCGTGCTGCATCTGATCAAGATGTGGCTGGAATGCCCCGTGGAAGAAACCGATGATCGAGGAAGGAAGACACGCACGACCGAAGCCCGGGACAACCGGCGCGGCATTCCGCAAGGCTCACCCATCTCACCGTTGCTGGCGAATATATACATGCGCCGGTTCGTACTGGGATGGAAGAAGCTCGGACTGGAGCAACGCCTCGGCAGTCGTATCGTAACCTACGCCGATGATCGTGTGCCACGAACGCACCGACGCAAGGAGGTGCGGAACTGTGTGAGAGATGGAGGTAGGTCCTCCGGAGCCGGCCGTCAGGGGCAGGCTTCAAACCACCGCAAGCTGCGTCGGTCAAAGAGCCGGGGTGGTGAGCGTTGCGGAAAAGGCGGGACTTGATCCCGTCAGGTATGGCTCAGAGAGACGAGCGCGAGCAAACCGCTGATGACGTGTCGAAAGCGTATAGACGATGTCGAAACCGGGGAGAAGTCGTTGACCCGGGACAAGTCCGGGGGACGGCCTGATTGCTGCCCGGACGACATCCGGCATGAAGGCGGCGTGAAGCTGAGCTGGGCTCTTGCACGGAACGTGGGAACCTGTGCCCCGATGCGAAGGGAGAAATCCAAATGGGAGGTCCCCATAAGGATGAGAGTACCGAAGCGGAGCGCAGGGGCGGAGCAACCCGTATTAGGACTGAGGGCTCTGTAATGGAGCTGGACCGAAGGGGTTGCGTTGTTCAGCTCTGGCCGGGGGTCAACCAGCAATGGGAGGAACCCCTTGGATAGAGCAAAGCCGTTCGACATTCCGAAAAGGGAAGTATGGGAAGCCTACAAGCGGGTTAGAGCCAACAAGGGTACGGCGGGCGTCGACGGGCAATCGATTGCGGACTTCGAGGCTGATCTTTCGAACAACCTCTACAAGCTCTGGAACCGAATGTCGTCGGGCAGTTACTATCCGCCGCCGGTGCGAAGGGTAGACATACCGAAGGGAGACGGCAGGACTCGGCCACTTGGGATTCCGACGGTTGCCGACCGCGTTGCTCAGACGGTGGTCAAGCGGTTCCTGGAGCCGCTCGTGGAGCCTCACTTCCACGATGACTCCTATGGATATCGACCCAACAAATCGGCGCTCGATGCGGTTGGGAGGGCGCGGCAGCGATGCTGGCGCCATCCGTGGGTTCTTGATCTTGATATCAAGGCCTTCTTCGACAGCATCGATTCAAATCTGCTTATGCGCGCGGTCCGCAAGCATACCGATTGCGCGTGGGTGCTTTTGTACATCGAGAGATGGCTGAAGGCCCCTGAGCAGATGGAGGATGGAAGCCTCATCGCAAGGGAACGAGGTACGCCTCAGGGTGGGGTCATCAGCCCCCTCCTGGCGAATCTCTTCCTGCACTATACGTTCGACCTGTGGATGCGCCGGAACCATCCGGATATCCCGTTCGAGCGCTATGCCGATGATGTCATCTGCCACTGTCGCAGTGAGGAGCAGGCGCGAACTCTGAACGCATCGCTTGAAGCAGCGGTTCGCTGAATGCGGGCTGACGCTTCATCCTGAGAAGACAAAGATCGTCTACTGCAAGGATGATGACCGGCGCGGGACCTATCCCGACCAGAAGTTCGACTTTCTCGGCTACACATTCCGGCCGAGGTTGTCGCGACGATGGCAGGGATGTTTGGCGTCTCGTTCAGTCCAGCGGCGAGCGACAAAGCTCTCAAAACGATTCGCCAGACAGTTCGCGGCTGGACGCTACATGAGCGCAGCGACAAGTCGCTGGACGATCTGGCGCGGATGTTCAACGCGAACATCCGCGGCTGGATCAACTACTATGGCCGGTACTACAAGTCGGCTCTTTACCCGACCCTTCGGCACATCGACCGCATCCTGGCGCGATGGGCTCATCGGAAGTTCAAGTCCCTGAGGCGGCATCGGCGACGATCACAGCAATGGCTGGAGCGCATTGCGCGCCGCCAGCCGGATCTGTTCGCTCACTGGCGCCTCCTGCAAGGACGCGGCCGAACAATGGGAGCCGGATGAGGCGAGAGTCTCACGTCCGTTTCTGCGAGAGCGCGGGGGTGAAACTCCCCCGCGCTACTCACCTCGTCATTCTCAGCCGCGGCCACGCGGAGGAGTCCATTGACGTGGACGAAAGCCGTGATGACCAAGCTTGGGTTGACTCTCAACGAGACGAAAACCTCGGTGAAGAACGCCCGATTGGAAAGCTTCGATTTCCTTGGCTACACGCTCGGACCCCGCCGTTTCCCAAACGGGGGACGGTGGTACCTGGGCGCGGCTCCGTCCAAGAAAAGTGTGCTGCGGATCAAGAGGAAGGTCAGCGAGCTGCTGAGGCCGGGCAATAAGGGCGCTTGGCCCGAAGTGCAAGCACGACTAAACCGCCTTCTGGGTGGCTGGTCCGCTTACTTCAGCTATGGCTCTCTTGCCACGGCCCATCAGGCTGTTGATCGACACGTCTTCGACCGCGTGCTCGCCTTTCTGCGTAGACGACACAATACGCCCGGCCGTGGCGTCAGACGGTTTTCCCGTGAGATCTATGGAAACCCTGGCGTGCTTGTGCTGAACCGCGTGCGCAAAGTGTCGCCGACGTGTGCCTTGTGATGAAGCCTGTCGGAAAGCCGGATGCGGGAAAACTGCACGTCCGGTTTGATGAGCGGGGAGGGGAAACGGAGCGCGCATAAACGCGCCACCGCGCCTCTCCTCGACTCTACTCAAGCGGCAGAAGAATGACGCGACTGACGCAGAGGCCATTTGCGAGGCGGTCACCAGAGCCAACATGCGGTTCGTGCCGACCAAAACACCCGAGCAGCAAAGTGGCCTGGTTCTTCATCGCACGCGCCATTTGTTCATCCGTCAGCAGACCGCAGTGATCAATGCAATCCGGGCTCATCTTGCCGAATTCGGGATCGTTGCGCCGGTCGGGCGTCACGGTGTCGAGGAACTGCTCAATGTCGTCGCCGATCCAAGCGACAGGCGGGTTCCGGAAATGGCCCGTGCGTGTCTCCTGGCATTCGGAGCTCAATTGCGCAGGATCAAGGAGCAGATCCTGGAGTTCGACCGGCTGATCAGGGCCTGGCACCGATCCAACGAGATGAGCATGAGGCTCGATGAAGCTCCCGGCGTCGGTCCGGTGCTGGCCACTGCTGTGGTCGCAGCCGTTGCTGATCCAAAGTCCTTCCGATCAGGGCGCAACTTCTCGGCCTGGATTGGGCTGGTGCCGAAGCAGCATTCGAGCGGAGGCAAGAACAGGCTCGGCAATATAAGCAAACAAGGTGACCGCTATCTGCGCGGCCTGTTCGTCGCCGGCGCGCTCGCCGTTATCCGTTACGCCAAGATCCATGGCACCAAACACCGGCCCTGGCTTACGGCCTTGCTGGCGAGGCGGCCGACCAAGGTTGCGGCCATCGCGCTCGCCAACAAGATCGCGCGAATGGTCTGGGCCATGATGGCTAGGGGTGAGCGATACAAGGAACCTGTCGCGCTTGCGCGGTAAACGAGATCGCGCCGGACAACCGGCGTGATGTGAGGGTTGGGAGGGCGAACAGCACGTAATGCAGAGCCGGTCGATCCGGCGATCAGGACAACCCACTCGTGCCATAGCATTGTCGAATGCGAGGTTTTGGTCGGGACCTGATCCGCGGAGGGCATTATGGCCAGCGGTCATGTG
>CAVUHE010000017.1:0-275639 GCA_963741185.1 uncultured Alphaproteobacteria bacterium | reverse complement strand
CAGAGAATGTCGCGAACAGGGCGTTTCCTATTACGAACGACATGCCTTCGCCTGTACGAAGGGCGTATAACCAAAGGTATATAGGGATAGCGGCAATTTGAATTTAACATTCAAAAACGCTTATTAATTTTGAGCCCTCTAAATCTACCAACTCGACTTCGTGAAAGGAGAACAAATCCTACCCTACTCAAGCTGCCAGATTCCAGAAACAAGACGACCGAGCAGAAGGCTCGATCGATCGAAAAAGCGCTAATTCAAGGCCCCAAATTACCGTGACTTCAGAAGTGTTGATATTGTCCAATTGCGTAGATGGCTGGGAGAGTAAAAATGGCGAGGCGGCAATCTTTTGCAACGTTCATTGTTGGGAAAAGCGTTCTAATCAGAGAGGGAATTGCTAGAATTCTAAGCGCGGCAAATTTTCGTACCCTCGCGTCGGTGTCATGCGCTGATGATTTGTCGCCGCACAAACTCCAATCGCAACCCATCGCTGGTTCTCATAGTTCATGCGGGCGATGATTTCGAAACCGCGGTTGAACAAATCGAGCTCTTGCGGGAGCGGCATCCGAAAGCACGCATTGCGGTCGTGGCCGATCACTATCGGCTCGACGAGATGGTTTCGGCATTTCGGGCGGGAGCCAGCGGCTACTTCATCGACGTCATGACGTGCGATGTATTCGTCAAATCCATTGAACTGGTGATGATGGGTGAAACGATCTTCCCGCCGGCATTCATGTCGTCCATTCTCCGCTATCAGAAAGCGACCACTTCCGCCAAGGCGGAGCCACGCAACGACAATGATCGGGGCGATCAACCTTCACGGCGGAACGCAGCATTACGCAACAACTGTCCCCCCGGGAAAAATCAATCATGCAATGCCTGATCGCGGGCGATTCTAACAAGTGCATCGCGCGCAAAATCGATATCGCGGGAGCGACCGTGAAGGTTCACGTCAAGGCGATCCTTCGCAAGATCAGGGTCCAGAACCGGACCCAAGCAGCAATTTGGGGGATGAACCACGGTTCACAGGTGCGAACCATAAATGACGGCTGCAATACAAGCGAGCAATTTCCGGATTCGCTCCCAATTGTTTCCGACCTCAAGCAGATCGAGGGATTGGTACGACCAGAGTTGATCAGTCCACCCGCAAATCGCGTGAAGGCTCCCAATATTGGCCGCCTGATACGCAACGGAACAGCGCGGCTCGGCAAATAGGCCGGGCTCGCGTCCCGTGTTTCTTGAGCGGAATTACACTGAAGCTGTCGACTGGGCCTGAGCCAGCCGCACGCGACCTTGTGTAGCACAGGATCGAAGCCAGCTGCGCTCCCGCCTTCGAGGTTCACTGATGCTTCAATCCATTCGCTGCTGTTGAATCACAGCGCTATGGTTAACGCGTGGTCCATTTCCATGCATCGTGGATCTGAGATGCGGATGGTTTTGGTTTCCATCCGAGCAGGATTCGCGCTGGTTGACGAGCGCCAATCAAGCCGCGGGATTGCCAAGCCGTCTCGGTGCCAGTTCAATTTGGATTGATTTGCGTTATGCGCTCAGCCATTCCCATTACTTCAACACCTTGTAACCCCTCGTCGATAGATACCTAAGTGCCCTCACATGAGCGTCGATATCAAGCACATGGACGTCATCACGGATGCAAATTCGGTCAGCGTTCATCGCAAATTCCGCTTGACCTGGGTCAGGAGCGCCGAGAGATGGTCGGGCACCGGACGCCGCCACCTCACCACAAGCTAAGTTGTCTGAATATCGCGGGTTCTGGTAGGCTCAGTCATCACCGCGCAAGTACCGAACGGAAAGCTCCGACATGATCTTATGACCGGTGGCGCCGGTGACATTGGGTCCCGATGTCCCGTCGCGTTACTTGACGCTGGGCTGATGTCGTCGCTAGTCGACAACCTCTCGAACAGCAGCGAAGTGTCTCTCGAACGTGTAGCAAACCATCTGCGGATGATCGCCGTCTTTCGACATCCCGACGTCGCAATGAAGAGGCGATATACCAGATACTGGTGCTCACGGAGTGACCGCGGTTATCCACCTCGCGGGGTTAAAGGCGGTAGGCGAATCGAACGTCGAGCCGATGACCTATCACGAGAACAACGTCGTGGGAACGATGCGGCGGTGTCCGCCATGACGAGAGCAAGCGTGAAGCGCTCCGTCTTTAGTTCGTCCGCGACTGTTCACGGTACTCCCGTCGTACCTGCCGCTGGACGAGAAGCATCCCGTCGGACCGACAAATCCGTACGGCCGCACAAAGCTCTTCATCGAAGAAATACTAAAGGATCTTTATAGGTCCGACGAGCGATTGGCGGATTGGTATTCTGCGCTACTTCAATCCGGTTGGCGCGCATGAAAGCGGGCTCATCGGTGAAGACCCTTTGGGCGTTCCGAACAACCTGTTGCCGTTTGTGGCGCAAGTGGCAATCGGAAAGCGTGAAAAGCTACACATTTGGGGAAACGACTATGATACTTCGGATGGCACGGGAATCCGCGACTTCATTCATGTCGTCGATCTTGCATCCGGGCATCTAAGTGCTTTGAGCCACCTGAAACAGCCCGGCGTACTGACCGTCGTACCTTGGAAATTACGTTGAGACGTAGATTCCACTGTTCGGGGATCGTAGCCATACATCCAATTCATCCCCCGCGCATTGGCTCGGATCAGGAGTCTCAGCATCTGATCGCGGAACCACGCGCCCAGCGGGCTGAACTCGCCCTTTTGATTGCCGTTGCGGCGAGCGAAGGCCACGATACGTTCCGCGCGCGGACGGCGTTCGTTTTCGAAAGTTTGGAATGTCACGTCGAGTTCCTGTCCATCCCGCATGAGCTGGCCGAGCCGCATCGCGTCCTCCAGCGCAAGTGAAGCACCCTGACCGGCATGCGGACTGGTGGCGTGCGCGGCATCGCCGATCAAAAGCACGCGTCCACGCCACCACGTCGGCAAGGTTGCCACGTCAAGCGTTGCGGTAACCGTGATGTTTTCGGCGGCCTCCAGCAGCCGGGGGATCGGGTCATGCCAGCCCGCATGGAACTTGAGCAAATGCCGTTTGATTTCATCCAGACTCATGGCACGGAACGTCGCCACATCGGTGCCCTGGGCGGGCTGGGTACTCCACCACATCACGCCGTCCCGCGGGTCTGGACTGCAGAGCCCGCAGCCGAAAAACCCGCTCTGACCAAATGTCGTCTCCACGCGTTGTCCGATCGGAGTTCAAGCAGCGACCTTGGTAAAAACCCTCCAAAGTCGATCAGGCCTGTATCGAAGGGCTGGGGGCCATTGGGAATGACATGCGCGCGGACCGCCGAATGCACGCCGTCAGCTCCGATCAGAAAATCACCTTCGGCGCTGGTGCCGTCGGCAAAATGCGCGGCAACGGGTTGACCGATGCGATCCTCGATGCGCACGAGCCGCTTCTCGAAGGTGAGCTCAACGTCGGCGCACCATGCCTTGTTTATGATCACTTCGTTGAGCTTGGCGCGGCGCATGTTCACTGCGGGTTGGCCGAAGCGTTGCTTCATATTCCGGTTAATCGAGCCAAGACGGGCGCCGCTCCGCGAATAAAAATCGAAGGATTCGGCAACGGATCCGTAGCGGATCAGCTCGTCGGCAAGTCCGATTTCGGCCAGCACATGCATGCCGTTCGGCGCAATTTGCAGGCCACCGCCAATGCCGGCCGAGTAGGGCCAGGCCTCAAACAGCTGCGCATCGATGCCGGCCTTCTTGAGGAAGATGGCAATGACCGGGCCAGCGATGCCGGCACCGATGATAAGGGCTTTGCGTGGTCGCTTCGTCATGTCTTGCTCCCGGTGTAGCGAAGGTGGTAGGAAAGCACACCTAGTAATTATCTTACTTACTAAGATATCATCGGACTAAGATATGAAGCCAACTTTGTCAAGGGCGAAGGCGCGAGCAGCTCTGGTTGAGGAACTGGAACACGCGGCGCGACGGTCGTCTGGGCAGGGCGCCGTGTTTTCCCAGGCGGTGGCCGATCGCGCCGGGATTTCGAGTTCCGACCTCGAATGCCTCGATTTCCTAAATCTGGAAGGCCGCGTGACGGCGGGAAGGCTCGCCGAGGTGACCGGTTTGACCACGGGCGCCATCACTGGCGTGGTCGACCGGCTCGAGAAAGCAGGGTTCGTGCGGCGCGAGCGCGACGATAATGATCGCCGCAAGGTGTTCATCGTGACCATTCCGGAGAATGTTGCGAAGATCGGAAGGTTTTATGAGCACATGCAGCGCGCCATCCTGAAGGACTGGGAGGCTTATTCGGACGCCGAGCTACGGCTGCTACTGCGTTTCATGATGCAGGGTTACAAGACCATGCTCGTGGCGACGGAGCAACTGAAGGCGATGATGGCAGCGCCGCAGGAAAAGCGCGCCGGGGCTAAGAAGTCTGCGGCGAAGCCGTAATCGCCGGGGCTGCGGCGGCCTTGTAGCGGTGCGCGGCGGCGAACATGCCCCACATCGCGCCGAGCATCATCCAGAAATGGCGCCAATGGTCGGTATCGATGATGAAGCCCTCGCCGACAGTGCCGAGGAACGCGGCGAATATCGCCAGATAGGCAGGTTGCCAGGGCACAGGCGTCAGAACGTAGCGGAAGCCTAGGATGACCGTCACCAACACCAGCGCCGGATAGCAGACGCCGGCGAGCCAGCCGCCCGACATGAAGGCGTTGAGATAGGAGTTGTGGGTGTCCTCGGGAAAGTAATTATGGAACTGCAGCGGACCGATGCCGAACGGCAGGTCGAGCGCCATGTCGGCGCCGAGGATATGCCGCCCGAAACGGCCGAAGCGGCCCTCGTCATAGCTTTGGTCGAAGCTCGCGCGTTGCTTGAACATTTCGCTGATCGAGTCGAACGACAGAAGGATGGCGACCAGCATCACCAGGATCACGGCCGCGACGACCGACATCACCACGATCCGCGAGCGTTGCCCAGGCGTCCGGCTTGTCAGGACCATCAGCGCGAGCATGAAGGCCGAGGTCATTGCAAGTCCGCCCCAGGCCGCCCGCGAGAACGCGAGCAGGATCGCGAACGCGAGGATGCCCAGCGCAATCGCGTTCCGGAACGATTTTCGCAAATCGTCCGAGACGACGCTTTGCAGGGCAAACAGCGCGGGAAGGATCAGGAACGCGCCGAGCACGTTCGGATCCTTGAAAGTACCGCGTGCGCGCTCGTACAGCGTCAGCAGGTCGTGTCCTCCGGGAATGAGATTGAAGTAGCCCGCAATGGCCGAGATCGCGGCGATCAACGCGCCTGCGATCAGGCCACGGCGAAGCATGTCGAGCCGGGCGGCGGTATCTTCGGAAAGGACCATGGCAAAGAACATGACCGTGGCCGCCATGTACCACGATGTCGCGATCCAGTTGACGATCTCGGGCTTATCCATGAACGGAATGGCGCCGATGCAATATCCGATATTGATGAAAAACAGCAGCACCATGAGCGGCATGAAAACGAGCCGCAGCCGTAGGCCGGTGGCGAAGAAGATAATTGCCGCCGTCACCGTCACCAGCTCATAGGGGCTCGGCTCGATGAATACGATCGCGATGCTGGCGGCGACCAGCCAAACCAGGACGCGTTGCAGCGCCAGTACGCGCGGCGGCGATATCGCCGATGAAGGGAAACCGCCGGCCGTCGCTGCATACGCCATGGAGACACTCAACTCACGCAACCCACACGCAACTCCCGGGCAGACAGCTCAGGGCCTTTTTGCTCTCGACATGATCCTGCCGGATTTCCCCGGGGCCGTGATCAATAGGCGTTCTCGCTCCTCGTCATGAGCGCCAGCGGCGTCTTGAGGAGAATGTAGAGATCGAAGAGCACCGACCAGTTCTCGATGTAATAGAGATCGAATTCAACGCGCTTTTGGATTTTCTCTTCATTATCGATCTCGCCGCGCCAGCCGTTGATCTGCGCCCAGCCGGTAATGCCGGGCTTGACGCGGTGACGCGCGAAATAACCGTCCACAGCCTCGTCGAACAGCCGGCTCTGCAATTTTCCCTGCACCGCGTGCGGGCGGGGACCGATCAATGATAGATTGCTCTTGAACACGACATTGAACAATTGCGGCAGTTCGTCGAGGCTGGTCTTTCGTATGAAGCGACCGACGCGTGTGACGCGGCTGTCATTCCTGGTCACGACTTTGGCGGCCGTCGGATCGGCTTGATCGTGGTACAGGGAGCGGAACTTGAAGACGTCGATACGCTCGTTGTTGAACCCGAAACGCTTCTGGCGGAACAGCACGGGTCCCGGGCTGTCGAGCTTGACGGCGAGTGCGATAAACGCCATGACGGGCGCGACCAAAAGCAGAATGATGCCGCCGACGAAGTGATCGAACATCCACTTCATCACCAGATCCCAGTCAGTGATCGGCGCCTCGAACACGTCGAGTGTCGGAACCTTGCCGAGATAGGAGTAGGAGCGGGGACGGAAGCGTAACTTGTTGGTGTGGGCGGAAAGCCTGATGTCCACCGGCAGCACCCACAGCTTCTTCAGCATTTCGAGGATTCGCGTTTCCGCCGAAATCGGCAGGGCGAACAGCACGAGGTCGACGCGGGTGCGTCGTGCGAATTCGACGATATCGTCGACCTTGCCGAGCTTTGGGCTGCCGGCGCAGGAATCAAGGGCTCGATTGTCATTGCGGTCGTCGAACACGCCGAGGATGTCGATATCGGAATCTTCCTGAACCTTGAGCGCTTCGATCAGTCCTTCGCCGCTCTGATCCGAGCCGACCACGACAGTGCGGCGGTCGAGCCGGCCTTGGCGCGCCCAGCGTCGGACCAACGAGCGCAGGAACAGGCGTCCGGCAACCAGCGCCGCGAGGCCCAAGAAGAAGAACGCCGAAAGCCAGAGCCGCGATATTTCGCTGCCAAGTTTTGCCAGGAACGACGCACCGATGAACAACAGGAATACGAACGCCCAGGATGAGATCATCCGTGTCATCTGGCGGAGCTGACCGCGGAAGATCTGGACGTCGTAGATATCGGCGGCCTGGAAGCAGATCACGGCGGTCAGGGTCATGCCGAAGATCGCCGTGACATAATCCCAGTGAAATCCGGTGTGGGGAACCATGTATCCGAGATAGAGCGCGACGCCGATGAAACTCAGCAACGCAAAATCCGCGAGACGAACAGCACCCGTTATCACGATCGACGAGTAGGCCGGGCGCACCTTCCGACTGGTCACGGCAAGTGCAGCCCCCGACAAGCGGCGGCGCCGTTCGATCGGATACCATCCTGCGGTGGTGGCAGCCGAGGCCGCTTCAGCCATATCTAACATCGGGTGTGCGTTAACCGGTTCCACTGTCGTCGAGTCCGTTCTTGCGCAGGCATTTGGGCATGCGCGCGCCGAGGCGGAATTCCTGCCTCACGGATTAGAGGACAAATCGGAAGAAACAGTTATCGTTGGTAAATGACGGTTAATGGTCCGCAAACGCCTCGCGGTAACCGGCCAAAACTCCCTCGACCATCGCCTTTTGCGAAAAATGCATGAAAATCCTTTCGCGAAGGGTTTTGGCCCGCGCCGTTGCCGCGGCGGGATCGTCGAGCGCGCTCTTGATCGCGTCAGCCATTGCGCCGACCGAGTTGGGCGCAAACAAAGCGTCAGCATGCTCGCCGAATATCTCGGGAATGCCGCCAACATTGGCTGCAATCATCGGAGCTGCTGCGGCGGCGGCTTCGATCACGACATACGGCATCGAGTCGCCGCGCGATGGAACGACCAGCAGTTTGCCTTTGGAAAAGCCGAAACGCGCCTTCACGTGGCCGATGAAACGTACGGCTCCGCCAAGGCCGTGCATCTCGACTTGTGCCTTGAGAGAACCGATCTCTTCGCCATCACCGGCAAGCGTCAACGTGACCGACCTGCCGTCCGCACGCAGGCGTGCCACCGCGTCGATCAGTAGGTCCGCGCCCTTGATGTGCCTGAATTCGCCGACATAGACTACATCGGTGGCGTCAGACGCCAGAACGACGGGGTCGAACTCCTCGGTGGTCACGCCGTTGAACACGCAGCGCACAAGCCCCCTGGTCGGCGTGCCGATCGTGCGTTGATAGGTGTTGCGGGCGAATGCGCTTTCAAACAGGAACAGATCCGTATTGTTCATCAGAGCGCGTTCGAGACGACTGTAGAACGCGCCCTTCCACGTGTGCAACGGGTAATGCAGCGAGCCGCCATGCGGGGTGTAGATACGAATGGAGTCTCTTGAACGGCCTTTCATGCGGATGAAGGCGCCGGCCTTCGCGCCGTGTCCATGTATGACGTCCGGCTTGAGACGCCAGATCAGGTACATGAAATGGGCCCATACCAGGATGTCGGTGGGATGGGGTTGGCGATGAATGGCGACACGTCGTACGCCAAGTTTGAGACGGGGCGCGATCTCGGACAAGGCTGCCTCCGCGCGGGCGCCACCGGTGAGACTGTCGGCAATAATGCCGACATGGTGGCCGCGATCGGCCTGTCCATTGGCAAGATCCAGGATGTGACGGAAAATTCCGCCAACCGGCGCGCGCACCGCGTGCAAAATACGAAGCGGCTGGTCTGGTGTCGTGGACATGCTTAGAACCAGCGTTCGCCGACGAGGATGGTGTCGCCGGGGCCGAGCGGCATGACGGCGCGATGTGAGCCGGAACTGTCGGCATGGCCATAGGCCATGGCGTCGAGCTCGCTCCGCGACTGCGCGGTGGCAACGGGAGCCGTCGCCTGCATGCTGCCCGACAACGCGAGCGCGGCGAGCAGAGAAACCATTTCGGCGCGTACGCCTCGCATCGGGCAACCCACTGGGATTTATTGATTCCGATTAAGGGCTTTCATGGTTAACAAAGCATAACCGTGCAGGACGGCGAGGCTCCAGCCATCAGCAAAACCATCGAAATTAACTCAGCCGCAACCTTAATGGAGTGTAATCACGGCGGGTGAATTAGAATCGTGGCGTCGGCGGGAGTTTGCAATGCGGTTGGCGTTCTGGCGTCCGGAGCAGGGATGAGGCGGTGGTCCAGAAGGTCGTCTCCGAGCCTGCGCCAGTGACCTACAAGCCGCTCCCCGCGTCCGAGCCTGGTGATTTGGATTTGCGGGCGATCGGTCAGGCCCTGGCGCGCAAGCGCGGCTGGATCATTATCCCGACGTTGCTCGCTGCCGTGCTCTCGGTTGCCGCCGTCAATATGGTCACCCCGCGATATAAATCGGAAGTGCGCATTCTCATCGATGGGCGGGAAAACGTCTTCCTGCGCCCCAATGGAGAGCGCAACGACGACCGAAACGCGCTCGATCCAGAGGCCGTGACCAGTCAGGTCCAGCTTCTGCTGTCGCGCGATCTCGCGGGCGAGATCATCAAGAAGAACAAGCTTGCGGAATTGCCGGAATTCGATCCGGTTCTGCGAGGCCTTTCACCCGTTAAATCGCTGCTCGCCCTGGTCGGGATCGGCCGCGATCCGGTTTCGTTAACTCCCGAAGAGCGTGTGCTCGACGCCTATTACGATCGCTTCACCGCCTACGCAGTCGACAAATCGCGCGTGGTCGTCATCGAATTCCAGTCGCGCGACCCCGAACTCGCTGCGCGCGTCGCCAATTCGATCGCCGATGGTTATCTGGTATTGCAGCAAGCCGCGCGGCGGGATCAGGCCAAGTCGGCCAGCCAATGGTTGTCAGGCGAAATCGACGATCTGCGCAAGCGGGTTGCCGATGCGGAATCCCGCGTCGAGGATTTTCGCTCGAAGTCGAGCCTGTTTATCGGCACCAACAATACCACGCTCTCCAACCAGCAGATGGGCGAGTTCAACACGCAGTTGAACAATGCCCGTGGGTTGAAGTCCGACGCGGAATCGAAAGCGCGGCTGATCCGCGAAATGCTTCAGAGTGGCAAGCCGATCGAAGCTTCCGAAGTGCTCAATTCCGAATTGATCCGCCGGCTGACCGAGCAGCGCGTGACGCTGCGCGCGCAACTGGCCGAGCAGTCGTCGACCTTGCTTGATGGCCATCCGCGTATCAAGGAACTGAAGGCACAGCTTGGCGACCTCGACCATCAGCTTCGCGACGAGGCAAGCAAGATCTCGCGTTCGCTGGACAACGATGCGCGTATTGCCAGCGGCAGGGTCGATTCATTGAGCGCAAGTCTCGAGCAGTTGAAGAAGCAGGCGAGTTCGAGCAACGGCCAGGACGTGCAGCTTCGGGCGTTGGAACGCGAAGCCAAGGCGCAGCGCGATCTTCTGGAATCCTATCTCGCGAAATATCGCGAGGCCAACACCCGCGAGAACATCGAAGCGGCGCCGGCGGATGGCCGGATCATTTCTCGCGCCAGTGTGTCCAACAGCCCGGCCTATCCGAAGAAGCTGCCGATCGTGCTGATCGCGACATTAGCGACCCTGATGCTGTCCGCCGGTGCAATCGTGACCGGCGAATTGCTGCGCATGACCGTGCCCCGCGCGATCGCGGCCCTTGTCCCGGCGTCGGTGCCGGTCCACCTGCCTGCGACCGCCGTCACCGTCGCCGAACCCGAACCCGAATCTCCGAGCCAGCGCATGCGGTCGAACCTCTCCCATGCACGTCCGCACCGGAGCTCGTGCCCGAGCCCACCGAAATCGAACGTCTCTCCGAGAATTTGCGCGACGCCGGTGCGGGTGCGCGCAAGATCACGGTGCTCGGCACGGCTGCGGGTGAAAGCATCACGTTGACGGCTTTGACGATTGCACGCCTGATCGCGCGCAACGCGAAGGTCGTTGTCGTCGATCTGGCGTCGTCGTCGCCAACCGTCTCGTCGATATCGGTCGATCCGAACGCGCCGGGACTGGCTGAACTGATGCTGGGCGAAGCATCGTTCGCGCAAGTCATCACCAAGGATCGGCTTTCGCGGGTCCACCTCGTAAGCTCGGGGCGGCCCGGCTCTGACCGTGCCCTGCTGCAATCGCCGCGGCTTGGCCTGGCAATCGATGCACTGTTGCGGGTCTATGACCATGTTTTGCTGGACGCCGGTACCGCGTCCGATCTGCCCGCGGAGCTGCTAACCGCCGAGGCGCGCGCGGTGGTGGTCCCGGACGCCTCGATGGCCGCCGATGCCCGCGACCTCATGTGCGAACAGCTCAAGAGCGTCGGCTTCAGCGAAGTGACGATGCTGAGCAAGCCGGTGTCACCCACCGATGCCGTCGATCCCGGCCCGTGCGTGGTGGCGGCTTGAACCTGGTCAATTCGTCCGGGAATCTTGCGCTAACGAAATCCGTGCCGCAGCATCTGCGCCGCATGCAGGAGCGCTGGGCTATGTTTTACCAAATATTTGGCGCGAGTGAGTCCTGACATTGCGGCGGCGGCGACCGTGCCGCGCACGCTGAGCGGGATAAAGCAATCGAAGATGGGCTCACTGCCTTTACAGAATAGCCGTTTGTAGCTATCCGATCCAACCCCGAGATCGAGTGCACGATATCCGCGCTCGGCGTAATGATCGATGATGTGGCGTATCAGGATCAGGCCCGGGCTGTAACGCGAATTTCCCGATACCGTATAAGTGTTGAACATCATCGAGAAGCGGTGGCCGTCGGCGACGCCGGCGAAGATGGCGATGACTTCGCTGTCGCATTCAAGTGCGTGCATGTCGATAACGCGGCTGCCATTTGCGAGGCGCTTCATGCAGGCGTCACGAATGAAATTTTCGGTGCCGGGGTCGGCGAAAACATTGGGTAGTTTTTGCTCGGCCATCCGTTGCGGCTTGATCCGGAAGAATGCGTCGAGCAGTCGCTCGATCTCGGCGTCATCGGTTGCGGCATGATATCGATAGCCCGGCAACCCCATCAGCTTGCGTTCCTTGCCCTTTAGGCGGCGACGCAAGGATTGGCTGACGCGCGCCGTGGGAGATCCTCCCGGGGCGAGCGTCATCAGTGGACAGTCGTTGACCGAGATCTGGCGCGGCAGTAGCGCCATCGGGTTCGGCTGTTCCTGCCACCTTAGCGGCTGCTGGTGGAGCGCCAGAACATCGGCCTGGGAGCGTTCGCGTATCGCCGATATCAACGCATGAAGATCGGCATGGGTGGTCCCTCCGGAAAAATCTCGATTCCAAAGCGCCATGTTGAAGGTGGCATGCTTGCCGCCCATGAAACCTGCGACGCGAATACCCCGGGTCTGGCTGAGCGCGAGGGGAAGCAGCAGCAGCGGTTGGCGTTCGCGGTCATAAGCTATGACGATGAATGGGCGCAGGCCTTCGCGGGCTCCTACCTGTTGCTGCCAGGGACGAAGGAAGTCGAACCGCTGATATGGCGTGGAGAAATGTCGGGAATCTTCGAGACTGCGCCAGATCGGTTCGGCCTGGCCAAGATCATCGAGAAAATCGACCCGGGCGATGCGGCTTTTTTTCGACCACGCTGGCGCATCTGCCGTCCGGCTCTCGATCGCGGCAGCCATGGTCATCGCAAAACCTGTCTAAAGGAAATTATCTACACTTTTCACCTTCGGTAACCTTTGCAAATAAATGTCAACAAAGAGTAATGACAATCCGGCCGCGGCGAGGGCAATCGGCCACAGCCGGCGCCTTTCGGACAAGTGAAATCGGCTTGGCGACAAGAAAGGCTGCTGACTAAAAGCTGCGCGTGTTACTTACCCAGCCGGAATTCATACGCGCTGAGAGGCGAAACGTTGTCGTCCGACACCAGATTGCTGACAAACCTGAAACTGGAACTCGCTTATCTCAGCGGTCGTGCATGGTTGCAGCGGCGCGGTGCCGGCGTCATCCTGCGGTTCGAGCGCGTTCGCCCGCGTCGTGCGGCGCGTTTTCAACCACTGAAATCTCACGAAATCACGCCCCGGTTTCTCGACCGAACGATCCGCGCCTTGAAACGCTGGAAATTCGACATCGTTTCGATGGACGAGGTTTGCCGCAGAGCCGACACTTTGGCCTCGCCGCGACGATTTGTGTGTCTGACGTTCGATGGGGGCTACAAAGACATCATGTCGTCGGCGTATCCGGTACTGTCACGGCACGGCGTTCCCTTCACCCTGTACGTGCCGACGGCGTTCCCGGATGGGATCGGTGAGGCCTGGTGGCTCGCCCTTGAACACGTTATCGCACGCGAGCATCGCATCAGTCTCGTGATGGGTCGCGAGGAACGGCATTTCGATGTGCCAGGCACGACCGAAAAATATCAACTCTACGAACTGCTGTTTCAATGGATGCATTCGCTCGCGCCTTCGGATCTTTCCGCTGCGATCAAGGATCTCTGCACGCGTTACGCGGTCGATCTTGCGGCGGTGACGCGCGAGGCATCGCTTGACTGGAGCGATCTGGCGACGTTGGCGGCCGACCCGTTGGTCACGCTCGGAAGCGCCACCGTGAACTATCCGGTCCTGTCGAACTTGAGGGACGCAACCGCGTTGCGCGAGATGACGATGGGCAGGGCGGTCGCCGAGGCCGCGTTCCGACGCGACGTCAGGCATTTCGCCTATCCGTTTGGCGATCGCGCCTCGTGGCGGCGCAAACATGCCGTGATGGCGGAGGAGGCCGGTTTCGTCAGCGCGGTGTCGACAATCCCGGGTGTCATTGAAGCCGAAGGCCGGACCAGTCTGCATGCGCTCCCGCGTATCGCGTGGGATGGCCGGCAGCGCTCGCTGCGCGCCATGCGCGTGATCCTGTCCGGTAGCGCCTTCTCCCAGGGATGAAGCGGGCGCGAGGCAAGGAAGCTCAGGCGTCCGGCCGCGACATCCAGCTAATGATTGGCATGGCTGGGAGAACCCACCCGATTCCGGCGACGACATAGAAGACCGCCTGCAACAGCCTGGATTCTCCAAGCCATGGTGTCTGCGCGATCGTCATTCCCACCAGCGACCACACCACGACCAGCACCAACAGCGCGATGGTTCCAAAGAACTTGCGGGTGCGTATTTTCATGACCGAAATATGCAAACTGGCTGCCGATGCGCGCCTTGCGCGCGGGAAGGGGCGGACTATAAGGTGCGCGCGAATTCAATCAAGCGCGGCATCGATGACCGGTATTGCAGCCAATCAAATCTCACAGGATGGCCTCGTTCGCGCGTGGCTTCTTTCGATCGCCGCATTGATCGCGATCATGGTGCTGGTTGGCGGCGCCACGCGTTTGACCGAGTCGGGGCTTTCGATCGTGGAATGGAAGCCGGTGACAGGTGCATTGCCGCCGCAGAACCAGGAACAGTGGACGCAGGCCTTCGACGCCTACAAGACCATTCCGCAATATCGCCAGCTCAACGTCGGCATGAGTCTCGACGAATTCAAGACGATTTTCTGGTGGGAATGGAGCCACAGGCTGCTTGGACGCGTGATCGGCGTGGCCTATCTACTGCCGTTTCTCTGGTTCCTGTGGCGCGGCGCACTGAGCGCTGAACTACGGCGGCGGTTGTGGCTGATTTTCGCTCTCGGCGCAGTGCAGGGCGCGGTCGGCTGGTGGATGGTGGCATCGGGTCTTTCGCAGCGGGTCGAGGTCTCGCAATATCGTCTCGCCACCCATCTGGTGCTGGCGCTCCTGATTTTCGCCGGCATTGTCTGGACCCTGCGCCGGCTCGAAGATCGGGCGCAATCGGCGGCGCCGCCTCGGCTGAAAATTGCGGCGGTGACCTTGCTGACGCTGACGTTCGTCCAGCTTTATCTGGGCGCGCTGGTTGCGGGGCTGCGCGCAGGCCTGATCTACAATACCTGGCCGGCGATCGACGGGGCCTTGATACCCTCCGCGGCGAGCCTCTTCTTCGATACGCCGTGGTGGCGCAACCTGTTTGAAAATACGCTGACGGTTCAGTTTGAGCACCGCATGGTTGCCTATGCGTTGTTCGCGACAGCGGTCCTGCACGCCTTGGATGCGGTCCGCTCGCGGAGCGGCAGATTGGTCATCAACGGCGCTTTGCTACTCGCAGGAATTGTCACGTTGCAGGCTATGCTCGGTATTCTCACGCTGCTCAATCAGGTTCCGATGATCCTTGCGCTCGCCCATCAGGCCGTCGCGATCGCCGTTCTGACGCTTGCAGTCTTCCAGGTCGAACGACTGGCCGGACGGCGACCGGCGCAGACGCCGCAAAAGATCGTCGAGCCCGTTGCGCAAACCGGCTGAGCGAGATCATTCGACGCGATCTGCTCCGCGAAACCCCTAGCAATATCCGTAGACGCCGCAGGCGTAGGGCAGACGATACCAATAGCTGAGATTGGGACCGCCATAATAGGGGTGGTACTCGTAAGAATGGCTGGATCCATAATAGCCAGGAAGTGTCATCGACCCCGGAAGTATCGGCGTATGGGGTGGAATTTGAATGTAGGGAAACCTTTCATCGGGCGTGAAGAGCAGGTCGGATTCCCGTTCGACGTAGGCTTGGCGGCCATGAGCAGGCGGCGCCTTGCCATAAACCGGGGCTCTGGATCGCGGCAGGTCGGCGGCGGCGACCGAGCCAACCGCAAAAATCGCGGCGGCAAATGGCATCATCCAGCGCAACATGGTTCCGCTCCGAATCACCGGTTGATTTAATGCCACTTTATGCAGAGACGAGTGTTAACGAGAGCTTCGAAATTTCGGGTTTGAGCAAAGATTGTGTGCTGGCGGTCGTCAAATCGTACCGCCACGCTCCTCGTTGTGGTGATGCTTGTGAGCCTCTCAGGCGCTCAACGCCTGATCGAGATCGGCGATCAAGTCCTCCTTGTCTTCGATCCCGATTGAAAGTCGCACCACGTCGGGGGCAGCGCCGGATTTGATCTTGGCGGCATCGTCGAGCTGGCTGTGGGTGGTCGAGGCCGGGTGAATCACGAGCGAGCGGGTATCGCCGACATTGGCCAGGTGCGAAAACAGTTTCAGGTTCGACACCAGGTTGACGCCGGCATCGTAGCCTCCCTTGAGGCTGAAGGTGAACACCGCGCCTGCGCCCTTTGGCGCATATTTGCGCGCGAGGTTGTTGTATTTGTCGCCCAACAATCCGGCGTAATTGACGGACGCTACCGCTGGATGTGCCGATAGCCATTCCGCGATCGCTTTGGCGTTTTCGCAATGCTTTTGCATGCGGAGCGGCAAGGTTTCGATACCGGTGAGAATGAGAAATGCATTGAATGGCGAGATCGCGGGACCAAGGTCGCGCAGGCCAAGCACGCGGCAGGCAATCGCAAACGCGAAATTGCCGAAGGTCTCCTGGATCTTGATGCCGTGATACTCGGGTCGCGGCTCGCTCAGCATCGGATATTTGTTGTCCTTCGACCAGTCGAAGGTCCCGGCATCGACGATGATGCCGCCGATCGAGTTGCCATGGCCGCCAAGGAATTTGGTCAGCGAGTGCACGACGATGTCGGCGCCGTGTTCGATCGGGCGGATCAGGTAGGGCGTCGCCAACGTATTGTCGACGATCAGGGGAACGCCGGCCTTGCGGGCCACCGCTGCGATGGCTTCGATGTCGGTGATGGTACCGCCGGGGTTTGCAATCGACTCGATGAAGATCGCCTTGGTGTGCGGCGTGACCGCGCGTTCGAAGCTGCCGATATCGTCGGGGTCCGCCCACACCACGTTCCACCCAAAACTCTTGAAGGCGTGTGTGAATTGGTTGATCGAGCCGCCGTAGAGCTTGCGCGCTGCGATGAACTCGTCGCCTGGATTGAGCAGCATCTGAAAAACCACGACCTGCGCGGCGTGGCCGGAAGCCGTCGCCAGCGCCGCCGTGCCGCCTTCGAGAGCGGCGACACGCTCCTCCAGCACGGCCTGAGTCGGATTTCCGATCCTTGTATAAATATTTCCGAACGCCTGCAGTCCGAACAGCGAAGCGGCATGATCGGCATCGTTGAACACGAAGGAAGTGGTTTGATAGATCGGAGTCGCACGCGCGCCGGTGGTGGGGTCGGGCTGCGCGCCAGCGTGGACGGCGAGGGTGGAAAAGCCGGGGGGGCGATCGGTCATACTTTCTTCCTGTTCTGCCTTGGTCTGCGAACGTGGCGCCATGCTGATGTTCGCGACGTTCTCCGTCAAGGCGGGTTTGCGCTCTATTGGTTTTTTGGGACGGCCCGACTTCGCTCGGCGTCACGCGCGAAAAAATCGTCTCACAGTTGCGTCAGGCGGGGTCGTTCCTGTTCTTCGCTGCCCGATCGGATGCGGTGGTTTGGCCGCCGCCAACGCTGGTGCGGCTCAGCGAAAGCCGCATGCCCTGTGTTGGCATCGGCGCGCGCTTCGAACTCAGCGTTCGTGAATTGACGCCCATCCAGGAAATCTCGGAGGACAGCCGGCCGTACTCAATTTTCGGGCAGCGGTTCATCACGACCGTCAGACCGGCGGCTTCCGCCCTTTCGGCCGCCACGTCGTCGCGCGCGCCAAGCTGCATCCAGATCACCTTGGGTAACGGATTCATCTTCAAGGCTTCATCGACCACCGGCAAGACGTGGCTTGAATTGCGAAAGATGTCGACCATGTCGACGGGGCGGTCGATGTCGGACAGTGATGCCACGAAGGGTTTTCCAAGCAGGCTCTTGCCGACATGGCCGGGATTGACTGGAATCATGTCGTAGCCGCGCTGCGCAAGATATTTGAACGCAAAATAACTCGGCCGCACATTCACAGGCGAGGCCCCGACCATCGCAATGGATTTCACGCCATTGAGAATCGCGCGGATGTAATTGTCGTCGTAGGCGTCGTGGTTCATTGGAAGGGTCCTGCGTCCCTCATGGTGAAAAGACGATCTTGCGCCGTCTTCCGACCATCAGGACTCATCCTTCGGGACGCACGCGGAGCACGCGCTCCTCGGCGATGAGGTATCCTTATTTGTCCTGCCATTTCGGCTCGCGTTTCTCGATGAAGGCACCGATGCCTTCCTCGGCGTCGCGGGCCATCATGTTTTCGGTCATCACCTCTGCCGCATAACGATAGGCCCCCGCAAGGCTCATTTCGGCCTGGCGATAGAAGGCCGCCTTGCCGATCTTGACCGTATAGGCAGATTTGTGCGCGACCTTCTGGGCAAGCGCGATGGCCGCATCGCGTTCGGCGCCCGCCGCCACGACACGGTTGACGAGGCCGATATCCCGCGCCGTGGCAGCCGTAATCGGCTCGCCCGTGAGCAGCATTTCCATTGCCTGCTTGCGCGGAACGTTGCGCGACAGCGCCACCATAGGTGTGGAACAAAACAGCCCGATATCGACGCCGGGCGTGGCGAAGGTCGCAGCCTCCGAGGCGATCGCCAGATCGCAGCTTGCCACCAGTTGGCATCCGGCCGCGGTTGCGACGCCCTGGACGGCGGCGACCACCGGTTTGGGCAAGTGCACGATCGCCTGCATCATCGCGCTGCACGCGGTCATGATCTCGGCAAAATAGCCGCGCCCGCGGTCGACGTCGCTGCGCCGGGCGGTGAGTTCCTTCATGTCATGGCCCGCGCAGAACGCCGGGCCATTGGCCGCGATGACCACCGCGCGCACGCTTGTATCGTCGTGAAAATCCCGGAGCGCAGCATCGAGTTCTGCGATCAACCCCTCCGACAGACTGTTGCGGGCTTCCTGCCGATTGAGCGTGAGGACGGCGACGCTGCCATTCATCTCACGCAGGAGGATGGCTGATTGGGGCGTAGCGTGGGCGGTCTGGCTATTCATCGAATCTTCCACTCGCTGAGCGGTCATGCCGGTACCTTATGCATTCCATAGCCGGGAGGCGACAGAGGTCCACGCTTCACACGTTGATGGCACAGAACACGGTTTGCAAGTCAGGCCTCGCCGTGAGCATGGAATACCCCCAAGACGGGGAGCGCAATCCGCTATCGTTTTTTCCTTCCGGCCAGAGCCAGGACCGTCCCGTCCACAAACCGTTCCATGAGGTGAGGTGCTGAGGCACCAAACATGCGGATGCGCCGGGTGTGGGCCAACAGCAACAGGCCTGCTGCATGAGCAAAGACGTCCGCCATGAGGAGCCTCGCCTCCTCACGGCCGGCGCCAAGGGCCTCGGCGGCATCGGATATCGGCTGCAAGGCCAGTTCAAGTGCCGTATTGAGGACTTCGTCGCGCTCCTTGCCGAGACCGTGCGGCTTCATGCCACCGCGAAACAGATAAAAGCCGAGATCGAGGTCTCTCGGATTGTCTTCGTAATATCGAAAGAAGGCCATTGCGGCAGCCTTGAGGCGTTCCGCCGGTGTCTTGGCGCGCGTGATGGCGCGAGCCACGGCCTTGCCCAGGCCGGCCAGCGATTCCCGGAGAACCTCCGCGTATATCGCCTCCTTGGATGCAAAGTGAAAATAGAGTGCTGCGGGCGTATAACCGGCCGTCGTCGCGATCGCCCGCAGCGAAGCGCCGTCTAACCCTTCAGCCTCGAACACCTGCCGCGCTGCGTCCATGATCAAGCCGCGCTTGTGGTCGCTTACGGCCTTCTGCCGGCCGATTCTCTGTTCCCTTGCCATGGTCGAATATTAGCACACTTGACGGTTAATATAACACTGTTAGAATTTTTAACACTGTTAAAAATATCGGTCATTAACGAGGAGGCTCCCATGACAGTGAGGATCGAGAAAAACGGCTCGGTTTGGACCATCATCCATGATCGGCCCGAAGCGCGTAACGCCATGGATCCCAAGAGCGCGGATGCGCTCACCGCCGCCTTCCTCGAATTCGATGCCGACAGGGAAGCCGCGGTCGCGGTATTTTACGGCGCGGGCGGTGCCTTCTGTGCAGGCTGGGATCTCAAATTTGTCAGCTCGCTCAATGCCGCCTATCCGCTTGGCGAACTCGATATTGCGACGGCCCGGCCGCGCGGCAACGGCGGCGAAATTCCACGCGGTCCGCTTGGACCTTCTCGCCTGGAATTGGACAAGCCGGTCATTGCAGCGATTGAAGGTCCCGCCGTCGCCGGCGGCATGGAGTTGGGTCTGTGGTGCGATTTTCGGGTGATGGCCGAAGAATCCTATTTCGGTGTCTATTGCCGCAGATGGGGCGTGCCGCTGATCGATGGAGGCACCGTTCGACTGCCGCGCATCGTAGGGCAGGGTCGAGCGCTTGAGATTATCCTGACAGGGCGCAAAGTGCCGGCCGAAGAGTGCATGTCCATAGGTCTATGCGAATACCTGACTCCAAAGGGAGGAGCGCGCGCAAAGGCCGAGGAACTCGCACACGAAATCGCACGCTTTCCGCAGGTTTGCGTCCGTGCCGACCGCCGATCTGCCATCAAAAGCCACGGCCTTACCGTGCGCGAGGGGCTGATTCAGGAATGGTACAACGGGCGCGAAGCATTGATCGAAGACGGTGTGGCTGGAGCAGGTCGCTTCAGCGGCGGCCTCGGCCGGCACGGTGATTTTGCCCAGATCCGGTAGTGGTTCGGCCTCCCCGTTCTCGATCGGCCATGATTAGACCCGTTGGGAAAGTGATGGCAGGCTGGTTCTGCTATGGCCGCCGGAGCCAGGCGCGGCGATCGCGTTCAAAGGTCTCGTTCAACGATGAGTAATGATGACAGCGAAGATGACTGCGGCTGAAGTCGATGCTTTCCTGCGCGTCGAACTCCCGCACATGTTTAATGACGATCTCACCATCGAACATGCCGACGGTCGGACATGTCTGGTGAGGCAGCGTTTTCGGGAAAGCATGCTTCGCCCGGGCGGAACGGTGTCGGGGCCGACCCTGATGGCACTGGCAGATTGCGCCATGTATGTGGTGCTGCTGTCAGCGATCGGTCCGGTGGGACTTGCGGTGACCACAAATCTCAACATCAACTTCCTGCGCAAAGGCCGGGCTGGGGAGGATGTTCTGGCTGTGGCCAAACTGATGAAGCTGGGGAAGCGGCTTGCGGTGGGCGAAGTCAACCTGCTGTCGGGCACCTCACCGGACCCGGTCGCTCATGTGACTGCGACCTATTCCATTCCAAAGACTTGATGTTTTTCGAGGTAATATAGACACCATATTTATAACTATTTGTTTTTACTGTTATAATTATCTCGAGGGGGCATTGACGATCGCGGGGGACGCCTCTAGAAACCCGCGCAGTCCGGCGCTGACGCGCGCCTTTCCCCTTTCACGGATTTCCTCTCATGAAAACGTTTTCGGCAAAGCCAGCCGAGGTGACGAAGAAGTGGGTTTTGATCGACGCCAAAGGTTTGGTGGTCGGTCGGCTCGCCTCACTGGTCGCAATGCGCCTTCGCGGCAAACATCTTCCGACTTACACGCCCCATGTCGATTGTGGCGACAATGTCATCATCATTAATGCGGCTCACGCCGTGCTGACCGGACGCAAACGCGACAACAAGGTCTATTACAACCACACCGGCTTCATCGGCGGCATCAAGGAACGCACCGCGAAGTCGATTCTCGAAGGGCGCTTTCCCGAGCGCGTGGTGGAGAAGGCTATCGAGCGCATGATTCCGCGAGGACCGCTGGGCCGCGTGCAGCTCGGCAATTTGCGCGTTTACCCCGGGCCGGAGCATCCGCACGAAGCCCAGCAACCCGAAACTTTGGACGTCGCGTCGATGAATTGCAAGAACATGAGGGCCGCATAATGTCCGACACCATGCAGTCGCTCGATCAATTGTCGCAGCTCAAGCCGGTCACTCCGGAAGCGCCGAAATACGTCAAGAAGATCGACAAGTACGGCCGCGCCTATGCCACGGGCAAGCGCAAGGACGCGGTCGCCCGCGTCTGGATCAAGCCCGGCGCCGGCAAGGTGACCGTCAACACCCGCGAAGTCGAAATCTATTTCGCTCGTCCGGTGTTGCGGATGATGATCCAGCAGCCGCTGATCGCGGCTGCGCGCGCCGGCCAGTATGACGTGATCTGCACCGTGACCGGTGGGGGTCTGTCAGGCCAGGCGGGCGCTGTCCGTCACGGCATTTCGAAGGCGCTGACCTATTTCGAGCCGGATCTTCGCGGCATTCTGAAGAAGGGTGGTTTCCTGACCCGTGACTCGCGCGTGGTCGAGCGCAAGAAGTATGGCCGCGCCAAGGCGCGCAGGTCGTTCCAGTTCTCGAAGCGCTAATCACTTCGTTAGAATTTGCCGCGAACGCGATATACCCTGGAAACGCGAAAGCGCCCGCTTGCGGGCGCTTTTTCATGCGCATTTGCTGACGAGTTGACGTAGTTTTTCCCGAAAACTTGCGCGTGCACGCAAACGGATTGCCAACGCGAGGATCGTAGCGTTCGAGGTGACTACGGCACTTATTTTGCTTAAGCCGCGCCTCGGCATCACAAACGTCCGGTGACACATGTCGCTCGATACTTCCACGCTCTATCTCGTCGCCACCATGATCGCGGCCTTGCTGGGATTCATGCTGCTGTTCTTCGGTTTTCAGGAGAAAATGCCGGCATTGAAATGGTGGGGGTCGGCCTACCTGGTGGGCGCCGCGTCAGTGGCGCTCTGGACGCTCGCAAGCCCCATGCTCGGCGAGACGCTTTCGTTGGCGCTGAACGCCGTCGGTTTCCTGACCTGCGGCATGGTCTGGAATGCATCGCGCTTGTTCCACGGCCGCAAGCCGAGCGTTCCGGGACTCATTCTTGGCGCATTGGTCTGGATAGCCGCCGTCATGACGTTGGCGCCGGACGCGACCGCGATGCGAATGACGGTCGGCGCCGGCATTGTCGCCGTCTATGCGGCGCTGACGGCAACCGAGTTGTGGGCCGAGCGCCGCAGAACGCTGCAAAAGCGCTGGCCTTCGGTCGCAATCCCGGTGCTGCATGGTTTCGTGCTGATGCTGCCGATCCTGCTCGGCGATCTCTTGCATCCGCACGATCGGGCGTTCGGCGGCAGTATTTGGGTTACGGTGTTTGCGGTCGAGCTGGTTCTATACGCCGTCGGCACGGTGTTCCTGATCTTCATGCTTGTGTCGGAACGCGCGGTCACCGTGCACAAGACCGCGGCCTCGGTCGATCCGTTGACGGGAATGTTCAATCGCCGTGGCTTTTCGGAAGCATGCGCGCGGGTTATCGACCGTGAGGCCAATGCGGGCCGCCCGGTAACGGCGCTGATCTTCGACATCGACTACTTCAAGTCGATCAACGACCGCTTCGGGCATCCCGCGGGCGACGAGATTCTCAAGCTTTTTTCGGCCGTCGTGGTCAACAATTTGCGTATCAGCGACCTTTCGGGGCGCATCGGCGGCGAGGAGTTCGCGGCACTCCTGCCATGCCCGCTCGACGAGGGAGTGATCGTGGCCGAGCGTGTGCGCGAGGCTTTCGAGGCTTCAGGGATCGTGTGCGACGAAGGGCCGGTCGATACAACGGTGAGCATCGGCGTGGCCGGTGGACCCGCGGGGACCGAACTGGAGGTGCTGCTGGCGGCGGCCGACACCGCGCTTTATCAGGCCAAGCGTAGCGGTCGCAATCGGGTCGAGGCAGCGGTGGAACTGCCACTGTCGCTGAAAAACTGGCGGCAAAAGACCGCCGGCGCCGCGCGTACACCGCAAGCGCTGCCCGTGGCGCGGCTCGTCTAGAAAAGTGTAGCGGCGAAAGGTAACCCGCCGTTTACCATTCGATCCATATCATTGCGGCCATGGAGTCGTTTCGTAGGCGCGATCCACAAGCCGATCTGATGCTGCTCGAAGCAGCCGCCGCATCCGCGCGGGGCGGCTTTGCCTGCATGTTCTCGACCTCGCAAGAATACGAGACGGCGCTGATCACCGAGCGTCGGGCGCGGGGCCGTTATGGCCAGCCGCGCCGCCTCTGGCCTGCCATCATGTTCATCGGATGTGGGATGCTGGCGGCTGGCACGGCGCTGTTGTTGAACTGAAGGACCGCCAAAACGAATCGGGGTAGGGGCGCCGGGAGGCGCCTTTTGCTTTTTTTTGCGGCTGGGCTAAAGACAAGCGTTCCAAAACCAGAGGCCGAAAATGATCACCGAAATCGCCCAAATCGACGTCAAGCCTGGCACCGAAAAGGATTTTGAAGCCGCGGTCGCCAAAGCGCGCCCACTGTTTCTGCGCGCAAAGGGGGGCAGAGGGATCGAACTGCACAAGTCGATCGAAAAGCCGTCGCGCTACCGGCTGTTGGCGAAATGGGACACGCTGGAGAACCACACGGTCGATTTCAGAGGCTCTGAGGACTTCCAGGCCTGGCGCGGGCTGGTCGGGCAATATTTTGCGGCTCCGCCCGAGGTCGAGCACACCCAGACGGTGCTGACTTCGGACTGAACGATGCAAGGTCAGTTGGCCGTGAACTTCAGGCCGGCACCGCCCCGGCCTCGGTCTGATCCGTCTTGAAGTGATCGATCAGGACTTTCACGATCGCCAAAAGCGGCAGGGCAAGCGAAATGCCCCAGATGCCGAAGACGACACCGAGCAGGATCTGGAAGGCGAATAGCGTGGCGGGCGGGATATCAAGTGCCCGTCGTTGGATGATGGGCGTGAGGATGTAACTTTCCAACGCGTGAACGCCGAGGAACAGCACGAACGCGCTGGCCGCCGCAACCCATCCCGAGGCCAGGCTCGCCAGCACCACGATCAGTCCGGCGATGAGCGCACCGACGGTCGGAATGAAGGCGAGCAGGCCTGCCTGGATGCCCAGGATGAAGGAGCTCTGGATACCGATGATCGCAAGCCCGATCCACGTCACGACGAACACGACGGTCATCGTGATGATTTGCGCGATCAGCCAACGTTCCAGGGTCTCGCTTATCCGGTCGACGACAATGGTTGCGCGGGCGCGGTGCGGCGCCGGGGCCAAATACAGAAGCCCTGTCCGATAGACGCCTGGCTGCGCGGCAAAGGCCAATCCAAGAAACAGCACGATAAAGAAATTTCCAACCGCGCTCACAGTACCCAACAGGAGCTTCAAGGTCTGGCTGACGATCGCGCCGCCGCTCGAGGCCAGCGCGCTCGCGCTGGGAAGATTGCGCGCCGGAGCTGCGCCCGGCGGTGACGCCGAGGCTGATGCTGCCGACGCGTTCACAGGGTTGGGAAGTTCAAAATAGCTGGTGTCGATCCCGTTTCGGTCTAGGAAAGCCTTGACGCCCACGAGCTGCGATTTGATCGTATCGCTCAACGCCGTGGCCTGTTGCGCGATCGTGGCGCCGCCAAGAAGAACTACGCCCGACAACAGCCCGGCGAGCGCGAGGCAGACGATCGCCAGCCGGAGTGAATGCGGCAGCTTGACGAAATGGCCAAGAATGTTGGTCAGGGCATTGAGCGCGACGCCAAGAAGAATGCCGGAAAAGATCAAAAACAGCGTCGCGGCGAAATACCACACGAACGTGAGCACGCCTGAAAAGAGCACGACACCAATGCCGCCGACGGATATGGCCCAGGCCAGATCTTTCCGAGCCTGCAGATGATCGTCGGCCGGGCCTACCACGCTGAATCCTCTCAAAATTGACATTGGATGGTACTGTTTCGCCAAATGCGTCCGGGATCAAGCAAGTAGGCTTAACGGCCCAAGGTTATTGCAGAGCGGCTCAGTGAAAGAGCGGCACGTAACATATTGATCCGGCGTCGCGTGCGATGCATGATCGCCACAAATAAGCGGGGTGAGATTGGAAACCAGCTAATGAGGAGGCCGGTGGTTGGTGTGATAGGTAATGCCTATCGCTTTGAAAACAGATTTGCGACGCAGTTGGTCGGTGAGCGAAACCTTCGCGCGATTGCCGAAGTGACAGGCGCGTTGCCGCTGATGTTCGCGGCGTCGCCTGATATCACCGATGTCGATGCCTTGCTGGACGCGGTCGACGGCATCTTGCTGACTGGAGCCCGTGCCA
The DNA here is from genome assembly GCA_963741185.1 of uncultured Alphaproteobacteria bacterium. Classification (GTDB taxonomy): domain Bacteria; phylum Pseudomonadota; class Alphaproteobacteria; order Rhizobiales; family Xanthobacteraceae; genus Bradyrhizobium. The sequence continues at coordinate 250,031 of CAVUHE010000017.1, read as the reverse complement.
ATGTTCACCCCAAGTATTTTCACGCTGAGCCCGATCCCCGCCACGAACCCTACGATCTGCGCCGCGACGCGCTGGCGCTGACATTGTCGGAGGTCTGCGTCGCGCGCGGCGTTCCGCTGTTCGGAATCTGCCGCGGCTTGCAGGAAATGAACGTGGCCTTCGGCGGCTCGCTCCATCCGGAAATCCGCGAATTGCCGGGGCGAATGAATCACCGGATGCCGCGGCTGGAAAACGGCGACATTCATCCCGATCCCAGGGTGATCTTCGCCGACCGGCACGACGTTCGCCTGATCCCCGATGGGGCCTTTGCAAAACTGCTCGGCCGCGACACGATCCGGGTCAATTCGCTGCATGGTCAGGGAATCCTCGAGCCGGGCAAGCGAGTTGTCGTCGAGGGTGTGGCGGAGGACGGCACGATCGAGGCGATCCGGATCGCCGATGCCCCCGGTTTCGCGCTCGGTGTGCAATGGCACGCGGAATACGATCCGCAGCGCAACCCGATCAACCGCACGCTATTCCAGGCATTCGGCGATGCACTCCGGACGCATAAGAGCACCGGGTAGATTTTGCTCAAGTGTGCGTGGCTCCAGCGCGTTCGAACGAACGCGCTGGTATTTGCAGGCCTGGAACTCGTCTCACGCAGCCTTGCTTGTCTTCTCAACCTTTACGCCGCCGCCCTCCAGTAGCATGACCCTGTTGAGGAGCTTCACCAGAGCGTAGACCGATTGGATCGCGGGCGCCGGCGTATTGGTCAGCTTGGCCATTTCCAGGATCGAGCCGATCAAGGCTTCGGTCTCGAGCGAGCGACCGGCTTCGACGTCCTGCAACATCGAAGTCTTGTGCGCGCCGACGGCTTCCGCGCCAGCGATGCGCTTTTCAATGGTCACACGGAAGGTCACGCCAAGTTTCTGGGCAATGTCCTGGGCTTCCTTCATCATGTTCGCCGCAAGTTCACGGGTCTCGGCAAACTGACAAATATCGACCAGTGTCGCATGGGTCAGCGCCGAGATCGGGTTGAACGAGAGGTTGCCCCACGCCTTCAGCCAGATTTCGGAGCGAATATCGGGCAGCACCATGGATTTCAGCCCGGCCTTGATGAACACGTCGTGCAATTCCCTGACGCGCGGGGTCTCCTTGCCGTCGAGTTCGCCGATTGGGAAGCGGTCCCCTTCGACATGATGAATGATGCCCGGCGCGGTCGCAGCCGCGGCCGGGTAGACCACGCAACCGATGATGCGATTTGGATCGATGTGTTTGGTGAGGACGCCGGAGGGATCGAGACTTTGCAGCCGCTGATTGTCGTACTGGCCGCCGAGCTTCTGGAAGTACCACCACGGCAAACCGTTCTGCACGGTCAGCACGACCGTGTCGGGGCCAAGCAGGGAATCGATGTCGCGAACGACCTGATCAAGGAAATGCGCCTTCACCGCAAGCACGACGATATCCTGCTTGCCGGCTTCGGTCGCCTTGTTGACGGCCTTCATTTTGGCGGTATGGACCTTGCCGTCGTGCCACTCGAGTTTCAGGCCGCTCTTCTGAATCGCGGCGAGGTGGGCGCCCTGGTCGATGACGGTGACTTCTTCGCCGGCGAGCGCAAATTTGGCTGCCAAGAGGCCACCGATCGCGCCGGCACCGACGACGCAAATCTTCTTTTGCTTGGGCGGTGCGCCCAACAGATACGGACTCGGTAGAACCTGATCGAACACGTTGCTCAGGCTGCCGACGCCGTCGATCACGATGTCGACAACGTTATGGGCATCGCCCATGGTACCGGCTCCGAGCGAAGTGCCGCAGGCAATGACGTCGCCTGGCATCAGCGTCACGTCCTTGGATATGGCAGCCACCAGCTTGTGAGGCGGGAAGAACATGTCGGCGACGGGGTAGTTCTGGCGTTCCTTGCCGTTCAGGATGGTCTTGATCGACAGCTTCATCGGATCGACGCCGGTCGCGATGGCCGGTCCGAACACACCGAAGGTGTCGAAGCTTTTCGAGCGCGCCCATTGTTCGAACGACTTGTCCTTGCGCAGCAGATCGACCGCGGTGACGTCATTCACGCAGGTATAGCCGAAGATATAGTCGCCAGCCTCGGCCTCGGTGATATTGAAGCATTTCTTGCCGATGACAACGCCAAGCTCGCCCTCATATATGATCTTGCCGGCGTAAGTCGCCGGGCGTTCGATGGGTTTGTTGGCGGGCCAATAGGAATTCGGTGCCTTCAGGAACCAGAGCGGTTCTTTTGGCTCCTTGAAGTCGTTCTTGGCGGCGAGTTGGTGGAAATTGTTCCACAGGCAGATCATTTTCGATGGATCGCACGGCGTCCGGACCTGAACGTCGGAGAGCTTCAGCGTCTGGCCGGTGGGTTTCGCGCCGGCGAACATATCACCCGTGTGAACCGATATGTTGTCGCCTTCCAGCGTGCCGAAGCCGGTCTTTCCGCCTTGTTCGAAACGAATCCATTTTGTCATTTGCTTCCTCCGGGTGACGCGAAGGCGGCATCATTCGATCGTACCGCCCTTTGGCGCATTGTAATGCCGATCCCGATCCTCGCAATCATGCACTGCATCATTGGGACCGCGGCCGTGCTTTCGGCTATAGACGGGTAACAATGTCGTGGCCACCGACAAACGGCCGCCCATCGCGAGGAACGCCATGCGGGAACGGAAATGGTCGAGGCGCCAGGTGCTCAGGGCTTCGGCGGGATCGGTTGCGGGCGCGCTGTTTGCTGCGTCGTCGAAAGCCGCGGCGCCGCCGCCAATAAGCGTCACACCGGCATTGATCGAGGCTGCGCGCAAGGAAGGCAAGATCTCCTACTACGCGGCGATCGAGCTCAACGTCGCTGAACGCCTCGGAAAAATGTTCGAGGCCAAATATCCGGGCATTGCGGTTCGGGTGGAGCGGTCCGGGGCCGAACGGATTTTCCAGCGCATCGCCCAGGAGCAGGGCAGCGGCATCCACGCAGTGGACGTCGCCAACAGCACCGACGCCGCGCACTATCTCGACTGGAAGAAGAACGACTGGCTCGCGCCTTATGTTCCCGAGGATGTCGCCAAACATTATCCCGCCGATCAGTTCGATCCGGAAGGGTTGTACGCGACGTCCTGTGCCTGGCTGGAAACCATCGGTTACAACACAAACCTGGTCAAACGCGAGGATGCTCCAAGAGGCTACGCTGACCTGCTCGATCCGAAATGGCAAGGCAAGATCGTCAAGGGCCATCCCGGGTACTCAGGAGCCATTTTGACCACGACCTTTTTGCTCGCGCGCGAATTGGGCTGGCCGTATCTTGAAAAATTGGCCCAGCAGAAAGTCATGCAGGTGCAATCGGCAGGAGACCCGCCGAAAAAGATCATGCTCGGCGAACGCGCCGTCATGGCCGACGGCAACGACTACAACCTGGTGCTGCTCAAGGATCAGGGCAAGCCGGTGGAAGTGGTGTACCCGACCGAAGGTTCACCGCTGATCATCGTCCAAAGCGGTGTATTCCAAAACGCGCCCAACCCGAATGCGGCACGGCTGTTCCAGAGTTTCTTTTTCAGTGTCGAAGCCCAGCAAATGCTGGTCGACGAATTCGCCCATCGCTCATTCCATGCACTCGTCAAGGAGCGGGCCGGACAAACGCCGATGTCCAGCCTGAAACTGCTGAAGGCCGACCCAGCCGCGGTGCAGGCGGTGAGCGACGAGATCAAGGCGCGCTATGCCAGGATTTTCAAGGTGTGACGGATCGTAGAGAGGCTCTCGCCTTGCGCCGGAAAAACCTATGCTGGCAGACGTCCTAATTTGGTCGCTTCCGTAAGCGCATTGTCGAGCCAGACCTCGCTAGGGAGTTTGCTGCACAATCAGTTCATCGTAGCCTGACGGCGGTGCCTTCAAATCGTTGCGAAGCGTCACACGGTAAAATCCCGGCATGTCCGGCGCCGTCAGTGATAGCGACATGGCTTCCATTCCCAGGCCCTTATATTCTACGGGAAAGACGGCTTGGGGCGATTCGTAACCGGTCGCCATGCCGCTTGCAGGATCGGTTTGTGCGCGCTCGATCGTCAAGACGCCGGAGAAATCGCGAACGCTTTTGCCGAAGCTGATCGAGAGATGCACGATGTCCTCCGGCTCTACGACTTTGTCGCGGACCGCGACCTGGACCTGATCCGGTATCCCGGCCAGAGTACCCGGTTTGCCCAGCAGCGTTCCCAGCACGTGCCGAAGCCCGTTGTTTTGATAGATCGTTCCATGCTCGCCACCGACGAATTGACGCTGGAATCCGGACAGGAATCCGCTCCAGATCGGTACGGTTCCGTCTCCGCCATCGTCATCTTCGATCGCTTCGGGCTTTAGTCGCGCTCCCGGGGCGTCGCGGATCAGGACGTAGGTCGCGGTCGCCTGCTGCGTCCCCGCGAACGAGAAATATCGCACGCCTTTCGGTCGCCGGCCGACGTCGAGACCCCCACGGAAACGTTGGGCGGCTGCCAGGTTGGCGTCGACAAGCCCCAGCTGTCTTGCGACGCCCGGGTCATAGATGTCGACGAGATCGCCTCCGGCATCGCCTTTCCAGGCGAACGGTTCCCCACGTGCCGGTAGCAACTGATAGGCTGCTGGATATCGAGGGTCGCTCGTTGCCTGCAGCACCTGGTCCTTGCTGAGAAAGAGTTGCTTCTCCTGACCGAGCACCAGCGACAACGCTATGGCGGCACCTCCGTGAGGCGTGCCAAGCGCGATCATTTGACGTACATTGCTGAAACCAGGCCGGTTATTAAATTGATCGGATTCAAGATAATACCGGCTGATCAAGCCTCCCATACTGTGGGCGATAAGCGTGATCTCGACTTTGTCGCCGTGACGGTTCCTTGCGTCATCGATGTGGTCGGCGAGCTTTTGCGCCGCCAAGGCATTGTCCTTCCGCCAATCGTATGCAGCGACGATGAGCGTGTGGCCGGCTTCCGAAAAGCCGCAAGTCATGAGGTCGTCGATCAACGCTTGATACTGGGTGGTGACAGAAAAGCTCCGGATGCAGTCGGTCGCCACCAGATCCTCTCGCATCAGTTCTGGCATTTTCGCGAAGGGAAAAATGAGGCTGGAGACGGGGCCGGGCCAGATGATTTCGTCACCGAGCTTGAGAACTGAACCCATAATACCGGGAATGAGAATGGCAACGGCGGTCATGGCTTGGCGCTCCGAATTGAACGGATGAAATCGACAAGGGAACGGGCGGCATCGCGGTATTGCGGTTCGATCAATTCCATGCAGTCCGGATCGATCTTGGGATCGCGCACATCGTCGATCAGGCTGATGCGATTGTCATTGTAGTCGAACAGGCATCCGGTATCGGCGTGAAATCCAAGCTTCGGACAGATCGCGACCAGGAGTTCTGAAACGACGATCGTGGTCAGGAAAGCTTCGAATGACAGCCCGCTCGAACTGGCAAATGCATGCAGGTCGTAACTCGAAACGAGGATTGTGCGGCCCTCGTAGGTCGAGAAATGGTCGGTATAGTACGAACCATCCTCATCCTTCCCCGCGACCATCGAAGGCGTGACGCCGACGAGATAGTCCAGGCCCAGATCCGTACGAATGCGATCGGCGAGGCCAAAGAAGTCATTGGCGATCAGATTGTCCCGGATAGTGCGTCTGGCCTCCTCGAGCGTACGCTTGGTTTTCTCGTTGGGATTGTTTTCCAGGGCTTCCTGCAGCCATGGAATGACCCGTTCGGGCCGGCTGATAAGTCCCGCAGGGACGCTGGCTTCGACCTCATAGAAGACGAATGTGCTTTGCTTCTGATTAAGCGCCTCAATCAGTTGGGAAATTGATCCGAGCCACGCGTCAAGGCTCCAGATTCCGACCGTGACGAGCACGTCCGGCTTCGGGGACGGGAAAAGGCTCCGCCTCGCTTTCGGTGTCGTCGTCGCGGATTTCGGGATCGAGGTCGTGCTGGCGGTCGTCGAACGCGGTCTCAGAAAATCCGACACTAGCGCGCCACTGTCACGCACGGCCTCGAAACTGTTGAGCAATGCGCCGCCGAATTGTGCCGTCAGTCGCTTGGCGGCCGAAAGCGGCGAGGCGTGAGTGGCTGCGGCAAGGCGCGCCTTGGCTTCTTCGACGCCTTCCTCGCTGTGCACCAATACGAATTTCGAGGTCATGTCTGAAAAACCTTGGCGGCGCCAAGATGGCGATAAAGCGTGGGAATACCCCAGTCGATACGGGCGTCATTGTTGGGCAAGTCGCCGTGGAAATCGAGGGACAGCCGCCCTTTGGTGGTCGCACGGTCGACATCACCGGTGCTGAGCAACTCTCCATAGAATGCACCGGCGAAAGCAGCAGCCACGCTATTCTGGATCTCGAACTGGTTGGCAATGACAGCGGGTATTCCGCTTTCCACCAGCGTTTTGGCGACGGTAGCGAATTCCTTCGAATAGTCGCCGACGGACGTATTGCAGGCGCTCAAGACAACAAGGGCCAACTCCTTGTCTTTGAGAAACACGCCGAGCTTGGCCGCGGAAATGGGGTCCTGACCGCCTCCCTTGGTGTCCTGAAACACTAGACTTCCGGTCCCGTTCGCCGCCACCTCTCCGTGACAGACAATGTGAAGGATGTCGTATTTCGCGCCAGCGAATGCCTGCATAAAGCGGTCGGTGGTTGCTCCCTCCACGACGTCGAGCGTGAAGTTCTGGCGCAACTGTTGCTGGTTCTTGAACTGTTTCTCGACGGTATCCTTGATGAACGGCCACCCGACGCTCGGTCCCCGGGGCGGCTCGGCATAGACGAAAAGCATGCGCATCGGCCCGTTGAGCTTCCTCGGGACCGGCGCGGGCACGCCGATGGTCGGGATGACGCGAACAATGGAGCGAAACGCGTTCGGTCCCGGAGGTGCGCCAGGCTGCTGGATATACTCCCAGGGGATCGCCTGCAGGTCCGGCCGATTGCTGTAGATTTGCAAGCGGATATACGAAGAGGGTAGCCGGTCATAGATTGTCTTGATTCCGCCCTGCACCAGCAATGCGAACAACTGCTTCCCGAACTCTTCCAGTTCGGTCGCCGTGGGCCGTACCGGTGCTCGGCCTGCGGCTGCGGCAGACAGGCGGGTGTGGAAATCGAACAGCGCCTGGAGTTGCAGGTTGGAGAGCGACTCGATCGCCATGTCGTAGCCGTATCGCGCAACGGCGATGGCCCGCGCCTGTTCTCCCGAATCGAGAATCGAAAGTTCGAACTCGTCCGTCATGCGGGCCCGTCGCTCCCTGCAATCTCAGATTGAGACTGGGCCAATAATAGGATTTGATCAAGGGATGGCGCGAGCCTGCCGAAAGGAACTTGCAAAAAAAGGCGCTCCCTTCGGAGCGCCTCTTGCTCTTAAGCCGTGACTTCGACGGGACAGCCCGTCAAGCGATCACTGCGAGTAGTACATTTCAAACTCGACCGGATGCGGCGTCATTTCGAAGCGTGCAACTTCGGTCATCTTCAGTTCGATATAGCTGTCGATGAAGTCGTCATCGAACACGCCCCCGTTCTTGAGGAAGGCGCGATCCTTGTCGAGATTCTCCAGCGCCTCGCGGAGCGAGCCGCACACCGTCGGAATCGCCTTCAGCTCTTCCTTGGGCAGATCGTAGAGGTCCTTGTCCATTGCCGGGCCCGGATCGAGCTTGTTCTTGATGCCGTCGAGACCCGCCATCAGCATCGCGGCGAAGCCGAGATACGGATTGGCCATCGGATCGGGGAAGCGTACCTCGACGCGCTTGGCTTTCGGATTGGAGGTGTAGGGGATGCGGCAGGAAGCCGAGCGATTGCGCGCGGAGTAAGCGAGCAGCACGGGGGCCTCATAGCCCGGCACCAGACGCTTGTAGGAGTTGGTCGAGGGGTTGGTGAAGGCGTTGAGCGCCTTGGCATGCTTGATGATGCCGGCAATGTAGTGGAGGCACGTTTCCGAGAGGTCGGCATATTTGTTGCCGGCGAAGACCGGCTTTCCGTCCTTCCAGATCGACTGATGACAGTGCATGCCCGAGCCGTTATCGCCATAGACGGGCTTCGGCATGAAGGTTGCCGTCTTGCCGTAGATGTGGGCGACCTGATGGATGCAATACTTGTAGATCTGCATCTGGTCGGCCATCAGCGTCAGCGTGTCGAATTTCATGCCGAGTTCGTGCTGGGCCGACGCCACTTCGTGGTGATGCTTCTCGACCTTGACGCCCATCTTGGCCATGGCGCCGAGCATCTCGGAGCGCATGTCCTGGACCGAGTCCTGCGGCGGAACGGGAAAGTAGCCGGCCTTGGTGCGGATGCGGTGGCCGAGGTTGCCGCCCTCATATTCGGTATCGGAATTGATCGGCAGCTCCGAGGAATTGAGCTTGAAGCCGGTGTTGTAAGGGGTGGTCTGGAATTGCACGTCGTCAAATACGAAGAATTCCGCTTCCGGTCCGAAGAAGACGGTATCGCCAACGCCCATCGACTTGACCATGGCCTCGGCCTTTTTGGCCATGCCGCGGGGGTCACGATTATAGGGCTCACCGGTGGTCGGCTCGAGCACGTCGCAGGTGATCACCATGGTGGTTTCTGCGAAGAACGGATCGATCGTCGCCGTAACCGGGTCGGGCATCAGGCACATGTCGGATTCATTGATCGCCTTCCAGCCGGCGATCGACGAGCCGTCGAACATCAGGCCCTCGGCGAAAGCGTCATCGTCGATCATGCCGACGTCGAAGGTTACGTGCTGCCACTTGCCGCGCGGATCGGTAAAGCGCAGATCGACGTATTTGACATCGTTGTCCTTGATCGATTTCAGGACGTCTTTGGCGGTCTTCATGAATCCCCCTCTTTTGGTTGTCTCGGTCTGGCCACGGGCAGCGGCCGCTGGCAAATGGTCAATACAATTGGGGGATGCTCAATACAATAACAGAGTATCGCGGAGTTGCCGGTCAGATGGCGTCGAGCCCGGATTCCCCGGTCCTGATGCGAATGGCCTCTTCGATATTGGACACGAAAATCTTGCCATCGCCGATACGCCCGGTCTGGGCCGCCCGACGGATCGCGTCGATGGCCCGCTCAACCAATTCATCGGAAATCACGATCTCGATCTTCACCTTGGGCAGAAAGTCGACAATGTACTCCGCGCCCCGGTAAAGCTCGGCATGGCCCTTTTGCCGGCCAAACCCCTTGGCTTCGGTGACGGTAATGCCTTGGAGTCCGACTTCCTGAAGTGCTTCCTTTACCTCGTCGAGCTTGAAGGGCTTGATGATGGCTTCGATTTTCTTCACAGATCGCCTCCCGGGCACATTCAGGTATCAGAACTTCAGGTTTGTTTTCACGTTGCGCGAGGCCGCACAGGTGTTCGATTGGCCCGGCGCTCGGGCACGCTCGTTCGAAATTTACCGGTTGAGACCAACGATCCGGAGCCAACTTCCTCAAAAGCAGGGTCTATGCCAATTTGTTAAGATGCCCGATTTCGGAATGTTATCAGGCTTTTAAGAGGCATCCACAGGGGGTGAGCGGAAGGGGACCACCTTAGCGCAGCTCGCAAAATAGGCAAATAGGTCAATTGGTATGCAGTCATGGGGATCCGACCTGCGCACAATACGGGAAATGCCTCAGGAACAGGCGATTTTGTTAGGGTACTGCATGGAAGTTCTAAGCACCGCTGAGATGGAGCGCGCCGATCGGCTCACCATCGCCGCAGGAACCCCTGGCTTCGCGCTGATGCTGAGTGCGGGCCAGGCGATCGCTGAGGCGGCCATGGACCTCGTCGACCACGGCCCGATCCTCGTGGTCGCTGGTCCCGGCAACAATGGCGGGGATGGTTTTGTGGCCGCAGCGGAGCTGGCCGCGCGCGGCCGCGAGGTCTCGGTCAGTCTGCTTTGCGAGCGCGACAGCCTTCAGGGCGACGCGGCGTCCGCCGCTCGGGGATGGAAATATCCGGTGCTGCCATTCAATCCCCAAGCGATCGGCAGGCCGGCGCTGATCATCGATGCACTGTTCGGCGCGGGTCTGGATCGCGCGGTTAAAGGCGAACCCTTCGACATGATCGAGGCGATCAATGCCAATGGCGCGCCCGTTCTCGCCGTCGACCTGCCGAGCGGCATCAACGGCACCACCGGATCCATCATGGGTGTCGCGGTGCGCGCCACCGAAACCGTTACATTCTTTCGGCGCAAGCCGGCGCATTTGCTGTTGCCGGGCCGGATCCATTGCGGCCGCGTGCGCGTGGCCGACATCGGGATCGACGGCAAGGTGCTGGCGGAAATTCAGCCCAATACGTTTGAGAACATTCCCTCGTTTTGGCGCCGATCGTTTCCGGTGCCGCAAATCGACGGCCACAAATACGACCGCGGCCACGCGGTCGTTGTCTCCGGCGGGTTGGCTGCGACCGGCGCGGCGCGGCTTTCGGCGCGCGGCGCGTTACGTGCCGGCGCTGGACTTGTGACCCTGGCATCGCCTCGGGATGCGCTGGCCGTGAACGCTTCAGCATTGATGGCCGTGATGGTTCGAGCCGTCGATACAATGATCGAATTCGGTGAAATGCTCAGTGACAAGCGCTTCAATACCTGCGTGATCGGACCGGGTGCGGGCGTTGGCGAGCGCACGCGCGATTTCGTGCTGACCGCATTGACCGCCAAGCGAGGCCTGGTGCTGGATGCGGATGCACTGACGAGCTTTGCCGAAGCTCCTGAACGCCTGTTCGAAGCCATCAAGGATTCCCGCGATACGCAGGTCGTTCTGACCCCGCATGAGGGAGAATTTCCAAGGCTGTTTAGCGATATCAGCAACAAGCACCCGTTGCGCTCCAAGCTCGAGCGGGTGAGGGCGGCCGCCGATCGCTCTGGCGCAGTTGTCTTGCTGAAAGGGCCGGACACGGTCGTGGCCTCGCCGGACAGCCGTGCAACCATCGCCGCCAATGCGCCGCCTTGGTTGGCCACGGCAGGCGCCGGCGACGTGCTTTCTGGAATGATAGCGGGCCTGCTGGCGCAGGGCGTGCCGGCCTTTGAGGCTGCCTCGATCGCGGTCTGGATGCATGGCGAGGCCGCGCGCGAGGCAGGCCCGGGCCTGATCGCCGAAGATCTGCCGGAGACCTTGCCGGCGGTGATACGTCACCTCTACGACGAGTTCGGGGTCGATTACTGAAGTGGCAGGTCGTCGAGCGGTCAGCTCACACCAGGTATTTCGCAACGGCGGCTTCATCCCAGGAAAGCCCGAGGCCCGGCCCGCGGGCGGTGACCGTCCCGTCCACGATCTCAACAGGCACCGCCATGATCGCGCGGGCAAGATCGAGATATTCGAGCCAATGCGCGGTTGGGGTGACCGCCAGCAGGTGCGAACTCGCCTCGGCGAACAGGTGACTGGACATCGGTATCGAATGAGCTTCGGCCTGACCGGCGACCCGCAGCCAGCCCGTGACGCCTCCGACCTTCATCAGGTCGGGCATGATGAAATCGCTCGCGCCCACAGCCATCGCCTCGGCAAAGCCACGCGGAAACCACCAATTTTCACCGGACTGGATCGATATCGGAGATGTCGCGCGCAGCTTCGCATGGCCTTGGAGGTTTTCGGCCGCTATCGGCTCCTCGACCCAGTGTAGGCCGTACGGCGCGAGCCGTTCGATGCGGCGCTTTGCCTCCGACGGATCGAGCGACTGATTGAAATCCAGCATCAACGCGATGTCGGGTCCGATCAGGTCGCGCACGCAGCTCACGACCCGAACATCGTTGGCCAGATCGCCGTCGCCGCCCTTGATCTTGATGCCGCGGAAACCCCGATCGATCGAAGTGCGCAGAACTTTTTCGTCGGCGACCGGATCGACCACCCCATAGCTGTCGTAAGCGCGGATCGGTCGCGGCGCGCCGCCAAGCAGTGTCGCAAGTGGCTGACCTGCCGCTTGGCCCAGTGCGTCCCAGAAGGCCATGTCCAACCCCGACACTGCCATGCCGACCAGGCCCTGCCAGCCGAGCAACCTGAACTTGGCGTCCATCTGCGCCATCAGGTCGAAAGGTGCGATTTTCCTGCCGACAAGCCCGTTACCGACGTCTTCGATCAGCCGAACCAAAGGCTTAAGCGTCAGCCTGGCGTAGGCAAAGATGTAGGATCGTCCGGTAAGCCCCTGATCCGTGGTGATATCGATCAGGACGAGAGGTGCCGAGCCGATAACGCCAAACGCATTTTTCAGCGGCCGTGAGATCGGCGCGTCGACGGCGCGGGCTGTCACGCTCCGAATAACGGGGGAGTTCGGGGTCATGATGTTTCCTCACTCGACACTGTACCACCGCACGAGCCGTGGCGCCGCCCAATCGGTCGCGACAGATTCGATCAGCCAGCGCCCGGCAAATTCTGCGGCAAAGGCCACGCGCTGGGTCTGCCCGGCGTCGATTGAGAGGGTGTCGAGCCAGAACGGCTTCCAGCCGTCATCGAGCCGGTCCAGCAGCCTGAAGTGATGTCCGTGGAGGTGAAACACGGTCGTGACCTCGGAACGATTGGTCAGCCCCAAAACGACGGTTCGACCGGCTTTGGTCCGAAAGGCGGGTGGCGCGGTGGCGGCAAACCTTGCAGGCGCGACCCACTCGGTCGCCGATGCCCCAAGCGTCAGGTCGATCCGCAATGCGGCTTTGAGGTCGAGCCGGGCGGGCAGGCCATTGGACGGCAGCGGACGTGCCGCCGGCAGAAGAGCATCCCGAATTGGCGGCTCGCTTGAGGCGATCAGCCGGCCGATCGGGCGCGCCGCCTTGCCGTCATGCAGGAGGATCGAGGATGTCGTGCCCGCCGGCCGCGCCGTCGCGTCGATGAAGACGTCCGCACGGGATCCCGGCGCGAGTATTAAGCCGCCGCCGCGCGCCAGGAACGGCTCGGCCGGCTGACCATCGATGGCCATGATCCAGGATTCATAACCCTCTATTTTGATCGCAATAACATTGCGTTGCAGACCATTTATGAAACGAACCCTGACACGCTCGTTGGTACGAAGCTTGATTTCCCAATTGGCCTGACCGTTCACGGTGTAGGTCGGCACTGTGTCGCCTGGATCGGCGCCGGGTGCGATGGCGGTTCCATCCGCGCGCAGCCGCCAGTCCTCGATCAGCAACACTTCATCGTGGTCCGCGGTCGTCACCTCACGCTCGGTTACGATCAGCGGAAGCGCCCGCGTCGGCAGCGTCGCGCCGTCGCCGAGCATGGCGAGGTCGCACAAGAGCGTGCCCGCATGGCGCAAAGGAAGCTCGATGGTGTCGCCGTTGCCCGGCGCCGTGGGGCGCCGCGAGATCAGCGGCTCGGCCGCCGAAATCCCATCCAATCCGCGCCAATTGAGGACCATCGGTGTGGGGAGATCGTTGCCGAAGGCGATCTCCGGGCGGTCGCCCTGCTTGAACAGGAGATTGCCACCGCCGAGCGACCATATCGGGGTGTCCGGCTCTCCTGGGCGCAGGGGGAGGAGAGCGGGCTTGGCCCGAAGTACCGTGGAAGCGCCGGCCGCAACGGCCGCAGGAGGGACCGCGGGGCCGAGCAGCGCGGCGCCCAATCCGGTCAGAAGGGTGCGTCGGTCCGGTCGAAAAAGGTGATCTGCCATCCCTCTGATGCGGATCATTTTCCACTGGATATGTCCAGCGGGTCCGGTCCGGGCAGGAGGGCATCCATCGGCCATTTTTTTGCTGCGGACCGACAGGCTCATGCTATAAGCCCGCCGCAACGATCGCGCTTATGACCTGGATTGGGCATCTCAGTCGTAAACGTGATGGATTCCATTAACTTGGAGTATGATGGCCGCGCGAAAACCGCTTCATATTTTTCGGCATCATGCGCGAGCATCGCGGCCGGACATGATGTTAATCTAGCGGGCGTGGCGGAACTGGTAGACGCGCTGGATTTAGGTTCCAGTGACGAAAGTTGTGGGGGTTCGAGTCCCTCCGCCCGCACCAAGCGCCGACAGCGTTTGCGCATGACGATACTGACGGATCTCGCGTCCGAAAGGGGTTTCCCCTGGCGGTCGGGTCCGCCGAACCACCGGTGCAGGCTTCGGTCGGCCATGCGCCATCATTTGTAAATGTCCGGCCCTCGGCCGGACCAGACGGGAAGAAGATTTACGCCATGCAGGTGAAGGAAACCGTCGCCGACGGATTGAAGCACGAATTCCAGATCAGTGTTCCGGCAGCGGATCTCGATGCCAAAGCGGACGCGCGTCTGGTGGACCTCAAGGACAAGGTCCGTCTCAACGGGTTTCGTCCCGGCAAGGTGCCGGTCAGCCATCTTAAGAAGGTTTATGGCCGCTCCGTGATGGCCGAGACCATCGATCAGACCATCCGCGACACCAACTCGCAAATCTTCACCGAGCGCGGCTTCCGCCTGGCGACCCAACCCAAGGTCACGATGCCGACGGAGCAAAAGGAGGTCGATGACATCCTCGCCGGCAAATCCGATCTCACTTACACCGTTGCGATCGAGGTCGTGCCTGCGATCCAGCTCGCCGACTTCAAGAGCTTTACGGTCGAGAAGCCGGTAGCCGCGGTGACCGACACCGAAGTCGACGATGCCATCAAGCGCATCGCCGAGCAGAATCGCAGCTTCGCCCCGAAGGGCGAGGGCGCCAAGGCCGCGACAGGTGACCGCGTCACCGTCTCCTTCAAGGGCAGCATCGAGGGCACGCCGTTCGACGGCGGCACCGGTGAGAACGTCCAGGTGACGATCGGCTCCAACACGTTCATTCCGGGGTTTGAAGACCAGCTGATCGGCGTCGGCTCCGGCGAAAGCCGCACATTGAAGGTTTCCTTCCCGAAGAACTACGGCAACGCGAAGCTTGCCGGCCAGCCGGCCGAGTTCGAGACCACCGCATCGCTCATCGAAGCCCCGCAGGAGACCGTCATCAACGACGAGTTTGCCAAGACACTCGGCCTTGAATTGCTCGACAAGCTGAAGGACGCGGCGCGCGAGCGACTGGCAGCCGAGTTCGCCGGCGCCACCCGCCAGCGCGTCAAGCGAATCCTGCTCGACCGCCTTGACGAGACGCATCGCTTTGAGGCTCCGCCGTCCTTGGTCGACGAGGAGTTCAATCTGATGTGGAATTCGATCAAGTCCGAAATGGAGGCGGGCGGTAAGACCTTTGCCGACGAGGGCACCACCGAGGATGCTGCCAAGGAAGACTACCGCAAGATTGCCGACCGCCGTGTGAGGCTCGGCCTTGTGCTGTCTGAAATCGGCGAGAAGAACAAGATCACGGTCACCGATGACGAGGTCAGCCGTGCCGTCATCGAGCGCGCCCGCCAGATGCCCGGGCGCGAGAAGGAAGTCTGGGACTATTACCGCAACAATCCGAACGCGCTCGCTCAGCTTCGCGCACCGATCTACGAAGACAAGGTCGTCGATTTCATTCTTGAACTCGCCACGGTGACGGAAAAGAAGGTGTCGCGTGAGGAGCTCTACAAGGACGACGAGGCTGAAAAGAGCGC
Organism: uncultured Alphaproteobacteria bacterium; assembly: GCA_963741185.1. Classification (GTDB taxonomy): domain Bacteria; phylum Pseudomonadota; class Alphaproteobacteria; order Rhizobiales; family Xanthobacteraceae; genus Bradyrhizobium. Next base: position 234,636 of record CAVUHE010000017.1, on the reverse strand, counting down.
AGCCTGAGCTCCGTCAGCACACCGTTAAGGTTGAGACGCAAAAGGGCGCAGCGCCGGCCATCGGCCGCTATGCCCTTGGGCCAGAATCAGTTTGAAGTGGGTCCGGTTCCGAACGTTTCTGACCCGGTCTTGTGGCCGGGTTGGCTGGTCTTGTAGCCGGGAAACTGGCCCATATCTGTGGAACCTGTCCTTCAAGTCCCGCACCACGGGACGCGCGTCAGCGGTGTTAATTCCCGACTTTTCGGTTTTGCCTGCGGATGCTCGTCCTAGCCAATCTGTCTGCTAACCTCTTCTGCTAACCTCTTGGGTGACTAATGCGCGATCCGGTCGAAACCTACATGAACCTCGTACCGATGGTGGTTGAACAGACCAACCGCGGTGAACGGGCCTACGACATATTTTCGCGCCTTCTCAAGGAGCGCATCATCTTTTTGACAGGGCCGGTCGAGGACGGCATGTCGACTCTGGTCGTGGCGCAGCTTCTGTTTCTCGAAGCCGAGAATCCGAAGAAGGAAATCTCGATGTACATCAACTCGCCGGGCGGCGTGGTGACCTCGGGCCTTGCGATCTATGACACCATGCAATTCATCCGCCCGCCGGTATCGACATTGTGCACGGGCCAGGCGGCCTCGATGGGTTCGCTGCTGCTGGCGGCCGGTCACAAGGACATGCGCTTTTCGCTGCCGAATTCGCGCATCATGGTGCACCAGCCCTCGGGCGGTTTTCAGGGCCAGGCCACGGACATCATGCTGCACGCTCAGGAAATTCTGAATCTGAAAAAGCGGCTCAACGAGATTTACGTCAAGCACACCGGTCAAACCTATAAGGCAATCGAAGACGCGCTGGAGCGCGACAAGTTCCTTACCGCGGAAATGGCGCGCGACTTCGGCATCGTCGATAAGGTAATCGACAAGCGGTCGGAAGACCCGGCGGCGGCCAAGGCTTCGTAGCGCGGTTCCGGACGTTGAACTGGCGTTAACGATCCCCTCCCACGGGCTGATTTGGACGTTAAAAGCGCCCCTTTTTGCCCGTCTGGGCGGAAAGTTCCGCTTTCGTGCTGGTTTGAGGCGTGGCAATCGCGCAACGCCGGGCCGATTTCGACAGGTTCTCCCGTACGAAAGCGCAAATCACGGTATTGTCACGGGTATTCAGTGCCCAGCCGATTAGCGAATTCTTGATAGTCGGGTGCGACCATGGTTGGCTAGGTTGGATAGGTTATGATCGCGGAGGATTCGAGTTGGCCGCGATTCGCGTGGCATCCAGAACGTAGGGTCTTTATTGGTACGAATTTTGCTCTATTTAGAACTCTGGGTCGGTAATTCCCGGAATGGGGCGAGCAGCGTACGGGATCGAACGGCGGACGGAGATATGAATGAGTAAGGTTGGCACCAGCGACTCCAAGAATACGCTGTATTGCTCGTTCTGCGGCAAGAGCCAGCACGAAGTCCGCAAGCTGATCGCCGGCCCCACCGTATTCATCTGCGACGAATGCGTCGAACTGTGCATGGATATCATTCGCGAGGAGAACAAATCCTCGCTGGTGAAGTCGCGCGACGGGATTCCGACGCCGAAGGAAATTTGCAAGGTCCTGGACGACTACGTGATTGGCCAGAGCCACGCCAAAAAGGTGTTGTCGGTCGCCGTCCACAATCACTACAAGCGGCTCAACCACCAGACCAAGCACAACGATGTCGAACTTGCGAAGTCCAATATCCTGCTGATCGGACCGACCGGTTCGGGCAAGACGCTGTTGGCGCAGACCCTGGCGCGAATTCTCGACGTGCCGTTCACGATGGCGGATGCGACGACCTTGACCGAAGCCGGTTATGTCGGCGAGGACGTCGAGAATATCATCCTGAAGCTTTTGCAGTCGGCTGACTACAACGTCGAGCGTGCTCAGCGTGGCATCGTCTACATCGACGAGATCGACAAGATCAGCCGCAAGTCCGACAATCCTTCGATCACCCGCGACGTCTCCGGTGAGGGCGTGCAGCAGGCGTTGTTGAAAATCATGGAAGGCACGGTGGCCTCGGTTCCTCCACAGGGCGGCCGCAAGCATCCGCAGCAGGAGTTCCTGCAGGTCGACACGACCAACATCCTGTTTATCTGCGGCGGTGCGTTCTCGGGGCTGGAAAAGATCATTTCGGCGCGAGGGCGCTCGACGTCGATCGGTTTTGCCGCCCAGGTGCTGGCGCCGGAAGACCGCCGGACCGGCGAAATCTTCCGCCATGTCGAGCCGGAAGACCTGCTGAAGTACGGCCTGATCCCCGAATTCGTCGGCCGCTTGCCGGTGGTCGCAACGTTGGAGGATCTGGACGAGGCTTCGCTGAAGAAGATTCTCACCGATCCGAAGAATGCGCTGGTGAAGCAGTATCAGCGCCTGTTCGAGATGGAAAATATCGAACTGACTTTCGCCGACGAGGCTCTTGGCGCGGTCGCCCGCAAGGCAATCGAGCGCAAGACCGGCGCCCGCGGCCTGCGCTCGATCCTCGAAAGCATCCTGCTCGAGACCATGTTCGACCTTCCGGGTCTGGAGGGCGTCGAAGAGGTGGTGATCTCGCGCGAAGTGGTGGAGGGCACGGCTCGTCCGCTCTACATCTACGCCGACCGCTCCGATCGCGCCGTAGAAAGCAGCGCCAGCGCCTGACCGTCCTCAGCCGCCGGCGAATTGGAGTTGCATCAGTATCGGCTGCCGGGCCCTTCGGCGGCCAACTTGGCGTAGGTTGCCCTTCAGGTTTAGCCCCGTCTGACAGGGGTTTTTCAACGACTTGACACCTCCATGGTCGATAGCCACCTAATGCTATCGGCGGCGAAAAACCAAACTGAGATTCGCCGCAACAACGATCCGGGAAAGACAGCCAATCGGCCAGCGGCCCCGGAGCATTTCGGCACCTTGTGGCGGTTGCGCACAAAGCGGACTGCGAGCAAGGGGGCACAACAAGAGGAAAAGGCCATGACCACCCCTAAACCCCGGCCATCTATCGTTCACGGCGAGAGCCATTCTTATCCGGTGCTGCCGCTGCGCGACATCGTCGTTTTCCCGCACATGATCGTGCCGCTGTTCGTCGGCCGCGAGAAATCGATCCGCGCGCTCGAAGAGGTGATGAAGAATGACGCTTTGATCATGCTGGCGACGCAGAAGAATGCGTCGGACGACGATCCAACGCCGGAGTCGATTTATGAGACCGGCACACTCGCCAGCGTCCTGCAGCTACTCAAATTGCCAGACGGCACCGTGAAGGTGCTGGTGGAGGGGCTTGAGCGCGCACGCGTGCAGAAATACACCCCCCGGACCGAATATTACGAAGCGACCGCGATCGCGCTCGCCGACACCGATGCGACTTCCGTCGAAGCCGAGGCGCTGGCGCGCTCGGTGGTGTCGGATTTCGAAAGCTATGTGAAGCTGAACAAGAAGATCTCCGCCGAAGTCGTCGGCGTGGTGCAGGCAATCACCGACTTCGCCAAGCTCGGCGATACCGTGGCCTCGCACCTTGCCGTCAAGATTGCGGACCGTCAGGCTATACTGGAGACGCTGTCCGTGACCGCGCGCCTGGAGAAGGTGCTCGGGTTGATGGAGAGCGAGATTTCCGTTCTGCAAGTCGAGAAACGTATCCGCTCGCGCGTCAAGCGCCAGATGGAGAAGACGCAGCGCGAATATTATCTCAACGAGCAGATGAAGGCGATCCAGAAGGAGCTCGGCGACGACGAAGGCCGCGATGAGCTGGCCGATCTGGAAGAGAAGATTTCCAAGACCAAGCTTTCCAAGGAAGCGCGAGAGAAGGCGCAGCATGAGCTGAAGAAGCTGCGCCAGATGTCGCCGATGTCCGCGGAAGCTACCGTCGTGCGCAATTATCTCGACTGGCTGCTTTCGATCCCGTGGAACAAGAAGTCCAAGGTCAAGAAGGATCTGGTCGCGGCGCAGGCGGTGCTCGATAACGATCACTACGGGCTTGAGAAGGTCAAGGACCGCATCGTCGAGTATCTGGCGGTACAGTCGCGCGCCAACAAGCTGACCGGTCCGATCCTGTGCCTTGTGGGTCCTCCCGGCGTCGGCAAGACCTCGCTCGGCAAGTCGATCGCGAAGGCGACGGGACGCGAATTCGTTCGCGTGTCGCTCGGCGGCGTGCGCGATGAAGCCGAAATCCGCGGTCACCGCCGCACCTATATCGGCTCGATGCCCGGCAAGATCATCCAGTCGATGCGGAAGGCGAAGACGTCCAATCCGCTGTTTCTCCTGGACGAGATCGACAAGATGGGGGCCGACTTCCGCGGCGATCCGTCTTCGGCGCTGCTAGAGGTTCTCGACCCCGAGCAGAATTCGACCTTCAACGACCACTATCTCGAGGTCGACTACGATCTTTCCAACGTGATGTTCATCACGACCGCGAATACGCTGAATATTCCGGGGCCGCTGATGGACCGCATGGAGATCATCCGGATCGCAGGTTACACCGAGAATGAGAAGGTCGAGATCGCGCGCAAGCACCTGATCCCGAACGCGCTCTCCAAGCATGGCCTGGATTCCAAGGAATGGTCGATCGACGACGACGCGCTGCTCCTGATGATCCGCCGCTACACTCGCGAAGCGGGCGTGCGCAATCTGGAGCGTGAGCTTTCGACACTTGCCCGCAAGGCGGTGAAGGAGCTGATGATCTCGAAGAAGAAGTCGGTCAAGGTCACCGAGAAGTCGCTCGAGGAGTTTCTCGGCGTGCCGAAATATCGTTACGGCGAGATCGAGAGCGACGATCAGGTCGGCATTGTTACGGGCCTTGCCTGGACAGATGTCGGCGGCGAGCTGCTCACGATCGAAGGCGTCATGATGCCCGGCAAGGGCAAGATGACCGTCACCGGCAACTTGCGCGACGTGATGAAGGAGTCGATTTCGGCTGCGGCATCTTACGTCCGCTCGCGGGCCGTCGGCTTCGGAATAGAGCCGCCTTTGTTCGACAAGCGGGACATTCACGTTCACGTGCCTGAGGGGGCAACTCCGAAGGACGGTCCTTCGGCGGGTGTGGCGATGGCGACCGCCATCGTCTCCGTGATGACGGGGATTCCGGTCCGGCATGATGTCGCCATGACCGGCGAGATCACCTTGCGGGGGCGGGTGCTTCCGATCGGCGGCTTGAAGGAGAAGCTGCTCGCCGCGGCGCGTGGCGGCATCAAGACGGTGCTGATCCCGGACGACAATGCCAAGGATCTCACCGAGATTTCCGATGCGATCAAAGGCGGGATGAACATCATCCCGGTGGCGCGGCTCGATGAGGTCGTCTCCAAGGCGCTGGTGCGGCCCCCGGTGCCGATTGTCTGGGAAGAGGACACCGCCAAGGTGCCCGTCACGCCGGAAGCCGGCGACGAAGCGGCCGGTGGCCTGACGGCGCACTGAACGAACCAATCGCGAAATGATAAAACGGCGCCCGCGGGCGCCGTTTCTGTTTGGGCATTTGTTTCGCGCGGCCGCTGGAGTTAGCGATGCGCAGCATTTCTACGGCGCGCAGTTCCCGGCTTTTTACGAGCGGCGAGGGCGGTCCTAACGATTGGGGAATTCGCTGGGGCAGCATCCGCCAGCGTGACCTGCTCAAGCCGAGGCGGCAAATCTGGTGCCGTTCCGCGGTGCCTTGGGTCAACGATCTCGGGGATTGCCCGGGCGGCCCGGGCGATGAGGCGTGAAGGTACCGGACCAGCATCCGACCTTGCACCGAGGGGGTCCGCAAGGCTAAACACGGGGTGAGGGCGGCTAGCTCAGCTGGTTAGAGCATCTCGTTTACACCGAGAGGGTCTGCGGTTCGAATCCGTAGCCGCCCACCAGTCCCCGCGAGATCCGGTGGCACGGCGCGCGGCCATTGCATCGGCAACGGCCACTGTCATTTTTGCTGCCGCTCGACGTAGGGACCGTTCTGGATTCGACGAATGACGGTCGCGAAATCCTCTTCAAAACTTACGAGGTGCTCCCGGCCGAACAGAATTGCCGACCCGGTGCCCTGTCCCGGCTGGACCATAATGATTTGGTCGAGATTTACCAGAACCTCTCGCGTGGGAGGTCCGGGTCGTTTCAGAACGATAAAGGTACCCATTCCGAACTCCTTCAGCATGGTCTTTGCAAAGAAAACCCGCGACTAGCGAGACTGCTGCCTTCTCCACTCCAAGAACTCCTCAAAAAGTTGCTTGCAAGTCTTGGGCGATGACGTTGGCCCCGGTCGTGTCGTTGTGGGGCCAATTCGGAGGCGAAGATCGGCTGCGCTGCCGTCAGACGACATCGTGAGCGCGGTCACCAATAACACCGGAAATCCGGTCTGCTTGAGAACAGCCATCGGAAAGGCTTTGCTCAATATTCGTTCCTTCCCGGACGCGCTGAGATTCGATCCAGTGGTCAGCGTGATAAATTATGGTAAATATTCTCCTAATCTTTGCCTTCACCGCGCGCGCGACCAAAGGGGCAGCAAGGCGCGGTCGCACGCCTGAGATCAGATTTGACGGAGCACGCAGGGATGGACGAACCCGCAGGTCACGATCGAAACGCGGACCAGATCGCCTATTGGAATGGACCGGGCGGCCAACGCTGGGCCGACCGCCAGCAGGCGCAGGACATCGTGCTGGGGCCGGTGGCTGACGTCTTGATCGACCGTGCGCAGGTCAAGGCAGGCGAACGCATCGTCGATGTGGGCTGTGGCAGCGGCGCCATCTCCATCGCGCTTGCGCAACGCGTGGGTCCCACCGGGCATATCACTGGCATCGATATCTCGGCACCGATGCTGGCCCGCGCCCGGGAAACGGCACCTGCCGGCGCGCCGATCGATTTCGTACTTGCGGACGCAACCATATATCCGTTCGTCCCGGGAAGTTTCGATCTTCTCGTTTCGCGGTTTGGCGTGATGTTCTTTGCCGATCCCACGCTTTCTTTCGCCAATCTGCGTCGGGGGATGCGGTCCTCGGGGCGGCTAGCCTTCGTCTGCTGGCGGGAGCCGCGCGAAAATCCCTTTTTCATGGCGCCGCTTCAGGCGGTCTACAAACACGTTCCAAAGCTGCCGCAGCTTGGCCCCGAGGACCCCGGCCCCTTCTCGTTTGCCTCCGAACAGCGCGTCAAGCGGATCTTGAGCGAGGCGGGTTTTTCGGGGATAGCGATGGAGCCGTGCAACCTCGCGCTCGACGTCGCGATCGGGCGCGGCCTGGATGTCGCAGTCCAGAGCGCGCTGGAAATAGGACCGGCCGCCCGTGCGCTCGCCGAGCAGCCGCCGGACGTTGTGGCCGCCGCGACGCATTCGATCCGCGAGGCGCTTGCGCCATACGCCAGGGAAAAGATGGTGCCGCTCGATGCCTCCATCTGGATCGTCACGGCCCGAGCCTAGGCTCGCTCCTCCCAGATCATTGCGAGGTGGACGATGGTCTGCGTGGCCTTCTCCATGTCCTGCACGCTCACCCACTCCAGTCGCGAATGGAACGCGTGTTCGCCCGCGAAGATATTGGGGCAGGGCAGCCCCATGAATGACAGGCGCGAGCCGTCGGTGCCGCCGCGGATCGATGTCCTTACCGGCGAAAGGCCTGCGCGGCGGATTGCCTCGATCGCGTTGTCGACGATCTGGGGGTGACGATCAATCACCTGCTTCATGTTGCGGTATTGCTGCTTTACCTCCAGCCGGCAGGTCGAGCGCGGAAAATCCTGCATCACGTCTTTGATGATTTTCTCCAGCAGCGCCTCTTTCTCCCTTAATCCCGCCTCCGTGAAATCGCGCACGATGAAGCCGAGTGTGGCCGTCTCCAGTGCACCCGATATGCCGATCGGGTGCAGAAATCCCTGCCTTCCTTCGGTGGTTTCCGGCGAGCATGTCGTCTTGGGCAGGCGATCAACGATGGCGGCGGCGATCTTGATCGCGTGCTCCATCTTGCCCTTGGCAAATCCCGGATGGGTGCTGACGCCTTCGATGGTGATTGTAACGCCATCGGCGGAGAAGGTTTCGTCCTCGATATTTCCAGCGGTTTCGCCGTCGATCGTGTATGCGAAATCGGCGCCGAGCTTCTTCAGATCTACCTTGTCGACGCCGCGCCCAATTTCCTCGTCTGGGGTGAAGAGAATTTTGATCGTGCCATGTTTGATCTGAGGATTCTGAATCAGGAATTGTGCGGCATCCATGATTTCGGCGATGCCGGCCTTGTTGTCGGCGCCCAGCAGAGTGGTGCCGTCGCTGGTTATGATATCGTTGCCGATCTGATCGGCGAGCGCCAGGTGGTCAGAGGCACGTATGATCTGCGAGGGGTCGGCCGGCAGCACGATGTCGCCGCCCCGGTATTGCCTTACGATCTGGGGCTTGACGTTGGCGCCTGTGCAGTCCGGCGAAGTGTCCATGTGCGAGCAGAAGCAGATGACCGGCACCTGTTTGCCGCTATTTCCCGGGATCGTCGCGTAGACGTAGCCGTGTTCGTCGAGGTCGGCGTCGGCGAGCCCCATCGCCTGCAGTTCGTGGGCGAGCAGACGGCCCAAATCTTTTTGCTTTTCAGTCGAAGGGCAGGTCGGCGAGGTGGGGTCGGACTGGGTGTCGATCACCGCATAGCGCAGGAAGCGCTCGGTCACGGTGTGACTGAAGCTGAGGGGCGAACTCACGGTCATAACCGCGAATAGCAGAAAACCCTTCTATCGAGGAAGCGTCATTCCGGGGGGACACATATGCCGCGCCGGAACGACGCCAAATCAGGATCGCAGCGCGTCTTGTCAGACCGCTTCCTTGAGTTCCTTGGCTGCGCGGAAGGCAACCTTCTTGCTGGCCTTGATGTGGATCGCTTCGCCGGTGGCCGGGTTGCGGCCCATGCGGGCGGCGCGCTTGCGCACCTGGAGGATGCCGAGGCCGACGATACGAATGCGCTCGCCTTTCTTCAGATGCTTGGTGATCCGGCCAACCAGATCGTTCAGGATGGTCTCGGCCTGCTTCTTGGACAGTTCCTGCTCCTCGGCGATTGCCGCCGCGAGATGCTTCAGCGTGACGGTCGTCGGGGTCGATGCTTTCTTCGCCATGTTTGGCCCTCCTCGTTGTTGATTGGCTTAGGAAACTAAGACGTATCAGGCCTTAAACGATTCGGGGGGAAGATGCCTACGCTGTTTTGCCTGTAAACAGCCTATTTTTTGCATCGGCTTGCAAAAAAGGCCCGTTTGACAGGCGGATTCGTAACAACCTTGACTAAAGAGCAGCACGCCTTTAATCCCTCACCTTCGTGCGGATCAGTCTCTGATTTTCGGCATCCGCGGGAGTAGCTCAGTTGGTTAGAGCGCCGCCCTGTCACGGCGGAGGCCGCGGGTTCGAGTCCCGTCTCTCGCGCCATTATTTCAATGGCTTACCCCTTTGGGGGTTGGATATTCAGTCGAGAGCCCGAATTTCGGGCGAGCCGCAAAACGAAAAAAGCCGCCCCAGGGGGCGGCTTTTTTCGTGTCATCCAACGATTGTCTAGCGCACCATCGATGAATCCGAGCTCGTCACCGTCATGGGCTTTCCTGCTTTAACCACATGAGCGGTCTGGTTGTAATCGGAGCTTGTGCGCGCCGAGATAGCAAAGCCAGCTACCGCGATGCCCGCGACAAGGGCCAGAACCACGATTTTCAGGTGGGTCGCACGGTCGGCCGAGTGGATTGAGTGGTTCATCGGAAGCCTCCTGGCGCCTTCGCTGCCGCTTTGTTGGTGCAAGATGTACCCCTCCTTTGTTTCCGGCCGGTTTCGTGGGTTCCCTAAAATGGTTTCGTCAGCCTTACTTGTGGCGAAGGCGGCATTCGCCTCCGACTTTGGGTAAGCGGATTGCACGGCTGGTTGGGGCGAGTGGGTGCCGGTGGCTCGGTTACGGGCGGCTGGCTTTGCGGCATCGGCGTTGTCACGAACGCAGGCGCTTTGGCGTTTTCCGGCCTCGCCGGGTCTTCCCCTCCAGGCGGAGCTGGGGGCGTCAAGATAGCTTGTCTTGCGCGCCTTGTTGCGCTGCGCTAAGCCTCGGAACCATTCCAATTAACGAATCTGCGGGCGCCAGCAACCGCAGGAAAAGGTCCCGCCGATGACCGGCATCTTGCAAAATTACCTTCCGCTCGTTGTGTTTATCGGAGTGGCCGCGGTGATCGGTGTGGTGCTTCTGATCGCCCCCTTTGTGGTGGCCTTCCAGCAGCCCGATCCGGAAAAACTGTCGGCCTATGAGTGCGGCTTCAACGCATTTGACGACGCCCGAATGAAGTTTGACGTCCGGTTCTATCTGGTCGCGATCCTCTTCATCATCTTCGATCTGGAAGTGGCGTTTCTGTTTCCCTGGGCGGTCGCGTTCGGCAAGCTCGGGGCGACCGGCTTCTGGTCGATGTTCGTGTTCCTCGCCGTCCTCACCGTCGGCTTTGCCTATGAATGGAAGAAAGGCGCGCTCGAATGGGATTGAGCCCAGCTGCCGCAACGCCAAGATTTGCGCCGGCGGTCGCTCCGGCCGCAACCGGCATTATTGACCCCTCCACCGGCAGACCGGTCGGCGCCAACGATCCCTATTTTCTCGAGGTCAACCACGAGCTGTCGGACAAGGGCTTTTTCGTCGCTGCCGCCGACGACCTGATCGTCTGGGCGCGCACCGGCTCGCTGATGTGGATGACCTTCGGCCTCGCATGTTGCGCGGTCGAGATGATGCAGATGTCGATGCCGCGCTATGACGCCGAGCGCTTCGGTTTTGCGCCGCGTGCTTCCCCACGGCAATCCGACGTGATGATTGTTGCGGGCACGTTGACCAACAAAATGGCGCCGGCGCTGCGCAAGGTCTACGATCAAATGCCCGAGCCGCGCTACGTGATCTCCATGGGATCCTGCGCCAATGGCGGCGGCTACTATCACTATTCGTATTCGGTGGTGCGCGGCTGCGACCGCATCGTACCCATCGACATCTACGTGCCGGGCTGCCCGCCGACCGCGGAAGCACTGCTTTACGGCGTCATGCTGCTGCAGAAGAAGATCCGGCGCACCGGTACCATTGAACGCTAAGGTTTTTGCATGGACGACGGCAGGCTCGACGCTCTGGGGCAGACGATTGTTAGCGCGCTTGCCGGTTCTGCGACCGGCCATTCGGTTGCATTCAACCAGCTTACGGTATCGGTGCATGCCGCGAAGATCGTCGATGTCGTTCGCTTCCTGCGCGACGATCCCACTTGCCGCTTCGTCAATCTGACCGACGTAACGGCGGTGGATTATCCGGGGCGCGAAAAGCGCTTCGATGTGATCTACCACCTGCTGTCGCCAACGCTGAACACGCGCATCCGTTTGCGCGCCGAAGCCGATGAGGACACCCAGGTGCCCTCGATCATCGAGGTATTTCCCGGTGCGGACTGGTTCGAGCGGGAAACCTACGATCTCTACGGGGTGATTTTCACCGGCCATCCCGACATGCGGCGGCTGCTGACCGATTACGGCTTCGACGGCCATCCGCTGCGCAAGGACTTTCCGCTCACCGGCTTCGTCGAGGTGCGCTACGACGACCAGGAGAAGAGGGTGCTCTACGAACCCGTCCGTCTCAACCAGGAGTTCCGCAAATTCGATTTTCTCTCGCCATGGGAAGGCGCCGACTACCCGCTGCCGGGCGATGAGAAGGCGGGGCCGAAAGGCTGATCATGACCGAAGCAGCAGCACTCCGTAACTTCACCATAAACTTCGGACCGCAGCATCCGGCGGCGCATGGCGTGTTGCGCCTCGTCCTGGAACTCGACGGGGAAGTCGTCGCCCGCGTCGATCCCCATATCGGCCTGCTTCATCGCGGCACCGAGAAGCTGATCGAGCAAAAGACCTACCTGCAGGCGATCCCGTATTTCGACCGGCTCGACTATGTTGCGCCGATGAATCAGGAGCATGCTTTCTGCCTGGCGGCGGAAAAGCTGCTCGGCATCGAAGTGCCGCGCCGCGGTCAGTTGATCCGTGTCCTGTACTGCGAGATCGGCCGCATCTTGTCGCATCTTCTCAACGTCACCACGCAGGCTATGGACGTGGGCGCGCTTACCCCGCCGCTATGGGGCTTTGAAGAACGCGAGAAGCTGATGGTGTTTTATGAACGCGCCTCCGGCTCGCGCATGCACGCGGCCTATTTCCGGATCGGTGGCGTCCATCAGGACCTGCCGCCGAAGCTGATCGACGATATCGAAGCATGGTGCGATCCGTTCCTCGGCGTGGTCGACGATCTCGAAACGCTGCTCACAGGAAATCGCATCTTCAAGCAGCGCAATGTCGATATCGGCGTTGTCTCGCTGAAGCAGGCCTGGGAATGGGGCTTTTCGGGAGTGATGGTCCGCGGCTCGGGTGCGGCATGGGATCTGCGAAAGGCCCAACCCTATGAATGCTATGCCGAGATGGATTTCGACATTCCGATCGGCAAGAACGGCGATTGCTACGATCGCTACTGCATTCGCATGGAAGAGATGCGCCAGTCCGTGCGGATCATGAAGCAATGCATTGGCAAGTTGCGCGCGGCCGATGGGCAGGGACCGGTCGCGCTGCAGGACCACAAGATTTTTCCGCCGCGCCGTGGCGAGATGAAGCGTTCGATGGAAGCGCTGATCCACCATTTCAAGCTTTATACCGAGGGTTTCCACGTGCCGGCCGGCGAGGTCTATGCCGCGGTCGAGGCGCCCAAGGGCGAGTTCGGCGTATATCTCGTCGCCGACGGCAGCAACAAGCCATACAAATGCAAGATCCGCGCGCCAGGTTTTGCGCATCTGCAGGCGATGGATTTCATCTGCAGGGGCCATCTGCTGGCCGACGTCTCCGCCATTTTGGGCTCGCTCGACATCGTGTTCGGAGAGGTCGATCGGTGATCGCGCTGCCGCCCATCCATTTTGACCGGACTTCGGGGTCTCTGGAGGGCGCCAACCTGTGGGAGCGGACGGCCGCGGTGGCGCTGGCGACGGGCTCGAAAATATCGTCGCACTTTTCGCATCGCGGTTACATTGGCTGCGCCAATCTGCTTCGCAAGACGTTGCCCGAGCGCAACATCGCCATCAAGCTCAACGCGGATGCGACGTTCGAATTTCCGTATGGCGATGGTTACTGGAGCAAGCTGCTCGATCGCTCATACCATTACGAAGACGAGCTGGAGCTTCTGTTTCGCCATTCCGTCGACATCGACTACACGCTGCTCGATTGCGGCGCCAACTATGGATATTGGTCGGTGCTCGTGTCGAGTTCTCCGTTCGGCTCGCACAGGGCGATCGCGATCGAACCGTCGTCGCAGAATTTTCCCAAGCTTGCCAATAACGCGAGGGTCAACGGCAACCGCTTCGAGCTGATGAAATGCGCGATCGGTGCGGCAAAGGGTACCGCGCGGCTGTCCGGCAAGAAGCACGAGGCATTCAGCATCGCCGGCGGAACCGACGGCGACGGTGAAGTGGTGCCGGTTCTAGCACTCGACGATCTAATCGACGACGGCAAGGTTTCCCGTGACGGAAAATACATGATCAAGCTGGACGTCGAGGGCGTCGAAATCGATGCGATGAAGGGCGGCGTGCGTCTCCTTCAGGGCGACAGCGTGATCATTTGCGAAGAGCACGGCAACGATCCCGACCACACCGTGTCGCGCTATATTCTAGAACAGACGCCGCTCAAGCTCATTGTCTACGATCCCCGTGCAAATCGCATGGAGACCGTGACCGAGCTGTCGATCCTCGACCGCATCAAGGTTTCATCCCACGTCGGCTATAACGTGTTCGGCACAGCAAGTGCGTTCTGGCAAAATCGAATTAATGCCTTGAACGCCGACGCCGCGCGCCGCATGCAATGAGAGACTGAATAGAATGTCTGTCCGTCGCCTCGCACCCAAGGAACTTCAGCCGGCAAGCTTCGTCTTCACGCCGGAGAATCTGGCCTGGGCCAAGGAGCAAATCGCGAAATTTCCGGAAGGCCGCCAGGCTTCGGCCGCCATTCCGATCCTGTGGCGGGTGCAGGAACAGCATGAGGGGTGGGTTTCGGAAGCAGCCATCCGCGCGGTCGCGGATTTGCTCGGGATGCCTTACATCCGCATGCTGGAGATTGCGACCTTCTACACGATGTTCCAGCTCCAGCCGGTCGGCAAGAAGGCGCACGTCCAGGTCTGCGGCACGACGCCGTGCCGCCTGCGCGGGGCAGGCGAACTGATTGAGCTGTGCCAGAGCCGTATCCACCACGAGCCCTTCCATTTGTCCAAGGACGGCAACTTCAGCTGGGAGGAAGTCGAGTGTCTCGGCGCCTGCGTGAACGCGCCGATGGTGCTGATCTGGAAGGACACCTATGAGGACCTGACCAGGGAAAGCTTCGGCAAGCTGCTCGATGGCTTTGCTTCCGGCCATGCGCCGAAGCCGGGACCGCAGGTCGACCGTCAATTCTCCGCCCCCGTTGGCGGACCGACCACGCTGAAGGAAACCACATGACGCACGACCGTCGTTTGCGAGCGGCCGGGCCGGGGAGGGTCGGTGCGATGAAGAACTGGCGCTATATGGCCCTGCACGCCGCGACGGCCGCCGCCTTTATTTTCCTGCTGCAGCGCTACGCGCTGAACGCCTCGCTTGAATCCGCCTTGCTGTGGGCGCTGACCTTCGGCGGCTGCGCCGCGGGTCTCGCTTATTCGCAGTCCAATCGCTGATCCCGGGAAGTCTGATCATGCTCGACGACAAGGACCGCATCTTCAAGAACCTCTACGGCCTCCACGACTGGGGCCTGGAAGGTGCGCGCCGCCGCGGCGCCTGGGACGGCACCAAGGCCATCATCGACAAAGGACGCGACTGGATCATCAACGAGATGAAGGCGTCGGGCCTGCGCGGCCGGGGCGGGGCGGGATTTCCAACCGGCCTGAAATGGTCGTTCATGCCAAAGGAATCGACAGACGGCCGGCCGAGCTACCTCGTGGTCAATGCCGATAAGTCCGAGCCCGGCACCTGCAAGGATCGCGAGATCATGCGGCACGATCCGCATCTTTTGGTCGAGGGCTGCCTGATCGCGAGCTTCGCGATGGGCGCGCACGCTTGCTACATCTATGTGCGCGGCGAATTCATCAGGGAACGCGAGCATCTGCAGGCAGCGGTCGATCAGGCCTACGCGGCAAAGCTGATCGGCAAGGACAACGTCAACGGATGGCCGTTCGACCTCTATGTGACGCATGGCGCCGGCGCCTATATCTGCGGAGAAGAGACCGCGCTCCTGGAAAGTCTCGAGGGCAAGAAGGGCATGCCGACGGCTGAAGCCTCCATTCCCCGCCAATGTGGGCTTGTTCGGCTGTCCGACCACGGTCAACAACGTCGAGTCGATTGCGGTCGCGCCGGATATCTTGCGGCGTGGGGCGGCCTGGTTCGCCGCCATCGGCCGGCCCAATAACGTCGGAACCAAACTGTTCTGCGTTTCCGGACACGTTGAGCGCCCCTGTAACGTCGAAGAGGCCATGGGAATTCCGTTCCGCGAACTGATCGAGCGTCATTGCGGCGGCATTCGCGGCGGCTGGGACAATCTCAAAGCGGTGATTCCGGGCGGCTCCTCGGTACGCATGGTGCCGGCGGATCAGATCATGGACACGCCGATGGATTTCGACAGCCTCGGCAAATTGCGCTCGGGTCTCGGCACCGCGGCCGTGATCGTGATGGACAAATCGACCGACCTGATCCGCGCGATCGCGCGCATCTCCTATTTCTACAAGCACGAAAGCTGCGGCCAGTGCACGCCGTGTCGCGAGGGCACCGGGTGGATGTGGCGGGTGCTGACCAGGATGGCCGAAGGCCGCGCCCACAAGCGCGAAATCGACATGCTGCTGGAGGTGACCAAGCAGGTCGAGGGTCACACGATCTGCGCACTTGGCGACGCCGCCGCCTGGCCGATTCAGGGCTTGATCGCGCACTTCCGTCATGAGATCGAGGCGCGCATCGACGAGTATTCGCGCAAGGCCGATATCGACGATGTCGGTATTCTCGATCCCGCGCACATGGTCGCGGCGGAGTGATGCTGATGTCGCAACCGAGCATTTTCTGGTGGCAGAGATACGGGACGCTGGCGCAGATGGCGCAGGCGAGCGTGGCGCTGCTCGGCTTTGTTGCGATCCTGTTCCAGATCAACGAAATCCGCACCGGCAACCGGGCGGCCAGCGCGCGGCAGGCGTTTTTGGGTTATACCGATCTGGCATTCCGGAATCCGAAATTCTCTGCTCCCGATTTTGATAGGATCAAGGCAGGCAGCCGCGACGAACGTGTCCAATACGAGAGCTTTGTTTCCTACTTCCTCTATGCCTGTGAGGAAGCCATAGCCGCATTCGCGGATCGGCGTGAATGGGTGGCCTCGTGCGACTACGATTTGAGGCCTCATCTGCCGTTTCTCTGCGAGAAGAGTATGGTCGAGCCCTCCTATCTGGCGACCTACAGCACCGTCACCCAGGAATGGGTGAAGACGTCCATGAAAACTGCCAGCGTCACTCCGCCGGACTGCAAGCTGGGAAAGACTTGAGACAGCAATGACCAAACTCATCGTCGATGGCAAAGAGATCGATGTTCCCGCCGAGTTCACGCTGCTGCAGGCGTGCGAGGCCGCGGGCGCCGAAATTCCCCGCTTCTGCTACCACGAACGGCTGTCGATTGCCGGCAATTGCCGGATGTGTCTCGTTGAAGTGAAGGGCGGCCCGAAGCCGGTGGCGAGCTGCGCCTGGGGCGTTCGCGATTGCCGTCCTGGACCAAAGGGCGAGCCGCCGGAAATCCTGACCCGTTCGCCGATGGTGAAGAAGGCGCGCGAAGGCGTCATGGAATTCCTGCTGATCAACCATCCGCTGGATTGCCCGATCTGCGACCAGGGCGGGGAATGCGACCTGCAGGATCAGGCGATGGGCTATGGCGTCGACACCTCGCGCTTCGCCGAGAACAAGCGCGCCGTTGAGGACAAATATCTCGGCGCACTGGTCAAGACCTCGATGAACCGCTGTATCCAGTGTACGCGGTGCGTCCGCTTTGCCGCCGAGGTCTGCGGCGTGCCCGAGATGGGTGCGACCGGCCGTGGCGAAGACATGGAGATCACCACCTATCTGGAGACCGCGCTGACCTCCGAACTGCAGGGCAACCTCGTCGACATTTGCCCGGTGGGCGCGTTGACCTCGAAACCCTATGCCTTCGCGGCACGACCCTGGGAACTCGGCAAGACCCAGTCGGTCGACGTGATGGATGGCGTTGGTTCGGCGATCCGCGTCGACACCCGCGGCCGCGAGGTGATGCGGATCCTGCCGCGCGTCAATGAGGCGGTGAACGAGGAATGGATTTCCGACAAGACGCGCCACGTCGTCGACGGCCTGCGCACGCAACGGCTCGATCGCCCCTACATCCGGCAGAATGGCCAGCTCCGTCCGGCATCATGGTCCGAGGCTTTTGCGGCCATCGCGGCGAAGGCAGGTCGGATCGACGGCAAGCGGATCGGTGCCATCGCAGGCGACCTCGCCGCGGTCGAAGAGATGTTTGCGCTGAAGGAGCTGCTTTCGAAGTGCGGTTCGACAAATCTCGCAGTGCAGGGAGGCGATGCCTTCGATCCCAAGGCGGGGCGCGCTTCCTACATTTTCAATCCGACCGTTGCCGGCATCGACCAAGCCGATGCTCTTTTGATCGTCGGCTCGAATCCGCGCAAGGAGGCGGCCGTTCTCAATGCCCGCATCCGCAAGCGCTGGCGCAGTGGCCATCTCAAGATCGGCATGATTGGCGTCAAAGCCGATTTGACTTACGCGTATGATTATCTCGGTGCGGGACCGGATACGCTCGGCGAACTTGCCGGCGGCAAACATTCGTTCGCCGATGTGCTCAAGAATGCGAAAAACCCGATCGTTCTGGTCGGCGCCGGTGTGGCCGCGCGACGCGACGCGCCCGCGGTTCTTGCGCTAGCGGCCAAGCTCGCGCTGGACGTTGGCGCGGTCAAGGACGGTTGGAACGGTTTTGCGGTGCTGCAGGACACGGCCTCGCGCGTCGGCGCGCTTGACATCGGCTTTAGCGTGGGGGCGGGCGGGCTGAGTTCGGTCGAGATGACGACGTTCGGCACGCTTGACGTCTTGTTCCTGCTTGGCGCCGACGAGGTCAAGGCGCCGGATGGAACCTTCGTGGTGTATATCGGCACCCACGGTGACCGTGGTGCCCACCGTGCCGACGTCATCCTGCCCGGCGCAGCCTACACGGAAAAGTCCGGCATCTTCGTCAACACCGAAGGCCGGGTGCAGATCGCCAACCGCGCGGGATTTCCTCCGGGGGAGGCGCGCGAAGACTGGGCGATCATCAGGGCGTTATCGGAAGCTCTCGGCAAGAAGCTACCGTTCGACTCGCTTCCAGCCCTGCGGCAAGCGATCTTCAAGGCCGTGCCGCATCTGATGCGCATCGACCAGATCGCAGCCGGCAACGCCGCCGATGTCAAATCGCTCGCGGGCAAGGGCGGCAACGTCGAGAAATCGCCGTTGAAGGCATCCGTTGACGATTTCTACCTGACCAACCCGATCACGCGCGCGTCTGCGATCATGGCGGAGTGCTCCCGCCTGGCCTCGGGGCAAATGCTGACGGCAGCGGAGTAAGGACGCGATGAAAGTCATCGGCCTCATCGGCGGCATGAGTTGCGAATCGACCACGCACTATTATGCGCGGCTGAACGAGCGCGTCCGCGAGGCGCTCGGTGGCTTGCACTCGGCTGAAATCCTGATGTGGTCAGTTGATTTCGCGCCGATTGCGCAAATGCAGGCGGAAGGCCGCTGGCGGGACGCGGGCAATCGGCTTGCTGCAATCGCCAGGCGACTGGAGGGGGCAGGGGCTGAGGTGATCGTGCTCGCCACCAACACGATGCACAAGATTGCCGACGAGATCGAATCCGCCATCAGCGTTCCTTTCCTGCACATCGCCGATGCGACCGCTGAAAAGATCTTTGCTTCCGGCAAGCGCAAGCCGGCGATCATGGCGACCCGCTTCACCATGGAGCAGGATTTCTACACCAGTCGTCTGCGCGAAAAATTCGGCCTCGATCCGATTACGCCTGACGAAGCCGATCGCGAGCTGGTGCACCGGATCATCTATGACGAGCTTTGCATTGGACGCGTCCATGAGAGCTCACGTGGGGCTTATGTCGACGTGGCGCGGCGACTGGCGGCCAAGGGCGCGGACTGCCTCGTGCTCGGTTGCACCGAAGTCGGCATGCTGCTCAACGAAGGCAATTCGCCGCTTCCGATCTTTGACACCACCCTGATCCATGCCGATGCCGCGGTGAAATTCGCGATCGGCCACCCGCCAACCGCGCAAGCAGCAGAATGAGCGTGACCTGATGGCTGATCTCTTCGCAAGCTCGTTCTGGACCGGTTTCCTGTGGCCGCTGATCATCATGGTCGCCGAGAGCGTTTTGCTGCTCGTGGTGCTCCTGATCGCGATTGCCTACATCCTGTTGGCGGATCGCAAGATCTGGGCGGCCGTCCAGATCAGGCGCGGCCCCAACGTCGTCGGGCCGTGGGGGCTGTTCCAATCCTTCGCCGACCTTTTGAAGTTCGTCTTGAAGGAACCGATCATTCCGGCCGGCGCGAACAAGGGCGTGTTCCTGCTGGCGCCTCTGGTGAGCTGCGTGCTTGCGCTCGCGGCGTGGGCTGTGATCCCGACCAATCTCGGCTGGGTGATCTCCGACATCAACGTCGGCGTGCTCTACATCTTCGCGATCTCGTCGCTGTCGATTTACGGCATCATCATGGCCGGCTGGTCGTCGAATTCGAAATATCCGTTCCTCGCAGCGCTTCGCTCGGCGGCGCAGATGGTCAGCTACGAAGTCTCGATCGGATTCGTGATCATCACGGTCCTGCTCTGCGCGGGCTCGCTCAATCTTTCGGCGGTGGTGGAGGCCCAGAACGTTCGCGGGCTCGCCAGCCTGATCGGCCTGCCAAGGCTGACCATCCTGAATTGGTATGTGTGGCCGCTGTTTCCGATGTTCGTGGTTTTCTACGTCTCGGCGCTGGCGGAAACCAACCGGCCGCCGTTCGACCTGGTGGAAGCCGAATCCGAACTGGTCGCGGGATTCATGGTCGAGTACGGCTCGACGCCTTATCTGCTGTTCATGCTGGGCGAGTACGTCGCGATCACCACGATGTGCGCGATGGCCACGATCCTTTTCCTGGGCGGCTGGTTGCCGCCGGTCGCGCTGCCTCCCTTCACCTGGGTGCCCGGGGTGATCTGGTTCTCGCTCAAGTTATTTTTCATGTTCTTCATGTTTGCGATGGCGAAGGCCATCGTGCCGCGCTACCGCTACGACCAGTTGATGAGGCTCGGCTGGAAGGTATTCCTGCCGTTGTCGCTGGCAATGGTGGTTGTGGTCGCGGGCGTGCTGCAATTCGCGGGGATCGCGCCGAAATGAGGTCGCTATGAGTGTCAACATCAACGCCACATCCCGCTCGCTTCTGTTGTCCGAATTCGTATCGGCGTTCTTTCTCGCCATGCGCTATTTCTTCAAGCCGAAGCCGACGCTGAATTATCCGTTCGAGAAGGGGCCGATCTCGCCGCGGTTTCGTGGCGAGCACGCGCTGCGCCGCTACCCCAACGGCGAGGAGCGCTGCATCGCATGCAAGCTGTGCGAGGCGATCTGTCCGGCCCAGGCAATCACCATCGAGGCCGGGCCGCGCCGGAACGATGGCACGAGGCGCACCGTGCGCTACGACATCGACATGGTGAAATGCATTTATTGCGGGCTTTGCCAGGAGGCGTGCCCGGTCGATGCCATCGTCGAAGGCCCGAATTTCGAATTCGCGACCGAGACGCGCGAGGAGCTCTACTATGACAAGGCGAAACTTCTCGCCAATGGTGACCGCTGGGAGCGCGAGATTGCTAAATCGATCGAACTCGACGCGCCGTACCGGTGAGGTAAGGGCATGATCCTTCCAGCCTTGTTCTTTTATTTGTTCGCCGGCATCTGCGTCGCCTCGGCGGTGATGGTGATTGCGTCGCGCAATCCCGTGCACTCCGTGCTCTTTCTGATCCTGGCCTTCGTCAATGCCTCCGGCCTGTTCGTGCTGATGGGAGCGGAGTTCCTGGCGATGATCCTGGTCGTCGTCTACGTCGGCGCGGTCGCGGTGCTGTTTCTGTTCGTGATCATGATGCTCGATGTCGATTTCACCGAGCTGCGCGAAGGTTTCATGGAATATCTGCCGATTGGTCTGGTGATCGGCGGCGTATTCCTGGCCGAGCTGCTGCTGGTCGGGGGCGGCTGGGTGATCAACCCCAATGTGGCGAAATCGATCACCTCGGCAATACCGGCGAACGTTAACAACACCGAGGCGCTCGGCCTGGTGCTCTATACCAAGTACATCCATTACTTCCAGATCGCCGGCATGGTGCTTCTGGTCGCGATGATCGGGGCCATCGTTCTGACGCTGCGCCACAAGGCCAGCGTCAAGCGGCAGGATATCAATGTGCAGAATGCACGGACGCCTGAACTCGCGATGAGCGTGCGCAAGGTCGCATCCGGGCAGGGCTTGCAGGATGCGGACGCGGCGGAGTGGGTGCGATGACGATTGGTCTTGGACATTATCTCTCGGTCGGCGCAATCCTGTTCACGCTCGGGATTCTCGGTATTTTCCTCAACCGCAAGAACATCATCGTCATCCTGATGTCGATCGAGCTGATCCTGCTTGCCGTCAACATCAACCTGGTAGCGTTTTCGACCTTCATCGGCGACATCGTCGGGCAGGTGTTCGCGCTGCTGGTGCTCACGGTGGCTGCAGCTGAAGCGGCGATCGGTCTTGCGGTGCTGGTGGTGTACTTCCGCAACCGCGGTTCGATCGAAGTCGAAGACGTCAATATGATGAAGGGTTAGCGCGCCAATGATCCAGGCAATCGTCTTTCTGCCGCTGATCGGCGCGATCATCGCCGGGCTGATCGCAATCGTCGGCGCGCATGCGCGTAACCCGAGCGGCGATGAGGTTGAGCATCATGATGCGCATGGTGCCGACGCCCACGCGGCGGAGGCTCATGACGACCACGGTCACGACGACCATCACGCGGCCGAGCCACCGGCTGCGGGTTCGCGCGCGGCCGAGTTGATTACGACCGGCCTGTTGCTGGTTGCGGCGGCATTGTCCTGGGTGGCGCTGGTCGACGTCGGTTTCGGGCATCACGACATCCGGATCGGACTGTTCCCGTGGATCACATCCGGTGATCTGCAGGTCGCGTGGGCGCTGCGGGTCGATACCTTGACCGCCGTGATGCTGGTGGTGGTCAACACCATTTCGTCGCTCGTGCACCTCTATTCGATCGGTTACATGGACGAAGATCCGTACCGGCCGCGCTTCTTTGCCTATCTCTCGCTGTTCACCTTCGCGATGCTGATGCTGGTGACGGCCGATAACCTCGTGCAGCTGTTCTTCGGCTGGGAAGGCGTCGGCCTCATGAGCTATCTGCTGATCGGTTTTTGGTATCAGAAGCCATCGGCGAACGCCGCGGCGATCAAGGCTTTCGTGGTCAACCGGGTCGGCGATTTCGGCTTTGCACTCGGCATTTTCGCCGTGTTCATGCTGATCGGGTCCACCGACTTTGAAACGATTTTCGCCGGCGCGCCGGGCCTTACCGGCAAGACCATCGATTTCTTCGGCTGGCATGCCGACGCGCTGACGCTGACATGCCTGCTTCTGTTCATGGGTGCGATGGGCAAGTCGGCGCAGTTCCTGCTCCACACCTGGCTGCCCGACGCCATGGAGGGCCCGACACCGGTCTCGGCGTTGATCCATGCTGCGACCATGGTCACCGCCGGAGTCTTCATGGTCGCGCGGCTGTCGCCGCTGTTCGAACTGGCGCCGAATGCACAGGCCGTCGTGATGTTCGTGGGCGCGACGACGGCGTTCTTCGCGGCGACCGTCGGCCTTGTCCAAAACGACATCAAGCGCATCGTTGCCTATTCGACCTGTTCGCAGCTCGGCTACATGTTCGTGGCGATGGGGGCGGGGGCTTACTCGGTCGGCATGTTCCATCTGTTCACACACGCTTTCTTCAAGGCGCTGTTGTTCCTGGGATCGGGCTCGGTGATCTACGCGATGCATCATGAGCAGGACATCCGGAACATGGGCGGCCTGTGGCGCAAGATCCCCTACACGTTTTTCGTCATGTGCATCGGCACGCTGGCGTTGACCGGATTCCCGTTCTTTGCGGGCTATTTCTCCAAGGACGCGATCATCGAGTCCGCCTATGCCGCGCATAATCCGTTTTCGACCTACGCCTATCTGCTGACGGTCGCTGCCGCGGGTCTCACCTCGTTCTATTCATGGCGGCTGATCTTCAAGACCTTCTTCGGCGAGCCGCACGATCAGGAGCATTACGAGGCGGCGCATGAAAGTCCGCTGTGGATGCTGGTCCCGATCGGCGTTCTTGCCGCCGGCTCGATCTTTTCGGGCTTTCCGTTCAAGCCGTTCTTTGCCGGCCATGGCGTGGAGGAATTCTTCCGAGACTCGGTGAAGATGAACCCGCACATCCTTGAAGACATGGAGAATATGCCGCATCTGTTGGGGTTCTTGCCGACGGTGATGATGGCGCTGGGCTTGTTCGTCTCCTACGTCTTCTACATCCGCCGGCCTTATCTGCCGGTCGAACTCGCCAACCAGCAACCGCTGCTCTACCGGTTCCTGCTCAACAAGTGGTATTTCGACGAGCTATACGAGCTGATCTTCGTTCGTCCGACGAAGTGGATCGGCCGTTTCCTGTGGAAGGTCGGCGACGGCTACATCATCGACGGCTTCGGGCCGGACGGTGTGTCAGCGCGGGTGCTTGATGTCACGCGCAACGTGGTGCGACTTCAGACCGGATATCTCTATCATTATGCCTTCGCGATGCTGATCGGAGTTGCCGGTTTGATTACCTGGTTTATTTTCGGCGTGGGAGGCCAGTGATGACGACCTGGCCAATTCTCTCCGTCGTTACCTTTCTTCCCGTCGTTGGAGCGCTGCTGATCTATATCAGCCGTGGCGACGACGAAGCGGCGCGGCGCAATGCGCGCTGGATTGCGCTCTGGACCACGCTGATCACCTTTGCCGTGTCGCTGATCCTGGTCTGGCGCTTCGATCCGGCCCAGCCGGACTTCCAGTTCGTCGAAAAGGCGCCATGGCTTGCGAACGCCATCACCTATCACATGGGCGTGGACGGCATTTCGCTGCCGTTCGTAATTCTGACCACCGCATTGATGCCGTTCTGCATCGTGGCAAGCTGGAAATCGGTCACGTCGCGTGTGCGCGAATACATGATGGCGTTCCTGCTTTTGGAAACGCTGATGGTCGGCACCTTCGCGGCCCTCGACCTTTTGCTGTTCTACCTGTTCTTCGAGGGCGGGCTGATTCCGATGTTCCTGATCATCGGCGTATGGGGTGGCCCGCGTCGTGTCTATGCCTCGTTCAAGTTCTTTCTCTACACCTTGCTCGGCTCCGTCCTGATGCTGCTCGCGATTATGGCGCTCTACTGGAACGCGGGCACGACGGATATTCCGGCCCTGATGCATTCTGCCGTACCAAGGTCGTTGCAGACCTGGGCGTGGCTGGCGTTCTTTGCCTCCTTTGCGGTGAAGATGCCGATGTGGCCGGTCCACACCTGGCTGCCGGATGCGCATGTCGAGGCCCCGACGGCGGGCTCAGTGATCCTGGCCGCGATCCTTCTGAAGATGGGTGGATACGGATTCCTGCGGTTCTCGCTGCCGATGTTCCCGCTGGCCTCGCACGATTTCGCGCCGCTGATCTTCTCGCTGTCGGTGATTGCGATCATCTATACTTCGCTGGTGGCGTTGATGCAGGAAGACATCAAGAAGCTGATCGCCTATTCGTCCGTGGCCCATATGGGCTTCGTGACGATGGGAATTTTCGCCGGAACCACGCAAGGCGTGGCGGGCGGGGTGTTCCAGATGGTCTCCCACGGCATCGTCTCCGGCGCGCTGTTCCTTTGCGTCGGCATTGTCTATGACCGCATGCATACCCGCGAGATCGCCGCTTATGGCGGGCTCGTCAACCGCATGCCGCTCTATGCGCTGGTGTTCATGGTCTTCACCATGGCCAATGTCGGTCTGCCCGGCACATCCGGTTTCGTTGGCGAGTTCATGACCCTGATCGGGACGTTCAAGGTCTCGATCCCGACCGCGACCTTCGCCACGACCGGCGTGATTCTGTCGGCGGCCTACGCGCTGTGGCTTTATCGCAAGGTCATTTTCGGCGCGCTGGTCAAGCCATCGCTTGCGAGCATCAAGGACCTCACGTTCCGCGAGAGCCTGACACTGATGCCGCTGGTCGCTCTTACCATCCTGTTCGGCTTCTACCCGAAGCCGGTGCTCGACATGTCGGCATCGTCGGTGCAGCAACTCGTCAACAACTACAACACCGCTGTGACGGCCGTGAAAGCGGCCGCACTGCTGCAGTGAACTTCCGGGACAACGCACCATGAGCTTTGAGAGTGCAGGTTATCAACTGCTGCCCGTACTGCCGGAGCTTGTATTGGCCGTCGGCGCCATGGCGCTCTTGATGGTCGGGGCCTATCGGGGAGAACGCACCACAAGCCTCGTCACCGGCCTCTCGGTATGCCTTCTGGTGGTCGTCGGCGTGATCGAGCTGGCACTGCCCGCCGGAAGGCTCACCACGTTCAGCGGCAGCTTCATCGTCGACGACTTTGCCCGATTCCTGAAGATCCTCGCTCTGATCGGTTCGGCCGCCACGCTGATCCTGTCAACCGAATTCCTGGCCGATCCGTCCCGGCGTATTTTCGAATACGCCATTCTCGTCCTGCTTTCGACGCTTGGCATGATGGTGCTGATCTCGGCCGGCGACCTGATCATGCTCTATCTCGGGCTGGAGCTGATGAGCCTTGCGCTTTACGTGGTCGCCGCGAGCAACCGCGACAATGCAAAATCGACAGAGGCGGGCCTGAAATATTTCGTGTTGGGTGCGTTGTCATCCGGCATGCTGCTTTACGGCGCCTCGCTGGTCTATGGCTTTACCGGCACGGTCGGCTTCGCAGGCATCGCGGCGGCCGCCAAGACCGGCAGCATCGGCCTCGTGTTCGGGCTCGTGTTTCTGCTCGCCGGACTTTGCTTCAAGATTTCCGCGGTGCCATTTCATATGTGGACGCCCGACGTTTACGAGGGCGCGCCAACACCCGTCACCGCGTTCTTCGCCTCCGCCCCGAAGGTCGCAGCACTCGCGGTGTTCACCCGCGTGGCGCTCACTGCCTTCCCGGGCATTGCTTTGCAATGGCAACAGATCGTGGTGTTCGTGGCGATTGCCTCGATGGCGCTCGGATCGTTTGCCGCCATCGGTCAAAAGAACATCAAGCGCCTGATGGCCTATTCGTCGATCGGCCATATGGGCTTTGCATTGGTAGGTTTGGCCGCCGGCACAGCCGAGGGCGCGCAGGGCGTACTGGTCTATATCGCGATCTATGTGGCGATGACGCTCGGTAGCTTCACCGTCATCCTGACCATGAAGCGGAACGGCCAGCACTTCGAGAACATCAGCGACTTCGCAGGGCTTTCGCGCACTAATCCGTTGCTGGCGTTCATTTTTGCCATGTTGCTGTTTTCGCTCGCGGGCGTTCCGCCTCTCGCGGGTTTTTTCGCAAAATTCTATGTCTTTACCGCCGCGATCAAGGCTGGACTGTTCACCTTGTCGGTGGTCGGTGTCCTCACCAGCGTGGTCGGCGCCTACTACTACTTGCTCATCGTCAAGGTGATGTATTTCGACGAGCCGTTGACCCAGCTGGACCCGATGCGCGTGGAATTGCGCGTGGTGCTGGCCGTCGCGGGCTTCTTCAACATCTTTTTCTTCGTCTATCCGGGGCCGCTGGTGAGCGTGGCCGCGGCTGCGGCGAAGTCGCTATTCTAGATGGCATTTTCGCTCGGTCCTCGAGCCATCTCGGCGGGTTATCGGCTCGCGGCTTTTGACAGCATCGGCTCGGCCAACGCGGAGGTCTTTTCGCCCTCCCGCGAGGGCGAGCGGGGGTCTGTGTGGGTTGCGGGGGCAACCTGATGGCGCGACCGGATGAGCTGACATTCGCGCCTCTCGGTGGCGTCGGCGAGATCGGCATGAACCTGTCGATCTATGGCCTCGGCAATCGCCACCAGCGTTCCTGGCTCGCGGTCGACCTTGGCGTGTCTTTTGGCGATGAGGAGCATTTGCCGGGCATCGATACCATCATGCCCGACATTCGCTTTCTCGAGCAGGAGCGAAAGAATCTTGTTGGCCTGGTGTTGACGCACGCCCACGAAGATCATTTCGGCGCCATCATCGACCTCTGGCCGAAGCTGAAATGCCCGATCTACGCGACCAAGTTCAGCGCTGCACTCTTTGAGGCCAAATGCGCCTCGGAACGCAATCCGCCGAAGATTCCGGTCACGGTTGTACCGTCCGGGGGACGCATCGATCTCGGGCCTTTCAGTGTCGAGTTCATTCCGGTGGCGCACTCAATTCCGGAATCGCATGCGCTTGCAATCCACACGGAGGCCGGCATCGTCTTGCATACGGGCGACTGGAAGATCGATCCGACGCCGATCATTGGCCTGCCGACCGACGAGCGGCGGCTACGGCAACTGGGCGATGCCGGCGTGCTGGCGCTGATCGGCGATTCCACCAATGCGGTGCGGGATGGTCGTTCGCCGTCGGAGGCCGAGGTCGCAAAAACCATTACCGAACTTGTGAAGGCAGCGAAGGGCCGGGTTGCGGTCACGACGTTTGCCTCCAATGTCGCGCGGCTGCGCGCGGTGGCGGATGCGGCGCGCGTCTCGGGACGGGAGGTCGTGGTGGTAGGGCGTGCCATGGAGCGCGTGGTGCAAGTGGCACGCGAAACCGGTCATCTCGACGGCGTGCAGAATTTTCGCGGCGCCGATCTCTACGGGCATTTCCCACCCGACAAGGTACTGGCGCTGTGTACGGGAAGCCAGGGCGAGCCGCGCGCGGCGCTGTCGCGCATCGCCAATGACGATCACCCGCAGGTGACGCTCAACAAGGGCGACTGCGTCATCTTTTCCTCGCGCACCATTCCCGGCAACGAAAAGGCCGTGGGGGCCATCATCAACGGACTGATCACGCAGGGCGTCGAGGTCATTACTGACCGGACCCATCTCGTCCATGTTTCGGGCCATCCGCGCCGGGACGAATTGCGGGACATGATCGGATGGGTGCGGCCGCAACTTCTGATCCCCGTTCACGGTGAGGCGCTGCATCTGTTCGAACACGCCAAGCTGGCGCGTTCCGCCGGCGTGCCGAAGGTCCTGATCTGCCGCAACGGCGACCTGGTCAAACTTGCGCCCGGTGAGCCCGGCATTATCGAGGAACTGCCGTCGGGGCGGCTCTACCGGGACGGCAACATCCTGGAGGATTCCAAATCGCGTGCCGTGGTCGAACGGCGGAGGATGGCCTTTGCCGGTTGCGCCTTCATCGCGATCGCGATGACCGAAAAGGGTGAGTTGGCCGACGACCCGGAGATTGACCTTGTCGGTATCCCGGAAAAAAATGCCGCCGGAGAAATCATCGATGAAATCGTGTTCGACGTCGTCGTTTCGACTGTGGAAGGGTTGCCGCGCGCGCGGCGCCGCGATCCCGATGCTACGGCGGAATCGGTGCGCCGGGCCGTGCGTGCCTTGCTGAACGAGCAGTGGGGCAAGAAGCCGCTGTGCTACGTCCACGTGCTCACCGTCTAACCCTGTTGCCATGCGCCTTCCGGTGAGCGTGGTTGGTGGTTTTGCGAACGGGGCAGGCGCAAGCTATAGTGAAGGCGGAGGAGTGTCATGCTGGGTCGGCTCAATCATGTGGCGATCGCCGTAAAGGATGCCGAGAAGGCCGCACGGATCTACGGCAAGGCATTCGACGCCGATATTTCCGCGGCGGTGCCGCTGCCCGAACATGGCGTCACCACCGTGTTCGTGACCTTGCCCAACACCAAGATCGAATTTATCCAACCGCTCGGCGACACCTCGCCGATCGCCAAATTTCTCGAACGCAATGCGGACGGCGGCATCCATCACATCTGTTACGACGTGCCCGACATCATCGCCGCGCGCGACACCTTGATCAGAGAGGGAGCCCGGGTGCTCGGCGACGGGGTTCCCCGAATCGGAGCACACGGCAAGCCGGTGCTCTTCCTGCACCCCAAGGATTTTTCCGGTGCGCTCGTCGAAATCGAGCAGGCGTGAGCCGCAATGGCCTACACAATCTCAACCGGCTTTGCGATCTACTTCGTCTTGTGGTGGATCGTGCTGTTCCTGACCCTTCCGTTCGGCGTGCGAAGCCAGCACGAGGATGGTGGAGGTAGCCCGGGCACAGATCCCGGCGCGCCGGTTGCAAGCCAGATGGGCCGCAAGCTGATCTGGACGACCCTGCTATCGGCGGCGATCTATGCCGCGGGCCTGGCTGCCTATCGCGCAGGCTTTCTCAGCATCGAGCGGTTGTCGAAACTGATGGGAATGCCGTTCTGACGGTCTTGCTTGCTGGATCGCTTGCAGGGATATGTTGCCTGGCTTTGGGGGGAAGAACATGACGTTTCAACGGATCATTGCCGCGTTCTTGATGCTGACCATCGCCGGTCTTGCCGCGTCATTTTACCTGGTCTGGAAGACGAACGCCCAACTTCAGACGATGAAGGCGTTCGTCGAGGGTTACGTCTTTGCGGACGCGGTCGCGGCTTGCGAAAGGGCGCAAAGCACCACGCCGTTCAAGTGGAATGGTGGGACCAATACCAGGTTGATCGGGTTGAATTCGGTCAAGCTCGACAAATACAGGATCATTTCAAGTTATACGCTGCTCGCCGACGGCGTGTATTGCGACTTCGATCCGATCAAAAAGAAGGCCGAGATCGGATCGAACTTCCTCGAGCGCGAATGACGTTCGGTCGTCAAAAGAATGGCCGTCAAAGAACGGCCGCCAAAGAAAAAGAGCAGGGCGCGAAGCCCTGCTCTAAAAATTGTGTCGACCCTATTTTCCCGCAAATATGAATTTGATCTTGATTGACGGGGTGACGCTGCTTGTGCGCGTCAGGGCTCCTCCCGAGACTTGGACCACCAGACTTCGACCTTGCGGTTTTTGTCTGAGGCCGCACTCGTAGACCATAATTTTCGTCTTGTCATCAATTTCAGCAACGATTGTTCAAAATTGAAGCAAGTTCTGAAATGAATGAGATTACGGCACGAGCGGATTTACGCTTTAGCGTTCCAAGCCGAAGTGTGGTATTATGGTAGGATGGACACTGGGAAGTCAGTGAAGGTGGCCGGCCATATCGTTTGCGGGCGCCATAATGCCGAGTATTCCAACAATAAGGATAATTCCCAGCCCGAGGCTCATTTCGGCCAGCGTGCTGCGCACGAGCCTTTGAATCATGAGGCATTGGTCAATTCCAGCGTCACCGCAAAGCCGTGGCAGGAAATATTGGCGATTGATCCCGGCCAGTAACACCATCGCTGCAAACAGCGCGATCTTGAGCAGCAGCAATCGGCCATAGAACGTGTCGGTCAGGCTCTGGATCCCACCTATCAAGAACGAGGCGTTAATTGTGCCGCTTATGAGCAAGATTCCCACTGCAAGAATGCCGAGTGTTGAAAAGCGGCTGGCCGCATCGGACGCAGCCTTGACCCAGGCCTCCTCGCGAAATCGGCGCAGATAGGTGAGCAACAACGCAAGTGGAACGAGGCCGCCAAGCCAGAGACCGGCTGCGATCAGATGCAGGAAGTCCGCGACAAGGTGAACGTTCCTTTCAAGCCCCAGCCCTTCCTCGCCATGCCCCGCAAAGGCCAGTAGGCCCAGATAGCCACCGGCGAGCAACGCCGCCCAAACCCCTGGCCAGATCGCCACGCCTTTCCGTCGCGGCAACAGACACGCGGCCAGCATGATGCCGAACCCGAGCCGCATCGCCCAGGCAAAGCCGAACTGGGTGCGCGAAAGAACGATCCAGATCGTGCCGTCGGCAATGACCGCGTCAAACGGTTTACCGGCGATCCGCGCGGACAACAGGCACAGCCAGAAGAAAGCCGATGCGAGTGACAAGGCCAGATTGACCCACACGATTTTCGTGGTGCGGTCAGCGAACAGGGCCTCGGTCGCGGGGAACCGCAAATCCGCTCGCAAGACCGGCACGGCAATGAACAAGTCGAAAAAGACGATGCCAGCGACAATCACCGACGCGGCGAAGTGAATATCCCGCACGGCGACCAGCGGATTGATCAAAATGACCTCCAGGGTGCGCAAAATTTGGTGCGGCGGCATGACCCATTTCTATGGGAAACAATTCGCCGTCGCACCTTGCGCCGCCGCAACTGCGCTGGCCTCACTGCCCGACACGAAAAGTGAAGCTGCCTTCGGACGTATGGGTATCGACCGACAAAACCTGCCAGCGAACCCGGTACGTTCCCGGAGGAAGTTGCTTCAACCCCACCCGCATGGTGCTCGCGCTGACCTTCGGCTTGCCCAGGTCGACACGCGCGCCGCTGGCATCGCTCACTTCGACGGAGCTGAATGCGGGCTCGAGATTCTGGGAATAGAACAGAGCGACCTCCCGGGGTGCGGTTGGCACCGTGCTTCCGACGCGCGGTTCGGCATGGTCGAGAAATGCATGAGCCTCGGCGGCGGTGCCGGCCGCGACGGCGAGCAGGACGCTCGTTGCAAGAGTTAGAAAACGCATGGCATCACCTCAAAAGGTCAATTTGCGGGGAGCGGTCGAGGTGCCTCCGAACAGTGGTTGTCCAATGGTCGTCGGGAACATGTCGTCAAGATAGACGTGCAATTGGCCGAGAACGCCGACCCCGCTGCCGCTATCGCGGTTGATGGGTATCACGGCTTCGAGGCCGACCTGGAAATTGCGTCCGATCCAGATCACGCCTGGGTTGACGGTTCCGGTCGTGGTGTAGGGGTTGCCGAAATTGTTGGCGACCGGCGTTGTCAAACTCACTTCGACGATCGGAATGAGGTGATTGAAGAAATCCGGCAACTGAAGATCAATGACCTCGGATTTCAGGTAGGGCATGCTGTATTGCAGTGACGCCCCGTAAACCAACTGTTGTGGATTGAAGACGTTCTGGGTGAAGTCGAAGGAGTTGGTGGGAATTTGATAGCCGACCTGTCCCGTCACAGCGAAAGGACGAATCCAGGAAAAGCTGTCCGGCAAATCGCCGAAGCCCTTCCCGAAATAGAGTGTCGGTGTGACCTGACTGAACGTCGTGGCTAACCCGGAACCTGTCGAGCCGGTGTGTCCCCAATCGACGACGAGCCCGGCCAGTATAGCCAGTTCGTACGAGCGATCCTTCAGCACCTGGTACTGGAACGCTGTCTCAAAATTTTGGAAGCCCGACGTGAGTGTACCGTCGGTCTGGCGAATCTGCGTCCAGGTTTGACCGATCGAGACGCCGAAATTCTCGGTGATCCGCTTTGAAATCTCGCCCGAAATATCCCATTCGGTCGCGGGCGGCATGTCCGCGGTCTTGGACCACTGGACGGTAGGCATCGAAATTTCATCGGCGACACAGGGGTCGTCGGTTGCCAACGTGGCGGGGAAAAAACGGGCGCCGACGAAGCAGTGAGCGAACGCATGGGGAGAGAACGTCACCGCAGTAACACTTGCGAGCGCAAGCGTACGCAGCATGGATCGAGACATCGGGATTCCTCCGATCAAAACGTGAAAGCAATTGCGGACAGCCTTCTGGGCTGCATTGCGTCACACGCTGAGCGGGGGACCTCTGGGACTTGCGACCGAATATTGCGCCGACCAGGACAATCGCGGCGGATACGTCGTTTGGCGTAGCTTGCGGAATTCAGGACTGTCGGACGAGACCGTTACCGCATGGGGATCCAGCAGGTGAAATGCTCCGGCAAAACAAAGCAGGCAGTGGTTATGCGCTGGATGTTTTTGCTGGTCGGCTGGCGCAACGGGGCTGCCGCTAGTGTCATGCTGGCAAAGCTGGGAAAGCGACAATTCGTCAAGAGCGGAAGCTTGGGCCAGCTGGGTGCCAACGACCGCAACCAACAGCGGTTGCATGACAAGCGCATAGATGGCAGCCGCGCTAACCAGCCTTCGCCAGAAACGCCACAGTCCCAAACTCGCTTGATTTGGCCCGGTTCCCATGCTCACGAGCTTATGTTGATGCCACGAGGTCTGCTGACGAATTAGGGTGGATAGGTTTCGATTTTTCGACGGTGCGGAAAGCTTGAGTCAGTATAGTCGACGGGGTACGAGTGGCAACCCCGGTCGCTGACCGTCCTGGCAGGAAAAGAAAAATTGGTAGATGGGGAATATCTCATGAAATACATCGCCTGCGCGCTTTATGGCATCGCGCTTATTGCTGCTCTGATCGTCACTCCCGCGCAGGCCGAAGAGGTCAAGGCCGGTGATCTTGTGATCACTCTACCCTGGAGCCGTGCGACGCCGGGTGGTGCCAAGGTCGGTGGCGGGTATCTGACCATCGAGAACAAGGGCTCGATGCCGGACCGGCTGATCGGCGGCTCGGCTGATGTTGCCGACAAGGTCGAGGTCCACGAAATGGCGGTGAACAACGGTGTGATGACGATGCGTCCGCTCGACAACGGTCTCGTGATCGAGCCCGGAAAGACGGTCAAGCTTGCGCCCGGCGGCTATCATTTGATGCTGCTCCAGTTGAAGAGCGCGCTCAAGCAGGGCGACAAGGTGCCGGTGACCCTCGAATTCGAGCGGGCCGGCAAGGTCTCGCTTTCGCTCGAAGTGCAGGGCGTCGGCGCGCAGGGACCATCGAGTTCGGATGGCTCGGGCGGCAAAATGGACATGAAGAAGATGCCGGATCATTCCGGCATGAAGATGTGAGGGCCGCGATGTGGGACTGTGCCGAACGTGCCGATCGGATATGCCGGTCGTTGCGGTGTGCGCATCGATGCCCTGACGGATCAGCAGAAAATCACGCTGGAGGACGATTTTGATGTCCCGGCAAGCCCTGCAGCCCGGTAAGCTACCAGGGTAACTCCGGTCGCGGCTTCCCATTCCCGCGGCCATTGCTATCGGCAAAATGGCAGGAAATCCGGTTGGTTAGCGGCTATTGCTGATCCCCGCCCTTGTATTTCGGTGACTGATCCGGTTTCACTGCTTGCTTGGACCGATTCTTCTGGTGTGCCCATGCGACTGTCGCGATTCCTTCTTCCGATCCTTAAGGAAAACCCGAAAGAGGCGGAGATCGTGTCGCATCGGTTGATGTTGCGCGCGGGGATGATCCGGCAGGAGGCGGCAGGCATTTATGCCTGGCTGCCGCTCGGCCTGCTTGTGTTGAAGAAGATCGAGGGAATTGTCCGCGAGGAGCAAAACCGCGCAGGCGCCCTTGAGCTTCTGATGCCGACGCTGCAGCTTGCCGACCTCTGGCGCGAGAGTGGCCGTTATGACGCCTACGGTCCGGAGATGCTGCGCATCAACGACCGCCACAAGCGCGAGCTGCTCTATGGTCCGACCAACGAGGAAATGATCACCGAGATTTTCCGCGCCTACGTCAAGTCCTACCGAAGCCTGCCGCTCAATCTCTATCACATTCAGTGGAAGTTCCGCGACGAGCAGCGGCCGCGTTTCGGCGTCATGCGTGGACGCGAGTTCCTGATGAAGGACGCTTACTCCTTCGATATCGACGAGGCCGCGGCACGGCGTTCCTACAACCGAATGTTCGTCGCATATTTGCGCACCTTCGCGCGGATGGGGCTGAAGGCGATCCCGATGCGCGCGGAAACCGGGCCGATTGGCGGCGATCTCAGCCACGAATTCATCGTGCTCGCCGAGACCGGCGAGTCTGGGGTGTATTGCGACAGCGACGTCCTCAACCTGCCGGTACCCGACGAGGAGATCGATTACGAGGGCGACCTCACTCCGATCATCAAGCAATGGACCTCGGTGTATGCCGCGACCGAGGATGTCCACGACGCCGCACGCTTCGAGCGCGAAGTGCCGACAGAGAAGAGGGTGCATACAAGGGGCATCGAGGTCGGACAGATCTTCTATTTCGGCACCAAATATTCCGACACCATGAAAGCGCTGGTCGCGGGCCCCGACGGCGCGGAGGTTGCCATACACGGCGGCTCCTACGGCGTCGGCGTTTCCCGGCTGGCCGGCGCCATCATCGAGGCTTGCCATGACGAAGCCGGCATCAAGTGGCCGGAAGCGGTCGCCCCGTTCAAGGCTGTAATCCTGAACTTGAAGCAGGGCTCAGAAGATACGGACACCGCCTGTGAACAGCTCTACGGTGATTTGACGGCCAAGGGCGTCGAGGTCCTCTACGATGACACCGACCAGCGTGCCGGCGCCAAGTTCGCCGCCGCCGATCTGATCGGCATTCCCTGGCAGATCCTCGTTGGCCCCAAAGGCCTCGCCGAAGGCAAGCTTGAGCTCAAGCGCCGCAGCGATGGCATGCGCGAAAATCTAAGCCCGGCGGACGTACTGGCGCGGCTGGTCTAGTGTGGAATTATCCACCGCGAGCCGTCGGGATATCGGGCCTTGCGGCCACAATTGGCCCGAATCGTGTGAAAATCGGACAATGGATGAAGCCATGAGCGAGCCAGTTCGGATCCTACCCTTCGCGCCCTTCGAATGGCTGCTGTCGGGACGCTATCTGCGGGCACGTCGGAAGGAAGGCTTCATCTCCGTCATCGCCGGCTTCTCGTTTCTTGGCATCATGCTCGGCGTCGCCACGCTGATCATTGTGATGGCCGTGATGAACGGCTTCCGCAAGGAATTGCTCGACAAGATTCTTGGCCTTAACGGCCATCTCCTGGTCCAGCCGCTTGAATCGCCTTTGACCGACTGGAAGGATGTGGCCGAGCGCATCAATCAGGTCGCCGGCATCAGGCTTGCAGCACCCGTGGTGGACGGGCAGGCGCTGGCGTCCTCGCCGTTCAATGCTGCCGGTGTGTTTGTTCGCGGCATACGCGCCAATGACCTCAACAACCTCACCTCGATTGCTCAGAACGTCAAGCAGGGCACGCTTGAGGGGTTTGATGAAGGCCAGGGCGTCGCCATTGGTCGCCGGCTCGCCGATATGTTGTCGCTGCATGCCGGCGACAGCGTCACGCTGGTCGCGCCTCGGGGGGCGGTGACCCCGATGGGCACGACGCCGCGGATCAAGCCCTACAAGATTACGGCGGTGTTCGAGATCGGCATGTCGGAATATGACGCGAGCTTCGTCTTCATGCCGCTGCCCGAGGCGCAGGCCTATTTCAATCGCAACAATGACGTGACCGCGATCGAGGTTTTTACGGTCAACCCCGACAGGATCGACGCCTTCCGCAAGAGCGTCACGGAGGCGGCCGGGCGGCCGGTGTTCCTGGTCGACTGGCGGCAGCGCAATTCGACCTTTTTCAATGCGCTTCAGGTTGAGCGCAACGTGATGTTCCTGATCCTTACCATGATCGTGCTGGTCGCCGCGCTCAATATCGTCTCCGGTCTGATCATGCTGGTGAAGGACAAGGGCAGCGATATCGCGATTCTCCGTACGATGGGCGCCTCGCAGGGATCGATCATGCGGGTCTTCCTGATCACCGGAGCCGCGATCGGCGTGGTCGGGACCTTTGTCGGCTTTCTGGTCGGCATGTTGATCTGCCTGAATATCGAATCGATCCGGCAGTTCCTGTCCTGGCTCACCAATACCGATCTGTTTCCGCGGGAGCTTTACTTTCTTTCCAAGCTGCCGGCCGAAATCGATTTCGGCGAAACCACCGCGGTCGTGATCATGGCGCTGACGCTATCGTTCCTCGCGACCCTCTACCCATCATGGCGTGCTGCTCGCCTCGACCCTGTCGAAGCGCTGCGGTACGAGTGAGGGGCCGATGGGGCAGGGGGCGGAAGAAGATGTACCGGTCGTCTATCTCCACGAGATAAAACGCCAGTACATGCAAGGCGCGACACCGCTCACCATTCTCAACGGCGCCAAGCTCGCGCTGTGGGCGGGGCAGTCGGTC
Organism: uncultured Alphaproteobacteria bacterium; assembly: GCA_963741185.1. GTDB lineage: Bacteria > Pseudomonadota > Alphaproteobacteria > Rhizobiales > Xanthobacteraceae > Bradyrhizobium. The sequence continues at coordinate 197,781 of CAVUHE010000017.1, read as the reverse complement.
GCGCTGGTCGCGCCGTCGGGCGCCGGCAAATCGACGTTGCTGCATATCGCCGGTCTGCTCGAAAGCCCCGATGATGGTGAAGTCTATGTGGGGGGAGCACCAACTTCGGGTCTGTCCGACATCGAGCGGACCCAGATCCGTCGCACCGAGATTGGCTTTGTCTATCAATCGCACCGGCTGCTGCCGGAGTTCTCGGCGCTCGAAAACGTCATGCTGCCGCAGATGATCCGTGGCCTGAAAAGGTCCGAGACGATCAAGCGCGCCACGGAGATTCTGTCCTATCTCGGCCTCGGCGACCGGGTCAAACATCGGCCGGCGGAATTGTCGGGCGGCGAGCAGCAAAGGGTAGCGATCGCGCGCGCGGTCGCCAACGCGCCGCGGGCACTGCTTGCCGACGAACCGACGGGCAATCTCGATCCGCATACCGCCGATCACGTTTTCCAGGCGCTCATGCAACTGGTGAAGGCGACGCGGGTGGCGATGCTGATAGCAACCCACAACATGGAGCTGGCAGGCCGGATGGACCGGCGGGTCTCGCTGGTGGAGGGCCAGGTGGTGGAACTGGATTAGCGCGGGGCGCTGGGCCAGCGATGCCCTTGGCCGCATTAACCTCGAGGCTTGCGAAACTACACAGATGTGATGAAGCCAAGGGCCGGAAGGCCTTTCGCGGGCGCGGCATATTTCATTCGATGAGAAAGTCCGACGGCACCGGTCCCAAGTGCAATGCCGGCTATCGCCGCATCGAGTTGACCTCCCGCCCGGGAACAAGGGCGCGTGTCGCTGCCTGTTCTGCGATGAGGCCTTGGGGTCCTCGATGGCAAGACTGACGTCGGCACCCGCCTCACCGTTCAGCCAGAAAAGTTGTTCGAATAGGCAACGAGCAGCTCGCACTTCGCCGAGCGCGCGAGGGAGCTCGCTGTTTTTCGCGAGTGCGGTTTCAAACGCGCCGACCGCCGGGCGCGGCCACACATGAACAAAAAAACTAATGCCGATACTTCATCGGCGGTGCTGCCGTCGGCGGAACTTTTGTTGCCAAATATTTCCAAGAAACGCCTGGTACATAAGGCTAAAACAAATTTTAGTCAGCACCTGTTTTCGTTCGATTGTTGCGGCCGGGTCACAACAATTACAAACGAACCTTGCTAGGTGTTGCCGCGTGGGGCTTTGAGATTCGAAAATGGGAATACACTGATGAAGAACTTGCGACTTGTCACTGCGGCCGTGATCACGCTTGGAGCCGCCGCGCCGGCCGCTGCCGCGGATCTTCCCGCGCGAGCACCGGCGCCGTATACGAAGGCGCCAGCGATCGTTGAGGCCGCCTATGACTGGAGCGGCTTCTATGCGGGTATCAATGGCGGCGGCGTCACCAGCAACATCGACTGGAATTTGGACGGATCCGGGGACGAAGGTAGCCATCACGCATCGGGCGGGACGGTCGGTGGCCAGATCGGCTACCGATGGCAATTGTCATCTTGGGTGTTCGGGTTGGAAGCGCAGGGCAACTGGGCTGATTTTAGCGGCAGCAACATCAGCCTCCAGACCGGCCTTCAGAATCAAACCAAGATCGACGCATTTGGCTTGTTTACAGGTCAAATCGGCTATGCTTGGGACCGGGCGCTGTTTTATGTGAAGGGCGGCGCCGCGGTGACCGACAACAAGTACAACGTATTCGGTGCCCAGCTCGATAATGCGAACGAAACCCGTTGGGGTGCCGCGGTCGGTGTCGGCTTCGAATATGCCATCGTCCCGAACTGGTCGTTCGGCGTCGAATACAATCACCTGTTCATGGGCAACAACGACGTGATTTTTGTTAGCGGCGCGGGTGACCATATCAAGGAGGACGTCGATATCTTCACTGCGCGCTTCAACTACAAATTCGGCGGACCCGTGGTCGCGCGCTATTGAAATCGCGTCGCGGCCTAATGCTCGCCTCAAGGCCCCGGCTCTTAGCCGGGGCTTTTTCGTGAAAAGCGCGGAGTGAGGTCATGCAGAATTCGATTGGCGTTGTGATCGGCGCGACCATCGTTAGCGTCGGTCTCCGTTGCCATGCAAAGGAACCCGCCAACTGAACTGGATTGCAAGGCGAAATAACCGTTCCCGGCGGTCTCGGGAACCCGATCAGCGGCCGGCCGTTTGTTCGCTTGGGGCGAGTTAACCAAAGGGGGTCTTTCTCGAACGCTCCTAATGCTGACCTCTTGACCAAAGAACAAAAAGAGAACAATGTTCTCTATATGTTCTTAAGGGAGGCAGGTATGTTGAAGGTGTTTGTCGAGGAAGCGGCGGCGCTGGCATCGATCGCGCTGTTTGTCGGAATGATCGCGGTCTGGGCACAGTTGATCCCCCAGCTCTGAGACAGTCTGAGAGGCCACTGGGCCGGTTCGGGCGGTCCCGCTGGGGAAAAGCGGGATTGGGCTGCAGCAGGTGGCGTCTTCCGCGTGGACTCATCCCGTTCGGGGCTTCACCATGGTGGGCCGAGTCGGCCCATTGAGGCCTCCTCAGCACCCCTCAAGCCCTAGTGATTGCTGATCAAAACATGTCGAAGCCCGCGGCGCCGCCGTCCAATGCCGGATTTGTCCATCTTCACGTCCATTCGGCCTATTCGCTGCTGAAGGGTTCAATCAAGATTGGCAAACTTGGCGAACTGGCGAAGGCGGACCGCCAGCCGGCCCTGGCGCTGACCGACACCGACAACATGTTCGGGGCGCTGGAATTCTCGGACAAGATGGCGGGATACGGAATCCAGCCGATCATCGGCTGCGAGTTGGCGGTCGATTTCGGCGACCAGGACCCCAACGCGCGCAACGCGATGGCTGCAGGGCCTTCGCGCATCGTGCTGCTGGCGGCGCGCGAGCGGGGCTACCGCAGCCTGATGCGGCTCAACTCCCGCGCCTTCCTGGAGACGCCGGTCCACCAGGCCCCGCACATCAAGTTCGAATGGCTGGACGGCGACGCCGAAGACCTGATCGCGCTTACCGGAGGTCCAGACGGACCGATCTCGCTGGCGATTGCCGCCGATCACGGGGCACTCGCATCGTCGCGCTGCGACCGGCTGGCAGGCCTGTTCGGTGACCGCCTTTACGTCGAATTACAACGCCACGGCCTCGAGAAGGAACGCCGCGTCGAGGCTGGATTGATCGATCTTGCCTATGCGAGGGGACTGCCGCTCGTGGCCACCAACGAGCCATACTTTGCCACCTCGGACGACTATGAAGCCCACGACGCGCTGCTCTGCATCGCCGGGGGGCGTTTGATCGCCGAGACCGATCGCGAGCAACTTACGCCCGATCACCGCTTCAAGACCCGCGCGGAAATGGCCGTTCTGTTCGCCGATATCCCGGAAGCTCTGGCCTCGACCGTCGAAATTGCCGAGCGCTGCGCATTCCGCCCGGTGACACGCAAGCCGATCCTGCCGCGATTCACCGTCGGTGCGGGCGCGAACGCCGCGGACGCGGCGAGTGACGAGGCGGACGAATTGCGCCGCCAGGCCGAGGACGGGCTCAGCCATCGGCTCAGGGTCCACGGGCTTTCGCAGGGAACCACGGAAGAGGATTATCGCGCACGCCTTGCCTTCGAGCTCGATGTCATCACACGCATGAATTATGCGGGCTATTTCCTGATCGTTGCGGACTTCATCAAGTGGGCCAAGGCCGAGGGCATTCCGGTTGGACCCGGCCGCGGTTCCGGCGCGGGCTCGCTCGTCGCCTATGCGCTGACCATTACCGATCTCGATCCGATCCGGTTCGGCCTCCTGTTCGAACGCTTCCTCAATCCGGAACGCGTGTCGATGCCCGACTTCGACATCGATTTTTGCCAGGATCGGCGCGGTGAGGTGATCGATTATGTGCAGCAGCGCTATGGCCGCGATCAGGTCGCCCAGATCATCACCTTCGGCACGCTGCAGGCGAGGGGCGTCTTGCGCGACGTCGGGCGCGTGCTGCAAATGCCCTACGGACAGGTCGACAAGCTGACCAAGCTCGTGCCGCAAAATCCCGCGGCCCCCGTCACGCTTTCGGCAGCGATCGAAAGCGAACCGAAGCTGCAGGCGTTTCGCGATGAGGACCCGGTCGTCGCCCGCGCCTTCGACATCGCGCAGCGGCTTGAAGGCCTGACCCGGCACGCGTCCACGCATGCCGCCGGCATCGTGATCGGCGACCGCCCGCTCAGCGAGATCGTGCCGCTTTACCGCGATCCGAAATCCGACATGCCGGTGACCCAGTTCAACATGAAATGGGTCGAACCCGCCGGGCTCGTCAAATTCGATTTCCTCGGCCTCAAGACGCTGACGGTGCTTGATGTCGCCGTGAAATTGCTCAGGCAGCGTGGGATCGAGGTCGATCTCGCGACCCTGCCGCTCGATGACACCGTGAGTTACCAGATGCTGGCGCGCGGCGACGTGGTCGGCGTGTTCCAGGTTGAAAGTCAGGGCATGCGGCGTGCGTTGGTCGACATGCGGCCCGACCGTTTCGAGGACATCATCGCGCTGGTGGCGCTGTATCGTCCGGGCCCAATGGCGAACATTCCAACCTATTGCGCCCGCAAGCATGGCGACGAGGAGCCGGAATATCTGCATCCGATGCTCGAGCCGATCCTCAAGGAGACGTTCGGCGTCATCATCTACCAGGAGCAGGTGATGCAGATTGCGCAGGTGATGGCCGGTTATTCGCTTGGCGAAGCCGACCTGCTGCGGCGCGCGATGGGCAAGAAAATCCGCGCGGAGATGGAGAAGCAGCGCGCAGGCTTCGTGACAGGTTCGGTCAAGAACGGCGTGCCGAAGGGGCAGGCCGAGACCATTTTCGAGTTGCTCGCAAAATTCGCCGACTACGGATTCAACAAGAGCCACGCCGCAGCTTACGCGCTGGTGTCGTATCACACCGCCTATATGAAGGCGCATTATCCGGTCGAGTTCCTTGCGGCCTCGATGACGCTCGACCTCAATAACACCGACAAGCTCAGCGAGTTTCGCGCCGAGGCCCAGCGGCTCGGGATCAAGGTCGAGGCGCCCTCGATCAACCGTTCGGGTGCCACCTTCGAGGTCCACAACGGCACGATCTATTACGCGCTTGCCGCGCTGAAAGGTGTCGGCCCGCAGGCTGTCGAGCTGATCGTCGAGGCGCGTCGCGACGGGCAATTCACGTCCCTAGCCGATTTTGCTGCCCGCGTTAACCCGCGGGCGATCAACAAGCGTGTGATCGAGAGCTTGGCCGCCGCCGGCGCGTTCGATTCACTCGACTCCAATCGAGCGCGGGTGTTCGCGGGCGCGGAGGCGATCCTCGCCGCCTGCCAGCGCAGTCACGAGGCGGCAAGCATCGGACAAAACGACATGTTCGGCGGGGCCGCCGACGCGCCGACCATCGTACTGCCGCAGGTCGAACCATGGCTGCCCGCCGAGCGACTCAGACGCGAATACGACGCCATCGGGTTCTTCCTGTCAGGTCATCCGCTTGACGATTATGCGACGGTCTTGAAGCGATTGAGGGTACAGTCGTGGGCCGAATTTTCGCGCGCGGTCAAAACCGGCGCGACCGCGGGCAAGGTTGCAGCAACCGTGGTGTCGCGCATGGAGCGGCGGACCAAGACCGGCAATAAGATGGGCATTATCGGGCTGTCGGATCCGACGGGGCATTTCGAGGCCGTGTTGTTTTCGGAAGGCCTTGCGCAGTATCGCGACGTGCTCGAACCCGGTCGGGCGGTGTTGCTGCAGCTTGGTGCCGAATTGCAGGGCGAGGACGTCCGCGCCCGCGTGCTGCACGCCGAGCCGCTCGATGATGCCGCCGCCAAGACCCAGAAGGGGCTGCGCATCTTTGTCCGTGACACCAAGCCGCTGGAATCCATTGCCAAGCGGTTGCAGATGCCCGAACATGGATCGCAGAACGATGGCGTGGCCCGCAGCGTTCAGACCAGGCCATCTGCGATGGCGGGGGCCGACGGCGATGTGTCGCTGGTGATGATGCTTGACCTTGAAACCGAAGTGGAAATGAAGTTGCCGGGCCGATTCAAGGTCTCGCCGCAGATTGCGGGCGCGATCAAGGCGGTAGCTGGCGTTGTGGATGTGCAGACGCTGTAACAGCGGGAAAGGACTTTCCCATGTGCGAGACGTGCCGCCAAAATGCGATTGCAAAATTCAGGCCTTCGCGGCGCAAGGTGCTTGGCGTAGCCGCCTCGACGATGGGGCTGTTGTTGGCGAACGCCGCCGGCGCCAAGGAGATGAAGGCGCCGCCGAAGCCGCAAAACGTCTTGACGCCCGCGGCCTCGCTGGAACGCCTTCTCAAGGGAAATGCTCACTATGTCGAGGGCGTCTCGCGGCGGCACGACTTCAAACACGAGCGGGAAGCGCTGGCCGGAGGTCAGAATCCGTACGCCGCTATCTTGAGCTGCGCCGATTCACGCATCGCGCCCGAATATGCCTTTGATAGCGGCCGGGGCGACCTCTTCGTTTGCCGCGTGGCAGGTAATTTCGCCAACGATGAAACGGTCGCAAGTCTGGAATATGCCGTTGCCGAATTGGGCGCGCCTCTGATCCTTGTTCTCGGACACGACGCCTGCGGTGCGGTCAGCGCGACGATGAAATCGCTCAAGGACAGCACCACCTTGCCTGGACACTTGCCTACTCTGGTCACGGCTATCGCGCCGGCGGTGAAGGCGGTCGCGCAGCAAACAGGCGATACGCTTTCCAATGCCATTCGACAGAACGTGGTCGACAACGTTGCAAAGCTAAGCTCGGCGACTCCGATCCTGAGCGCGGCGGTCGAGCAGGGCAAGCTCAAGGTGGTCGGCGGCATCTACCGGCTCAAGGACGGCCGAGTGGAGATGGTTGGCTGATTTTCCGCTTTTTGAGGCGCAAAACGGGAGATCTTGGCGAGTAGCAGGCCACACAGCGGATCGCGCAGGCCGTAACCGAAGAAACTCGACTTTCGGCCGCATTTCGGTTGTTCCAGCCGTTTTCCCAGTCCCGGGGCGACGAAAAAGCCCGGATTTCCTTGCTTCTCGCGAAAATCCGGCTATATACCGCGCCATCTCACACGGAAACATGGCTCAAAAGGCCGTCCGGTGGCAGCCGGGCCATAAGGCTCGTCTGCTCACACGTTTCCGGAGGAACCAACCGGAGAACTTGAACAATGGCACTACCCGATTTTTCTATGCGTCAGTTGCTTGAGGCTGGCGTTCACTTTGGCCACCAGTCGCACCGCTGGAATCCGAAAATGGCGGATTTCATTTTTGGTGCGCGCAACAACATCCACATCATCGACCTCGCCCAGACCGTGCCGTTGCTGCATCGCGCGCTCCAGGCGGTCAGCGATACGGTCGCCAAGGGCGGCCGTATCCTGTTTGTCGGCACCAAGCGGCAGGCGCAGGATGGCGTCGCCGAGGCGGCCAAGCGCTCGGCGCAGTATTTCGTCAATTCGCGCTGGCTCGGCGGAACGCTGACCAACTGGAAGACGATTTCCGGTTCGATCAAACGGCTGCGGCACCTCGATGAGGTGCTCAATTCCGGTGATGCGAATGCCTACACCAAGAAAGAGCGGCTGACGCTGCAGCGTGAGCGCGACAAGCTCGATCGCTCGCTCGGCGGCATCAAGGACATGGGCGGTTTGCCCGACATGATCTTTGTGATCGATACCAACAAGGAAGACATCGCGATCCAGGAAGCTCAGCGGCTCAACATTCCCGTCGCAGCGATCGTCGATACCAATTCGGATCCCAAGGGTATCACCTATGTCGTGCCCGGCAATGACGATGCCGGTCGCGCCATCTCGTTGTATTGCGATCTCGTCGCTCGCGCTGCGATCGACGGAATTTCGCGTGCACAGGGCGAAGCTGGGATCGATATCGGCGCGTCCGCCCACCCGGTGCGCGAGGAAATCCCGACTGCGCCGGTATCTTCCGGCTTCCAGGGTCTTGCCGGTCCGCGAGGGGCTCCCGACGATCTCAAGAAGCTGACCGGTGTGTCCGGCACGATCGAGAAGAAGTTCAACGATCTCGGCATTTTCCACTATTGGCAGCTTGCCGAGCTCGATCACGACACCGCGCACCAGATCGGCGAAGAGGTGGGGCTTCCGAGCAGGGCCGATGGTTGGGTAGCCCAGGCCAAGGCCCTTACTGCGGAAGCGGAATAGCAACGTGCTGGCCGGGCAATTCCGGCCAGCGAAAATCAATTTACGACATTGCTGATGGTGGAGGTGGCCGGCGCAGAGCCGCGCCGCTACCGCCTCGACAGGCAGAGGACGTGCAACACAATGGCGACAATCACAGCGGCGATGGTCAAGGACCTGCGCGAGTCAACGGGCGCGGGCATGATGGATTGCAAGGCCGCGCTTACCGAGAGCGGCGGCGACATGCAGGCCGCGCAGGATTGGCTGCGCAAGAAGGGCCTGTCGAAGGCCGCCAAGAAGGCCGGCCGCGTCGCGGCCGAAGGCCTGATCGGCGCGCTGACGGCGGGAACCAAGGGCGTTGTCGTGGAGGTCAATTCCGAGACGGATTTCGTTGCGCGTAACGGCCAGTTCCAGGGACTGGTCAAGATGATCGCGCAGGTCGCGCTCGACATCGGTCCCGACGTGGACAAGATCAAGGCCGCCAAAGTCGGCGGCGTGACCGTCGAAACCGCTATCGCGGACGCGATCGCGACCATCGGTGAAAATATGACGCTGCGCCGCGCCGCCGCGCTCGAAGTCAGCAAGGGCGTGGTTTCGAGCTACGTGCACAATGCGGTGATCGAGGGCGCGGGCAAGATGGGCGTGCTCGTGGCGTTGGAATCGGCTGGCAAGACCGACGAACTGGCCGTGCTCGGAAAGCAGCTCGCCATGCACGTCGCGGCCACCAATCCGCTTGCGCTGGATTCGGCTGGGCTCGATCCCGCCGCCGTCAAGCGCGAGAAGGACGTGCTAGCCGACAAATACCGTCAGCAGGGCAAGCCCGAGAACGTGATCGAAAAGATCGTCGAGTTGGGTTTGAAGACCTACTACAAGGAAGTTTGCCTGCTCGAGCAGGCCTCGATTCATGCCGAACATGCTGGCAAATCGGTCGCCCAGGCCCTCAAAGAAGCTGAGGGAAAGGTTGGCGCGCCGATCAAGGTGACCGGATTTTTGCGGTATGCTCTCGGCGAGGGAATCGAGCGGCAGGAAACCGATTTCGCTGCCGAAGTCGCGGCGGTTAGCGGCCAGAAATAACGTCCGAACGCGCTTTCGGCCTGTTTGCGCCGGGAGATGCCGGACGGACCAGGGAAGGCGATTCGCAATGGCAGAGCCGGTCTATCGTCGCGTGGTGATCAAGCTCTCCGGCGAGTATTTTGCCGGCGCGCTCGGATCCGGCATGGACCAGCCAACCATTGACCGGGTCGCCGAAGACCTGATCGCTGCCAGGCAATTGGGCGTCGAAATTGCCGTCGTCGTAGGCGGCGGAAATTTGGTCCGCGGCGTCGAGGTATCCTCGCGTGGTGTTTCCCGCCCGACCGGCGATACTATGGGCATGCTCGCGACCGTGATGAACTGCCTTGCGCTCGAGGCTGCCATCGAACGCCGCGGTGCGCTGGCGCGTACGCTGTCGGCGTTCGTCATGCCCCAGATTTCCGAGCTGTTCACCCGAAGTGCGACGCACAAATATCTTGCCGAGGGTCGCATTGTCCTGCTGGGCGGTGGAACCGGCAATCCGTTCTTCACCACTGACACCACGGCAGTGCTGCGCGCGGCGGAAATCGGCGCGCATGCGGTGCTGAAAGCCACCAACGTCGATGGTATCTATAGCGCCGATCCGAAAAAGAACCCCTCCGCCAAGCGATTTGACCGCCTGAGCCATTCCGAGGCAATTGCCGGTGGCTACAAGGTCATGGACGCTACCGCATTCGCGCTTGCTCGCGAGACGTCGCTGCCTATCATCGTGTTTTCGATCGCCGAGCCGGGCTCGATCGGCACAATTCTGCGCGGCACTGGTCGCGGCACCGTCGTCGAGGGCTGACCGAGACCTGAGCGCCTCCGAGCGCAAAGGGCCGTTGGCTTCGACGAACTTCAGAAGGAGAGAGCGTTATGCCTACGGGTAATTTCGACATCAACGAATTGAAGCGCCGCATGCAGGGTGCCACGCAGTCTCTCAAGCACGAACTCGGCGGTTTGCGGACCGGCCGTGCGGCAGCATCGATGCTGGAGCCGGTGCAGGTCGATGCTTACGGCACGCATATGCCCCTCAACCAGCTTGCAACCATCAGCGTGCCCGAGCCGCGCCTGCTTTCGGTTCAGGTCTGGGACAAGTCGATGGTCAAGGCGGTTGAGAAGGCAATCGTCGATTCCAATCTCGGCTTGAGCCCGGCTACCGAAGGGCAGGTGCTTCGCCTGCGAATTCCAGAACTCAACGAAGACCGCCGCAAGGAACTCGTCAAGGTCGCGCATAAATATGCGGAAGCTGCCCGCGTCGCGGTCCGGCACGTCAGGCGCGACGGTCTCGATACGATCAAGAAGCTCGAGAAGAATCATGAGATATCCGAGGACGATCAGGAGCGTCTGGCTAACGACGTGCAGAAAGCGACCGATGGGACAATTTCGGAAATCGATCAGTTGCTTGCGGCCAAGGAAAAGGAAATCCTCACGGTTTAGGCTGTATGTTTGAGCATGTTCCGACCGGAAGACCGGCTTCCGGATCATGCTGCAAAGGATTGATCGATGTCGAATGCCGCAGCCCCTGCAACTGATGTACCGGATCGGGCGGACCGTCCGTTGCATGTGGCGATCATCATGGACGGGAACGGACGTTGGGCGGCCGCGCGTGGCTTGCCGCGCGCGGAAGGTCATCGCCGCGGCGTCGAGGCGCTGCGCAAGGTCGTTCGCGCCGCAAGCGAACTCGGGATTCTCTACCTGACGATCTTCTCCTTTAGTTCGGAAAACTGGTCGCGTCCTGCGACCGAAATCGGCGATCTGTTCGGTCTGCTGCGGCGCTTCATCCGCAACGATCTGGCGACATTGCATCGCGATGGCGTACGGGTCCGCGTGATCGGCGAGCGCGAGGGCTTGGAGACGGACATTTGCGCGCTTCTCAATGAGGCCGAAGACCTGACGCGGGACAACAATCGGCTTCACCTCGTGGTCGCGTTCAACTATGGATCGCGACAGGAGATCGCTCATGCGGCGCAGCGGCTTGCACGCGAGGTCGCGGAAGGCAAGCGTGATCCGGCTTCGATCGACGCCGACGTCGTTGGCCGATACCTCGATGCCCCCGATATTCCCGATCCGGATCTGATCATCCGCACCAGCGGAGAGCAACGGCTGTCAAATTTTCTGATGTGGCAGGCGGCTTACAGTGAGCTGGTATTTGTTCCGATCCACTGGCCGGATTTCGACAAGGCCGCGCTTGAAGATGCGATAGCGGAATATGCCAGACGGGAACGTCGGTTTGGCGGTCTGGCCGTGAAAACCGGGTCGTGACCGAAGGCGAAGCAGCACCAGCGGCGACCGCCGAACAGGGCCCGCGCAATCTCCTGATGCGCGTAGCCGCCGCGCTCGTGCTGGCACCGCTCGCGATCGCCGTCGCTTATGCCGGCGGATGGCTGTGGACCGCTCTGGTCACGGTGGCGGCGATCGGTCTCTTTATCGAGTGGCTGACGGTCATTGGCGCGCGCACGCCGTTTGTGATGGCTGCCGGCGTTGTTACGCTTCTCGGGGCAGGATGTGTCGAAGTCGGGCGGAGCGGAGCGACTTACGTTTTCATTCTTGCTGCACTCGGCATCGTCGGGGCCGCGTTGCTGGCTCCGCATCGTCGCGGCTGGACTGCCCTTGGCAGCTGTTATGCCTTTGCGGCGCTGATTGCCTCGGCGGCGGTGCGGTTCGACCAGGCCTGGGGACTTGCCGCGCTGATGTTTGTCCTGCTCGTCGTATGGGCGACCGATATCGGGGGTTATTTCGCGGGCCGCGGTTTTGGCGGGCCGAAACTCTGGCCGCGGGTCAGCCCGAAGAAGACCTGGGCGGGGGCCCTTGGCGGGTTTGCAGCAAGCCTTTTGGTTGCCGCCGGATTTGCCGGCTTCGGTCTCGGGAAAGCCGGCCCCCTCCTGTTGCTTAGCGCCATTCTTTCGATTGCGTCGCAACTCGGCGATCTCTTCGAGTCGGCTGTGAAGCGCCGATTCGGCGTCAAGGACTCCAGTCACGTCATTCCCGGGCATGGCGGGCTGATGGATCGTCTTGACGGCTTCGTCGCCGCGATCGTTTTGGCTGCGATTTTAGGGTTTTTGCGGGGTGGCGCGGATGGCGTCGGCCGCGGTCTTATGGTTTGGTGAAGTCATGAGCGCAGTTCCCTTGCGTAACAACAAAGCTGCGGCAACAACCGTTCGCTCCGTAACCGTGCTTGGCGCCACCGGCTCGATCGGTGACAGCACGATGGATTTGTTGCGGTCATCGCGCGACCGGTACCGGGTCGAAGCGCTGACGGCCAATTCCAATGTGCAGGGCTTGGCGAAGCTCGCCAAGGAGTTTGGTGCGCGCTATGCGGCGGTCGCGGATCCCAACCGCCTGGCGGAGCTGAAGGATGCGCTGGCCGGCACGCGGACCGAATGTGGCGCCGGAGAAGGCGCCGTCATCGAAGCTGCGGCCCGTCCGGCGGATTGGGTCATGGCGGCGGTCAGTGGTGCTGCTGGGTTGAAGCCCGCACTTGCCGCGGTCGATCGCGGCGCTACCGTGGCGCTCGCCAACAAGGAATGCCTCGTTTGCGCAGGTGACTTTTTTATGCAGCGCGCGGCAAAGGCGGGTGCCTGCATTCTGCCGGCAGATTCCGAACATAATGCGCTGTTCCAGGCCCTCGGTTCCGGCAATCGGGAAGAACTGGTTCGCGTCATCATCACGGCATCGGGCGGACCATTCCGGACCTGGGCCAGCGCCGATATCGAGCAGGCGACACTCGCGCAGGCCTTGAAGCATCCAAACTGGAGCATGGGACAAAAGATCACCATCGATTCTGCTTCGATGATGAACAAGGGTTTGGAAGTCATCGAGGCTGCATGTCTGTTCACGCTGACGCCGGAGGAAATCGACGTTCTGGTCCATCCGCAGTCGATCATTCACGGAATGGTCGAATTTTTGGATCGCTCGGTGGTTGCGCAATTGGGTGCGCCCGATATGCGCACGCCGATCGCGCATTGCCTCGGCTGGCCGGACCGAATCATTGGGCCGGCCGCGAAACTCGATCTCGCCAAGATCGGGCAGTTGACCTTCGAAGCTCCTGATTTCGAACGGTTCCCCGGACTTAGGCTTGCTTATGATGCGCTGCGGACCGGCCGCGGCGCCACCACGGTCTACAACGCGGCCAACGAGGTGGCGGTGGCTGCGTTCATCGGCGGCAAGATCAGGTTTGGTGCCATCGCCCGACTTGTCGAAGCAACCTTGGATGCCTGGATTCGCTCTGGCAATCTGGCGCCACTGACATCGGCTGACGATGCCATCGCCGTTGACCATAATGCGCGAAATAAGGCAGTCACCCTATTGCCTCAAATTGCCTTAAAGGCATCCTAGAAAGTTAACGGCGGAGCCTTTGGCTCTGGGTGAGGGGAATCGGATGTCCGAGTTTTTTCTACATAGTTTCAACGTGTTAAGCCACGGCCTGGTCGGCTACATCATTCCCTTCTTGTTCGTACTTACGATCGTCGTCTTCTTCCATGAGCTCGGTCATTTTCTGATTGCGCGCTGGGCCGGCGTCAAAGTGTTAACTTTTTCGCTCGGCTTTGGGCCGGAACTCGCCGGCTTCAATGACCGCCACGGTACGCGTTGGAAGATTTCTGCGATCCCGCTTGGCGGTTACGTCAAATTCTTCGGTGACGACAGCGAGGCCTCGACGCCATCGGCCGAAACCCTCGACAGCATGACCGAAGAAGAGCGCGCGAACAGTTTTCATCACAAGAAGGTTGGGCCCCGTGCTGCGATCGTGGCCGCGGGCCCGATTGCAAATTTCCTTTTGGCAATCGTGATCTTTACCTGCCTTTTCACATTCTTCGGCAAACCGAGCACGACAGCGCGCGTCGACAAGGTGGAAGCAGGCAGTGCCGCAGCGGTCGCTGGTTTTCAGGTCGGTGACATCGTCACGGCAATCGACGGTCGAGCGATAGGCAGTTTTTCCGACATGCAGCGAATCGTCAGCGTTCGGGCTGGAGAGCAACTGGCGTTCACCATCAAGCGCGGCGACGCAACCCTGCAGCTGCAGGGCACGCCGGAACTCAAGGAAGTAAAGGATACGTTCGGTAACGCGCACCGGCTGGGCGTGCTCGGTATTACTCGTCAGACCTCGGCCGGTGATGTCACCACCGAGCGTGTGGACCCAGCGACCGCGCTCTGGCTCGGTGTGAAGGAAACTTGGTTCGTGGTTGATCGTACGCTGGCGTATATCGGCGGTGTGTTTGCGGGGCGTGAAGCGGCCGACCAGGTCGGAGGTCCGCTTCGAATCGCCCAGATTTCCGGTCAGGTTGCCACCATCGGGCTTGCTGCGTTGGTGCATCTGGCCGCGGTTCTCTCAATCTCGATCGGATTGCTAAACCTTTTTCCGGTACCACTATTGGATGGTGGTCATCTTTTGTTCTACTTCGTGGAGGCCGTGCGGGGGCGTCCATTGTCGCCTAGAGCGCAGGAAATGGGGTTCCGAATCGGATTGGGGCTGGTGCTGATGCTGATGGTGTTCGCCACCTATAACGACATCCTGCACCTGGCCGCATCCTGAAGCGGCTTTTTTATGACGTGGCCAATAGGCAACGTCTTGGAATGAAAATGAAAATGCGCTGCGACATAAGGTTTGCCGGCTTGGCAAAATTGGCTACAAGCGGGTCGACCGATGGGAATCTGCTGGTTCGTAGGGGTGCGGACCAGCAACTGAATGGTAAGGGCGCTCTGCGCATGAATGTTGGAATGCGGGTACGGGGAGGCCTGTTGGCCGCCCTGGTCATGTTCGCGATGCCGCTTGTCGCGACGATGGCGGTTGGGTTCTCGTCGGCGCTCGCGCAGACCGTGGATTCGATTCAGGTCGAGGGTAACCGGCGGGTCGAGACCTCGACCATCCGCTCCTACTTCAAGCCGGGCCCGGGTGGACACCTGGATCAGGGTCATATCGATGACGGTCTGAAGGGCATGATCGAGACCGGTCTGTTCCAGGATGTGAGGATCAATCAGGCCGGCGGCCGCATCGTGGTGACGGTGATCGAGAACCCGGTGATCGGCCGTGTTGCCTTCGAGGGCAACAAGAAAGTCAAAGACGAGCAGCTCACCTCCGAAATTCAGTCCAAGCCACGTGGTACGCTATCGCGTCCCGTGGTGCAGTCCGATGCCCAGCGTATCGCCGATATCTACCGCCACGCCGGCCGCTACGACGTGACCGTGGTTCCCGAGATCATCGAGCAGCCGAACAATCGCGTCGATCTGGTCTTCACGATTACCGAGGGCAAGAAAACCGGCATCAATTCGATCGAGTTCGTCGGCAACAGGACTTATTCTTCCTATCGTCTGAAGGACGTCATCAAGACGCGTGAATCGAATCTGCTGAGCTTCCTCGGCGGCAGCGACGTCTACGATCCGGACCGGATCGAAGCCGATCGCGATCTTATTCGCCGCTATTATTTGAAGCACGGTTTTGCCGACGTGCAGGTGGTTGCCGCACTGACGGAATACGATCCGCAGCGCAAGGGCTTTTTGGTGACCTTCAAGATCGAGGAGGGCCAGCAGTATCGGGTTGCCTCGGTAACTTACCAGTCCAGCATCCCCTCGCTTGACGGAAACGTTCTCAGCCGCTTCTCGCGTGTCAACGTTGGTTCGCTTTACAACGCCGAAGCACTCGAGAAGTCGGTCGAGGAAATGCAGATCGAGGCATCGCGGCGGGGATTTGCGTTTGCCGTCGTGCACCCCCGTGGTGACCGCAATTTCGAGTCGCATACCGTTACGATCGTCTTCGCCATCGATGAGGGGCCGCGAACCTATATCGAGCGTATCAATGTGCGCGGCAACACCCGCACGCGAGACTACGTGATCCGCCGCGAATTCGATCTTGCCGAGGGTGACGCATACAACCGTGCGCTGGTCGATCGGGCCGAGCGCCGGTTGAAAAACCTGGATTTCTTCAAGACTGTGAAAGTCACGACCGAACCGGGATCATCGAGCGACCGTATCATTCTTAACGTCGAACTTGAGGAGAAATCCACCGGTGACTTCTCGGTGTCGGGCGGTTATTCGACCACCGACGGCCCGCTTGCCGAGGTCAGTATTTCCGAGCGTAACCTCCTGGGCCGCGGTCTGTACGGAAAGGCTTCGGTGACCTACGGTCAGTACGCGCGCGGTGTATCGCTCTCTTATGTCGAGCCTTACCTGCTCGATTACCGCGTCGCCCTTGGTCTTGACGCGTTCTATCGCGAGCAGTTGCCCAACACGTTCATTTCGTATGGCACCCAGACCGTCGGCTTCAGTCCGAGAATTGGACTGACGCTACGTGAAGATCTCAGCTTGCAGCTGCGCTATTCAATCTACGAGCAGAAAATCTCGCTCCCGTTTTATCTGGACAATTGTAACCTCAACCCGGCGAACGGAATGGCATTCAACCCATCCCCGGCATGGGTGGCCGTAAACGGAGGCGCGGCTGCCACGGCGCTAGGCGCGGTGGACGCCTCAGGCATAGGCCTCTGGTGTTATAGCGACGGCGAAGCCTCGCTGCCTGTCCGCAAGGAGCTGGCCAACGGGAAGACTTTGACTTCGGCAGTCGGTTATTCGCTGAACTACAATACGCTCGACAACAACAAGACCCCGACCGACGGTCTGCTTGTTGACTTCAGGCAGGACTTTGCCGGCGTCGGCGGCGACGTGAGCTACTTGAAGACTGCGATCGACGCGAAATATTACACGCCACTGGTCGCCGATATCGTCGGCTTGATTCACGTTCAGTCTGGCCTTCTCACCCAGATCGGCAACAACCAGATCCGGATGCTCGATCAATTCCAGATGGGACCGAATCTGGTTCGCGGCTTTGCTCCGAACGGCATTGGCCCGCGGGACATCAATCCTTACGGCACGCAGGACGCGCTCGGTGGCACGAAATATTGGGGCGCCTCTCTCGAGATGCAGATGCCGTTCTGGTTCCTGCCAAAGGAAGTTGGTTTGAAGGGCGCCGTCTATGCCGATGCGGGCGGACTGTATGATTACCAGGGGCCGCAGAATTGGGCTTTCACGGGTGAAGTCAATACGCCCGGCTGTATCCCGCCCACGAACGCCAAGAACCTGCCGCCTGCGCCCGGAACCTGTTTGGGATTGCAGTTCGATCCCCAAAATGTGGTCCGCACGGCGGTTGGTATCGGCCTGATCTGGGCCTCGCCATTCGGTCCACTGCGTTTCGATTATGCGGTCCCTCTGACCAAGGGTCCCCACGACGTTGTGCAGCAATTCAAGTTCGGCGGCGGAACATCGTTCTAAGTTTGATCACCGGTGGGACTGCGACGGGTGGAATGGCGCAGCCAATTTTTTTCGAACAGCCGCCTTCGTCGACGCTGGCAGACATCGCCGCGCTGACGAAGGCTCATTTGCCCGACGCATCACGGGGAGCTCAGCCGATCACGGGACTGGCTTCGCTTGACGAAGCCGGCCCGATGCATCTGACTTTTTTCGACAATCTGAAATATGCCGATCAGCTCGCTTCCACGAAGGCTGGAGCGTGCCTGGTCAGTAAGCGGTTTGAAGCCAGCGTTCCCTCCAATGTCGCCGTTTTGCGCGTGGATGAGCCTTTCCGCGAATTCGTCAAGGTTGCCCGCAAGCTCCATGACGGCGCCCTGCGGCCCCAATCCTGGGTCGGCAATATCGGCATTGCGCCCTCAGCGGTCATCGATCCGACGGCGCGTCTGGAAGACGGCGTGATTGTTGATCCGTTGGCCGTGATCGGACCAGATGTAGCGATAGGCGCGGGCACGATCATCGGGGCGGGCGCCGTGATCGCCGCGAATGTGCAGAATCGGCAGGGATTGCAACGTCGGCGCGAGGTCGGCAATTCAGTGCGCCCTGATAGGGAACAGGGTCCTCATTCATCCTGGTTGCAGCATCGGCCAGGACGGCTATGGCTTCGTCTTCTTCGGCCCGGAGGGCCATGTGAAGGTCCCCCAAACAGGCCGCGTTCTGATCCAGGACGACGTGGAGATTGGCGCGGGAACCACGATCGACCGCGGCAGCTTGCGCGACACGGTGATCGGCGAGGGCACAAAAATCGACAACCAAGTCCAGATCGGCCACAATGTGACGATCGGAAGGCGCTGCCTGCTGGCGGCCCAGATTGGGTTGGCGGGCAGTCTGACGATTGGCGACAGTGTAGCGCTGGGTGCGAAGGTGGGGATCAACAATCATCTTCATATCGGTGACGGGGCCCAGGTCACCGCCATGAGCGGGGTGAAGGATGACATTCCGCCCGGTGGGCGCTGGGGTGGCTTTTTTGCCAAACCGACCAAGCAGTGGTTCCGGGAAATTGTTGCGGTCGAGCGGCTGGTGCGCGAGGGCGCAGCCGATCCGAAGGGTGAGGGGCGGAAGTAATGGAGGAGGCACCGGTTAGGTTTGCGCTCGTGGATATCAATGAGATCCTCAAGACGCTCCCGCACCGTTATCCGATGCTGCTGATCGACCGGGTCATCAATATTCGGACCGACTACAGCGGAATCGGCGTCAAAAATGTCACCTTCAACGAGCCGCCGTTTCTTGGTCATTTTCCCGAGCGCCCGGTATATCCCGGGGTCATGATGATCGAGGCCATGGCCCAGACCGCGGGTGTCATCGGGATCAAATCGGTTGAGGGCACCGAGAAGCCGCGCGCGGTTTATTTTTTGACCATCGATAAATGCAAGTTTCGCAAACCCGTGATGCCCGGCGACACCATCGAATACCACCTGCGCAGCATCGGAAGACGCAAGGCGATGTGGTGGTTTCACGGCGACGCCAAAGTGAATGGCGCGATCGTCGCTGAAGCGGACGTCGGCGCGATGCTGACAGATTGAGGAAAGAGTGGAGATGACCGGCCGCATTCATTTAGCCGGCGATCCAGAGAGCCCCGCTCCAATCGACACGACGGAAATTCTATGTTCTGTTTTTTCCGTACAGACCTGGAAGCATCAATGCGCGCCATGATGACGGTCGCTGTATCGGCGGCAATATTGGTTGTCCTGGGCGGCCGCGCGGAAACCGCCAACACCTGCATATCCAAGGCCACTGAGGCGCTGCCACGAATCGAGGGATTGGTGGTCAGGAAATCGCGCACGCGTGCGGTGCCTCCGGCGATCCTGTCCACGTGGAAAGGCCAGTCACGGCCGGTCATCATCGATGTGGATTTCGAAGCTGCCGGCGAGGCACAAACCTTTTCCTACATGTGTGTGGTCACACAAGGTTCCACATTCGTACAACGGACGATGAACTAGCGAGACTTGCTTTCGCGGTAAGCCTTAAGCCGGTTTGTCAGTCTTCACCCCTGATGGGCTCACCAACCGTCCTGCGAATTTCGCCGATGGCAATGATTGTGAGCACCGAAAGGATGATAATTCCTATCATCATCGCGCCGCCTCATGATTTCTGTTGGCCTCGATTGTAGGGACACGGCAGCCGCTTTTCGCGCTCAAATGGTGCTCAAGCGTCTCGAAGTTTGAGCATGATCGGGCCCAACCAATGGGCATTGGTGCCGCGATCTCAAGCCTGTCAGCCCGCGTGGCTTCTGTCGATATCGGAGCCACTTGCAGAAGCCGCCCCGAGCCGCTCAATCCGGCGACTGGCCTGATCGGAACAGGTGGAAGAAGGCGCCAGACGTCACTGGACAGCCCCGGCAGCCCGCGCTAACCACTGAAAAATCGGACGATTTGCGCCAAACCCCACCAGAGATACGAGACCATTCGATGAGCACGATCGATCCCACCGCGCGAGTTGAAGACGGTGCCGTGATCGGAGAAGGCGCGTCGATCGGTCCCTATTGCATCATCGGCCGTCACGCTGTGATCGGTCCGAACTGCAAATTGATCGCGCATGTCCATATCACCGCGCAAACGACCATCGGCGCAGGCTGCACGATCTACCCCTTCGTCTCACTGGGTACCCCGCCTCAATCCCTCGGCTATCGCGGTGAACTGACCAGGCTTGAGATTGGTGAGGGTTGCACGATCCGTGAATTGGTCACCATGAACGCCGGGACCGTGGCTGGCGGTGGGGTCACCCGTGTCGGCGACCGCGGTTACTTCATGAATTGCAGCCATGTCGGCCATGACTGCCAGGTCGGCAACGATGTGATTTTTGCGACCTCGGCAACGCTCGGCGGTCACTGCGAGATCGGCGATTTCGTGTTCATAGGCGGCTTGTCGGCCGTGCATCAGTTCACGCGAATTGGACCGCAGGTCATGGTCGGCGGCGTCTGCGGGGTTCGTGGTGATGTTATTCCCTACGGCCTCGTCAACGGCCAATACGCCTGCCTTGAGGGTCTCAATGTCGTCGGCATGAAACGCCGCAAATTTACCCGCGAGCGGCTCGCCACCGTCCGGTCGTTCTATCAAAAGCTGTTCCATGGCCCTGGTATCTTCGCCGAAAGGCTTGATGCGGTGCAGCCACTGGCGAGCACCGACCCGGCGATCGCAGAAATCCTGACCTTTATCGCTGACGGCAAGCATCGATCCTTATGCCTTCCGGTCGATCAGCACGACAAACAATGATTGCGGAGTTGCCGGAGCCATGACAGCAGCGGCTTTGGAGATTTCATCGCCGGTTGGGCTGATCGCCGGTGGCGGCGTCATGCCATTCGCGGTCGCAGAGTCCCTGAGAGCGCGCGGCATCGATTCGGTTGTGTTCGCGCTGAGGGGCGCCTGCGATCCCAAGGCCGCGGAACGCTTTCGCCATCACTGGATTTCGGTCGGCCAGCTCGGCAGGGCGGAGAAATTGTTTCGCTCGGAGAACTGCCGGGATCTGATCTTCATCGGGACGTTGGTGCGGCCGGCGCTGTCAGAGGTTCGTATCGATTGGGTGACGCTTCGCGTCATGGGACGGGTGTGGCAGGCCTTCCGCGGCGGTGACGATCATCTGTTGTCCGGCATAGGGCGCATCTTTGAACAGGATGGCTTTCGCATGCTGGGCATCAAGGATGTGGCCCCGGAGCTGCTGATGCCCGAGGGATGCGTTACGCGGAAGATGCCCGATGATAGTGCCGCCGCTGACATCGCCAAGGGGCGTGCCGTGCTGCGCGCGCTCGGTCCGTTCGACATCGGTCAGGCCGTCGTCGTGATCGACGGTCATGTGGTCGGAGTGGAGGACATCGAGGGCACCGACGGATTGCTGGCACGTATTGCGCGCTTGCGCGCAGAAGGCCGCATTCGCAACAAGGCAGCACGTGGCGTGCTCGTGAAGGCGCCCAAGAGCGGGCAGGATCTGCGTTTCGACTTGCCGACGGTGGGGCCGCGAACCGTCGAAGGCGCCGCGGCAGCCTCGCTTGCGGGAATTGCGATCGTGGCCGGCAACACTGTCGCGGTTGAGCCACAGGCCATGATCGAGACCGCCGACGCCGCCGGCGTTTTCGTGACCGGTTTGCCCGCCTGATGCCGGCCCGGGGAAATGGCGATGTCGCGCGCAAGGTTTTCCTGATCGCGACGGAGGAATCGGGCGACCGGCTTGGCGCGCATCTGATGAAGGTGCTGCGCCAGCGTCTCGGCGGAGCTGTGCGGTTCGAGGGCGTCGGCGGCCAGGCGATGGCACGAGAGGGGCTGACGTCGCTGTTTCCAATCGAGGAGCTCTCTATCATCGGCTTCGCGGCCGTCGTGAGACAGCTGCCAAAGGTGCTGCGCCTTATCCGCGAAACCGTCGACGCGGCGATGCGGACGCAGCCCGACATTCTCGTGATCATCGACAGCCCCGATTTCACCCATCGCGTGGCGAGACGTGTCCGGGCCAATGATCCCACCATCCCGATCATTGATTACGTTTCACCTTCGGTCTGGGCGTGGCGGCCAGGCAGGGCGCGCGCAATGCGTGCCTATATCGATCACGTTCTGGCGCTGTTGCCGTTCGAACCTGACGAATATCGCAGGCTGCAGGGTCCGCCCTGCAGCTATGTCGGCCATCCCTTAACCGAACAGCTGCGAACGCTGAGGCCCAATGCTGAGGAGCAAAGGCGCCGGAACGTTACACCCCCGGTCCTTTTGGTGTTGCCGGGAAGCCGCCGCAGTGAAATCAGGCACCACATGGCGGTCTTCGGCGAGGCGTTGGACCGGCTGCAGGCCGAAGGCGTGGAGTTAGAATTGGTTCTGCCGACCATGCCGCATCTGCTGGAAGCTGTCCGGGAGGGCGTGGAAGCTTGGAAGGTCAAGCCGCGGATCGTAGTGGGCGAACGGGAAAGGCGCGCTGCATTCCGGATTGCCAATGCGGCACTCGCCAAGTCAGGCACGGTGACACTTGAGCTGGCGATTTCGGGCGTGCCCACGGTCGCAGCCTACCGGACGGGCGCCGTAGAGGCTTGGATCCTCAGGCGCGCCATCAACGTGAAATCGGTGATTTTGGCGAACCTGGTGGTAGGTCAGAACGTGGTTCCGGAATTCCTTCAGCAGGATTGCACGCCGGACAGGCTTTCGAACAGCTTGCGCGAAATCCTCAGCGACTCCCCCTTACGGCGGCGTCAGCTCGAGGCTTTCGCAGGGATCGACGATATCATGTCGACCGGCAGCCAGCCGCCGAGCGTGCGCGCAGCCGACATCGTTCTGTCCATGCTGCGAAAATCCCGAAAACCTAATTGAGACTGCAAGCGCCTCGCCGGACGCGGGAGCACCGCATCCGACTTCGCGGATTTATTTGCGGTCGCCCATGGGGACGTAATCGCGACGCGTCACCCCGGTATAGAGCTGCCGCGGACGGCCGATCTTCTGCTGCGGATCCTCGATCATCTCGCTCCATTGGCTGATCCAGCCAACGGTGCGGGCGACCGCGAAAAGAACCGTGAACATTGAGGTCGGGAAGCCCATGGCCTTGAGCGTGATGCCCGAGTAGAAATCGACATTCGGATACAATTTGCGATCGATGAAATATTGATCGTTGAGCGCGATCTTTTCCAGTTCCATCGCGACCTTCAACATATGATCGTCGCCATGGCCGGTCTCAGCCAGCACCGCGTGACACATCTTCTGCATGATCTTGGCGCGCGGATCATAGTTCTTGTACACGCGGTGGCCGAAGCCCATCAGGCGGACGTCGCTGTTCTTGTCTTTCACGCGCTTGATGAAATCAGGTATCTTGTCGACCGTGCCGATGCTGGCCAGCATCGCCAGCGCCGCCTCGTTGGCGCCGCCATGCGCCGGTCCCCACAGGCAGGCGATGCCCGCGGCGATACAGGCGAAGGGGTTGGCGCCCGAAGAGCCCGCGATACGAACCGTCGAGGTCGACGCATTCTGTTCGTGGTCGGCGTGGAGAATAAAAATCTTGTCGAGCGCGTTGGCGAGAACCGGGTTGATCTTGTAGTCCTCGCACGGCACCGCGAAGCACATATGCAGGAAGTTCTCCGCGAAGGAGAGCGAGTTCTTCGGGTACATGAAGGGCTGGCCGATGGTGTATTTGAACGCCATCGCGGCAAGCGTGGGGATCTTGGCAATCATACGCATCGAGGCGATCATGCGCTGCTGGGGATCGTTGATATCGGTTGAGTCGTGATAGAACGCAGCCAATGCGCCGACCGATGCCACCATCACCGCCATCGGATGGGCGTCGCGGCGGAATCCCTGAAAGAACCGCGCCATTTGCTCGTGAACCATGGTGTGATGGATCACGCGCTGGTCGAAATCGTACTTCTGCGCCTTGGTCGGCAGCTCGCCGTACAGCAGCAGGTAGCAGGTCTCCAGGAAGTCGCCGTTTTCGGCGAGCTGTTCGATCGGATAGCCGCGGTATTCCAGGATACCGGCATCACCGTCGATATAGGTGATTTTTGATTGGCAGCTGGCGGTGGAGGTAAAGCCGGGGTCATAGGTAAACATCCCGGCCTGGGCGTACAGTTTGCCGATGTCGATGACATCCGGTCCAACGGTCCCGCTCGAAATCGGGAAATCAAAGGTCTTGTTGCCTACCGTCAGTGTTGCGGTTTTGCCGTGGGATGTTGCGTCCATCGTGAAGTCCCCGATGAGATCGTTGCGCGAGCCGGTTCCCGCGGGCCAGTCCGAAGCGGGTGGCGAAGGAAGCCGGTTTCTAGATGCACCGCCCAAATGGGTAGCTTATTGCAGTGTGCGCTGCAAGACGGCCGCGCCTAGGCCTCACGTAGGGGTCTGATCGCCGAGCCGGGCCAGCGATTCCTCGCGTCCGAGCACCGCCAGGACGTCAAAAATCCCAGGTGAGGTGGTGCGTCCGGTTAGCGCGGCGCGCAAGGGCTGGGCCACCGCACCAAATTTGAGGCCGTTCTGGTCGGCGAATGCGCGCATCGCAGCCTCGGTGGTTTCGGCCTTCCAGTCGGCAACTGCCTCCAGTGCGATACGAAGCCGGCCGATGAGCGCGCAGTTTTCCGGCGTCAATAAAGCCGCCGCCTTGGTATCCATTTCAAGCGGCCTGTCGGCAAAGATGTAATAGGCGCTGTCGATCAGCTCAATCAGCGTTTTGGCGCGCTCTTTCAGGTTCGGCATTGCCTGAAGCAATTGCGTGCGCGTTTTGTTGTTGAGCTTTGCCTTGAGCTCGGGACCGTTGGGAACATAGTCCAGTACCCTCTCGAACATGTTCACGAGGGATTGATCGTCGGAATGGCGGATGTAGTGGCCATTGAGGTTTTCCAGTTTGGCGAAATCAAATCGTGCTGCCGAGCGGCCCACGCCTGACAGGTCGAACGCGGCGATCATTTCCTCGGTCGAAAATATTTCCTGGTCGCCATGGCTCCATCCGAGCCTGACCAGATAATTGCGCAGCGCCGCTGGCAGGTATCCCATGGCTCGATAGGCATCCACGCCCAGCGCGCCATGGCGCTTGGAAAGCTTGGAGCCGTCGGGCCCATGGATCAGGGGAATATGGGACATGTTGGGAATGCCCCAGCCGAGCGCGTCGTAGATCTGCTTTTGGCGCGCGGCGTTGATCAGGTGATCGTCGCCGCGAATGATGTGCGTGACGCCCATGTCGTGGTCGTCGACCACCACGGCAAGCATGTAGGTCGGATTGCCGTCGCCGCGAAGCAGCACGAGGTCGTCGAGGTTCTCGTTTTGCCAGACCACGCGGCCTTGAACCTGATCCTCGATGACGGTCTCGCCGGTCTGGGGCGCGCGGAGACGAATCGTGGGCTTCATGCCGGGCGGCGCCTCGGCCGGATCGCGGTCGCGCCACAGACCGTCGTAAAGGCGCGTACGGCCCTCTGCCCGGGCCTTCTCGCGCATGGTCGCGAGTTCCTCGGGCGTGGCGTAGCAGCGATAGGCCTTGCCGTTGGCCAACAGGGATTCCGCCACCTCGCGATGGCGCGGGGCGCGACCATATTGGTAGATGACCTCACCGTCCCAATCGAGTTGGAGCCAGCGCAGCCCATCCAGGATTGCGGCGATGGCCGCGTCAGTCGAGCGCTCCCGATCGGTATCCTCGATCCGCAGCAACATCTTGCCGCCGTGGCCGCGCGCGTAAAGCCAGTTGAAGAGCGCCGTGCGGGCGCCTCCGATATGGAGGAAGCCGGTCGGTGAGGGAGCAAAGCGCGTGACGATTGGGTCGGTCATCTCAGGCGATTACGGGGAAAGCGAGACACGCCCTGTCGGCGCGAAGGGTGTATAGCAGGAACCGGACATAACTAAAGCCTTCCTTGGCGCCGGAGGATTTGGCAGATAGACCGTCGATTCCCGCACAGGAAACAAGAATGACCATAGAACCGGTGGCAGCAGAGGCAGGGCGCGATTTCATCCGCGACATCGTCCAGGCCGATCTCGACGCCAAACGACATAGCCTGATCGTGACACGCTTCCCGCCGGAACCGAATGGCTACCTGCATATCGGCCATGCCAAGTCGATCGCCTTGAATTTCGGCATCGCACAGGAGTTTTCCGGGCGCTGTCACCTGCGGTTCGACGATACCAATCCGACCAAGGAGGAGCAGGAATACATCGATTCCATTCAGGCCGACGTCAGATGGCTTGGCTATGACTGGGGGAAATACCTCTTCTACGCCTCGGACTATTTTGAGCAGCTCTACGAATGGGCGGAGGGCCTCATCCGCGACGGCCTTGCCTATGTCGACGACCAGTCGCAGGAGGACATCAGGATCGCCCGCGGCACGCTGACCGAACCCGGCAGGAACAGCCCGTTCCGCGATCGCTCCGTGGAGGAAAATCTCGACCTTTTTCGCCGCATGAGGGCGGGCGAGTTTCCGAACGGTGCGCGCGTGCTCCGCGCCAGGATCGATATGGCGTCCGGCAACATCAACCTGCGCGACCCTGTGCTCTACCGTATCCTGCACGCCACCCACCCGCGCACCGGCGACAAATGGTCGATCTACCCGAGCTACGACTACGCCCATGGTCAGTCCGATGCGATCGAGGGTATTACCCACTCGATCTGTACGCTGGAATTTGAGGACCATCGGCCGCTCTACGAGTGGCTGCTCGATAAACTGCCGGTGCCCTCCAAGCCGCATCAGTACGAATTCGCTCGCCTCAATCTGACCTACACGCTGCTCTCAAAGCGGGTGCTGACCGAACTCGTCCGTGGCGGACATGTCGCGGGCTGGGACGACCCGCGAATGCCCACCATCGCCGGCCTGAAGCGGCGCGGCGTGCCGCCGGCGGCAATCCGCGAGTTCGTCAAACGCATCGGCGTTGCCAAGGCCAATAGCGTCGTCGATGTCGGCATGCTGGAGTTTTGCATTCGGGAAATTCTCAACAAGACGGCGCAGCGACGGATGGCGGTGCTGCGACCGCTCAAACTCGTGATCGAAAACTATCCGGAGGGCCAGATCGAGGAGATTGAGGCGGTCAACCATCCCGACGATCCGGCGGCAGGAAGGCGCCGCGTCGTTTTCTGCCGCGAGCTCTACATCGAGCGCGACGATTTCATGGAAAACCCGCCGAAGAAGTTCTTCCGTCTCTCGCCCGGCAGCGAGGTTCGGCTGCGCTACGCCTATTTTGTCACTTGCCGCGATGTGGTGAAGAATGCCGCAGGCGAAGTGATCGAGTTGCGCTGCACCTACGATCCAGCCACGCGCGGCGGCAACGCGCCCGACGGCCGCAAGGTCAAGGCCACCATGCATTGGCTCCCGGCGGCGCAATCACGGCCTGCGGAAATCCGTCTCTACAATCCTCTCTTCGCCAAGCCCAACCCGGATGCAGCCAATTTCACCGCCGACCTCAATCCGCAGTCGCTGGAAGTCCTGAAGGACGCCAGGGTCGAGCCTGCGACCGCGGAAGGTGGTTCGGGCGAGGCGGTACAGTTCGAGCGGCAGGGCTATTTTGTCCGCGACAAGGATTCCACCGCTGAGCACCCGGTGTTCAACCGGACGGTCGGCCTGCGCGATACCTTCGCGAAGGAAGTTGGCAAAGGTTAAGGCGACTTCCTGGAGAGCGCCTTCTCCATCGAGCGCGCTGTTTCCCCCGCAGGCGCCTCGGCCTTAAGCCCTAACCCTGAAAGCTGGGCGTCGAGCGATTGTTCGGCAAGCCGGTCTTTGGCCTTCTCCTCGATCAGCAAATCGATGAAAGCCAGTCGCTTTTGTTCGTTGGTCGCTTCTGCCAGCAGTCTGCGATAGCGATCGCAATTGAATCCCGCGCCCGAATTGCTCATCTCCCCACGTCCCGGCACTCGATCTGTCCGTGACAGGTTGTTTGGTAACAGGCATGGGCGCAAGGTCGTGACCTCCCAGATCACCTTGCTTTGCGTTAAACGCTGTGGATAACAGCGTCGATCCTCGGGAACCGTGATCAGGCGAGACGCTGACGAATTTCGTCGCGCATCATTTCGCGGAAGGCCTCCCTGCGGGCGGGCCGTTCCTTTTCATCGACATTCCACCGATCGAAGATGTTGAAGTTCTCCAGAATCGGATGGCGATCGCTGGCCATCGCGAGAATCAGAAGGAGCTTGCCCGCCGGTCCGCTCGGTCCTGTCACTTCCCATCTGCGTAGGGTGTCGGCGCCATCGGCCGTCTCAAGCCCGCAAAGCTTCGCCATGTCGGCGGCCGACAACGGTCGGCCAATCGCGTCACCAAGATCCTGGCGAAGTTGTTTCAGTTCGGGGCCGGTCACAGCGGCTGGTTCCTTGTCCTGGCGGCCTTCAAAGCCTCTCGCGATGCAGTACCGCCGAGGGAGCGGCTTTTAGCAGAACCGTGCGCAAATACGCGACACCTTTTGCCAAAATGAGGCCTGGCATGAGCCTGGCGAGGCTTCCACAGGCTTTCCCGGAGATTCTGCATCCGTTCCGGCTTTTGCCCGCATCACACGTCAGGGTAGCATCCCCTTGCAGGGTGTAGCGTAGGGTAACCGGATGGCAGAACGGGGCGGGGCTCCGGGTCGGGCGCAAGGTATCGCGGGGACCTGGCCGCCGCATGGCGCGACGCGGGCCGGTGGCCTGGCGCCGTCGAGCTTTGGCACGTGGTCGGCCCTTCTCGAAAAGCTGCGCGCATGGGTCCGCGCCGAGGCCGGTGCGGGCCGACTGCTGCCCTGGGTGCCGATCGCCTTCGGTACCGGTGTTGCGTTCTATTTCGCGGCCGATCACGAGCCGGTGTTGGCGGCTGCCGCCGTGGCCGCGATCGGGCTTTGCGTGGCGGCGTTCCTGCTTCGGCGGCAAAGGATTTTTCCACTCGCCGTGATGGTTGCAGGCGTGGCTGCCGGCTTTGCGACGGCGACGTGGAAGACGACGCGGATCGCACACGGGGTGCTGGCAAGGCCGGCCTATTCTGTATCGCTTTCGGGCTTCGTCGAGACCCGCGACATCCGCGAACGTACCGACCGTTTTGTATTGCGCGTCGCGCAAATGGATGGGCCGCGCCTCCATACCAGGTTGGAGCGCGTCCGGTTGTCAGTGCGCAAGGGCACTGCACCCGCCGTCGGCAGCTTTGTCGAACTGAAGGCGCGCCTGCAGCCGCCGCTCGCACCACTGCGGCCGAGCGGCTACGATTTTGGCCGCGACATGTTTTTTCAAGGAATCGGCGCCTCAGGTTTTGTGACCGGTGCCATCAAAACTGTCGAGCAGCCGGCCGGCGGCGGGATGTCCTTGCGCTACGCCGCATTCATGCAGGACCTCCGTGATGCGATCGACGCACGCATTCGAACGACGCTGGAAGGCGACAAACGCGCCATCGCGACCGCTCTGCTGACCGGCCGCCGCGACGCCATCACGACACCCGTCAACGATACGATGTTTATCTCGGGTCTGGGCCACGTGTTGTCGATCTCCGGGTATCACATACCCTGAGCGCTCAGAAGCAATCACGAGTTTGCAAGAGCTTGAATCTATCCACAAATTTCGCTTTCGCCACATGTCGAAGCAGTCGCTAGCAGTCGCGAAGCGGCGTAAGATCGCTTCCCATGTGAGTTCCAGTAGCGTTGCGCACGCGTGTTTCCTGCTTCCCAGCCCAGGAGATCGCCATGGAATTCACCAAAACCACCGTTGCGGCACTCGAGTTGCCCGCGGGCAAATCCGACCTCATCCACTTCGACGACGCGCTGCCCGGTTTCGGCATCCGCCTCCGCGCCGGCGGCAAGCGGGTTTGGATCGTTCAGTACCGCGCCCATGGGCGGCAGCGTCGCGAAACCCTCGGCGATGCGCGTCGGATCGAGCTCAAGGCCGCGCGGGCCGCGGCGCATAAAAGGTTCGCGGAGGTTCTGTTAGGTGGGGATCCGCAGCAGGATAAGACGGAGGCCCGGGCGCGCGCTGCTCTCACGTTCGGGCCGTTGGCGGATCGTTACCTTGAGCTTAAGAAGCCGATCGTCCGAGCCAATACCTACGTCGCCGACCACCGGTACCTGACGGGCTACTCAAAGCCGCTCCGGGGCCTTCCCATCGACGCGATTGATCGGCGGCTCATCGCCGCCCGGCTCTCGGAAATCGTATCAGAGCACGGTGTAACGGCCGCGGCGCGCGCCCGGCAGGCTCTATCAGCTTTCTTTTCATGGGCCATCCGTGAAGGCGTTGCTTCGCAAAACCCCGTCATTGGCACGACCAACCCCGGCGCCCAGTTACGCTCCCGCGACCGAGTGCTGACTGGCGCCGAGCTTCGCGCGATTTGGCTGGCTTGCGAGGAAGATGATTTTGGCCGGATCGTCCGATTGCTCATGCTGACCGCGGCGCGCCGTGACGAAATAGGCGGTTTGCGGCGGAGCGAGATCGATCTCGATCGCGGCACATTGAACATCCCCGGCACACGGACCAAGAATCATCACCCCTTGCAGCTCACCCTTCCGCCCGCCGCGCTTTCAATCCTCCTTCGGTCGACCGCAGCGAGGGAAGAGCGGGATGCAGTCTTTGGTGGCGGCGACCAGGGATTCAACGCCTGGAGCTACGCGACGCTGGGACTCCGCGCGCGTATTGCCGAAAAGCAAGGTAACCAGATCGCCCCTTGGCGGCTGCATGACATCCGCCGAACGGTCGCAACAGGCATGGCCGAGCTTGGCATCCAACCTCACATCATCGAGGCCGTCGTCAATCATCGCGGCGGCCATAAGGCCGGCGTGGCGGGTATCTATAATCGCGCGACCTATGAGCCAGAGAAAAAGCGGGCACTTGCGATCTGGGCCGACCATCTGCAATCGATTGTCGAAGGCACCGAACGAAAAATCCTTTCGCTCAACCCGGCTGCAGCATAGGGAGGCCGCAATGCCACGAGCAAAAAAGCGCGGCTCGAAATTCACAGGCGAACTCGCGCGACCCATCGAGGAGAAAAAAGCGATTTGGGCATTGGATAAATCCAAGTGGGAAGAAGCGGCCGCGCGAGAACGTGCAGAGATACACGAACGCCGGCTCGAAAAGGTGAAGCTACTTGCAAAGCACTATGGCCTCACAGTGGAGGCCAGCGACGAGACGGAATCCCTCATCAGTTTTTGGGGGCAACTTGCGCTGTACCTCGCAATTGATTTTGTCCCGGGCTTTCAGGTCAAGAAGCAGCGCATACCGAACACTCTCCTCGACACTGTGATTGAGGTTCACGATTGGGCAAAGAAAAACAAAAAGCCATTCAACGAGTTTCGCTCTTGCCTGAGCTTGGTAAAGCAGATGCCTCACCTGAAAATTGGGACAGAAAAATCGACCGACAGGCAAAAGGCGAACATCCTTTGTAACAAGCTTTCGGCCCGCCGAGCGGTCATCAAGAAGCAAAAGCGGTTGATTTCACATCTTCATTAAATTGGAGGCCCCTCTTTCGTGAAAAATCCCGCGTTCATGAAAAGGGGCCTGTCTTTTTTCGTGAAGGATTTGCTGGCCTGCTGACGGGTAACGACGCCGCATGGCGGTTCGTAACCGAGGGCAAGCACGATGACCGAAGGCACCGCAAATGAATTTTCTCTCGATTTTGTTCATTCATGGCTCGCGTGGTGCGAGATGGCCGGCCTATCAGAGGCGACCGGCTATCGCTTGCGCGTGAATGGCGACGGACCCGTTATCACCAGACTTTCAGCGCGACGAATCGGTGTGAGGCACCGGCATCACCTGGAATGGCTTGAAGCCAGGAAACAGCAGAGCGGCGAGGCGGCCTGATGGGCAGCCGGATGAACTGGAAAGCCGTTAGCGATCGCCAACGTGTTCGCGAACATGGTGCGGAGACGGTCAACGGGCAGAGGTACGGCACCGCGCCGGCAGCGAGCGTTACAAAAAAACAAGGGCCGAAAGCGGAAATTGGTTCGCTTGCGGAGCCGATTGAATTTCGTTTCTGGAAAAATCGAGGTGGCGAGGCCATCGTGGTTTCGCTCAAGACCTATGAAGGCCGCGCGTTGATCGACGTGCGCCAGAGTTTCACTAACAAGGAGGGCAAGCTACAGCCTACCAGCAGGGGCGTTGCGATGGCCGTACTTCGCTTGCCGGAACTTGCCACCGCGATCAACAAGGCTCTGGCAAAGGCCCGCGAACTCGGCCTGCTCGAAGGCGAGGGCGTGCAATGAACGCGCCTCTTGCCCGCCAGATCAACGGCCGCAAATTGGCTGACCCGCAAGCGGTGTTTGCCGAGCGATGTGAGGCCAGGGCGTTGCTGGTTATCAACGGCGTACTATCGCTGCACGAGGCGGTGGACGAATTGCAGGCCTACGCGGAATTGTCAGGCTTGATCGGTCGCGTCAGCCAGGACGCGGTGCAGGAGATCATGGGCCGCGCCTTCATGGTCGCGGAAATGCTTCCCGCTGATGATGCGGCAGCGTGTGAGCGCGAAATCGTGCTCCGCACCGCCGATCTTGTTCGGCAATGGGAGCTTGCCGATCCGCGCGACGCATGGCGCGTCACCGAAGAAGCGCTGCCAACGGCAGCCATTCGCAATTCGGATATTTCCGGCGCGCCGGCGGACAAGCCGCGTCCCTACCGCACGCCGCAATCCACTATCGATGCGTTTTTGGTACGTCGTCCGCCTCGCTGATCCAGGGCGCCTTGCCGCTTGGCTGGATGATCACCCCAAAGATGAATTTTTTCTGCTGAACCTTTTGGACCGCAAATAATGGCCGCGGCCGACCCAATCCAATTAGCAAAGGGCGTGGCGGCGGAAAGGCGCGTTGCCAAGTCTCGCCTTGTCGAGACAACGAACAAAGACAATTGGCAGCCGACGGCCGATCCCCGCCCGCCGGTTTCCAGTTTCGAAGAATTTGGCGACATGCGCGGCGACGCCGACCTCGAGCAGGAGGCCGCGACCGCCCAGGAATCCGATTGCCTGCAGGAATGGGACGCGGGCGAGGACCACGAAACCCCGCCGCCGCGCGAATGGCTGCTCGGTAACCAGTTTTGCCGCAAGTTTGTTTCCGGCCTGACAGCCCCAGGCGCTACCGGGAAATCGGCAACCCGGCTTGTGCAATACATGGCGCTGGCGACCGGGCGCAACCTGATCGGCCAGCACGTTTTCAAGCGGACCCGCGTGTTGGTTATCAGTATGGAGGACGACCGCGACGAATTGCGCCGCCGCATCCGCGCGGCCTGCCTGCATCACGACATCGAGCCCGGCGAGTTGAAGGGCTGGTTTTATTGCTGGACCCCGAAGGGCATCAAGCTTGCCACTATGAAAGACGGCGCGATGGAGAAGGGCCAGCTTGAAACCCTGATCCGCGACAAGATTAAAGCCCGCGATTTTGGCCTCGTCGCGCTGGATCCTTTCATCAAGATTCACGCGCTCGGCGAAAACGATAACGGCGCCATGGATTACGTCTGCGAATTGCTCACCAAAATCGCGATCGACCTCAATGTGGCGGTAGACATCCCGCAGCACACCAAGAAAGGCCAGCAGACCGCCGGCGACGCCGACGCCGGCCGCGGTGCCTCGTCGACCAGGGACGCCGGCCGGCTGTTCTACACCCTCACCCGCATGAGCGAAGACGAAGCCAAGCAATTTGGCATCCCCGCCGAGCAGCGCACGCTCTACGTCCGCCTCGACAGCAGCAAGGTCAACATTGCCCCGCCGAGCAGTAAGGCCACATGGTTCAAGCTTGTTGGCGTGCAGTTGGGCAACGCCACCGCCGACTATCCGGCCGGCGACGACGTGCAGACCGTGGAACGGTGGCACCCTCCCGAGACATGGGAGGGTGTATCGGCCGCGCAACTCAACGCCGCCCTGACCGACATCGACGCCGGCCTGCCGAACGGGCAGCGATTCTCAGGCGCCGGCGCAGCCAAGGGCGAGCGCGCCGCATGGTCGATCGTGCAGCGCCATGCCCCCGACCGCACCGAACCGCAATGCCGGGAGATCATCCGGACATGGATTAAAAACGGTGCGCTGCTCGAGGAGGAATACCACGACCCCGTAACCCGAAAGCCCCAAAAGGGACTCACGCTCTGCCCGGAGAAAAGGCCGACATGACCGCAAAGCCCATCCCGAAAAGCCTGCTTTCGCTGCTCGCCGAGCCATGGCAACCCGCCTCGGAGCCCAATGGCAGCGCATTCCAGGCTGTTTTCGATCACGATGACCGCCGCCACCGGCCATCATTCTATTTTGCGCATGAGGCCTCACGTAGCCAAAGCGTCGACATGCTGCACTTTGACGAAGTGGCCGCCCTGATCCGCGACAAGGTTCTGACGGCCAGCCATGCGGCGATCGTCACCCCGGTTTCGGGCCCGCGGCAGAGCGTCACCAACGAACACGCCCAGCACGCCATACTCGACTTTTGTGAGGCTGCCAGCGCCTCATGGGAGACGCTGCAGGCGCGCCTCGAACAGATCGCCCAAGCTTGCCCGCCGCCTCACTGCCAGGCTTCTCAGCCCCAGCCCGCAGCCCTTCCCAAAACCCCGTCAAAACAGGTGCTCCATTGAACCGAAATCAATCGCGCAGCATTGGCGCAGCCCGATCACTTAACCGGGTTTGCGCTATTGAATTTCGCCTAAGGAAAAAACCATCAATAGCGCAGAGAAATAACGATGATCGGTGCAATGGCGCAGCATTGGCGCAAATCGCCATGTTGCTGCTTCGCGCGCGTACTGCCCCAAACCCGCTTTGCTCCATTGGCCCGCGCTACCGCCTGACGGCTCCGCTTGGCCAAAGGCGCACGCTGACCACCGCCCGGAAGGCCATGACATGACCGAAACCGATAAGCCCATCACCCGCCAGGCCATCGCCGCCAAAGACCGATCCGGTAAATTGACCGTCAGCGGAAAGCTGAAAACAGCCATAGACCTCATGCTGTACGGAAATGGCTCCCCGAACGGCCCTTCATGCAGGACAGATGCTGCGAAGGCCGCTGGCATGACCGATCACGGATTGCGAGAGGCGTTCAAAAAACCTCATGTGAAGGCCTATTACAATCAGGGTTTGGAGGTGCTTCGGCAATCCGAACGGGCTCGGAACATTTCAGCGCTGGTCGAAGTGCGCGACAAAGCCGGAAACCAGATGGCCCGCGTTCAAGCAGCAAAAGCCCTCGAACAGCTCAGCGAGGAGGAAGCACGGCGATCCCCGGCCGGCGGAACTGTAACGCTGCCGGGCTTGACTGTGGTGATCGTAAACCCATCGACTCCGCGGGAGCCGATCGACGTCACGCCGCGGAGCTCGCGCAATGACTGAGATGCTTCCCAGGCGGTTTCCAATCGCCGCTACCCACCGTGCGAAGCCACAAAAAGCCAATAACCACGGCATGTTTACTGCGCGGCGCCGATGTTCGTCCATCATGTGCTGGCCAGCCGAAGGGATTTTCGCGCGCGCTCTCTCAACATCTTCAACACTCTTAGAAGCAGACGCGCGCGCGGGGAAAAGCATTCCTTGCCGCGCCAGACGGCACCGGGGGGGGGAAAACGGCCGCTCGCTCTGAGCTAGGTAAAGCCCAAGCAAAACTTGTGCGCCCATCATCCGAAGGCCGTCATTTTTTTTGCCACCAATTTTTTTCCAGCCCCGATCTTCCTGGAATGCCCCGCGCTGCCCTTGCCGGACTCGCCTATGCGTTCGGCGTGGTTTCCGCACCCCGGGAATCCCGGTCGACGTCGACGTGCTGTACAGCCTCCGGAGGCCGTCATGCCGTTAGTACGTTGCGGGGTTTTTCATCTTTTCGCATGTTTGCTGTCAGAGTGATTTGCGGGATGACCATGCAGGACAAGTTGAGAGATCAGATCAGTGTGAAACTTCCGCCCGATTTGCGGGAAGCGGTCGAGCGCGCCGCTCAGGCCGAGCATCGATCAGTTTCAGCGCAGATCCGCCATTTCGTTGCTTCGGCGATTGAAGCGCGGCAACCGCAACCCGCGGCATAGGGGAATACTATGATCGAACTGAATTCCAATCCGCCGAGCACTGACGAAGTAAAGCTCTTCCTCGGCCTGCTCAATATTGTCGGAGACGCCGAAGGTTCGCGAAAGCGTGTTGCCGAATTGCACGCTGCGGCCACTGCCTCGACGGCGGCCGCCAGATTCGCGATGGCCGAACAGGAAAGACTTGGAAAAATTCGCACTGAACACGACGAATACCTGCGCACCACGCGCCGTGAATTGGACCTCGAGATCAAGACCAAGCGTACCGAACATGATCGCGACTGCCAGAAGCTGCTCGCCGAGCTTCAGAGGAAGATGGCCGAAACTGATCGGCTGTTCGCTCAGGCCAGCGAAGATGCCCAAGCCGCCGCAACGCTTCGGGCGGACATCGCCTCGCGACTCCAAAAGATCAACCAGCTGGCCGCAGTCTGAAAGCGGAGATTAACAAATGACCGAAGCGACAGTTACCCAGCAGCCAGGCGGTAACCCGCCGCAATCGAATTCGCCTTTTGTGCAGCCGGTCCCGCCGGCCCGCACTGAAAGCGACGCCGCCACGGCGCGCGCCAATGCGACGGTGACCCGCCCTGATCTTGCGGAAGCGGCCCGGATCGCCGAGCAATCTCCCCAATCGCGTTTCCTAGACGCGCGCGACGGAGTAACCCGCGAACGCATAGGCGACCGTAAGCTGAGCAATTCCGAGTACCAGACGCTCACATATTCCGAACGGCAGGCCTATGCCGAACGGCGCACCGAATTGGCGAACAAAGATTCGGACTCGTCGACAACCACAGATCCCACCAAGGCCGCCGAATCCCAGGCGAAAATCAAGCTGGCCGAAAATTTCGAGATCACTGCCGACGAGGCCCGCGGCTTGATGGAACGCGCAGCTCTGGAGGAATCTCGCAAGCTCAGCCTGCCGGCCGATCCGACCGGGTACAAGCTCGATCTGCCAAAAGAATTCGTTCAGCCCCAAGGTGTTGAGTTCAAATTTGACGAGGCCGACCCCGCCGTAAAACTCGCACGCGACTTCGCGCACGCAAATGGGTTTTCACAGGAGCAGTTTTCGCGCATGGCCGCGATCCACGCGGCGGTAGAAGTACAGAAACTCACTCAAATCCGCGACCTTGAACGCGTGGAAGTCGAAAAACTCGGAGCGACCGGCTCGCAGCGAGTGACGGCTGTCCAGACCTTCCTCAAGGCTCACCTGGGCGACGAGATTGCGCGCCCCTTCATGAACACGTTGGTGACGGAAAAACAGGTGAAGGGATGGGAGCTGATCATGCAGAAGATCGCAGGCGGCGGAAGCCCGCGTTTCAGCAGCGGCGGACGGAGCCCCGAGGACGCAAGGCCGCGGATGTCAGACGCGGAATGGTCAAAGCTTTCATATTCCGAGCAAAAAAATTATGCCGCTAGCGCATCCGCTAACAACGGGGGACGTCGACGAGTCACGGTCACGGTTACGGCGAGGGCGATAACAAACAGAGCAGGCGTGTTCTCGACATGAAGCCGGCCGGCGGCGGCAAGCCGATCATCGTGACGATTCCCGTCGTCGACGCCCAGGAATGGGTCTCGCGCGATCCACGCCGCTACGCCTACCATCCCCCAGGCGACCAACCGCTGGGCAGCGAGGGCTGACCTTGAGCAATCTTTATCTCGAAGAGATCGAAGAGATCGAAGGGCTCTGCAACACCAGGGTGAATGTCGGTGATCGCACTTGCCGGCCTGGATGGCGGCACGGTGTTTCTCCGAGCATCTTGCGGGCATCAGCATCACGCGAAAAGCCGGCTAAGCCCGCCGAAAAGCCCGTCGCCAAATCTGAAGAGATTATTCCTGAGCGGTCACAGCTCGGCGCCATCTCGGTCGACTTCCACGACTACCCGAGCATGGTGCAGGCTCTGCGCGCGATCAAGGATCACATCTCAATATCGAATGACGACCTCGATGCACTTTGCCAGTTTGGCAGCGGGCATACCGATAAGTTGCTCGGTCCAACGTCAGTCCGCGGATTCGCTCGGCTATCGCTCGACGCCATGTTCTGGGCGCTCGCTATCAAGGGCACATTCACGATTGATCTTAACCGTGCAAAAGACATGCAGCCGCATTGGGAAAAGCGCTGCGCTGCGAATACCAGGATCAAGCCGAGCCGGATCAGTAAGGCGATAATCGAAAGCGCTAAGCATGCGGTGTTAAGCGAGATGTCCCGAAAAGGTTGGGAAACGCGCCGCCGCAATCGCCAAATGGACAACCAAAAAGGGACAAGCACATGAGAGATAATCACGGCGGTCACATTTCCGATGCCGTCAGAGCGGACCTTGCCAAGCTCGAACCCGAGAAAAAAGCGCGCGTGCTCGACGTCGCCAACCGCAACAAGCCGCCCGCTCAATCAATCGAACGCGTCGCTGCCGAGCAACGCAAATCAGAGTACTGATGGGCCGCGGGAATGATCTGCTGTTTTTGCGATAGCCCTTCGATTCAGGACAGGCCGGGCGCTCCGCTGTGTGCAGATTGCTGGGAGCGCTGCGAACGGAAAGCGCGCGAGCCCCGGCAGATCGTCGTGAATCTCTTACCCAATCCGGAAGATTTGCTTATCCGCGAAGCGCAGCGAATTGCGGTCAATCCGCACCGGCAGCACTTAGCCGATTTTGTCGGAGTTGCAGCTATCGGCGGTCCGCCCAAAGGCACCACCACGCATTGACGGTACGTTGCGATCGAATCCCGTCATAGCGACAATCCCCGCATCGCTTGTTCGGAAAAGCAAGCTCCTAGCGCGACGCCATTTCCAAATCCATAGCGGCGCCGGTGATCACTGATCGCCCTTCACGCGCGGGGTCTTTTCCGACCGGCGCCGCTGTGGAGCCTACGATGGCAGAGAGAAATCGCGGGACGATAAGTCCGCCGGCACCGAAATCTAAGGAGAATATGATGCGCAAGTTTCTGCTCGCTCTTTCGTTCCTGGCCGGCCTGACCGGATCAGCCTTCGCACAGGCGCAGGTTGCTCCTCCGGTCCAGCAATCCTCGACCCGAAGCGATGCCGCCACGCTTGTCGGCGCGATCACATCGTCCGGAACGGCCTTGGCCGTCAATACCACCACGACGTCGACCCTGACGGCGCCCGCCGGGCAATTCATCTATATCACCGGGGTTACCTTCGAAGTCTGCACCAACGGCACCGGCACCGCGCAGAACCAGGTGACGTTCACCTCGACCGGCCTGTCGAACAACCCGTCGTTTGAGTATTCGATCGCAGCGACGGCTTCGATCTGCCAGCGCTGGTCCGAAGTCTTTTCGTCGCCGCTCAAGAGCCTGACCGCGGGAACCAACGTGACGTTCGTGAGTCCGTCCGCGGCGACCAACAATTCCTACAACATCCGCGCCTATTACTACAACGCTCCGTAGGATCACAATGCGCTGGATTATTGCCGCCCTCCTGCTTGCGGTTACCCCCGCGGCTGCGCAGGTCCAATATCCCGTCAACCAGACCGGCGGGACCAGCATCACCGCGCCCGGCGTTGTCAACCTCTGCCCGACCCAGAACGGCCTGTTTGCGCCGTGCGGTACGGCCGGCGCGCTGCCGCTTCAGCCTGGTCCATTGCCTTCCGGCGCCAACGATATCGGCAACGTTAGCATCAAGGGCTACAGCTACACCAACATCGCCTCGCAGACCACGACCGTCATCAAGCAGGGCCCAGGCGTTCTGCATTCGATCTGCGTCAATACCCCAGCCGCGACCGGCACAGCCCAGATTTATGACAACACGGCCGCAAGCGGAACCAAGATCGGGCTGATCACGAGCTTTGCCAGCGTCAGCGGCTGCTTCACCTATGACGTCGCGTTCAACACTGGCCTCACCGTCGTTACCGCAACAGCCTCGCCGGATTTCACCGTAAGTTGGCGATAAGCGATAAACGTTTTCGGGCACACTTAGGACGTCCATCTCAACGATCCCATACCCAATTAATCGTTCTTGGATCTTTGGAGAAGGTAACGGCGTCGAAGACCAGCGACTTGCGTGGATTTTCGCAAATGGCTCGAACGCCGTTATTGCCAAAGTGAAACAGCCATGTCTCCTCCTGAAATCGCTGGTTCGCAACCAAGACGGAGCTTTTCAACAGCGCGAGATTTGCTCGTGCTTGAGGGTCGCGGACTGATTCGTATCGAATTGCTTCAATACCGGCGCTTCGGGCTTCTTCGGCCAGCGACAAGCACGCTGAGTAATCAACCGGATGCGTCCAACGTTCTCGGTGCCCGATAAAAGGAGGCTTAGTAAGGTCTATTGCTAATTCTGTTTCGAACTCGGCAGCAAACGCCCGATGGTCGATCGGATGGGTAGGCCATCGAGTGTTCGGGGACTCAGCGAAAAACAGAAGTCGATAAAATATCTTTTCAGCAACTGCGGTTTCTGAAAATTCAGCGCCGTAGAAAACACCCGCTGTTAAGCCGGATCTTCGAAAGCGGGAGTTGAAAGGATAGGGACTGTAACGAAATGGTGTGAATAGCAGATAGTGAAGATTGGCACATTCGTCTGGAATTGGTGGCTTTGTCTTTTCTATCGCCTCTTCCAGAACTTGTTGCTCCTCAAGCGTGTCTGTCAGCCTGAGAGTTGATGCTTTACTTTGGGATTCGACTACTCGCCAGCACTGACCGCTCAACGCGCCCGCTTCAGACAATAGCGCGTCTTGCGTCGAGATAGGCGATGACATGCATAAGTCCGTCTATTGATTGGATGCGATCTAGCGGTTGATCCTGAATTGCGGAATTGTAATTCAACAGCCAACTGTGGGCGATGGCGTCATCACCGCCTAAAATGGCGGTCAGCGATCGGTACATTCGAACGAAGAGAACGGAAAGTTCAAACTCCTTCGATCGGCTCTGCAGGACGTAGTTGCCCTTTTTCATTCTCGATACGGTCGACTCCGACAATCCGATTATCGAACCAAGAGTTCGGTTTGGTAATTGGAGGTTCTCGGCGGCGCGAATAGTTGCCTTTGTCACCACCGCGGCTTCAACAAACTCTGCCTCGTTCGGCCTGACTGCGGGTTCCATAGCGCCGCTCCCAACTTGCTACAGAAAGAAATAGAGCACCTTACTTGCTATGGAAAGAGAATTAATAAAGCTTGAAGGTCCCAAAACCACAGGGAATTTCGCATGCTTTCGGCGAGGTGACGTAGCAAAAACAATCTTCAATATATTGATTTTATTGAATAATCATAACTTTAATCGGGCTGCCACTTGAACTCCCTTGTCGGAAGTGGGCAAAAGGACACGGGCCTGTCAGGCAGCCGGACATCGGCGGCCGGCGCGGCCGCAAGCCTGGCAGGTGAAGCGCGGCTCTACTTAGCACGCTTCGACCGTCTAAGACCGAACCAATTGAATCTGGGCGGTCGGACGATCTCGTCCAAGACCTTCATGCCGGCATCCTGAAAGTCGACCAAGGTGCGTCTTCCGGCATGGCCGCGCGCAATCATCGCATCGGCAATGCGTTTGCGAATTTCGTGACCGTCCTTGTCTGCCGGAATCCTTTTGCAGACGTACTCCAGGGCAGCCGTCATGTTGGCAATCGTGTTCTGATCGAACTCTGTCAGCAATCTTCGCGACTCCAATCTGAGGGTCGGTCTATCGAAATCGCCAAAGGTTCAATTAGCGCACTCTAATAGGGGTGCTCGCGCGAAAGCCGCCGGGGAAGGCTTGGCGATCTCAGGCTGGCTTTTTGCCCAAAGGCCTAACTCCGTCCGTCGACGGCAGGCCAAGCGTCTCGCGAAGATGGGCGACCGAGGTCTTTCCAAAATCCGGAAGGCTAAGCAATGCTTCATCCGAGATTTCGCGCACCTCCCCGACGGTCTTCAGGCCGGCCGCAAATAGCGCGTTCTTTGTGCGCGTTGGGAACCGGACTTCACGGATCGACATGTTATCCGGAAGCTCTGGCGTTGGCTCGATCTCGCTCATTTCTTCGCCTTCAGCCCGATCTTATCGAACCGGCAAAGCCCGTTAGACCAGTTTGGCGCGAAGCCGTCCGTATTCGACATCGGTTATCGATCCCGATTTTTTTAGCTGATCAAGCTTAGTAATTTCGTCCGCGACACTAAAGCCGACGATGTGTCGCAATTCATCGCGTGCATGTTGAGCCTGTTGAGCGTTACGCTCGGCCATGCCTCTCCCTTGGGTGAATATGTAGGCAAAGATGCCGAGGTAGGAGGTTAGAACCAGCGCTAGCACCCATAGCGCCTTGCCCCAGCCGGCGATGTCGTGACGTCTGAATAGGTCGCCGTAGATCACAACGAGCAGCCAAAACCACACGACAAATGCGAACACCGCAATCATATCCATCAGGAAATTTCGATACGTGAAACCTTCTTGAACGAAGAACATCGCGATCCTCCTTTTGTAGTTGCCGTTCGGCGCTGTTCGACCTGAAAGCTCATTACTTCAGCATTGGACCCATTAATCAAGATTTCCCCTTTGCCCTCAGCCCGAGCTCGACCAGGCGGCGGATGGCTTCAGCCCGATCGATCGCAGGATCGTTTTGACCAGCAATCCATTTATCGATCTGCTTGAGCTGCGCACCGCTGAAGATTTTCTTTAGCGCGCTATCCTGTTGCTTCTGCAACGTCGAGATAACTTCCTTTTGTGCGACAATGACGGCCGCGAGACGTCGTTGAGGGTCGTCACCTGTCATCTCTTCTATCCTTTCGCCTTCAACCCCAACTCGACTAGGCGGCGTACCGCTTCCGGACGCGAGGGAAAGGGCTGCTTTTGTTTCGCAATCCACCCATCCAATTCGGCCAGCATCGGCGGATGCATGCGGACTACCACGGGCTCGCCTTGGCCGGTGGCCGGCGGGCCGCGCTTTTTTCGTGGAATCACGGTTTGCTTTTTCATGATTCCTTGATACCATAATAACAGCCCGACGGGAAGATAGAAGCTTCCGCGCCGGGCCTAACCTGAGCCACAACGGAGCGAATCCAAAATGACCCAGACTGACAGCGTGCATAGCACGCCACGGAAAACTGCGTCCAAAATCGACCCCGCGGTATTGATCGCTGCGCTTATCGGGGGGCGGGCATGAACAATGAAATCAGCGAAGAAGCCAAGAAATCGCTGGCAGATGCCGCGCGCCAAAAGGCCTTCCGCCGCCTTGAACGAGACGGCGCGCATTCCACCGCTGCATTACAGCGGCGCGTCAGGGCACTTGCCCAGGAAAGAAATATCCCGCCGGCCGATTTTCATAAGCTGATGTACAAGCGCCCCAGCACGCCGGACGTCATGGTGTTCTGTGAAAAGTACAACGTAAACTTCGATTGGTTGCTGTGCGGCGATCTCAAAGGACTGCACTGCATGATGCACGAGTACAAGCTTCGGGGGGCCGCCCAAACGCCCATTGCTGACCGTCTAATACAGAAGTGCCGCAACCTATCGCCCGAGCTACAGAAGATCGTTGAGGCAGCGGTTGACCGGCTTCTGGTGGAGCGAAAATGAAGCGCCGGCGCCGATTGGTCAGAAAGCGTAACCGGCAGTGTGGCGGCACATTTCCTGCCAGCGGGGATGGTAGTAGGATTGCTGGCTAACCCAGTTTGCAACGCAACTGACGGGAGGGCAGATGTCGAGACGGGCCAAAAGGATGCGCAAACGCCTGAAACAGCGGCTGGCGAGCCACGCCCGCCGGCTCAAGCGGTGAACAACAGAGGGCGCGGGACTTCGGTCCCGCGCTTTTCTTTGGTCGCCGGTCACGGCTTGGGCGTTGGGTCCTTCATCCTGATAACCTTCCAGCCAACCAAATTATAAAAGCCAGTCCATTCGTGGACGATCTTTCCGCATTCCTCGCATTCAACGGATCCTGAGTGCTGCTCAGCGCAGACTTCTTCTCGCGCCCTGTAGGCGAGCCGGCAATTGGGACAGGTGAAATACATCACCCTTGGGATGACTGTATTCATCGTGCCAATATGCACCCCGAATCGGTCCTGTGCCAGCCTGAGAAAACCTACGTCGGAGTAACAAAACTCTGCGTGCTTCGACATTTCGTGCATTCATAGACGTGATGCACGAATCCCGGCTTTTCCTCCTCGATGCATGAAAAGCGCATCGTCCCACCGCATTTGACGCAGCGGGGTTTTTTGGGGAGAGGCTTTGGCGGAGTGGCCCCCTGTTTCATAATGTTTCTGTCTGCCAAAGCTTTGTGCAGGTTCAATAACAGGCATGACTGTCGGCAACCTGTGAATTC
Source organism: uncultured Alphaproteobacteria bacterium (assembly GCA_963741185.1). Lineage (GTDB taxonomy): Bacteria > Pseudomonadota > Alphaproteobacteria > Rhizobiales > Xanthobacteraceae > Bradyrhizobium. The sequence goes on along the minus strand of CAVUHE010000017.1, from coordinate 153,816 downwards.
GTGCGCAGCAAGTAGCGATGGGATCGCAGAGATTCCCGATTCCGAGCCTGTGGATATGCTGCGGATAAGCTGGCGGATGCGTCGCTCCGGACGGCTCGATTTCGTTCTTTTAGGAAGCTCGCCGGTACATCGATCTCACGGACCGAACGCGCGCGTGCCAGTCGCCAGCCCTTAGATGAGGCTTCGACAACATGAGCCACAAAGATGCTGGCGCTAAGCAGACCAATGATTATCGCGACCGCTTCAATCATTCGATTGACTACTCTCTGTTGGAAACGCGCGCCTGATAGGCCGGCCTTTGTTGAACCAAATGGCCCGCCAGCGGCTTCTGAGCGCCGGATGCCCGTTCAAAAAAAGCCCGGGCTTAAATCGAGGCCGTACGATGCGACAAGCATGGAAACCGCCAAAACAACTCCGCAAACCTTGGCAAGGGCCTTGAGGATCTCGATGTCAGGTCTGGTGTCGCGAAATGTCTGCGATAGAACCCCTGCGATAGCGGCCATCTCTCATCTCCCAAAAAGTCTCAGCGCTAGTCAACTCATTGATAGATGATCTCCATTTCGGGGAGACTTTCGCAAAGTGAGAAAACGGTTTCACCAGCATTACCGGAGTGTGTCGCAGGGAACCCCAGATTGCCGAACCCTGTGGTGGCGCCGATCGACCGGCACCAGAATTGCGGACGGCGCGCCTTCGTGATGCAGCGCACAACCTTGAATTGGCCTGAATCTCCTGCTGGAACTTTTGTTCCCTGTAGAGCGTTAGTTGCTCGAGAGTCCTCAAAAATCAAAAAGAGGAGATGCGCGATGGTGGTCGCGTTGGAAGTAAACTTTGCTCTCTGGATCATGATCGGCTGCGCGATATCGGAGGCCGTTCAGCTCGTCGGATATCTAAACTAGGCCAACAGCCACTTCGCAACCGCGACGGTGACCCAACCGAACGCAGACAACCAGCCGACCATCGCGACGGCAATTCCGGTCAAATAGCAGATCTTGAAAAGCCGCTGCTCTGATGTGGCTCTGCTGACGATCGCCGTCTCCATATGCATAATTTCCTTGAGGTCGTTCACAGCAACGCTCCTCTCGTCGAACTACGCGTGTTGTTGGGCGTCCAACATAGCGAATTGGTTCGACGCCCCTGTGACACAGCACGGTCTCGTGAACGCAGCTAGAAGAGGCTAAAGCGACCCGCCAGTCTGTGCACTCTTGTGACTTCCCGCACCAGCGGGCTTACTAAAGTCGGGGATGGGCTATCTGCCGGTCGTCCGGTCAACGCCCGCTTCCCGTGTGCTTCCCAGCGTACTTTCTGGGAAGCAAGTCAGCAAATAAGTAGCGGTTTTACAGCGTTTTTTTATAGTCGCTCGGTATTGACATGTGTCCGGGTATCACATGGCGGTCGTCGCCGGCGTGGTGTTCTTCGCCATCCGTGCGTTGCTCGCGCTGATCCCTGTGCTGGCGGTGGCCTTTCCGATCAAGAAATGGGCCGCGGCTGCGGCGCTAGCCGCGGCCGCTTTCTATCTTTTGCTGTCGGGTGCCGAGGTCGCCACGCAACGATCGTTCTATATGACCGCCGTTGTGCTGATCGCCGTGATGGTCGACCGCCGCGCAGTGACGTTCCGGACGCTTGCGGTAGCGGCGATGATTGTGCTGGCGATTGCACCGGAGGCTTTGGTGCATCCGAGCTTCCAGATGTCCTTTGCCGCCACGCTCGGATTGGTGGCCCTGGTGCAGATCGGCATGCCCCGCCTGTTTGCGACGCCGGAGAACTCGACGGCCGCAAAGGTAGCGCTATGGGGTGGACGCGAACTCGTGACGCTGACGCTGGCCTCGCTGGTGGCGGGGCTTGCGACCACTCCTTATGCGGCCTTCCACTTTCACCGGGTGACGCCATACGGCGTGCTCGCCAATCTGGCGGCGATGCCTGTCGTGTCGGCATTGGTCATGCCCGCGGGTATGCTGGGTCTGCTCGCCATGCCCTTCGGCTTTGACGGCTTCTTCTGGTGGCTAATGGGCGTTGGCATCGATTGGATGATCCTGGTCACGAAGTGGGTCGCCGCACTTCCGGGCGCTATCGGCCGCGTCACGGCTTTCGGCACCGGCCCACTGATCGCGGCAAGTCTCGGGATCATCCTGCTTGGGCTATTGCGCACGCCGCTGCGGTGGTGCGGCGCAGCCGTGCTGTTGCTTTCGTTGATCTGGGCGATCGCGGTGCCGCAGCCCGATATCATGATTTCCGCCAACGGCCACAACGTCGGCGTTCGGGGCCGGGACGGACGCCTGCATCTGGTCAAAACCGCCAAGGATGCATTTCTGATCAAGGAATGGCTGGCCGCCGACGCCGACGCGCGGCCTGCCGACGATGCTTCGCTCGCCGACGGCGTCTCCTGCGATGACGAGGGCTGCGTGACGCAAATGCCTGACGGCGGTTTCGTCGCAATTTCGTTCAAGCCCGACGGAATGGCCGATGATTGCGAGCGTGCGGCCCTTGTCGTGACCACGAAACCGGCGCCGCAGGGATGCGCTGGCACCGTTATCGACCTCGAACGTTTGCGAAGGCAGGGCGCCATGGCGTTACGTCGGGTACAAGGGGGATTTGCCGTCGAAGCGGTCAAACCTCGCGGCGTGGACCGGCCGTGGGCGCCTGCCGCCGAAGGTGATGCGGAGGCCGGACCCGCCGTCCTGCCAGCGCGCCCCGCCACCCCGCCGCGGGCCGTCGACGCGACGCCGGCGGAAGCCGATCTTCAAACCGAGGATTGAGCCTTGAAATTGGGCTGTGGCCTCAGTTCTGACGCGGCAGGGAGCTCTCTCGCAGCTCGAATGCTCCGAGGTGAAACTCCTCCGTCTCATCTGTCGCCGTTGCGGCCGCCGCCGTTTTGACGAGGGCAAAGAGGGCATCCGGAAACCGCTCCCAGACCGCGAGATCTTCCGAGGTAATTGTCAGCCACCCGAATCTGAACATGTAGCGGCCCGGTTCTGTCACGTGCCCCACTTGTTGCCATGTGACTTTATTGACCATCGGTCACGTCATCCTTGCGAGACACCCGACTATCGGCCCGCTGGACTGGCTTGCCGACCGACAACAGCACCTCATGCGTCTGCATCTCGAAGGCATCGAGATGCAACGCAAATGTGGCCAGCGCCAGTCTCAACTGGCCCAATTGTTCGGCGCGCGCGTCGTCTTGGCTAGTCATGAGAAGCCCCGCGATAAGACCTGCATCATCGATCGGGTGCGCACGCCAATACCCCGTCGGCCATCGCCGGCGAGGCTTGGCCAACCGTTAGCCAGCGGAGACCGGTCGTGGCACGGGTGCATTGGCGGCGGCCGCGCGCGCAACGGCTTGCTGAACCACAGGCAGTTGCAGCACAATCGCACGCTGTCCCTCGCAAAGCAGTGTCACAAGTACACGGCTTCCATCCGGAAATTCGATCGTGTCGTGATGCCGATCCGGAATGTGGTGGTCGATCACGGCGAATTTTCCGACCTGAAAATTGACCTGTCGCGTCCAGATCCACCGGCTGTCGTATTTGACATTCTCAGCGAACGCCAGTTCCGTTCCAGGCAGCATGCAAACCGCGACATCGGGCTCGCTCTCTGATGCAAAGCCTCGGGTTGAAGTGCCGCGGAATGTCGTCGTTATCAGCGTTTCTCCGACTTGCGCGGGGCGCGTCGATATAGCGTGCAGACTATAGTCACACATCGGATTGCTCCTCGGTCGAGATAGCCGACCGGCGCCGCCTGGAGCATGATCCTGAAAGTCGGGTCTGTCTTTCGAAAGGCCCACGCTCCATCGAAAGAGGCGCTGGCCTCTATCAGAGTGGACATCACAGCAGCAACTTGGTCCTGCTTGGCGGCAAATGTACGGCTCGTACTAGCGAGCCAAATCACAAATATGTTTTGTCGAAAGCACGGGTTTGCGGAACTTTTCCCGCCATGCAGAACAAGCGCACCTCAAAACGCAGCCCACCCGCGTGGGCAGGCGTTGTGCCACAGAGCTTACTCGCTCAGTACTTCCTGTAAAGGCCGATCAACTTGCCCTGAATCTTCACTCGGTTCGGCGGCAGGATGCGGACTTCATAGGACGTATTGGCCGGCTCCAGCGCAATCGACGCTCCACGGCGGCGGAAGCGTTTCAGCGTGGCCTCCTCATCGTCGATCAGCGCCACCACGATGTCGCCGGTGTCGGCGGTCTCGTTGCGTTGGATGAGCGCCATATCGCCGTCCAGAATTCCGGCATCCACCATGGAATCGCCGCGCACCTCGAGTGCATAGTGTTCACCCGAGCCGAGCATATCCGGGGGCACGCTGATGGTATGGCTGCGGGTCTGCAACGCCTCGATTGGCGTACCGGCGGCGATACGGCCCATCACCGGTACGGCTACCGGGCGGCTGCCATCGTCCTCCGAACCTGCGCTGCCGCCGCTGCGGACCTTTCCGAGCGTGCCCTCGATGACACTGGGCGTGAAACCTCGCCGGCCACTACCGCTGCCGCCTGCCGCCAGCTCGGGGAGCTTGATCACCTCGATAGCGCGGGCGCGGTTAGGGAGCCGGCGAATGAAGCCGCGCTCTTCAAGCGCGGTGATGAGACGGTGGATGCCCGATTTCGAGCGCAGATCGAGGGCGTCCTTCATCTCGTCGAAGGAGGGCGGAACGCCCGACTCCTTCAGACGCTCGCTGATGAATCGCAGGAGTTCGTATTGTTTGCGCGTGAGCATCTCGACCAGTCCCCAGGTTGGCGTCGTTTGATTCCGAGACGTCTGGATTTGAGACTACGGGGGTCAGGAATACGGACCTGTAGTCGTCAGAACTCAGAAACAAATCATGAACGAACACTATATGTTCCATATGTGTTCCGCAACCACTTAATTTATCGTCAACAAAGCAACTTTTGCCGAAGGAGGGGGGGACGTTGAGGTCAGTCAGGGAGCCGCAGGATGTCGCAAGGGGTGCCGGCTGCGGCGGCCGGCGCAAAGGGCGCACGGATCACAAGCGCCCTTGCGGCAGCGAGATTTCCGAGTAGCGAGCTGTCCTGATGGTTGACCGGCGTGGCGATCAGGGAGCCATCGCTGCGCGTCTCCAGGCGGGCCCGCAGATAGTCTTCGCGCAGGTCGTTGGCGGCGACGTCACGCCCCAGCAGCGCGGTTTCGCGGCGGTGGCCGACCTCCAATCGGCCCGAAAGTTTGCGAATCAGCGGCACCAGGAACAGGAAGCCGCACACATACGACGACACCGGGTTACCGGGCAGGCCGATCACCCGCATGCCGCCAAGCCGCCCGTGCATCATCGGTTTGCCCGGGCGCATGGCGATCCGCCAGAAAGCCATCGCCACGCCTTCGGCATCGAGCGACCGTTTGACGAGGTCATGGTCGCCGACCGAGGCGCCGCCGGTGGTGACGAGGACATCGGCGCCAAGGTCACGGGCGCGGCGGATGCCCTCCGTCGTGGCCGCGAGGGTGTCGGCGGCGATGCCGAGATCGACCGTTTCGGCGCCCTCGTCGCGGGCGAGCGCCCGTAGCGCGTATCCGTTGGAATAGACGATCTGGCCGGGGCCGGGGCTCTCACCCGGCATCACCAATTCGTCGCCTGTGGCGAGGATGGCGACCCGAGGCCGGCGGCGGACCGGGAGCCGCGGATGATTCATACCGGCGGCGAGCGACAGATCGCGGTCGGTGAGGCGGTTACCACTCGTCAACAGCACGTCACCTTGCCGAAAGTCCACCCCGGCGGGGCGGATATGGCGCCCCGGGATCGCGGCTTCGGTGGTGGTGATGCCACCTCCTTCAATGATGGTATCTTCCTGAATGATGACGGCGTCCGCGCCATCGGGGATGACGCCGCCAGTGAAGATACGGACCGCTTCGCCGATCCCGACCGCCCGCTCGAACGGCCTGCCGGCGGCGACCTCGCCGATGACCTTGAGCCACGCCGCGGCGTGCGCCGCGTCGGCCGCACGAACCGCGTAGCCATCCATCGCCGACATCGCCTGCGGCGGCTGGGTGCGCATGGCCGCGACGTCACGCGCCAGCACCCGGTGGTGGGCCGAATCCAGCGGGACCATCTCCTCGGGCAGCGGTTCGGCGCCTGCGAGCACGGCGGAAAGCGCGTCTGCGACCGGCATCAATGCCAAAACAAAACTCCCAAAGACATGGCTCTCAAACCTGAACGGCTCTCAAACCTGATCCCTCAGACCCCGAGCGCCGCCAGCGCTCTTGCTACATCATCAGGCGAAGTCACATGAACCGCAACCAGGCCCCGATCCCGCGCGCCTGCGATGTTCTCGGCGAGATCGTCAAAGAACACGATACGTTCGGCAGGTACTCCGATCGCCTTCACCACATGATCATAGGCCTCCGCATCGGGTTTCCGAAGCCCGATCGTGGAGGATAAGAACATTTCGCGGAAATGACCGAGCACATCGGGATATTCTCCCGAAAAATATTCGACGTGGGGGCAGTTGGTATTGGAGAAGGCGTAAAGCGGCAGGCGCTGCGCCGCGCGCGCCAGGAGCCGATCGATGCCGGGTATTTCGCCCACGAACATGGCATTCCACCCTTCGAGAAGGAGGGCATCGGAGAGGTCAATGCCGAGGGACGTGCGCAAGCCCGCAAAGAACGCCTCGTCGCTGATCTCACCCTTTTCGTGACGCCGATATAATTCGTCGCGGGCAAATCGCTCCACGAGATGTCCCGGCTCGCACCCGGCGTGATCGGCCCAAAGGCGAAGTGTCCGGTTGAAATCGAGGTCGAGCACCACGCGTCCAAGATCGAACAGCAGCGCGTCGGCAGCGCCGGGGGAGAGCAGGGGTAGGGTCATCGCGACGGCTGATAAAAAATGACGACGAAAGTCGACGGACTTCGCATGCTTGCGGTATCCACGCAGCCATCAATACCGATAGGGCTCGACGTCCACCAGCGGAAACGCGCTGAGGACATGTGGCAGGTTGGTCGGCGTCGCCGGGTGCAGATAGGATTTGTCGAGCTCGGCGAATTTCGTGACGCCCAACAGCCCCAGGCTGCGGATCACTTCGTCTTCCAACAGCTCCAGCATCCGCACGATCCCGGTTTCTCCCGCGGCCGCGAGCGCCCAGCATTGCAGGCGGCCGATGCCGACGAGATCGGCACCCATCGCGATCGCCTTGACGATGTCGCTGCCGCGGCAGAACGAGCCGTCGACCATGATTTTCGCGTGCCCGGCAACCGCGCTGACGATTTCCGGCAGCACATGCATGGAGCCGCGTCCGTGGTCGAGCTGGCGTCCGCCATGGTTCGACACGTAGATCCACTCGACCCCGTGATCGAGCGCGATTCTGGCGTCCTCGGCGGTGGCAATTCCCTTGAGGATCAGCGGAATCTTGTACTTGTCCTTGATCAGTTTGACGGTGCGCCACTCGAGCCCTTTTTGGAAGTCGCCTCCGGTGGCGCGCAGGCGGCTTTCGCGGACGTAGCGCTTGGCGATATCGCGCTCGCGTCTGCTGTAATGGGCGGTGTCCACGGTCAGGCAGAACGCGGTATAACCGCTTTCGATCGACCGGCTGACCCGATCCTCGACAAAGGCATCGTCGCCGCGGACATAGAGCTGATAGATGCGCAGCGCATCCGGCGCCGCCTCGGCGACCTTCTCGAGGCCCGGTTCCGATACCGAACTCAGCATATGGGCGGCGCCGAACCGGCCGACGCCGCGTGCGACGCTGGCCGCGGCGCCAGCGGGATCGAAGATTTCGAGTGCGCCGACCGGCGCCATCATCACCGGCAGGCGTAGTCTGCGGCCGAAAACCTCGGCCGAGGCATCCACCCTGGCGACATTGCGCAGCACCCGCGGACGGAATGCAATCTCATCCAGCGCCATGCGGTTGCGCCGCATCGTGGTTTCGGTCTCGGCCGCGCCGACGATGTAGTCCCAGGCGTTCTGGTTGAGGTTGGCGCGCGCCTTCTGCACGAACTCGTGAAGGTTCTGGAACTGTTCGGCGCTGGCGCCAAGTTCAGTATTCGCCGGGATACGCGTCGCTTCGTTCATCTTGTTCTCCTGATATCTCCGACCGCGCTTGCATCAAAAGCCGTCAAGCAAGGCATTAGAGAACGCCAGGCAAGCTCGTCTGGCGCTCGTAAGGGAGAAATGCACAGCCGGCAACTATAAACCGGCTGATGCTTCATCGGAGCCAGTCGGCATCGGCTTTATTACTTGGCGTTCGAGGCGATCACGGACATTGGCCTGGCTTCCCGCTTCGCGACCATATTGGCCGTGGTCGCGGCATATTTCTTGAAATGAGGGGTCTCGCGGTGCGCCTTCAAGGCGGCCTCGTTGTCGTAGATTTCATAGAGGAAGAAGTGGTTCGGGTCGCTTCCCAGATTGAGGATGTCGAATCGGCGGCAACCCGGCTCTTTGACCGACGCCATGCCATTCTCGGTGATCGCCGCCAGAAACTTCTCGCGTTCGGCCGGCACGATGTCGAGGTCAACGGCGTTTACAAACAGCCCGGCCGATTGCGCGGCCACCTGCTGGCCTGGAATTGGCAGCATGGTGCCGCCGACAACGCAAAGCGCCAGGGTGGCTGCCGCGATCGAAATTGACTTGAGCATGTGGTTCATCCTCCCGATTGTTGCCCCGGAATTGTTCCGGTGGAGGCGCCGGTCAGATCTCAACGAGAACTGCCTTGCGCCTTGAGAATACCCATAGCCGATTGTGCGGGGTCAGTTAAGCCTGCGGCCCGGCGTTTCCGGATAAGCATCCCGACATTGACCGGCCCACACCCGTGCTGCCATCTTCCCTCTCGGCCGCGCTGACAACCAAGATCAGCCCCACAGCCGAGAGGGAGTTGACCATGTACTGCAGGACAATCTGTTCGTTCGCCGCCATGCTGCTGGTTTGTTCGGCGGCTACCGCCTCCGATATCCGCCGCGTCGTCACCGGATTAGACGCCAACAACAAGGCGGTGGTGATGTTCGACAGCCGCATGCCGCTGCAGTCAGGACCCTACGGTCTGCAATCGACTAACCTTTGGGTCACCAATTCCTACCCACTCGGATTCTCGTTTAAGGACGACACCGCGGCGATCCCGGTCGGCATATCGCCGCTCGACAACGGCACCAAGTTCCGCGTGGTTGAGTTTCCGCCGCTCGATGCCGCGACCGAAGCAAAGATGGAGCCGGGTTTCCTGATGAAGGCGGTCGGTCCGGTGGCGCCGACGCGAGGACTTGGGGTGACGCACCCGCTTATGCATCGGACCCGCAGCGTCGACTATGCCGTCGTGTTGTCCGGCGAAATCGACATGATGCTGGATGACACGGTGGTTCATCTCAAGCCCGGCGATACCATTGTGCAACAGGCGACCAACCACGCCTGGGTCAATCACGGTAAAGAGACCTGCCGGATCCTGTTCGTGCTGATGGATTCCAAGCAGCCTTAGAGTGGGGGCGGCCAACGTTGTACTGGCCTTGAACGGCTATTTTCGGCAATTACAAATTGGACATGAAGGGGAATTTCAGTTTTTCGGCAGCCGCGGAGCGCGTATATATCGCGCTCCGTCGTGACGGTGGTAGGCGGAACCCGGTTAGAGCTGCGGGTACTGCGGGTTGTCCCGGCAAGACGGCCTCAATGATACCGGAAAGGTATCGTGAGTTGTAGCCTACGAGGGTTGTTACCTGGTCCGTATCGGGCCGCCTTTGACCAGCGAGAAGGTTCGCCAATAATGCGCAAGCACTCCCTGTTTTTTCTCGGCACCGCTGCTGGCGTTTGCCTGACCTTGCTCTTCACCGGACCACAGGGCATGCAATCGGCCGCGATGGCCAAGGCCAGGGCCGACATCTACGCGCAACTCAATTTGTTCGGCGAGGTGTTCGAGCGCGTCCGGACCGACTACGTCGAAAAGCCCGAGGATGCCAAGCTGGTCGAGGGTGCAATCAACGGCATGATCACCTCGCTCGATCCCCATTCGCGCTACATGAACGAAAGCGCCTGGCACGAGATGCAGGATACCACCCACGGCGAGTTCGGCGGCCTCGGTATCGAGGTCACGATGGAGGACGGCCTCGTCAAGGTGGTCGCGCCGATAGACGGCACGCCCGCGGCAAAGGCCGGGATCATGTCGGGCGACCTCGTCGCGCAGATCGATGATGAGGCGGTTCAAGGGCTCACCCTCGAGCAGGCTGTGAGCAAGATGAAGGGGCCGGTCAAGACCAAGACGAAGCTGACGATCATTCGCAAAGGTTCTGACAACCCGATCAACCTGACGATCGTCCGCGAGATCATCAGCGTGCCGCCGGTAAGCTATCACACCGACGGCGGCAATATCGGCTATATCCGCATCAGCTCGTTCAACGAGAAAACCACTGATGAGTTGAAGAAGGCGATCGGCGACATATCGAAGCAAATTCCGGTGTCGAACCTGGCGGGCTTCGTCGTTGACCTGCGTAACAATCCGGGTGGATTGCTAGAGCAGGCGGTGTCCGTGTCCAGCGCCTTCATGACGCGTGGCGAGGTTGTCTCGACGAGGGGACGCAAGCCGGAAGAAACCCAGCGCTTTTCGGCGCGGGGTGGGGACCTTGCCAAGGGCAAGCCGCTTGTCGTTTTGATCAATGGCGGTTCGGCATCCGCGTCCGAAATCGTCGCGGGCGCACTGCACGACCACAAGCGCGCGACGCTGATTGGCACCCGTTCGTTCGGCAAGGGCTCGGTGCAAACGATCATCCCGCTCGGCTCGAGCAACGGTGCCTTGGCGCTCACGACGGCGCGCTATTTCACGCCCTCCGGCCGGTCAATCCAGGCGCGAGGAATCTCGCCTGACATCGAGGTGGTGCAGGATGTGCCCGACGAATTGAAGGGGCGTCCCGAGCTCAAGGGAGAAGCCTCGATGCGCGGACATCTCTCCGCCGAAGGTGCCGAGCAAGCCGGCTCGCAATCCTACGTTCCGGCCGCCGAGAAGGACGATAAGGCGCTTGCCGCCGCCTACAATCTCCTGCGCGGTGTCACCGTCAACGCAGGTGTGCCGGCGCCATCGCCGAAGGCGGCGGTTCCGAACTAGCCTTTGACAAGGCAGGAGCGATGCACGCGGGACGGCGGGCTGCGGCCTTGCGGCGTACGAAGATCTAGGCCACGGCCGCCGGTCTTAAGCGATGGGCGAACAGGATTTTCCTGGCTTCTGCGGCCGGTTTCGGCGCGCTGAACAAATAGCCTTGCATTTCGGTGCAACCGAGCCCGCGCAACAATTCCCGTTGCCGCTGCGTTTCCACACCCTCGGCCGTGGTCGTCATATGCCGTGCGGCGGCGATATTTACCACGGCTTGAACGATGGAGGCCCCGCCGTTTTCGGCAATATCGTTGACGAAGCAGCGATCGATCTTGATCTTGTCGAATGGAAAACGCTGCAGATAGCTCAGCGAGGAATAGCCGGTGCCGAAGTCGTCAAGCGCGATCTGCACGCCGAGTGAGCGAAGCTGGTGCAGGATTTCAAGCGCGGCGTCGTCGTCGCGGATCAGCACGGCTTCGGTGATTTCCAGTTCAAGCCGGCTTGCCGCAAGCCCTGATGCTGCCAGCGCCGCAACGATTTTCAACGCGAGCGTGCCGCTTCTGAACTGAACCGGCGAGACGTTGACGGCGAGCTTGACGTCGTCGGGCCATGTGGTTGCCTCGGCGCAGGCCGTAGCAAGGACCCATTCACCGAGTTCGTTGATCAAGCCGGTTTCTTCGGCGATCGGGATGAATTCGGCCGGCGAAATCATGCCGCGTTCCGGGTGACGCCAGCGCACCAGCGCTTCGCAGCCCGTGACCTTGTTGCTCTGCAGATTGACGCACGGCTGATAGTAAACCTCCAGCGCCTGGTCGGCGATCGCCTTGCGCAGGTCCGTCTCCAACATTCTTCGGGCTTTGACGTGCGCGTCCATGGACGGCTCAAAGAAGCGCCAAATGCGCCGGCCCGCGGATTTGGCCGCATACATCGCCAGGTCGGCATTCTTCAGGATCTGATCGAGGTCGGTGCCGTGCTCCGGCGCCAGGGCAATGCCGATGCTGGCGTCTGACGTAACCTGGTGACCCAGACATTCATAGGGAGCGCGGATCGCCTCATACACCCGCCTGACGAGGTCGACGGATTCCCCCGGGTCTTTTACCGCGGTCTGGACGATGGCAAATTCGTCGCCGCCGAGCCGCGCGACGAAATCGGACTCGCCGATGCACTGGCCAAGGCGCGCTGCCACGGATTTCAACAATTCGTCGCCGATCATATGCCCGAGCGAATCGTTGACGCTCTTGAATTCGTCGATATCGATATACAAAACGGCCAGTTGCTCGCCCGGAACAATTTGAGCCAATTCCAGCCTCAAGCGTTCGTGGAACAGGGCGCGATTGGGCAAATCGGTCAGGGCATCGTAAAGCGCAAGGTGTCTGATTTTCTCCTCGGCGCGCGTGCGCTCGGTGATATCCTCGTGCGTGGTCAACCATCCGCTCTTCAGCGGCTGGTTGACCATCAGTATCGAACGGCCGTCGGCGGTCTCTACCGTGCTGTGTGTGATTTTCCCCAGGGCAACGTTGCGCAGGACAGTCGAAACGAAGGCGTCGACGTCACCCTTGAAGGAACCCGTTTGCTTTCGATGCGCGACGAGATCACGAAAGCCCAGACCCGGCTTCACGACATCGGGCGAAAGCCCATACATCGAAATATAGCGCTGGTTGCAGACGACCAGCCGCTGCGATGAATCATACAGAAGCAGGCCCTGTGTCATGTTGTTGATCGCAGTGTCCAGCCGCTGCTTTTCCACCTGATGTTGGCGCAACAGTTTTCGAACGAAGAGAAACAGCATCGCCGCTATGACCATCACCGAGACGCCGGCCACGAGGATCAAGAATCTGGTTTGTTCGCGCCAGTCGGCCAGCGCCGCGGCAACGGTCGTGCTCGCGACGATCGCGATCGGAAAGCTTCGTAAAGCGTAGGCCGAAGCCACCCGTTCCTGTCCGTCGATCGGGCTCGTCAGACGTATCGTCCCGTGACCCGACGGCGAGGAGATATACCGGTAAATCGGGCTGCTCCTGACATGCGAGCCAATCATTCGCTCGACATGCGGATGGCGCGCCAGCAACGTGCCGTTGCGATGATACATCGAAATGGCAGCACCTTCTCCGAGCGCGACCGAGGCGAAGTACTTCTCGAAAGTGGCTGGCGCGATACTCCGCGTGACGATCCCGATGAATTCGCCCCGCGGCCCCGTTACCTTGTGTGCGACAGTGGTCGCCCAGCCCCCGGCGATACGGCCGCGTTCGAGTTCAACCAATACCGGGGAAGCCTCCGCTCCGGATTTGAAGGCATTGAAGAACGCGCGATCGGCGATTTTCGTGTCCGGAACCGGCCAAACCTCCGACGAATTGACCAACATGCCGTTAACGTCGAACACGTTGATGCCCGCGATGTCAGAATAGGCGCCGGACTTTGTTCGCAGTACCTCGTGCCATGCCAGGGTGCCCAACTGTCCGCGGAATATTTCGGGTGTGATTCCGTCGGAATGGATTTGCGCGGCAATGTCCCTCAGGATGACCGTGAAATCCTCAAGCTGTTGATCGAAGTGACGGGCGAGTAACAGCACGGTGTTTTCGAGTTCGCGCTCGTTGCTGTTCAGGGCGCGTTCGCGGAAATTGCCGACCATGATCGTCGTGCCGATCGCGATCGCCGCGATCAGAAATACGGCGCCGGCGATGAGCCAGCGGATCGGAGCGCTTGAAAGAAAGGCTCTCAGGTCGAAGGAGCCAGTATTATCTGCCGTCATAGGTCGTGGTCGCTGCTGAGGAGGAACACCGGAGCAGTTCCCGCGCGCCGGCCAATACACGGATACCTAGCCGGTATGGAGGTGAGGTTAGCAATCTGAGTTAATCGCCGATTAATTCGGTCACCTGTTCTTGATTGGAGGGCAGCATTTACCGGATCCGCGCGAATGGATAGGCAGCCGTTCGTCGCGTAACGCCAAAATCCACGGTAGCGCGGCAGATCAATCGGCGGCGCGATAGTGGCCTGACTTGCCGCCCAATTTCTCCACGAGGTGTATACCCTCGATGCGGGCGCCGCGTTCCACGGCCTTGATCATGTCGTAGATCGTCAGGCACGTGACCGACACGGCAGTCAGCGCCTCCATCTCGACACCAGTGGGCCCGGTCACCTTCACGGTGGCGCGGACGATGCAACCGGGCAACTTCTCGTCAGGGAGAATGTCGAGCGTCACCTTCGACAGGGCGAGTGGGTGGCACAATGGTATGAGCTCCGATGTGCGCTTTGCCGCCATGATGCCAGCGATCCGTGCGGTACCCAGCACGTCGCCCTTTTTCGCGTTGCCCGAAAGGATCAATGCGAGCGTTTTCTGGCTCATGACGACGTGGCCTTCGGCCACGGCAGTCCGTTCGGTCGCTTGCTTGGCGGATACGTCCACCATCCGTGCTTCACCCTTCGCATCGATATGGGTGAGGGCGGGCTTTGCTCTTAAGGACCGGCGTGGCATGCCTCAGCGCGCCCCGGAGGTGCCGACGGCATCGCTACGCGTCAGCAGAGCACGGGTTGCCGCCGCCACGTCCGCCTGTCGCATGAGACTTTCGCCGACCAGGAAGGTCGAGATTCCCAGTCGCGCCAGCCGCGCCAAGTCCGCGGGTGCAAAGATGCCGCTCTCGCCCACCATCAGGCGATCCTTGGGTATCAGCGGCGCCAGCGCCTCGCTGGTCGCAAGCGTGGTCTCGAAGGTTCGCAGATTCCGGTTGTTGATGCCGATCACAGGTGAGCGAAGCTTCAAGGCGCGGTCGAGTTCGGCGCGGTCGTAAATCTCGATCAGGACGTCCATCCCATGCGCAATGGCCGCGGCTTCGATGTCCCGCGCCGCAATGTCGTCAAGCGCCGCCATGATGATCAGGATGCAATCGGCGCCGTAGGCGCGGGCCTCGATCACCTGATAGGTGTCGTAGATGAAATCCTTGCGCAGGACCGGAAGCGTCGTGGCTGCCCGGGCCGCCACCATGAAATCGAGATGACCCTGGAACGACGGCGCGTCGGTCAATACCGATAGGCAGGCGGCGCCGCCGGCTTCATAGGCTTTCGCAAGTGCGGGTGGGTCGAAGTCGGCCCGGATCAGCCCTTTCGACGGTGAAGCTTTCTTCACTTCGGCGATGAGCGCGTAGTCGCCGCGCGCCAGCCTTTGTCGGATCGCGGTAACAAAACCGCGCGGAGCTGACGCTGCCCTGGCCTTGGCTTCAAGACTGGCCGGCGGACAGGCGCGCTTGGCGGCGGCGATCTCCTCGCGCTTGTAGGTCTCGATCCGGGTCAGGATGTCGGACATCGGTGGGCACACGCTCAGTTGTTGGAAACCGTGATGAGATGCTTCAGCCGTGCCGCCGCCGCACCATTGTCGATCGACTTGGCGCCGAGTGCCACGCCTTCCCTTAGGTCCTTCGCGCGGCCCGCCACGATCAACGCTGCCGCAGCGTTGAGCAATGCGACATCGCGGTAGGGACTAGGCATTCCATCGAGCACGCTTTGCAGCGCGACCGCATTTGCATGGGCATCACCGCCCTTCAACGCCTCGCCATGGACGCGCGTCAAACCGGCTTGCTCCGGCGTCACGTCGAAAGTGCGAATCGCGCCTTTCTCTAGGGCTGCGACAAAGGTTGGGCCGGTGAGGGTGATTTCATCAAGGCCGTCGGAGCCGTGCACCACCCAAACTGATTCAGCGCCGAGGTTTTTCAAGACCTGTGCCAGCGGCTGCACCCATTGTTTTGAGAAGACGCCGACCATTTGCCGGGTGACGCCGGCAGGATTGGAAAGCGGTCCCAACAGATTGAAGATGGTGCGCGTGGCCAGTTCGACGCGAGTCGGGCCCACGTTCTTCATGGCGGGATGGTGCGAGGGCGCGAACATGAAGCCGATGCCGGCCTCTTTGACGCAGCGGCCGACGTGATCCGGCGAGATGTCGATCTTCACGCCGAGCGCGGAAAGCACGTCGGCAGCTCCCGAGCGCGACGACAGCGCCCGATTGCCGTGTTTGGCGACGGGGACACCGGTGCCCGCGACGATGAAGGAGGCGCAAGTCGATACATTGACCGAGCCCGAGCCGTCGCCGCCGGTGCCGACCACGTCGACGGCATCGGCGGGCGCCTTGACGCGCAGCATCTTGGCGCGCATGGCCGAAACGGCGCCGGTGATTTCCTCGACGGTCTCGCCACGGACGCGAAGCGCCATAAGCAACCCACCCATCTGCGAAGGCGTGGCTTCGCCCGACATCATTCTGTCAAAGGCGGACGCAGCTTCCTCACGCGAGAGCGCCGTTCCGGTGGCCACCTTGGCGATGATAGATTTGAAGTCGTCCATCACGTGCTTTCAGGAAAACGCAAAAAACAAAGCCTTCAACAGCGCATCGCGAACATGTCAAGCAGAACATCGGCGCTGTCGCTCATGGTCAGTTGTTCGCGCCCGTTACCTGCGCGAAAGCGGCTTGATTCACGTTGGTACCGATCTCCGACTCAAGCTTCGTGATGTACTGGGCAATCTGCTCGTCAGTCAGTCCACGTTGGATCGTTTCCTTCAACTTTTTCATATCGTCCGAGGCAAGGTCGACCGGCGGTACGGTGATGTCGGTGACGCGGAAGACGATCCAGGCATTGGCGCCGGCGTCGGGGGTTTGTCCGACTCCATCCTTTGGCGTGCGGAATGCCGCAGCGATCGCGCCGGCCGAAAGGCCCGGGACGGTTGCCTCGCGCGTCAATCCGCTCGCGGTTTGAACGCTCAATCCAGCCTGAGTCGCTTCGTCCACAAGTTTGCCGCCCTGTTCCAACTTCTGGACCATGTCAGTCGCCTTGGCGCGAAGCCGGCTTGTGATCTGGTCGTCCCTCCATCGCGCCTCGACCTGATCCTTGACCTCGTCAAGGTTACGTTCGCGCGAGGGCGTGATGCCCAGAACATCGTACCAGACATAGCCGCGATCGAACTGGATGGGATCATTGTCGACGCCGACGTCGCTGTTGAACGCCTGGGAGACGACGTCGAGGCCGCGAGGGATGTTCGGCGCGGGCTGTCCGCTGGGAAGCCGGCCTGAGCGATCGACGGCGTCAACGGTGACGGCGTTGAGTCCAAGTTTCTGCGCGGCTTCAATGACGCTTGCGCCACCGCCACGCTCGTCGTCCATCTTGTCGCGCAGTTCGGCGACCTTGGAGCGTGCGCGCTCGTTCGCAATATCCTTTTTGATTTCCGATGCGAAGTTCTCATAGGAGGGCGTAACCCCAGGCTCGATCTTGCCCACCTTGACGAGCGCATAGCCGAACTTGCCCTGCTCGGGCTGACTTATCTCGCCGGTCGGCAGCGAGAAGGCAGCATCGGCGACGGCTGGGTCGACGATTGCCGACTTTGCGATGACGCCGAGGTCGACGTCGGATGGATTGAGGCCGCGCTCCTTGGCGAGATCCTCGAATGACGTCCCTGAGGCGATCCGGTTGCGCGCCGTCATGGCTTCTTCCGCGTTCGGGAAAACGATTTGCCAAATCTGGCGCCGCTCGGGCGTACCGAGCTTGTCGCGGCGTTGCTCGAATGCCTTCTTGGCGTCCTCGTCGGTGACCTCGGACCACTTGCCGATTTCTTCCGGCGTGATCGCGACAAAGGAAATCTTGCGATATTCGGGCGCGCGGAACAGGGTTTTGTGGTCATCGAAATAGGCCGCCAGCGTCTCGGGTGACGGTGGGTCGATGGTTCCGGCCTGCGCGGCGTCGAGCTTGACGTATTCGATCGTGCGCTGCTCGTTCTGAAACCGTGCGAGCGCATCCACCAGGAGCTTCGGAGGTTCGAGTCCTGCCGCAATGGTCCCGGCGATCTGGCGTCGCAGCGACACGCGCCGCTGTTCGGCGATAAAGCGCTGTTCGCTGAAGCCGAGTTGGCGGATCACGGTCTGGAAGCGTGCGGGATCAAACGCGCCGTTGACTCCCTTGAAATTGGGATCATTGAAAATCATGCGCATGGTTTCTTCGATGGACTGTCCAAGTCCGAGCCGCCGAGCCTCCTCGTCGAGCGCCGCTTCCGCGATGGTTTGCTGGAGTACCTGGCGATCGAACCCGAAGGCGCGCGCTTGATCCATCGTCAGGGGGCGGCCGATCTGGCGGCCAACCTGCTGCAACCGGTCGGTATAGGTCTGGCGAAACTGCTCGGTCGATATTTCGGTGCGGCCGACCGTGGCCAGCGTCGACTGCCCGAAGCCGCGAAAGATGTCGGCGATGCCCCAGATGCCGAAACTGACGATCAGAACTCCCATCACTGTGGCCATGATAATCTTGCCGAGCCAGTTTGATGAGGCTTTGCGCATTCCTCGAAGCATAGGGTCCAACTTGTTTGCAGGAGGGAACCGGTTCACGCCCAAGGAAATTCGCGTTCGAATTCCGCAAAGGGGCGTCACCGAATTGATAACGCATCATAAAGTGGCAGCCGTCAGGTCGCAACCATGGTGCAAAGGGCCGATCGGAGGGATTAACGTCCTCGGAGCCCCCGATCCGGCAATCTGGCGGAGCAGAGCCGGCTCTGGTAGCGCTGGTGCGACACCCTTCTGACGGAAATTGGACATGAACCAAACCATTCGGCCCCTGATCGCCGGCAACTGGAAGATGAACGGCCTCAAGGCCTCGATGGCTGAATTCGAAACTATGCTGGCGGGGGCGGCCAAGGTCGTTGGCAAGGCCGACTTGCTGGTTTGCCCGCCGGTAACTTTGATTGCCGCATTCGCCGAAAAATCGCGTGGCTCAAGGAACCTTGCGCTCGGCGGGCAGGATTGTCATCCCAAGCCATCGGGCGCCCATACCGGAGATATCTCCGCCGAAATGCTGGCCGATGCCGGTGCTAGGGCCGTCATCGTCGGCCATTCGGAGCGGCGCGCTGATCACGGTGAAAGCGATGGACTGGTTCGGCAGAAGGCCGAGGCGGCCTGGCGCGCCGGCCTCACCGCGATCATCTGCATCGGCGAAACTCGGCAACAACGCGATTCCGGCGAGACGCTGCAGATCTGCCGGGGCCAGCTTAACGGATCGCTTCCGGACGGCGCGCGCGCGGATAATCTGGTGGTCGCCTATGAGCCGGTCTGGGCGATCGGTACCGGCTTGACCCCGACGGCGGGAGATGTTGAGCAAATTCATCAGTTTATCAGGGAGTTTCTGACCGGGCGGTTCAACGGGGACGGGGTCAAGATCCGCATTCTCTATGGCGGCTCGGTCAAACCTTCTAACGCCAGGGAGTTGATGGCCGTCAATAACGTCAATGGCGCCCTGATTGGTGGTGCCAGCCTGAAGGCGGCCGATTTCCTTGCGATCGCAGCGGATTGTCCCTAACTAACCGCAACGCGGGCCGGGGGACGGTGTCGGGGGTGACAATGCCCCGTCCAATCGTGTAACACCCGCCCAACTTCAAACCCCGCAAGCTCGACCTGCTGCCGGATGGCGGCGCGACTGGTTTGTGACGGAAGGTAGAGATGCAAACTGTCGCTATCGTAATCCATCTGATGATTGTTGCGACGTTGATCGCGACTGTACTGCTGCAGAAGTCTGAAGGCGGCGGCCTCGGCGTCGGCGGCGGCGCGGGCTTCATGTCGAGCCGGGGCACCGCGAACCTGCTGACGCGCACGACCGCTGTGCTTGCCGCCGGCTTCTTCCTCACCAGCCTGTTCCTGTCCTGGTACGCAAGCTACGACCGCAAGCCAAGTTCGATCATCGTCCCTTCGTCGCAGACGCAGCAGGGTGGCGGGACGACGCCGCTGGCGCCCCCGACCAGCGGAGGAGGCGTTCTGGATTCTTTGAAGAAGTCCGATGAACAGCAGAATCAGCCTGCGCCATCCGGTCCGCAGGCGCCGCGCTCGCAATAAAGCAGGATGGCCATGCAGGATGGCATCTACCGTCCTGCCTCAGCAATCCCTACCAAGATATTGATAGCGCTTTAGATTTCACGTCACCCACAGGCTGGCAAAATTTCGCTCCGGCGGGGCTTTTCGCTTTGGCGAATCGCGCCAGTGGCCTTAAAGGTTAAGTCCCATGGCGCGGTATATCTTCATCACCGGCGGCGTGGTTTCTTCGCTCGGAAAAGGTCTGGCATCAGCGGCTCTCGGCGCGCTGTTGCAGGCGCGCGGCTACAAAGTGCGGCTGCGCAAACTCGATCCCTATCTCAATCTCGATCCCGGAACCATGTCGCCGTATCAGCATGGCGAGGTGTTCGTGACCGATGACGGCGCCGAGACCGACCTCGACCTCGGTCACTACGAGCGCTTCACCGGGCGTCCTGCCACCAAGGCGGACAACATCACCACCGGGCGCATTTATCAGGACATTCTCACCAAGGAACGGCGCGGGGATTATCTCGGCGCCACCATCCAGGTGATCCCGCACGTTACCAACGCGATCAAGGATTTCATCCTCGACAGCAACGACGATTTCGACTTCGTGCTGTGCGAGATCGGCGGCACGGTCGGTGACATCGAGGGATTGCCTTTCTTCGAGGCAATCCGCCAGATCAAGAACGATTTGCCGCGCGATCACGCCATCTACATTCATTTGACGCTGCTGCCTTTCATCCCGAGTGCCGGCGAACTGAAGACGAAACCGACCCAGCATTCGGTGAAGGAATTGCGCTCGATCGGTATCCAGCCGGACATCCTGCTGTGCCGCACCGATCGGCCGATCCCCAAGGAGGAGCGGCGCAAGCTCGGCCTGTTCTGCAATGTGCGTGAAAGTGCGGTGATCGAGGCGCAAGACGTCGACAACATCTATGCGGTGCCGGAGGCTTATCACGCCGCCGGTCTTGACGACGAGGTGCTGACGGCGTTCGGCATCGTGCCGACACTTCCGCCGGCGCTGCAAAGCTGGCACGTCATCAACGAGCGGATACGCAATCCCGAAGGCCAGGTGACCATTGCCGTTGTCGGCAAGTACACTGGAATGAAGGACGCCTATAAATCGCTGATCGAGGCCCTGTCGCACGGCGGCATCGCCAACAAGGTGAAGGTCAATCTCGACTGGATCGAGAGCGAGGTGTTTGAAAACGAGGATCCCGCGCCGTTTCTCGAACACGTCAACGGCATCCTGGTGCCCGGCGGCTTCGGCCAGCGCGGCGCCGAGGGCAAGATCCGCGCGGCCCAGTTCGCCCGCGAGCGCGACGTGCCCTATTTCGGCATCTGCTTCGGGATGCAGATGGCCGTGATTGAGGCCGCGCGCAATCTGGTCGGGATCACCGAGGCGAACTCCACCGAGTTCGGCCCGACGCGCGAGCCCGTCGTCGGTCTGATGACGGAGTGGCTGCGCGGCAACGAGCTTGAGAAGCGATCAAAAAACGGTGATCTCGGTGGGACGATGCGGCTCGGCGCCTATCCGGCGGTACTCAAGCGCGGCAGCCGGGTCTCCGGGATCTATGGCGGCGCCACCGCGATTTCCGAACGCCATCGCCATCGCTACGAGGTCAATACCGCCTACAAGGATCGGCTGGAACAGCATGGCCTGCGTTTCTCCGGCCTTTCGCCGGATGGTGTCCTGCCGGAGATCGTCGAATATGAGGATCATCCCTGGTTCATCGGCGTGCAATTCCATCCCGAACTGAAATCGCGTCCCTTCGAGCCGCATCCGTTGTTTGCGTCGTTCGTTGAGGCGGCGATGGTACAGTCGCGGCTGGTTTGACGCCATGCATCGGTGGCCTTTGACGGGTGCGCTGTTTGTTGCGACAATTCCCCCGACCATCATCCATCAAAAACAGTCAGAGGAATGCGCCAGATGATCTATGAATCCCGTGTCTATCGCTGCGTGCCGGGTCGTTTGCCCGCCTTGCTGAAGCGCTTTGAGACCATCACGCTGAAGCTGTGGGAAAAGCACGGCATTCGTCCGGCCGGCTTCTTCACCACTCTGATCGGGGAATCCAACCAGGAACTCACCTATTTCCTGGCCTGGGAATCGCTTGCCGAGCGCGAGAAAAAGTGGACGGCGTTCCAAGCCGATCCCGAATGGATTGTTGCCCGCGCGCAGACCGAGGCGGACGGTCAGATAGTGGGCAACATCGTCAGTCAATTGCTGGTACCGACCGCATTCTCTTCGGTGAAGTGATCGGTAGCAGGGCCAGGTATCGCCCGGTGCCCCATGGTATCGATCACGTCGTGCACGCTGTCCGCGACCTTGACGCGGCCGCGGAGTTCTATGTCGGCGCCGGGTTTACCGTCAGCGGCCGCAACCGTCATCCATGGGGCACTCACAACCGTATTGTGCAATTGAAGAACTGCTACATCGAGATTTTGGAGATCGCTGAACCCGACAAGATCGTACCGCACGGCGCCCGCTCATTTTCATTCGGCGCCTTCAACCGCGACTTTCTCGCTCGCCGCGAGGGTTTCTCGATGCTGCTCCTTGGGAGCAGCGATGCTGCACGCGATGCACGATCCTTTGAGATGGCCGGCATCGGTGGCTTCGATGTGTTCGATTTCGCCCGTGAAGGGAAAAGACCCGACGGGACGGAGGTCAAGCTCGCCTTCTCACTGGCGTTCGCCGCCGATCCAGCCGCGCCCGGTTTGCGCTTCGCGTCGTGCCAGCATCATTTTCCGGAAAATTTCTGGAATCCCGCGTTCCAGCTTCACGCCAACGGGGCGAAGAGTGTCCAAGGCGTTGCCTTGGTGGCGAACAATCCGGCCGATCACCAGACCTTCCTCAAGGCATTTACCGGGGTCGGCGAGGTGCAATCGAGCGCAGCCGGCGTTGCGGTGCGCACCGAGAACGGTGATATCGAAATCTTGCATGCGGCGGCCTATCGCGATCAATTTGGCGAGCAGCCGGAGCCGGTCGGCGAGGGGATGACACTCAATGCCATGCGCTTTGCGGTTGCCGATATTTCGCAGACTGAGGCTCTGCACCTGCGAAACGGAATTGCGGCGCGACACCACGCCGGACGTCTGGCGGTGCCGCCGGACGCGGCCCATGGCGCAACCCTGATATTCGAGAAGGCATAGATATTGATCGTGTGATTTACGTCGGAAAGGATTACGCAATCCGCGTAATCTAATCCGCAAACCCGCCAACCACGCTCGGCGAAGGCGTTCGCAAGGGTTGATCCCGTGAGCGCCGCCCGGCATGGTCCCAAGATATTTGGTTCATGGGCGCTCGAAAGAAGGAAAAGCCTTGATCGCCAAGCTCTCAGCTGCGCCGCTCGTCTCGGTTGGCGGGGTGGAATTCGGCAATCACCTGCCGATTTCGATCATCGCCGGCCCGTGCCAGCTCGAGAGCCGCGCGCATGGCCTGGAGGTGGCAAGCGCGCTGAAGGAGATCGCCGGCCGCCTCAAGATCGGGCTCGTCTACAAGACCTCATTTGACAAAGCCAACCGCACTAGCGCATCGGCCGCACGCGGTATTGGACTTAGCCAGGCGCTACCGATCTTTGCCGAGATACGCTCATCGCTGGGATTGCCCGTGCTCACCGATGTGCATGAGGCTTCGCAATGCGCTGAAGTCGCGCAAGCCGTCGATGTCCTGCAGATTCCGGCGTTCCTGTGCCGGCAAACCGATCTGCTTGCCGCGGCGGCCGCAACCGGCAAGGTGGTCAACGTCAAGAAGGGGCAGTTCCTGGCGCCGTGGGATATGGCCAACGTCGTTGCCAAGATCACCGGAGCCGGCAATGCAAACGTGCTCGTTACCGAGCGTGGTGCGTCGTTCGGCTACAACACGCTGGTTTCGGATATGCGGGCGTTGCCGATCCTGGCGCGGACGACCGGCGCGCCCGTGATCTTCGATGCGACCCATTCGGTGCAACAGCCCGGCGGCAAAGGCACCTCGTCGGGCGGTGATCGAGAATTTGTGCCGGTTCTGGCACGTGCCGCGGTCGCGGTCGGCGTTGCCGGGGTCTTCATCGAAACCCATCCCGATCCCGACCATGCGCCGTCCGACGGGCCCAACATGGTGCCGTTGCGCGAGTTCGAGGGCCTGGTGCGCACGCTGATGGCGTTCGACTTGATCGCGAAGAATCTCGCGCAGAACGAAGCGCGCTGATGCCGCAAACCGCCCTGCGGCCGCACGAGCGGATGCCGTCCGCGATCAATATCATTGCGATCGCGACGTTCGCGGCCAGCCTCTCGGCGCGCGCGCTCGATCCGGTTCTGCCGCATGTTGCCGATGAATTCAGCGTCAGCATTGCGACCGCCGCGAGTTTTGCCGCAGTGTTCGCCTTCACCTTCGCGATCGTACAGCCCGTGCTTGGTGCAGCGGCGGATCTGTTCGGCAAGGCGCGTCTGATGATCGTATGTCTTGTGTTGCTGGGGGTGGCGAACATCCTGGGCGCGATAGCGACGTCGTTTCCGCTGTTGTTTGCGACGCGTATTCTCGCAGGTGTTGGCTCCGGCGGCGTGTTTCCGGTCGCGCTCAGTCTGACCAGCGACCTTGTGGGGCCTGAGAAGCGCCAGGTCGCGATCGGGCGGACGCTCGCGGGCTCGATGACGGGTAATCTGCTGGGGGCCTCCTTCTCTGGCGTTATCGGCGACTTCCTGGGCTGGCGGGGCGTGCTGGCGATACTCGGCCTTCTGGTGATCGCAGCTTCGGTCGCGGTAACAGCCGGCTTTCGCGGGATGGCGCTGGCAGGCGCCCCAAAATCCAGCCTTTTGACGCTCTGGCATGGCTATCGCACCATCTTCGCCAATCCGAATGCGCTTTGTTACGCCGCGGTCTTCATCGAAGGCTGCTGCGTGCTCGGGTTGTTTCCTTATCTCGCCTCGTTTCTGTTCGAACTCGGCGAAACCCGCCTGTCGATCGCGGGAATTGTGATCGCTGGGTTCGCGGTCGGCGGTCTGATCTATACGATGACGGTTTCCCGCTTTCTGCCGCGGCTGGGCGTCAAGGGCATGATGATCACCGGCGCGTCGCTGGTCGGCCTGCAACTCGCGGCCATCGCGTTTGGCCCGAGCTGGAAAGTCCAGGCGACGTGCTTGTTGTTCATGGGTTGGGGCTTCTACATGATCCATGGATGCTTGCAGGTCTTTGCCAGCGAGCTCTCGGTGGAGGCCCGCGCCACCGCGCTTTCGCTGCACTCGTTCTTCTTTTTCATGGGTCAAACCGTCGGCCCTGTCGCCTATGGCTTCGGTCTTCAAAGCATCGGAAAGATACCGACCCTGCTGACGAGCGCGGTCATCATCGTCGCGCTTGGATTTGCCTGCGCGAAGTTGCTGCGCCAGACAAGGCCAGCCGATGCCGGGGCCAATTAGGTCGCGCGCGTCTCAAGCGTGGTCGGCGCCACGAACTCAGCCCGCCGGCCGCGGTTCCTGCAGGACCCGCCGGAAAAATGCGATCACCTCTTCGGCTGCCGCCCGGGTCGGCTCGCCCGGTGCGTCGATAAGGTCACCGGTGAAGACTGAGTGCGGCGGCTTTCCGCGCGCCTTCATGCCGGCAGGGTTTCCGGTGCTGTCCGGCAATTCGGTGCCGGTGAAAGCAGTGCCGAACGTGGCGCGCAAGGTTGCAAAACGTTGTGCCTGGCACAGCGCATCGCCTTCAAAACGATACCCCCGCAATTCCAGTCCCTTCCGCGCGCGTGCTTGCACCTGTTCAAGATCGGCGGGCGCAATATCAAGCCCGGCCGGGGAAAGCGCCGGTGCGCCGGGTTGAGCAAGAACCGGGGCGAGCACGACAGGGTCCAGCGCCATTGAGAGCGCAAAACCACCCGTGACGCACATGCCGATGGCACCGACCCCGGGTCCACCGCACTCCTCATGGGCAAGACGCGCCAGCGCGCGAAGCCAGTCCGTCACCGGGCTCGACTTGTTGGCTCGCAGGATCGCGAACTCCCGCGAAATGCAAAGCGACAGAATCCTCGTGACAGAAGGCTTCTCGGCGTTGCCGGCATCAGGTTTGCCAAACAAGATTGGCGCATAGACACGGAATCCGGCGTCTTTCACCCAGCGGCAAAAGCGCGCTAGCGTAGGCGTGAAACCGTAGATCTCATGAATGACAATAATGGCGGGGCCAGTCGTTCCGGTGAGTAGGACAGGTTTGGTCTTGCCCAGCAGGGAAAGATCGCGTCGGGTGAAGTCGGCGATGTCGGGGGTCAAGTCCATACGCACACACCTTTTTCTTCGTTTCGGCTTTTCCGTTCTGTAACCCACGGATTCGATTGCCGATGACTGGAGCTTCCGTGGGTTGGTCTATATGTGGATGGTCTTATATTTGAATTCAGCCAAGGAATTTTCAGTCAATGTCCAAAATCATTCCTGCGAGAATGACCGCTCAGCTTGATGGCGACTTTGTCATCTTCTTGATTGGGATGCGCGTGAACAAATGGTGGAAATTCTGGAAGTGGTTTCCGGTCGCGACCGCGATGCCAAGGATGCTGGTTGAACTGGCCAAACGGCCTGAGCTCGGCCTTCTGCATGCGCGAAACGTCTTCGGTTTTCCGAATCTTCTGGTGATTCAGTACTGGCGAAGCTTTGAACAGCTTCACGCCTATGCCTCCAACCGCTCGCTGGAGCACTTGCCTGCCTGGCGCGACTTCAATCGCAGAATCGCATCGAATGGCGATGTCGGGATCTGGCATGAGACCTATCTTGTGAAGGATGGCGCCCACGAAAGCGTCTACAACAACATGCCGATTTGGGGGCTGGCGGCCGCCGGCAGACAAGTGCCGGCGGAGGGATCGCGAAAGAGCGCAAAGGGGCGTTTGCGCCAAACCGACGGATCGGATCTGGCGGTCGAGTAACCGCGCCACTATCCCCGACCGCGATAGGGCGCGACACCTTGATCGGGAATCCACATACCCTTGGGCAATTTGCCAGTCTGCCAGAACACGTCGATTGGAATGCCCCCGCGTGGATACCAGTATCCCCCAATGCGAAGCCATTTTGGCCTGATCTCAACAGAGATCCGCCTGCCGATGGCGACCGTACAGTCCTCATGGAAGGCGCCGTGACTACGGAAACTCGCGACATAGAGTTTCAGGGATTTCGATTCCAACAGCCACTGGCCCGGCACGTAGTCGATCACAAGATGCGCGAAATCCGGCTGGCCGGTCACCGGGCAAAGTGACGTGAATTCCGGCGCGGTGAACCGCACAACGTAATTGGTGTCGTTCTGCGGGTTGGGCACGCGGTCGAGTTTTGCGGCGTCGGGGCTGGTGGGCCATTCGACGGCTCGGCCGAGCTGCAGGCCGGGCGAAAAGGGCGTCGACTTTAATGATTTCCGGGGCTTCCTGGACATGAGTGTGTCTCCGATGCCGCGTTAATAGACAATTCGTCAGGCGACGTCACGGGAATCGCAACCTTTTCCGCCGCGATGGCTTGCTGTAGAAGCAGCGCCAATCGCTCCGTCTGGCTTTGCAAAAAGAGGTATTCATGACCGCCATCGTCGACATCATCGGCCGCGAGATTCTCGATAGCCGTGGCAATCCGACAGTCGAGGTCGACGTGGTGCTGGAGGACGGTTCCCTGGGTCGGGCGGCAGTGCCCTCCGGGGCTTCCACGGGCGCACATGAAGCCGTCGAACTGCGCGACGGCGAAAAGGCGCGCTACCTCGGCAAAGGCGTGCAGAAGGCGGTCGCGGCCGTGAACGGCGAAATCTTCGAGGCGCTCAACGATATTGCCGTCGAAGAGCAGGTTCAGATCGACCAGATCATGATTGATCTCGATGGAACGCCGAACAAGAGCCGGCTGGGGGCAAATGCCATTCTGGGCGTCTCGCTGGCCTGCGCCAAGGCGGCTGCCGAATCCTTCGACATGCCGCTATATCGCTATGTCGGCGGCACATCGGCGCGGACCTTGCCGGTGCCAATGATGAACATCATCAACGGCGGGGTTCATGCCGACAATCCGATCGATTTCCAGGAATTCATGATCATGCCGGTAGGTGCCAAGACTTTTTCCGACGCCTTGCGCTGTGGCTCGGAAATTTTCCACACCCTGCGATCGGAATTGAAGAAGGCCGGCCACAACACCAATGTCGGCGATGAGGGCGGTTTCGCACCGAACTTGCCATCGGCAGATGCGGCGCTGGAATTCGTCATGGGAGCCATCGGCAAGGCCGGCTACAAGGCCGGCGGCGATGTGATGCTGGCGCTGGATTGCGCGGCCACCGAATTCTTCAAGGATGGCGCCTATGTGTACGGCGGTGAGAAAACGACGCGCTCCCGGTCCGAGCAGGCGAAGTATCTTGCCGATCTGGCCGCGCGCTATCCGATCGTGTCGATCGAGGACGGCATGTCCGAGGACGACATGGAGGGTTGGAAGGAGTTGACCGATCTCATCGGCGGCAAATGCCAGTTGGTCGGCGACGACCTGTTCGTCACCAACGTCACGCGGCTCGCCGACGGCATCAAGAACGGTCGCGCCAATTCCATCCTGGTCAAGGTCAACCAGATCGGCACGCTCACGGAAACGTTGAGCGCGGTGGAAATGGCCTACAAGGCCGGTTACACCGCCGTGATGTCGCATCGCTCCGGCGAGACCGAGGATTCCACAATCGCGGATCTCGCGGTTGCGACCAATTGCGGGCAGATCAAGACCGGCTCGCTGGCGCGCTCAGATCGCACGGCGAAGTACAATCAGTTGCTGCGGATCGAGCAGGAATTGGGAAGCCAGGGAAAATATGCGGGGAAATCCGCGCTGAAGGCGCTCGCTTAGTCGGCTGATGGGTCCTCGATGCCGATTTGGTGACGAATGAATTCACCGGCGTTGGCGAGCGCTTTCCTTCCCGGGGCCAAATGGGCATTCCACATCGGGAAGGCGTGAATCATGTCCGGCCAGACCTCAAGAGTTACGGCGACCCCGGCCGCGCCGGCGCGCGCCGCAAAGCGCGTGGAATCGTCAAGCAGGGTTTCACAGGATCCGACCTGGATCAGCGTCGGCGGCAAACCGCTGAGGTCGGCGTAGAGCGGGGAGACGCGCGGGTCTCTCCTGTCGACATCGGGCGGAAGATAGGCTTCGACGAGCTCGGCGAGATAGGCCTTGTGAATGATCGGATCGACGTCGTCCTTGGTGGCCAGTGTCGATCCGGACAGCGTCAGGTCGGTCCATGGTGAGATCAACCAGGCGCAGCCTGGAATTCGCTCGCCAGCCTCTTTGAGGCGGTTGATCAGTGCCACGGTGAGACCGCCACCCGCACTGTCTCCGCCGACAGCGACGTGTTCGGCAGAAATGCCTTTTTGTTCGAGAAATCGCCACGCCGAGAGGGCGTCGTCCAGCGCCGCCGGGAAAGGGTGCTCGGGCGCCAACCGATATTCGATCGCGAGTGTTCGCGCCTTGGCCGCCCGCCCTGCCTCAGTGACGAGGCGACGATGACTAAGGATTGATCCGGAGCAATAACCTCCGCCATGGAAGTACAACAAGACGCATGAGGGATTGCTGCCGGGCGCGATCGACCATTCGGCCGGCAACCCGCCGATATTGACTTCCTCGCAGCTTATGTCGCTCGCGATTGGCCAAACCGATCCGACTTCCTCGATGCGATGCCGGCGCTCTTGCCAGCCGATGGGACGAGGCTTTGAGCCCAACAAGGCGCGCACTGCGTCGATCTCACTCTCGGACATGACCTTTCCCTCCGTGACTGCCGGAGTTTAGCTCGAGCGCCGCTTGTTTTGAATTGATATAGCCGCGAGGCTTGCGTTTCGCTGCCAACCCGAGAACACTCCCGGCCAAATTCGGTTAAACCAAAACGGGAGGATGACGATGGGCGCCGAAAGCAAGACCGGACTGGAGCTTCGCTCGCTGATCAAGAAAGGCGGCGAACTGGAGATTTCGCTGATCAGCGTGCCGATCAAGGAACCATCGGCCGACGAGGTCGTGGTTCGCGTCGAGGCTACGCCGATCAATCCGTCTGATTTGGGCCTTTTGGTCGGCGCCGCAGACATGACGGCGGCAAAGGCGTCCGGCACCAAGGACGCACCTGTGATTACGGCAAGAGTGCCGGAAGCGGCGATGCGCGCCATGGCGGGAAGGCTCGACGAATCCATGCCGGTCGGCAACGAGGGTGCCGGCGTGGTTATCAAGACCGGATCGTCCGAGACAGCGAAAGCGCTGATGGGCAAGACGGTCGCAATGATCGGCGGGGCCATGTACGCGCAGTACCGAACGATCAGGGCAGGCGATTGCCTGGTGCTACCGGAGGGCACAACGCCTGCCGAAGGCGCTTCCTGTTTCGTCAATCCGCTGACGTCCCTCGGTATGGTCGAAACCATGCGGCGCGAGGGCCACAAGGCGCTCGTGCATACGGCGGCCGCGTCCAATCTTGGCCAGATGCTCAACAAGATCTGCCTCAAGGACGGCATTGCGCTCGTCAATATCGTTCGCAGCCCGCAGCAGGCGGAGATTCTGCGCCAGATCGGTGCGAAATATGTGGTCGATTCCACGTCGCCGACCTTTATGGACGATCTGACCAATGCGCTGGCCGAAACTGGCGCCACCCTTGCGTTCGACGCGATCGGCGGCGGCAAGCTCGCCGGGCAAATCCTCACCTGCATGGAGGCTGCGATCAACAAATCGGCAAAGGTCTACAGCCGCTACGGATCCAACGTGCATAAGCAGGTGTACATTTATGGCGGTCTTGATCTGCGTCCGACCGAACTCAACCGCGCGTTTGGCATGACCTGGGGTGTCGGCGGTTGGCTCTTGTTTCCGTTTCTGCAAAAAATCGGCATGGCCGATGCGTTGAAGCTGCGCCAGCGGGTCGTTGCCGAACTCAAGACAACCTTCGCAAGCCATTATACGCAGGTGGTCTCTTTGCAAGAGGCGCTTCAGCTGTCCCACATTGCCGTCTACGCAAAGCGCGCGACCGGCGAAAAATACCTGATCAATCCGAACAAGGGCTGATTTTGGCGAATGCCGTCGAAGCGCTCGCGCTGCAATTGGGCTAACGAAACAGGCTTAAGGAGTAGTTTGAACACGATTTGAAAGAGGGGGGAAATCAATGTCTACAGACCTGAAATATCTCGCCTTTACAGCAATTCTGACGGCGTCGTTGTGGATTCCCTATATCGTCTGTCAGGTCACGACCAATGGAAACCTGACGCCGCAAAACTATCTCGATCCCACCCCGCGGCCGGTTCCGCTGTGGGGCAAGCGTGCCGACCGGGTCTACATCAACGCGGTCGAGAGCTTCGCGCCGTTCGCAGCACTGGTGATCGTGGTTCATCTGGCGGGCAAGGCCAATCCGATGACGGCTTTCTGGGCGATGTCCTTCTTCTGGCTGCGGCTTGCCCATGCCGTCGTGTACCTGCTTGGGCTGCCATATCTGAGGACATTGATCTTCACGCTTGGCTATGTCGCGGTGATCGGAATCTTCTGGGAATTGGTCAAGTAGCCGCACCCATGCAACGGGTTATTTTTGACGCCGAGGGGGCTGTTCGGCGCCGAAAGTTGCGACCCTGCATGACAAAGAGACTTGCGTTTGGCCCGCAAGAAGGGAAGATTTGCGCCGAAAATCAGTGCGCAAAAGCGCGAACACATCCAGGGAGAGAACATCCATGAATGAATTGAGCCGCCGTCATCTGCTGGCCGGCGCAGCCGCCGTCGGTGCTGCGTCAGCTTTGTCGCCGTTCGGAGCGCTGCCTGCGCGCGCCGCGGTACCACCGGCCGCCTCCCAGGCGCCGGGCTTCTATCGCTACAAGGTTGGCACCATTGAATGCACCTCGATCAACGATGGCGCGCGCACGTTCCCGCTTCCCGACACGTTCGTGAAAAACGTTGCGAAGGAAGAGGTGCTGGCGGCCGCCGAAGCCGCCTATATGCCGAAAGGCATGGTCACGGTGCCGTTCAATCCGCAGCTCGTCAACACGGGCAGCAAGCTTGTCCTGATCGATAGCGGCAACGGCATTGCCAACTTTGAGCCTTCCAAGGGCGCGGTCGGCCGAATGATGCAAAATCTTGCCGCGGCGGGCGTCGACCCCAAGAACGTCGACGTCGTGTTGATGTCACATTTGCATCCTGATCACACCAACGGCATCCGGGCGGCCGACGGCTCGATGGCTTTCCCGAATGCGGAAATCATGGTGCCGGCGAAAGACTGGGAATTCTGGATGAGCGACGAGAATGCCGCCAAGGCCCAGTCCGACATGATGAAGAATTACTTCGCCAATGTGAAAAAGGTCTATGCCGGTATCGAATCCAAGGTGACGAAGTATGACTGGGGCAAGGAAGTCGCACCCGGCATTACGTCGGTTGCCACGCCCGGCCACACGCCGGGACATACCGCTTTCGCGGTCTCTTCGGGTGGTTCAACGGTCATGATCCAGTCCGACGTCACCAATATTCCAGAGCTCTTCCTGCGCAATCCGGATTGGCACGTCGCCTTCGACGTGGACCCCGCGGCAGCGCAGGAGACCCGGCATAAATTTTACGACATGGCGGCGGCCGAGAAGGCAACGGTCGTCGGCTTCCACTTCACCTTCCCGTCAATCGGCCATGTCGAGAAGGACGGCGCGAAGTACCGGCTGATTCCGTCGGCATGGAATCCGGTGCTCTGATCGCCGCGTCCCTTGTTTTGACCGGTCAGGCCGCCACATTGGCGGCCTGATTTCATTTGTGGCACGGTTTCTCGGTTAATTTGCCAAGACCTAATTTGCCAAGATACCGTGATCCATGCACTTGCATCTTTTGCCGGCGCCGCTAGGGTGACGCCTATGCCGATCTGGCGCTCCGTGCTCACAAGGAAATCCCATGTCCACCCCACACAATATTGTCGTTATCGTCGGCAGCATCCGCAAGGAAAGCCACACCCTCAAAGTTGCCAATGCGCTCGCCAAGCTGGCGCCGGCTGCGCTGAAGCTGGACGTCGTCACTTTGCACGGCATTTCGTTTTTCAATCAGGACCTCGAAACGACCCCGCCGGCTGACTGGCTGGCGCTTCGTGAGAAAATTCAGAAGTCCGCCGGCGTGCTGTTCGTGACGCCGGAATACAATCGCTCGATTCCCGGCGTCCTGAAGAACGCCATCGACGTCGCATCACGGCCCTACGGCAAGAGCTCGTTCCTCGGCAAGCCGATCGGCATCATCAGCAATTCGCCAGGACCGCTCGGCGGCGTGAGCGCAGCCAAGCATCTGCAGAATATCCTGCCGGGCATTTCCGGTCCGATCCTTGGCCAGCCGGAGATCTATCTGAACGGCGTTGGCGACGCCTTCGATGAAAAGGGTCACCTCATCAAGGAATCGCTGCAAAAGGTGCTTCAGCAGTATATCGACGCCTTCGCCGCCTTCGTCGAAAGACAGAGCAAATAGGCGAAGGGCGGCATGCCGCATGTGAACCAGATGCACAAATTGCGGGCGGCTCGGTGAGTTAGCATTCCCTTAACCGAGCCGTCGCATGCTGCTTCCATGGTCTCTCGCAGTCGCCTCAAATCCTTTCTTACCGGCCTTGCCCTCTACACCATGGTGGCCGGGATGGTCGGTTATTTCGGCGTCAACGCCTACACGGGAAAATATGGGTTGAATGCGCGACAGGAACTCGATCAAGAGATCATCGCGCTGACTTCGGAGCTTGCGCGCTTGAAGCGGGAGCGTGCCGAAGGCGAGCAGCGCGTATCGTTGCTGCGATCTGACCGGGTAGATCCTGATATGCTCGACGAACGCGCGCGTTATCAGCTCGATTACGCCAACCCGCGGGACCTGGTTCGGGTCGTCAATCCGAACTAATCTTCAAATTACAAAAACCTGTGAAATCAATTTCGAAAATGTCGCAGTGCACTGCAGTGCGGCATAGTGAAACTTTCGCAAGCTCACGCAATCCTTTCATGGCGGTTTGAGTTGGGTTAGAGAGAGCTATTCGTTCTCTCATCCGGAAATGCCATGGCCGCACCCAAGAAAAGCCCCACGAAAGAAACCGCCCTGGAAATGGGAAATGGTGCCGACACCCCCCCGGAATTCACGAGGGAACAGGAACTGAGCGCACTTCGCGACATGCTGCTGATCCGGCGGTTCGAGGAAAAGGCCGGTCAGCTTTACGGAATGGGGGCGATCGGCGGCTTCTGCCATCTCTATATTGGGCAGGAAGCGGTCGTCGTCGGGATGCAAATGGCCCTGAAAAAGGGCGATCAGGTCATAACCGGATACCGTGACCACGGTCATATGCTCGCTTGTGGAATGGAGGCCAAGGGCGTGATGGCCGAACTGACCGGGCGCCGCGGCGGCTATTCCAAGGGCAAGGGCGGCTCCATGCATATGTTCAGCATGGAAAAGAATTTCTTCGGTGGCCACGGGATCGTGGGCGCGCAGGTATCGCTCGGTACGGGGCTGGCTTTCGCAAACCGCTATCGAGGCAACGATTTCGTGAGCCTGGCCTATTTCGGGGACGGTGCTTCGAACCAGGGCCAGGTCTATGAAAGCTTCAACATGGCGGAGCTCTGGAAACTCCCGGTGATCTACGTCATCGAGAACAACCGCTACGCCATGGGCACATCGGTGACGCGCTCCTCAGCGCAAACCGATTTTTCCAAACGTGGCATCTCCTTCAATATTCCCGGCGAGCAGATCGACGGCATGGACGTTCGCGCGGTGAAGGCCGCGGGCGAGAGGGCCGTCGCATGGTGCCGCGCCGGCAACGGCCCCTTCATCCTGGAAATGCAGACCTACCGCTACCGCGGACACTCGATGTCTGATCCGGCGAAATATCGCACCCGTGAGGAGGTCGACAAGGTTCGTCATGATCAGGACCCGATCGAGCAGGTCCGCAACCGCTTGCTTGCTGCGAAAATGAGCGAAGAGGAGTTAAAGGCTATCGACGCCGAGGTGCGGGAGATCGTCAACGCTGCCGCCGATTTCGCGCAGCATGATCCCGAACCCGACGTCGCCGAATTGTGGACCGACGTCTATCGCTAGACACCCAATACAGCCTAAGTCGTAAATTTCCGGAGCGGATATGCCAATTCAAGTACTGATGCCCGCGCTTTCGCCAACGATGGAGAAGGGCAACCTCGCCAAGTGGCTGAAGAAAGAAGGCGAGGCGATCAAGTCGGGCGACGTTATCGCCGAGATCGAGACCGACAAGGCGACGATGGAGGTCGAAGCCACCGACGAAGGCACGCTTGGCAAGATTCTGGTCCCCGAAGGCACCGCCGACGTCGCCGTCAATACGCCGATCGCGACCATTTTGGCGGACGGAGAGAGCGCCGCCGATCTCGCCAAGGCGCCGACGGCCGCGCCGGTTGCGCCGTCCATCGCGCATGAAGTCGCCGAGTCGCGCTCGCCGGTCGGCGAGGGCCAGCCGATGATACATGCGCCGCAAGCGACGACGGCGCCCAAAGCTGTCGCCGAGCCCGATCCGGAAGTGCCGGCCGGAACCGAGATGGTCACGATGACCATCCGCGAAGCCTTGCGCGACGCGATGGCCGAGGAAATGCGCCGGGACGCGGACGTGTTTCTGATGGGTGAAGAAGTCGCCGAATATCAGGGCGCCTACAAGGTCAGCCAGGGATTGCTGCAGGAATTCGGCGCCAGGCGCGTCATCGACACGCCGATCACCGAGCATGGTTTTGCCGGTATCGGCGTCGGCGCGGCGATGGCCGGCCTCAAGCCGATCGTCGAGTTCATGACCTTCAACTTCGCGATGCAGGCCATAGATCAGATCATCAACTCCGCGGCGAAGACGCTCTATATGTCGGGCGGGCAGATGGGCTGCTCGATTGTGTTCCGCGGTCCCAATGGCGCGGCCGCGCGGGTCGCGGCCCAGCACAGCCAGGATTACTCCGCCTGGTATTCGCAAATTCCGGGCCTCAAGGTGATCGCGCCGTTCTCGGCGGCCGACTACAAGGGACTGTTGAAGGCTGCGATCCGCGATCCAAATCCGGTGATCTTTCTCGAAAACGAGGTGTTGTACGGTCACTCCGGCGAGGTACCCAAACTCGACGATTACGTGATCCCGATCGGCAAGGCGCGCGTGGTTCGCTCGGGCGGTCAAGTCACCATCATCTCGTGGTCGAACGGCATGACCTACGCGCTCAAGGCTGCGGACGAACTGGCGAAAGAGGGAATTGACGCTGAGGTCATCGACCTGCGGACGTTGCGTCCGCTCGATACCGACACCATCGTCGCCTCGGTGAGGAAGACGGGCCGCGCGGTGACCGTCGAGGAGGGCTGGCAGCAAAGCGGCGTCGGGGCTGAAGTCGCCGCCAGGATCATGGAGCACGCGTTCGATTATCTGGATGCGCCGGTGGCGCGGGTGTCGGGGAAGGACGTGCCGATGCCTTATGCCGCGAACCTCGAAAAGCTCGCATTGCCCTCGGTGGCCGAAGTGGTCGCGGCCGCCAAGGCCGTTTCGTATCGGTGACGCATGGCCGGACCCAGGGAGCAGCCGTTGCCACCAGATGTCGTGGGCCGCGATGATGCCACGGAGGTGCTGCGCGCCTTCGTGGTCGACGGCGGACTTTCCATCGCGTTCACGCGCGCCTTCGAGGAACCGGATATGTGGGGCCTGCTGCTGGTTGACGTTGCGCGCCATGCTTCGCGTGCCTACGCGCGCGAGAGCGCCTACAGCGAGGACGAGGCGATGAGACGTATCATCGACATGTTCGACGCCGAAATCGCGCGGCCGACCGATATGGGCCGCACGGCGCCGCGATCGGAACAGGGGCACTGAAAGTGGCCATCGAACGGCATCATTTCGATTTCATGGCTGAGGCCATTCGCGAGGCGGAGATCAGCATCGCCGAGGGAGGGCTTCCGATCGGCGCGGTTCTGACGCGCGACAACAAAATCATCGCGCGTGGGCATAACCGCAGGGTGCAGGAAAACAACGTCATTCTTCACGGCGAGATGTCATGCATGCGCAACGCCGGGCTGATCCCCTTTCATGACACGGTCATGTATACGACGCTGTCGCCCTGCTCGATGTGCGCGGGCGCGGTCGGTCTTTTCAAGCTTTCGCTCCTTGTGATCGGCGAATCCGTCACCTTTCCGGGAAGCAAAGACATCCTGACCCAATTTGGCATTCCCTATATCGATCTCGAGGATGAGCGGTCGATCAACATGATGAAGTCATGGCGCTCGATCCCTGCGAACGAGCGCCTCTGGCAGGGCGATATCGGAAATTGAAGCGGGTCTTCGATCTTTCATCGGGTGACAGTGGCACCCAAACGGTCTTTGGTTGGCTTCCGAAGCGAAGGAAGACAACGAGCAAGAATATCCTGTGAGGTCAGCATGCCGATCAACATCCTGATGCCCGCGCTGTCGCCGACGATGGAGAAGGGCAACCTTGCCAAGTGGCTCAAGAAAGAGGGCGACAAGGTCAAATCCGGCGATGTGATCGCTGAAATCGAGACCGACAAGGCGACGATGGAGGTCGAGGCCGTCGATGAGGGCACGATCGCGAAGATCCTGATCCCTGAAGGCACGCAGGACGTTGCGGTCAATGACGTGATCGCGGTACTTGCGGGCGACGGTGAGGACGTCAAGTCGGCCGGTGCCGGCGCTGCAAGCGCCCCGCCAAGGGCCGCCCCAGCCGCTCAAGCGCCGGCGACCGCAAAACAGGCCTCGTCGCCCCCGCCGGCGGCGAAGCCTGCGGCACCCGCCGCCGCAGCAGCCACGCCGGCACCGCAGGCCAACGGTCATGCGCGAACGTTTTCGTCGCCGCTGGCCCGGCGCCTCGCCAAAGAGGCGGGCATCGACATCGCGCGCATCAATGGCTCCGGGCCGCATGGCCGTGTCATTGCCCGCGACGTCGCCGAAGCCAAATCCGGCAAGGGGCTGAAGGCGCCCGCCGTGGCACCGGGCGGCACGCCTGCGGTTGCGCCAGCCATGTCGGACAAGCAGGTTCTGGCGCTGTTCGAGCCCGGCAGTTACGAAATCGTGCCGCACGACGGCATGCGCCGCACGATCGCGCAAAGGCTCACCACCGCGGCGCAGACGATTCCGCACTTTTACCTGACGATGGACTGCGACGTCGGCAAGCTGCTCGCCGCGCGGGAGGAGATCAATGCGGCTGCGCCGAAGGACAAGGAGAAGAAGCCGCTCTACAAGCTTTCGGTCAACGATTTCGTCATCAAGGCGATGGCGGTCGCACTGCAGCGGATCCCTGACTGCAATGTAAGCTGGACCGAGTCCGGCATGGTCAAGCACAAGCATTCCGATATCGGGGTAGCGGTGGCGATGCCCGGCGGCCTCATCACGCCGATTATCCGCGCGGCCGAGACCAAATCGTTATCGACGATTTCAGGCCAGATGAAGGATTTCGCGGCGCGCGCGCGGGCACGCAAGCTCAAGCCGGATGAATATCAGGGCGGCACCACGGCCATCTCGAACCTCGGCATGTACGGCATTCGGGACTTCACGGCAGTGATCAATCCGCCGCACGCGACGATCCTGGCAGTCGGCACCAGCGAAGAGCGCGCCGTGGTTCGCCAAGGCAAAGTCGAGGCGGCTCAGATCATGAGTGTGACGCTGTCGTGCGATCATCGCGCGATCGATGGCGCGCTCGGTGCAGAGCTGATCGGCGCGTTCAAGATGCTGATCGAAAATCCGGTGATGATGATGGTGTGATTTGATCCGAGCCGTTTGGGGGTGACGTTGAATGTCCGAACGCAATGGCCCTGGATATCGATGCTGATCGCAGCCGTCGTTGCGCTCAATCCCCTTGGTCTCGATATCATCCGCCTTGCGTTCCTTGCCGGCGAAGCCCTCTCACGAAATATCTGGGGACCGATTGCACTGACCGGCATGGCGATCATGGCTTTTATCGTCTCGCTGGAATGGCTGATAAGGAAGTTCATCATCAAGCGCCGTGCACGCGTCGCGACGACCTCCAGTTAGACGGGAGCCATTATGGCCGATACATCCTTCGACATCATCATCATCGGCTCCGGTCCCGGAGGCTATGTCACCGCCATTCGCGCGGCGCAGCTCGGCTTCAAGACCGCGATCGTCGAGAAATCCTATCTCGGCGGCATTTGTTTGAACTGGGGCTGCATCCCGACCAAGGCGCTGCTTCGCTCTGCCGAAATCTATCACTACATGCAGCACGCAAAGGATTACGGCCTGTCCGCGGAGAAGGTCTCTTACGACGCCAAGGCGGTGGTACAGCGCTCACGCGGCGTTTCCAAACGTCTCAATGACGGCGTCGGCTTCCTGATGAAGAAGAACAAGGTGACGATCATCTGGGGTGAAGCGGCGATTGACGCACCCGGCAGGATCACGGTGAGAAAGTCCGCGGTCGACGCGCCGAAGGGCGCGCTGGGCGAGGGAGCCTACCAGGCCAAGCAGATCATCATCGCAACCGGTGCCAGGCCGCGCGTTCTGCCAGGGCTCGAGCCCGACAAGAAACTGGTCTGGACCTATTTCGAGGCGATGGTGCCGGACAAGATGCCGAAGTCGCTGTTGGTCGTCGGCTCCGGCGCGATCGGCATCGAATTCGCTTCGTTCTTCCACACCATGGGCGCTGACGTGACCGTGGTGGAGGTCTTGCCGCAGATCCTTCCCGTCGAAGATGCCGAGATTGCTGGGCTAGCGCGCAAGCGCTTCGAGAAACAGGGCATCAAGATCCTCACCAATACCAAAGTGACGAAACTTGAAAAGAAAAGCGACAGCGTTGTCGCCACCATCGACGATGGCAAGAAGCCGCAGACGGTTGAATTCGAACGTGTGATTTCCGCCGTCGGCGTGGTCGGCAATATTGAAAACCTCGGCCTTGAGAAAATCGGCGTCAAGACCGAGCGCGGCTGCGTGGTGATCGACGGCTACGGCAAGACCAACGTGCCCGGCATTTACGCCATCGGCGATGTTGCAGGTCCCCCGATGCTCGCCCACAAGGCCGAACACGAAGGCGTGGTTTGCGTTGAAGCCATCAAGGGCCTGCATCCGCACGCGATGGACAAGAACCTCATCCCCGGATGCACCTATTGCAATCCGCAAGTTGCCTCCGTCGGCTTGACCGAGGCAAGGGCAAAGGAGGGCGGCCGTGAAATCCGCGTCGGACGTTTCCCGTTCGTCGGCAACGGCAAGGCGATTGCGCTCGGCGAGGATCAGGGCCTGGTCAAGGTCATCTTCGACAAGAAGACCGGCCAGTTGCTTGGCGCGCACATGATCGGTGCGGAAGTCACCGAATTGATCCAGGGTTACGTCGTGGCGATGAATCTGGAGACCACGGAAGAGGAATTGATGCACACCGTATTCCCGCATCCAACCTTGTCCGAGATGATGAAGGAAGCGGTGTTGGATGCCTATGGTCGCGTGCTGAATATTTAGACGAAATTCTTTTTGAACAAGGAATTTGCTCGCCGCTTCGTGATTCCGCGCGCGATACAGATTGCCGCTTCCGTCCCTATCTCTTTTGAGCACAGCGTAAGTCGCAAGGCGCCGGGCCTTGCGTCGCTGCTCACAGGAGAAAGAAAAATGAAAAGGACAATTCTCACCTTGGCCGGATCGGCGCTGATCGCTTTGTCGGCCGTGCAACTCGCCGCCGCGTCGGAGCACCATCGCGGCAAGGTGAACCAGCGCGCCAATTCAGAATTCCGTAACAGTAACGCTTATGCCACGCCCGCTCCCGTTGCGACCCAACCAGAGTGGTCCTATCGCTACAGTGGAGGATTTTCGGCGCCCGCCGGTCACTGATATCGGGCGGCTCAAAGGAAGGGCCGGGAAGTCCTGGCCTTTTCTTCAGGCAAAGAGGGTTGCTTTACCGCAACGA
Source organism: uncultured Alphaproteobacteria bacterium (assembly GCA_963741185.1). GTDB lineage: Bacteria > Pseudomonadota > Alphaproteobacteria > Rhizobiales > Xanthobacteraceae > Bradyrhizobium. The sequence continues at coordinate 113,250 of CAVUHE010000017.1, read as the reverse complement.
TTGTGGCTTGGACGCAACACTTCCTGAACATTTAACCCTTATACCGTCTCGTCATTGCCTGCGCCGCTTTTTGGCCACACCCCTCCATGAAATCATTGCTTCGTAGTTTGAAGGCCACGGCGCTCGCGAAGGCGATGGGGAATTTCTGATTTCCCGGGTTCCACAAGAGACGGCTGGGGAAACAGGTTCGCGATGGACGCCAAGACCAGCATCAAGAAGAGACTGCCGAGCCGTCACGTGACGGAGGGGCCGGAAAGGGCTCCCCATCGCTCGTATCTCTATGCCATGGGATTGACGACCGAGCAGATCCACCAGCCCCTCGTTGGCGTGGCGTCCTGCTGGAACGAAGCCGCTCCGTGCAATATCTCGCTGATGCGTCAGGCCCAGGCCGTCAAGAAAGGCGTCGCCTCCGCCGCCGGAACCCCGCGCGAATTTTGCACCATCACTGTGACCGACGGCATCGCCATGGGCCATGACGGCATGCGCTCGTCGTTGCCGTCGCGGGAATGCATCGCCAATTCCGTCGAACTGACCATGCGCGGCCATGCTTACGATGCTCTTGTCGGCCTTGCGGGCTGCGACAAGTCATTGCCGGGCATGATGATGGCGATGGTGCGGCTCAACGTGCCCTCGATCTTCATCTATGGCGGTTCGATCCTTCCCGGCAATTTCCGTGGCCAGCAAGTCACGGTGCAGGACATGTTCGAGGCGGTCGGCAAGCACTCCGTCGGCGCCATGTCGGACGCGGATCTTGACGAGATCGAGCGGGTGGCTTGCCCCTCGGCTGGCGCGTGCGGCGCACAATTCACCGCCAACACGATGGCGACGGTATCTGAGGCCATTGGGCTTGCCTTGCCCTATTCGGCCGGCGCGCCGGCGCCTTACGAAATTCGCGACGCGTTTTGCATGACCGCCGGCGAAAAGATCATGGAGTTGATCAACTTGAACATCCGGCCGCGCGATATCGTCACGCGCCGGTCGCTGGAAAATGCAGCCGCCGTGGTTGCTGCGTCCGGCGGATCGACCAATGCTGCGTTGCACCTGCCGGCGATTGCCCATGAATGCGGTATCAAATTCGACCTGTTCGACGTGGCGGAAATCTTCAAAAAGACACCATATGTCGCGGATTTGAAGCCGGGCGGTCGTTATGTCGCCAAAGACATGTTTGAAGCTGGTGGAATACCGCTTCTGATGAAGACGCTGCTCGATAACGGCCATATGCATGGTGACTGTTTGACGGTCACGGGCCGAACGATCGCCGAAAATCTCAAGAGCGTGAAGTGGAATCCGCATCAGGATGTGGTGCGGCCCGCCGACAAGCCGATCACTGTCACCGGCGGCGTCGTCGGCCTGAAGGGAAATCTCGCGCCCGAGGGCGCGATCGTGAAGGTCGCGGGCATGTCGAACTTGAAATTTGCGGGTCCTGCCCGTTGCTTCGACTGCGAAGAGGATGCCTTCGAAGCAGTGCAGAAGAGGGCCTACAAAGAAGGCGAGGTGCTCGTCATTCGCTATGAAGGACCGCGTGGCGGGCCCGGCATGCGCGAAATGCTTTCAACCACGGCCGCGCTGACCGGCCAGGGCATGGGCGGTAAAATTGCACTGATCACCGATGGGCGTTTCTCCGGTGCGACGCGCGGGTTCTGCATCGGCCATGTCGGCCCTGAAGCTGCGGTCGGAGGCCCGATCGCGCTTCTGCGGGACGGCGATATCATCGAAATCGACGCAGTGGTCGGGACTATTAACGTAAAGTTGACCGAGACGGAGTTGGCCGAGCGCCGAACCAAATGGAGGCCGCGCGAGACCAATCATACGTCAGGTGCTCTGTGGAAATACGCCCAGCAGGTCGGGCCGGCGGTAGCCGGTGCCGTCACCCACCCGGGCGGAGCGCATGAGAAATTGTGCTATGCGGATATTTGAGCGTGTCATTCTTGCACTGATATTAGGGGCCACCCCGGTGGCCACGCCGGGATTCGCCTTCGACGGAGCCCCGGTCAATCAGGATGCAACCATTCCGGTGGTTACGGCCCAGCCTGGGACCGCCGCCTTGAAAAAGGTCGTTCCCCCGTCCGCACCCGATGCCTCGCTCACCTCGCTGCAATATGCCGCCGAAGGCGGTCATCCGATCGCGCAGTGGAAGCTGGGGCGGATGTATGCGGATGGAGACGGCGTCGCCCAGGACGATCTGCGCGCTTTCGAGTATTTCAGCCGCATTGCCAATGCCCACGCCGAAGACAGCCCGTCGGCGCCGCAAGCCGCGATTGTCGCCAACGCTTTCGTGGCGCTGGGGCGGTATTATCTCAACGGCATTCCGAATTCGAAGATCAAGTCCGACCCGGAGCGGGCGAGGGAGATGTTCTCTTACGCGGCCTCGTATTTCGGTAACGCCGATGCGCAGTACGATCTGGCGAGGCTCTATCTGAAGAGCGCCGGTTCCTCGCGCGACGACTTCCGTTACGGCGCGCGCTGGCTCGGCCTTGCCGCCCAGAAGGGCCAGCATCAGGCGCAGGCTTTGCTCGGCCAAATGTTGTTCAACGGCGATCAACTGCCGCGCCAGGCCGCTCGTGGCTTGATGTGGTTGACGCTGGCGCGCGACAGCGCCGCGCCGGACGAGACCTGGATCAGGGACAGCTACAACAAGGCGATCGCCAAGGCGTCCGATGACGACCGTGCGATGGCGCTGCAGATGCTCGAGCACTGGGTGCAAGGTCGCAAGGATTGATCCCACAAGGATTGATCCTGGCCTGCTTGCGGAGCAGGCGAGGAGCACGCGTTACGCCGTCTCAAGATCGAGATCAATCCAGACCGGCACGTGATCCGACGGCTTCTCCCAGGCACGTACGTAGCTGTCGATTCCCGCATCGATGAGGTGGTCGCTGGCCTGCGGCGACAGCAGCAGGTGGTCGATGCGCAAGCCCTGGTTTTTCTGCCAGGCGCCCGCTTGATAATCCCAGAACGTATATTGGCCCGGGGCGTCCGTGACCGCGCGCAGCGCGTCGGTCAGACCTAGGCCGAGCAGCGATTGAAAGCTCTCCCGCGTGGCCGGACGAAACAGGGCATCGTTCACCCACGCCGCCGCATTATGGACGTCCTCGGCCTTTGGGATGACGTTGAAATCCCCTGCTAACACAAGCCGTTCTTCCGCTCTAAGCCGCTGCCTGGAATACTCAAGAAGCCGAGACATCCATTTGAGCTTATAGGGGTATTTATCGGTCTCCGGCGGGTTGCCATTGGGCAGATAAAGGCAGGCGACCCGGAGCACACCGTTCTTCAGCGTGACCAGGCCTTCAAGAAAGCGCGCGTGAGTGTCTTCGTCGTCGCCGGCAAGCCCCGACTTTGTCTCATCGAACGGAAGCCTCGACAAAAGCGCGACGCCGTTGAAGGTCTTCTGACCGTGGGTCACCACGTTATAGCCGAGCGACTCAATCTCAAGCCGCGGGAACGCCTCGTCTGTGCACTTGATTTCTTGCAGGCAAACGATGTCGGGCGAGCAATCCTTCAGCCAGGTCATCAGATTCTCGATCCTTTGGCGGACCGAATTGACGTTCCAGGTGGCGATGCGCATCTGGGATAATGATCTCTCAGATCGAGAAACTGGTGCCGCAGCCACACGACGCCGTTGCGTTTGGATTGACGACCCGGAACGACGCACCGATCAGGTCGTCGACGAAATCGACCTCAGAGCCAGCGAGAAACGGCACCGAGGCCGGATCGACCAACACCACGGCGCTGTCGCGGGCGATCACGAGGTCATCCTCGGCGCGCGCATGCTCGACATCGAACTTGTATTGGAAACCGGAGCAGCCGCCGCCCTCGACGCTGATGCGCAGCATGGCACCGTCGCCCTCGGTTTTGAGGATTTCGCCAATGCGGCGGGCCGCACGCTCGCTGATGGTGACGGCTGTGGTCATACGAGAAGCCTCCGAGTGCAGACGCCTGAACCATTATCTGGTATCCGGCGCCCACCATAGTTAAGTGCGCCGGGCACCGGAATCAAACCATTAAGGAGATCAATCCCCCGTGTCAGTTGGAATGGCAGCCCCTCGTTCGGCCTATGCCTGCGATCCCGACCACAGCCGGGGCCGGGAATTCGTTGAGCCGCCGAGCAGGACCCGCAGCCCATTCCGCCGCGATTGCGACCGGGTCATTCATTCCACGGCGTTCCGCCGCCTCAAGTACAAGACGCAGGTCTTCGTGTTCCATGAGGGTGACCATTATCGGACCCGCCTGACGCACACGCTGGAGGTCGCGCAGATTGCGCGGGCGCTGGCCCGCCAGCTTGGCCTCGACGAGGATCTGACGGAAACTTTGGCCCTCGCCCACGACCTCGGCCATCCCCCGTTCGGACACGCCGGAGAGAGGGCGCTGGACGTCTGCCTGCAGGCCCATGGTGGTTTCGATCACAACGCGCAGACTTTGCGGGTCGTCACCACCCTCGAGCATCGTTACCCTGATTTTGACGGGCTCAACCTGACCTGGGAATCGCTCGAGGGCATCGTCAAACACAACGGTCCGCTGACCGCGCGCAATGGCGGGGCGGTCGGGCGTTATCGCGAGCACGGCATTCCCGTGGCGATCGCCGATTTTGTCCGGACATATGACCTGGAGCTGTGGAGCTTTGCGTCGCTGGAGGCGCAGGTCGCGGCTATCGCCGACGACATCGCCTATGATGCCCACGACATCGACGATGGCTTGCGCGCCGGGCTTTTCAAGGTCGACGATCTCAAGGTTGTTCCGATCGCCGCCGAGATCATCGCCGAAATCGACAAGCAATATCCGGCGCTCGACGACAGCAGACGCGGCGCGGAACTGGTGCGCGAGCTGATCTCCTACCTGATCGGGGCCGTGACTACGGAAGCGGGACGGCGTCTGGCCGCGGCCCGGCCGACATGTGTCGATGATGTTCGTAACCAAAAGGAGGTGCTGATCGCTTTTCCGGAGCAGGTGACGAAAGCCGAAGCCGGGATCAAGGCATTCCTGAAGCAAAGAATGTACCGACACGAGCGGGTGATGCGGGTGATGGGGGATGCGGAACAGATCCTGTTCGATCTGTTCGCGCGCTACCAGAACCATCCGGATGCCCTGCCGGCGGAATGGTTGCCGCCCGGAAACAGCAATGAGACGGAAACCGAGCGTGCCCGGCGGATCGGCAACTTTATCGCCGGAATGACCGATCGTTTCGCACTGACCGAGCATCAAAGGCTTTTTGACTCGACCCCGGATTTGCGTTAGGCGGCGGCCATGGCCGACAAAACATCGAACCAACATCTTTTCGCCAACGTGCTGATGCGCGTGCACGCGATTTGCGCGTCGGAGCTCGGCCCTGGGACCGATTTGTCGCGCGTGGTCGTCGAACCGCCCAAGGACCCGACCCATGGCGATATGGCCACCAACGCCGCCATGGTGCTCGCGAAGGAAGCCCGGGCAAAACCGCGAGACCTTGCCGAAAAGATTGCGAGCGGGCTTCGCGCCGACGATTTGATTGAATCGGTCGATGTTGCAGGTCCCGGCTTCATCAACATCACCCTGAAACCGGCGGTCTGGGCGGACACGCTGCGCCAAGTGTTGCATCAGGGCAGCGGTTACGGGCGAAGCACGATCGGTGGGAATGAGAAAGTCAATGTCGAGTACGTCTCGGCCAATCCCACCGGGCCGATGCATGTCGGGCATTGCCGGGGCGCGGTGTTTGGCGACGCGTTGGCCAGTCTGCTTGAGTTCACAGGCTTCGACGTCACCCGCGAATATTACGTCAACGATGCCGGCGCCCAGGTCGATGTGCTGGCGCGTTCGGCTTTCCTTCGCTACCGCGAGGCGCTCGGAGAAAACATCGGCGAAATTCCCGAAGGGCTCTATCCCGGCGACTATCTGAAGCCGGTGGGGGAGGCGCTGTCGGCAGAATATGGCAAGAAGCTCTTGGCGCTGCCGGAAAGCCAATGGTTGCCGCTTGTGCGCGCCAAGGCCATCGCGATGATGATGGACGCGATCAGGGGTGATCTCGCCGCGCTCAATATCCGGCACGACGTGTTCTTCTCGGAAAGGTCGCTGATCGAAACGGGAAACAATCGGGTCGCGCAGACCATCGACTTTCTGCGCTCCAAAGGCGACATCTACGAGGGCCGCCTGCCGCCGCCAAAGGGGGGATCGCTCGAGGACTACGAGGATCGCGAGCAGACCCTGTTTCGCGCGACCGCCTTTGGCGATGACGTCGACCGGCCGCTGATCAAGTCCGACGACTCCTACACCTATTTTGCCTCCGATATCGCCTACCATCGGGACAAATTCGAACGCGGCTTTCACAACCTCGTCGACGTCTGGGGCGCCGATCACGGCGGCTACGTCAAGCGCGTGGAAGCGGCGATCAAAGCCGTCACGGCGGGCCAAGCCACGCTCGACGTCAAGATCGTGCAGCTCGTCAAGCTCCTGCGCAACGGCGAGCCGGTGAAGATGTCGAAACGCTCGGGCGACTTCGTCACGCTGCGCGAGGTGGTGGACGAGGTCGGCAAGGATGCCGTTCGCTTCATGATGCTCTACCGCAAGAACGACGCGGTGCTCGATTTCGATCTCGCCAAGGTCATCGAGCAGTCGCGCGAGAACCCGGTATTTTACGTCCAGTATGGTCACGCAAGGGGCCACTCGGTTTTCCGCAACGCGCGGGAAGTCATCCCTAACCTGCCTGAAGGGGCCCAGGCCCGGGCCGCCTTCCTCGCGGATGCCGCGCTGGAGCGCCTGAGCGACCAGGCGGAACTCGATCTCTTGAGGCGGCTGGCGCTTTACCCCCGGACCGTCGAGGCGGCGGCCTCGGCACACGAGCCTCACCGAATCGCTTTTTACCTGTATGATCTCGCCAGCGAATTTCATGCCTTGTGGACAAGGGGGCGCGATTTGCCCTATTTACGCTTCATTATCAATAATGATGCTGAGATGACAAAAGCCCGGCTGGCTATGGTTCAGGGGGTCGTCTCGGTTTTGGCATCCGGGCTCGCCGTTCTCGGCGTCGGTGCTCCGGACGAGATGCGGTGAAAGTGGCGCCACTCCAGGGGGATTTCTGGGGGATTTGTGAGTGGCTTCCGGCAAGGGCCGGTTCGTTTATAACAAGCGGGTTGGCGGCTTTCCCCAAGGGGACGCATCATCACGATGGCTGATCGATATCAGGATAGACCGTTTCCTGCTGCGAACGAGTTCGATCGCGGCGGCGGGTCGCGCGCTTCCGCGAAGGCCGAAGGCGATCCGCTCGCCGAACTCGCGCGGCTCATTGGTCAGACCGACCCGTTCGGCTCCATGAGCCGGGCCAATCTGCCGCTTCAGCCGCGGGCCAAGCAGCAACCCGACCAATACGACCGCAACGAAGCGTATGAGCTGCCGGAAGAACCGGAAATTGAAGAGGATCCCCCGCCAGGCCCACCGTCCTGGATACAACGCGCCCGGCAGGAGACGCCGCCGCAAACCGAGCAGGATCATCCCGGCACAGCTTACCCGCTGCACCATTACGCTGCCGAACCCGCGCCCGAGCAGTATTACGACGAAGAGCAGCAATACGTCGATCCGGATCAAGAGCGCGATCTGTCGCGCTATGATGAAGCGTTGTATGGCGGGCTCGATACGGGCGCGCACGACAATCAGCACGATCAGACCTACGCGGACGACGCCTACGCTTATGAGGACGAGTACGGCGACGGCGAGCAGGAACCCAAGCGCCGTGGTCGCATGGCAGTGGTTGTCGCTGTGCTCGCCTTGGCCGTGTTTGGGGTTGGCGGAGCCTATGCCTACCGCAGCTATATGGGTTCGGCGCGCAGTGGCGAGCCGCCCATCATCAGAGCTGACGCCGGTCCGACCAAAATCGTTCCGGCGCCGACCGACGCCGGGACCAAGGTGCCCGATCGCTTGCTGACCGGCGATGGCAGCGAGAAACTCGTCCCGCGCGAAGAAGCGCCCGTCGATGTCAATGCCAGGTCGGGGCCGCGGGTGGTATTTCCGCCGCTGAATCAGAGTGGCGCGGCAAATCTGGCGCCGGGGGGCGCTACGCCTCCGGCAACTCCCGGTAACGGTACCCTGTCCAACGGTGAGCCGCGAAAGATCAGGACCTTCGCGGTCCGGGGGGACCCGACCGACCCTGCGACGGCTCCGGCAGCGCCGACCCCGCCTGCTGGGGCTGGGGTCAAGCCAGCGGCGACGGCGCGAACCGCCGCACCCGCCCCCGCCGCGCGAACGGCGTCGGCGGCCAATCCCAGTGCGGCTAACGCCAATGCGCCGCTCTCTCTCTCGCCGCAGGGCCAGCCGGCCGCTCCGGAACCAACCACCCGGGTGGCCACGACCAACCCCACCCAAACCGCCCCAGCCGGGGGCGGGGCGGGCGGCGGATACCTTGTGCAGGTGTCGTCGCAGCGGAGCGAGGCGGATGCCCAGGCCTCCTACAAGGCGCTCCAAGGCAAGTTCCCCTCGGTGCTCGGCTCTTACGCGCCGCTGATCAAGCGCGCCGATCTGGGCGACAAGGGCGTGTACTATCGGGCCATGGTCGGTCCTTTCAATTCGCCGGATGAAGCCTCGCAATTCTGTGGCAGCCTGAAATCCGCTGGCGGCCAGTGCGTCGTCCAAAGGAATTAGCGGCAGCCCTTGTTGACCCTTATGGCGTCAGCGGGCTAATCGGCCTCGATGCAAGCGCGCGCATTCATCACAGGCATATCCGGTCCGGAATTGAGCGCCAGGGAGTGCGAATTCATCCGGTCTGAGCGGCCGTGGGGATTTATCCTGTTCAAGCGGAACATCGAAACGCCGCAGCAGGTGGCCCGATTGGTTCGAGAATTGAGGAAATCAGCGGCCATTGCAGATGCCCCGATCCTGATCGACCAGGAGGGGGGCCGGGTTCAGCGTCTTGGGCCGCCGCTTTGGCCGGTTTACCCCCCTGGGGCCTTGTTCGGGGTGCTCTACGATGTCGATCGCAATCTGGGGCTGTCGATGGCGCGGTTGAGCGCCCGACTGATCGCAGCCGACCTCGATGAACTCGGTATCAGCGTGGACTGCCTGCCACTTGCGGATGTACCCGTTCCCGGCGCCGACGCCGTCATCGGTGACCGGGCCTATGGAGCCAGTCCCGCGAAGGTCGCCGCGATTGCTCGCGCCGTCACCGAGGGGCTGGAGCAGGGTGGTATCTTACCTGTGCTCAAGCACATTCCCGGGCATGGTCGAGCGACGGCGGACAGCCATTTGCGGCTCCCAGAGGTGAAATCCTCGAAGATTGAGCTGGAACGGACCGATTTTGCGGCCTTCCAGCCGCTTGCCGATCTGCCGATGGCAATGACCGCACATGTTGTGTTTAGCGCGCTCGACCCGGTCCATCCGGCCACGACTTCTGCGACAATCATCGAGCGCGTGATTCGCGGCGTGATCGGGTTCCAGGGTTTGTTGATGAGTGATGACGTGTCCATGAATGCGCTCCACGGATCGATCGCCGAGCGGACCAGGGCCGTCTTTTCCGCCGGTTGCGACATGGTCCTCCACTGTAACGGCAAGCTTGAGGAGATGCGCGAAGTCGCCGCCGAGACGCCGGAATTGTCCGGCAGAGCACTGGAGCGTGCCAAGCGGGCGCTGGCGTCGCGCCGCGCGCCGCAGCCGTTCGATCGGGTGGCGGCACGGGCAGAACTGGACGCGATGATGAGCAAGGCGAGGGCAGCGGGCGCATGACCGCGGAAATTCTATCGTTTGAAACCGGACGACCGGCTGAAGTCGTCGACGAACCATCGCTGGTCGTCGACGTCGAGGGCTATGAGGGGCCTCTCGACTTGCTGCTGGCGCTGGCGCGGCAGCAAAAGGTCGACCTCGCAAAGATTTCGATCCTGGCGCTGGCGGATCAGTACCTCACCTTCATCGAGGCGGCGCGGAAAATCCGTCTCGAGCTTGCCGCCGACTATCTCGTGATGGCGGCATGGCTGGCCTTTCTCAAATCCCGCCTGTTGTTGCCCGAGCCCGCTACCGCGGAGGGACCGAGCGCCGAGGAAATGGCGACTGCACTGGCCAACCGGCTTCGTCGGCTGGAGGCCATCCGCGAGGCCTCAAACCGCCTGATGAACCGCCCGCAATTGCTGCGCGATATTTTTCCGCGCGGCAATCCGGAAACGATCGCCGAGATCCGGCATCCCAGGTACACCGCGACACTGTTCGATCTGCTTACCGCCTATGCCGCGCAGCGCCAGCAGCGGGTGCTGGCGTCGGTACATCTGGCCAGGCGGACGGTGTGGTCACTCAGCGAGGCAAGGGCGTCACTCGAACGCCTGGTCGGAATGGCCGAGGACTGGAGCAGGCTCGACGAATACCTGATCAATTACGTCGTCGATCCCACGCAAAAGGCCACGGTTTTTGCCTCCAGCTTCGCCGCCGCGCTCGAACTGGTGAGGGAAGGCGAGGTCGAATTGCACCAGAAAGAGCCGTTCGCGCCGCTTTATTTTCGAAAGCGCCCGCCACAGCCAGTTTCCGACGCGATGACCGCGCCGGATCTGCCGGACTAGTGCGGCGGATTTGAAGTTCCCACGAGTTGGCCTCGCGTTTGTTTAGGAACTTCAAATCGAAACCGCAGGAGAGAATTGAAGTTTTGCAATGTCCCTTTGATCCCGAAGTTCGCATCAGAGGTAGACGCGATAGGTAGCGAACTTCGGGACCGGGACACTGAGTAAGTGGAAGAAGGAGACCGTGCCATGGCAAGCCTGGCGGAAAAACGCAAAGTCGAGGCCGAGGAGGACTCCGTGAATCCGCAGGCGCGTCCGGAGGAATTGCGGTTGCTCGAGGCGCTGTTGTTTGCCTCTGCCGAGCCGCTCGACCAAGCGACGCTGGCAAAGCGGATGCCCGAGGGCGTCGACATCAAGGTCGCACTTGCGCAGTTGCAGGCGGACTATGCCTCGCGCGGCGTCAATCTCGTTCGCGTCGCCAATAAGTGGACCTTTCGCACCGCGGGTGATCTGTCCTGGCTGATGACGCGTGAGAGCACCGAAACGCGTCGATTGTCGCGTGCAGCTATCGAGATGCTCGCCATCATTGCCTATCATCAGCCGGTCACCCGCGCGGAGATCGAGGAGATCCGCGGCGTGGTGACCTCGAAGGGAACGTTGGACGTCCTCCTGGAGACCGGCTGGATTCGACCGCGCGGCCGCCGCAAGACGCCTGGACGTCCATTGACCTTCGGGACCACGGAGGCCTTTTTGTCGCAGTTTAGCCTCGAGGCTCTGGGCGATCTGCCTGGACTTGAGGAACTGAGGGGAACAGGCCTTTTGGATTCGCGTCTGCCTTCCGGGTTTAGCGTGCCTGCGCCGTCTGATGACCCAGCGTTGCGCGAGGATGAGGATCCGTTGGAGGCGGGTGATCTGGAACTGGCTTTGGCTCCCGCGGTCGAACCCGAAGACGGCCAAGGCAATTAGCAAGGAAAGCCCACCTCCGTTTGATTGCAGGAGCTGGCGGATGGCGGGGCCCGCGCATTAACGCTTAGCCGCGTAACGTCGATTTGCGCGCCTTAAGTCCTTGTTTTTGACACCTCCTGAGCCTACTTTCCGGTCAGGTTACGGCGGGGTCTTGAGGCCCCGTGTGTTTGGAGGGTTGCAGGATGGGTTCGCTTAGCATTTGGCACTGGATCGTCGTGATCGCAGTCGTCCTGCTGCTGTTCGGTCGCGGCAAGATTTCCGATCTGATGGGTGATGTTGCGCAGGGTATCAAGGCCTTCAAGAAGGGCATGCAGGACGATGAAAAGACTGCGGAAAAGACCGAACCCGTGAAAACGATCGACCACGGCGCTTCGCAGCCCTCGACAGCGCGGTCGGATGTCGGCAGCAAGGCCGTCTGAACCTTTTGGCGCGGGTTTTCGGGAATCCCTCAGCGGCGCGTTGATCTTGCGGCAGACGTGCGGCAAGACCGGTGGAGGAAAACCGCGGGCAGCCCGGATCTCGTTGCAGGATGTTGGGTGGCATTGGGCTTGCGTGAGCGGAATCTTTCATGTTCGACATCTCGTGGAGTGAATTCGCAATCATCGCGGTTGTCGCGCTGATCGCCATCGGTCCCAAGGAATTGCCGGGCGTGCTGCGCATGGTCGGGCAATGGATGGGCAAGGCGCGCAAGATGGCCGCCGAATTCCAGGGCCAATTCCAGGAAGCCATGCGCGAGGCCGAAATGGCCGACCTCAAGAAAAGTTTCGACGAGGTCAAGGAAGCAGCGACGGGATTCACGAGCGGCAACGTCATGACGTCGCTGCAAAAGGACGTCACCGACGCCCTCAATATCGACGACATCGACAAGCCCGCGGCGACCGCGGAGGCGCCGGCTTCTTCCGCCGAAACCTCAACTCACGTCGAGGCGGCGTCCGAACCTCTGGCGATCGTGACGGAAGATCAGCCGCAAGCCCTGCCGCAGCACAGCCCGCCCGCGACCGCTGAGGTCGAAGAGCCACGGGACGCCAAAGCGTCATGAGCGACGAAGATATCGAGGCCAGCAAAGCGCCGCTGATGGATCATTTGATCGAGCTGCGCTCGCGCCTGATCAAGGCGCTGCTCGCCTTCGGCGTTGCCTTCATCTTCTGCTTCTTTATCGCCAAGGAGATCTACAACTTTCTGGTGTGGCCGTTCGTCTGGGTGGCGGGGGCTGAAAATTCGAAGTTCATCTACACCGCGCTTCTGGAATATTTCATCACCCAGCTGAAGCTCGCACTGTTCGGCGCCGGCTTCATCTCATTTCCGATCGTGGCCATGCAAATCTACAAATTCGTGGCGCCCGGCCTCTACAAGCACGAGCGCGGGGCTTTTCTGCCCTATCTGATCGCAACTCCATTCTTCTTCGTGCTGGGGTCGATGCTGGTCTATTTCGTGGTCTTGCCGATGCTGGTGCGTTTCTCGCTCGGCATGCAGCAGCTCGGCGGCCCTGAGAGCGCGCAAATCCAGCTTTTGCCCAAGGTCGGCGAATATCTGTCGCTGATGATGTCCCTGATTTTCGCCTTCGGCATCGCGTTCCAGCTTCCGGTGATCCTGACGCTGCTGGGGCGGATCGGCATCATCACCTCGAAGCAATTGCGCGAGAAGCGGCGATATTTCATCGTGGTCGCCTTCATCATCGCGGCTGTTCTGACCCCGCCCGACGTCCTGAGCCAGGCCTCGCTCGCGATTCCCTTGCTGGCGCTGTACGAAGGCTCGATCATCGCCGTGCGCATGGTGGAAAAGAGCGCCACCGCAGCCAAAGCCCCTGCTGCCACACCGCCGCCTGCGAGCCCGCCGCCCGACCCGACGCCGGCGGAGTAGGGGTATTCCGGGCTTGTCCCGGGCATCCGCGTCTTTTACAGACCATGCAATCAAGACGTGGATGGCCGGGACAAGCTCTGCCATGACGCAGGAATTCTTATCATGCACGACATCAAATGGATTCGCGACAACTCCGATGCCTTCGACGCCGCGCTGAAGCGGCGCGGGTTGAAACCGTTGTCGGCTTCGCTGCTGGCGATTGACGAGAAACGCCGTGGGGCCATCTTGAAGTCGGAGCAGGCGCAAGCACAGCGCAATGCCGCCTCAAAGGAGATCGGCGACGCCAAGAAGGCCAAGGATGACGCGCGCGCCGCGAAATTGATGGCCGAGGTCGCCGAGCTCAAGACGACGATGCCGGAGCTGGAAGCCGCCACCAAGGCCGCCGACGAGGAGCTGGCCAGGGAGTTGGCGGCGATTCCAAACCTGCCGCTTGACGACGTGCCCGACGGTGTCGACGAGCATGGCAACGTGCAACATCACGTCTTCGGCGCGGTCCGCAACTACGCGTTCACGCCAAAACCGCATGACGATCTCGGAGCCGCGCTCGGTTTCATGGATTTCGAGGCGGCGGCGAAATTATCGGGTGCACGCTTTGTGGTGCTGAAGAAAGGTCTGGCGCGGCTGGAGCGCGCGATCGGGCAATTCATGCTCGATCTCCATACAAATGAGCATGGTTATACCGAGGTGAATCCGCCGCTCATGGTACGCGACAACGTGATGTTCGGCACGGGACAGTTGCCAAAATTCGAGGAGGATCAGTTCTGGGCAATCAAGGGTGAATTGCTTGTCGCTGCTAACGGAGGGGCGGCCGGAGAGCTTGTCAAATTGCGAGACGAACGTCTCGGCCTCATCCCCACCGCCGAAGTCCCGCTGACAAATCTCGTCCGCCAGTCGATCGTGGACGAAAAGGAATTGCCGATGCGCCTGACCGCGCTGACGCCGTGCTTTCGGGCGGAGGCGGGTGCCGCCGGGCGCGACACCCGTGGCATGATCCGCCAGCATCAATTCACCAAGGTCGAGCTGGTCTCGATCACGACCCCGGAAGAAAGCCGCGACGAACACGAGCGCATGCTCGCCTGCGCCGAAGAAGTGCTGCGTCAGCTCGATCTGCATTACCGCGTGATGACGCTCTGCGCCGGCGACATGGGCTTTTCCGCGCAAAAGACCTACGACATCGAAGTCTGGATGCCTGGGCAAGGCGAGGGCGGGGCCTTTCGGGAAATCTCGAGCTGCTCGGTGTGCGGCGATTTCCAGGCCCGGCGGATGGATGCGCGCTATCGCGGGAGCGACGGCAAGCCGCGTTTCGTGCATACCCTCAACGGCTCCGGCACAGCCGTCGGCCGCGCATTGATCGCGATCATCGAAACCTACCAGCAGGCGGACGGCTCAATCGCGGTGCCTGACGTCTTGCAGCGATATATGGGCGGGGCAAAGGTCGTCGCCCGCGACACCCGATAATTTGTCCGACATGTTGCGCGTTGGTTGTTGCGAACGCGCCGCGTCCCGCTATCCTCATTTTTTCTGCCGCGGCGATAGCCTGACGCTTGTAGCGCGAACCGGTATCAGCCTCCGGATATGAGCCCGGAGGCGCGCCTCGCGAAAAACGCTTTTGGGGAAGACGACACGCGCCATGGCCCTGCATCGCGACATCTATTGGGTGGGCCGGCAATGGGCAGTCACCGGCCACGGCATTCAGGCGTGCGATCAAAAACAGAAGGGCAAATTCGACATTGAGGCATCGAGGCTCTGGGACGACGGCGTGTTGGAGGGTATGCGCGCGCTGACATGGCTCAATACGCGAGGACTTCGAGAAGGCGCTCTCCGTCGCCCGCAAATATTATCCGCCCGGATGGACCCCGCCGTCCGAGATGCCTGTCGCAGTACCAAAAGAGGAGCCGGTCGCGCCGCCAAAACAAAAGGCTCCTTTGCCGGAACCTCCGAAACTGGCGCCTAATAGAATTCCATATGGGGGGCGACGGTTTACCCGCGAGGCTGGTCCCCGTTTGGCGCATTCGCATGCGCGTCAGCGGACGCGGGGAAAATCAATAGAGCGCCAGGGTGACCTCGGCCATTGCACGACACGCATGGCCCTGTCCATGCGCGGGGGTAACGCATCACTATAGCGAGATGACTTTTCTTCGAATCGTCATCGCGCTCTATCGTTTTGTTTGAGCATGATCTTCTTCGGAAAACCGGTATCCACTTTTCCGGATCATGCTTTAGCCGGCGGTCATGCGAAATTTGCAGCCAATACAATAGGTTTGCCTGATGTGCGATTGCCGGATAATACGGCGCTTCATTCGTCCCCGGAAGTGATCGAAGAGGCCCACCCGCCGATGCGTATTCTGTGCACCAATGACGACGGCATTCACGCCGCGGGCCTGAAGATTGTCGAACAGATCGCTCGGGCGTTGTCAGACGACGTCTGGGTGGTGGCCCCGGAGCTCGATCAATCCGGCGTCTCGCATTCGCTGTCGCTCAACGATCCGCTTCGCTTGCGCGAGGTGGGTCCGCGTCATTTCGCGGTGCGTGGCACGCCGACCGACTGCGTGATCATGGGCGCGCGTCACATTCTCGGTGAAAAGATGCCGGATCTGGTGCTCTCGGGCGTCAACAAGGGCCGCAACGTTGCCGAGGACGTCGTCTATTCCGGCACGATCGCGGGCGCTCTGGAGGGCACGATCCTCGGCCTGCCGTCATTCGCGCTGTCGCAGGAATTCACACTTGAATCGCGGGAAAAGCCGCTGTGGGACACCGCACTGCAATTCGGACCGCCGATCCTGCGCAAGGTGATCGAGGCCGGCGTGCCGAAGAACACCGTGATCAATGTCAATTTTCCGGCTTGCGCCCCCGAGGACGTCGCGGGCGTGCGCGTGACGCGACAGGGCAAGCGCAATCTCGGATTCCTAAAAGTCGACCAGCGCCGTGATGGGCGCGGCAATCCGTATTTCTGGATCGGGTTCGAGCGCCTGGCCCAGGTCGACGTCCCGGCCGAGGGCACCGATCTCTGGGCGCTGGCGTCGCGCTATGTCTCGGTGACTCCCTTGCGGCTTGATCGCACCGACGAAGCGTTTTCCGAAGCGTTGACCGCGACGTTGAAGTGACGCGAAGGCGCTAGACCGCCGTGCTCTTCAACGTATTGTCGATCACCCGTGCCAGCGTTTCGATCTGGAAGGGCTTTTGCAGCGCCGGCCGGTCGCGGTATTCCTCGGGCAGGCCCGACGAGCCGTAGCCGGTCGCGAAGATGAAGGGGCGGTTGCGCGCCTTGATGAGATCGGCGACCGGCGAGATCACCTTGCCGTTGACGTTGACGTCAAGAATTGCGAAATCGAAGTCGGTCGATTGGAGGAGTCGGATGGCCTCGTTGATGTCACCGGCCTCGGCGACCACGCGGTAGCCCAGCTCCTCAAGCATGTCAGCGACCATCATTCTGATCATGACCTCGTCCTCGACGAGAAATACAGAACCGCCTGGCGGCCGCCTCGCAGTCATCAACTGAGTCCTTGCCCTACCTCGAACCGAAGGTTCGCAAATAACGACAACCGGCGCAATTGGGCGTGCGCCCCCGAAAGGTGGCATCCGGAGCCCCTGGGTTGGGAAATTGGATTTGACCGCGCCGGTCCGCTAACGCCAAGGACAATACCAGGTTCCAGGGCGGGAACGCTCAATTGAACCGAAATATTTCCCTCAGTCCCGCGGGACTCATGGCATCAACGATGCCAGACCTGAGCTGCCACCCGGCTGGCAAGCGACTTGGTGGGACCGAAATGCCCAATACGCAAAATCCGCCCCAGAAAATGATGTTTCAGCTCAATTTGCGGCGGCGCGGGATCAGCGATCAAGCGGTGCTTCGCGCCATGGAGGAGATTCCGCGCGAGGTCTTCGTCGAGGCGGCTGACCGGGCCGACGCCTACCGCGACAGCGCGCTCGGCATCGCCTGCGGGCAAACCATCAGCCAACCCTTCGTGGTGGCCTACATGACCGAACGGCTGCAGTTGCAAAAGCACCACCGGGTCCTCGAGATCGGTACCGGCTCGGGTTACCAGGCCGCTATCCTGTCCCGGCTCTGTGAGCACGTTCTGACCATCGAGCGGTATAAGACGCTGGCCGACCGTGCCCGAGGAAGACTCACGAAGCTCGGCTGTGCCAATGTCGAGGTGATGCTTGGAGACGGTTTTGACGTTCCCGCCCAAGCCGGTAATTTCGATCGCATCATTGTTACGGCCGCGATGGAGCGGATTCCCGACGCGCTTGCCGAGCGGCTCGAGCCGGATGGCGTGCTGATCGCCCCGGTGGGGCCACTCCACGCCACCCAGACACTCGTGCGCCTGGTCAGGACCGATACCGGCTTTGAACGCAAAGAGCTCGTCGATGTGCGCTTCGTGCCGGCGCTGCCCGGCATTGCCCGCGAGCTGTAGAAACCTGGATTGGCTGTCCTGCCAACGTCTTATTCCGGGGCTTAAGCTGTTGTTTACTCGCGACGTGTTTACTCAAAACAGTATTTTGTTGCGTACGAGTGAGTAACCATGTCCCGGGTCGTCGAGTTGCTTTGCTCGCGTCGCGCGCCGCACGTGGCGGTGCTGGCGCTGATGTCGATCGGTTTTGCCGGCTGCAGCGCCGACAGCTCGTCGCGTTTTGCCCAAAATCCCTTTGCTTCCCAACCAGAAGCCACAGCCTCGGTTCAGGCCCCCGAACGCCGCGAACCGCCGCAATATTCCCGTCCGCATCCGCAATATCAGTCGCAGAACCTGCCGCCGCCAATTTCGGCGCCGCAGTCCTACCCCAGCGCGGGGGTGTCCGGGGGTGGGCGT
The DNA here is from genome assembly GCA_963741185.1 of uncultured Alphaproteobacteria bacterium. Taxonomy (GTDB): domain Bacteria; phylum Pseudomonadota; class Alphaproteobacteria; order Rhizobiales; family Xanthobacteraceae; genus Bradyrhizobium. Next base: position 95,180 of record CAVUHE010000017.1, on the reverse strand, counting down.
GGACTGGCCTCGTATACGCCGCCGCCACGCGCGATCGAAACCACAGGCAGCGTTCCGCGCTCGATCGCGGCTCGCAATCCGGCCCAAGGCACCACCATCATCGTTGGCACGAGCGATACGCTGGAAATCCTGGCGCGCCGCTACAACGTGACGCCAGCCGCCATCTTGCAGGCCAATGGTTACAGGGGTCCCCGCGTCCTTTCCCCCGGTCAGCAACTGATCATTCCCCATCCGAACGCGGTTGCCGCCGCGCCCACCGTTGCAGCTCCCGTCAGCAAAGCAGTTGTCGCGCCGACTGCGACGTCCTCGGTCCACGTCGTCAATCGTGGCGATACCTTGGTTGGCATCGCACGTCGCAATCACATCTCGGCGACTGAACTCGCCAGAGCCAATGGCATTGAACCAAACGCAAAGCTGTCGCTCGGCATGAAGCTGACGGTGCCTGCAAAGGCCGCCGCAGCGCCGATCGCCCAGCCGGCGGTTGTTGCTGTCGCACAGCCTGCCGCAATGTCCAATCCGCCCGCGACCAGAATGGTGGCGGTGCCGGCCGATCCGCAGCAAAAGGCAAGACTGGCGCAGGCGACAACGGCCGAAGACACGCCTGTGGAAACGCCGGTCAAGGCCGCCGAAGCAACCGGCGCGCTGCCCACGTTCCGCTGGCCGGTTCGGGGCAAGGTCATCACCAGCTACGGCGCCAAGACCAACGGCAAGGCCAATGATGGCATCAATCTCGCTGTGCCCGAGGGCACGCCGGTGAAGGCGGCCGAAGACGGTGTGGTCGCCTATTCGGGAAATGAACTCAAGGGTTACGGCAATCTGGTTCTCATTCGCCATACCAACGGTTACGTTACCGCCTATGCCCATGCGAGCGAGCTTCTGGTGAAGCGTGGCGACACCATCAAGCGAGGTCAGATCATTGCCAAGTCCGGCCAGTCCGGCGAAGTGGGTTCGCCGCAACTCCACTTCGAAATTCGCAAGGGATCCTCTCCGGTCGATCCGCTGCAATTCCTCAACGGCGCGTGAGCGCGACGGCGACCGCGTCTACGTCTATTTGCCGCTCAACCGCACGCCAAGTCGCCCGGCCAACTCCTGGGTGAATTGCCAGGCGACCCGTCCTGAACGGGAGCCACGCGTGGTCGACCATTCCAGCGCTTCGCGCTCAAGTTCTTCTTCAGGGAGCTTGATGCCAAAATGGCTGCAATAGCCTTTCACCATCGCCAAATATTCGTCTTGGCTGCAGCGATGAAAGCCGAGCCACAATCCGAAGCGGTCGGAGAGCGATACCTTCTCTTCGACCGCCTCACCGGGATTGATCGCGGTTGATCGCTCGTTCTCGATCATCTCGCGCGAAAGGAGGTGTCTCCGGTTGGAGGTCGCATAGAGAATTACGTTGTCGGGACGACCCTCTATTCCGCCCTCCAGAACGGCCTTCAGCGATTTGTAGGAGGCATCGTTGCCGTCGAAAGACAGATCGTCGCAGAACACGATGAAATGGAAAGCAGAGCCGCGCAACAGATCCATCAGCTCCGGCAGGCTCTCGATGTCTTCGCGATGAATCTCGATCAGCTTGAGGCGATCGGCGGGTTTGCGGCTGAGGTTGATGCTGGCATGGGCCGCCTTCACCAGCGAGGATTTGCCCATGCCCCGCGCTCCCCACAACAGGGCGTTGTTTGCAGGAAGTCCATTGGCGAAACGTTCGGTATTCTCGATCAGAATGTCGCGCATCCGATCGATGCCCTTGAGAAGGCCGATGTCGACGCGGCTGACGCGCGGCACCGGCGCCAGCCGTCCATCCGGGTGCCAGATGAAGGCATCGGCCTGGCCGAGGGAATTGGCCGCCGCGGAAGCCGGCGAGGCGGTCGAGAGGTGAAGGGCAATGGCTTCGAGCGCGCGTGCGATACGCTCCGAGGGGTCGTGCTCGGAGGGTCCGTTGAGGCTTTTTGCTGCCGAGGGCGGTGATTTTCGCCGCGCCGCGCGGGGGGCAGGACGCGGAGCGTTTTTGTGGGGTTTTCTTGACATCTTTGGCCTTCCTGACGACGCACCCTTAACGGGCCTTACAGGGGGCCGCAAGCCGCGCAAATGAGGGGCTGGCGGCGTTGCAATTGGGACCGCGGCCGCTATAGTCCGCGCGAATTTGTTCGGATCGGCCCGGCTCTCTTCCGGCGCCTCCGGCTCATCCCTGTTCCGCAAGGATTGCACGAATGCTGATTACCCCTGCGTTTGCCCAGGCCGCGGCCGGCGGCGATCCCAGCAACATTTTGACGTCGTTTCTGCTGCCGATGTCGCTGGTCTTCGTGATCATGTATTTCCTGATCTTGCGTCCGCAACAGAAGAAGGTGAAGGACCACGCCGAACTCGTGAAGAACATTCGCCGTGGCGATACCGTAGTCACCTCCGGCGGACTGGTGGGCAAGGTGACAAAGGTCGTTGACGACGATCAGATCGAGTTCGAGATATCGGATGGCGTCCGTGTCCGGCAGATGCGGCAGATGATTTCCGGTGTCCGCGCCAAGGGCGAACCGGCCAAGGAGAAAGCAGATGCCGCCAAGGAAGATACCTCGGCGAGCTAGCGCGTCTTCGATCGCGCCCATTCCAGAATCTGACAGGTCAACTCGATGTTGTATTTCACGCGGTGGAAGGCGCTGGCGATCATCCTGTTCGCGCTTGCGGTGTGCCTTTGCGCCGTTCCAAATTTCTTTCCTGAGGCGACCGTAAAGACCTGGCCCGTCTGGGCGCAACGCCACCTCGTGCTAGGCCTTGACCTGCAGGGAGGTTCCTACCTTCTGCTTGAGGTCGATTCCAACTACGTCAAGAAGGAGAAGCTCGACCAGATCAGGGACGACGCGCGTCGGGTGCTGCGTGACGCCAAGATCGGTTATACCGGCCTCAATGTCCGCGGCGATACAGTCGAGGTGCGCATCACCAAGGATACCGATCTGCAGACCGCATTGGGCAAGTTCCGGGAATTGTCGCAACCTCTCGGCGGTCTGTTGGGGTCCAGCGGCCAGCGCAGCCTTGAAGTCGCCGACGCCGGCGGTGGGCTGATCCGGCTCACGGTTCCGCCGGCCGCGATCACCGACCGGATACGTCAATCGGTCGAGCAATCGATCCAGATCGTCGAGCGGCGCGTCAACGAACTGGGCACCGTCGAGCCGTTGATCCAGCGCCAGGGCACCGACCGCATTCTCGTGCAGGTGCCGGGCTTGCAGGATCCGACCCGGCTTAAGGAGTTGCTCGGCAAGACCGCCAAAATGGAATTCCGGATGGTCGATCTTACGGTGCCGCCGGATCAGGCCCAACGGGGCGGCGTACCGCCGGATTCGGAGCTGCTTCCCAGCGCTGACCCGTCATTTCCCCAACCTTACGTCATCAAGAAGCAGGTGCTTGTCTCCGGCGGAGACCTGATCGATGCCCAACCCGGTTTCGATCAGCGCAATGGTCAGCCGATCGTCTCGTTCAAATTCAATTCGTCCGGCTCCCGGAAATTCGCGCAGGCGACCACCGAACACGTCAAAGAACCGTTCGCGATCGTGCTGGACAACAAGGTGATCTCGGCGCCGGTCATTCAAGAACCGATCACCGGCGGCTCCGGCCAGATTTCGGGCAATTTCACCGTACAGGCCGCCAACGATCTGGCCATCCTCTTGCGCGCTGGCGCGCTGCCGGCGCCGTTGACGATCATCGAGGAGCGAACCGTTGGCCCTGGCCTCGGTCAGGACTCGATCGAGAAGGGCGAACTTGCGGCCTATGTCGGCTCGATCATGGTCATCGTGTTCATGCTCGTGACGTACCGGTTGTTCGGCGTATTCGCCAACATCGCGGTCGCCATCAACGTCGCCATGATCTTCGGCCTGCTGTCGCTCCTCAATGCGACGCTGACGCTGCCGGGCATTGCCGGCATCGTGCTAACCGTCGGCATCGCCGTCGATTCCAACGTGCTGATCTATGAGCGCATCCGTGAGGAATTGCGCGGTGGACGTAACGCGATCTCCGCGATCGACGCCGGGTTCAAGCGGGCGCTAGCGACGATTCTCGACTCCAACATCACCACCTTCATCGCCGCGGCGGTGCTGTTCTATATCGGCACCGGCCCGGTGCGCGGCTTTGCCGTGACGCTCGGTATCGGCATCCTCACCACGGTTTTCACCGCCTTCGAGCTTACGCGATTGATCGTGGCGACGTGGGTACGATGGACACGGCCGCAAAATGTGCCGATCTAGGGGAATGCGGCCTTGACTCATTTCGTTCTTATCGCGCTGGGCATTCTGATTGCCGTGCTGACCGTGGTCAGCGCGCTCGGAATTTTGCCGTCGTTGCGGATCGTGCCCGACAACACCCATTTCGACTTCACGCGCTTTCGCCGCATCAGCTTTCCGATCTCGGCCTTGCTCTCGATTATGGCGATCACGCTGTTCTTCACCCACGGGCTGAACTTCGGGATCGACTTCAAGGGCGGCACGCTGCTGGAAGTGCAGGCCAAATCCGGCACCGCCGACATCGCTTCGATGCGCGCGACCTTGAGCGGTCTGGGCCTTGGCGAGGTCCAGTTGCAACAGTTCGGCGGCCCCGCCGACGTCCTGATCCGGGTTGCCGAACAGCCCGGCGGCGACGCCGCGCAACAGGAGGCCGTCCAGAGGGTGCGCGGCGCGCTCGGCGATTCCGTTGTGTATCGGCGCGTCGAAGTGGTTGGACCGCGCGTCTCCGGCGAATTGCTCGCCTACGGGATGCTCGGACTGATGCTCGCGATCATCGCGATCCTGATCTATTTGTGGTTCCGGTTCGAATGGCAATTCGCGCTCGGCGCCATGATCGCCAACGTGCACGACATCGTGCTCACGATCGGTTTCATGTCGATCTCACAAGTCGACTTCGACCTCACCAGTATCGCCGCACTTTTGACCATTCTTGGCTATTCGCTGAACGACACCGTCGTCATCTACGACCGTATCCGCGAAATGCTGCGGCGGTACAAGAAGATGCCGATGCCGGAATTGCTCAACGAGTTCATCAATTCGACGCTGTCGCGTTCGATCATCACCCACGTTACGGTGACGCTGGCGTTGCTCGCGCTGTTGTTGTTTGGCGGCAATGCCATCCACAGCTTCACGGCCGTCATGATGTTCGGCGTCGTGCTGGTCGGCACCTATACGTCGATCTTCATCGCCGCGCCGATTCTGATCTATCTTGGTGTGGGAACCAATCGGGCGGACGCTCCGGACACGCCGCAAAAGAAGTGACCCGGGCATGATCCCGAAAGGTGGGAACCGGTTTTCGGAAAAGATCATGCCCAAACAAACAACCAAACAATCGGACGCTCCGCATCTTCCGAGGTCGGCACCGATCGAGGCGTACGGCAACGGCGGCTTTGCCTTCGCCGAAATGTCGCACCGTGGCTCGCTATTGTGCTTGCCGGATGCAATTTGGGCATGGCCGGTGATCAAGTGCAGCGAAATCGACGAGGCATCTTTGGCGCGCGTGTTCGCGGCAGCGAACGCCATCGATACCCTCATTATTGGCACCGGCACGGACGTCTGGGTGGCGCCCAAGGCTTTGCGCGAGGCGCTGCGTGCAGCCGGCATCGTCCTTGATCCGATGCAGACCGGACCGGCGATCCGCACCTACAACATCATGATGGGTGAGAGGCGGCGGGTCGCGGCGGCGCTGATCGCGGTTCCATGAGTGATCCCGGCCAAAGCAAGCAGGCTTCAGGTTTCTGCGCGGAGCTGGTGCGCTTGCACGATTTTGCCCGTTACGCGTCGGCGCTGTTCGTGCCGGCCCCCCAGCGCCGTGCGCTTTTGGCGCTATATGCTTTTAATGTCGAGGTATCCCGTGTTCATACCCTGGTCAGTCAACCCCTGCCGGGCGAAGTGCGCCTGCAATGGTGGACCGACATATTGGCTGGCGAGGGCCACGGCGGCGTCGAGGGCAATCCGGTGGCGGCCGAATTGTTAGAGGCGATGGGGACTTGGCGATTGCCGGTCGAGCGGCTGTCGCGCTTGGTCGAGGAACATCAGTTTGATCTCTACCACGATCCCATGCCGACCATGGCGGCGCTGGAAGGCTATATCGTCGACACCTCGTCTGCCTTGTTTTCGCTGGCTGCCACCGTCATGGGACGGCCGTCCGAGGAGATCGAGCATCTCGCCCGCCACGCGGGACTTGCACAGGGCATAGCCCAGGTCATGGCTTCGCTGCCGTTTGACGCGTCGAGGCGACGATTGTTCATTCCGCAGCAGGTGCTGGCTAGCCATGGCTGTGGAATCGAGGAGATCTTTGCCGGCAAAGAAACCCCGAAAGTGCGGGCCGCGCTCGATCAGCTGCTGGGCGAGGCGCGGGAGCATTTGAAGACTGCTTTCGCCTTGCTCGCGAGCCTGCCGCCGGAAGCGCGGTCGACATTCCTGCCAATGGCGCAAGTCCGAAACGACCTTGAGCGAATGTCGCGTGCCGACAATGATCCCTTCGTGCCGCAACCCGCGTCGCGGCTTCGGACGTTGTGGACGTTGTGGCGGGCATCGCGTTCACGGGCGTTTTCAGCGTGACGGCGAATTCAGATCCGCGATCTCGAAGTTGAACCGATCGCGCAGATTCTTGCGCTGTTCCAGGATGTGCTTCAGGAACACGCGGTCGGTCTCGCTGGTCATCATCGGCTCGATCAGATCGAGCTGATTGGTCGCAACAAGTTGCAACACCTCGGTTCGGGTTCGGCCGTTGGTGTCGCGCGGCAAGGCTTTCACCACCTGGATGTGCTCGGGCGGTTTGGGGCCCTTCGCCGCCGCAAGCTCGTTGCCGAGCTGCGCCTCAAGGGCGACCTGATCAGCCTCGACGAAGGCATAAAGCCCAACGCCGGAACTGCGGTCGGCAAACGCGACGATGGCTGCATCGCGGACGGCGGGGTTCTTCTTGATCTGTTCGATCAGCACCGGCGCGTCGTTGACAAGCCGCCGGCCGCCGCCTTCGCGATCGGTGAAATTGAACAGGCCGCGGGTGATGGCGCGGTACACCTTCTTGCCGGTTGCGAGCCAGATGCTGGCGACCAACGACTTGCGCGCCAGAATTTTGCGTTCCTTCGGCGTCAGCGCCGATGGTGCATAGCTGCGCTTGTGCTTCAGGAGATGCCGAAGATCTTCGTAGGCTGCGATCCGGAACAGCCATCCGCGTCTACGAAAGCAGGCCGCGAGCTGGAAATCGGTGAGATAGGCGCGCCCGTCGCGGCCCATGAGCCAGTTCTGTTCTTTGGCCAGATCGTTGTGGCAGATGCCGGCGCGATGCAGCTTGCGCAGCGCCTGTTTGGCGGATTGGAAATAGGCGGCATTGTCGAACGGTTTCGCCAAATGTAGCGCCACGCCGTCGATGAAGCCGCGCACCAGTGCTTGCCGCCCGGCCCATAGCAGTTCAGGTCCGACATTCAGCTCACGCGCCAAATCCAGTGCGCGGCGCTCGCGCGCGAACAAATGGTGGGCCGGAAGAAAAGACCACCACGGCACCTGATCGATCCGGCGCAGGACCGCGTCCACCTCGCCGTCCGGTTGGCGAAAGCGGCCGCGTTCAACCGTGGAGAACACGTCGCGCTTGAGCAACACGCCTTCAGTCCATCGCGCCGACAGAACCTCGGCGTCTTTCCTCGGCAAACTCATAAGGTACTCACGCTGCTGCCGCCACGCGCAGATGATCGGCAATCCAGCGATCGAGATCGGACATCGCGCGGGCGGTCATCGCTCGCCGCTTTGCAATCGCCTTTTCGTTGCCGCGCAAACGTGTTCCCTCGGGACTTCTGGTCGGCGGATTGGCCAGGGGTGGAAACAGTCCGAAATTGATGTTCATCGGCTGGAACGAGCGGGGACCGTTGTCGATGGTTTCGATATGGCCGCCTGTGATGTGGCCGAGCAGCGATCCGAGCGCCGTTGTCGCAGGCGGTGCCGGCAGGGAACGGCGACGTGCATCGGTCGCGGCAAAGAGCCCGGCGATTAGCCCGATGCTTGCTGACTCCACATAGCCCTCGCAGCCAGTCATCTGCCCGGCGAAGCGCAATCGCGGCGCGGCGCGAAGTCGCAACTGCGCATCCAGAAGCTTCGGCGAGTTCAGGAAGGTGTTGCGATGCAGGCCGCCAAGTCGAGCGAATTCGGCGTTTTCGAGCCCCGGTATCATCCGGAAGATGCGTTGCTGCGGCCCATACTTCAGCTTGGTCTGGAAGCCGACCATATTGTAGAGCGTGCCGAGCTTGTTGTCCTGGCGCAACTGCACGATCGCATAGGCCTTGACAGTCGGATTGTGCGGGTTGGTCAGGCCCACGGGCTTCATTGGCCCGTGCCGCAACGTCTCGGGTCCGCGCTCGGCCATCACTTCGATCGGCAGGCAACCATCGAAGTACGGCGTGTTGGTCTCCCACTCCTTGAATTCGGTCTTTTCGGCTGTAATGAGCGCATCAACAAAGGCGCTGTACTGTTCCCTCGTCATCGGACAATTGATGTAATCGGCGCCGGTGCCGCCTGGGCCGGTCTTGTCGTAGCGGGATTGAAACCAAGCCACCGACATATCGATGGACTCGCGATGCACGATCGGAGCGATTGCGTCGAAGAATGCCAAGGCATTCTCGTCGGTGAGCTCGCGGATGGCCTCGGCGAGCGGCGGCGAGGTGAGGGGACCGGTCGCGACGATGACGTTGCCCCAATCGGCCGGCGGCAGGCCGGCAATTTCGTCGCGCCGTAGCTCGATCAGGGGATGGTCATGCAAGGCGCTGGTGACGGCAGCCGAAAACCCGTCGCGGTCGACGGCGAGCGCCCCACCTGCGGGAACCTGATTGGCGTCCGCGGCGCGCATGATCAGCGAACCCAGGCTGCGCATTTCGGCGTGCAATAGCCCGACCGCATTATTGCCGGCGTCGTCGGATCGAAACGAATTCGAGCATACGAGTTCGGCCAAGCCGTCGGTGCGATGCGCTTCGGTCATCCGGTGGGGACGCATTTCGTGCAGAATCACACGGATCCCTGCATTGGCGACCTGCCAGGCAGCTTCCGAGCCTGCGAGGCCCGCCCCGACGATGTGCACGGTTGGGGTTGCGGAGTTGGTGCCTGTCATGAGGCACAGGGGTAGCGCGTTTCGCTGCGGAGTGGAATGCGTAGGCTGTGCTGGATACGACAACGCCCGCGGCTTGGCGGGCGTTATCCGTCTCGATACTCGGCTGGAACCGTGTCAGCCGTTGTAATGCCCGGCTGCAACGCGCGGAATATCGGACCGATCAAGGCCGATGTCGGCCAGTTCGCGATCCGTGAGCTGGGACAGTTCGGCGACATTGCGCTGATAATCCCGGAATGCCTGGATCAAGCGGATGAGCGAAAGCAACATGGTAATCTCCTTGTATCTTCGATTCAGCCTTTGGTGGTGGCCTCGCCGTTGAAATGAATATAGTGCAATGTTTTGCAGTGCAGGAGCTCAAATGTTGCGGTGCAGCTAATCCCCAGATGCATGGCTTTCGCAACAGACGGTTAAGAATTTAGCCAAAAGAGGCTATGTTTAAGCAAAAGCACCGAATCACACATGCGTGATTCGCATGTGACTAAAAAATGAATTTTTGATCATTTCTACCAGTTACGGCATGTGGGCGAGCTGGCTTGCGAAAAAGCCGACCGTTTTCGCGTAGACCTCGCTCTTGTTCCATTGCTGGAGGACAGCGAAATTCGCGCTGCCGGGTTCCCAATCCTTGCCCCGTTGCCATCCGTAACTGTGAAGAAAATTGGCGGTAGACGCGAGCACGTCAGGGGCGCTGCGCAGCAAGTCACGGCGGCCGTTGGCGTCGAAATCGACCGCGAACTTGACATAGGACGACGGCATGAATTGGGTCTGTCCGATCTCGCCCGCCCACGCGCCGCGCATTTCCGAAGGCGTCAGATCGCCGCGCTCGATGATACGGAGCGCATCCAACAATTCGCCCCGGAACATCTCCGAGCGCCGACAGTCATAAGCCAGCGTCGCCAGCGAGCGCATAGTCGGAAATTTCCCGATATTGACACCGAAGTCGGTCTCCAACCCCCAGATCGCGACCAGCACCTCGCCGGGCACGCCATAGGTCTGCTCTATGCGGGACAACACCGAACCAAACTGCTTGAGCATATTGGCACCCCGCGCAAGACGTGGCGGGACCATGCGGCCGGAGAACTCCTCGAAACTCTGGCTGAATACCTTCTGTGAGCGGTCGCGCGAGAGCACCGCTTGATCGAGCGTCACGCCGTTCAGGCCGGAGGAGATGGCCGCTTGTGAGATTCCCTTGGTGGCGGCCTCAGCTTTGAAATCCTCGAGCCAGGCCTGAAAGCTGCCGGTGCCGCACGGCACCGCGTGTGCTGCGGTCGCCGATATCGTGAGTATCGCGCTCACCACGAAGAGGTAGCGGAAGATTAGCGAATTTGGCACAGAATCGCTTCGCCCTTTGATGGACCGGCAACTCGTATGTTGGGTGCAACCGCGGCCAAAACAAGGCTCCCGGCCGGCGACAAGCACGCCCAAGCAACGCAAACGGCGCCGCGGTGAACACTTTGCGTACCGTCTCTTGCCGATCCGTCGGTCAACATTCAACCGGCGGCACGATCGACGCCGCGTTCAAACCTCAGGTGCCGTCCTTGCGTCGCCACGGAAACAGATTGGCCGGAAAATCCGCTGCCGGGCGCCGTTCGCGCGGCGGGCGCGGCGGGATCGGCCGCAAGGAGGGATCCGGCGCGATGACCTTGCGGTAGAGATGCCAGGTTGCGTGACCAAGCAGCGGTATGACGATCGCAAGGCCGAGGAAGAGCGGAAGCGATCCCGCGACGAGCAGGGCGGCGACGATCAATCCCCAGGCCGCGATCGTGACCGGATTTTTTGCCACCACTCGAAGCGACGTGACCATGGCCTCGCCTGCGCCGGCATGGCGGTCGAGCATCATCGGAAAAGAGACCACGCTGATGCACAGCGCCACCAGCGCAAAAAGGAAACCGACGCCGCAGCCGACCCCGATCAGCCACCACCCCTGCGGTGTCGTCAGCACGCGCTGCAAGAAGTCGGAAATGCCGGTCGCGCCCTGATACCCGAACACCGCGATATAGATCGCCTGCGCGGTGGCAACCCAGGTCACGAACAGCGCCAGTAACAGCGTACCGAGTCCGAGCATGGCGCCGAATGACGGCGAGCGCACCACGTCCAGGGCATCCCAGGCGGAGGCTTCTTCGCCGCGCTCACGCCGCCGGCTCAGCTCGTAAAGGCCGAGTGCTGCGAAAGGGCCGAGCAGGGCGAAGCCCGCGGCCAAGGGAAACAGCAGCGGGAGAACCGAATAGCCGAGCACGGTGCGGGCGAGCGCAAGGCCGAGCAGCGGATAGATCACGCAGAGAATGATGGCGTGGCTTGGGATTGCCTTGAAATCCTCCCAGCCCAGCCGCAGCGCTTGATGCAGATCGGACAGTTTGATTTCGCGGATGACGGGCGTCGACGCGTTATCTCCAGCTGGCTGAGCCAGCGGCGCGGCATTGCCAGAGTATGGTGTGGCCATGGTCGCTATCTCCCTTGACGCAGCGCTCCGCCTTTGACGCCGGTCCGAGGGCGCGCGGTATCGTCTGCAGAAATGATCACGAACAGGCCAGACGCGAAGACAGGAAACCCGAGGCTGGCCATGTCGCGAACTGAGGTTGCATCGTACTCCGATTTGCCGAAGCTGCCGCTCACGCTTGAGTGACTGCGATGCCGTGGCAACACGCGAACGTAACGTCACGCCGCCGTCATTCTGCCGCAGTCAAGCTGAGCTTTGTATTGGCTTGCATTGGCAAGCGCAGTTGAGGGGAATAAGCTTCGCGGCGATCCGGCCCGGTGTTGCCGGTAAATGTGCTGTTCAAGCCTCCACACGATCACTGGGTTCATTGGGAGAGAACGATGAGTATTTTCGGAAAAATCATGAGCGCGATTTTTGGTACCAAGGCCGATGCGGCCCCCGCGAGCGGCGGCGCTACTGCGGGCTCTACCTCCGGCTCGGCCGCGCCAGCCGGCGGATCGTCCGCTGCGCCAGCACAAACCGTCGATGTCGCGCCGATCCTGGACAAGGCGGTCGCAGCCAAGAAGGAAAAACTGGAATGGCGGACGTCGATCGTGGACCTGATGAAGGCACTCGATATCGACTCCAGTTTTACCGCACGCAAGGAGCTGGCGAAGGAACTCGGTTATACCGGCGACAGCAATGATTCCGCGAGCATGAATATCTGGCTGCACAAACAGGTGATGGCCAAGCTAGCCGCGAACGGTGGTAAACTGCCGGCCGACGTCAAGTGGTGACAGATCGTCAAATGTGACCCAAAGGGCCCGCGTTATCGCGGGCCCTTTTTTCATGCGGCGGCGCAACCTCCGTACGACCTTGCCCGGCGCGGAAGCGGGCGCTAGATACCTTTTGGGATCACCAAAGCCGGAGCAAATCCATGAATACCGTCGATCGCAGGACCCTGCTCGCATCCGGCGCATTGGCGTTGGCGGGCACGGCGACGCAAAGCGGCCCGGCCGAAGCGCAAGCCGGAGCCAGGCCGATCTTCAACGTCCCGGCGATCACCATCCCGATCGCCGGCGAGAAGGACGTGTTTCCGGTCCGCCGCATCTATTGCATCGGCCGCAACTACGCCGCGCACGCGATCGAGCGCGGGTCCGATCCCAGCCGCGAACCGCCATTCTTCTTCCAGAAGCCGACCGATGCGATTCAGTATGTCGCGGTCGGGGAGGTGGCCGAGCATCCCTATCCATCGCTCACCAAGAACTATCACCATGAAGTCGAGCTGGTGGCGGCGCTGAAGTCGGGCGGCACCAACATCGCGCCGGAGAAGGCGCTCGATCATGTTTATGGCTATGCGCTGGGTCTCGACATGACCCGGCGCGATCTGCAGAACGGCATGGCGGCCGAAAAGAAGCCGTGGGAGATCGGCAAGAGTTTCGACCATGCCGCCGTCATCGGTCCGATTCATCCGGCGACGAAGACGGGACACATGACCAAGGGCGCGATCTCGCTCGCGATCAACGGCACGGTGCGGCAAGCCTCCGATCTCGACAAGATGATCTGGAGCGTCGCCGAGCAGATCGCCAAACTTTCGGAAGCCTTCGAGCTGAAGGCCGGCGACATCATCTATTCCGGCACGCCGGAGAATGTCGGCCCCGTCGTGAAGGGCGACGTGCTGTTGTGCAAGCTCGACGGCCTCCCGGATATGTCGATCCGGATCGTGTGAGCTATCTGCCGTCGTCCCCGCGCACGCCGGGACTCACCCCACCATGTCCCCGTACTCCGGATGCTTGCGCAAGTAATCCACCACGAAACTGCAGCCCGCGATGACTTTGCGCCCGTCCGCGCGGATCAGCGCGAGCGCGCCCTCGACCAGTTTTGAGGCGATGCCTTGGCCGCGCAGAGCGTGCGGTGTCTCGGTATGGGTGATGATCACGGCCGACGGCGCGAGGCGGTAATTGGCAAAGGCGACGCCGCCCTCGACATCGAGCTCGAAACGGCTTTGAACCTTGTTGTCGCGGACGACGGCCATGGCCAGAACTCTCGCAATGGGAGCAGCTTAGCCATTTAGGCCGGTGAACCCCGCCGATGCAAACGGCGACTAATTCAAAATTCGTCGATCATGATTTTTCGGACGCTTTGCGTTTGTCGCTCGCAATGACGGCCGCTAGCTTGCCAGCAGATTGGCGTAGTCCGGGTGCTTGTCGATATAGGCCTTCACGAACGGACATTGCGCGATCACCTTCAGGCCGTCGGCTCGCACCTGATCGAGCGCGCCCTTTACGAGCTTCGAGCCGATGCCTTTGCCGCCCAGTTCCGGCGGCACTTCGGTGTGAATGAAGCTGATGATATTGTCCGCGACCTCATAATAGGTCGCGGCGAGGTGGCCATCGACGGTGAGTTCGTAGCGGTGCAGCGCCCTGTTGTTGACGACGTCGCTCATGGCGTCCGGCTTTCCTCGCCCATCAGGCGGCCTGCTTCAGGGACTCGGTGAGGATGCCACGGATCGACCAAGCCTCGCCGTCGATGGTGCCCGAGATATCGTCGATTTTCCATTTTCCGTCCTCGCGGACGAAATCGTAGCGAACCGTATTGTCGGAGACCTTGAAACGCAGCAAATGGCCGGTGATGGTGGCGGCGACGACGGCCTTGTCGGCCTCGAGCTTTTCCGCCGCGACCTTGAACGATTTCACATCGGGGTCCTGCGAATTGGTGACGGGATCGAAATCGATCGGCGGGACGTCGCCCTTCGGCGTACTGGCGTCGGCCTTGGCCCATAATTCGATCAGCGATTTTGACAGGTATTTTGCCTTCGCGGCCTTGTTCTCGATGACGAACGTGCCGCCCCCGTCGCCCTTGCCCTTGGCCGCGCGCGCGTAGATCGCGTTGATGATCGCGACGGGATCGCCGGCGGAGGGTTGTGCGGCGCGGCCGAGGCCTGTCGCGGTACCCCCAAGCAAACCGAGGCCGGTCAGAACGAACGCGCGCCGGGTGATCATCCAGATCCTCAATTGATCGCGCCTTGCTTATAAACCCCGTCATCGCCCGTGCAAGCGCGTTTCGCTCACGCGGGCGGCGACGCCTCCCATTCACAAACGTCGGTGAATCCGGTTCAAGCTTGCGCTACAATCCGGCGATCCGGCTCCGGCCGCTCGCCGTATCCGCAAGGGGGATTTGTCCATGAAAATCATCGTCACCATCCTTGGCGTCGCGCTTTTGATCGTGGCCGGCGTTTATTTCCTGCTGCCGGCGGATCAATTGCCGAGCTTCCTTCCGGGACATGAGGCCGGCGTGACGCGCGTGCACACCAAGCACGGCATGATCGCTGCGGTCGCGGGCGTCATAATGCTTGGGACCGGGTGGTGGTTGGGACGGAATTGAGCCACCCGCAGCGCGACGCTGAGCGCGGGGGCTGCGGCTCTTTCCTCTATTTGAATTCAAACAGCAGGTGCCTCAACCGTCATTGCGACCAGACCATCTCCCCGGTCATTCCGGGGCGATGCGAAGCATCGAGCTCCGATGTGCAATTGCACATCAGAGAATCTCGAGATTCCGGGTCTGGTGCTAACGCACCATCTCGGAATGACGAAAAAAATGGATCGCTTGATCCTGGTTTCGGACACATCTCCACGCTCCCGCGACGCGTGTTGCGCCCGAGTGATGCCTGATCGAACCCTTCGACAAAACGAGGGCGCAGGGAATGCCGGGCGCCCGATGCGCCCGCAGCCTCGCGTGCGAAAACAAAAAAGCACACGAGCGTAGTCACCACGGGTACGCCGGACTATCCCGACATTCCCTGCGCAATGGTTTTAACGGTTTCCTTCGGGCTCTCCTCGGTGACCGGGCTTTCTTGCCACCGTCGCCCCCAAGAAGCTTGCTTCTCAAGAACTTGACGCCAGCGTCGGGGCGTCAGGACCACACGACTTCGCCGTCCGCAGAAAACATCATTCGTCCGCGTGATCTCTCGCGCGCCTGATGCTGCCTGCGTCCATCGCATCCAACCCCGCGTCCGTGACGATCGCGATACGCCCCTCTGGTGGGGTGGGACGGCTGGAATCAATAAAGCTGTTTCTAGCAATCGGCGAAGCGGAATATTTTTGCGAACAGGACTGGACAAGAGTTTTTCAAAACAGCCCGTCGGGCAAATCAGTTGGTGCGTACGAGCATTATAAGCACGTCATTGGCTACGACAAACGCAAAGCGCTTGGGCAAGGGAGCTCTGCGACGAAGCAATGCATTCTCTGTAAGCGCCGAATGGATTGCTTCTCTTCGCTCGCAATGACGCGGGCGATCTATCAAACGCTACGTCCTTATGGATTCCGTTCCTGTTCCGCTCTAGTGTGGGTTGGAGAGACCACAGACCTCAACCGTGGGAACTAGCGAAGTATGAGCTCAAGACGAAATCGCAACATCAATCTGCCGGCGCCATATCTGAAGCGGCTGTGGCTCGATGCCTCGCGCATCGTCGATCGCAAGGCTTATCCGTTCTGCCTGCCATTTCTCAAGGACGATTTCGAACTGGGCTTCGATCGCCCGATCACCATCATTGTCGGCGAAAACGGTTCCGGCAAATCCACTTTGCTTGAGGGGATCGCCGTGCTCGCCGGATATGACGAGGCGGGCGGCGGCAAGGGTTATATGCCGGTCGATCACTCCAGGGCGATCGAGAAGATGGGTGGGGAACTATCGAACGCGCTACGCGCGAGCTGGTTGCCGAAGATCACCAACGGCTGGTTCTTTCGCGCCGAGAGCTTTTTCTCGGTCGCGCGATATCTGGATGAAGCCGCCCGCGAACCGTGCAGCGGCCCTCCTCCGGATTTCCTCTCGCATTCGCACGGCGAAGGCTTCTTGCGCTTCTTCGAGGAGCGTTGCCAGCGGCAGGGCATCTTCATTTTCGACGAGCCGGAATCGGCGCTGTCGCCCGCGCGCCAGATCGAATTCTTGAAGCTGATGCGGCGGATGGAGGATTCCACGATCTGCCAGGTCGTGATGGCCACGCATTCGCCTGTCCTGATGGCCTATCCCAACGCGCGCCTGCTGCGGCTGTCGAAATATGGGCTCGAGCCCGTGACCGTCGAACAGACTGACCATTTCAAGGTCATACGCGAGTTCTGCGGCGACCCGGCGGGGTTTGTGGAAGGGGTGATGGCGGAGTGATTATCACTCCGCCGCCTCGCTAGTTCCACTCTTCCGTCGCTTCCCGGCCTTCGCCAGCACCGGCGCCAGGAACTTTCCCGTATAGCTTCGCGGCGCTTTCACGATGTCCTCCGGCGGCCCCCAGGCTACGATTTCGCCGCCGCCGTCGCCGCCTTCGGGGCCGAGGTCGATCACCCAGTCCGCGGTCTTGATCACCTCGAGATTGTGCTCGATCACCACCACCGTGTTGCCCTGCGACACCAGCTCGTGCAGCACCTCCAGAAGTTTCTTCACATCGTGGAAATGCAGGCCGGTGGTCGGCTCGTCCAGGATGTAAAGCGTGCGGCCGGTGGCGCGCTTCGACAGCTCTTTGGCCAGTTTGACGCGCTGGGCTTCGCCGCCCGAGAGCGTGGTGGCCTGCTGGCCGACATGGATGTAGTCGAGGCCGACGCGGTGCAGCGTCTTGAAAGTTTCGCGCACGCGCGGCACCGCCTTGAAGAATTCGGCGGCTTCCTCCACCGTCATGTCCAGCACGTCGGCGATCGACTTGCCCTTGAACAGCACTTCCAGCGTCTCGCGGTTGTAGCGCTTGCCCTTGCAGACATCGCAGGTGACGTAGACGTCCGGCAAGAAGTGCATCTCGATCTTGATGACGCCGTCGCCCTCACAGGCCTCGCAGCGGCCGCCTTTGACGTTGAATGAAAAACGTCCGGGCTCGTAGCCGCGCGCTTTGGCCTCGGGCAGGCCGGCAAACCATTCGCGGATCGGCGTGAACGCGCCGGTATAGGTCGCCGGATTCGAGCGCGGGGTGCGGCCGATCGGCGACTGGTCGATGTCGATGATCTTGTCGATATGCTCCAGGCCCTCGATGCGGTCGTGGGGGGCGGCGCCTTCGCTGGCGTTGTTGAGCTTGCGCGCGATCGCCTTGTAGAGCGTGTCGATCAGAAGCGTCGACTTGCCGCCGCCGGAGACGCCGGTGACGCAGGTGAAAAGCCCGAGCGGAATTTCCGCCGAGACGTTCTTTAAGTTGTTGCCGCGCGCGTTGACGACCTTGATGGTCCGGCGATGGTTCGGCGGCCGCCGCTCGGGGATTTCCACCGACAATTCGCCGGTGAGGTATTTTCCGGTCAGCGAATTCGGGTTGCGCATGATGTCGGCGGGCGTGCCTTGCGCGACGATCTCGCCGCCATGCATGCCGGCGCCGGGGCCGATGTCGAGCACGTGATCGGCGAGACGGATCGCGTCCTCGTCGTGCTCGACCACGATCACGGTGTTGCCGAGATCGCGCAGCCGCTTCAGCGTGTCGAGAAGCCGCGCATTGTCGCGCTGATGCAGGCCGATCGAGGGCTCGTCGAGTACATAGAGCACGCCGGTCAAGCCCGAGCCGATCTGCGAGGCAAGCCGGATGCGCTGGCTCTCGCCGCCGGACAGCGTGCCCGAGGCGCGCGACAGCGTCAGGTAATTGAGGCCGACATCGAGCAGGAACGACAGCCGCTCGCGGATTTCCTTCAAGACGCGCGCCGCGATCTCGTTCTGCTGCGCGTTGAGCGCCTTCGGCACGGTCTCGAACCATTCGCCGGCGCGACGCACCGACAATTCGGAGATTTCACCGATATGCTTGCCGGCGATCTTGACGCAAAGCGCCTCGGGCTTGAGCCGATAGCCGTGGCAGGCGTCGCAAGGAACGTCGGAGAAGAATTTCACCAGTTCTTCGCGCGCCCACTCGCTCTCGGTCTCGCGGTAGCGGCGATCGATATTGGTGACGACGCCTTCGAACGGCTTCTTGGTGTCGTAGGACCGCACGCCGTCTTCGTAAGAGAATTTGATCTCGTCTTCGCCGGAGCCGTGCAGGATCGCGGTTTGCGTCTTCTTCGGCAGGTCCTTCCACTTGGTGTCGAGCGTGAACTTGTAGAATTTGCCGAGCGCGGTCAGGGTCTGGATGTAATAAGGCGATGACGATTTGGCCCAGGGCGCGATCGCGCCCTTGCGCAGTGTCAGTTCCTTGTCGGGAATGACGAGATCCTCGTCGACATGCTGCTCGATGCCGAGCCCGCCGCAGGCCGGGCAGGCGCCGTAGGGATTGTTGAAGGAGAACAGCCGCGGCTCGATCTCCGGAATGGTGAAGCCGGAAACCGGGCAGGCGAATTTTTCCGAGAACAGAATTCGCTCCGGCCCGCTCTTGTCGTGGATCTTCGCGGTCTTTTTCTTGTCGTCGGCCGCCGGTGCCGCCGGCGCGTCGGCGTATTCGATCACCGCGAGACCTTCGGCGATCTTGAGCGCGGTCTCAAAGCTTTCGGCCAGCCGTTGGCCGATATCGGCCCGCACCACGATGCGGTCCACCACTACGTCGATATCGTGCGGGAATTTCTTGTCGAGCGCGGGTGCCTCGGCGAGCTCGTGGAAGGTGCCGTCGATCTTGACCCGTTGAAAGCCCTTTTTCAGATATTCGGCGAGCTCCTTCTTGTACTCACCCTTGCGGCCACGCACGACCGGCGCCAGCAGATAGAGCCGCGTGCCTTCGGGCAGCGCCAGGACACGATCGACCATCTGCGAGACGATCTGGCTCTCGATCGGCAGGCCCGTTGCCGGCGAATAGGGCACGCCGACGCGCGCCCACAACAGCCGCATGTAATCGTAGATCTCGGTCACCGTGCCAACGGTCGAACGCGGATTCTTCGAGGTGGTCTTTTGCTCGATGGAAATTGCCGGCGACAGCCCGTCGATCTGGTCGACATCGGGCTTCTGCATCATCTCCAGGAATTGGCGCGCATAGGCCGACAGCGATTCGACGTAACGTCGCTGTCCCTCGGCGTAGATGGTGTCGAAGGCGAGCGAGGATTTGCCGGAACCGGATAATCCCGTGAAGACCACGAGCTTGTCGCGGGGGATCTCGACATCGATGTTCTTGAGATTGTGCTCGCGCGCGCCGCGAATGCTGATCGCGCGCAGGCTGCTCGCACTCTGCTGGCGCTTCGCCCTGATCACTTCGTCCATATCGGCATTTCCAAATGCGCGGATCACGCGCCGCGTTCGGGCGCGCATCGCGGGAATATGCGATCAGACGCCAATGAGTGCTGTCGGAACATAGGAAGAACGGGCGCGGATTTCCAGTGCCCGTTTCGAATCATCAACGGTTTGTTGCCGCGTGGCGTTTCAGGCGAAGCCGGGACCGGTTCGGCTCACGAAAACACGTCAAAGAAAGCGCAGTGGCAACAGGAGGCAGCAGGACGCCAATAAAAAGGCCGGCGCGAGGCCGGCCGCTTCAATCCCAAACGCTCAAGTCGCGATCAGTACTTTGCGACGACCGGGCCGCCCCAACGGTAGTTGACGCGAACGGTGACCATATCGGCATCGCCGCGAGCGCGGTCAGTGCTGAAAACCGTACCCGTGGTCAGGGTCGTGAACGTGGTGGTGTTGTTGGCGATGAACAGATGATCGTATTCGACTGCCGCCGACCAGTTCGGGGCGAAGCTGAATTCCACACCGCCGCCGATCGTGCCGCCCCAACGGTTGTCACCTGGGGACGTCGCCACAACGACGCCGCCGGCGAGGATGTCGTTGCGGTCGGCAACAACGGCCGCGCCGCCCTTCAAATAGAGCAGGGCCGTGTTGAAGGCATAGCCGACTTGTCCGGTGAACAGACCGAATGCATCGATGCGGGAGCGATTGGTGTTCACGGTGTTGCTGAGGCTGATGCTGCTTCCTTTGAGATTGGCCCAGTCACCCTGGAACTCAAATCCATACACCCAAGAGCCGGTCTGCATGCGAAAACCGATTTGACCGCCGGCTACACCGCCCGAAGTGCCGTGACATCCGTCGGCGGAGACAAAAGTACCGGTCGCGGTGATCAAGTCGAAGCAACGGTTCGCAGTGCCCCAACCACCGTTGGCACCGACATAGACGCCGCTCCAGTCGTAGGCGGCCGGGATCATGAGGGGCGCTGCTTTGTAGGTCTGCGCCGGGAGATCAGCAGCAACCGCAGGCGCAGCGATCCCGATCACGGCGAGACCAACAACACCAAGCAGAAACTTCTTCATCGAATTCTCTCCGGCCTCTTTCGTCCGCTTCATTTTTTCCGGAAGCGTTCGCCTCGACTTGTGGCCGCGCAGCGGTCCTAATTTGGGCTATTTATAGCCTGATCGCGGTGCGGAGGCCGTCTCCGAAATGCAACACTCGGGGACGAAGTGGATCGTTGCGAAGTTGATGAATTACAAGGTCTTTCGTGGGACCCGGCGCAACGGCTCGAGGGTAAAATATCGACCCTTTGGGTCCCTTAAGAGGGATCGCCGGCCGCCAGGTGCCAGACATAGGGAACAAAACTGGAACATTAGCGAGCCGAGATGCTATATGTGGATAACCGCCGATCCGGCGGCGCGGCGGACGGGCGAGCGTATAGGGTCTGCGCGAGATGACATTTGGGAGCGGCAACCCGGGCCCCGGCGATGGCGTGGCCGGACCGGGTTAGTCCAGTGACGAGAGTGGAGAGCGGCGATGGCAGGCAGCGTAAACAAGGTGATTTTGGTCGGAAATCTCGGCAAGGACCCCGAAATCCGGCGCACCCAGGACGGGCGCCCGATCGCCAATCTCAGTGTCGCGACCTCCGAAACCTGGCGCGACAAGGCAACCGGCGAGCGCAAGGAAAAGACCGAATGGCACCGGGTCGTCATCTTCAATGAGGGACTTTGCAAGGTCGCAGAACAATATCTGAAGAAGGGCGCCAAGGTTTACATCGAAGGCCAGTTGCAGACGCGCAAATGGACCGATCAGAGCGGCGCCGAGAAATATTCGACCGAGGTGGTGCTGCAAGGATTCAACTCGAACCTGACCATGCTCGACGGCCGCGGCGGCGGTGGCAGTAGCGTTGGATCCGACGATCAGGGCGGTGATTTTGGCGCCGGCGGCCCCTCAAGCGGCGCACCGCGGCGGGCGGTCGCGGCGGGCGCTCGCAACAGCGACATGGACGACGATATTCCGTTCTGAGGGCGAACCTAAAGTAGATCATTGGAATTACTGTGGAAGTCGCCGGAGCCGGGGTCGAAACGAGCCTGCCCAATCGGGGATGTGAAGAGCCTCGCCGATGAGCCTCGCACCGTTGCTTGATGCCGCACGTGCGATCCCCGTTCATGCTTTCGCGGCGATGGCAGCCTTTGTGCTTGGCGTCTTCCAGTTTGCGGCCCCCAAGGGGACGCTGCCTCATCGCACGGTGGGCTGGATCTGGAGCCTGCTGATGCTGGCCGTTGCGATCAGCTCGTTCTGGATTCACGAGATCAGGCTTGTGGGGCCGTGGAGCCCGATCCATTTGCTGTCGATTTTCGTGCTGATCACCGTTCCGCTCGGTGTATGGCGTGCACATCGACATCGGCTCGCCGATCATCGCCGGATCATGATCTCGGTTTTCTCCGGCGCGCTTGTGATCGCGGGCCTGTTCACCTTGATGCCGGGACGGATCATGCACGCCGTCGTGTTCGGCCAATAGATCAATTTTCTTGCAGCGGTTCGGGCGCGGAAATGGCGTGTTCCCGCACCGCTTCCGACGACACGTTTTGGGTGGCCAAAACGACCTCGGCGCTGCGGCCTAAGTCTCTGGAAAAACGAAAGGAAAAACCACTTCCCAAAATCAGTTAAGGGTGGTTTCCAACGCCACGATGCGCTATATGATTCTCAACAAGAATCGACCGGATTTTCCCCTTGTCTGACACTGAAGATACCAAGCCCGGAGAGCCGCCGGGCCCTTCCGATATTCGTCCCGTATCCATTCTCGACGAGATGAAGCGCTCCTATCTCGACTACGCCATGAGCGTGATCGTGGCGCGGGCGCTGCCGGATGCGCGCGATGGTCTGAAGCCGGTTCATCGCCGCATCCTCTATGCGATGTACGAGAACGGGTTCGAATGGAATAAATCGCATAACAAGTCGGCGCGCACGGTCGGCGACGTCATCGGTAAGTACCATCCTCACGGCGATCAGTCTGTCTATGACGCGCTAGTGCGCATGGCGCAGGATTTCTCCATGCGCGTGCCCTTGATCGACGGGCAGGGCAATTTTGGCTCGGTGGACGGCGATATGCCGGCCGCCATGCGTTACACGGAATCGCGTCTGACCAAGATCGCGCAGTCCCTGCTCGACGACATCGACAAGGACACCGTCGATTTCCAGGCCAATTACGACGACAAGGATCGTGAACCGACGGTTCTGCCCGCGAAATTTCCGAACCTGTTGGTCAACGGCGCCGGCGGCATCGCGGTCGGCATGGCCACCAACATCCCGCCGCACAATCTCGGCGAGGTGATCGATGCCTGCGTCGCGCTGATCGACAATCCCGGTCTTTCCATCGACGAACTCATCAACATCATTCCCGGCCCGGATTTTCCGACCGGCGGCATCATCCTCGGCCGTCAGGGCATCCGCTCGGCCTATCACCTCGGCCGCGGCTCGATCGTGATGCGCGGCAAGGTCTCGATCGACACCATCCGCAAGGACCGCGAGGCGATCGTCGTCACCGAAATTCCCTATCAGGTGAACAAGGCCACCATGGTCGAGCGCATCGCCGAACTGGTGCGCGAGAAGAAGATCGAGGGCATTTCCGACCTGCGCGACGAATCCGACCGGCAAGGTTTCCGCGTCGTCGTCGAGCTCAAGCGCGATGCGGTTCCGGATGTCGTGCTGAACCAGCTCTATCGCTTCACGCCGCTGCAGACCAATTTCGGCGCCAACATGGTGGCGCTCGACGCCGGCCGGCCGCAGCTGATGAACCTGAAGGACCTGCTGACGCTGTTCATCGCCTTCCGCGAACAGGTGGTGACGCGGCGGACCAAGTTCCTGCTCAACAAGGCGCGCGACCGCGCCCACATCCTGGTCGGTCTCGCCATCGCTGTCGCCAATATCGACGAGATCATTCGTGTGATCCGCACCTCGCCCGATCCCAATGCCGCGCGCGAAACGTTAATGTCGCGCGACTGGCCGGCCAAGGATGTCGCGGCCATGATCACGCTGATCGACGACCCCCGTCACCGCCTTGCCGCAGACGGCACCGCGCGGCTGTCGATGGAGCAGGCCAAGGCCATTCTCGATCTGCGGCTGCAGCGGCTCACCGCGCTCGGACGCGAGGAGATTTCAGAGGAACTCGACAAGCTCGCGGTCGAAATCGCCGACTATCTCGACATCCTGCGCTCGCGTGCGCGCGTCCAGGCCATCATCAAGACCGAGCTTGCCGACGTGAAGTCGGAGTTCGCCACGCCACGCAAGACCGTCATCATCGAGCAGGAGGGCGAGGTCGAGGACGAAGACCTGATCCAGCGCGAGGATATGGTGGTCACCGTCTCGCATGCCGGCTACGTCAAGCGCGTGCCGCTGTCGGCCTACCGCGCGCAGCGGCGCGGCGGCAAGGGACGAGCGGGTATGCAGACCCGCGACGAGGATTTCGTCAGCCGTCTGTTCGTGGCTTCCACGCACACCCCGGTCCTGTTCTTCTCCTCGCGCGGACAGGTCTACAAGGAGAAGGTCTGGCGGCTGCCCATGGCGGCGCCGAACGCCCGCGGCAAGGCCATGATCAACATCCTGCCGTTGGAACAGGGCGAGCGCATCACCACAATCATGCCGCTGCCCGAGGATGAATCGTCCTGGGGCAATTTCGACGTGATGTTTGCCACCACCGGCGGCAATGTCCGCCGCAACAAATTGTCCGACTTCGTCGACGTCCGCCGTTCCGGCATCATCGCCATGAAACTCGACGACGACGAGGCGATTGTCGACGTGCAGATCTGCACCGAGCGCGACGACGTGCTGTTGACGGCTGCCGGCGGCCAGTGCATCCGCTTCCCCGTGACCGACGTGCGGGTATTTTCGGGACGGACCTCGATGGGCGTGCGCGGTATCGCTCTGCCCAAAGGCGACAAGTTGATTTCGCTCGCGATCCTGCGCCACGTCGAGGCGACCTCCGATGAGCGGTCGGCCTACCTGAAAATGCGCCGCGCGGTTGCCGGTGACGGCGCCGAGGAGGGCGCGGAAGCCGATACCGAGGAGACCTCAACCAGCATTCAGCTCAGCTCCGAACGCTATGTCGAGATGTCGGCGCAAGAACAGGTGGTGTTGACGGTCTCTGTGAACGGATACGGCAAGCGCACCTCGTCCTACGAGTACCGGACCACCGGCCGCGGCGGGAAGGGCATCGTGGCGATGTCGGTGAATAACCGCAACGGCAAGCTGGTGGCCTCGTTCCCGGTCGAGGATTCCGACCAGATCATGCTGGTGACCGACAACGGCCAATTGATCCGTTGCCCGGTGGAAGGCATCCGCATCGCCGGCCGATCGACCCAAGGCGTCATCGTGTTCGACACCGCCGAGGACGAGCATGTGGTGTCGGTCGAGCACATCGGCGAGGACGCCGAGGGCGGCAATGGAAATGGCAATGGAGGCTAGGCGCCCGCCCGGCCTCCACTTCAACTTCGATTAGGCATTGGATCTGGAGCGGCTCACCGCCTTATGGCGTGCGGTCGGCGGTGACCAGACGGGCCTGGCGGATCGTCGTGGTCTTTGAACCTGCGACTCGCAGGCAAGAGGCTTCGAAATGCGGCCAGGTCTGCTCGGAGCAATCGCGCCCGATCGGGCGGATGTCGAGCCGGTCGCCCTTGGCAAGGGCGTGCGGCACACTGGCTTCGACTTCGGGGGCAAACCCCGGCAGAACGGCGAGGGCGGCAGCGACAAACGCAGCAATAGCGATGGCGGAAAGAGCTTTGATCATGACGGTCCCCTGTCACAGGGCCTTGGCGGCCCCTCGTCTTGGTTAACGGATACAAAGCCCCGGTTTCCGGACTTCTTCGCCAAGCGCAAAAGTGGTTTCGTCCCGGCACTGTTTTGTTTCGTTGCCCGGTCGAGGACGAAACAAAGCTGGCCTTGGGGAGACTCGCCAACCCCGGAACTGGTTCAAAGGCCGAGTAAAAATTGCGGTTCGGCGTCTGGCACCGGCAGCCGGAACCCGATCGGCTTGCGGGCCCGGCCGGGGCGGGGTAGACGGGTTTATGCCCCGCATCGCGCTTTATCCCGGCTCATTCGACCCCGTTACCAATGGCCACCTGGACGTGGTCCGGCAGGCCGTCGCCCTGTGTGACCGGCTGGTGGTCGCGATCGGCCTCCATCCCGGGAAAACCCCCCTGTTTTCGGTGGAAGAGCGCCTTGCGATGGTACGCGAGGTGTTCGAGCCCGTAACGGCCGCTGCCGGGTGCGAATTCGACTGCACGACGTTCGACGACCTCACCGTGACAGCGGCGAAGCGGGCGAAAGCGACGATCCTCATTCGCGGTCTGCGGGACGGCACCGACCTTGACTATGAAATGCAGATCGCCGGCATGAACGAGACCATGGCGCCGCAGGTCCGCACGGTGTTCCTGCCGGCTTCGCCGACAGTTCGCCCGATCACCGCCACACTGGTGCGTCAGATCGCGGGCATGGGGGGAGATGTCGCGAACTTCGTCCCCAAGGCGGTCGCCAAGCGCCTCAAGACCAAATTTACCCGCTAACTCTTCATCCCAGTTGGAGCCTTCATGATCCGAATCTTCGCCGTTCTCGCCGCGCTGATCTGCGCCCTGCCAGCCGTCGCACAGCCACTTCCCGCCGGTCTCGACAAGCAGAATGCGATCGTCATCGACACCACGCAGGGGCGGATCGTCATCAAGCTGCGGACGGATCTCGCCCCGCAGCATGCCGAGCGGATCAAACAGCTCGCGCGCGAGGGTTTCTACAACAACGTTCCGTTCCACCGCGTGATGGACGGCTTCATGGCGCAGACCGGCGACGGCCAGAATTTCAACGGAACCGGCGGATCGAAATATCCGAACCTGAAGCAGGAATTCTCCAACGTGCACTTCAAGCGCGGCATTGTCGGCATGGCGCGGAAGGGCGACAGCGTCGATTCCGCCAATTCGCAGTTCTTCATCATGTTCGCAGATGGCGCGCCACTGGATGGCCAATACACCGTGATCGGCGAAGTGGTGCAGGGCATGGACGTGGTCGACAAGCTCAAGAAAGCCTCGCCCGGATCGGCCGGTGGTGCCGTCACCGATCCCGACAAGATGGTGAAGGTTCAAGTCGCATCCGACATCAAGTGATCCGTGGCGGACCGGACCAGCCGTCAGCGGGTATGGCTTGCGGCGGTGCTTCTGGTCGCGTGCTCAACCCTGGCTCCGGCGGAACCGGCGCAGCTCAACACCATTCGCGACATCTATGTGAGATTGAGGACCTGCTGGAAGCCGCCGTCACGCGCCAATCCCGACATCGACATCACGGTGGTCGTGAGTTTCAACCGCGCCGGCGAGATCCTTGGCCATCCTCGCATCACCTATGAATCGGAACAGGCTGACGACAATGACCGGCTGATGTACCGGATCGCGGTCATGGAGGCATTGCAGCGCTGCACACCGATGCCATTTACAGAAGGATTGGCCGGCGCCGTCGCTGGTCGGCCTTTTGCCGTTCAATTTCACAACCGGAAACTTCCACCCAAACCTGTAGAGAGAAGAGCATGGCTGACACCGAAAATACTTTAATCCTCGACACCACGCAGGGGCGTGTCACCATCGAAATGCGGCCGGATCTTGCGCCAAACCACGTCGCGCGGATCAAGGAACTCGTGCGCGAGGGTTTTTACGACGGCATCGTGTTCCACCGCGTGATCGACGGTTTCATGGCGCAGACCGGCTGCCCTCAGGGCACGGGCACCGGCGGTTCCGGCAAGAAGCTCAAGGCCGAGTTCAACAAGGAACCGCATGTGCGCGGCACCACGTCGATGGCTCGCGCCACAAATCCGGATTCCGGCGACAGTCAGTTCTTCATTTGCTTCGACGATGCGCCGTTCCTCAACAGCCAGTACACGGTTTGGGGCAAGGTGTCGTCCGGCATGGAGAACGTCGACAAGATCAAGCGCGGCGAGCCGGTCAGAGACCCGGACAAGATCGTCAAGGCGCATATGGCGCTGGACGCGGCGTAACGCCAACCGTCATTCCGGGACGCGCAAAGCGCGGACCCGCAATCTCGAGATTCCGGATTGCCCCGCTTCGCGGAGCCTCCGGAATGACCTTGTACGATAAAGCTGGGAGCGCATCGCGCCCATGCGCACCGATCTCTTCGACTTCGAGCTACCGGCCGACAACATCGCCTTGCGTCCGGCAAGCCCGCGGGATTCCGCGCGGATGCTGATCGTTCAGCCCGGCGCTGCCTTGCGCGATCGCGTCGTTTCCGAGCTTCCATTGTTGCTCGAGCCCGGCGACCAGCTGGTGGTCAACGACACCAGGGTGATATCTGCCCAGCTCAAAGGTCGCCGCATCGGCCGTGAAACGGAACCGAAGATCGAGGCGACCCTGATGAAGCGGCTCGACGCTTCGCGCTGGCAGGCGCTGGTTAGACCCGCCAAAAAGCTGTCGCAAGGCGACGTGGTCCGTTTCGGAAATGAAGGGAAGGTCTGCCTGCTTGGCCATCTCGACGCCGAGGTCGAAAACAAGGGCGAGGACGGCGCGGTCACGCTGTCGTTTTCATTTCACGGGCCCGCGCTCGATTCCGCCATCGCCGACCTCGGCAGCCCGCCTTTGCCGCCTTACATCGCCTCCCGCCGTGCTCCCGACGAGCGCGACGCTTCTGACTATCAGACCATGTTCGCCGCAAGTGAAGGTGCCGTCGCAGCCCCTACGGCAGGGTTGCATTTTACGCCCGCTCTGGAGGCTGCGCTCAACCGGCGCGGCGTTGCACTTCATCGGATAACCCTGCATGTCGGGGCAGGGACCTTCCTGCCAGTCAAAGTCGAGGATACCAGCGCTCACAAGATGCATTCCGAATGGGGCGCGATCTCGCGCGCCACCGCCGATGCTCTCAATGCCGCGCGCGCCAAGGGCGGCCGCATCGTCGCCGTCGGCACCACCTCGCTGCGTCTCCTTGAGAGCGCGGCCGCGCCGGACGGCACGATAGCGCCATTCAGCGACGAGACCGCGATCTTCATTACGCCAGGATATCGTTTTCGCGCGGTCGATATTCTCCTGACCAATTTTCATCTGCCACGCTCGACGCTGTTCATGCTGGTGTCGGCGTTCAGCGGGCTTGAGACCATGAAGCGGGCCTATGCCCATGCCATCCAGCAAGGCTACCGGTTCTATTCCTACGGGGATGCCTGCCTGCTTTTTCGTGATAAATCCACGGGATGACATCAGCCAATCATTTTCAACTGCTGGGTTGTGACGGGCAGGCTCGCACGGGGCAATTGACCACGCCTCATGGCGTGGTCCGAACACCGGCCTTCATGCCCGTCGGAACGGCCGGTGCCATGAAGGGTATGCATTGGCGCGAGGTGCGCGATGCCGGCGCCGATATCGTGCTCGGCAACACCTATCACCTGATGCTGCGGCCTGGCGCCGAGCGCATCGCCGCGCTCGGCGGCCTGCAGGTCTTCACAGGCTGGAATGGCCCGATGTTGACCGATTCCGGCGGATTCCAGGTCATGTCACTGTCCGAACTGCGCAAGGTCGGCGAACGGGCGGTCACCTTTCGCTCTCACATTGACGGCGCCATGGTGGAATTGTCGCCAGAGCGTTCGATCGAGGTGCAACGTCTCCTCGGCTCCGATATCGCGATGCAGATGGACGAATGCGTCAGGCTGCCGGCCGATCGCAGCGACATCGAGCGTGCGATGCAACTCTCTTTGCGCTGGGCCGAGCGGAGCAAGCGCGCCTTCGAGACCGCGCCGTCCGGCTATATGCTGTTTGGCATCGCACAGGGCGGCGACGTGCCCGAGCTGCGCCAGGCCAGCGCGCGCGGCCTTAGTGGAGATCGGCTTTCATGGTTATGCGATCGGCGGGCTTGCGGTCGGCGAGCCGCAGCCGGTCATGCTCGCGATGATCGAGGAGGTCGCGCCGATCCTTCCCTCGGATCGTCCGCGGTATTTGATGGGTGTCGGCACGCCCGACGATATCCTGGAGGCGGTTGCGCGTGGCGTCGACATGTTCGATTGCGTGATGCCGACCCGCAACGGGCGTCATGGCATGGCGTTCACGCGCTTTGGCCAGATCAATCTGCGCAACGCCCGCCACGCCGACGATCCCCGGCCGCTCGACGAAGAGAGTTCCTGGCCTTCGACGCGCAGCTACTCGCGCGCCTATCTCCATCATCTCGTCAGATCCGGCGAGACGTTGGGCGCAATGCTGTTGTCGGAAATCAACATCGCCTTTTACCAGTGCCTGATGGACGATATCAGGCAGGCGATCTCACAAGGGACCTTTGCAAGTTTCCGTGAACGCACGCGCGCAGAGTGGGCGAAGGGCGATATGGCCCCGCGCTAGACATTGTTTCGAGCCAGGACGGCCACGTTCATTAGGAATCGCCCAATAGGTTTCTTCGCGACAGGCGCAAAGCGCCTGCCTCAGATCGGCTGCCGACAACGAGCTGAACTTAGTTACAGACCATACGCTTGAGCGAATGCTTGGTCACAAAGCCATAACCGCAGGTATCGCAGGTCCAGAGATAGCTGATGATGTTTTCAGCCAGATAGGCCGACGCTTCCGCAGCGACCATGGAATCGGCGCAAACCGGGCAGGTCGGCAGGTCACAACCGCGGGGATCGCGGGTATGCAATACGGTGGGCAGGACTTCAGCGATTGCTGGCATCGTGACCTCCTTGTGATCCGAACATGCCGAAAAACTACACTAGCTTCTTTGCAATCTCACAACACAAATGCGTTGGTTTTAAGTTATTGGGAGGAATTTCAAATTTTGCAGTGCAGCGAATTTTTGCGCGCACATTCGGGCTTGCGTTGCAGAACGCGCCAGCCCCTAATGGATGAAACCCCCAAATGCACGATAGAGTGCGGTCGGAAGGAGGTACTATGGATGCATCGTCAGCCCAGAGTGCAGTGCAGCGTCCGGGACGGGGCCGCGTCTTCGAAAGCGTCGTGGATGCGATCGGCGATACGCCGATTGTACGCTTGCGAAAACTACCGCAGCAGCATGGATCGAACGCGACCATTCTCGCGAAGCTCGAATATTTCAATCCAGCAGTGAGCGTGAAGGACCGCATCGGTGCGGCGATGATCGTGGCGATGGAAAAAGCCGGCTTGATCAACGCCGATACCGTGCTGATCGAGCCGACATCGGGAAATACCGGGATTGCTCTGGCCTTCGTCGCCGCCTCGCGGGGATACCGGCTGAAGCTCGTCATGCCGGAATCGATGTCGATCGAGCGACGAAAGATGCTGGCGTTCCTTGGCGCCGAAATCGTTCTGACGCCGGCCGCCCAGGGCATGAAGGGATCGATCGCGACCGCGGAAGAATTGGTACGCACCACGCCTAATGCCGTCATGCCGCAGCAGTTCAAGAACCTCGCCAATCCGGAAATTCATCGACGCACCACCGCCGAAGAAATCTGGAACGATACAGGGGGCAATATCGACGTTTTCGTCGCAGGCGTCGGCACCGGCGGCACGATCACGGGCGTGGGGCAGGTGCTGAAGCCTCGCAAGCCTTCGCTGCGAGTCGTGGCCGTCGAGCCCGAGGAGAGCCCGGTGCTTTCCGGCGGCCAGCATTCGCCCCACAAGATCCAGGGAATTGGTGCCGGGTTCATTCCGGACATTCTCGATCGTTCCGTCATCGACGAGATCGTCAAGATCAACAGTGCGACCGCGATCGAAACTGCGCGCGCGTTGGCCCGCAACGAAGGCATTCCCGGAGGCATCTCCTCGGGGGCTGCGATCGCCGCGGCGCTTGCGATCGGTAAGCGGCCGGAAAACGCCGGCAAGACCATCCTGGCCATAGTGCCTTCGTTCTCCGAGCGGTATCTCTCGACTGCCCTGTTCGAAGGAATCTAACCGTGCCCGATCAGCCAAGACGTCCACGAACCCTGAACGACGCCCGCACCGAAGCCGAGGCGGCGTTCAAGAAGATGACCAAGAAGGCGCCGGAGCCGCCGCCGAAGCAGGTTGCGCTTCCCGGCGTAAAGGAACTGGTCTCGCTGCGGATCGATCAGGATGTGCTTGCTCACTTCCAGGAGGGCGGGAGCGGCTGGCAGGAGCGGATCAACGACGCATTGAGAAAGGCGGCAGGGAAATAGCCCTGGCAAGCTTCATGGGTGCGCGATCCACTATTTCCTGTTTAGCATTGGTGAGCGGATTCTTCACAGCGTCCGCCGCGGCAGAACCGGTGCCTTTCAAATGCGTCATTTTACCCGGCGCTGAAGTCGCCAGCATTACGGTGACGAATACACTGAGCAGCAACGCCTCCTGCATGGTGAACTGCAGATTTTCGACCAGCCGTTACAACAACAATCCGCACATCAGCTGCGCCAAGCCGGTTCCGGCCGGCAAGGAGGTCGAAATGTGCCTTTTGACGTCGCACGAGGACAAGATGGTGAAGTTGACGGACGGATATGCCGAGTGCACCAAATAGATTGGGCAGGACATAGAAGGCCCGGGATGACCCGGGCATTCTGTTGATCCGTTGGTTGTCGGAGACCAGGCAGCGATCAGCGGCGGAACATGCCGCCCATCATTCCGCCCACCATGCCCCCGAGGAAAGCGCCGGGATTTCCACCGCCACCACCACCGCCACCACCGCCACCACCGCTGCTTCGACGGCTTCCACCGCCGCCGCTACGCTTGTGATCGGAATCGTCGCTGGAACCTGATTGGGTCGTCACGACGATTTCAGCGAGCAGCGCCTTGTGCTGGAGCTTGTTGAGGTAGCCGCTCTTGGGGTAACTGCGCGCCACCTGCCAGCGCGCGATCACGGCGCGGGTTTCTTCGTCGAATTTACCCGTCGCCTTGGTATCGAAACCAAGACCGGTCAGCCGGCGCTGCACGTCGCGCCGCTGGCCCTTGTCGAGGCCGATCTGGTCTTCGGTGGTCTGGTTGGCCTCCTCGGTGAAGGTGGCGGGGTCGACGCCTGCCGTGAGGTTGCGGGTCGTGGTCGAAGGACCGTTCTCAAGCGCTGCGATCCTCGCAAGCGCCAGCGATTTGAACTGACCGTTGGGGTAGGTGGTCAGATAGGCGTTGAGCTCCTCCGGCTTGTTGGATTCTTTGACCGAGCGCCAAAATTCGAGTTCGACGTCGTTCGTGCCCGAGATCGAGGCGACGGTCGCGGGTGCCGCCGCCGGCGCGGCCGCATTGGCCGGAGGCGCGGCAGCCGGGTTCAAAAAGACCGAGCCGATCAAATTGGTGTGCCCCCAGGGCAGCTGACCCTTGTTGGTCTCTTCGTTGACCTGGGCGCGGACCTCGGTCATCGCCTGCTGGATCTCGATGCCGGGCTGAGTGATATGCGCGATAAGGGCGCGGGTGAAGGGACTGTTGGTCCCTTCCTGGCCATCGAGCGCGGTTTGCCCGGGACCGGTGGCAAACGCTATCAGCGTACCTTCGCCGGACTTCATCTCCGCAAGCCCCTGTTGCACCGAAACACTGCGGGTCGAATTCGACTTGATCTTCGCGGCAAACGGGTTGTCGCGGCAGGCATCCAGGAACACCAGCTTCACCTTCGCATCGCCCATGGTCTGGTCGAGCGTGAGGTCGACATTGATCGCGCTGCCGAGCTTGACGTCCATTTCGGATTTGATGTCGGCATCGACGGGCAGCAGGTAATTGGTGCCGCTGATGGCGATGCCATGACCGGCGTAGAAAAACACCGCCACGTCGGCGCCTTGCGCCTTCTTGCCGAATTCGAGCAGCCGCTCGGTCATCTTGTCTCGGGTGAGATTGGTGCCCTCGACAACGTCAAAGCCGACATTGCGCAGGATGCTCGCCATCGCCTTGGCATCGATCGGCGGATTGGGTAACTGCGCGACATTCTTGTACGCGCCGTTACCGACCACGAAAGCCACGCGTCTGTCGGCTTTTGCCGTGTGTGCGGTGGCCAAAATGCAAATCAGGGAAAGTATGATGGTGAGGTAGCGCATCTTGGGAATCCCCAAATGGAATCGATCTTTCCTAGGCTGCAAGCTGCCTTGATGATTACACGAAAAAACCACACTGCGCTTGAGAAAAACCGGTGCAGCCTGCTCAAATTTTGTTTTGGCAGGGTACCCGCAACGCGGTCCGTGGCGTTCAGGTTTCTGCCCGCGCCGGCGCAGGGGCGGCGGGTTTCAGGTTCAAAAGATTTCCGGCGAGGATGAGGATCGCGCCAAGAACGGTAAGGGCATCCAGCCGTTCCCCATAAATCAGCCAGCCAGCGGCAGCCGTGAGGGGAACGCGGAGGAAATCCATCGGCAACACGATGGTCGCGTCGGCATATAACATCGCGCGCGCCATGCAGAGGTGCGAAAATGTACCGCTGAAGGCGAGCACGACGGCACAGAACCAGACATATTGGGAAGGCCATTTCCAGGCGTAGAGCGACGGGAAGAACCCCGCCACCGTTTGGATCACCAGCATCCAGAATACAATCGCGACCGTCGCCTCCGTCCGCGTCAGGGATTTCATCATGGTGACGGAGATGCCAAATCCCACGGCCGCGGCAAGCGCAATCAGCTGACCCGGATTGATCTCGCCGGTCGCGGGACGAACGATGATGACGACGCCGAGCAGACCAAGCATAATCGCGATTATCTTCCAGATCGTCATGCGCTCGCCGAGGAAGCTCGCCGCCAGGATGGCGGTCCAGATCGGCATCGTGAATTCGATCGACACCACCTGTGCCAGCGGAATGAGCGTCAGCGCGAAGAACCAGCCGAGTTGCGCGACGTAATGAATGAGGTTGCGCGCGACGTGCGCGAGCGGGCGCGACGTTTTCAGCGCGGCGAAGCCGCCGGACAAGCGGATGAGCGGGTAGAGCATCAGAAGGCCAAGGCCGGATCGCAGCTCCATCAGTTGAAAGACGTTCAATTCGCGCGTGACCTCGCGGCCGGCGACCGCCACGATCAGCATCAGGCTGAGCCAGCCCGCCATCCACAGCGCGGCCTTTGGTTTGGAAGGCGTTCGGTCCATCAGCGGAACAAATAGGGCATGTTGCGGGAGTGAGAGGCGTTGGCTGATCGGTGCGGTATCGGCGACTTGGTGGGGGTTTGCAACGTCCAAATCTCCGAATTTCAGGATGCTTGCGGAGTGTGGCACGGCGTGCGGCGGATTTCTGGCTCGACATTCGATCAGGTGCGGTGCACATCTAAAGCAAAACCGGGAGGGATTTTCATGCGCATTTTGCAACCGGCCGATTGGTCGAAGCCGCGCGGCTTCTCGCACGGCGTTGCTCTCGATGGCCCCGGCCGCTGGGTCGTGCTTGCCGGCCAAACTGGCGGTGACGAGAAGGGCGAATATCAACCCGATATGGCCGCGCAGGTCGCTGTCGCGCTGCGGCGAATTATCAGTTTGCTCGCGGAGGCCGCCGCGGGACCGGAGCACGTCGTCCGCCTGACTTGGTATTTGACCAGCCGCAGCGAATATGAGGCCGCGGGCGCCGGAATCGCCGCGGCCTGGCGCGCGACGCTCGGGCGCAACTTCCCACCCTCGACGCTGCTCTACATCGATGGCCTCGTCGATGCCCGCGCCAAGGTCGAGATCGAAGTCACCGCGTTCGTTCCCGCCGCATAAGCATCAAGCCTGCTGACGGTGCAAAAAAACCTCCGCCGGTTTGCCGGCGGAGGTGAAGGAACCGCGGCGGATCCCGCGCTTAACTGCGGGACAGCGAAATCGAGGCGCCCTTGAATTGGCTCTCGGCCCTGATCACGACAGACTGCTTGTTGCCACGCGTCGTCAATGTGAGGTTCGCAGAAAATCCCGGGGCGGTGGCAATGACCTGAAAAACGCCGCCGCCGGAACGTCCCTCAATACTGCCGTTGATGTTGCGGCTGGTTTCGCTCCAGGTTCCGGAAACTGCGGAGCCTTGCGCGGTAATGTTGCTGGTCAGATTGAATTTGTAGCTGTCGCTGGCGCAGGTCAGGGTCTGTTGCAGACCATTTCCGCCCGCGCCAACAGCGTAAGTGGCGCGGCAGCGAATTCGTTCGGTCGATCCATCGTCGAGCGTGACGGTGCCCGCGCCGGTCCAGTTACCGGCCATGCCGGCAAACGGTCCCGACGATTGCGCGTGGCTCGCCGTGCCCATGACCGAGGCGACGAGCAACGTGGCGACCGCCAATGCCAGCCGGCGCACGAAGGTGAGGGCAGAGGCCCTTCGGCCCAGACTATTGCCGCGACGCTTCATATCGGCCGCTGCATGGTACTCCCGCAGATGCTCCATTCCACTTCCCCCGTGCTGCATTATTGCCATTGAGTTGACCGTTCGCATATGCACCATTGATTGACACCCGCACAAGCCCTTCCCGACCAATAATGCCGGACGCATGGCGCTGAGAGCACATATCATACCGTCCGTGACAGTGAGCGTCGAGCACACGACTTCGGTGCGAGAGCGGACCGCGACGCGTGCAGACCTCAAAAGGCCTTTTGAGGGCGAGGATTGCGCCGGGGCAATATGGTGAAACTTTGATGCGTGTCACCACAGACAAAAATTACGGAAAAACAGCTATTTGCGCGCTTAACGTGAAGTTGCGGCCTCTGATGAAGTCGGATGCGGTCGCGCGCTTGTTCGACGGCATCCTAGTCAGCAAGACCGGGCGCGCTGGTAGCAAATTGCTCGTCCTGCGGTCGGCCGGGCAACGTGTCATGAATCTTGGCGTAGTCGATGACTTCGCCCAATAATCTCTGTCCGAGTGGGGCCAGCGCGCGTTCCCACAATTCGCGGGCGGTTTCGCCCTTTTTGACGAAGCACCAATCCTGGGCCGCGATCGCGCCTGCATCCATGCGGTCAGCCAAGTGGTATATCGTTCCGCCGGCAATAGGATCTTTCTCCCGTATCGTCCATTCGACGGCGGCGATGCCACGATGTCGCGGCAAGAGCGATGGATGATATCCGATACCGCCGAGCCTTGCCGCCGCCAATGCCTCCTTGCTGATGCGGGCATGACTGTGCGCCGTGACGATCAGATCAGTGCTCCCGGCGATTTCCGAGGCCGTGACCAATTTTGGATTACCCTGCACGGTCACTTCGATAGCGGCGGCACGGGCCGCGGCGGCGAGCCGATCCTCGGCGTCGGCAACGACGACCCGGACGACGTCGACACCGCGCTTGCGCAACATGTCCAGTGTCGTCACGCCGAAGTGGCGGGAGCCGACGAGGGTGATCCGCATGGAGGTTCTTTCGTCAAAGGTCAGGTCCGGTGTCCGTCGATAACACGCTGCAAGCCGGTGTCACGCCGCCGAAAACGGCCAGGCCGGGTTATCAACAGGACCAGGCGGGGATGGAACCGGCCCGGTCGAACGACGAATTGGCGGATGTGATGCCCGATTCTGAAATGGACTGCACGCCGCTGAGGAGCAAGCCTGCTAGCGCGAGGAGAATTTTGGAATCTTTTCCGCGAAACCGTTGAAACACTTCAGCCGATCGTCCTCCTCCTTGATGTGGCGGCAGTCCATCACGCCGTTTGTCGGCGCCGATTTCGGCCTGGGCTTCGGGGGAATGACCGCGTCGTAGCAATCCAGCCGGTCCTTGGTTTCGTCGTCGATGTCAAGACATGCCAACAGCTTCTCGGCCATGGATTTCGAGGCACCCTTCGATTTCGCCAGCGCCGGCTTTGCCCCGGCTGGCGGAGGGGTGCTTTGCGCAAAGGCTGCCGTTGTGTGCAGCAATACGATCAACGCAAGCAATTTCTTCATGTCCTGTCCTCTTTGGCCTACTGCCCTAGCTCTACAAGGCGACCGATAGGCCTGGCAACACGAAGAAATGAATGCGGTCAAAAATCCGCCGGCAAGCGATCTTACAGATTTGTAACAAGACAAGACGCGTCAACCCCGTCAGCAATGTTATCGTCGCAAGCGACCGGCGCAATTTGGGGTAGCGCTGATCCAATTTGCCTTTTAGAATCATCGTGGCATGGCAGTGGAGCTAGAGTGAAAATGGGCACAATCAGGCGCTCTCGGAAATTCCTTCCCTTGGTATCGATTTTCGCCGCTTTTGCGCTATCGGCGCACGCGGAAGATGCGAGCAAACAGCCGCAGCCGCCGGCGAAGGGCGTGCAGGGCAAACCCGCGGTCCAGACGACATCTCGGCCGGCGACGCCACGCACCGGCACCGGACAAGTCCGTGGTCCGCAGGACGGACACTATGCGCGCGGAGGTTTGCCGGAGCGGAATTTTGGCGGACGCGTCTACCACGGCCGCCAGGCTTGGGAAGGTGGACGTTGGCGTCACGAAGCCCACAACGGACGCTACGGCTGGTGGTGGGATGTCGGTGGCGTCTGGTATTTCTATCCGCAACCGATGGAAGGCCCGCCCGGCTACATATCTGAAGTGGAAGCCGTCGAGGATTACGGCGGCCCGGATGGTCCGCCCGTTGCCGGAGGTTATCCACCGCCGCAGGCCTATGCTCCGCCGCCACCGCCACCTCCGCCGGACCCGGCGGCAAGCGCGGTCGGCGGCGCCGTCGTCGGCGGGCTATTGGGCGGTCTCATCACCGGCCGACCGGGCGGCGCTATAGCCGGTGCGGTCGCTGGCGGCACGGTCGGTGCCATCGCCGGTGCCCAGGCGGCGGCGCGACCCGGCTATTATCTGGCGCAGGGCAATTGCTACTTTCGATATCCATCGGGGCAGTACGTTCTCGTCGATCCGCGCAGTTGCTATTGAAGCGAGTTTGAAGCGTCTGACTTTCGCCGATGCCGGCAGACCGATGGCTGCCGGCATCGATAGCGTTGAACGCTTCAAACTTGCTTTTCCCACAAATGTATTTTCTACAGTTTGATCTGCATTGACGCTGACGGTGCCGGCGCGTGATCGCGGGATGGCAAGTCGACTGGTGGCCGGATCGTCGTGCAATGCAAATGTTCTCATTTGGCCGACGCAACGATCGAACAAGTGCTTCGCCATTGCGGCTGTCGATCCAGAAGAGTTAGAGTCATTTCCAGCCAACGAGCATGAGCAAGCCGAACATGCGAAAGCCGTCCGCGACATCACTCCCGTCATTGAGTGTTCGTATCGACCTGAACACCGAAGGACGGATCGGACCCGGCAAAATCCAATTGCTCGAAAACATTCGTTCCTGCGGTTCGATCTCCGCCGCCGGCAGGGCGATGAACATGTCGTATAAGCGGGCGTGGGACCTGGTGGCTGAGATCAATCGCATCTGCCGGCGCGCCGCCGTCGAGCGGCAGACGGGTGGCAAAAACGGCGGCGGCGCCATGCTCACTCCGTTTGGCCAGTCCCTCGTTGCGCGTTACCGAAAGATCGAGCGTTCGGCGGAGATCGCCGCCCGGAAGGAACTGCAAGCATTGCGCGCAGACATTGGCCTTCGAAGAAAAGCCTGAACCTCAAAGCCGAACGGTCGGGCGCGATTTTCCGGCCCCGCGCCATCGGCTGCCGTCGCAAGCGGCGCAGGTAGCCGCCGGCAACACGGCGGCGCCGCGTGCCCCGGCACAGGACTATTCAGAATCCAGAATGGGCCGATAGCCAAACACAATCGAATTTAGTTCCCAACTGTTGCTCCCTTGCACTTTGTGGTCGTCGCCACCTGCGCTATGTCCGTATGAATACAGCGAAATAGCTTGGTTGGTGCGCTATGCCCGCTGAAATATAGCGAAGATCGGCGGGTTTCAAACCGTGCCCGCGTCGTCAATCTGGGGGATGTCGAAATGAGAAAGACGCTTGTATTGGCGCTCGCCATGGCGAGCCTGGTGACTAACGCGCATGCCGCGGACACGAACCCGCCGTCGAACTCTCCGCTGCTATTCAATCCGGCCCAATTCAAGGACCCGCTTCCGGACAGTTTGACGTTTTGGGGCGTCACCTTCTACGCGACGCTCGATCTCGGTTATGCCTATCAGACCAACGGTCGCCCGCTGGGAAACGTGGTTTCAGGCCTTGAGTTCGTCCCGTTCACGACCACGAGAAACTACACGGGGCAACATATTTCGACGATCGCCCATAGCGGCCTGGAGCAATCCAAGATCGGTATGAAGTTCGACATACCGGTCGCGCTCGGCTGGAACGCCGTCGGCAAGGCTGACACCGGTTTCGATCCGCTGACGGGAAGACTCTCCGACGGCTGCAGTTCCTTCATCCAGAACGCCGGCGTCCCCTATAACCAGCAAACATCGAACGCGGACAGCGGCCGCTGCGGCCAGACGTTCAACGGCCAGCTCTATGGCGGTCTCAGCAACAAGCAATTCGGCACGTTGACGGTCGGCCGGCAGAATTCGTTCGAGCTCGACGGCATCGCAACCTACGATCCGATGGGCCTCTCCTACGCCTTCTCGCTGCTCGGCTATTCCGGCACCAACGGCGGCATTGGCAGCACGCAAGCCGCCCGCTGGGATCGCTCCGCCAAATACGTCTACGAATACGGGCCGATCTTTGCCGGCGTGATGTATGGCAGCGGCGGCTCGGGCACCGGCATGTTCGGTCAGGGATATGGCGCGATGATCGGCGGATCTTACGGCGGATTTTCTGCCGAGGCCCTCTACGAGAAAGAGCACGGCGCCGTAAACCTGCAGAGCTCGGTCAACGATGCCTTCGGCAGCCAGACGCTGGCCGCCAACATTGCCGACAATTCGGCTTGGTCGCTGATGGCAAAGTATACCTTTCAGTTCGGCGGAGTTCCGGTGAGTGGATTGCCGACGAAGGCGCCAAGGGCCGAAGTTCCCGGCGATAAGCTCACGTTCTACGCCGGCTATACCAATCTGACACAGGCAAATCCGAATAGTCCGGTTTTGTTCGGTCAAGCGGCCGGCGGGTATTCGCTGACGGTCTCCGCACCGCTACTGCCCGACAATAACGCGTTCACCACCAACAGGGTTCTGCAATTCTTCTGGACGGGCGTGAAGTATGAGTTCGCCTGGGGTCTGAGTTTGACGGGCGCCTACTATCACGTGAACCAGAATTCGTTCGTCGCCGACAACGCAGCTTGCGTGCTAGGTGGTGCCAGCAAGTCGAACTGTGCGGGATCCTACGACCAGGTCTCGTTCCTGGCCGATTACTTCTGGACCAAGCACGTCGACCTCTACGCCGGCATCACCTACGCCAAGGTGCAAAACGGTCTCGCGTCCGGATTCCCGGGCACGCCGGGTGCGAAAGCCAGCTTCGCCGGATTCCCGGGATCGGGTCCCTTCGCCGGCACCGGAACGAGCGTCGATACAGTGTCAATGATGACGGGCTTCCGCATCAGAATATAACAAGTCAGGCCTGCTTAACGACCGCGCTGTCTCGCGATCGAAAGCCTGCTCCGGACAAAATCGGGGCAGGCTTCAATTTTTCAAACGGAAGCGTCAGGCTCGCTCAGCCAACTCGGTCCAGCGGGCCGCTCCCGGCGTTTTGAAATTGTTCAGAGCCCCTGGTTGAGCCTTCGGGCTTGCGCCTCAGGCCCAGATATGATTCTGCCTTCGAATGGCGGAAAGCGCTGCTCTACAGGACTGCCGATAAAAAAGATTGATGATGAGCGCCAACATGATCGAACCCCGTTGTTTGATCGAACCCAGTCGAGCAAATCTCGGTTTCAGGCTGGTTTCGCCGTGACCGGAAAATGGTTTCGTCGGCTGGGCCTCTCCCGCCACGCGACGCAAATGGGGTTGCTGCTGCAATCGCTTCATGCCGTCGGGCTCGTCCAGCCCGATCCGCAGGCTCTCCAGACTTGATACACGTCAACGATTTAT
Organism: uncultured Alphaproteobacteria bacterium; assembly: GCA_963741185.1. GTDB lineage: Bacteria > Pseudomonadota > Alphaproteobacteria > Rhizobiales > Xanthobacteraceae > Bradyrhizobium. The sequence continues at coordinate 53,910 of CAVUHE010000017.1, read as the reverse complement.
TCGGTCGTCGGCCGTATGATTTTTTTCGGCGTCCGATTGAGCGGCCTTCCGGCCTCAAAAATTGCGTGCGTCTAAAGTTCGGGGAGTGCAGATCATGTTCCGAAAAACATCAATCGCTCTGACGGCAGTCCTGGCCGTCAGCCTGTTTGCGCCAAGTGAAGCGTCTGCCTGGCGCGGTGGTGGAGTCGGCGGCTTCCATGGCGGAGGTTGGCATGGTGGAGGTTGGGCTGGTGGCTGGCGTGGCGGCGGTTGGCGTGGTGGCGGTTGGGGTCCTGGTTTGGGACTTGCAGCGGTGGGAATAGGCCTTGGCCTGGCGGCTGCGCCGTTCGCCTACGGAGGATACGGCTATCCCTACGGTTACGCGGGCGGATACCCCTATGGTTACAACGGTTATGGCGACTACGGCGGCTGCTATCTCGTCAGGCAACAGGTGATGACGGCCTATGGTTGGCGCTGGCGTCGGGTCGAGGTGTGCGACTGACCTGCAAACGGTGATTGTCGCCTGAAGCTTGGCAGCATGGGAAGCAAAGGCGCGACCCATGCTGCCGTATTTTGGCCAAGTTGGGGGTTTGCCATATGAGCGGAAGGCTCTTGATCGCCTGCACGAAATGAAGCGGTGTCTGTAGCGTTAGGTGTCTGTAGCGTTAAGGGTTGCGTGACATGCTCAAATGGCCGCTTGAGAACGCCGTTCACGCTGTGCATCATCAACTATCCCGCTGGCGTCCGGCCTCGACGGCCCCCTACAATCAGGATCTCGAACTTCGGGTCAGCGAGGACGGCACGATAGCCACGATGCCGTTTCCTTGCCGGCACACCAACGAGGACGAGTGGATCAACGTCGATTTGGGTGTACCACTGAAAATCCAGCCGGTTGAATGGCGAACCTGGCAACAAACCAAATCACCGTACCCACACCAGTCCTCGATCTTCGCGCCCAAGGCATCGGCGGCTCGCCGACGAGAGCTATGGGGCCGATCGCGCGGGTCCCAAGACGAAGGCAGGGGCGATCTACCCTCGAAGCCGAACGCTTGAACAGCAAAGGGGGAGCATGCCCCCGATACGCCAACGCGGACAGCATCGTCCTGCAGGCAATCGTGCGAATGCGATCAATCGAAACTCCTCATTCGAATATCCGGAAATATCGACTTTTGGCTGGTCCTGACGGGCGTCTTGCTTGATGCAAATCAAGCAATCCGCCCGGATTGAAGCCTAACTTTGATTGCAGGCCGAGTAGGGGCGTTTGCCCGAACAATGGAGTGGTTTTTATGAGAATGATTTCATTGGCAATTGGTGTGTTGGGTGCCGTCGTCGCAACCGGGGCGGCGGCGCAATCGGTCAACCTCAGCGGCAAATACATCTGCACCCAAATGTGCCGGGCGGGCCTCGTTGGCAATCCCGCCTACGTCACCCAGAACGGCGCCCAGTTGAATCTTCTGGACGAAGCAGGCGAGGCGTCCCGCGCTTGGCCTGATTGGTACGCACCAGCCACGCGGATCTGGGTTGACCGCTATAATTTCGGCGCCGTCTACACGCCAGACGGCATGACCATTCAGTTTGACAACGGCACGATCTGGCAGCGCGACCTCGGATTGCCGCCTCCACCGCCGCCACGGCGCTGGAGGTAGGTATCGTTGGCTCTCCTGAAATAAGCGGCAAGAAATTGAATGATCGGAGAGCGCAATGCCCACTTTCCAGCTTAGCCTTGTCTCGCCGGAGAAGCTGCTATTTGCCGGGCAGGTTGATCAGGTTGACCTGCCGGGGATGGAGGGTGACTTCGGCGTTCTCGCAGGTCACGCACCGATCGTCGCCGCCCTGCGTCCAGGAATCGTGACCGCCATTGTCGGAGCAAACCGAGAAAAGTTCGTCGTGTACGGCGGTCTCGCGGAGTTTGCGGTCGCGGAGCTTACCGTTCTGGCGGACCTGGCGTACGTCCGTTGAGGACGTCGATCTCGGCGAACTCCATGCACGTATCGAGGAGATGCAGGAAAGTTTGACGAAGACCCCGCCGGGCGACGAACTCGATCGTGCTGTTGCCCTCCTCGATCATTACAAATCCATCCACATCAATCTGGCTCCGGCGACCGCTTTCTAAACCCGCCATTTGAACAATTGCGATCAGGACCGAACCCATGACGACCTTCGACAAACGCGAACAAGGATTTGAAGCCAAATACATCCATGACGAGGAGTTGAGGTTCAAGGCGATGGCGCGATGCAACAAGATGCTGGGAGATTGGGCTGCGGCACAGCTTGGCTTGAAAGGACAGGCTGCGGCCGACTATGCTAACGATCTCGTCACCACTGATCTGGAAAACCAGACTACCGACGCCACCTTGCACAGGGTCGCAAAAGACCTGTCGACGAAAGGCATTTCAGAGCAGCAGATCACCAAGAAGATAAACGAATTTCTTCACATCGCGCTGGAGCAGATTGAATCCGGCCAATAGCGTCTCAACTACCTTCTAAAACAGCAAAAAGGGGTTTCAAGATGATGAGATACGTTCGAACGTTCTTTTGCGCAGTCGTACTGGGTCTCTTCGGAGCAACGAGCCTTTCAACGCCATCGCAGGCCGAGACTGGAACAATTCGCGCCGTGTTCACCAGGGGAGGATTTATTGTTGGCGTCGGTGGAGGGCAGGGTGTTCTGGCGTTCCGAGGTCACCGCTACCCATTCACGGTCTCCGGCATGAGTTTTGGCGCAACGATCGGTGCATCGACCACCGAGGTGGTCGGGCACGCCCGGAATTTGCACTCACCCGGCGATCTCGCCGGTACCTATAGCGCAATCGGCGCTGGCATAGCGGTGGCCGGCGGCGCCGGCGGTGTCGTGCTGCAGAACGCCCGAGGCGTGGTTCTGGAATTGCACGGCGTCAGGGTCGGCCTAGAGGTGTCGGCCGCCATAGGCGGTGTCACCATCACCATGCAGTGATGTCAATTCGCTTTGAATCCACCTGGCGGGTCTGGGTGGATTCAAAGATGCCGCGTCGACTGGCTGCAGTTTGTGTTGAAATAGTCTGCGACGGCCTGACGAAATTTCCGGATAGTCGACCATGACGAAGGCAGCCGCTTATTCTGTCGTCGATACGCTACGCGACGGTCGTTCCGTAACCATTCGGGCCCTGAAACCGGAGGACCGGAGCGCGATGCTATCGGCGGTCGGGCGCGTCAGCGCCCAATCCCTCTACCGCCGTTTCTTTGGTCCCAAACGCGGATTTACCGAAAAGGAGACCGATTTCTTCGTCAATGTGGACTTCATTACCCACGTCGCGTTGGTGGCCGTGGTCGACGAGGGCGGCAAGGACACCATCATCGGCGCCGGGCGGTACATTGTTGCAGAACCCGGCAAAGCCGAGGTGGCTTTCGCGATCATTGACGAATACCAGGGACAAGGAATAGGGACTGCCTTACTTCGTCATCTGGTCATGATCGCGCGCGAGAGCGAGCTTCAGCAGCTCGTCGCTGAGGTGCTCCCGGAGAATGCGCCGATGTTGACGCTGTTCCGTAAGTGCGGATTTATCCTGAAGAAGGGCGGCGCCGGGGTGGTGCACGCGGTGCTCGACTTGCGTTGAGCGCGTTCTGAGGACAAAAGACCAGCGCACGTCAAGCAGCAAGCCAGCACGTTCTCACGGCGCGCGATCGGCACAGAAAGTCGCTCCGCACTCACCGGGACGATATATTGACCTGCATCAAGGCTCAGATCGCTCGATGGGGTCAATCTGAATATCTTGAACTCGAGGAGGCTGAAATGAAGTTCTCCATCGCTTTGTCCGCGCTGCTGATAGCTGGGTTCGTAGCCGCAAGCACGGAAAAGGCCAGTGCCGTGGTGTACTGCCAATACGTTGAATATCCCGCCGGTTGCATTGTAAGACCCGGCGTCGTGCTGCGGCCGCGGCCAGTTGCGCGAGCCGTCGTGACCCCGGGCGTCGGCGTCGTGGGAGACCCCATAAATCGTGGCGGTCCGGTGGATCGCGTCGGCCGGCGCTGATTGGCTTTTGCGGCCCGCCATAGCGACAGTGATGTCTGCCTTACGGGGAGACTTCATCTCGACTGCCGACACTTTCGTCAATCTTCCGTTCCGTCCTTGCTTTCAACGCCGTTTCACCCGCATCGCCAGAACGATCCGCATGTTACGTCAATTTATCTTCGGTGCCGCGATCAGTGGTTGCAACATTGCCATTCATGCATTGGTGATGCTGACTGTGATAGGGGTGGCGCGCATCATCGGAGAGAAGACGGCGTCACGTCAATCGCTCCGACTGACCGCCGTCATGATTGCGACCGTGTTGGTCTTGATGATTGCGCACTTTGCCGAGGTGCTCGTTTGGGCGCTAAGTTACGCGATCGTCGGTGCTGCACCAGAAGGCGCTGATCGCATTTATTTCGCCTTTGTGAACTATACGACGCTCGGATACGGTGACGTAACTCCCGTGGAGCGCTGGCGCTTGCTCGGGCCAATGACAGCAATGAACGGCGTGCTGATGTTTGGTTGGTCGACCGCCGTGATTTTTGAGGTGCTGCAAAAGGTATTGATGGAGATCACGAAAGAAAAATCTTGAAGCAAAGGCCGGCAGATTCCTTATAGGACGATTGTTGCCCTACGAGAATCGGTTTGCTCGCCATTCTGCTGATTTGATGAAGGACGCAATTCACCGCCTGACAACAAAGAGAGCGTTCGGGCCCCTCACTGAAAATTATTTCGACCCAACAAACGAGCATAGCGGCAAACGGACGTTGCTTTGTTGATCCAGCGCCGTCCGACACGAGTCCCAGATTGCGGGATCGACCGGATGATTTGTTGAACTCCAGTCTCGTCCTCGACGTGGTCGAGAAGCGCGGCAAAGTCCCGAACCCAAATTGTCGTCATCGCCCGTTCAATAGCCCTCGCCCCACCGATACTGCCAAGCGATACCGAAGGCGCTGAACTCGCTTCCGGTGCGCGTTGTGACACCAGTGCTTGCAGATAATTTCAGAGAGTTGTTGCGGTCCACCGGCAGCGCAAGGGTGAAGCCAGCCCGCGTGTTTGCCTGCTCATTGTCGCTCCTCACGCCGTTGAGCGCGGTGCGGCCGCCTGTGAAATAGATCCCGTCCAATGCCATCCATATGCCGGATGGAAAATTGTAGAGGACATGTCCCTGCACGGCGTAGAACGGCGCCTGGGAGAAGGTATTGCCGCCGAAAAAGTCCTTATTGTCGCTGAAGAACGTCACGCTCGGGGCGAGCTCAAACGTCCATGGACCCCAGGCCTTGGAAATCCCAAGCTCGGGCTTGAACGACCAGCGATTATTGCCGAGGTTGAGCAGCTTGCTGTCGTCATACTGTCCGAGCGGTGCGGAAACCTGCAGGCTCACGCCGACAATGAGATCCTGGTGATAGTTCGCGAAATCTTTTGCCGAGAGCGCGGGCGCGCCAAACAAATTGACCGAGAGGCGAAATCGCGGGTCGCCGAGGCCCGACATCTCGCGCTCGGCCGGCTGGCCGTTGACGAGAGCCTGCGCCGAGAACGATGACGCCGGCACGATCACATCGAACTTGGCCGACTGGCCGCCGAGATCGAACGATCGGATATAAGCCAACACCCCCGTGTCTGAGTTAAACTTGGCATTGGCGACTGCCAAGATCGGGGTCGAAGGCTATCTTGCCTTGCGAATAGACGTAGCCTCCGATCAGGAAATTCAATCCGATCGGCGTATTCGAATAGGATCGCGGTTCTGCTTCCTGCGCGCTTGCATTTGCCACGCCTATGGCAAACGCGATCGCTCCGATCATTCCGCAACGTGAGGACCGGTTTAGGTCAGACGCTTTGCGCAAACGATCAAGCATGCCTCTACCGTCGCCTACCGCCAATCCCACCGTCTCACATTGCTCCCGTAACGCCAAGGAGATTTCGGATCTATTGGTCGCTACCCACCACCGAGGACAGGGCTGCTGGCGGGGTTCCATCTTCCGAGCAGGTACGCTGCGGCGAATCCGACAGCCAAGGTGATGAAGACGGCCAGAACGCACATCACCGTCGCACGCGAGTCGACGCTCGGAACGGACATCAGCGGTGCTAACGCGGCGCCGACGTTGCGAGTACAGAGCCCCAGAACAAGAGTGCTCCTTTTCGCATGCGAGAGGCCGAAGCTAAGTCCATATGCGGCGGCGCCAAGCAGACCATAGTAAAGAATCTGGACAGCGATCGCAAAGCTTCCGACGGCGCTCAGGAAGTCGCGCCAGTACAACAGCATGACAATCCCGAGCATCAGGATGATGTCGACACCTGTGACCGTCTTCACAATCGGATGCGATTTTTCGGCGAGGGCGCTAGCCACTAGCCGGACGCAGATTCCGATCGCCAGGGGCATCGCGATGAAGAACAGAAGGGGTTTGGCAATCGTCCACGTATCCGCGGTCAGCGTCGGCGCTAGAACGGGAATCATAATCGGCAAGATGATAAGCGTGCCAACAGACGCCAGCAGCAGATAGGCGGCGACGTCGTTCAGGTCGGCACGGGCCTTTTCCGCGAGCAGCGGCACGAAGGGTGCACACGGTGCCAGACCAAGAAGGATGAGACCGAGCGCGTAAGGCTCCGCGAGAGGCAATCCCTTGGCCAGCAGCACTGCCAGTGCGGGGCCGATCGCGAAACTCCATAATAGGGCCATAACGATGAAGCGCACATCGCGGAGCGCGGAAGCGGCCTTTTTCAAATCGAGCTTGAGGCCCATTTCCAGTAGGCTCCCGGCCATGAAGATCGCAAGTGTAACGCCAAGCAGCTTTTCAAGGAGGTCCGTCATGTGTGGTCCCTTTCCAGCGCTCACGAGTGGGAGAGGAAATGCGAGCAGAACGAATGCTCTCAGTGTGTAACGTTTCCGGAGTGACCGCCCAAGCCCTGGGCATCTCCAATGCGAGCAAGAGCTAATTCCTCCGGGTAAACGAATTTTTTCGCGATCTCGCGATCAAGCAGGCTGAGTTCTTGAAGCAGCACGGCATGACGATGCGCCGGAAGCGTCTGAATCAGGTTCTCGATCATCGCGCGCAGCCGTCTTACAATTTGCAGATTATTCGATCCGCAGGATCGTATTTCGCTAAAGGCCAGATGGATGAAATCTTCCCAGTTGGGCGTCCGGAAAACCACGCGGAGCTGGCCCGAGCCGTTCAGTATCTTGTCGGTGCGCAAATGACGGCTGCCAACCATGCGCAGCATGCGGTGCAGCTGATCGACGGCAAGAACGGCCGTGGTCGGATCATTGATCGCCGGCGATAAAGCTCTGATCGCCATGTCGACCACGATACGAAACGCAAATGTCGGATCCTGGTCCAATGTGCGTTCCGACCCGAAGGCGACCAAAGCAAGCAACGATTCGTCGTCGATCAATCGCGCACCGCCGTAAAGGTTGAACAGCGGTTCGCCATCCGAAACAAAATCGCCAACCTGCGGAACGAATTCGATTACGCCGTTCGATCGTTCGGCTACTGACGCGAGCTTTTTTAAATTGACCGCCAGAGCAATGCCCGACGCCATCTTTTGCTCGATGGTACGATCTGGCGGACCAAGGTCGAGGCTTTCGCCAGGGTGTACGTCGGATGGGAGAGTTGGGGAGGGGTAAAGGCTTTGGATGACCGCAAGTCCGTCGCTACCGATATGGGCCAGAATGCTGATAGGACGCAGCAGTCGCGACGCATAATCGATAAGAAACAGAAACGCTGCGAAGGACAGGATGCCGAGCAGTGTAGCCAGCAGCATGACCAACTGATGGACTTCCTGATCCATGAAATTCTGCGCGCTCAGCGCGAACATCATGGTGAATAAGAAAAGGCCAACGGTGTACTTGACGACTGGGTTTCGCAATAGCGTCGTCGCGATAATCCGGGGCGTCATCTGTGCGCTGGCGACCTGAATCGCCACCAGCAGGGAGCCAAACGTGAAGACAACGAAGGAAAGCGTCACTGTAACGAAGGCTTCAAGCAATGTCTTGGCGCCTGTCACTGAGAGGCCCAGAACGTCCCAGCCAAACCACGCGTCAAGCCCATGCACCACTCGTGTAATTATCAGTTCAAGCGGGATGGCTATGAACGGAACTACCCAAAGCGATGACTTGAGGTAGTTCCTCAGTCCATAGCGTTGGTTCCACCTCATCCACATTTTATTACTCTGGATTCCGATTAAGGGATTGCCTTGTTTGTCGGACGAGTGACGCTTGGCAGAAGTTCTCGCCGCCACGGCCATCGGCCCTCAATCTCGAGCACCAAGGTCCAGCTCAAAAAGGTGCGGACGATAACCAGCCCTGCGAGAAGACCCAGGCTTGTGAAAGTGAGTTCGATTGCGATGGTCTTCACAATATCGGCGGCGACCAGGACTTCCAGGCCCAGCAGCAGGGAGCGGCCGATTCGTATTTTGTATTGGTCGTAGGGGTGGGCCGACGCTTGCCAGTGGAGGCAGAGATAGGTCGACCAGATGATACCCGCGACTATGATGAAGACACCAAAAATCTCGATGCAAATACCCACAAGATGAATCCAGCTGCTTGCGGTTGCTTCGAACACAGGCAGGCGCTCGATATTGGCATCCATCATCTGATCCTGGCTTACCCTCTAAGCTTATTTTCAGATCAAGAAGCTCAAATGCGTTGATATGTATCAAAGGAGCCGGCTGGAGCGTCGATATTCAAAATCGACACAATCGGTGGCTGGTGGCGTCTCATGTCGGATCCGACGCAAAATCGTGGAGGAGAGTCCTGGCTCTGGTGGCTTCCGCCGACCCGCTGGCTGCCTGAATACCGGGCGGCCTGGCTGTTTGGCGATATCGTTGCAGGCGTGACGCTGGCGGCTTATGCGATTCCAGTTTCTCTTGCCTATGCGTCCCTTGCAGGTTTGCCTCCGCAGGTCGGCATTTACGGCTACCTGCTGGGCGGTCTTGGCTATGCTCTGCTCGGATCCTCGCGCCAGCTAGCCATGGGGCCGACTTCCGCCATCTCGCTCATGATCGCCGGAACGGTAGGGGCAATGGCGGAAGGAGATGCACAGCGCTACGCGCAGATTGCCAGCCTCGCTGCCTTAACGGTGGCAGGGCTCAGCCTGTTCGCCTGGCTGTTGCGTCTGAGCGTGCTGGTGAAGTTGGTCAGCAACAGCATCCTAGTGGGATTCAAGACCGGTGCCGGCCTGACTATTGCCATGACTCAGCTGCCAAGCCTCTTCGGGGTGAAAGGCGGGGGTCACAATTTCCTTGAGCGGGCTTTGCTGTTGGCCGGGCAACTTGGTCAGACGCAGTACGTCGTCCTTCTCGTTGGGCTTACGGCGCTCGGACTGATCGCACTCGGCGAGCGACTGCTGCCCGGAAGACCGGTCGCGCTTGTGGTTGTCGCTCTGTCGATTGTGATGGCGACACTTCTGGGTCTTCCGGCGCTCGGAGTACCAATTACGGGAGAAATCCCGGCGGGTTTGCCCAGCCTGGCGAGACCAGCTCTCAGATTACACGATGAGGAAGGTATTGTTCCGCTAGCAGCCGGCTGTCTGCTGCTCGCCTATATCGAGGGCGTATCTGCGGCACGCACCTTCGCGGCAAAACACGGATACCCGCTGGATTCGCGGCAAGAACTTCTTGGTCTCGCCGCGGCCAATCTCGCCGCGGCGTTGGGACACGGCTATCCGGTTGCCGGCGGACTGTCGCAATCGGCCGTGAATGACAAGGCTGGTGCACGCTCGCCGCTGGCGCTTGTCTTTGCCTCGATCACGCTGGCGGTCTGCCTGCTCTTTCTGACCGGGTTGCTTGAGAATCTGCCGAAGGCGGTGTTGGCCGCCGTCGTTCTGACCGCAATCTATGGGCTTCTCGACTTTCCGGCATTGCTCCGCATGTGGCGGGTGAGCCGGCTGGATTTCTTGGCAGCAACAATTGCGCTCGTGGCAGTGTTGCTGCTTGGAATACTCCAGGGCATCCTGCTGGCCGCTACGGCCTCGATCCTGTTATTGCTCGCCCGCGCCTCGCGCCCGCACGTTGCGTTTCTTGGCCGTGTTCCCGGTACCAACAGCTATTCGGACATGGAGCGGCATCCCGAGAACGAGCCGCCGCCTGGCGTTATCATTTTTCGTCCCGAAGCATCGGTGATTTACGTCAACGCCGACGCCGTGATGGAAGCGGTACTTGACCGCCTTCAGGGAACGACTTCTGCTGTCGTCCGTCTGGTCGTCTGCGATCTCTCTGCTGCGCCGTATCTCGATCTTGCGGGCACGCGCATGCTGCACGAACTGCATGCGGAACTCGCGGCCCGTGGCATAGCCTTGCGCATCGTTGGTGCCCACGGAGCGGCGCGAGACATCTTGCGAGCCGATGACGTCGAAGAAAAAGTCGGAAAACTCGGCCGCGCCGCGACACTCGATGCAGTTCTGCGCACCGATTCCGGGTAGGAGTTTCGCCGCGCTGCCTTTTCGTAACAAACGCACGGACGTTGGCTGCTCCAGACCGGCGCTATTGACGGGACTGAGACAAGATCATGAGATTGCTCAAACGCCTGTTGCAACGTTTGCTCATTTTCGGGTTGGGCATTTTCAGCGTCTGGCTGATCGTTTTTGTGGTTTTCGAGACCGCGGACCGAAGGCTGCCATGGATCCTGGCCGTTGGGCATCACCTATGGAGTTGCCGCGTACATCATTCTTCCGCGCGTCATTCGCCTCGGCCTTAAAATCCTCCAGCGCGAGCATGTGCCGAGCTACACCATTACGGGCGACGGACTGCCCGGTGATCCCGTCAACGTCGCGCTCGTGGGCACGCTCCGGCAGCTTCGCGACGGCCTTTGCAGCGCTCGGCTGGTCGGAGGCGGATCGGCTCAGCCTAGCCAGCTCATGGGGGATGGTGCGGGCTTTCGTACTCAACTCGCCTTATCCCACCGCGCCGTTCAGCACGCTTTATCTCTTCGGTCGCGGCCAGGACATCGGTTTTCAGAAGGCCATCGATAACAGCCCGCGGAAGCGTCATCACATTCGGTTTTGGGCGTTGAGCCTGACGCGCGCTCAGGACACGTGGGGAGCGGCCAGTTTCTGGCTGAATACCGACCGGCCACCGGAAAATGAGACGGTGATCTGGGTTGGAGCCGGCACCAGGGATACCGGCCTGTCGTTGACGCGTCTGACATTTCAGATCACGCATGCCACCGATTCGGATACCAATACCGAGCGCGACTTCATCATCGCTGAACTGACGAAAGTTGGCTGTATCGAAGCCACGAAAGTCTATCAGTCCGGCCAGGATCTCCCGACCGAACGCGTCAACCACTATGTCACCGACGGAGAAATTACTTTGGCGCGCCTGTCGGTGAAAGCGACCTGATTGATCAGGCCTTTCGGCCGCAGGCAAGCGTCGATCGGACCTAATATTGCTCAGGGACCAGGGTCATTTTGCGCAGCACCGCCTGATCGTTGTAGCGACCTTTGTCGGAGCGCTTCGGCAGTTTGACCTTTTCCTGCGTTATGCGCTTGTAGGGGATCATCTTTAGCAAGTGCGAAATGCAGTTCAAGCGCGCGCGTCGCTTGTCCTCCGAACGAACGACGTGCCACGGTGCATGCTTGGAGTCGGTAGCCTTGAACATCAGATCGCGCGCTCTCGAATAGTCGTACCAGCGTCGATAAGATTCAACGTCCATCGGACTCAATTTCCACTGCCGCAGAGGATCGTCGATCCGGGCAGCGAAACGCATCTCCTGCTCCTCCATGCCGGCTTCCAGCCAGTACTTGATCAGGATGATGCCGCCGTCCACGATGTATCTTTCGATCTCCGGACAAAGCTCCAAGAAGCGCTCGTGTTGTTCCTTGGTGCAGAAGCCCATGACGTATTCGACGCCAGCGCGGTTGTACCAGCTTCGGTCGAAGATCACGATTTCTCCGGCGGCGGGAAAATGCTCCATGTATCGCTGGATGAATATCTGACTCTTCTCCCGATCAGAAGGCGCGGGGAGGGCTATGGTCCGAAACACGCGAGGGCTCACCTTTTCGGTCAGGGCCTTGATCGTGCCTCCCTTGCCGGCGGCGTCGCGTCCCTCGAACAGGACAATGACCCGTAACCCCTTGGTCGTGACCCATTTCTGGAGATGGCAAAGTTCGACCTGGAGCTTGCGCAGTTCTTTCTCATAAGGCTTGCGCTTCATTTTCTCGCTGTCGTTTGCCATCTCTATCGGCCCCTTCGGGTTTCAGATGTCGTGCTTGCTGGGATTCAGTCCGGCAACCCTATTTCCAGCTCAGCGTAATTCCGATGTCTCCGGGCACGCCGCCGGGGAAGTCGATGATCTGATAGGCTATCTTGTAACCGCGTGGTTGCAGATAGTCCTTCCAGAGCTGATAGATCTCCTTCGGGATTCCGGTCAGCGTCTTTTCCCACCCCGGTTCCATTTGATTGATCGCGCGGCCGCGATCCGTGCAGACAATGTTCGGGAAACGGTAAACCTGAACCTCATTGAGGCCGTTTCGCACGGCGCGTTGGATCACAGCGGATGCGCGTTTGATCTTCTCCTCTTCCGAGAGGCCGGAGGGCTTGGTGAGTTCGTCGATCAGCGACTGCTTTTCCGCTTCGGCCGCGGCTAAAAGGCGCATCTGCACTTCGGCTTTCTTGGCTTCCTCGAGCGCGGATTGCTTCTGGATATCCTTTGCGGAAGGCAGCAACTCGTCGATGTTGACCATGGTTGAAACTCCTGACGTTTTTCGCACTTCGGGCTCTGGGCATCAAAAAATAGCGCGCCCCTGAGCGCATCCCTTGAGGCAGATCAACGAAATGATGCGCCGCAGCGATATAGGGAAGGGCCAAACGCAAAGCTGCGAAAAGCATGGAGGCCAAAATGTCGGGCGATAACCAGCGAGTACCGGCTCTTAATCCCTTCGGTCTTTTCGGCGCTGCCGTCGAATACTGGACCGATGCGGCCCAGCGCAGTGTCCTGTTCTGCGACGTGATGCGTCAGCGCGGCACCCAGTACCGCGAACACCTCGCGGAAACGGTCCCGCATGTCCTCGACTACAAGGCCGAGTTGGTGATGGACGGCCGGACGCTGAAGCGGCCGGTCAATTACCTGCTGGTACGCATTGTCCCACCGGCCGGGGTTGAGATCGACGCCACCCGTCGGCCATTCGTGGTGGTCGATCCGCGCGCCGGCCATGGGCCCGGTATTGGCGGCTTCAAGGCCGACAGCGAAATCGGCGTGGCCATGAAGGCAGGTCACCCCTGTTATTTCATTGGTTTCACGCCCGAGCCCATGCCAGGTCAAACGATCGAAGATATCGCCCGTGCCGAAGCCCAGTTCCTGGAAAAGGTCACTTCGCTTCATCCACGGGCCGACGGAAAGCCATGCGTCGTCGGCAATTGCCAGGCCGGCTGGGCGGTGATGATCCTGGCCGCGATCAGGCCGGAACTGTTCGGGCCGCTCATCATCGCCGGCGCGCCGCTGTCATATTGGGCTGGCGTCAAAGGACAGAATCCGATGCGCTATTCCGGCGGCCTGCTCGGCGGCAGTTGGCTCACGGCTTTGACCAGCGACATGGGTGCCGGCAAGTTCGACGGCGGCTGGCTGGTGCAGAATTTCGAGAGCCAAAATCCAGCCAATACGCTGTGGAGCAAGCAATACAACGTCTACTCGAAGGTCGATACCGAAGCTCCCCGGTACCTCGAATTCGAGCGCTGGTGGGGCGGACACGTCAACCTCAATGCCGAGGAAATCCAGTTCATCGTCGATGAGCTGTTCGTCGGCAACAAGCTCGCTGCGGGCCTCATCAAGACGGCGGACGGCACAGCCGTCGACCTTCGCAACATTCGCTCGCCCATCGTAGTGTTCTGCTCGAAGGGCGACAACATCACGCCTCCGCAGCAGGCGCTCGACTGGATCCTCGACCTCTATGACGACGTCGACGAGATCAGGTCCTTCGGCCAGACAATCGTGTACACAGTGCACGAGACCGTCGGTCATCTCGGGATTTTCGTTTCGGGTGGCGTGGCCAAGAAGGAGCACAACGAATTTTCGAGCAATATCGATCTGATCGATATGCTGCCTCCCGGTCTCTATGAGGCAACTTTCGAACGCAAGTCCGACGACACCAGCAATCCCGACCTCGTGTCGGGCGATTGGATCATGCGCTGCGAAGCGCGGACGCTGGATGACATCCGTGCCATGGGCGGCAATTCGCCCGAGGATGAGCGCCGCTTCGCCACGGCCGCGCGGGTATCCGAAATAAATCTTTCACTGTACCGCGCCTTCATGCAACCGATGGTGAAGGCAATGGTCACGCCGCAGGTGGCGGACTGGCTCAAGCGCTGGCATCCGGTTCGGATGTCATACGAGGCGTTCACCGACACCAACCCGTTCATGCCGGGGCTTGAGAAGGCCGCCGACAAGGTTCGCGGACAGCGGAAGCCGGCGGGAGCGGATAATCCGTTTATCGTTGCGCAGGAAAAGGTTTCCGAACAGATCGTCAAATCGCTCGACGCCTGGCGAGAGACCCAGGAAAAACTCTCCGAACAGATGTTCCTTGCGATCTATGGGTTGCCGGCGTTGCAGGCTGCAGTCGGCGTCGACCCGGCGGCTGGCCGGCCACGGCGGCCGGGAAAATCCCCGCTGCATCGCGAACTGCTGGAGCGGCGCACCGCCGAGCTGAAATCGAGCATCAACAAGGGAGGCCTCCAGGAATGCACAATTCGGGGACTGATCTACGTCGGGGCGGCGCGAGGTTTCGTCGATGAGCGCGGCGTGGCGGCGCTGCGGCGAATTCGCCTGACTGAGGAAGCGTCGAAAATGACACTTGCGCAGTTCAAGAAGATGGCTCGCGAGCAGTTTTTCCTTCTGAAACTCGAGCCGGACGCGACACTTGCGGCCATTCCGAAATTGCTGCCGGCAGATGTTGCCGAACGCCGGAAGGGGCTTGCCGCGATTCGCAACATCCTGAGTTCGGGCGGAGAAATCACCGGCGAAGCGGCCGAACGGCTGAAAAAGGTCAGCACGCTGTTCGGGGTCGAAGAGACAGCGCCATCGGGAACTGGGCGCCGACAAGGTTCCTTTCGTTCCGAGCACAGACAGGGCCAAAGCGTCATAGCTCTGGCCGAGACAATCTGGAGTCGAGCAATGAGTGTAGTTCCGATCGATACCGGCGAACCGCAAGCTCATAGCAAGTACGAGCGATTGATTGCTGCCGCAAAACAGGTGCCGTCAGCGGTGACGCTCGTGGTGCATCCTTGCGACGAGTCGTCGTTGCGGGGCGTCTGCGAAGCCGCAGGCGCGGGCATCATCGCGCCGGTCCTGGTCGGTCCGGCGGGCAAGATCAAGTCGGTCGCGGCGCAGCACAACTTCGATATCTCACGTTTCGAGATTGTTGACGTACCCCACAGCGAGGCTGCAGCCGCAAGAGCCGTTGAACTGATCCACGAGGCCAAGGGCGAGCTATTGATGAAGGGAAGCCTTCACACCGACGAATTGATGCGCAGCGTCACCGCAAAGGCGACCGGTCTGCGCACCGGTCGGCGCATCAGCCATGTCTTTGCGATCGATGTCCCCGGTTACGCGCAGTCGTTATGGATTACGGATGCGGCGATCAATATTTTCCCCGACCTCGACACCAAGCGCGACATCGTCCAGAACGCGATTGATCTCTACGCAGGGATCGGTCTTGGCGTGCCGCGGGTCGCGATCCTGTCTGCGGTCGAGACGGTCACGTCCAAGATTCCTTCAACCATCGAGGCCGCCGCGTTATGCAAGATGGCGGATCGCGGCCAAATTACGGGCGCCAAGCTGGACGGGCCGCTTGCGTTCGACAACGCTGTCGACATGGAAGCCGCCAGGATCAAAGGCATCAAATCGGAGGTCGCTGGGCGGGCGCAGATTCTGGTCGTTCCCGATCTCGAAGCCGGTAACATGCTCGCCAAGAATCTTACCTTCATGGCGAAGGCGGACTCGGCCGGCATCGTGCTCGGCGCGCGCGTCCCGATCATTCTGACATCCCGCGCCGATTCCCTCCGTGCCCGATTGGCCTCATGCGCGATTGCTGTGCTCTATGCGGACGCCCGACGGCGCGCGGCAAGCGTTGCAGCAGCGTGAATGGCCATGGATACCATCCTCGTCGCCAACGCAGGCTCGTCGAGCGTGAAATTCCAGACCTTCGGGGTCGGACAGGACGGCAGTCTAAGCCGCCAAGCCAAGGGGCAGATCGACGGGGTCGGAAGCCGCCCGCGGCTCCGTGCCACTGCCGCCGACGGCAGTACGCTGGTCGACCGTACCTACGAGAACGACGCGATCCATGATGTGACCGCGGCGCTCGCAACGGCGGGCGCTTGGCTGAGGACGGAGCTGAAGATTGATCCGATAGCCATCGGACATCGCGTGGTGCACGGCGGCCCGGATTACGACAAGTCGGTGCGGATTGATCATAAGGTCCTGGCACAGCTTGAACGGTATGCTTCGCTGGCGCCGCTTCATCAGCCCTATAACCTTGCACCTATACGGTCGATCCAGGCGTACTTCCCGGAGCTTGCGCAGATCGCATGCTTCGATACGGCCTTTCATCGGGGTCACAGCGCGCTCGCGGATTGTTATGCCATACCGCGGGAGCTGCATGCCGAAGGTGTGCGGCGCTACGGTTTTCACGGTTTGTCTTACGAATATATCGCGAGCGCGCTTCCGAAGCTCGCGCCTGAAATAGCTGACAAGCGCGTGATCGTGGCACATCTGGGCAGCGGCGCCTCGATGTGCGCGCTGGATCACGGCCACAGCGTCGAGAGCACGATGGGATTTACCGCCCTCGACGGATTACCGATGGGCACGCGGCCGGGCCAGCTTGATCCCGGCGTCGTGCTTTACCTGCTTTCCGAAAAGGGCATGTCGCCCACTGAGGTCCAGAATTTCCTCTACCGTGAATGCGGCCTCAAGGGGCTCTCCGGTATCAGCAATGACATGCGAGAACTGCAGGGTAACAGTGACCCGCGCGCGGTCTTCGCTGTCAATTACTTCGTGTACCGCGTGAGCTTGAACGCAGGAATGCTCGCGGCTGCGATGCAGGGGGTCGATGGCATCGTTTTCACCGCCGGCATTGGCGAAAACTCGCCGCAAATTCGCGCGGCCATCGTCAGCAAGCTCGGCTGGCTCGGGGCATCCCTGGATGAGGCTGCGAATGCCGAGAATAAGCTGCAGATCTCCCGGCGCGACAGCCGATTGCCGGTTTATGTCGTCCCGACTGACGAGGAGTTGATGATTGCCCGGCACACGCTTTCACTGCTGTCCAATAGGGCAGCGAGCGCATCAAAACAGACGAGGATGTCATGACGATTCCTGTCTATCCAGAAACCAAGGTCGCTCTCCAGGGTCGAAAAGGCTTGATCGTCGGCATCGCCAACGAAAACTCGATCGCCTGGGGTTGCGCCAAGGCATTTCGCGCGCTCGGGGCCGATCTGGCCGTGACCTACCTGAATGAAAAAGCAAAGAAGCATGTGGAGCCGCTTGCCCGTGAACTCGAGTCGCCAATCTTCATGCCGCTCGACGTTGGCGTGTCCGGACAAACGGAGGCGGTCTTCGAGCGAATTGGCAAGGAGTGGGGCCAACTCGATTTTCTGGTTCATTCCATCGCATTCTCGCCCAGGGAGGCCCTGCATGGCCGCGTGATCGATGTCGGCCGCGATGGTTTTCTCGCGACCATGGATGTCTCGTGCTGGTCATTCATCCGCATGGCGCATCTTGCCGAACCATTGATGAAGAACGGCGGCACGCTGTTTACGATGACCTACTACGGCAGCCAGATGGTGGTCGAGAACTACAACATCATGGGTGTCGCCAAGGCGGCGCTGGAATGCACCGTCCGCTACGTCGCGTCTGAAGTGGGACCGAAGGGAATTCGGGTCCACGCCATTTCGCCGGGTCCGCTTGCGACGCGCGCGGCATCCGGCATTCCCGAATTCGACGAGCTGATGGCAAAGGCGCAGGCAAAGGCGCCGGCGCGAAGTCTCGTGAGCATTGACGACGTTGGAAGGGCGGTCGCTTTCCTCGCACTCGACGGCGCGAAACTGATGACGGGAGACACGATTTACATCGATGGCGGCTATCACATCATCGACTGAAGGTCGGGAACCGGCTTGCCGGCTCGCGCAGTGCGCCTGAAGCTAACTTAAAGGGGCGGCGGGGGCAGGGGTTTCCCGTTGATTTGAATCAAATGGGGCGAACAACAACCTAGGTACCTTCTGGTTCCAAATCGTCGGTCAAACTGTATTCGGGAGAAGTGCTTTGACAAATTCAGCTTCAACCGCAGTTAATCCAATAGCGACCCACAACCTGCCATTCTTCATCACGCCCCCGGGCGAGACCGACATGCTCTACAATATCACGATGGTTTTGGTCATAGGGGCCATTGTGATGACCGGCGTCATCTTCCTGACGATCCACTCGCTGCCGGAAAGAATGGCGCACAAGTCAAAGAAAATTCAAATGGACCTTATCGCGGTCCTTTGCCTGATGGCCCTTCTTCTGCATCAGCATGCCTTCTGGTTCGCGGCCCTCATCCTTGCCTTCATCGACATCCCCGACTTCCTGACCCCAGTCAATCGCATTGCATCTTCGGTGGAAAACATGGCCGGGCAGGAGTCCGCCGACATTGCTTCTGCCGATCATTCCGAGCCCGCGCCCTCGAAGCCTCTGCCAGTTGAACAACCTCGTCAGGATCGGAAAGGGACGGCCCATGCTTGAACTCATGCTGTGTTCGATGCTGACCCTTCTGCCGGACTTTCTGATCCGGCGCTTCGTGCAGGGCAAACGCCTGGGGCACGAAATCACACTGTTTTCCGTGTGGTACGAGCTTCGTTACGGCATCACCTGTTGTCTCATACTGACTGTGCTCCTCATCACGGTGGTCTTGTACAATCATCCGGAGTCGGAAAACGTCACCTCCCTGTTCCGGACCGTCTCGATCTATCCCGAGATCGGCGGTCGGGTGCAGGAGGTGTACGTCGGCTATAATGATCGGGTGAAAAAGGGCGATCCTATTTTCAAGATGGATAGCTCGAGACAGGAGGCTGCTCTCGAGACCGCTCGCGCCCGCATCGCCGAAGTGGATGCGTCCGCCGAGACCGCCAAAGCCGACATACTGACCAGTGAAGGCAAGCTTCAGGAGGCGAAGGGGTCCTTGCAACAGGCGCAAGACGAATTGCGGACCAAGACGCAATTGCAGGCGCGCAACGCTGACATTGTTGCCGCGCGTGAAATCGAAAAGCTTCAAACGCTCGTGGCGACACGACAAGGGGAGGTTGACGCCGCGGCGGCTACCAAGCAGTCGGTGGAAACGCGAATTACGTCGGTTCTGCCGGCGCAGAAGGCGAGCGCGGAGGCCCAGCTTGCCGCTGCCAAGGTGGAGCTGGACAAAATGACCATCCGCGCAGGCGTCGACGGACGGGTCGACCAGTTCGTGTTGCGGGTCGGGGATATCATTCAGGCTGCGCCCTTTACCAAGGCGGCGGGTATTCTTATTCCGGAGGGCGCGGGCGACAACCAGCTCGTGGCCGGATTCCATCAGCTCGAGTCCCAAATCATCAAGATCGGCATGGTGGCCGAGGCCACGTGCGTCACCAAGCCCATGGCCATTATTCCCCTTGTGGTCACTCGGGAGCAGAACGTCATCGCCGCCGGCCAGATCACGGCCACCGACCAACTCACCGATCTCAGCAAGATCGCCAAGCCGGGCACCGTCACCGTGTTTCTTGAACCTCTTTACAAGGGAGCACTGGATGGCGTGCCTCCGGGAAGCAGCTGTATCGTGAACGCCTATTCCAACAACCATGACCTGATTGTATCGGGCAAGGTCGGTTTCCTGGAGAAGACCTACCTGCATATCGTCGATACGGTGGCGCTCGTGCACGCACTGATCATCCGCCTGAAGGCAATCGTTCTGCCGCTGAAGGTGCTTGTGTTGGGAGGTCACTGACTCGGAAGGCCGCGGGCTTTGCGTGACACTCAGCGCGGAGCGGTCTTTTCATGCGTCCGATTTGAATTTTTATGTTTGAAAGAGATGACATGCTTGAAGTGCGCCGAGTGCTGACGATAGCCGTGCTGTTTGGTGCGGTCATTCTCTGCCGGTTCCCGCTCATGCGATTGAACTGACGGGGGCCTGGGCGTCACAAGGCGATCTTGTGCAAGCTGGTGTTCACGAAAAAGCGCAACACCGTCGTCTTCGCTGAGTTTTCGGACCTCTATGGTTCAGGGTTCATCATCGAAGCAAACCGGATCAGGGGAAAAACCGCCCGATGCACGATCACCTCAAGGAAGCAAAATGGAGACAATTTGGAGCTCACCGCGGCCTGTGCGAGCAGCATCATGACCCAGAATGTTAGTTTCCTCCTTAAGGTTTACGATGAAAACAACATCGCCAGGGTGATGCCGAATATCGAAAACATGGAAATCAAGTACACCCGGTGTTCACTCTAGACTGTGCGGCCTCGTATTTCGCGGCCGAGGTGAAATGAGTACGCACCAAGCTGCTCACCAGTAGCCGTGGCCGTACCAACCATATTGCTTATGCCACGCCACCCGGAACATCGGCGGCCACGCGCGGTGCCTTGCTATTTTGCGTTGGCGTTGCGGCTTGGGTTCGACCTTTTTCGGATCGGATGGTGGCAGCTCTGCAAATGCTTCGCGTACTTCCGTCTTTGCCAAGACGCCGATGACCATTGGCGGTGCCGAAACATCGGCATCGCTCTTCGCGGTCTGCTCCGGAATGATCGCGGGAAGGTTGGTATCGTAAACAACCCGCGCCGGCCATTTCCGCTCGGAATGAATCCGGATGACGGGCAAATCGACGCTTGTCCTGTCCGCAACCGCCAATTTCGGCAGATAAGCGTCCGAAACAAACAGCAGCGCAAGCAACACGCCGCCGACAAGGATGAAGTAATGCTTCAGGGGCATATCAACGCTCCCCGTCCGCCCCCTGGTTCTTGACTACAAGGTTCCGGATGACGAGTATTGATCGATATCAAGCTACCAGGTTGAATCGTACGTTATTTTTGGCTGATTTTCCGCGGACAGAGGAGTTTACGATGGCTGTCGTCAACAAGCTCTCCGTCGAAAAAGTCCTCGAGAAGCTGCGCAGCAACGATGCGAAAAACAGCTCGAAGACGGAGCAGATGGACGAGAAAATCAGGACGCTTGACGAAGAGATGCAGCACTTGAGAGCGCAGAGGAACCGCCTCAAGCGAGGCCCGCGACCCGGCCCAAGCGGCGGTGATTGAGTTACCCGTAAAACCTGTTCAGCAATAATGCTGGCCAATCACCTCAGCAACACAAGCGGGACGTTTCCCGCCCTCGTTCTCAATGGTGATCTTGTACGTGACGCGCAGCGCATCGGGCGGCACCTCCTCTGCTTGCAGGACGCTAACGCGCGCGCGCAGGCGTGAGCCGGCGGGGACCGGAGAGAGATAGCGAATCCGGTTGGCGCCGTAATTCAAGGTGTTTTTCAAGCCTTTCAATCCGATGATCGATCGCATGAACATCGGGATCAGCGATAATGTGAGCAGGCCATGCGCGATCGTGGTTCCGCCCGGTGATTCGCGGGCGGCGCGTTCCTGGTCGACGTGGATCCATTGTTCATCCCCGGTCGCTTCGGCGAATGCGTTGATGCGGTCCTGGGTAATTTCAACCCAGTCACTGACGCCGATCTCGGTGCCGACAGCGGCCTTGAGCTCCTCGAGGTCCTTGAACACTCGCATTGGGGGCATCTTTCAGGTTGAGCTCGCGGGTGGCCGCGCGGCGACGGCTCAAGTCGATATTTTGGCAGTTTGTCGCTGAGTAGGCTGAATACCCTTGACTTGGGTCAAACGGGGCCAAGCGGTCGTGTGATTGCATAAGACGAGGACTGAGTTCAGGGAGAGACGCCATGACCAAAGCAGTCACTAGCCATCCTATTCAAATTGATAGGTTTTTCGCAGGTCCCGGAGCGCGCGGCGATCAGTGGCAGAATTTGGTGGAATTGGCTGAGGCATGGGTTCAAGACCCGGCCGGTCGTGCCAAGTTCGAAACTGCGCTGGGCGAGATGGCAGCGGCCGAAGGTTTCTACGCCTATCCCGGACTTCAGCTGATGGCGGCGCTGCGGGACCAGGCTGAAGCAAGCGACGTTCAAGCGACGGCCAGACTTGCTCGCCATATCACGCGGGCCATACTCACAAGGTCTTACCGGCAAAACACGGGCGATTGGGAGGCACATGAAGAGGGCGAGAGGGTAACGCCGGACGTGCTGCCCCCAACCCTGGGACGTGCTGAAACTCATCGGCCTTATTTCGAAATCTTGATTGTCACGGGTGCGCCAGCGGCACGCTGGCCGGCTCTTGGTGCGGAATGGCGCCGCCTTCGCCGGCCGCTCGATTCGTTCATCTATGAGCCGGTCTTTGTCGGGAGTTTCGAGGATGCGTTCTGCGCGACCATGCTCAACCCCGATCTTGCAGCCGTGGTGATCCACGAAGGGTTTGTCTTCAAGTCACAGCATAACCTGCCCATCCTGCGGATGCTGGAGGAGGCCAAGGACGAGCATGAGACGTCGGCCGAGTCAGCGCTCCACCTCGCACAGGTCGTGAAGCGGGTACGACCGGAACTCGATCTATATCTTCTTTCCAACGGCCGGGTCGAGGAGACGGCGGGAAATCCAAAAGCGGACGCGTTGCGCCGCGTTTTCTATGCGGTGGAAGAATTGTTGGAA
Source organism: uncultured Alphaproteobacteria bacterium (assembly GCA_963741185.1). Classification (GTDB taxonomy): domain Bacteria; phylum Pseudomonadota; class Alphaproteobacteria; order Rhizobiales; family Xanthobacteraceae; genus Bradyrhizobium. Next base: position 31,254 of record CAVUHE010000017.1, on the reverse strand, counting down.
CTGCACCTTGCAATCCTCGAGGGCGTGCAGGCCCGATATGACACACCGTTCTTCAACAATCTAAAGAAATACGCGCAACGTCCGATCGGCACCTTTCACGCGCTGCCCATTGCACGCGGAAAATCGATCTTCAAGTCCGATTGGATCCGCGATATGGGCGAGTTCTATGGGCCGACGCTTTTCCTTGCGGAGAGCAGCGCCACCACGGGCGGTCTTGATAGCTTGCTGGAGCCGACCGGTAATATCAAGAAAGCCCAGGACATGGCCGCGCGCGCCTTCGGCGCCGATCGCGTCTTCTTCGTCACCAACGGAACGTCGACGTCCAACAAGATGGCTGTCCAGGCGCTGTTGGCGCCCGGCGATATCGCGATCGTGGATCGCAATTGCCACAAGTCTCACCATTACGGGATGGTGCTGGCTGGCGCGCAGCCTTTGTACGTCGAGGCATTTCCGATGACGGAATATTCGATGTACGGCGCCGTGCCCCTTCGCTCCATCAAGCAGGCGCTGTTGAATCTCAAGGCGGACGGCAGGCTGCACCGCGCCAAGATGGTGGATCTGACGAACTGTACCTTCGACGGCCACATCTACAACACGCGGCGCGTGATGGAGGAATGTCTGGCGATCAAGCCGGATTTGATTTTCCTGTGGGACGAGGCGTGGTTCGGATTTGCCCGGTTCTCGCCGTTCCTGCGCCCGCGCACGGCGATGGGGGCCGCCAACGCTATCGAGGCTTGGCTCCATGATCCGAAGTCGGTCGCCGCGTACGAAAAACAGCAGGCCGAGCTCGGCGCGAACCCAACGGAAGAAACTCTGCTGAAAACTCGACTAATCCCCGATCCGCGCAAGGTCAAGCTACGGGTCTATCAGACCCATTCCACCCACAAATCAATGTCCGCGTTGCGGCAGGGTTCGATGCTGCTTGTGAAGGACGTCGAGTTCCATAGCGTCGAACAGCAGTTCAAGGAAGCGGTATTTACGCATGCTTCAACGAGCCCCAACCAGCAATTGATCGCCAGCCTTGAGGTGGCACGTCGGCAGATGGAACTGGAGGGATATGGCCTTGTCCACAACGCAATCGACATAGCATTGGCAATCCGCCAGGCCGTCGCCCAGCATCCATTGATCTCCAAGTATTTCCATATGCTCGGCGCCGACAAGATGGTTCCGGCCGCGTATCGCGAGAGCGGCTTCACTGACTATCTGGATCCTAAGTCGAACTGGGCGGCCGCACACCGCAGTCTTCAGGACGATGAATTCTGCCTCGACCCGACGCGCATGACGCTCGTTTGCGGTTCCGCCGGATTCGACGGTACGCAATTCAAGGGAATGCTTGCCGACCGCTACAATATCCAGCTCAACAAGACGTCGCGAAACTCCGTTCTTCTGCAATCCAACATCAACAACACCCGCAGCGACGTCGCGCATCTGATCCGGGTGCTGGTGGAAATCAGCAACGAGATCGATCAGCGCCTCGCAGAAGGCGGCGCCAACGTGCGAAAGACATTCGATGCACGGGTAAAGAGCCTGATGACGGACGTGCCGGATCTACCCAATTTCTCGCATTTCCACGCTGCATTCCGGGCGGATGCCGGCAAGCGAACGAACGAGGGGGATATCCGTGGCGGTTTCTACAGCGCGTACGATGCTGCGGGATGCGAATTTATCCGTCTTGCGGACCCGGAAATCGACCGGCGCCTGAAGGAGGGACCCGATCTTGTTTCGGCGAGTTTCGTCATCCCATACCCGCCGGGTTTCCCGATCATGGTGCCCGGCCAGGTAATTACGCAGGAGACAATCGACTTCATGCGCAAGCTAGATGTGAAGGAGATCCACGGCTACGACGCCGCGGAAGGGCTTAAGCTGGTGCGAGCCGAGGCGCTGGCAAAGCGTACCGGAACGCCAGCGAAGCGGGCCGCGTGAGGGCGTTAGCAACGAAACTGAATAGTCATTAGATGAACAGGTGACGCCATGATTGATTGGTTCGTCCAAACGCTTAAGAGCTATCCGGAAATTGCCGTCTTGCTTTCGCTGGCTTTCGGATACTATTTCGGCTCGTTCACCTACAAAGGTCTCGGCCTTGGGGCGGTGACCGCGACGCTGATTGCAGCTGTCATCATCGGCCAGATTGGAATCACGGTTTCCGGACCGCTGAAGCCGTTCTTTTTCCTGATGTTCCTGTTTGCCATCGGCTACGGGGTTGGGCCGCAATTCGTGCGCGGCATCTCTCAGGACGGAGTGCCACAGGCATTGTTCGCGGCGGTGACCTGCGTCTTCTGTCTGCTCGCTCCCTATCTTGCCGCGAAATTCGCCGGATATAACGTCGGCTCTGCGGCGGGTCTTTATGCGGGTTCGCAGACGATCTCAGCGTCTATAGGCCTTGCGACGGATTCGATCAATCGCCTTGGCCTGTCGCCTGAAGAGACCAAGAAGATTTTCGATTCGATTCCGGTCGCCTACGCCGTCACCTACATCTTCGGCACGGTCGGGTCCGCACTGGTTCTGGCTTTGCTCGGCCCGGCGCTCCTCGGCATCGACCTGGAGGCCGCGTGCAAGCGCTACGAGGAGAAGCACGGGGGCAAGAAGGAATTGGGCGGTCCCGGTACGGCCTGGAACCGGTTCGCGTTGCGCGCGTTCCGGGTCCGCGAAGGCGGACAGGCAGTCGGCAAGACGATGCAAGCCGCCGAGGCGCTGGTTCCCGGGGAACGAATCTTCGTCCAGCGGATCCGGCGTGGCGGCGAGATTATGGAGGCGACCGCCGATCTCGTGATTCAGGCGGGCGACGTCGTTGCGGTGGCTGGCCGGCGCGAGGTGCTGGTAAAACTGGTCGGTGCCGGGGCAGAAGAGGTCGACGATCGCGAGCTGTTGGCGGTGCCGATAGAGGGTGTCGATGTTTACGTGACCAGCAAGGAAGTCGACGGAATGACGCTGGCCGATTTGGCGACATCTCAGGGAACGCGCGGCGTGTTCCTACGAAAGATCACGCGAGGAGCGACCGCAACCGATATCCCGATTCTGGCGGACACCAAGCTGGAGCGGGGCGATATTGTTACCCTCGTCGGACGAACCCAGGACGTTGCGGCCGCGACCAAGCTGCTGGGCTATCCCGACAAAATAACAGACGTTGCGGATGTCGCGTTCATTGGTGGAGCAATAGCGATCGGCGCACTGCTCGGTGCAGTCGTCTACAAAGTCGGCAGCGTCCCACTCACGCTGTCCACCTCCGGTGGCGCATTGATTTCCGGCCTCTTCTTCGGCTGGCTGCGCTCGGTGCGCCCGACATTCGGCCGGATTCCGTCGCCTACGGTGTGGTTCATGAATTCCGTCGGCCTGAACGTGTTCATCGCCGTGGTCGGCATCTCGTCCGGTCCGGGCTTTGTCTCCGGACTGCAACAGCTCGGCTTCAGCCTGTTCCTCTGGGGTGTCTTTGCAACTACGGTGCCGCTGATCCTGGCGATGTACGTCGGAAAATATCTGTTCCGCTTCGACGACGCGATCGTATTGGGATGCTGCTCCGGCGCGCGCACGACAACAGCCTCATTAGGCATGATCAATGATCGCGCCAACAGCCAGATCCCCGGGCTCGGCTACACCGTCACCTACGCGGTTGGGAACACCTTGCTAACGATCTGGGGAATGGTCCTGGTCATCTTGATGACTTAGACCAGTCGAGTCTGCGGGCCAGGAAGAGCCTCAGGACCGCCACCGGCGGTCCTGAATTCGTTGCAACCTCGGAGGAGGAGTTTTCGATGCACTCGCGCGCTGCGGGCGGCGAAAAGAAGGTCGCTGCAAGAGTGTGCTCTTGGCGGCGCCTTCGATTTTAGATTTTAGCGGCGCTTACGAGCCGAAAGAGGCGGAGGTCAAGCCGCCACTTTCGTACTTTCGGTGTCCACCAGTAGCAATGATCAAACTATGTCGTCTTCAACCGAAGGAGCCCAGCGCGGGACCCATATGGTCGTGCATTGCGCCGTCAATAGACCCGAGCGCGGCCGTAGTACCAACCATTACCCCAATCCTTGGCTGTGTAAGGGAGGCAGGCATAGGTGTGAGAAAAGCGACATTCATAGTCACCCCAGGTACTGGCCCCATAGTAGCCGGCACCACCATATTCCCCATTGTAACCCACAGGTGTGGTCGCGGCGGCGACCGCAGCGCCGGCCACTAAACCTGCGCCTACCATACCGGCACCATAACCGTAACCGGCACCATAGCCGTACGCGCCTCGCCGGTATTGTCGACGCGCGACTCCCGCAACGCTCACGGGAGTCAACGGACGACCGACGCGTGCCTGGGCGCTCTCGATTGACAACGATACGCCGCGCTGCTCAGACCAGCCGAAGGAGAGCAGTGCCGTACACGCAAAGGTCGCGGTTGCAATCGCAACTTTTCCTAGACTTAAGTGCTTCATGGCTTTTCTCCGTTACTAACTGCCCCTTGCTAAGAACGATGGTCCTTGGTTGCTGGGAAAACCTTGCGCCAGATCAAGGGTTCTTCAGAGGATTACGTGCTCCCAAGACAGCGTTTCCGACACAATGCTGAGCCATCCGGGCGTCGTCGCCGCGGCAGTCTCGACCTCCAGCGATAGAATCCGCAGTGCGGCTTGAAGAACGAGGGTCGAAACGGCAGCCCGCTTTAGCGCCAGTGAATCGTGTGACAAGCCGGCCAGCGAGAGTGAAAGCGCCCACGGCACGAAGCGAATTTGCAGTCTTCCGGGAGCAAACCAGGGGGGCAGTGCGGCGGTTCCACCTGTTGCGCCGACGCAACCAGGTCAACGCCACTTTCCTGTCAAACTTGAAAAAAAGCGTGTGACATTTTTGGCACGCAGCCTTTAGGCGCAATGGATTACTGTGAGTGAGGTTGATTAAGGAATTGAATCTCATGCGACAAGGGGGAATTCTAATGAAGAAGTTTGTGCTGGGTGCCTTGAGCGTTGTTGCAATGGCAGCTCCTGCTCTCGCTGCTGACCTTCCGGCGCGGCCGGTAAAGGCACCGCCTCCGATGGTAATGCCGGTCTATGACTGGAGCGGCTTCTACATCGGCGGCAACGGTGGCTGGGGACAGTCGCGCAATTGCTGGGATCTCGTTCCGCTAACTGGCACGATCCTCGCGGATGGTTGCCTCTCCAAGTCCGGGGGCCTTCTCGGTGGCCAGATCGGTTACCGCTGGCAGACCGCTGGGATGGTTTTCGGTTTGGAAGCTCAGGGCGACTGGGCAAATCTGAGCAGCTCGCATATCAGCCTTTTGGATCAACGTTTCACACTTGGCACCAAAGTTGATGGCTTGGGCCTTTTCACCGGCCAGATCGGCTGGGCCTGGAATACGGCGCTGTTGTACGTCAAGGGCGGCGCGGCGGTCACGAGCAACCGCTTTGACGTAACCTCCACAATTGGAGGCATTGGTTTGGCCGCGATAACATCGACCCGTTGGGGTGGCACGGTGGGCATCGGAGGAGAGTACGCATTTAGTCCGAACTGGACGGTCGGCATCGAATACGATCACCTCTTCATGGGCGATTCCAACAATTCGTTCTCGGTGGTGAATCCGCTGGGTGCCGGCTTGCTCAATCGGATCAGCCAGGACGTCGACATGGTCACGGTCCGCTTTAACTACAAATTCGGTGGCTACGGGCTCGGGCTGCCGGTCGCCGCGAAATACTGATCTCGTTTAGCATTTCTCTCCAGCAACCTGGGCCGGCAGAAATGCCGGCCTTTTTGTTGAGCGAATTGGACTGAAACAATTCGTCAGGCGGACGACATCGAGCCGCCAAGAAAAATTGCAGCCAGCATCGCCAGTGCGGACTAATTCAGACCATTGCACAACATCGTCTTATCGCGGCGTCCGGTCAGGAAGTCCGACATAGAGTGCATTAAACAGAGGTATTCGTTGCGCCGTTTTGTTTTGTTGGGAATTTGCGTATTGGCGTCCGGATTGATGATCTCCACGACAGGACGATCAGCGGACATCGCTGTTGACCAGCGAACGTCGCGAGATCCGGCAACGACCTCCGCTGCCGAAGCTGGCAAACCAGCAGCCGACGATTCTCCCTCTTATTTTCTCACGCCTTTCAAGTTGTCTTCGCAACCCAATCTCAAGCAATCGGCATTCGGCTTCGCCGGTCGTACTGATTCCGGAAATCTCGGTAGTACATTTGTCTATGGCGTTGGAGCACCGGAAAGAATCTTCTACGACAACTACATCGTAGGTGGCGCCTATCAGCGCGACTTTTTCCAGTTCAACAGCGGCCTACTTGTTGGTGCTGAAGTCGGCCTTGCTGATCGCTTCGGCCATTACCCTATTTGTTGTGATACCATTGTTTATTCAAACAGCGTCGTGCATTCGGCGGAGTTTTGGGCTGGTGCCTCTTTTCGAACCCAAGGCATCGCTTTGTTCGATACGGTTCTGATTTCACCAGGCTTGGTATTCGGATTGAGTGCCATATCAAACCCGATTGGCCAGGAGGGCGAGCATCAGATCGTCCATCAAGGCAGTGCCAAAGTTCTCTTCTACCTGGGCTTTGATCTTGCGTTCGCTCTGGCCAAATTGCCGGACACCGAATTGGTTTTCCGCATTCAGCACCGCTCTGGTGCCTATGGAACGCTGGGCGCGATGAAGGAAGGCAACAACGCGAACGTTATCGGGATACGACAGCGTTTTTGATTGCGTTGACCTCGTCCGACTTTCAACATTCGCCCCCCGTTGCCGCCGATGCGTCGTGCGAATGCTGGAGTCAAGGGACATTCGCTTTGCGAGCGGGGCGCTACTGGGTAGCGAATGTCAAATTCACTCCACCAGTGCAAAGCCTATCGGCCCGCCAATAGTCCGCCTCTAACGTTTGAAGAGTCGAGTAAATCCGTGACGGAGCCGTGATCGCTTGTTCTTCTGCGCTCAGGTCCTCCGCCCGAGGCTTTCAGGCAATGAGAATGACGAAATGCCGCCGCCTCGAGGCGAATCTTGTCTTTCGAAAGTCGCAGCCAGTTTTGCGCCTCAGCCAGCCAAAGAGAACGGTTAGCCGGCTCACGCTCTGCAAGCTGCCTGCATAGTGCGGCACGCGAATTAAGCTCCAGTTGACTGGTCATGGGACCCCCTGCCTGGGAGATGATTTGTTCCCACGCCAAACTTACGACAGGTAGCGTTCGCGGAGCTATTGCCCCAAGGGCCATTGTCCCCGTGGGAACGCCCTAGCGGCTACGCATCCTCCGAACAACTTCGCAGGCATGCTGATCGGCCTGCAAAGTATCGTGAACGGCCCCTCACTTTTGCGTGCAGATGGGCCTCAGCGTCTCTTCTAAGCCACGGGCCTTAGCGTATTCAATGAGCGTCAGCCGCGCTGCATCGCATCGCTCCGCGCTGGTAAATTCCTGTGTCGATATTGCGGCGCCATTGATACCACCGCCAAGCCAGCTGATAACGATGAGAACATGGGTCATAATACCCTCCTCATCCGCTTATGTAGCGGTGCGCACTTCGCGGGGAAACACGTCGTTCGCTTGACGTGGCCTCGATGTCCTCAGGCTGGCCGTAGCGCCCGGACGATCCAGATCAGCAAGACCGCGCCGATGAAGCCGGAAATCAGGTAGCCGATCCATCCTCCCAGGACGATCCCGAAGTAGCTCAAGATGGCGCTGGCAATCGCCGCACCGACAATGCCGAGCACAATATTCATGATCATGCCCATGTTGCTCTTCATGAATTGCTCTGCCAGCCAGCCTGCAATCCCGCCGATGATGATGGCTGCTATCCAGCCCACTCCCGCGTCACCCATGGCTCATCTCCTCAAAAGGGCGCATATTTAATACGTTGCGCCCAATGACTGGCTGACCATTGATCTGGATCAACATGCGGCCGAGCGAATGGCAAACTCGATCACAATTTTTTAGGATTAGGCTAGAATTCGTGCGGGGTGCTGGCGTGTTTAGATGAGCCTCGCCGATGCTCTTTGAAGCGGCTCCATCAATGATTTCGCCGAGAACGGCTTTGTGAGATAGGCAAGGCACCCGGTCTGCAGCGCAGCCGCATGAAGAACAGGGTCGTCGTTTGCACTCATGAATATGACCGGGACAGAGTTCCCCGCCGCTTTGAGGCGATGCCTCAACTCGATGCCTGACCCATCCTTCAGGTTGATGTCGAGAATGATGCAAACTGCGTTATCGAAATCACTGTGATTCGTAAAAGACTCGGCAGACGGAAATACGATGCTGTCGTACCCGTACTGCCGCAGCAGTCGCTTCACGCCCCTCAGAATCCCGGGGTCATCATCCACGACTATGACGAGGTTCCGATTGGGCAAGAGCGATGGCTGCATACGGTCATTGTCCCCCGGGAGAACAGCGATCAATTTCATGGCGGTTTTGGTTGAGCGGATTTCCACCGGATCGCTACCACGCTCGGCATGAGGCGGCGACTGCCTTCAATTGGGATTACGCGCCAAAATGTTGTTGCAAGTCGCCAATGAGCGGTGGGGTCGCAGCACTCCAAGCGGAGAGCGTTGATCTAACGTTTCCGTTCCAGGCCACCCATCGAGATAGCCCAGTCGCTCGCCTTGTATTCAAAGGGTGACGACGGCGACCAGCCGTTTGATCTTGCGACGAAAGGCGGTCTTGCTGTCGGTGCTGAAGCCGACGATGTGGAAGACGTCCTTGCCGGTGCAGACTATCGCCGCCGGGGGGAGCGGCTGGTCCACCCCAAGAGTGGGCATCGCGCGACGCACAAACAGAGGGGACTTCACGATAAAGAAATGTTACTCTTTCACTCACACTGAAAGTTCGCCGAACGCCAGACGATTGGCGCCAATCCTGTGCAGCGCAATTACCCGTAATATCCATTTGACCGCAGTGAGCTAAACTGCCTCCGACCAAAGGTGTAAGAATTTATTCATTTTCACAGACCGGCGGTAATGGGCATGACGGCCGCAATAAATAGTGAATCAGACAGATCCGCTCCTTGGCTGTCCGATCTGCCGCCTACAGCGCTCCAGACCTGGTCAGCCGTCGCCGTCGCGGCAGTTGTGCTCGTCGCTTTTTTAAGTATCGCTCCGATCGCCGGCATGCCGATGGCGGCGCTGAACATATTTTTTCCGCTCTTGGACGCGGTGGTGTTCGTCACTGACGTGATAACAGCAATTCTATTATTTTCCCAGTTTTCCATCGCCGGCTCACGACCGCTCCTGGCCCTTGCAAACGGTTATTTCTTCAGTGGGCTCATTGTCGTCCCGCATGCACTCACCTTTACTGGCGCATTTTCGCCAACGGGACTTCTCGGCGCGAATATTCAAACCGGCTCGTGGCTTTTTATTTTCTGGCATATTGGTTTTGCCACAGCCTTACTGGCGTATGCCATACTCGCCACCGACAACCGCGCACGGCGACTTTCGCCGGCGTCTACACAGTCTGCAATTCGATGGAGCATAGTGGGCGTATTTGCTTCTGACCTGCGGCCTTACATGGCTTGCCACGGCCGGAACGCATCTCCTGCCGCCCATCATCCTGGACAACAATAGTATCAGCCCTTTGGTGGTATACCCCATTTGGCTCGCGATATTGATCTCAGCCGCGGCACTCTCACTAATGGCCTTCCGCCGCCGATCGGTGCTTGATCAATGGCTCATGGTCGTCGCCTTTGTCTACATTGGTGAACTGGCCTTCAGCGGCCTGCTTCCCGGCGTCCGCTTCAGTCTGGGCTTTTATGCCGGACGGGTGTTTTCGATCATCACGGCCAGTATCGTTCTGATTGTCTTGTTGGAGGAGACCACGCGACTGTACATGCTCCTGGCACGGATTAACACGAAGCTGGAACGCGAGCAAAACAACAAGCTCATGAATTTCGAGGCGATAGTGGCTGCGATCAGCCACGAAATAAAACAGCCTTTGGGAGCGATCGAGCTAAATAGCAGTTCGGCACAACTGATACTCGACCGGGTTCCCGTGGACGTTGGCGAAATAAAGGCCATCATGGACGAGACAAAGGATGCGGCTCGGCGCGTCAACGCAACTTTGGACGGATTCCGTTCGCTGTTTGGCAGGATTGATCAGAGGCGAGAGCCAGTAAACATAAACGAGCTCGTTCTCGAGGTTTTGAAATTGTCACGGACGGAGTTGAATCATCACGGCGTCCTGGCGCGAACGACGCTACGATCGGAACTGCCCAATATCTACGGCGATAGAAACCAACTACACCAACTCATCTATAACTTGGTCCACAACGCAATCGAAGCAATGGCGGAGATGGCAAGCCACAACAAGATGCTGGAAGTGCGGACAGATATTTCGGACCGCAATGCCATTGTCGTCGAAGTGTTGGACAACGGGCCTGGTATCGATCCAGAGCGACTAGCCGATGTATTCGAGGCATTCGTGACGACGAAGCCGCACGGGATGGGACTGGGTTTGGCGATTTGCCGGAGGATCGTCGAGCGTCATGGCGGTCAGCTCTCGGTTTCCTCGGTAGCACCCCGCGGTGCCAACTTTCGAATTTTACTGCGGTGCGAGCCGGACTGACCTTGATCGAAAGCTTAAACTGCAACGCCATTCTGATTGAAAATGATTCCTGATCACGTTGGTGGTCTTTACTTCAGTGACTTGGCTTCGACGGAAGCTGTGCTCGGGACGTTCGTGATCCCGGGGAGGTTGTCCCTAGGGACAATGTCCCTTCATCCAATTGAGAAAAAGGAAAACCAATAGCAGCATGGGCATTCGTCGATATGGGGTGACATCATGCCTTATGACGCCAGTCGGACTCACAGTGGTCACGAGCCGCCGAGCGGGACCAAGGTTCTCTACGGGATTTTTCGGGAGCACAAGCACCCGTTCGGTATTGTTTCAGCCTTGGCACCGCCTCAGTCTGAGAGCCAGCCCCGACTTGTAATGGATCGACTTCTGCGTGAATTCTTGAAACGAAAGTGGCTTATGGAGTGATGTCGATCCAGCGCGGGGGACATCTCGGCTTCGAAAAGCGCGATGGGCCGACGTGAAGAGAAACGTCGCGATATTACCGAAGGCTCGCTCACGTGAGCCTCCTGCATAAGGTGGTGGCCTTCGGCTTATTAGACAATGAAATGACCGGTAAGGGCCAGAGCTGCGGCGGTGATGCAGGTGCAACTCCTGTTAGGAGCACCAGTGATTTTGGGTTACGATCGCAAAATCAGGATCGTGTTGCTCGAACTGAGCCGTTCTCATGCGCTTCACCAAACCACGGGATTTTCAATCCATGCCAAGCGCCACCGGGGGCATCGCGCGTCTGGCATGCGCCCGAATGAGGGAAGCGGGTAGGGGGATGGCGAATATCGTCTCTGAGGCAGGATTGACCGTCGCGGAAGTAAAGGATCCATCCCTTCGCCTTAAGGTGCGCACGCAGATCAAACTGCTGGAATTGGCAGCACGCGAACTTCAGGATGAGTTTCTGGGATTTCATCTGGCGTGCAATTTCGACCTGCGCGAGATCGGCCTGCTCTACTACGTCATGGCATCATCAAATCAACTTGCGGATGCTCTTAGTAACGCGGAGCGCTATTGCAAAATCAACAACGAAGGGGTTTGTCTGCACTTCCGTTCTGATCGGGCAACAGTCATCACACTCGATTACGTTAATGTGGATCGGTTCTCGGATCGGCATCAGATCGAGTTTTGGCTCACGACAGTAGTGCGTATCTGCCGGCAATTGACAAACAACCGATTAGCGCCACGAAAAGTGACGGTCAGGCATTATCGGGATGCCACACCCGCGGAATATAGATCGTTTTTGGCAAGCGATATCGAGTTCGAAGCCGACGCCGATGAGATAGTTTTTTCGTCCCAGGTCGCTTCTCTTCCGATTGTCGGAGCCGACACTTACCTGAATAAATTGCTGCGCCAATACGCGGAAGAAGCACTCGCGCGCTATCCCAATCCCAACAGCGTCCGTGCGAATGTGGAGCGAGTGCTTCCGCCGCTGCTTCCTCATGGCCGAGCCAACACTTCGGAGGTCGCGCGTCAACTCGGTCTCAGTAGCCGTACGCTCTCGCGCTCGCTCCTGGCTGAGGGCGTAACCTTCACCAAAATACTGCAGGAGCTAAGGACTGCTCTCGCCAAGCGCTACCTCAGAGATCGGGCGATTCCGATTTCGGAAATCGCGTGGTTATTGGGATACCGGGAGTTCGGCTCCTTCACGCATGCATTTAAGAGAATGACCGGAATGAGCCCGAACCAATTCCGGTCATCGGGCGGGCCGCGGGATGTGCCGAACTTTGGCGAAAAAGCGCGAGTTATTGGCGCGAAATAACAAGATTTGATCGGGTGTTTCGATAAGTATTGCGGCGACAGCTCAACCGCATTCGAAACTGAATCGACATCTGGCAGAACTCGATCATGGGCCGGGACGAAATATTGTTGTGGCTTTCGCTGGTCTGGCTCATTTCTCTTATGGGAACGGCGGCTTGGGTACTGTTTTGGACTTGATGGTTCGAGCAGGACGAGATTATCGACGAGGAAGAAAAAAGCGTCAACTTGATGGGATAGCCGGACTCGCTCGGCGACGGGCCGTCGGTCTTTTTCGCCGTCCGATTGGAACTGGCTGGCGTCACGCGATCGGAATAACTGCATCTGTCGCGGCAGCCGGACCGCTCGGATCAACGAGTACCGGCAGTCGCCAAGCGTACGAGTACCGGAACGGCTGGTTTGCGCCGACCCGGCTTCATTGATTTGGATCAAGGCCGGCGTCTCCGGCTTAATTGCAGTATTCCATCGGTGTTCTAGCAGGGAAGCCTGCATGCCCGGAAAAACTGACAAATTGTTGCCGGACGCGCTGGACGTTCAAAGGCAAGCAGCCGCAAAAGACGCGCAGAAGGCTGGCGATTACGTGCGGCTTCTGGCCGAAGCTGAGCTGGAGAAAAGAGCCCTGATCGAGCGGCTTGGCGCCGCATCTGCTGTGTCCGAAGAAGACAAGATAAAGCTCACCTCGGCAATCATTCGACGAGCCGCTCAAAGCGGACTTGGCGAAGTTCAACTCTATCGATTTGCCGATTCGCTCTGCACCGACGGCGGCCTCGCCATCAGCGGGAGCGCGGCGGGTTGGGAAGTTACACTCACGGGAGTTCCGAGGGATATCTACGATATTTGGACGAACTACCTGCGACCGCGCGGATATCAGATTCGATATATCGTGAATAAGCTGCCGGGTAGCCTGCCGGAAAATGTCAGCATCGTCGTGAGCTGGGATAATTGAACTGATTGCACCGAGAAACCTGACCGGTGCATTTCAAGCCGTTGCCTTAAGGCAGAGTCAGGTATTGCGGCTGTCTTTCTACGGCCTGCGACGTCACGTAAGAGCGGCCGATGCCCTTCGAATTGGTTCGATAAGAGACTGTGCTGGGAAAGGTTTTGTAAGGTATGCCGCGCAACCGGACTGCAATGCGGCGTTGCGCGTCGCATCGCTGTCATTGCCTGTTATGAATATGACCGGCAACGAAGCACCCCGCTCGCTCAGCCGTTGCCTCAACTCGATTCCGGAACCGTCACCGAGATTGACGTCGAGGACGATGCAAAAAGCGGCATCGAGATCAGCTCGGTTCTGAAAGGATTCGATGGAATCGAAGGGCGCGACATTAAAGCCATATTGTCTGAGCAGACGATGAAGACCCCTGAGCATATCAGGATCATCATCCACAACGATGACGGATTTTCGATGCGGCAAGATTGAAAGCCTCTATACCGTGCGCGAGTTGGCGCTGGTTCTCGCTGGTCGGGACTTTACTCGCAGTGCTTTTGATACTCTCCTGTCACAAATCTTCATATTGTCCCAAGGGACAGGCCAAGATGCCCGCGACCGTACATAACGGTGTTATTTAGCGGTCTCGGGTGAATGAAGAACCCCAAGGCGCTCCGCAATTGAGACGAGTTCCGCTAGGGATTGAACCTTCATCTTTTCCATCACTCTATGGCGATGAGCCTTGATGGTCCGTACCGTCGTTCCCAATTGGGCTGCGATTTGTTTGTTTATCTTGCCTCGAACGACAAAATCGAAAACCTGTCTTTCACGCGGGGTCAGCAACCCCAGGAGGCTACGCAAACGATCCAGCTCGCCGCGCTGATCCCGTCTGGCTTGATGAAAAGCAATCGCCCGTTCAATTGCCCCAAGCAGCTGGTCGGACGAGACCGGCTTGGTCAGAAAGTCCTGGGCACCCGCTTTGATTGTCTGCACGGTGGTTTGAGTATCAGCATGGCCGGTCAGAAAAATGATCGGCAAGGTTGAGCCGAGATCTATCAACCGGGCTTGCAAGTCCGGACCGCTTAGACCTGGGATACGAACGTCGAGAAGGATACAGCCAGGGTTGCTCTCATCCGGCGGGTCGTCCAACAGCTGCTGTGCGGATGGATATGTTGCAACCTCGTAGCCCGCGTTCTTCAATCGGCGCTCGACAGCCGTCCGAAACGATGCATCGTCATCAACGACGTGAACGCGACTTGGCAATTCTCCCTCCTACGACGTGACCAGAGGTGAAGACACCCGGAGCACGGAGGGGTCATCTCTCTGCAACGCGGAAGCGATCCATTCGCCGAAGATAGCGCACACATGGACCTGTCCCTAGGGACAATGGCTCCTAAGACAATAGTGGGCACAACGAGGCTTGTTGTAAACCACTTCTCTACCCCCGGGGGCAATTGGTGCCGCATTCCAAAAAGACCGCCTAACAACAGTTTGTCCGAACAGGGAGATACGCCCATGTTTGCCAGTCTTGGCGGCGACAGAATACCGGCGCAACTTGGAATGCCCGGGCGGCGGGTCAATTTTAGCGAGTTCAGTTACGATAGAGACGAACAAATCTTCGGCGAGAATGAGCCGGCCGACTATGTCTATCAAGTGAACTCGGGAGCGGTGCGAAGCTACAAGCTTCTCGTGGATGGTCGCCGCCAGATTGGCGCCTTTCACCTGGCGGGCGACATTTTCGGTCTGGAGAACGCTGCGGTTCACCACTTTACAGCCGAGGCGATCGTCCGCACCAAAGTCCGTTTGGTAAAGCGTCAGAGTCTGGAACTCATAGCGAAGCAGGACGTTCTGATCGTACGAGATCTGTTGGACACCGTCAGTATTAGTCTTCAGCACGCCCAAGACCACATGCTGCTTTTGGGACGCAAAACAGCACTGGAGCGGGTTTCTGCCTTTATATTGGAGATGGACAAGCGACTGGCGAGCGCGGGGTTTTTTGCACTTCCCATGAACCGACGCGATATCGCGGACTATCTAGGACTTACCCTGGAGACTGTTTCCCGGGCACTTCACCAACTCAACGCTCTCGGTATTCTGGAATTTTTGAGTTGCAACCAGCGCCAGATCGTCCTTCTGGACCGCGAACGGCTCACCAACTTGGGATCGTAGCAGAGGTCTCGCGCTGGGCCTTGAGCGTCGCACGTTGTGATTTTAATCATCGAACGAGGTTGGATAGCGTGACTGCAAATAGCGCACCCGATCACGGGATGTTCAACGATCGGGCAATGAGGCTGTCCCTTATTTAACTTGCTCAGGGTCGGGAGCCTGACAAAAATTTTGGTAGCCGTCGCTCCTTGGTAAAGTTCCATAGTCGGACTCACGCCCCTGGTCTTCTTAGGTGTCGAGGTGTCCAAAAGTAGCCAAGTGGGGAGCGCCCATCGTGGCCAAGGACGCGAATTCCAGTCATTGGTTCGTTTCGGTGGAGGCGCCGAGACATTGGCGAATTGCTTCTAAACGGGCACATACCAGACACACCATGACCTTCCCGACAGAGGGCGAAGCCAAGCAGTTTGCGAAGGCGATGCTTTCCGATGGAATGAAGATCATGGCAGGTACGTTACACCCTCATCAACCAATTCGACGCATCATTGGATCCTCAGAGATCAATCAATGGATTGAGGGGAAAGAAAGTAGCGATAGAGCTTCGTAATGGGCGCATCCATCAACATCGGCGGTCGGGCCGGGTAGAAACCGTTCCGCAGTTGTATGTGACCGCGCATCCCGTTCCGCTCGAAAACCCGGTCCAGGTTTCAAAGACGAAGCGGGCGCGCGGATAGGCTGACCACGATAACGGTCAATAGGCCTGATAGCAGTGATAGTGGTGATGGTAGTAATGGCAATGCCTGCGCCAGATCATCCCATTGTCGAACTGAACAACCATGCCATTGGGTGAGTACACAGCACCGGTATTCCAGGCCCCGACCCAGATGCGGTTCGGAGAGAACCAGTCGGTCACGGCGCGAATTGGCACGTTTGCCTCGGTAAGCAAGTTCAAGTCCCAGCCGTTTTGCGTCACATAGGCTGAGTGCCAGAGCTTGCCATTGCAGTTCTTCACACAGATATAGTGGCCTGTGAGATTGGCGATGTCGGCCGACGCTGGCGAAGTCATGAGACCCAAGGCGACAAAAGAACTAACGAGAAATCCCTTCATGGAAAACCACCCGTAATTGGAGTTCACTCTGGCGAAAACAGTCGGCGCGATCATCGTCACGATCTGTTCCAGCCATGCAAAGAATGCGGCACGAAGGTGCAAGGCGCCATGATGTAACTCAATATGTCAGCGGCTCTCACCTACGGCCTTTCAACCAAAGGTAGGGATCACAGCCCGCTGGCGGAGGGCGGCTTGCTGCGGCGGCGGAACCAAAGACACGGGACAAGTATGCAAGCAGCAACAGAAAAGCCGCCCAAGAGCGGCTTTTCCATTTTGATTGATGATCGCGACTAATCGATCGCGATCGCTTGCCCATGTGTCAGCAGTTATCGACGCCGGCCGCGCGGCGGCGGGTTGTAGCCGGGCGACGCCGGCGACGCTGACAGGGTCAGCGGCCGTCCGACGACGGCCCGTGCGGTCGATACCAACCAGGTTGCGCCGGGGATCGGCAGACTCCCGCCGACTATTGAGGCAGATCACGTTGCCTGCATTCTTGTTGCAGCAGTTGGCCGCGCGTTCCGACCCACGCGGCAATCTTGTACCGGAACACTTAGCGCTCGCTATTCGTCGATCACCTGCTCGATCGTCTGAGTCGGGGTACCTCTGTACGCGGCCGCGAACTGGCCGACGGGAACCGCGGCGGTGAGGACGACGAGGTTAGTATCAGCGACTTCGACCGAAAGTGTCTGGCTTTTCTCAATCGCGCGGATCATCTCGTTACTCGCGGGAGCCGCTGCGACACAGAGGTTGGAGAAACACCAAGTATAGGGCACCACGACTTCCCGCGCACTGCTGTCGACCTTGAGCCTGACGCCAGATTGCAGATAGAGGCCGACCGGAAGCAGAATCTGAAGGCGTGCGAAGCCTTGCCGTTCGATCACGTCGATGCGAATGGCCATCTGTCCAGTATCCCAGGTCCCGGTAATGGTTGTCCGGCACAACGTCTCCTTCCCAGGAGCCTTGAAGCAAAGCTTTTGCCATTGCGAATAGGTGATGTCACGTGGCGCATGCCGGCCACGCGGCGCTACTTCCGGCTCCGACAAAGGCGGCTCTTCCTTTGGCGGGGTGAGCGGCGTCTTGGACTTTCCCGCCGCATGCAGAGGCGAGCAGAGAGGCAAGACGAGAAGAGCCGCAAGGACCGGGCCGCGTTGAAGTATCATTGTCATCCTCCCGGCAAAACCATCTCTTACCGAACGCGGTCCAGAAACCGGCTCACGAGCGGCGACCAGATCGGGACACCCTCGCGGGCGTCGATGAGGCCGTGGCCCTCGTTTCCGAACGGCCCCAACAGGTGATATTCAGCGTCACCGCCCGCGCCGACGAATGCCTCATGCATACGCCGCGACAGGTCGGGTCCGAAATAGGTGTCGTTCTCCGTGTATATCCAGAGCATCGGCACGCGCGCGGTTCGCCCGAATTCGGCCGTCGCTGCGACCAGTTTGTCTGGATTGCAGTTGTTGTTGGGCTTTCCATCGACCCTGCCGCCCCGTCCGGCAGCGAAAACGATCACGGCTTTGATCATGGTGGGGTTTTGGCTGGCCAGTGCGATCGATCCCCAGCCTCCGGCCGATTGACCGACCACGATGATGCTATCGGTCACGACGTCCTTTCGACCGGAAAGATATTTGATGGTCGCGAGGTCAATCCCTGCAACCGCCAGTCCAGCGTCGCGAAAGTTCGGATTGCTGCACTTTCCGATCTTTTGAAAGAATACGCCGTGGATTCCGCGCTCCGGAATATCAAGGCCGGCAGCGCCGTAACCAGGACCGGCCGGCGCGACGACAAGAAATCCGCGGCGGGCGAACCAGAACGCCGCGTCGCGAAATTCAACCAGCGGAAAGAAACTCCGCTCTTTCGGATCCATGGCGACGCCGTGGTTCATGATGACAAGTGGAAAGGGGCCGTTGCCCGTTGGGTGCACCACATAGGCGATGGAGGGAAGGGGGAGCGGCAAACCCCACACTTCTTCCACCAAAGGCGCTGAAGGCGGCGCGGTAGCTGCGTCTTGAGCAGAGATGGGAAGCGCTGACGCGAGCCAGCAAACAATCAATGCAGCGAGCCGGCTCTTGAGGCGTCCTTGGCGAACCGCCCGCGTCGCGATCATCGAAGGCTCGCGCATGGCCTACCTCAACAGGAACACGATAACCGTACCCCAAAGCGCAAGAAGAACGTTGCCGACCGCGTAGCTGACGCCGTATCCCAATGTGGGCACGGCACTCTTCGCGACTTCCTGCACCGCCGCGAGAGCAGGCGTGGCCGTTCCGGCGCCGGCGCAGGCCCCGAGAAGAATTCCGGGGTGCATATGAAACACGTACCGCCCCACCATCAGTGTCACGAATTGGGAGGAGACGACGACGAGGAGGGCAGCAACGACCAGCGTCAACCCAAACTCCTGCAAGCCGCGCACGAAATCGGGGCCCGCCGACAGGCCGACCACCGCGATAAATCCTGTGAGTCCGAGAGACTCAAAAAGCCACAGTGTCGGACTCGGAATCCGGCTGAATATCGGCCGCAGGGATCGGAGCCATCCGAACACGAGACCGCCCAGCAACACGCCGACGCTCTCGCTCAGCCCCAGCTCGAGCGCGCCGAATCGCAGGGCCGGGATTCCGACAAACGCACCGATGAAAATGCCGAGTCCGACAAAGACCATGTCGGTGACATCGCTGACACGATCCGCGACGCCGATCTCCTTGATCGCTTCCTTTGTGCGCTCCGGCTTTCCGACGATCGAAAGGACATCTCCGCGTTCCACCGTTGTGGTCGGGGTCACCGGAATGGAAACCCCGCTTCGGTGGATGCTTCGGAGAAAGACCCCGCTGGCAAAGGATTGCGCCGCGAGATCCGCCAGCGTCATGCCGTCGACGGACTTCTGAGTAACAACGACGTCGACGACATCCAGCGCCGACTGGGCAAGATCCCGATCCGACACTTCGGTCCCGAACGTATGGCTGCGCTCGACTATCAATTCGTGACGTCCGGCGAGCGAAATCACATCGTCGATTTTCAAGACATATTCGGGACCTGGCGTCTCGATCTGCTGGCCTCGGCGGACCCGGTCCACATGAAAACGTCCGCCTTGAGCCGGAGATTCGACCTCGCGAACCGCCTGTCCGATCAACGCCGAGCCGGGATCGATTCGAAACGTTCGGATGTCGAACATTCGCAATGCGGGGAATGCGTCCAATCTTTCACCGCCGGACATCTTTTCTTCATAGTCCCGGCACTCGGCCGCAAGATCAACTCCCAGGAGGCGTGGGCCAACCTGGGCCAGAAACCACGCCGCCACGATCACGCCGACAAGATAGGTCACGGCGAACGCCACGGGTATCTGATTGGTGAGATGAGCTTGCGCTTCCTTGCTGATCGGAAGGCTGGAGATGGCATCTCCTGCCGTTCCGATCGTCGCAGATTCCGTCAGTGATCCCGCGATCAGGCCGGCCGCGGTGCCTGATTCGTAACCCGCCAGGCGTGAGATGGTGTATGCGACCGCCAAACCAACGACCGAAAAGACGACGGCCAGCGCCGCCTGCGCCAGCCCGTCCTTCTTCAGCCCCCGGAAGAACTGGGGGCCGGTTCGGTAGCCGATGGAGAACAGGAAAAGCAGAAAGAAAACCTGCTTCAGCGACGCCGGCAGGGTGATGCCGAGCTGCCCGACGAGAACGCCCGCCAGCAGCACGCCGGTCACCGCGCCGAGCGTAAAGGAGCCAATTCGCAGCCGACCAATCGCATATCCGATCGTGATGGTGACGAAGAACGTCACCTCGGGACGTTCGTGCAGGACCTTCACAATCCATTCGACCAAGGCCATGGCAATCACCCTCCTTCTCCGGGACGAGCCAGCGAGGTTACGGCCGGGTTGCTACCTTTTCTTCGAGGCCATGTACGCGTCCCTGTAACCACGCGCGACGGCACGAACGCCGCGCGCGATGTCGCCGTATGCCTCGTCGGGAAGGTTGGCGAGTGAGACCCTGAGCGACCAGTCGGGCGCCTCGAATCCACCGCCATTCAACAGCACGATGCCGTGGTCCTCCGCCAGACGGAATGCAAGGTCGAGCGGATGGACGTTCTTTTTCAGATACTCGACCGCTTCATCGCCGATATTTTTTCGAGCCCAGAATTCGAAATCGATAAGCCCGTAGTAGCGGTCGTAGTTCTTGTTCTCCTGAAGCTCGAGTCCAAGGCCCTTGATCATCTTCCAGAACCGCTTGTCGACGATTTCCACGCAGGCCTTCTGGTACCGCTTTTCGACGTCCATCATTTCGCTGAGTGAAAAAAGTGTCATCATCACCTGCTGCGGCAGCGATAGGCCGGCGGTGTGGTTCAGCGCAACGTCGCGGCTATCGGCGACAATGCGATCGATCATCTTGACTTTTCTCGGCTCAAGCGTGAGTGCGCCATAGCGTTTGTCGAGCGCCTTGAGCTCCGCATCCGGCAGCTTCGCGATCATCTCTGTCGTAAATATTGTCTTCGTGGATGGCGATGACGCCCAATCTCCAACCGGTGCAGCCAAAATATTTCGAATAGGAATACACGCCGATCGTGTTCTGCGGCAGTTCGCCGAGCAACGACCGGAAATCGTCGACGAACGTTCCGTACACGTCGTCGGTGAGCAGCATCAGGTCGGGACGCTTGGTCTTCACCAGAGTTGCAATCTTGCCGATGGTCTCCTTGCTCAGGGCCACGCCGGTCGGGTTGCCAGGATTGACAATGAAGAACGCCTTGACCTTCGGATCCTCGAGTTTCTTCAGTTCGCTATCCGTGAACTGGAAACGGTTCTCCTGGGGTGCCGCGATCTGCACGACCTTGAGATCGTAGTCCTCGAGATGCGTCATCTCGACGTAAGGCGTGAAAATCGGCGTGCCGAGCGCGATTGTATCGCCGGGCATCAGCAGGCGATTGGCCTTAAGCGATTTGAACAGATAGCACATGGCCGCGGTGCCGCCTTCAACCGCATAGAGATCGAATTTTCCGGTCGGCCGTGGCTCGCCGCACATCGCCCACATCAGGATATTCGTGCACGATGCGTTCATTGTGCACCAGCATGCGATCGGGAACCGGATAGTTGCAGCCGATGATCGAATTCGCCAGTTCGTGAACATAGGCATCCGGATCGAATTTGAATTTCTTTATCGTATAGCTCAGCATCGCTGACAGAAACGAAGCACCGGGCATATCTGCATGTTTCGTCAACCATGCCTCGAACCGGGCGGCGATCCCGCTCACCTGCGGCATCCCGCCGACACCGGCTGGATGTTCCATAACGCGTTTGCTCTCGGTAACGGCGAACTGACCCAGCAGGAAAAACCCTTCGCGCGGCGTCGTGGCGACCCAGTTTGGATTGCCTCGGCCCGCATCCAGGAAAGCACGTTGCGACGTCCGCGACGTCTCCTTGGCCAGCTTGATCAGCTCATCCTTGATCTCAAAGGGACTCAATGCTGCGAAATTCTGAAGCGTCAAAAGGTCAGCCATGAACGTTCCTCCCTGTTTCGGACATTGAATTGGAAGCCGATCCAGAAGAACCGTATTGACTCAAATCAAAGGACGCCGAGGCAAAATCAAAATCCGGGGACCTTGATCGCCAATGGATGTTTCAGTGCGTCGCCTCTCCCTGCACGCCCATATCAGGGCAAGACCGGCGGGTGATACGTTAGCGTGTAGGCCAGCGCCCACAGCAGGAACAGCACGATTGGCAGGTGCAGAAGCAATTGCAGGAATGTGAAGCCCACGACGTCACGTGCGCGCAAGCCCAGGACGCCGAGCAGCGGCAGCATCCAGAATGGATTGATAAGATTGGGTAATGCTTCCGCAGCGTTGTAAACCTGCACCGCCCAACCGAGATGCACCTGCAGGTCAATGGCGGCCTGCATCACATAGGGTGCCTCGAGCAGCCACTTGCCGCCACCTGACGGGATAAAGAAGCCAAGGATGGCCGAATAGATGCCAATCACCAGCGGATAGAGATGCTGGGTCGACATGCTCACGAAAGCGTGTGTGATCTGATCGGAAACGGTGACCCCTGCGCCATTCTTCGCTTGCGTGATGATTGCGGCGATGGCGCCGTAAAACGGGAACTGGATTAGGACGCCTGAGGTCGCTGGCACCGACTTCACGACCGCCGCCAGAAATCGCTTCGGCCGCCAATGCAGGAGCAGCCCGACCATGATGAAGATGAAGTTGTAGGTATTGAGGCTTGAGATCGCGATCATCCAGTCCTGGCGCATGAATTCGTTGACCACCCAACCGGCCGCGAGCAGTACGAGGAGGACGGTGAGGATTGGCGAATGCTCAAGCCACTCGCCCGGCTGCTTGGGCGGCGCCACTTTGATCGAGTCTTCCCGAGAGGTTACGATCCCCATCGCTTCGGCAGTTACGGCGGTGTTGGGCCCCGGCGCTGACCAAATCGCGATGGCGATCGACACAACAAGAAGCACGGCCGTGATCACCATCGATTGCCAGAGAAAGATCGTCTCGGAGAATGGGATGACGCCCGTGATGGATAAGAGAGCCTTCGGCAGGCTCGCCGCATTCGCCTGCAGCTGCGCCGCCGACGAAGACAATCCCATCGCCCAGGTCGCGCCAAGTCCAAGATAGGCCGCCGCTCCGGCCGCCCGGTAGTCCATGCGCAGTTCGCGCCGCGCCGCAAGCGCAAGCACGAGCAGTCCGCCGAGGATCAGGCTCAGGCCCCAGTTAAGCAAGGACGCAAATATGCTGACGGCAGCGACGAGTCCCACCGCGCCGGTGCCCGTTTTCGGCAAATCGGCGAGCCAGCGGATCAGCCTCTGCGCCGGCGCCGACGTAGCGACGACGTAGCCGCCAATGGCCACGAAAGCCATCTGCATGGTGAAGGTGATCAGGCTCCAGAAGCCATTGCCGAACGCCACGCTCACGGCTACCGGCGAAGCCCCGTTGATCAGTGCCGCAGCCGCAACCACCACGACTGCGATGGCGACGAAGATAAAGGCATCGGGAAACCAGCGCTCGGCCCAGGCGGTAAAACTGATTGCCATGCGGACCATCACCCCTTCGCCCTGAGAGGAGTTGGCTGGCGCTGTGTTTATGGCCGAGGACGACATCGGGCTCTCCATTAATAAATTAATCCGGACCTAAACAATGCCGTGGAGCACCAACGCAAATAGCGCCGCGGTTCTTTACAATGGCATCTGCAGAATCTCGGCTGGCAGCGTGAGCTTGGCCTGCGTCGCTGCGACCACTTGCTCCACGGTGACGCCGGGACCGGTTTCCACGAGCGTCGCTTTTCCGTCGGGAAAGGTAATGACCGCCAACTCGCTGACCAGCATGTCGATGGGACGCGCCGAGGTCAGCGGCAGCGTGCAGGTCTCTACGATCTTCGGCTTGCCCTTGGCGGTATGCTGCATGGCGATGATGACGCGTTTGGCGCCGGTGACGAGATCCATCGCGCCGCCCATCCCAGGCACCATTTTTCCCGGAATCATCCAATTGGCGAGCAGGCCGCGGCCGTCGACCTGCAGCGCGCCGAGTACCGTGACATCAACGTGCCCGCCGCGGATCAACCCGAACGACATGGCGCTGTCGAAGGTGGAGGCTCCGGGCAGCGCCGTCACCGGATTTCCGCCCGCGTCGGTCAGCAACGGATGGGCCATGCCTTCTTCCGGAATCGGGCCGGTACCTATCAGTCCATTTTCCGATTGAAAGAAGACCTTGACATCCTGAGGAATGAAATTTGCTACCTTGGTCGGAATGCCGATACCGAGGTTGACGAGCATCCCTGTTTTCAGCTCTCGGGCAATCCGCTTGGCGATGATCGTTTGCGCATCCATATCGTCACCCGTTCTTGATGAGGTAGTCCACCAGCGGGGCCGGCGTGATGACGTGATCGGGCGCAATCAGGCCCACCGGAACGATATGTTCGGCACACGCGATCGTGGTGTCCGCGGCCATGGCGATGACGGGATTGAAATTTCGCGAAGTGAGCACGTATGACAAATTGCCGAGGTAATCGGCCAGGAAAGCATTGACGAGCGCGAAGTCGGCGCGCAGCGCCGCCTCCACCAGATACTTTCTTCCGTTGACCTCGACCTTTTGTTTGCCTTCTTCGACGACGGTGCCGATACCGGTCGGCGTGAGCACGCCGCCAAGTCCGCAGCCACCGGCGCGGATGCGCTCGATCAGCGTGCCCTGCGGGACGAGGTCAACCGCCATCTGGCCCGCAATCATCTGCTTCTGCGTCTCTGGATTGAGGCCGATGTGACTTGCGACGGCGCGAGCAACAAGGCCTGCCGTAACAAGTTTTCCTATTCCGCGGCCGGGCACGGCTGTGTCGTTGGCGATGACCGTAAGGTTGCGCTTTCCTTGCCTGACGATTTCATCGACGATGCGCTCGGGGGTGCCGACCCCCATAAACCCGCCGATCATCAGCGTGGCACCATCCGGGATCAAGGCGACCGCGTCTGCTACCGAGATCGTTTTCATGACTGAAGTTTCCGTCGGTTTTCGCGCTTTCTTGTTGAATCTCGTCATTTCCAGCAAACCGGTATTGATTCAGGTCAACGGGACGGATGTTTGTTTGCAAAAATGTAGGGAGCCGTCGAGATGCTTCGAAACCGAGAATAATCAAACTTGTGCGACGGTGACCGAGATTGCGTCTGGAATAGAACGAACATAATTCGAAGAATCCGATCCATTGAGCCGCTGCGTCTCAACATCTGGGTCAACCGGCCGCCTCGGGATACCGAATGATCGCCAATAGAACCAATCAGGTCGAAGCGTCGATGCATTGATCATTCCCTTGCGGGCGACCATACTGCCGTCGAGAGTTCGCGTGCGGATTGAATCGACGTTGCGCAGACGACGAAGGGATGGAGTTCGACTATGTATCGTTTCGTGATTACGTCTGTGTTACCTTGCAGGTGCGTTCGGCTTGCTTGCTTGCATCATCCCGTCCGCACAGGCTCAGCAGGCCGCGCCCGCGGCGATCGCGGTTGGTACCGTTGCAGCGGAACGCAAGCCCATAGAAAGATCCGGCGTGCTTGTCGGTCGTGTCGAGGCCGTCGCAGCGCGTAGAAGTGCGGGCGCGTGTCACTGGATATCTCGACGAGGTCCTCTTCAAGGAAGGCGACATGGTCAAGGAAGGTACGCCGCTCTACCGCATCGAAAAAGGACTGTTCGAGGCTGCGGTGACTTCGGCTGAAGCCGCGCTCGAGCGAAGCAAGGCAGCGAAGACCCTGAGCGATATTCAGCTCAAGAGGGCGCAGGAACTGCTCGACCGAAACTCCGGGACCGTCGTGGCGCGAGATCAGGCCCTGGCCGCCGATCAACAGGCCGATGCGCAGATCATGGCCGATCAAGCCAACCTGGCAACCGCGAAGATCAACCTTGGCTACACCTCGATCAACTCACCGATTATCGGAAAAGTCGGCAAGACCAACATCACGAAGGGCAATGTCGTCGATCCCAACAGTGGCGTGTTGACCGTGATCGTCAGTCAAGATCCGATGTATGTGAGCTTCCCGGTGAGCCAGCGGGAGTATCTCGCAGCCCGTGAACGAAAAGCCGATGTCGATCGAATCAAGGCCCGTGATTCGTTTTTCGGACGGGACGACGTATGGAGAGGTCGGAGAAATCAATTTCGTGGACGTGACGGTGAACCGGTCGACCGACACGATCCTGGTTCGCGCGACATTTCCGAACAAGAACGGAACACTGATCGACGGGCAGCTCGTGCAGGTCATTCTGGACAGCGGCACGCCCGAAGAGAAGGTCCTGGTGCCGCAAGCCGCGCTGATCGCCGATCAGGCCGGGGTTTATGTGTTTGTGGTCGAGGACGGCAAGGCCGTCGTCAAGCGCCTCAAGATCGGCGCTGAAATCGGAGCGGACGTCGTCGTTGATCAAGGTCTTGAACGGGGGCGAGCAGGTCGTCGTGCAAGGCCTTCAGGCCCTTCGGCCGGGCGCGCCAGTGCAGGCTGCACCGCTTCCGAACGCCATGAAACGGAGCTGACCACATGTTGTCCTCCGTTTTCGTCGACCGACCGCGTCTGGCGATCGTCATTGCGATCGTCACAACGATTGCCGGCGCGCTGGCCTATCTGGCGATTCCGATCGCGCAATATCCTGACATTGTCCCGCCGCAGGTTTCGGTCACGACATTTTATCCCGGCGCCAGTTCCGCCGTGGTCGACGCGACGATCGCCCAGCCGATCGAGGCCCAGGTCGTCGGCGTCGACAAGATGATCTACATGAAGAGCACGAGCGGTGACGACGGCAGCTATTCGCTTATCGTGTCCTTCGAACTCGGAACCGACCCTGACATCAACACGGTGAATGTCAACAATCGTGTGCAGATCGCCTTGTCGCTAGCTGCCGCCGGAAGTTCAGCGGCAGGGCGTGGTCGTGAAGAAGAAGTCGTCCGCTTTGCTCGGCGTTATCACGGTATACTCGCCGAAGCACACGCACGATCGCGCTTTTCTGTCGAATTATGTCACGATCAATCTCTCGACTCGATCAAGAGCACGCCCGGTGTAGGTGACGCGTCTCTGCTGGCTGCCGCAGGATTATGCGATGCGTGCCTGGGTCAGCACCGACCGCTTGACCGGTCTTAATCTGACCATCAACGACATCATCAGCTGCGATTCAGATCCAGAATGTTCAGGCCGCCGTCGGCCGCATCGGCGCGCGGCCGATCTTCGACGATCAGCAGCTGCAACTCAACATTCAGACCAAGGGCCGACTGACCTCGGTTGCCGAGTTTGAAAAAATCGTCATTCGAACCAATCCCGATGGTTCGATATTGCAGATTGAAGGATGTCGCAAGGCTCGAACTCGGTGCGGCCAATCTTGACCGGGAAACGCGGTTGAATGGCGACCCCGCAGCGGCGATCGCCATCTATCAGTCTCCGGCGCCAATGCCATCACAACCCTGAATGCGGTGAAATCTCGCCTGGCAGAACTCGAAAAGCGGTTTCCGGAGGACCTGACCTGGACGATCACCTACGATCCGACCACTTTCGTCAAGGATACCTGCACGAAGTACAGAAGACGCTTGTTCGAGGCGTTCGTTCTGGTCGTGATCGTCGTGTTTCTCTTTCTCGGAAATGTTCGCGCAACCCTGATTCCGACGTTTGCCGTTCCGGTAAGCCTGATCGGTACCTTCATTGTGCTCTCGGCGGTCGGCTACTCCGCCAACACCGTTTCACTGCTCGCCATCGTGCTCGCGATCGGCATCGTCGTCGACGACGCCATCGTCGTCGTCGAGAATGTCGAGCGGGTGATGGAGGAGCACCCCGAGCTCTCACCGGCGGAGGCGAGCAAGCGCGCGATGGAGCGAAATCACCGCGCCGATCATCGCGATCACGCTGGTTCTGCTGTCAGTCTTCGTGCCGATCGCATTCATTCCGGGCATTTCCGGCGAATTGTTCCGCCAGTTCGCGGTAACCGTTGCCGTAGCGATGTTGCTGTCCGCCATAAACGCGCTCACACTTTCTCCGGCGCTGTGCGCCATTCTGCTTAGTCCGCATCACGGACCGAAACGCGGTATCATCGGACGCCTGATGCGCGGAATCGACTGGGTGCGGGACCGCTATGGTGCCGTCGTTGCTCGGCTGGTTCGGTTTTCCGTTATCGGACTGGTAATGGTGATGGTGGCCGGGGCGGGGACCGTTGGGCTCTCCAAGGTCACGCCGACCGGATTTTTGCCGGAGGACGACCAGGGGGCGATTTTCGTCATCGTCCAGCTGCCGGGGGGTGCTTCCGTCGGACGAACGTCCGAGATCATGCGCCAGGCTGAGGCGCTGGTGAAGGAAGACCCAGCCGTTGCCGAATATACCTCGATCATTGGCTTGAATTTCATCGACAACTATTCGCAGCCGAACGCCGGCTTCATGGTCGTGACCTTCAAGCCGTTCGAGGAGCGCAAGAGCGCCGACCTCGGCGCGCGCGAAGTGATTGCACGCCTGCGCACCAAGTTCCGCCAGATCCAGGGCGGCACCGTGGTGCCGCTGGCGCCGCCGCCGATTGTGGGTCTCGGAACAGGCGGAGGTTTCACCTATGTCCTTGAGGACCTGAGGGGCGGCGATCCCAAGGAACTCGCGCAAGTTCTGCGCGGGGTGGTCGTGGCGGCCAACCAGGATCCGCAACTGCGCGGAGTGTTCTCAACGTTCTCGGCCACCAATCCATCGATCTATCTTGATATCGATCGCGACAAGGTGCAGACCCTCGGCGTCCCGCTGAAAGACGTGTTCCAGGCCCTTCAAGCCTCGCTCGGCGGCTACTTCATCAACAACCTCAATCTGTTTGGCCGCACCTGGCAGGTGCAGGTTCAGGCGGAGGCAGCCGACAGGTCGAGTATTGACGATATCTATCGCATCAATGTGCGAAATGCCGAGGGTCAGATGATCCCGCTGCGCAGCCTCGCGGAGACGCGCATCGTCGTCGGCCCTCCGGCGTTGATCCGGTACAACAACCTGCGCGCCGTGACCATTCAGGGCGGTCCTGCGCCTGGGACATCGTCGGGCCAGGCTCTGAAAGCCTTCGAGCAGGTGGCGGCGAAGACGCTTCCGCCTGGGTATGCGGGAGAATGGACGGATACGGCATTTCAGGAAAAGCGCGCCGAGGGCAAGACCGCGATCATTCTCGGCTTTGCCGTGCTATTCGCCTATTTGTTCCTGGTCGCGCTCTATGAAAGCTGGACCATTCCAGTCCCGGTCCTGCTCTCGGTCGCGATCGGTATCCTCGGATCCTTCGGCGCCATTGTCATGGGCGGGCTCACGCTCGACCTTTACGGCCAGATCGGCATGGTGGTGTTGATTGGACTTGCGGCCAAGAACGGCATTCTTATCGTCGAATTCGCCAAGGAGAAGCGCGAGCAGGGCGTTCCACTGCTCGAAGCCGCGACCGAAGGCGCGCGCTTGCGCTTCCGGCCCGTGATGATGACATCGTTTGCCTTTATCCTCGGACTTTTTCCACTGGTCGTTGCATCGGGTGCCTCGGAACTCGCGCGGCGCGGCGTCGGTACGCCAGTGTTCGGCGGTATGATCCTCGCCTCATTCGTCGGCGTTTTCGCGATCCCGCCGCTTTACGTAATGTTCCAGGCCATTCGCGAGCGGCTACGGCCCGGATCGCGCCCGTTGCACGAGCAAACGCCTGCTGCATCGAAAGCACCCCCGAATCCAACTGAACATGTCGCGGCGGAGTAACGGTTCCCGTTTCAAGGATATCGAGCTGAAGCCCGGACATACAGAATTGCGGTAGTACCTGATGGACCTCACCCCTGATGCTGGTCAAATTTCGCAAGTGATATCGCAGGCGGCGGGACCGGCCTTCGTTCTCGGAGCGGTGGCCGCCTTCATTGCGATCTTGCTGAATCGGATGCAAATGATTTTTGACCGCATACGCAGCCTAAATGAAATCGCCGACAACGATAACGCCCGGGCTCACCTCAAGTCTGATATCCCGCGCTTGCGGCAGCGGGCTAAACTTTTGAACCGCGCAACATATTCGGCGCTTGTTAGTGCAATGTGCACGTCGTTGCTCTTAGTTGTGGGATTTGTGAGCGCGTTCTTGAGACTGCGGCATGAATACGGAGCTGGCTTTCTTTTCGCTGTAGCGATTGTTTTGCTGGGCGTATCGCTCTTCAGGTTCTCACAGGAGGTGAGAATGGGGCTCAGCGAGGCTGATTACTTTCGATAAATCATGGCGAAGCGAATCTCAGGAATCGCGAAATTCCGCGCCAGCTTCCGCCGCCTCCAATGTGACGGTTCAGCGCCCGCAGCAATGCATGCGTGCATGCAGTAGTAGCCCGCTGTCGTCAACGCCTCAGTTGCAGCCTGCCATTCGGGAATTGGTCTCAGTAAGAATTTAGCCGCACGTTGGCATTTTCGACGTTTTCAACACGATCACAGCAATCAACAAAAAAGCCCCGGCAATACCGGGGCTTTAGTTTGCTGGAGAATGTAATCAGATCAGTACTTCGCGACGACTGGACCACCGAAGCGATAATTGATCCGGGCGGTGATCATATTGACATCTGATCGAGTGTTAGCGGTGAACGAAGCGATATTTCCATTCCCCGGCGTCAAGAACGTGCTGCTATCGCTAACCCTCCAAAGATAGTCGTATTCTATGCCCACCGACCAATTCGGCGCGAAGCCGTATTCGAGACCAGCTCCGACCGTTCCGCCCCAGCGCGTCCGGTCTGTCTGAGCCAAGCCAATGCCGGTAACCGTATTGTTAAGATTCCACTGCTGGTTGGCGACCGCAGCGCCACCCTTCACGTAAAGCAAAGTCGCATTCCAGGCGTAGCCAACCTGACCCGTGAAGAGACCCAATGCAGTGGTCTTGGACGTCCAAGTATCCCCCGGAAAAAAGATGCTGGCGTTCGAGTTTCGGAGATTGGCCCAATCGCCCTGAGCTTCCAGTCCGAACACCGTCTGTCCCCACTGCCACCGGTAGCCCACCTGACCACCAAGGATGCCACCGCCGGCATTGCGGCAGCCTTCAGCGTCAGCAACACTGAAACCGTTAATCGCGGTGACATCGATGCACCGATTGCTCCAGCCGTATCCGCCGTTCGCGCCGATGTAGAAGCCAGACCAATCGTACATCATTGGCACCGCCACTGGCGGCGCCTTATAGGTCCGCGCAGGAAGGTCCGCCGCCAAAGCAGATGAAAGACCGAACGCGAGGAAACCAACTGTAGTCAATAAAATCTTTTTCATTATCCATCCTCAGCTTAAGGTGCTGCATTAGAAAAGCGCGAGCGCCCATCCACGGATAAGATACTCCCCGCCCACTCCCCATGCCGTCTCCGAAATACAACACACGAAGACTAATGCGCAGCGATAATATTCTCTTCACTAGGACGCTCCTCCTCGAACACGGCTTGAGGCCTT
>CAVUHE010000016.1:0-236688 GCA_963741185.1 uncultured Alphaproteobacteria bacterium | reverse complement strand
GCAAGACGCCCAAGGGCAGCGGTTAACCGCCCGTCATTAAGCTTTAGGTTTAACGCTGTCTCAATCCGCAATAATTATTGAGTATCTCGGCGTGGCTGAATTTCGTTAAGAGATGCAGGCGCATCCTGCTTGATCTGGAGATATTAACCCGTATGTGCGGCATTGTCGGCATTCTCGGACGCGGACCGGTCGCAGAGCAATTGCTGGATTCGCTCAAGCGCCTTGAATATCGCGGCTACGATTCCGCGGGTGTCGCGACACTCGAGGGCGACCATCTCGAGCGCCGACGCGCCGAAGGCAAACTCAAGAATCTTAAATCGCGACTAAAGGCCGAGCCGCTCGCGGGCCACACCGGGATCGGGCACACGCGTTGGGCCACGCACGGCAAACCGACCGAGAGCAACGCGCATCCGCATGCCACCGACAACGTCGCCGTCGTTCACAACGGCATCATCGAGAATTTCCGCGAGCTCCGGCAGATGCTGGAGAAACAGGGCGCGAAATTCTCGAGTGAGACCGACAGCGAGGTCGTAGCCCATCTGGTCAATTCCTATCTTTTGAAGGGGGCATCCCCGCAGGAGGCCGTGAAGGCGGCGCTGCCGCAATTGCGCGGAGCGTTCGCGCTGGCATTCGTTTTCCGCGGCCACAGCGATCTGATGATCGGCGCGCGGAAGGGCTCCCCGCTTGCCATTGGTCACGGCAGCGGCGAAATGTATCTGGGCTCCGACGCAATCGCGTTGGCGCCGTTTACCGACAGCATCAGCTATCTTGAGGACGGCGACTGGGTGGTTCTGACCCGCGACGTCACCGTGATCTATGACGCAAAGGGTACGGTGGTTGCTCGCGAGGTGCTGAAATCCGGCGCATCGTCATTTCTGGTCGACAAGGCGAATTACCGCCACTTCATGGCCAAGGAAATTCACGAGCAGCCAGAAGTGGTCGGCCATACGCTGGCACGTTACGTGGACATGGCGACAGAGCGCGTCTCGCTGCCGCTAAAACTGCCGTTCGACTTCAAGGATATTCAGCGAATTTCGATCACGGCGTGCGGCACCGCGAGTTACGCCGGCTACATCGCCAAGTACTGGTTCGAGCGCTTGGCCCGCGTCCCGGTCGAGCTCGATGTGGCGTCCGAATTCCGTTATCGCGAGGCGCCTCTGCGCAAGGGTGACCTTACGATCCTCATTTCGCAATCCGGCGAGACCGCTGACACGCTCGCGGCGCTACGCTACGCAAGATCACAGGGGTTGCACACGCTGTCCGTGGTCAACGTACCGACGTCCACCATCGCGCGCGAAAGCGAGACGGTGCTTCCGACGCTCGCCGGCCCGGAAATCGGGGTCGCCTCGACCAAAGCCTTTACGTGCCAACTGATGGTGCTGGCCGCGGTCGCGATCGCCGCCGGCAAGGCGCGCGGCGAACTGTCCGACGCCGACGAGGCCAAACTCGTGCACAGCCTCGTTGAAATTCCCCGCCTGATGGCGGCCGCGCTCGCGACCGAGCCTCAGATCGAGAAGCTCGCCCGCGATCTCTCCAAATCCCGCGACGTGCTTTATCTCGGCCGCGGCACCAGTTATCCGCTGGCGTTGGAAGGCGCGTTGAAATTGAAGGAAATCTCATACATCCATGCCGAGGGCTATGCCGCCGGCGAACTGAAACACGGGCCGATCGCCTTGATCGACGAGAACATGCCGGTGGTCGTGATCGCGCCCTACGACCAGGTGTTTGAGAAGACCGTCTCCAACATGCAGGAAGTGGCCGCCCGCGGCGGCGGCATCATCCTGATGACGGACGCCAAGGGAGCCGCGGAAGCCTCCATCAAATCGCTGGTGACGATCGTGTTGCCCGACATGGGCGCAACCTTCGCGCCGATTGTCTATGCCGTTCCGGTGCAGCTCCTGGCCTATCACACTGCCGTCGTCATGGGCACCGACGTCGATCAACCCCGAAATCTCGCGAAATCGGTAACCGTGGAATAACCGCTAGCCCGCGCGGGTAGCGTCGAGTCTTCAAAAGTCTGCTAGGATGGCTTAGCTGGCACTCAGACCACTGCCGCTGCGACCGACCTGGAACCCCAATGAAAGTTGACGATTTGCCCCCGCCTGCGCCGGCCGATACCCCGCCGGAGGTTCATAGCGGCTTGATGGCCCGATTCCGGAACTATTTCCTCACCGGCCTCATTGTTGCCGGCCCCATCGCCATCACCTTCTACCTGACCTGGTGGTTCGTGACCTGGGTCGACGGGCTGGTGCGGCCGTTCGTTCCGATTGCGTACCGGCCGGAAACCTATCTGCCGTTCGGCTTGCCGGGCTCGGGGCTTATCGTCGCCATCATCGCCCTGACGCTTCTGGGTTTCCTGACCGCGAACTTGATCGGGCGCACGCTGGTCGATCTTGGCGAACGGCTGCTCGGCCGCATGCCGGTGGTGCGCGCGATTTATCGCAGCCTCAAGCAAGTGTTCGAAACGCTGTTCTCAGGCAAAGGATCGAGCTTTCGCCGGGTTGGCCTGGTTGAATTCCCTTCGCCCGGCATGTGGTCGATCGTGTTGATCTCGCAGGCGCCGAGCGTAGAGGTCGCCAACAGCATCCCGGGCGAGGAGGAACACATCTCGGTGTTCCTGCCATGTGCACCCAACCCGACCACCGGTTTCTTTTTCTATGTGCCCAAGAGCAAGATCATCGAGGTCGAGATGAGCACCGAAGACGCAGCGACCCTGATCATGTCCTGCGGCGTGGTGCAGCCCGGTTCCGATCCGCAGAAAAAGATCGCGGCATTGGCCGGGATGGCGAACGCGGCGCGGGTAGCGAATTCATCCACGCTGCAACCGGCGCCGGCGAAGGCGGAGTGACGCGCAGCGCCATTCCGGGGCGCGTCGAAGACGCAAACCCGGAATAACGGCCATTACCCCGCGCCCATCAGCGGCACGGCTTCATCGCGCTCGAACAGATAGAGCAAACAGCGCAGTGCTTCGCCGCGCGGGCCTGTCAGCTTGGGATTGTCCTTCATGATGTGTAGCGCTTCGTCGCGGGCTTGCGTGATAAGTTGAGAATGGACATCGGAGCGCGCGATCCGGTAGCCGGGCAGGCCGCTCTGCCGCACGCCAAGCACGTCGCCCTCGCCACGTAGCTTCAAATCCTCTTCCGCGATGCGAAAGCCATCGGTGGTTTCCCTGATCACTTTCAGCCGCGCCTTCGACATTTCGTTGAGCGGCTCCTTGTAGAGCAGCAGACAGGTCGAGGCCTCGGAGCCGCGGCCGATCCTCCCGCGCAATTGGTGCAATTGCGCAAGCCCGAAGCGTTCGGCGTTCTCGATCACCATAATGCTGGCGGCGGGCACGTCGACCCCGACTTCGACCACGGTGGTCGCTACCAACAAACCGATCTCGTGCGCGGCGAATTGCGCCATCACCCGATCCTTTTCGCTACCCTTCATTTGGCCGTGGACGAGGCCGACCTTGTCGCCGAACCGTTTCTGCAAGCTCTCGAAGCGCTCGGTGGCGTTGGTGAGGTGGTCGGTGCCCTCGGCTTCGGATTCCTCGACCAGAGGGCAGATCCAGTAGACAAGCTTTCCGGCTGATAACGCGCGGCCGACTGCTTCCATCACCTCATCGAGGCGGTTCATGGGGACCGCACGGGTGTCGATCGGTTGCCGACCGGCGGGCTTTTCGCGCAATTCAGAAACGTCCATGTCGCCGAAATAGGTCAAAACCAGCGTGCGCGGGATCGGAGTTGCGCTCAGAACCAAGACATCGACGGCTTCGCCCTTGGCTGTGAGCGCCAGGCGTTCGCGCACGCCGAAACGATGCTGCTCGTCGACCACCGCAAGGGCGAGCGATTTGAAAATCACGTCGTCCTGGATCAGGGCGTGGGTGCCGACGAGAAAGTCGATTTCGCCAGCCGCAAGCCGCGCTAGGATATCGCGACGCTCCCTGCCTTTTTCTCGGCCAGTCAAGATCGCGACCCTTAAACCCGCCCGTTCGGCCAGCGGCGTGATGGTCTTGATGTGCTGCCGCGCCAGGATTTCGGTCGGCGCCATCAAGGCGGCCTGCCTGCCGACCTCGGTGACGGCCGCGGCGGCAAGCAGCGCCACCACGGTCTTGCCCGAGCCAACGTCACCCTGCAAAAGCCGCAGCATGCGAAGGGGCTGACGCAAATCCTCCGCAATCGCGGCAGCCGCCTGGCGTTGCGACACCGTCAGCGCATAGGGCAATGCGTCGATGATCTTCTTGCGCAGATGCCCGTCGCCGGCGTGGCGGTCGCCCGCGGGACGTCGCAATTGCGCCCGCACCAGCGCCAGCGCCAGTTGACCGGCCAGCAGTTCGTCGAACGCAAGGCGCGACCAGAACGGGCCATCAGGCAGGATGTCTGTGAGTTCGACCGGCATGTGCACGCGGTTCAGCGCCTCGGCGATCGGCGGAAATTTGCAGCGCCGGATCACTTCGGGACTGATCCACTCCGCAAGCTTGGGCAGTTTTTGCAGCGCCTGGGTCATCGCCCGGCGCAGCGACCCGAGCGCCAGCCCTTCCGTGAGAGGATAGACGGGATCAATGCCCGATAATTTTGCAAAACCGGATTCATCCACGACCCGGTCGGGATGCACGATCTGCGGGACGCCGTCGAACATCTGCAAGGTGCCGGAGACGTAGCGTTTGGAGCCAACCGGCAGCAGCTTTTCGACATAGCCGGGCTGGGCGCGGAAGTAGGTCAGCACGACGTCGCCGGTGTCGTCGCTGGCATAGACCAGATGCGGCGCGCGCGCGTTGCGTGCGGGCGTCGGCCGATGGCGCTCGACCGTCACCTCCAGGGTCACGATGGTTCCGGGCACTGCATCGCGGATTTTCGGCCGTGCGCGGCGATCGATCACGCTCGCCGGCAGATGCAGCAGCAGGTCGATCAGCCGCGGCGTTTCATCACGGCCGAGCAAAAAACGAAACAGTCTGTCCTGTTTCGGTCCAACACCGGTAAGGCTCGTGACCGGCGCAAACAGCGGATTGAGCAGAGCAGGGCGCATGATGGGAGCCTAAAGTGTTCTTTCGCCGTCATGCCCCGCCTTGTGCCGGGCATCCAGCCTTTTTTTGCGGCCGGCATCGACGCAAAAACGTCTTTGACCACGAACGATCCGGCTATGTCCGCAATCAATCCTTTGCGCGCAGCAAGCATGTCGAAAGATGTGCTGACATCGGCCGATCCCGACGTTATATCAACCCGCCCGGCACGTCCGGGCTTTTGGCGTTGGGTTTGGAATCAAAATATGACAGGAACGACACGATCGAGCGGCGGGTTGGATGATCGCCGCAAGCGGCTCTTGTTTCGCTGCTGGCATCGCGGCACCCGAGAGATGGACCTTATCCTCGGCCGGTTTGCCGATGCCGAGATCGCTCACCTGTCCGACGACGAATTGGGCCAGCTCGAGCGTCTGATCGAGGTGCCCGATCCTGATCTCTATGCCGCGCTCGCCGGAAGCGTGCCGCTGGCGCCACAATATATGAGCCGTCTTTTCGACCGCATCAAATCGTTCCGTCCCGGGGATCACGGGGCATGAAGCAATCAAGCCAATCGCCTGCTCAATTGCTGGTTCCCGGCCGTCCATTGACATTTTCCAATGTCGCCGAGGGCGCCGAGGGCCTCGTTGTCTCGGATCTGGCGCGCGCGGTCGCCGCGCGCGCCAGGCCGCCGGCGGTCAGCCTCACCGTGGTGTGCCGGGACGGACCGCGCATGCAGCAACTGGCCCGGGCGCTGGAATTCTTTGCGCCCGATTTGCCGGTGCTGCAGTTTCCGGCCTGGGATTGCCAGCCTTACGACCGGGTGTCGCCGCATGGCGGCATCCTGGCGCAACGGCTGACGACGCTGGCGCGGCTATCGCGATTGGCGGGCAGCGACAAGCCGCTGATCGTGCTGACGACAGTCAACGCCATCGTGCAGCGGGTGCCGGCACGCGAGATGATTGCCGCGCAGGCGCTGTCGGTTGCGCCTGGTCACGTCGTGCCGATGGATTCCGTCGTGTCCTGGCTGGAGCACAACGGCTACAGCCGCTCCTCGACCGTGCGCGAGCCGGGCGAATATGCGGTGCGCGGCGGCATCCTCGATCTGTTTCCGGCAGGACTGGATCAGCCCGTCCGTTTCGATTTCTTCGGCGACAGCCTGGAATCGATCCGCACCTTCGATGCGGAAACCCAGCGCACGCTGCTCGACATGCGCTCGCTCGATCTCGTTCCGATCTCCGAATTCCAGCTGACGACCGAGACCATTCGACGCTTCCGCATGGGCTATGTCGCGACCTTCGGCGCCCCAGAGCGCGACGATCTGCTCTACGAGGCTGTCAGCGAAGGCCGCCGCCATCCCGGCATGGAGCATTGGTTGCCGCTGTTCCAGGAGCGCATGGACACCCTGTTCGACTACCTTGCCGATGCGCCGATCGCGATCGAGCCGCAAGGCGAGGACGCGGCGCGCGAGCGCTTCAGGCAGATCGCCGACTACTACGAGGCAAGGCGCGAGGCGCAGGAACATCCCGGCGGCGGCGCGATCTACAAGCCTCTGCCCCCCGAGCGGCTTTATCTCACCGAGGACGAATGGACCAAACGGCTGGAAGACTCCACGCTCGCGCGCCTGACGCCGTTCGCGATGCCCGAAGGCAGCGCTTATGTGGTCGATGCCGGCGCGCGGCAGGGACGCAATTTCGCGCCGGAGCGCAATGATGGTTCGGTCAACGTGTTCGAAGCCGTCGTCGCCCATGTTCAGGCGTTGCAGGCTAACCGCAAGAAGATCGTGATCGCGCTGTGGAGCGAGGGCTCGCGCGACCGCATGGGCAGCATGCTGCGGGATCACAAGCTTCTCAACCTCACCAGCGTCAACTCCTGGCGCACGGTGCAGGCCACGCCGCGCAACGAGGCAATGCTGGCGGTGGTCGGCATGGAATCCGGGTTCGAGACCGACAATGTCGCCGTCATCAGCGAGCAGGACATTCTCGGCGACCGGCTGGTGCGGCCGCGCAAGGCGAGCCGCAAGCTCGACAATTTCATTTCCGAGGTCACGAGCCTTGCGGCCGGCGACCTCGTCGTGCACGTCGAACACGGCATCGGGCGGTTCGTTGGCCTGCAAACGCTTGAGGTGGCTGGTGCGCCGCACGATTGTCTGGAACTGCATTATGCCGCCGAAACAAAGCTGTTCCTGCCGGTCGAGA
Organism: uncultured Alphaproteobacteria bacterium; assembly: GCA_963741185.1. Taxonomy (GTDB): domain Bacteria; phylum Pseudomonadota; class Alphaproteobacteria; order Rhizobiales; family Xanthobacteraceae; genus Bradyrhizobium. The sequence goes on along the minus strand of CAVUHE010000016.1, from coordinate 229,509 downwards.
ACATCGAACTGTTGTCGCGGTACGGCTCGGACAGCACCAATGTCGAACTGGATCGGCTGGGAGGAAGCGGCTGGCAGGCACGGAAGGCCAAACTCAAGAGCCGTATCCGTGAGATCGCCGGCGAATTGATCAAGATCGCCGCCGAACGGCATCTGCACGAGGCCCCGAAATTGCCGGTGCAGCCGCATGTTTATGACGAATTCTGTGCGCGTTTTCCCTATGAAGAAACCGAGGATCAGCTCGGCGCGATCAACGCCACTTTGAAGGATCTCGAAAGCGGCCGTCCGATGGACCGGCTGATCTGCGGCGATGTTGGTTTCGGCAAGACCGAGGTGGCGCTCCGTGCGGCCTTTGCAACCGCGCTCGACGGCAAGCAGGTTGCCGTCGTCGTTCCGACCACTCTGCTGGCGCGACAGCACGCCAAAACCTTCGCCGAACGCTTTCGGGGCTTTCCGGTCCACGTCGCACAGGCCTCACGGCTGATCGCGCCGAAGGAGCTCACGCAGGTCAAGAAAGGCCTTACAGATGGCTCCATCGACATCGTGGTCGGCACCCACGCGCTGCTCGGCAAGTCGATCAAGTTCCGGGATCTCGGTCTTCTGATCGTCGACGAGGAACAACATTTCGGCGTGAGCCACAAGGAGCGGCTGAAGCAATTACGAGCCGAAGTGCACGTGCTGACACTGAGCGCGACGCCGATCCCGCGCACGCTGCAACTGGCGCTGACGGGGGTGCGCGAACTCTCGATCATCGCTTCTGCTCCGGTCGATCGGCTGGCGGTCCGCACCTTCGTCGCGCCGCACGATCCCTTGATGATCCGCGAGGCGCTGTTGCGCGAACGCTACCGCGGCGGACAGGCCTTCTACGTGGTGCCGCGGATCGAAGACCTTGCGGGCGTCAAGGATTTTCTCGACAAGAACGTGCCGGAAATGAAGGTCGCGGTGGCGCATGGACAGATGCCCCCCACCGTGATTGAGGACATCATGTCGGCATTCTATGACGGCAAGTACGATATCCTGCTCTCGACCACGATCATCGAATCCGGCCTCGATATCCCGAACGCCAACACACTGATCGTGCATCGCGCCGACATGTTCGGCCTGGCGCAGCTTTATCAATTGCGGGGGCGGGTGGGACGCTCGAAGCTGCGCGCGTACGCGCTATTCACACTGCCGGCGCAGCAGAAGATTACGGCGCAGGCCGAGCGGCGGCTGAAGGTGCTGCAGTCGCTGGAAACGCTGGGCGCCGGATTCCAGCTTGCCTCGCACGATCTCGATATTCGCGGCGCCGGCAATTTGCTCGGCGAGGAGCAGTCCGGCCATATCAAGGAAATCGGGTTCGAGCTTTACCAATCCATGCTGGAAGAGGCGATCCTCAACCTCAAGGCAGGCGTCGTGGAGCCCGCGGCCGATCGGTGGTCGCCGCAAATCACCATCGGCATGCCCGTGCTGATTCCGGAACACTATGTCGCCGACCTCGCGGTGCGGCTGTCGCTGTACCGTCGGCTTGCCGACCTCGACACCGACGAGGAGATTGACAATTTCGCCGCCGAACTGCGCGACCGGTTCGGCGTGTTGCCGGACGAAGTGCGCTACCTGTTCAAGGTTGCCGCGATCAAGAACTATTGCCGAAGGGCCAATGTCGAGAAGGTCGACGCCGGACCGAAGGGCGCGGTCATCACCTTCCGCGACAACAAATTCGCACAGCCGGACCGGCTGGTCTATTTCATCCGGCAGCACGGCCAAGCGGCGCGGGTGCGGCCCGACATGAAGGTGGTGTTCTTCCAGGATTGGGAGACGCCCGAAGAACGTCTGGCAGGCACGACCGAAATCCTTCGTGAGCTTGCCAATCTCGCCGAGGACCGCAAAGCGGCGTAGCGGCCGGCCGCCGGCACTGCTGCCGACGGCCTCAACGACCCTCAGACAAAGCCATTACTTCGGATATTTGAATTCCGGAGCCGCCTTGAGAGCTTCCTTGGTGGTGTTCATCGACGCCAGCCATTTGTTGTTCTTGGCATCGTAACGGACGTTGACCGAGGACGGCGACACCGCGACATAGTGCTCGCCCATGCCGAGGAACCCGCCGACTGAAAGGATCAGCGCGTCGACCGCATGATTCTTGATCGCAAGATCGGTGATCTCGCCGACCGTTTCATCTTTTTGATTGGTGACGCTCAGACCCTTCAGCTTCGAACTGAACATCTCGTCCTTCGACACCGTCGAGAATTTCGCTTCCGCCGGCGCGTTGCCAGTGGTTCTACTGTCCTGAGCAAAAACGGGGGCGGCCAGGATCGCTACGGAAGTCACGATCAATGCAATCTTCTTCATCAAAATTCTCCTCCAGTGCAGAATTGCCGATCTACAATGCGAGGCCGGAACAAACGTTCCACGATTTATTTGGGAACCTTCAGGACGCTTCGCGTTGACCGTTGTCGTGAAGTCGGGCAAGGAGCGATTGCGCAGTATCCGAAGCCTGCAGCGCTGCAAGCGTCACGGTTGGTTCCGACCGCACATCGCGCTTGCCGCTGGCGGTATGCCGCATCACGCTGGAGAGCCGGCGCGCGACAGCGTGCGCAGTACGCAAATCAGTCTCTGCGAACACCACGATCACCGACGCATCTTTTTGAGCGGCACCAAAATCCATCTGCCGCATCAGGCGGCTGATCATCCGCGCGCCATCAAGTTGCGCGCGCGCGTGGGTCGGATCGAATGCAAAGCGCGCGACCGACAGGCCGCCGCCGCGCGAAAGTGTCTGCCGGACGGCGGTGGCGAAGTCGCGGTTGAAAGCGTCTTGGGTCAGTAGGCCCGTGAGTGGATCAAGCAATCCGCCCGCATCGATCGACCGGAGCAGGCGGCTCAGATGAGCCTCGAAAGCGTGCTGACGGATCAGGGGCAAGGCGTTGGCGGCAATGTGCTCGGGCTCACCGGAAACGACTTCGAGATTGGGCAAATCATAGGCTGGCACCAAGCGGTCCAGCGTCACCACAACAGGCAGGTTACGGAACCGTGGATCCTCGCCAAGCACGGTGAGAAACGCGTCAACCACGCGTGAGCTAAAGCCTTCCCCGAGGACGATGCCGTCGATTTCGCGTGCGTTGAGGTGTTTTGCGGCGGCTTCGATGCTCAGTGCTCCCACGATCCCCATCCGCTCGCCGAGTGCGACGGAAAGTGCGGGATAGCCCGCGCCGCGTCCGATCAGAAGCACCGTGGCGTCACGAACCGGATTCGTTTCGGCGATGGTTGGCTGGGTCGCCGCCCGATCTTCAATCCGGCGCATCACGGTTGCATGCAAGGTCCGCACCCGCAGCGCCGCGCGCAGGCGCGCAGTCAAGCGTTCCGGACCGATCCCAGCGGGCGGCTGTGAGAAGGGGATGGCATTTTCCGGCAGTGTCATTGTCGGATCGATCACGATGAGCGGAAGGTAGGGCCGGAGCGTGTCGATTTGTTTCGCGAGGAGCGAGAGTTCCCCCTCGACGCCTTGGGACATCGCAACAAGGATGGAGGCCGGCTGCATCTGCATGACGGCGCGCGACGCGTCGGCCCAGGGAGTTTCGATGACCGGAAACATTTTCGCATCGTCGAGTGCGGCCGTTAAAGCCGGCTGCTTGTCTGTGGACACGACGATGATCGGGCCTTGCGGTGACATCAGGAAACTCGGATCAACGCGCTTTGATCGGAGGCGCGATCCTAGTTCGCCGGTCTTAATGCCGCGTCAACGATGCGATCCCGACCAGGGTCAGCTGGGATAGCCGAGGATCGACCGGTCTCGAAATGCTTCCACCATCAGGGGGTTAAGCCCGAGCTGGCTCAGCGCCTCGCGGCCACGCGCGTTGTCCTGGGCGCGTCCGGCAAGGCGAAAACCGCACAACCGATCGGGCAACGCGGTAAGCAGCGCGCCCTGACCGAGCCGCTTGGCCCATTCCTGCAGATCCTGCGACAGGAACCGATAGCCTCCAACTCCCACGATCCCGGAGGGCGGCGAGGTGATGCAGATTGCTCCGGTCGAACGGTCAAGCCGGGCAGCGTATCCGGTGTCGACGTAATCACGGGGCGGCTGCGCAACCAAGGAGTCGCTCGGTGGCGGCGGAGGCGCGTAAGCCGCCACCGTGACCATCGGTCCGCGCAAGGCCAATGTCCCCTTCGGGGTGAGGAGCGTTTCGCCGGCAGTCGACGTTCCCGGGATGTCGCGCGGCGCGCCATGCGGTCCCGGCAGGATCGGCACCGGCATGCCATCTGCACTTCGGCATGCGCCGAACAAGCCGACCTCGCCGAACAGATAAACGTCGGTGAATCTCACCTGTTCGGGAAGCCATTGAGCGGACGATGCAACCTGTTCCGGCATGCGCCACAGCCCGATCACATGACGCAATGTCGGCAGGCGAGCCGGCACGTCCAGCTCCCCCAACCGCAACGCCATCGACGCGGGCGCGACCAACGTATCGCAGGAACCGTCATTGATCTGCTGTTCAAGAATCTCGCCGTCAAAGGGATGATGCAGGCTAAGCGTCCCGCCCGACAGCAGCCAGACGAGAAGCGAAGAGGTAAGCCCTGCAAATGACGATGGCGCGAATGCCGACATCAGGCTTGCCCCCTGCGGCACGCGGCTTTCGAGGAAAACCGCAAGCCCGCCGGCAATCAGATTGAGGTGGGTTCGCGGGACCGCGCGAAAACCGTCCGCGGTCACGTCGAATGAGATCAGCGCCGCCCGGCGACCGTCCTGCATGGTGGCGCGCGCGGTGGTCGATCCGCCTGTCAACGCGAGGTCGAGCGAGGCCATGCCCTCCGGCAAGTCGTCACCGAAGGCGCAGACGTGTCGAATGGAGAATGCTTCAGCCGCCGCGTTCATGGCGAGATCGGCATGGTTGACGCCGTCGATCCTGGCCATGGTTACGATCGCTCTCGCACCGGTGCGGTTGAGCGCCATCGTCAATTCCGCCTGCCGCCATAGCTGCGGAAGCAGGGCGACAATCAACCCGGCCCGATGGGCTGCAAGAACCGTGAGCACGTACTCGATGGTATTCGGCAATTGGACCCCAACGACCGAATTTGCCGGCAGGCCGGCCTCGATGAAGTGAGCCGACAGGGCCGTGATGGCCCGATCGGCCTGCGCGAAGGTCATCCGCTTCGGCGCCTGACCCGCGATGCGCGACTTGTTCAATGGATCGCGCAGCGCCGGCGCATCCGGCTGCCGCGCCAGAATCCGGCGAAAAAGTCCGTCAAGCGTCGGCGATGCGTTGCTCTGGATCAATGGATCACTTGATAGTCAGTTGGGTTGAGGCCGTTGCCACCACGTCTCCGGAAGATACCCCGTCAACGCGGTGGTGCCAGGTCGTTCTATCCGATTCCAGCGGGCGATCCATTGTTCTTGAACGTTAAAAAGCGGGATAGCGTAGAAGCCCGCCATCAGCGCACGGTCCAACGCCCGCACCGCCGAGACAAAGCTGCCATGGTCGCGCGCCTCCAGCATGGCCGCGATCATCGCATCAATGGCGGGGTCCTTGGCGCCCATATAGTTTCGCGTCCCCTGGTTGCCCGCAGCCTCGCTTCCCCAATAGAAAAACTGCTCATTGCCGGGCGAAAGCGACTGGTCCCAGCGGTTCTGGATCATGTCAAAGTCGAAGCTGAGACGACGCTGGTCGAACTGGACGGCATCCACCGCGCGGACAGAAGCAACTATCCCGGCGCGCTTGAGGTCGCGCGAGAACGCCAGCGCAATACGTTCCTGATCTCGGGTGGTCACCAGGATTTCGAAGGTAAACGGCGCTTTGGTCGCGCGCTGCCGCAACACCGTGCCGTCGAGATCGTAACCGGCCTGCGACAGCAAACTCAGCGCGCTTCGCAGCGAGGTGCGATCGCGCCCCGAGCCGTCGCTGACGGGCAGGCGGTAGCTGCCCTCGAGGATATCGGCTGGAATGTGGGAGACAAACGGCTTCAGGAGCTCCCGCTCGCGATCATCGACGGGGCGTCCGTATGCCGATAGTTCGGAAACCGCGAAAAAACTCGCCGAGCGGCTGTAAAGGCCAAAGAAGTAGTTGCGGTTGATCCATTCGAAGTCGAACAGCAGCGTCAGTGCCTGACGAACACGGATGTCGGAAAACACTGGCCGCCGGGTGTTGAAAACCAGGAATTCCGACGGCTTCGGCAAACCGGTCTTGATCGCGTCACGGATCACCTCGCCGCTGCGGGCCGCTGAAAAACCATATCCGTCGTGCCAGCGCAACGGCTCGGTCTCGACCCGGAAGTCATAAAGACCGCGTTTGAACGCCTCAAACTGACTGTTGGCCTCGCGATAAAAGTCGAGCCTGATCTCGTCGAAATTCCACAGGCCCCGGTTCACCGGGAGGTCGCGTCCCCAATAGTCGGGGTTACGTGAGAGCGTGACGCTCGCGCCCGGTTTCACGGCGCTGACTCGATAGGGACCCGAGCCGATCGGCGCCGCCATCGAGGTTTCCTCGAAAGTTGCCGCATCGACGGCATGTCGGGGCAATACCGGCATCAGGCCGAGGATCAGCGGCAGTTCGCGATCTTTGGTGCCGCCAAAGTCGAACCGCACCGTGAGTTGATCTAGCGCCTCGGCATTTGCGACTTTTGAATAATACTGCCGATGGTTGGGACGCCCTTTGTCGCGCAGCAAGGCCCAGGAGAACACAACGTCCTCTGCAAGCACCGGCTTTCCGTCGGAAAAGCGCGCCCTCGGATCAAGATGGAATGTCACATAACTTCTGGCGTCGTCGGTCTCCACGCTCCTGGCGAGAAGACCGTACAACGTGAATGCCTCGTCATTGCCACGCGTCATCAAGCTTTCGACGACGAAGCCCCGCATCTGCTGAACCGCAAGCCCTTTCACGATGAGGGGGTTGAGACTGTCGAAGGTCCCAAGAATACCCTCGACCAGCCGGCCGCCCTTTGGCGCGTCGGGGTTGGCGTAAGGCATGTGGCTGAAATCGGCAGGCAAGGCAGGCGAGCCATGCATCGCGATCGCGTAACTTTGCTCGCCGAAGGCCGTGTCGGCGAGGGCCGAAATCGATAGACCAAGGGCAAGCAGGCCGCAAACCCAAGTGCCAATGCACCTTCGCCCTGAAACCCGTATTTTCGCGCGTTGTTTTGATTCGATTTGGTTCACTGTTGCATTTTACCATTTGGCACCCAGGCGACGTGCGCCAAAGATACCCGCTGGCATTGATCTTTTCGCCCGTGCCTGTATGAAGGCGGGCAATTGACCAATGGGGCAGGGCCTGTCACGCATCCGCCTCAATTGGCAAGGAGACAGCCGCCCAAACGGCGAGGTGCCAGCGCCTGCAGCGGTTTCGGGCGCTCCCGTTCAGAAAGGGTTTTCCGCAATGAATTTCCGTATCTTGGCCGCGCCGGTCTGGCCGCGTGGGCGGGTCTTCGCCTTGATGGCGGTCACGACCTTGGCCGCCACATTGCTGGTTCCAGACCTGCGGGCTCAGACACCCGCCCCGCCCGCCACCCCCGCGCCGAAGGCCAAGGCAACCCCGGCCCCCAAGGCCGCGCCGAAGGGCGCGCCCGCGGCGCCCGGACCGGCGGCTCAGCAGCCGGCGCCGGCAGCGCCCCCGGCTGGCGCGCCCGCTCAACCGGCCGACCAACAAGTTCAGCTGATCTATGCGCCCTGGACCAAATTCTGCCTGAAGGGCCAGGACGCAAATGCCAAGCAGGTTTGCTTTACTGGCAAGGATGGCCGTATCGAGTCCGGCCAGCCAGTCGTTGCGGCCGTCGTGATCGAACCCGAGGGCGAGCCGAAGAAGCTTCTCCGCGTCACGCTTCCGCTCGGCATGCTGCTCGTTCACGGGACCCGCATTATCGTCGACAGCAATGCCCCGGCGCAGGCACCCTACGTAATCTGCTTCCAGAACGGCTGCATGTCGGATTACGAAGTGACCCCGGAACTGCTCGCGAACCTGAAGAAGGGACAGAACCTGGTCATTCAGGCGATCAGTTCCAACAACCAGCCGGTCACGCTGCCGCTGCCGCTCGGCGATTTCGCCAAGGCCTATGACGGTCCGCCGACCGATCCGAAGGTGTTCGAGGAAACCCAGAAGAAGCTGCAGGAAGAGTTGCAGAAGCGCGCCGAGGAAGCTCGCAAGAAGCTCGAGGCTAATCAGCCTGCCGCCAATCCGGCCGCGAAATAAAACTCGAAAACCCCTCAACAAACGAAAAGGCGCTCGAACAGAGCGCCTTTTTTTCGCGCGGGGCAGGGTTGCGCCGCGGCTCGCCGCAAGCTTCAATTCAGTGACGGATTGCGCGGCCGATAGCTGCCGGATTTGTCTTTGACAAAAATCTCGGCGACCTGCGAATGCCGGATCGGTTCGCCTGAATTGTCGGGCAACAGGTTCTGCTCGGAAACGTAGGCGACGTATTCGGATTCCGAATTCTCGGCCAGCAGATGATAAAACGGCTGATCCTTGTGGGGCCGCACCTCTTCGGGAATCGACAGCCACCATTCCTCGGTGTTGTTGAATTCCGGATCGATATCGAAGATCACGCCCCGGAAGGAAAAAATCCGGTGGCGGACGATTTGTCCGATCTGAAATTTGGCGGTCCGCGCTTTTATCATACCTCGTCGAATAGACCATGATTGTGGCCGATGCTAGAGGCAAACCGCCGAATTAACCCTTGCTTTGGCTGGCCCGTCCCAAGTGCCAAATCGGGGCCTAATCGATGCAAAGAAACTTCCCCCATGATCGACGTCCTCAACCTCGCTCTACCCTATTTCAGCCTGATCTTCATCGGGTTCGCCTGCGGCAAAGCCAAGAAACTCTCCGAGCAAGGCTTGGCCTGGATGAACTTCTTTCTGCTTTATGTTTCGCTGCCGGCGTTGCTGTTCGGCATCATGTCAAAAACGCCCTTTGACCAACTCAACAATCCGCCATTTCTGGTTGCCACCACTCTTTGCACGAGCACAGCCTTCGCCCTTGCCCTGTCCGCGCGCCGGTTGGTGGGAAGGCTGTCATTTCGTGAGGCGACGTTGGCCGGCCTTTCCGGCGCCTATGGCAATATCGGCTATATGGGCCCGGGTCTGGCGCTGGCGGTGCTTGGCGCCCAGGCATCGGCACCGACGGCGCTGATTTTTTGTTGCGACAGCATCTTTCTGTTCTCGATCGTGCCGCTCCTGATCGCACTGAGCGACAGTGGGGACCACCATTGGCTCCACGCGCTCGGCCTTATGGCAAAGCAGATCGTCCTTGATCCGTTGATCCTGTCAGCCTGCGCTGGGGGCAGTCGCGGCCGCGCTGCACCTCCATCCGCCGGTTGCGATCGACAATACGCTGTTGTTCCTGCAAAACGCGGCCGCGCCCACGGCGCTGTTTGTGCTCGGCGTGACGGTTGCGTTGCGTCCGCTCGGCCGCGTGCCCTGGCAGGTGCCCGAGGTCGTAGCCATAAAACTCCTGATCCATCCGCTGGTCGTGTTTGGATTGATGCTGCTGCTCGGGCCATTTCCTCAGCCATGGGCAGCCACCGCCGTCTTGATGGCTTCACTGCCGCCGGCGCTGAATGTTTTTGTCATAGCCCGCCAGAATGACGCCTGGATCGAGCCTGCCTCGGTCGCCGTATTGATCGGAACATTCGCATCGGTGGTCACGCTGACGAGCGCGATGTGGTTCATTCAGACCGGGCGTCTTGCGTTTCCGTAACGGGCGCGTTTGGCCGCGACGTTCGCCACGACGGCGCCAATCCTTCGCGCATGGCAAGGCGGCGAAGCGGCCCGAACGAACCGATCAGGTGCAGACCGGCGGCGCGCAGCGATTGCATCGGCAGGAACGCGGTCACGAGCGAGCGGTTTGCGATATCGATGACGAAGGTGCGGCTCACGACGTCCGCGCGCCGCGCCAAAGCGTAGCGGTTCAACGCTGCTGGCGAGCCTGGATCCTCGCCCGAAGCCAATGAATTCTGCACGACTTCGGCAATATCGGCGGCGTCGCGAAGCCCCATATTGAGTCCCTGCGCCCCGATCGGCGGCACCACATGCGCGGCCTCGCCGACGAGCGCAATCCGCATCCTTGCAAATTGCCGCGGCTGCTCGATCGTCAGCGGAAACATATTCCGCCCCGGTTCGACCCGCAGTCGACCCAAAATGGAATGCGATCGGACTTCCGCGGCGTCTGACAATTCATCGTCGCTCAAGGCCATCAACCGTTCGGCCTCCTTCGGCGCCGAGACCCAGACCACGCTGGAGCGATCGCCGGGCAAGGGAACGAATACGCACGGTCCATGCGGCGTATGAAATTCCGTCGAGATGTTCCTGTGTGGTCGCGAATGGCCAACATTGAACGTCAGGGCCGCCTGCTCAAGCTCCCGGCGCTTGACGCCGATGCCGGCGGCCTCGCGGCAAAGCGAGTGCCGCCCATCCGCACCGACGGCAAGGCGCGCCGACAACGATCCGCCGTCATTCAAGTGAAGCGCGACGGTCTCGTCCCCGGGGTTGATTGCCGCGACCTCATCGTCGAACCGCGTCAAGTTCGACAGCTCAGCGGCGCGTTCTTCCAGCGCCGTTACCAGCACGCGGTTCTCGATATTATAACCGAATACGTCCAGACCGATTTCGTCGCAGGAAAAACGCACTTCTGGTGCCCGGATCAACCGGCCGGTATCATCCACGAGCCGCATCACCCGCAGTTCCGCAGCCCGATCCTTGCAGCGCGGCCATACTTCCAGCGTCTGCAGAAAATCCACCGAACCGCCCAAAAGCGCCGTGGTCCGATTGTCGAAATAGGGCGCATGGCGGGCAATCAGAGCGGTGCGCGCCCCGGTTTGCGCCAATGCGATCGCTGCCGCCAATCCCGCGGGTCCGCCGCCCACGACGGCCACGTCGTATGTCGTGGATAGGTCGTTCATATTGGAACAATTGACGTTTCCGGAAGCATTTTCAAGCCCGCCGCCGCCGTCATGTTTCGGGTCAATGGTCGCAGGAGACGCGACAAACGGCCGATGTACAAATCGAGTCGATTCCTGATAGCTACGTCCTCAAAATCGGTGACATCGGTCCAAAATGGATCACCAGAACCAGCAGGATATTTCCCCCGCTCCGCCGCTTGTGCGGGCAGCCGCCTTTTCCGTGCATGTTTTCACAGCGCTGGGCGCCGGCGTTGCCCTGATCGCGCTGCTTGAGGCGGTGCGCGAGCACTGGGCCGCGATGTTTTGGTGGTTGGGCGTAGCCCTCGTGATCGACGCCGTGGACGGCCCCATTGCACGGAAGTTGGATGTCGAGCGGGTGCAGCCGAATTGGTCGGGCGAGGTTCTCGACCTCGTGGTCGATTTTGTCACCTATGTGTTTGTGCCTGCCTACGCCATCACCGCCAGCGGTCTGTTGTTGCCCGTGGCGGGGCCGATATTGGGCATGGGCATCGCCGTTACCGGCGCGCTCTATTTTTCCGATCGCCGCATGAAGTCCGCGGACAATCATTTTCGCGGTTTTCCCGGATTGTGGAATATCGCGGCGTTCTATCTTTTTCTGCTGCATTTGCCGCCAGCCCTCTCGACCCTCGGGATCGCCATTCTGATCGTGCTGACTTTTGTGCCCTTCCACGTCCTTCATCCGATCCGCGTCGTGCGCCTGCGGTGGCTGACATTGTCGATGATCGGTGCCTGGACAGCGCTCGTCATGGTCGCGTTGACCAATGATTTCCAGGCTGGCACGGCCGTCACAGCGGTGCTCTGTGCGATTGCCGTTTATATCGTGGGTTGCGACGCGGCGATCCGGTTCGTCAGATCGCTCAACACATGATCGAGTTGCTGACGAGCCCCGAAGCATGGGCAGCGCTGTTGACGCTGACGGCGCTCGAGATCGTCCTCGGAATCGATAACATCATTTTTCTATCCGTCATCGTGTCCGGCATCCCGGAAGCGCAGGCCAGGCGGGCTCGACAAATCGGGTTGGCGCTGGCGCTGGTGTTTCGAATCCTCCTGCTGAGCCTTCTGGTCTGGCTGATCGGGCTCACGCAAGCGGTCTTCACCGTCCAAGGCTCGGCGTTCTCGTGGCGCGACATCATCCTGATCGGCGGTGGGCTGTTTCTGATCGGAAAGGCGACCCACGAAATCCACAACGAGGTGGAAACACCAGACGAAGCGAGCGAGCTCGCGCAAAGGCGAAACGCGTTCTTCTTGGTTATCATCCAGATCATCATCATCGACATGGTATTCTCGCTTGATTCCATCATCACGGCGATCGGCATGGCGCAGGATCTCGCCATCATGAGCACGGCCGTGGTTATTGCATGCCTTGTGATGTATGTGGCGTCTGGTCCGGTGGCGCGATTTGTCGCGGAACATCCGACGACCAAGATGCTGGCCCTGGCGTTTCTGGTCTTGATAGGTGTTGCGCTGGTAGCGGACGGATTCAAATTCCACATTCCGCGCGGCTACATCTACTTCGCCATTACGTTTTCGGCGGCGGTGGAATTGTTCAACGTCCTCGCCCGGCGTAACCGCAGGAAGGCTCGTTAACCAATTGATCCCCGGGGCGCCGGTTGAACTCGCCGAGTTGACATTGCGGCCTCGATGGCTTTCGCTCTTCGCATATACCCAGGGAGAGCCGGAAAATGACCAAGGCCGTGCGGGTGCACAAGGTAGGAGGGCCAGAAGCCCTGGTCTACGAAAACGTCGATGTGCCCCCACCAGGCCCCGGCGAGGTTCGCATCCGCCAGCATGCCGTCGGCCTGAATTTTATCGACGTCTATTACCGCACCGGCCTCTACAAGGCGCCGGGACTTCCTTTCATCGCCGGCAATGAAGCATCTGGTGAGGTGCTGGCGGTTGGACCCGGTGTGACGAATTTTCATGTCGGTGACCGTGTTGCCTATTATTTCAATCTCGGCGGCTATGCGAGCGAACGCAACATCCCCTGGGAAAAGCTCGTCAAGCTGCCCGATCACATTACCTACGAGCAGGGCGCGGTGTTAATGCTGAAGGGGCTGACGGTCTGGTACCTTCTGCACAAGACGTTCAAGGTCGAGCCGCATCATCGGGTCCTGATTCACGCCGCTGCCGGCGGTATCGGCTTGTTGGCATGCCAGTGGGCGAGGGCGCTCGGCGCGCATGTTATCGGCACCGTCGGCTCCAAGGCGAAGGCAGACCTCGCACTCGCCAATGGCTGCGATCACGTCATTCTCTACAACGAAGAAGATTTCGTCGCGCGCGTCAAACAGATCAGCCGGAACGAACTCTGCGACGTTGTCTACGACGGCGTCGGCAAATCGACATTTCCGGGCTCGCTGTCATGTCTCAAGCCACGCGGGCTGTTCGTCAGTTTCGGAAACGCCTCGGGCCCGGTGCCGCCGTTCTCGATCGGCGATCTCAACAATCACGGTTCGTTATTTGCAACCCGGCCGAAGCTCAACGATTACGTCGGCAAGCGCTCGGAGTTGCTTGAGGGTGCCGACACTCTGTTTGCTGCTGTGATCAACGGCAAACTGCATGTTCCGATCAACCACGCCTACGCGCTGAAAGATGCGGCCAAGGCCCATACCGATCTGGAAAGCCGCGCGACCACAGGCGCGTCGATCTTGAAGCCCTAAGTTGACAATCGCCGCTTCGGGGCGATGCACAGCATCGAACTACGATGTGCACTTGCACATCGTAGAATCTTCGAGATTCCCCGTTGCGCAACTGCGCATCTGAGGTCTGTCGCTGGCGCGCCATCCCGGAATGACTTGCTCCGCTACGCGACGCATCGTGCCACGCCCATCTTGGTCAGCACTGCGTCAAGGCAGTCGATCATGAGCGCGACCTCCTGGCGCGTGACGTTGAGCGCGGGCATGAAGCGCAACGCGTCCGGCTGCGGCGCGTTGAGCAACACGCCATCATCGAACGCTTGTGCGATGATCGATGTGGCGATCGGAACCTTCAGGTCGAGCGCGAGCAGGAGACCCCGGCCGCGGATCTCGCCGAGACCGTGACGCGCGGACAGCCGTTGCAGTTCGCTTTCGAGATAACGGCCGGTATCGGCGACCGATTTCAGGAAGTCGGGTGCTGCGACTTGCTGCAAGACCGCAAGCCCGGCTGCGCACATCAGCGGGTTGCCATTGAATGTGCCGCCCTGGTCGCCGTGCCGGAAGCAGGATACGGCTTTCGTCGCAAGCAACGCAGCGAGAGGAACGCCGCCGCCGATGCCCTTGCCGAGCGTCATGATATCGGGTGCAATGTCCGCATGCTCGTAGTGGAAGAGCTTGCCGGTGCGGCCGATGCCGGTCTGGATTTCATCGACGATCAGCAACAACCCGTGCGCCCTGGTCAACTCGCGCAGATCGCGCAGGAACTGGTCCGTCGCCGGCCAAACGCCCGCTTCGCCCTGGATCGGCTCCAGCATCACGGCAACGGTCCGGTCGTTGATCAGCCGTTGCACCGACGCCAGATCGTTCAGCCGTGCCTTGGGAAACCCGGAAACCTTGGGTTCGAACAGTGGCTCGAAGGCCTTTTTTCCCGACGCGGACATCGTCGCCAATGTCCGGCCATGGAAACCGCCTTCGAAAGTGATGATCTCGTGGGCGCCATTTCGGTGCAGCGCGCCGTATCTGCGCGCCAGTTTGATGGCGCCTTCATTGGCTTCCGCACCGGAATTGGCGAAGAAAACCTCGTCGAAGCAGCTCCGGTCGACCAGCGCCTTGGCCAATTTCAGGCTGGCATCGTTGTAGTAGGCCGGACTCGGCGTGATCAGCCGTTTGGCCTGCGCCGCGAGCGCGTCTGCAATAACTGACGGTGAATGACCGAGGCAATTGACGGCCCAACCCTGGATGAAATCGAGATAGCGCTTTCCACTGTCATCCCACAGGAATGAGCCTTCGCCGCGCACGAACACGATCGGCGGGCGCGCCGTGATCTCCATCAGCGCGGCGAACGGATGCGTGGCCTTGGTCATGTCGAACTCCTCTTGCGTGGGATGATGGGCAGGCAGAAACGCAAGAAGGCCGCACTTTTGAGGGTGCGGCCTTCTCGAAAACTAAAGCTGATCTATCTGTTCAGCGTTGTCGTCGGACACGGCGCAACCCATCATCGTCACGGGCGTGACGACGGCAGGCGGCGCGCATTTTGGTCCGGTTCAAAGTCATGGGCCGGGTCAATACAACCGGAAGGCGGACGCTGTCAAGGCGGCATGGCTTTTCGAGCGAAGTGGGTGGCCATCCGCCTGAAAACCCGCGTCGACTGACAGCTCAAAACCCGGTGACACTGCCGTGCAGATCATATTCGTCGGAGCGTTCGATTTTTGCGGTGACGACCTCGCCGACGCGCAGCGGGCGCCGACTCGAGATATAGACCGCACCGTCAATCTCCGGCGCGTCGGCCTTCGAGCGGCCTTTGCAAACGCTCGGACCAACTTCGTCGATGATGATCTGTTGCCGCGTGCCGACCTTGCGCTTCAGCCGGCGTGCGGAAATCTTCTGCTGCCGCGCCATCAGCGCGTTCCAGCGCTCCTGCTTGATCTCAATGGGAACGGCATTGCCGAGCGCGTTGGATGCAGCTCCCGAGACCGGTTCATATTTGAAGCAGCCGACGCGGTCGAGTTCGGCCTCCTCGAGCCAGTCCAGCAGACAGGCAAAATCCTTATCGGTTTCACCGGGAAAGCCGACGATGAAGGTGGAACGCAGCGTCAGATCCGGGCATTGCGCGCGCCACTTCCTAATCCGCTCGATCGTCTTTTCCTGCGCTGCTGGCCGCTTCATGGCTCTCAGGATCTCGGGACTCGCATGCTGAAACGGGATGTCGAGATAGGGCAGCACCTTGCCCTCGGTCATGAGGCCAATGACCTCATCGACGTGAGGGTAGGGATAGACATATTGCAGTCGCACCCAGGCGCCGAACTCGCCGAGCGCCTGGGCCAGATCGAAAAACTTCGCCCGGATCTCGCGGTCCTTCCATGGGCTCGCGGCGTATTTGAGGTCGACGCCATAGGCCGACGTATCCTGGGAAATGACCAGGAGCTCCTTCACCCCCGCCGCGACCAGCCGTTCAGCCTCGCGCAGGACGTCATTCGCCGGTCGCGATACCAGATCGCCGCGCAGCTTCGGGATGATGCAGAAGCTGCATCGGTTGTTGCAGCCTTCGGAAATCTTCAGATAAGCGTAGTGGCGCGGCGTCAGCTTGATGCCCTGCGGCGGCACCAGATCGAGGTGTGGATTGTGCAGCGGCGGCAGCGCGCGATGCACCGCGTCGAGCACGCTTTCATATTGCTGGGGTCCGCTGATCGACAATACGCCTGGATAGGCCGCCTCGATCTGCTCGGGCTCCGCGCCCATGCAGCCAGTGACGATGACCTTGCCGTTCTCCGCCATCGCCTCGCCGATGGCGCCGAGCGATTCCTGTTTGGCGCTGTCGAGAAAGCCGCAGGTATTGACGATGACAAGATCGGCACCGTCGTGCTTGCGCGCCAGCTCATAGCCTTCGGCGCGCAGCCGCGTAATGATGCGTTCGGAATCCACCAGCGCCTTGGGACATCCAAGCGAAACAAAACTGACTTTGGGCGCGGCGGCCTTTAGCATCATTAAATTGTCCGTTGATGGCCAGGAGCTAATCCTAATTGCGCACAATTACAAGGCTTTGAGCAAGCCTGTGGCGTGCTATCAATGTGCTGCCGGAATGCGAGTGATCGATGGGCGCCGAGTTGTCTCCCAAGATAGCAATTGTCGATGAAAGCCCGATCCGCGCCGCGATTCTTGAAGAAGGCTTGCGGGAGGCGGGATTTACCGACGTCGTTCGTATCAGCGAAATGCAGAGCTTGCTGAGCCGCATCTATGCGATCGATCCCGACGTCATCGTGATCGATCTGGAAAATCCCAGCCGCGACATTCTGGAACAGATGTTCCAGGTCAGCCGCGCGGTCCGCCGGCCGATTGCGATGTTTGTCGATCAGAGCGATGCCGCCTCGATCCAGGCTTCCGTGGATGCCGGCGTTTCAGCCTATATCGTCGATGGCCTAAGGAAGGAACGCCTCAAGCCGATCCTCGATCTTTGCGTTTCACGCTTTAACGCCTTTTCAAAGCTTCAGGATGAGCTCGACCGCACCAAATCCGCGCTTGAAGACCGAAAAGTCATCGACCGTGCCAAGGGCATCCTGATGAAGTTAAAGGGTCTGACCGAAGATGAGGCCTACGTGCTGCTGCGTTCGACCGCGATGCGCGAGAAAAAGAAGATCGGGGAGATCGCCCAGTCGATCCTGACCGCGTCGGAGCTTTTGAAATGACCAAGCCGCTCCATATCGGCTTCATTCCGCTGATCGATGCCGCCGCCCTTATTGTTGCCGTCGACAAGGGTTTTGCCGCTGCAGAAGGACTGGACGTCACCCTGGTGCGGGAAGTCTCCTGGTCGAATGTCCGCGACAAGCTCAACATCGGCCTGTTCGATGCCGCACATCTGCTGGCGCCGGTCGCGATCGCCTCAAGCCTTGGGCTCGGACATATCAAAGTGCCGATCGTGGCGCCGTTCAACCTCGGCCTCAATGGCAATGCGATCACGGTGACGCCTGCGCTTCACTCTGCGATCATGGCTGAACTCGACGGCGACCGCTTTGATCCGATGGCGACCGCATTGGCGCTATCGCGCGTCGTTGCGGCACGGCGCAAGACCGGAGCCGAACCGCTGACATTCGGCATGACATTTCCGTTTTCGACCCATAATTACCAGTTGCGGTTCTGGATGGCCGCCGGCGGGGTCGATCCGGACGAGGATGTTCGCCTCGTCGTACTGCCGCCGCCCTACATGGTCGACAGCATCGCCTCTGGCCAGGTCGACGGGTTCTGCGTCGGCGCTCCCTGGAATTCGATTGCGGTCGATCAGGGCGCTGGCCAAATCCTGCATTTCGTTTCCGACATTCTGCTACGTGCGGCGGAAAAGGTGCTCGCGATCAGGCAGGGCTGGTCGGAGAAAAATCCGGAGCTTGTGGCGGCACTGGTGCGGGCGGCGTCTCGCGCCGCCGAATTCATCGAGGTGCCGGAAAGCCGGGCCGAGGTGGCGCACATCCTGGCGCGCCCGGAATACATTGGAGTCGACGCGGACGTGATTTTGCGAACCCTGGAAGGCCGCCTGAAAATTTCTCAGGATGGCACCATTCGCGAAAGCAGCCGCTATTTGCTGGTGGGCCGAGAAGGCGCACCGCGGCCCGATCCAGCCCAGGCCGCGTGGCTTTATGCACAGATAGTTCGCTGGGGGCAGGCGGCAATCAGCGCCGAAGCTCTCAAGACCGCCAAGGCGGTGTTCAGGCCGGATCTCTACGACGCGGCGTTAGGACGCCGCGGAAAGCTCAACGAAGCGGCCGATGCGGTCGGAGCTTTCACCGGCCCCGCCTTCGACGCCGACGATATCGCAAAGCACCTCGCGGCATTCCGGATCGGACGTTGGAAACGGTGATCCAGGGCCTTTGAAGCAAAATTGAGCAGCAGTACTGGCGGGCTATTTTTTAGGCGATCTGCCTGCTATTGGAGGTGGAGCCCGCCGCCAAGTCCCCGCATTAACTTATATCTAACTGTAAAATAAAGAGAATTCTTGATGGTGGCGCGTGGCACGCAACTTGTATGTTGCAGTGCAGCCAGCCGTCGCAGATGCCCGCTGGCTTACGTCCAAGATGGATTTCCGCAGCAACGAGGCTGGTCGGACCGCATCTGGGATCGGGCCCGGCGTTCGCATGCCAAATCCGATTTCCCGCTCGGTCACATTCCTTTCCCGTTGGAGCCACCGGTCGTGGTCGCAGGAGCTTCGTCACGCAATATGAAGATTGAAACCCTCTCCGTGGAATTCACCGACGAGCAGAAGCGCTACCTCGAAGGTTTTGCCACAGGCCTTCAGATCAGCAAGGTCGGACGCGGTCTTGGCAGCGGAGCCGCCCGCGCGACCAGCGCCGAGCCGACCGGACCGGACGCTGCGCACATCAAGGCACAGGACAAGCTTCTCGCATCTGGCAAGAAACTCGCCGACCAGGAGAAGTTCAAGCGCGAAGAGCATCCCTTCGATGCCTATCCGCGATTGAAGCAACAGGCGTTGACCAACGCGCCGCCATCGCCGGCCGATAATTTTCGCTGGCGCTACTACGGCCTGTTTTATGTGGCACCCGCACAGGACTCCTATATGTGCCGGCTGCGCATTCCAAACGGCATCCTCAGGCACTGGCAGCTTGCAGGAATGGCCGATCTCGCCGAGCGCCTGTGCGGGCCATATTGCCATGTCACGACCCGCGCCAATTTACAGGTGCGTGAAGTTCCGCCCAAGAACGCCGTCAGCCTGATCGAGGGCATCCAGGATCTGGGCCTGTGCTCACGCGGCTCGGGCGCGGACAATATTCGCAATGTCACGGGCACGCCGACGGCGGGGATCGACCCGCAGGAACTGATCGACACCCGCCCATACGCACACGAATGGCACTACCACATTCTCAACGACCGTTCGCTCTACGGTTTGCCCCGCAAGTTCAACGTCGCATTCGACGGCGCCGGCAAGATCGCGGTGCTCGAGGACACCAACGATATCGCTTTTGCCGCCGTGGAGGTGAAAGACGGCTTCGGCGTCGAACCCGGCGTTTGGTTTCGCCTCGGGATCGGCGGGATCACCGGCCACAAGGACTTTGCCAAGGATACCGGGATCATCGTCAGGCCTGAAGAGGCCAACAAGGTCGCCGATGCGATCGTGCGCGCATTCATCGACACCGGCGATCGTACCAATCGCCTCAAGGCGCGGATGAAATATGTCATCGACGGAATGGGAATGGATAAGTTCCTTATTCTCGTCGAGGAAAAGCTTGGCCACGCTTTCACCCGCGCGCCGGCGGAAGCATTGGCGTCACGCCCGGGCTTCGATCGAATGGCGCATATTGGCGTACACAAGCAAAGGCAGGAAGGCTTGAATTGGATCGGCGTGTCCCTGCCGCTCGGCAAGATCACCTGCGAGCAGATGCGCGGCCTCGCCAGGATTGCTCAAGATCTTGGGGACGGCGAAATCCGCCTCACGGTGTGGCAGAACCTGTTGATCTCAGGTGTGAGCGACGAAAACGTCGCGCTTGCCGTTGCTGCGATCGATGCGATCGGGCTTGCGGTCAAGGCGTCGCAAATCCGAGCCGGACTGATCGCCTGCACAGGCAATGCCGGCTGCAAGTTTGCGGCCTCCGATACCAAGCGCCACGCTGCGGCGATCGGCGACTGGTGCGATCCACGAGTCGAAGTCGACACGCCGCTGAACATCCATCTGACGGGCTGTCACCACTCCTGCGCCCAGCATTACATCAGCGATATCGGCCTGATCGCCGCCAAGGTTCCAATCGGCGAGGGAGACGACACCGTTGAGGGCTATCATCTGTTTGCCGGCGGCGGCTTCGGCCCGGACGCCGAGATCGGGCAGGAAGTCTACCACGACCTCAAGGCCGAGGATGCGCCGAAGGTCGTTGAAAAATTGCTCAAGGCCTATCTCGCGCACCGCACCTCCAACGACGAAAACTTTCTTGCATTCGCGCGCCGCCATGACGGCGAGACGCTGCGCAAACTTGCCGATGCGGAGACGTCCACATGAACCAGATGTCGCCTTCGCCCAGAATCGAAGTTATTCCCGCGAGCGCGCCGTTCTCCGAGGCGCAGCGCTCGTGGCTCAACGGCTTTTTCGCAGGCCTCTTGACCGACGGCCCGACGCCGCTGTCGACCGAGCAGGGCGCCGCCGTCATGCAGGGATCTGCGGGCGACGGCGACGATGGCGAGGCGCCCTGGCACGACCAGACGATGCCGATCGCCGACCGCATGAAGCTCGCCGAAGGCCGCCCGTTGCGCCGGCGCATGATGGCGGCGATGGCGCAGCAGGATTGCGGCCAGTGTGGCTACAATTGCAACGACTATTCCGAGGCGATTGCCAGCAAGGCAGAAGGCCGTCTGAACCTGTGCGTTCCCGGCGGCAAGGAAACCGCCCGGATGCTGAGAACGCTCCACGAGGAGCTGGACAAGGCGCCAGCAGCGGCTCCGGGTCCGGCAGCCACGTCCGCCATACCAGCGCCGGCATCCGCCGCGGAGTCCGGCCGTTCGCGCGACAATCCGGTGCCGGCCACGTTTGTGTCGCGCCGCCTGCTCAACAAGCCCGGATCGGAAAAGGAAACCTGGCACATCGATTTCGACCTTGCTGCCAGCGGCCTCGATTACATCGTCGGCAACTCCTTCGGAATTTTCGCGCGCAACGAACTCGGTCACGTCGACCAGATCATTGCCTTGCTCGGCGCCTCCCACACGACCAAGGTGAGAGGCAAGACGCTCCGCGAAGTTTTGACCGACGAAGTCTCGCTGTCGCCCGCGCCGGATTCGTTGTTTGAATTGATTTCCTTTATCACCGGCGGCGCGCAACGCGAGAAGGCGCGCGCTCTCGCGCAAGGCGACGACCCCGACGGAGATGCCGCAACCCTCGATGTGATGGCGGCACTGCAGAAGTTTTCAGGCGTCCGACCGCATCCCGAAGCTTTTGTCGAAGCGCTCGAGCCGCTGCAGCCGCGGCTTTATTCGATCTCTTCGTCGCACAACGCCACCCCCGGAAAGCTGTCACTGACGGTCGACTGCGTGCGCTATGTGATCGGCAAGCGCAAACGGCTGGGACTGGCTTCGACTTTCCTCGCCGAACGCATCCAGCCCGGCGACCAGGTGAAAGTCTATGTTCAGAAGGCACACGGCTTTGCGCTGCCGCAGGATCCAAAAGTTCCGATCATCATGATCGGGCCGGGCACCGGCGTCGCGCCGTTCCGCGCGTTCCTGCTCGACCGCAGAGCCACCGGCTCGACCGGCAGGAACTGGCTGTTCTTCGGCCACCAGCGCAGCAGCTGCGATTTCTTCTATGCCGATGAACTGAATGCGATGAAGACCGCCGGGCTTCTGACGCGATTGTCGCTGGCCTGGTCGCGCGATGGCGATAAAAAATTCTATGTCCAGGACCGCATGCGCGAAGTCGGTCGTGAATTGTGGTCGTGGCTTGCCGAAGGCGCACATCTCTACGTCTGCGGCGACGCCAAACGGATGGCGAAAGACGTCGAACGCGCATTGGTCGATATCGTCGCACAACACGGCGCGCGCTCGACCGATGAGGCCGTCATCTTTGTCGGGGAACTCAAGAAGAAGGGCCGGTTCCAGCAGGACGTTTATTGAAACGGTGGAACCGGTTCCAGTTCTCGCAAATTCGAACAAATAAAATTCTCGCGCAATTCGCCGGCGGAGAATTTTCATCTGCTATTGCTCAGTCGGGAGATTCCTATCGCTATTTCTCGTAACGCCTTGAATCCGACCTCGAACGATATTCCACTATTGCTCATGCTCGGTTGGAGATCGGCCATGCGCGAATTATCGGCGGAAGCCCGCCTTCATCTTCATGCGCGTTCGCTGTCCCGGAAAACCGGAACAGGATTTCACGCGGCAGCGCTCTACGGTGCGCTTGCGCTCATCGCGGGCGTGGTGTTCGGCACGCTTTCGGTCCACCCGTTTTAGCTGCCTTTCTTGAACGGCGCGACGTCGATGCCGGCGTCTTTGAGCGCCTTGCGGACCCCGCGCGCGATCTCGACGGCGCCCGGCGTGTCGCCATGAATGCAAATCGTGTCGGTGCGCATCTTGATTACCTTGCCGGTTACGGAAACAACCGCGCCGTCCTGCACCATGCGCACCACACGATCGGCGATTTGCTTTGGATCGTGCAAGACCGAGCCGGGTTTGCGGCGTGAGACCAGATTGCCGTCGTCTTCGTAGGCGCGGTCGGCGAAGATCTCGTGCACCATCGGCAGATTTGCCGCCTCGCCCGCTTGGACGAGCTTGGAATTGGCCAGCACGACAAAGATCAGATTGGGATCGACGGCCTTGATCGCGGAGGCAATCGCGCGCGCGGTCGTCTCTTCCTCGCAGGCGACGTTCGACAACGCGCCATGTGCTTTGACATGGGTGACCTTGTAGCCGGCCATGGTCGCGATCGCCTGCAGCGCGCCGATCTGGTAGGCGACCAGGTTTTCAATTTCGGAGGCTTTCATGCCGTAAAATGGACGGCGGCCGAAGCCATGAATATCGCGGTAACCGGGGTGCGCACCGACGCTTACGCCGCGCGCTTTCGCGAGCTCCACCGTCTGGCGCATGGTGTCGTAGTCTCCGCCGTGAAAACCACAGGCGACGTTCACGGACGTTGCGACTTCGATCATGGCGGCATCGTTGCCCATTTGCCACGCGCCGAAGGATTCGCCGAGATCGGAATTCAGGTCGACCGTTTTCATGTGCTTGTCCGTTTGCTGTATGGGCGTTGGCCCGATTTAGTCCTGCCTCATCGCACGGCAGGTGAAGGAATCTGCCACGTTCCGACATCGACCGCATTAACGGCCGCGCCGGCAACATTGGCATTCTGTAGCGCATCGATGTTGAGATCAAAGTTTTCAATCGGACGCAGACGATCGGGCAGGGTGCGCAGCAGTTCGGCGAATGCGCGCGCCGCCGCCTGTGCCTCTGCCATGTTCACAGCCTTGAACCGGAAGCCGGTTCCAGCCGGGATTTGCGCGAAACGGCCAAAATCGGCCGAAATCACGGTCGCGATCTTGGGATAGCCGCCGCTTGTGCCGCGATCCGACATCAGAACAATCGGCTGGCCGTTTCCAGGTACCTGGATGCTGCCATTCACGGTGCCGTCGGAAACGATGTTGTGGCCGTGCAAATGTCGCGTCACGGGCCCCTCCAGCCGATAGCCCATACGATCGCTGGTGGCCGATATTTTCCACTCACTTCCTAGAAACAGGTCGATATCGTCCTCACCGAACTCGTCATCCTGCGGACCCATCACAACGCGAACAGGTCCTTCCGCGACAGCGGCAATCTCGAGCTGGCGCTCGGTGGCGCCGCTTGCGGCCTTCACCTGCAATTCGTCGCCGGCCTGCAGCGGGCGGGGGAAGGGGCTGCCGAGCCCGGCCCGGGCATTCACGGCGAGGCTGCCGAACACGGGCTCGCCGGCAATTCCGCCCTCGATGGCCAGATAGCTGAAGCAACCGCCGCGGGCCATTCCGAGCTTCAATGTCTCGCCATCGGCGATCGTCGCCGACGTATTCCATGCAAGCGCGCGTCCGGAAATATCGGCACTACGCGGCGCGCCGCCGAGCGCGATACGAACAGCGCCATCGTGTGCAGTGAACGCCGCGCCGAATGGCCCGATTTCGATTCCGGGGGCGAACAAGGCGTTTCCAGCGAGACAGTTCGCAGCCGCAAGCCCAAGCCGATCCATCGCGCCACTCGGCGTCAGACCAAAACGCTGGGCGCCGAAGCGTCCGCCGTCCTGCACCGAACTTGCAGGACCGATGACCGAAATGATGAGCTTGCTCATGGCGTCATCAATTCGGCGATGATCTCGCCACCTTCTGCGGCGCGATCCTGTTCCGAGAACGTCTTGGCGTCGATAACGCAAAACGTCACGCGATCGCCGGGCTTGAGCAGGAAGGTGGGATCGCGATGCAGTTGATAGGTTCTCACGGGGGTGCGGCCCAACAAGTGCCAGCCACTCGGACCCGCTAGACATTGAATGCCGGTCTGCACGCCGCCAATCGAAATCGTGCCGGCCGGTGTCAAGAGGCGCGGGTTTTGCCGCCGCGACATATGGAGCGAATCCTGCAGACCGCTAAGATATGACCAGCCGGGGGAAAAGCCGATCATGGCGACACGATAATCGCCCGAAATGTGCCGCGCCACAACGTCGTCCGGCGTCGTGCCGAGCGTCTTTGCAACATCCTCAAGATCGATGCCGTGCTCACCGCCATAGGCAACCGGAATACGCCAGCGCCGTGTCTTCTCCAATGGCGGAACCGGACGCCGGGCCAGTTCAAGGAGCCTCTTGCCTAGCGCCTCGAAGTCGATCTGCACAGGATCGTAGTGAACCAAAAGGGATCGATAGGTGGGGACCGTTTCAGTCACGCCCGCGATCGGTTCCCGCGCCATCGTCTGGTCGAGCGCCAGCACCCGCCGGTTCGCGGTATCATCGATATTGCGGCTGAATTCGACCGTGATGGCGCTGTCGCCGCTCGGCAGAAGGCGGGGTGGGGAAGTTGGCGAAGTCATGGCCCCTTAAGCTCTTCGATCCGCATCAAGCTCTAGCGCGTTTTCCTGCCGAGTGGAATTCGGTTCGCGCAAAATAAGCTTGTTACATCAATAAACTAATCCAGCACTTGCTGATAAGATGCCCTGATCACTGGGATGCGAAGCGCAGCATCGGCCAAGAGCTGACGACAGCCCTTGACGCGATGGCCGCACCCCGCAAGATGCCCGCCCGATCCATCCCCACCGGAGTTGTTTTTTCGATGTCCCTGACCCCCGAAGCGATAGCGACGCTTTCCCGCGTTTCCACCGCTACCATCACCACGGTCCTGCTCAAAAAGGGCCTGCGAAACGTCTGGATGCGGGGCACGCGTCCGCTACGGCCAGGGCAGAAGCGTCTGGTCGGGCCGGCGTTCACGTTGCGCTTCGTGCCCGCCCGCGAGGATCTGGCGACACCGGAATCATGGTCGTCGCCGATTTCGACCCGAACCGCGATCGAAGCGATGCCCGAGGGCTGTATCGCAGTGGTCGACGCCATGGGCGTCACCGATGCCGGGATTTTCGGTGACATCCTGTGCGCGCGCATGGTCAAGCGCGGAGTGGCAGCGCTCGTCACCGACGGCGTCGTGCGCGATCTCGAGGGCGTGCTCGGTACCGGCCTTCCGGTTTGGTGCGACGGCTACGCCGCACCGCCCTCGGTCGCTGGGCTCACATTCGTCGGTTGGGGCGAGCCGGTCGGCTGCGGTGGCGTGGCGATCTTCCCGGACGACGTTATCGTCGCAGATCAGGACGGCGCGGTCGTCATCCCGAAGGCATTCCTCGACCTTATTCTGGCAGAAGGCGCCGAACAGGAGCGGATGGAAGCCTGGATTGTCGAGCAGGTTAATGACGGTGCAGTGTTGCCGGGCCTCTATCCCATGAATGCCGAGACCAAGGCGCGCTACGCGGCTTCAAAGAAATGATCCGGCCACGCCAATAATCGCAAGGAGGAGATCCATGGATATCCATCTCGCCGGCTCGCGGCCGACCCGCCGTGCACCTCAAGAGTACTTTACCGGCACGGTCTGGCAGGACCCGATCGTGGCCACGCCAGCGCCGGCGCGCGTTGTCGCCACCCGCGTGTCGTTCGAACCGGGCGCGCGGACCAATTGGCATACGCATCCGCTTGGTCAGACACTGTATGTGATTGCGGGCGTCGGCCGTGTCCAGACCAAGGGCGGACCGGTGCGGCAGATCCGGCCCGGCGACGTTGTCTGGATTCCGCCGGGCGAAAAACATTGGCATGGTGGCTCTCCGACCACTGGCATGACCCACATCGCGATGCAGGAATCGCTGGACGGGAATTACGCGACCTGGATGGAGCCGGTGACGGACGCCGAATACTCGGCGAAGGTCGGCGAATAAGCCGCGCGACCGCTCCTATATCCTTTGCGCAGTCCAAGTTCCCGAGCACATCGCGCCGCGCCAGGTGCCTGATCCCGAAGTGCCGGCGAGGCGGCCGAAACCAACGGCCCGCTTCATTCCGCTGATCAAGATCACGCTGATGGTGCCGGCCTCGGCCACGTGGCCTGACGCCGTGAACGAACCGTTGCTCGACGCAACCTGACCGTTGCTGATACCGATCGAGACGCTTGCTCCGTTGGGGCATGCCCCATTTGACGACGCGATCTGAACGCTCCATGCGCCGTCAAATGTCGCCGCCGCGCGGGCGTGGCGATCGACGTTCCGACAAGCATGAGAACGGAGCTGGCTATGATGGCTTTGCGGAAATGTCCCATGACGCGTCCCCTTGGTTCGGTACGGTGAACATCGCACGGGGGATCGACCGGGCTCTGTGACGGGTGTCACGCCCATATTCAGAACTGTCTTGGGGATCGAAGCGATCAGTATCAAGGTTCGGCTTCGGTCCCACATGGTGGTCCGAAGCCTATCAAGACCCGGATCCGTTGCCGTTGATTGCCGCGGCGCCATCCTTCGTTCATTTCATCAAGACGGCACGCGGTTGTCGCCTTTCAGTTGAGCCTGCTCCAGGTCTGGCCGCCGCAGAACATGCCGCCAAAGGCGCAACCCTGAACCCGCAGGGTATCCGAACCTTTCAGTGCGATTGTGGAGTCATAGGTGCTGCCGGTATTCGGATCGAAAATCCGTCCACTCCATTTGGAATCCTTGCCGGGTTTCATGTTGATGAGAACCTGTTCGCCATTCTTGTTCGACTTCGGATCCACCGAATAGCCGCAGAGATTGGCGCCGCATTGCTCGATTCGAACCCTGCCTTCTTTTTCCTCCGTCAACCAGAGTCCGAGCGGCGAATTCGCGGGCTGGGCGATCGCGGTCGGCGGGGGCGGTGCTGGCGGGGCCGTCGCGACAATTGGCGGGGGTACGGGCTTGGCGACGGGCGGCTCGTCCTGTGGGATTGGCTGCGCAGGCGCAGCCGCCTGGGGCTGGACCGGTTCGGCCGGTTGAACCGGCATCACGGTCTCCGCAGGCGTCACCTTTGCGGTGGTGGTCGGGGGGTCGGACGGCTTTGCAGGCGTGGGCACCGGCTCGGCAATAACGGGTGCGGCGGCAGGTGCCGGTGCCGCGGCAGGTGTTTGCGGATCGGCCTTCGCTTGATCGGGCGACTGCTTGCGGGTGCTGTCCTGATCGTTACGCAAGCGTTTATTCTTTCGCCCGGTATTGTCATAGACACCAGGTATCGAGACGGTTCCTCGATCGGGGTCAATGCGAATGGTCTTTCCGCCGTACTCGAATGTGTATTGCGCCTGGGCAGCGGTGCTCGTCATCAGAAATGCGGCGATCGCAAAAAGCCTCTTCATCCTCACCTCCTGAGCGGGGCGGAAAATCGTTCCATCCTGCGCGTCGCCCGTTCTGCAAACGTGATCTAGATCACTCTCCTCGAATGAGTTGCGGGTGCGCTGTTTCGGTTCAACGCGGTTTCCTGGACAGTCTAGTTTGGGCTCGCGCACACGGTCAATTGAAGGCACGCGCGACATCTGCCGGCCCTTACTCAAACCGCGCAATCCTTGCAAAGCTGCCGCCTTCGATGGCCCTCCGTACCCGGCGGTCAACGAACCCCTCGATGTCGGCGGCACGCTGCCGCCAGTCGAGCGATGGAGAACGCATCGACAAATAGACTTGCGGTAAAATCTCGACTATCGGATGCCGCACCGTACCGAGGAGACCGCGACCTTGACCATCTCAATGCATCGTCTTTCCGTTGGGGTCTTCGCTCCCTTTCTAAATAACCTGTCTGATCTGCTTGATCATGCGGCTGCTTACGCAGAAAGGCGCAAGATAGATCCTGCAATCTTGCTCAGCGCGCGTCTCTATCCCAACATGTACGACCTCACCCGCCAGGTGGGGGAAGCCAACAGGCATGCGGTGGTCGCCTGCGCTCTCATTGCTGGCATCGATCCCCCCAGATTTCCGGACACGGATCCCGACATTTTCGAACTCAAGGCGCGCATCGCGCTGGCGAAGAAATTCGTGGAGAGCGTGCAACCCGCCCAACTCGACGGTAACGAAGAAAAGGAAGTGATCTTCACTTTTCGGAATGGCGCGACGCGAACCTTGACCGGTCAATCACTGCTACTGACTTTCAGCGTGCCGCAGTTCTTTTTCCACGTAACGACGGCCTACGATATCCTGCGTCACTGCGGCGTCGAACTCATCAAGAAGGATTTTCTCGGAAGGGCGAGTCAATGAACGCTGTTCTATCGGCCGCGTCAGGTTGCGTCGCCGCCAAGAACCATCTTTGCAGCGGCGCGCCCCGCCATCTCATTCCTGAGCGCCTCAAACCGCTGCCGCGCTTCGCTCGCCTGATCGTCGACGAACCTGATTGCCGCGTCCGCCGCCATAGGTCCGACGCTGACCGCCCGGGAAGTTTCGCCGATGGTCTCGTCCACGAAATATTGGTCGTCGCCTTTACGGCGGACCGTCCACTTGAAGCGAATGCCCTCCATGGGGCCAGGCCCCATCTTCGAATAGCCGTCAGCCTCTACCGGTCTCGAGGTCCCGGGCTTTTCTTCAACCTCGGCCTTTTCCGCTTCGCGAGGGAAGGCCGGTTGATCGAGGATGCTGGCGATCGTCGCGAGCGCATGATCGGTCGGGTCACTCTTACTCAAAATTTCAGTCTCCCTCGCTGAGGCTTGACCTTGGAATTGAAGCCGGCGCCTGCCTGCTTTCCTCGGCCTCGAATGCGGCTGAGTTTAGTCGGTTCAAGCGCAGACCGGCGGTATCTTGTTCCGCCAAGGCCGTTCCTGCTCGAGCTGGGCGGCGAGGCTTGCTGGTTCACGCAATGGCTAACAATTCGAAGGCAGCTTACTTATTTTTTGCGGACCAGTTCGGCAAGCTCAAACGCGTCATAATTGCCGTATTCCTTGAAGACCATCGCGATCAACCCAGCACGTCCTGGTTGATGACGTTCTGGCGGATCGGCTCGCCATCGAGCGCGCTCAGGATATTGCGCGCGGTCTGCTCGCTCATCCGGTCGACCGCTTCCCGGGTGACGCCGGCGACATGTGGGGCGACGATCACGTTGGGAAGCTCGAACAGCGCATAGGGCACGGCCGGCGGTTCCTGCTCGAACACGTCGAGGCCGGCGCCGGCAAGCTTGCCGGACGAAAGCACGTCATAAAGCGCCGCCTCGTGGACAATTCCGCCGCGTGCGGTGTTGACCAGATAGGCCGATGGCTTCATCCGCTTCAATCGCGCCGCATTGAACATGCCGACCGTCTCGGTCGTCTTTGGGCAATGTATGCTGACAAAGTCCGCACGGGGCAGCGCCGCATCGAGATCTCCGACCGCCTCGCAGCCCGCCGCCTTGACCTCCTCGATCGACTTGTAGGGATCGAAGATCAGAACATTCATTTCCATGGCCAGGCAGCGCTTGGCCGTGCGTGTTCCAATCCTGCCGAACCCAACGATCAGAACTGTCTTGCCGAACAGATCGTAGGGCAGCTTCCCGAGCCTTGTGCTCCACTTGCCCTCCTTGACAAGTTCATGCATCTCGACGGCGCGCTTGGCGAGTGTCAGCATCATGAACAGCGCCTGCTCGGCCACGGATGGAGAATTGGCGGTCCCCGCCACCATCAACGGAATCTTGCGGCGGCTGAGTGCTGCGACATCGACGGCGTCGTAGCCGACGCCGATCCTGGTCACCACCTTCATGTCCCTGGAAGCTTCGAGCTCCGGTTCGCCAAAACGCGTCGCACCGAGTGCCACGCCATGAACCGGGGCGTTCTCCTTGAGCAACGCTTCGAAATCTGTGGCCGAAATCAAATTTGGGAATTCGACGAGTTCGATGTCGTCTCGTTCCCTGAGAAGGCCGCGCCCTGACTGTGACATGGATTCGGTGATGAAGATTTTCTTCTTGTTTGTCGCCATTCCCGTTTCCCCGCCCAGTTTGCGGGCTCTTATTGGTGCGCCGCCATCAAATGACGGCGCCAGTGACCGCATTTAGCAGGTGCATGTTGTTGAGGTCCACTGCCAATCGGAGTGCCCCGCCATCGCGCGCGCCGGCGTTGGGATCAACCCGGCCGCAGATCTGCGTACCCTCGAGTGTAAAGTAAATCAGGGTTTCCATACCCATCGGTTCGGTCACATCCAACACCGCGTCAAAGGCCTGAATTCCTGGTCCCGGATCGGGAGGCGCTTCTGTGATATGTTCAGGTCGCAACCCGAGCAGCAGTTTTTCACTTCGCCCGACACCTTGATATCGCGCTGCCCGGCTGGGCGGCAGTGAAAAGGCAATTTCATCGGTCAGCCGGACATGCAGCCTGCCGGCGATCTCTTCAAGCATGCAGGGCAAGAAGTTCATCGCAGGCGAGCCGATGAACGCCGCCACAAAACGCGTGGCAGGTTTGTGATAGAGATCGTTAGGAGTGCCGATCTGCTCGATCCGACCATTGTTCATGACCACGACCCGGTCAGCAAGTGTCATCGCTTCAACCTGGTCATGGGTTACATAGACAGTCGTGGTTCGGACTTTCAGATGAACCTTTTTGATCTCGATCCGCATCTGCACCCGCAGCTTGGCATCGAGATTGGAAAGCGGCTCGTCGAACAGGAACACCTTGGGATTGCGGACAATGGCGCGCCCCATCGCTACGCGCTGGCGCTGGCCACCCGACAATTGCTTAGGCTTCCGATCGACAAGTTCGACGATATCCAGCATTCGCGCGGCCTCATCGATCCGCGCCTTGATCTCTGCCTTCGGATAACGCTTTAACCGCAATCCGAACGACATGTTCTCCGCGACCGTCATGTGGGGATAAAGCGCGTAGTTCTGGAATACCATCGCGATGTCGCGATCCTTTGGCGGGACATCGTTGACGACGTCGCCCCCGATCATGATGTCACCGTCGGTGATATCCTCCAATCCCGCGATCATCCGCAGCGTCGTCGACTTACCGCAGCCTGAGGGTCCAACCAGCACGACGAATTCGTGATCAGCAATGTCGAGATCGATGCCGCGTACCGCTTCGACATCGTCGTAGCGCTTGACGACCTTACGCAACGTGACTTCAGCCATACAGTTCAGCCTTTTGTCGCACCGGCAGTGAGGCCGGCGATGTAATAGTCCATCAGGAAGGCGTAGACGATGAGGGGCGGTGCCGCGCCGAGCAGGGCGCCCGTCATGATCTGTCCCCAGTTGAACACGTCGCCCTTGATCAGGGTCGTGATGATTCCGACAGGTAGCACCAGTTGATCGGTAGATGTCGTGAAAACCAAAGGATAAAGAAATTGCGCCCATGAGACCGTGAAGGCGAAGATTGTCGCGGCGATCAAGCCAGGCAGCGCGACCGGAATGAAGATACGCGTCAGCGTCTGGAACCATGACGCACCGTCGATGATGGCGGCCTCATCGAGCTCCTTGGGGATCGACGCGAAATAGCCGATCATGATCCAGGTGCAGAACGGGACGGTGAGTGTCGGATAAACGATCAGCAACACATACCAGCGGTTGATCAGTTGAATGCCGGTCAAGGTCCCCAAACGCAACGAACATCTTGAACAGTGGCAGGAACAGCAGGGTATCGGGGATCAGATAGGTCAGGAACACACCCGTGGCGAGCGTCGCGGATCCCCAGAACCGCATCCGCGCCAGAGCAAAGGCCGCGGGAACGCTGATCAGCATGGTGATCGTCACCACAAAAATCGATACCAGTGCGGAGTTCCAGAAAAACTTCAGAAACTGGTTCGACGTCAACAGCTCGGCATAATTCGCCAGAGTCGGATGAAAAACCCACCATGGGTTGGTTGCCGCCGAAATCTCCGCGCTGCTCTTGAGCGAGGTGATCAGCATATAGAGCGGCGGCACCAGCGAGAAGATCGCAAACAACGCAAGGAAGAAGTACGACCATCGTAGCGCCCATACGCGATCGCGGCTCATGCTGCCATATTTGACCGTGCGGGTCGGCGCGGCCTTGTCGATTACAACCGTGCTTGCCATCACGCTTCGTTCCCACGTTTGTTGATATCGCGCAGGATGAAGATCGACGCGATTGCCAGGATCGGGAACATGAACAGCGAGACACTGGCGCCAAGCGGGATATCGCCACCCTCAATGCCGATGCGGAAGGCCCAGGTCGCAAAAATATGAGTGTGGTCCAACGGACCGCCCGCGGTCAGGATTCGCACGATGTCGAAATTCGCAAAAGTCACGATCAGTGAAAACAGCACCGTGATCGCTATGATATTGCGCATCATCGGCAGCGTAACGTACCAGATACGCTGCCACCAATTGGCGCCATCGATGGCCGCGGCCTCGTAGAGCTGCTCTGGCACCGATTTCAGCGCCGCCAGATACATGATCATGAAGAATGGCGCGCCGAACCAGATATTGACCAGGATCACCGAGAAACGTGCCCAGTAGGCGTCGCCAGTCCAGGGAATTGGTCCGATCCCGAAACTTGCAAGCGTGTAGTTGAAAGCGCTGTAGGAGGGGTCGAACAGCCAGAGCCAGGCCAGCGTGCTCATCGCCGGAGGAATCACCCACGGAACCAAGAGCATGCCACGCCACTTGCGTTGGCCCTTGGCGGGAATGTTGTGCACAAAATGTGCTACGACAAACCCGATCAATGACTTGAAGATAACGGCGGTGATCGCGAAGATGCAGGATTGCTCGACGACCAGCCAGAACGTCTCACGCTTGAACAGAAACTGGAAATTTCCGAGTCCGATGAATCGCTGCATCGACTTGTTCAGGGTCGCAAGGTGCAGTGAGTAGAACGCAGGATAGATCACCAGCAACGAGATAAGCACGATCAGCGGCAGGGTCATGAGAAAGGCCGCCGTTGATTTTCTCTTGAGTGCCGTGCGAAGACCCGTGCGCGCGGCTCGCCTGCCGGGAACGCTGCTCGACCCGATCGCTGCGTCAACCATGAGCTGTTTCCTCGACCGCTTGAGCGAAATTTCTATCCGTCATTTCGGTCGTTGCATGCTGCATCTCAACCCCATCGCAAGGTTCGCTGCGGCGACCCAGCTATCAGATCGTGGGACCCCGCAGCGAAGCCTAACCTCAACTTCGCATGAAGCCTTCAAGTTCGCCTTCCGCCCAGGCGAGCGTCTTTTCCATGGCTTCGCCCTGGTAGAAACGCACGCACATTTTGGTGAGGGTTGCCTGCGTATAGATTTGCTGTGCGACCTTGGGCGGCGCCGGCGATGCGGCAATCGAGAGCTTCTGGTGGTTATAAGGATTTGGGTAATGATAGAGTGTTCCCTTGGGCGGCCCTTCCTCAGCCCAGGTCTTCAGAGTCGTCAGCTTCTCGAACGCGGGCAGATCGTAACCGCCGCTGGCCGCAACCATCTTTTCGATCGAGGTGGGTTGCGAGAGATGCGTCAGCAGGCTCTTTGCCGCCTCCTTGTTCTTGGAGAAACTCCATACAGCCCAGAAATAGGGAAGGAATGGCGCAAAACGGCCTTTCGGGCCCACCGGGAATCCATGGGTCCAGCACTGCTCGGCGATCTGCGGTGCGTCGCGCTTGGCCACAGCCCATGCACTCGGGGGATTCATGATCAGGGCGCCTTTGCCTGAGACCAGCCACCGGTTGTTTGACGCATCGTCCCAAGCGGGCACGTCCGGCGGCAGGAACGCCATCAGCTTCTTGTAATACTCAAGAACCTGCCGCACGTTGTCATTCCTCACGACGATGTTGCCCTTGGCATCGACGACCTCAGCCCCAAACGCCAGAAATAAAGCGCCAGCGGTATCCACGGAATCGCTGGTTTCACCGAGACCGATGCCGAAGGGAACACCACCCTTGTGGCAGGCCTCTGCCGCTTTCAGGAACGCGTCCGTCGTCCAGCTCTCCGCCTTTGGTGGGCTGCCGGCCGGATACATCTCCTGCACGTCGATATTGGCGAACTTCTTCATCAGGTCGATGCGAGAGCACGGTCCCTTTATCTGACTGCCCACGCAGGCGGGAACGGCGAGCCATTTGTCGCCGGCCTTGCCGAGATAACTGACGGTGCCATTGACCTCACCGTTTTGCTTGATGAGCGGTTCGACGACGTCGTTCATCGGCTCAAGCAG
The DNA here is from genome assembly GCA_963741185.1 of uncultured Alphaproteobacteria bacterium. Lineage (GTDB taxonomy): Bacteria > Pseudomonadota > Alphaproteobacteria > Rhizobiales > Xanthobacteraceae > Bradyrhizobium. The sequence goes on along the minus strand of CAVUHE010000016.1, from coordinate 194,977 downwards.
ATCTGCCTGCGCGTGGGGCCACCACGTCGGCATCGCCATAATATCGTGACCGGATTTCGCCTGTGCCTCGGCGGCAATTGTCAGCAGGTTCTTGTTGCCCTGGCTTGGAATGTAGTCGATGGAGACTTCGACCTTCTCCTTGGCCGCCCACTCGTTAACGAGTTCGGTGCTGGCCTTGTTGGCTCCAGGCACCCAATGATCCCAGAAGCCCATCGTCAACTTGCCGGCCGCGTGCGCCGTTCGAAGATAGGGCGCCGAAATCAGCGCGGCGGATGACCATGCGGCAGCGGCGACGAATCGCCGTCGAGACAGCTTTCTCCGTGACATCGCGTTCCCTCCTGATGGATCAAATGTTGTTTTATTTTTTTCTTCGTCTAACCAAGTACCGCAGCGGTGCTGCGAGGTGGCGCGAAGGTTTCAGTTCAAGATCAGAGCAGAATTGGCCGCCTCTGTCGAGAAATCAGGTTGGTCAAACTCTAGACTAACGTCGTGTATTGCCGTGGGGAGGCGTTGTGTCGCAACCGCAGTCGGAGTGATGTCACAAGGGAATTTTGCGCTGCACATTCGGAACGCGCACCAAAGACAAAAGATCGGCCCCTTGTGCCGCGGCTTTGGTTCCATCTGGTGCAGCTGGCTCGGAGGATACCATCTCTCGCCGAAGCGGCCAAGGTGGACTCGTTGCCTGCGACAACGATAATGTCTTGCCGGTGCGATTGGGCGCGCGTGATTCACGGCGGGCAAAGCTGACAAATCAAACTCAGATGGAGACCAAATAATGATCAGCCGGACACCGGCCGTGCGCACGCAAGCAAGCTTGGGCTTTGTCCTTGCGGCGGTCGTCATGATGCTTCTCGGCATCCCCCGGGCGGCCGATGCGCAAGGACTGGTGAAGGGAGTGGAGCAGGGAGCCCAGGCTGGCAACAAGGCCGCGGGACCCGTCGGCGGCGTCTTGGGAGGTGCCATCGGTGGGGTGGTGGGCGTGTTCACCGGAGTCCTCGGCGTTGGTGGCGATGACAAAGGCAAAAGTGCGCCCGCGAGCGGCGGCAAGCAGGCCCAAACCGGACCCGCAAAAACCAGCAAGGCCGTGAAGGGAGCAAAGAATGCGCCAGCAAAGCCGGTGGAAGTTCTTACCCAGCCGGGTGAACCGGAACTGACCGCGGAGCAGATCGTCGCGAACAGCGACGCCTATATCGACCGGATCAAGACTGAATTGAATCTGACGCCCGAGCAGGAGAAGCATTGGACCGCTTTCAACAGCGCGATGCATTATCTCGGCCATAATGGCGCCGACCGTCTCAACCTTCGAATTGCGCGCGCCAAGCGCGACCCGCCGGACGACATCGTCGAGCAGATGCGGAACGAAGCCCAATTTCTCAATGATCGCGCCGTGGACCAGCGCAGCGTCGCCGACGCTGCCGAACCGTTGTTCATGAGCCTTGATGACAAGCAAAAGGCGATCTTCATTGAGGAAATGGTGCGCCTGAGCCATGAACGCGGGCTTGACTAGGCCAAAAACTGTCCGCGCGAAGTTGGCGCCTCGCCAAAGGAGCGCTAGGCTCCGCCCGCGAATAGCCGAGTGCACAAGCCCTGGGGTAGGTGGAAGGCGAGGCACCCGGCTATCCTGCCGCAGCGGTGCGGCCCTTCAACTCGTCATGCAAAATTGAAGAAAAGCTGACCGCTTCGCGCCCTAGATATGGCCTGGTCATGACCTTGTCGGGATTTGGCCCGCGCGGGAGCGCGAAAACGAAAAAGCGCGACCGGCAGACCGCCGGCGACGAGTCGCGTGGCGGAAGGCTTTCAGATTTTCGGGAAGTTCAGTTCGACGCCGACGCCATCGGGATCGTAGAGGAAAAACTGCGTATCGCCGGTGCGCGGCACGATGCTCTCACGGAATTTGACGTTCCTGGACTGCAAGCGCTTGCGCATGTCTTCGACATCCGTCGCGGCAAAAGCGATATGGTCGAGCCGGCCGGTATCCTCATATTTTTTCTCGGTGCCGCGCACCACAATGCCCTCGCGCGGCTTTCGGGTGCCCATCAGATGCACCGTGGCCATTCCGCCGGAATAGAGCCAGTAGCCCGGGAAATCGAGCGGCGGGCGGTCGCCATTTTCCAGGCCGAGCACATCGCAATAGAACTCCTTGGTGCGCTCAAGATCTGCAGGTTCAATCGTGTAATGTTGTAGTCCGCCGAGCGGCATGTTTCTTCTCCTTGGACGAATATAAAAGAAAGCAAGCACTGACGCCCCACGCCGGGGCCAATGGATGCCGTCAGACCTTATTCAGGCAATGACCGTGAGTTCCCTGTCGATCTGCTCGATCGACTTGCCCCGGGTCTCGAGCCCGAAGAAATAATACACCGTTCCTGTCATCAAAAACCAGCAGCCGAGATAAAGGAAGGCTAGAGGGATCTCGGGTAACGGCACGTCAGGCTTGAGATAATTGCCCGAGCCAACGATCAGGGCGAGGCCCACGGGCCCGATAATCTTGCCGATACCACCGAAGCCATAGGCAGACCCCATGCCCGAAGTCCGCAAATGCGAAGGCCAGACTTCCGCCGCGTAGGGACCGACGATGGCAAAGCCGCCGTCGGCGAAGAAAAAGGCAACCGCCAGCAACAGCCAGAATGCCGACACGCCCATGAACATAGCGTCGTAATGATAACCGGCGATGATGGTCAGAAATCCGGCACCGAAGCCGAGCAGGCCGCCGGCATTGCGCCGCCCCATCAGCTCGGAGAAAAACGCAAACGACACTCGTCCCACGAAGCCAAAGACGCTGAGCAGGATCATCATCTTGGCGGCTTCCTGTGGTGTGACTTTCAGCAGCACCACAAAGAGCGAAGGCGCCCATAATGTGATGCCGTAGACGCCGGTCTGTGCGCCGGCATTGCCGAGCCAGGACACGATCAGGCTTCGCGGATATTTGAAGAGATCAAGCCAGCTGCTCCCAGCGATCGGGCCGGCGTCGGCAGCAGTGGGCAAGGGGAGCGAGGCCGGCGACATCTGGAGCGCCCAAGCGAGCGACTTGCGGGCTTCCTCGTAGCGGCCCTGTCGGCACAGCCAGCGCGGCGACTCCGGCACCCAAATGCGGACGAGCAGCACCAGAAGCGCGGGCAGAACGCCAACAGCAAACAACAGCCGCCACTCGCCGCTGCCGACTACCGAGCCAAGGACAGCTCCGAGGCCGACACCGAGCGGGATGACGCAGGTGACGAGACCGCCGACCCAACCTCGCTTGGAGGTGGGCATGAATTCCTGCACCAACGGCAGATCAACGCAATAAAGCCCACCGACGCCGAGGCCGACGAAAAATCGCATCACCGAAAGATAGATCCAGCCATTGTCCGGCGTAAAATATAAAAGGCCGGTGGCAATCGAGAAGTTCAGCACGGTGCCGATGAAGACCTTGCGGCGGCCGATGCGATCGGCAAGCCAGCCCCAGACATAAGCGCCCATGATGGCGCCGATACCGGAACTCATAAGCACGGTCGCCGATTGGCCGAAGGTCAGCTTCCAGGGCCCTATCAAGAAGGCGAGCACAAATCCGATCAGGAAGTAATCGAAGAATTCCAGCGCATCGCCGATAATGGCGGCGATCAGGATCCTGATCTGGTTGGCGGTCAGGCTCGTCCGTCGATCGAGTATCTCGAACATCGCGTTTTCCCCTTGGCGCCTGTTCGTTTCAAGCCGGGGTCGCGCCTACTCGCCGGCCGTGACGTCAAGCTATCGCGTCGATGCGGCGAACGGAAGCCCGGTACCGGCGGAGTCATCGGCAAGGAACGCATGAGCCTTCGCGGGCATCCCCTTGATAACGCATGCTCAGAACAGCCAGGGCGGAGACAGATTTTGAACCACCCCAGATTGCAGAGTTTCGTTGCGTCGCGCTTCACGGCGTCAAACCACGGCAAAAGCGTGGTTGATTTGATCCAATCGGACGGAACCGGCGGCAGCCAATTATTTAGGGTTTGGCATTAGGCTCGCCCGGCGATTGAGGGCCAAGGTCGGATGGAAGAGAAGCGAAAGTATCAGCGGACCGAAATCAACGAACCGGCCTACGTAACGTCGGCTGGTTCGGTCATGAGCTGCATGGTACGGAATATTTCGCCGGAGGGTGCCGCCATCGATGTCGAAAATCCCGCCTTCGTGCCGGAGCAGTTTCGTCTGGTGATGGCCAATGATTCCTCGATCCGTGAATGCAAGGTGATATGGATCCAGCAAAAGCGGGTTGGCATTGCATTCACCGCTGCGCCGGAAGCACCATCGAAGCCCGCCTGAGCGACCGGGCCAAGTACCGGGTCAAGTCAAGCAACACCAAAGCCATTAGGTGGTCTGGTCCATGACCGGGGCATGGATATTGGATTGCGGGCAATATTCCGATTGTTTGCGGCCGTTCCGCCCCGGGAACTTCGGCCCATTCATCATTGACATCGCTCAATACCCACCCGATCGACCGATGGCACATTTTCGCGGAGAAAAATCAGACAGGTTCGTGGAGACCAAGTTGCAGCCATTAACGGATGATCTCGACAGAAAATCGCCGGCGAAAGTGGGCGAAATCACTGCTGTCACCGATGACAAGCCCCGCCCTGTCGTCACCACGCCGGACCTGCCGGCCACCATACCTTTTGCTCCCCCGCAAAGCAGGCGGCGGTTGCGGCTATCGGCCGGGCTTCTTGTTCTTCTGCTCGCCGCCGCCGGTGCCGGAATTTACGGGTGGAAACACTCCCATCCGCAGCTTCCTCCCGGCATCAGCTTTGGAAACGGCCGACTTGAGGCCGACGAGATCGATATATCCACGAAATTTGCCGGCAGGGTTGCCGAGATGCGCGCCGAAATCGGCGACATGGTCACTGCGGGGCAGGTGATCGCTCGCATGGATACGCGAGACCTTCAGGAATTGCTCAAGAAGTCGCAAGCGCAAGTGGAACAGGCGCAGCACCTTATCGAGGAGGCAAGGGCAAACCTGGAGCAACAGCGCGCCCAGCAAACGTTCGCGGCACAGGAATTGGATCGGACCCAAGCCTTGCTGGCAAAAGGCTGGGCGACACAGGAACTTTTCGATCAGCGGAAACAGGCCCTCGACACCGCAGGTGCGGCGGTGCGCGCCGCGACCATCAGGGTGGCACTCACCGAACGCGCGCTCGAAGCGGCCAAGCACGACGTTGGCCTTACCACGGTCAACATCAACGACAACGATCTCGTGGCTCCGCTTGATGGGCGGCTCGAATATCGGCTCGCCAATATCGGAGAGGTACTTCCGGCCGGCGGCAAGGTGTTCACCATGCTGGACATCTCCTATGTCTATATGGACATCTTTTTGCCGACCCTTGAGGCGGGAAAGATAAGGGTTGGCACCGACGCACGGATTCTGCTTGACGCCTACCCAACGACATCAATTCCTGCGAAGGTTTCCTTCATCGCCAGCCAAGCGCAGTTTACACCGAAGACGGTTGAAACCCAGAGCGAGCGCGATAAGCTCATGTTCCGCATCCGCGTGCGGATCGATCCCGATCGTTTGCGCGCTCACGCTGGGTCGGTGCGAAGCGGATTGCCCGGCGTTGCCTATCTTCGCGCCGATCCAAATGTCGCCTGGCCTGAAAACCTGCAAGCCGCGCCGTGACCGGACAGAGCCGTTCCGTCGCCGTGCTCGACGGCCTGACTCAAACCTATGGCAAGGTCACAGCCCTCGATCGCGTAACGATCAGCATACCGGCCGACCGCATGGTTGGGTTGATCGGTCCCGACGGAGTGGGCAAATCCACGCTGCTCGGCATCATTGCGGGAGCGCGCCAAATTCAATCCGGCAGCGCCATCGTTCTTGGTGGCGACATCTCGGACACCAGCCACAGGGCGTCGGTATGCCCGAAAATCGCCTACATGCCGCAGGGGCTCGGGAAAAATCTCTACCCCGATCTCAGCGTGCGCGAGAACATCGAGTTCTTCGGCCGCCTGTTCGGGCAATCCCGCGGCGAACGCAGATGGCGCATCGCCGAACTGCTGCAGAGCACCGGGCTCGCGCCGTTTGCAGATCGACCGGCGAAGAAGCTTTCCGGAGGCATGCGCCAGAAGCTCGGCCTGTGCTGTTCGCTTATTCACGATCCCGATCTGCTCATTCTCGACGAACCAACCACCGGTGTTGACCCGCTCTCCCGCCGCCAATTCTGGGAGCTGATCGACCGCATTCGCTCACGCCGTTCGGGTATGAGCGTAATCGTGGCGACCGCTTACATGGAGGAGGCCGAGCGCTTCGATTGGCTGGCCGCGATGAATGGCGGGAAGGTCATGGCAACGGGATCACCTGACGACCTCAGGCGTAGCACCGGGACCAGAACGATCGAAGATGCCTTCATTGCACTGCTGCCAGGAGAGCATCGCGACGGCTCGCGGAGCCTCGAAATACCGCCACGCCCGATTTTCGACGGCGAGCCCATCATCACGGCCCGTGATCTGACCTGTCGTTTCGGCGATTTCACCGCCGTCGATCGGGTGAATTTCACGATCGAAAGAGGCGAGATCTTCGGCTTTCTTGGTTCCAACGGTTGCGGCAAGACCACGACCATGAAGATGCTGACAGGCCTGCTGCCGCCATCCGCCGGCGAAGCGCTCTTGTTCGGGACGGCACTCGACGCCAGCGACATGAACTCGCGTTATCGCGTCGGATATATGTCGCAGTCGTTCTCGCTCTACACCGAACTGACGGTCCGCCAGAATCTCGAACTTCATGCGCGCATTTTTCATCTGCCGGCGCAAAAGGCGGCGACCCGGATCACCGAGCTTGTCCAGCGGTTCGGGCTCGCAAATTATCTCGACCAGCGCACGCTGGATCTGCCCTTGGGGATTCGCCAGCGGCTCTCGCTCGCGATCGCCATCGTCCACGAACCGGAGATATTGATCCTCGATGAGCCGACATCCGGTGTCGATCCCGTGGCGCGCGATCGCTTCTGGGAAGAATTGATCGATCTGTCGCGCAATCAAGGCGTGACGATTTTCGTGTCGACCCACTTCATGAACGAGGCCGAACGCTGCGATCGAATTTCGCTGATGGATTCCGGCCGGGTGCTGGCAACGGGAAAGCCGGACGAGCTGATCGCGGCCCGCGGCGTCGATACTCTGGAAGAGGCCTTCATCAGTTATCTCGAAGCAGCATCGGGCTCGCGCCCCGTCCTATCGCTGGAGTCCAACAAGCCACTTGCAGCGCATGATCCGGTCCGACCCACAGCGACCGCCTCTGCCGTCTTCAGCTTGCAGCGGTTGCTCGCCTACACGATCCGCGAAACCCTGGAGCTGCTGCGCGACCCGATAAGGCTCGGGTTCAGCCTGCTTGGAACGACATTTTTGATGCTGGTATTCGGCTTTGGCATTTCGACCGACGTCAATAATCTTTCATTTGCAGTGCTTGACCGGGACCAAAGCTCCGCAAGCCGCGCCTATCTGGAGGAGCTCAGGGGCTCGACCTATTTCGTCGAAAAGGCGCCGCTTGGAAGCTACGACGAGCTCGACATGCGTCTCAAGAGCTCCGATATCTCGGCGGCGATCGAAATCCCGCCCAGTTTCGGCGCCGACATCAAGCGCGGAAGGCCGGTCTCGGTCAGCGTATTGATCGATGGCGCGATGCCATTCCGGGCCGAAACTATCCGCGGTTATCTCCAGGGCATGCATCAATTGTACCTGAGCGATCCGGCGGTGAAGACCACGCAACCCTTTACATCTCCGCCTGCCACTATCGAAGTCAGGTTCAAGTACAATCAGGATTTTGACAGCATCTACGCGCTGGTGCCTTCGAACATGTCGATGTTGCTCGCACTGTTTCCGGCGATCCTGATGGCTCTTGCCATCGTGCGGGAAAAAGAACTCGGCTCGATCACCAACCTCTATGTGACGCCGGTAACCCGGCTCGAATTCCTGATCGGCAAGCAGTTGCCCTATATCGCAGTGGCGATGGCCAATTTCACCCTGATGTTGCTGCTGGCGCTGTTCGTGTTCAAGGTTCCGTTGAAGGGGAGCTTTCCGGCATTGCTCCTGGGTGTGCTGATCTACGTAACAACGATGACCGGCTACGGCATGCTGATTTCTGCCTTCACGCGCACCCAGATCGCCGCCCTGTTCGGGACCGCAATCCTGACCGTCGTGCCGGCGACGCAGTTTGCCGGCATGATGACGCCGGTGTCCTCGCTTGCGGGCGGAGCACAAATCATTGGTCGCGGGTTTCCCATGACCTATTTCGTGCCGATCAGCATCGGCACGTTCACCAAGGGATTGGGCTTTGCCGATCTTGGCGTCGATTTGCTCGCGCTCATCGCCTTTGTCCCGGTTCTGACCTGGTTCAGTGTCCTGCTGCTTCGCAAACAGGAGCATTAGCGTTTCAATCATGCGAAAGGTCGCAAACATTTATTGGCTTGGCGTCAAGGAATTGCGCAGTTTTCTGCGTGATTTTGTTCTGTTGGGACTGGTGGTCTACTCATTTTCACTGGCGGTGACCTTGCAGGCCCGAAGCAATTCGCAGGAGCTGCACAACGCCTCGATCGCGATCGTCGACGAGGACCAGTCGGAGCTTTCGCGCCGAATTGCCCATGCCTTCCTCCCACCGCTGTTCCAGCTACCGAAGCAGATCGCCGAACGAGAGATCATCCCGGCAATGAACAGCGGAAGGTTCACGTTCGTGGTGGATATCCCACCGAACTTCGAGCGCTATGTCTTGGCAGGCCGCCGGCCCACGCTCCAGATCAATGTCGACGCGACGGCGATGGTGCAAGCCGGCCTCGGCTCCGGCTATGCGCAGCAGATCATTATGACCGAGATTGGCGATTTCGTCTCCCGTGCGGAAGGCGTGCGGCCGACGCCTGTAAATCTCAACGTACGGATTGCATTCAATCCGAACCTGACGACCGCGTGGTTCACGAGCGTGATGGCAATCATCAACAACATCACCATGCTGGCGATCATTCTGGCCGGCGCCGCCGTCGTGCGCGAGCGCGAGCATGGAACCATGGACCATCTCCTGGTGATGCCGCTGACGCCGTTCGAGATCGCGTTATCCAAAGTCTGGGCAAATGGCCTCGCGATTGCAGTCGCGGTGGGGCTTTCCCTCTACCTGGTGATGCGCTTGATGCTTGGCATTCCCGTCGCAGGCTCCATCCCGCTCTTTATGCTGGGTGTCGTGATCTACCTGTTCTTTGCGACGGCGATCGGGATCTTTCTGGGCACGGTCGCACGGTCGATGCCTCAGCTCGGCCTTTTATACATGCTGGTCTTCTTGCCCATGAACATGCTCTCAGGCAGCAATACGCCGCTTGAGAGCATGCCACCGTGGCTCGCCAAGCTCATGCAGATTTCGCCGTCGACCCATTTCGTAGCCTTTGCGCAAGCTATTCTCTACCGCGGCGCGGGGCTGGACGTAGTGTGGCCGCAATTCGTCGCTGTTGCCGTCATCGGGGCCCTGTTCTTTGGCATTGCCATCCTGCGTTTCCGATCGGTGGTTGGACAGGCGACGTAGGCTTGAGCCGCATCCCGCGTTTCTTAGTCTCTTCGGGTTCAGAACGATTCGGATTTCCAAGTGCCCGTGCACCGCAGCCGGGGAATTGCGTCATAGTTTCAATGCCTGGCGCGCGCCTGCCTCTCGTGTCGGCGGTATCTGGTTGACGAAGTAATAGCAAATTAAAGCTTTTGTCGAATAATCGGTCGGATTTTAAGCACCTTTTAGTTCTGAGGCTCGCTGCACATGCCAATTTTCCGCAGCTTACAGATTTGGCTCCGGCTCGACCTGCGTTCGCAGATATTGCTGCTGGGAACGGCGGGTGTTGCAGCCATCGGGGCAATTTATCTCATTGGCCTGCAGATTGAGACCGATAGCCAACGTGCGGCCGACAAGTTCGGCACGTTCGCATCGCTAACCGCCAAGGTGTCTGAGGGTCTGTTGCAGGGCCGTGAAATCGCAACCGAATTCCTGCAGAAGCCCGATGACAAGTGATCGAGAACAGGCAGCTCACCGCGGACCAAGCCATGGCGCGGGAGCGGGCCGAAGCAGATCGCCGCGCAGCGATGTTGGAGGTAGCCGATCGCTTCGAGCAAGAGATCGGTAAGGTCGTCCAAACCGTCTCGACGGCTGCCGCTGGAATCGAAGTTGCAGCAGGTAACCTCACCAGGACCGCAGATACCACCCAGGAGCTATCGGCGAGGGTAGCTGCCGCATCCCAGCAATCGTCTGCAAGTGTGCAGTCGGCCGCCGCCGCAACCGAACAGATGGTCTCGTCTGTCACGGAAATCAGCCGACAGGTTCACGAATCCCAGAAGGTCGCAAACGCCGCCGTGCAGCAGGCAGAACAGACCAACGTCCGAATCGCGGAGCTTACGCAATCGGCGGGCCGCATCAGCGAAGTCGTGAAGCTGATCTCCGCCGTCGCCGCGCAAACCAATCTACTGGCGCTGAATGCGACGATAGAGGCCGCGCGCGCTGGCGAGGCCGGACGAGGCTTCGCTGTTGTCGCCTCCGAGGTCAAGGCGCTGGCCGGACAGACGGCCAAGGCGACAGGGGAAATCGGCCAGCAGATCGCGCAGATGCAGGCCGCGACGGAGCATTCCGTATCCAGCATTCAGGAGATCGGCGGCACAATCAATCGGATCTTCGAAATCTCCTCTGCGATCGCCGCCTCAGTCGAAGAGCAGGGCGCGGCAACGCAGGAAATCGCGCGCAGCGTTCAAGAAGCCACCAAGGGCGCAACCCAGGTGTCCGAAAACATCTCGGAGGTGACGCGTGGAGCTACCGATACCGGTTCGTCAGCGGAACAGGTTCACGGCGCAGCCCAGGAGTTGTTGGTCGAAAGCAACCATCTCAAGAACGAGGTCGGAAACTTTCTGGCATCTGTTCGGGTCGCCTGACGCGAGATTGCGGATGCAACAATCGAACGCAGATTCTTTGCTATTCATATATAAATAATTGTTTTTCTATGTTTTTTATCGTCCCAAAATCCGCCGAATTACTTTTTGCACGCGCGAACGCAACAGATCGATCACCAGCGAAACTGCGTTCAGGCTTTGCGATCCCTCCATCGATCCGGCCGGCTGATCGCCGGCGAGGTGGCGATCGAGGTTACGCGCAAAGTCGGCGGTCAGACGGCCGGCAAGATCGCGGACGAGTCCGTCACGCGCGATCTGCGCCAGCATTCCCCTCAAGCTATAGCCGATCGAAAGCTCGACCCGGGTCGTCGCGCCCTGATCGGTTGGCACGAGCTGGTAGCGGATTTCTCCCTGGGTAGAGGACCGGCTTCGCTGATCGCTTCCCATTCCGACGATCCGGCCGGATCGTTTTTCAACGTCGCGCTCAACGCGCGCAGCGCCACGGAATTCGGCTGAAATCGGCCCGAGCTTCACGCGGATCGCACCCTCGACGTGCTGCGGCGTCGGTACACGGGTCAGCGATGCTCCAGGCAGGCAGGCAGCGACTTGCCTGACATCGCCCAGCATGTCGAAGACCCTGTCGGGTGGGTAATGGACGGTAAAATGGTCGCTGAAAACCTTCGTGGGCGTAAAGTCCGGGATATCGACCATGCCGCCGATTTCGTCCGGCTTTTCGACCCTGATCGCTCTCCCCGCTGCAAATCCATCCGTGGCAGTGCTGCGGGCATTGCCGGACCCCACAGGGCCCAGCACCTGGCGACCACCGCCGGCGACCGGCGCTATGCCTCGTTTGCGCCTTTGGTCGATCACGGCACGCACGGCGCGCACGATGCCCACATATCCGGTGCAGCGGCACAGATTGCCGCTCAGTGCCGCGCGGATACCGCGCTCGTCGGGAGTGGGCAGGCGAAGCACGAGGTCGCGCGCCGATATCAGCATGCCCGGCGTGCAATAGCCGCATTGCAAGGCGTGTTCGCGTGAAAAGGCCGCGCGAAGCTCGGCGGTGATCTCGTCTTCATCGAGCCCCTCGATTGTGGTTACGCGGGCGCCATCGCAGGCAACGGCATATGTGATGCAGGAGCGCGCCGGCATGCCGTCGATCAGCAGCGTGCAGGCCCCGCAAACGCCATGCTCACAGCCCAGATGGGTGCCCGTCAAATCGAGATCGTCACGCAGGAAATCAGCAAGATGCGTGCGCGGCTCGACGGTGGCCTTGACCGGACGCGAATTGACGGTGAGTCCGATCCCTGTCATGCCGCCGCCTCGATGATGGCGCGGCGCAGCACCGCGATGTGAATATGACGATCCGCGGTGTCAGCAACGCCGGCCTTCGTCAGGAGGTCATCGGCCACCCGCGCGTCGAACCGCTGTTTGAAGTCGCCCGCCACCCGCCCGCCAAAAAGCGCCGCCGCGTCGCTGAGAACGACAGGCGCGGCCTCGATAGCGCCGATCACTGCCCGCGCGGTCGCTTGTTCCGGATCGATCAGCACTGCTGCGATCGCATGCGCGAACTCGCCGCTCTTGCGACAAGCCTTGACGTAGCCCCAACGCGCTGACGGCTTCATGGCGGGCACGCGCACCGCCTCGACCATCTCGCCGGGCCGCAGGGCGGATTCGAGTGCTCCGGTAATGAACTCCTCGATCAGGAGATCTCGCGTCCCAGCAAGGCTGCGCAGCGTGACCTTCGCACCCAGCGCCGAAAGCGCCGAGACCCAATCCGCGGCTGGGTCGGCGTGGCTGAGCGATCCTCCGATCGTGCCGCGGTTACGGACCGCCCTGTAGGCGATGGCGGCGGCGACCCGCTGCATGGCGCCGCGCGTTACATCGGGTATTCGCCCATCCTCGATGTCGCCATGGGTCACGCACGCCCCGATGACGAGCTCATCGTCGCGGCATTCCGCCCATTTCAATTCGGCAAGCCCGGATATGTCGATGATCAAGTCCGGCTCGACCAACCGAAGATTGAGCATTGGCCCCAGTGACTGGCCACCAGCGATTATTTTGGCCGCGCCGCCGGCCTCGGTCATCAAGGCAAGTGCAGCGCCCAAATCGGCGGGACGTTGATAGGCGAACGCTGCCGCTTTCATGCGGCCGAACTTTCCGGGTTACGCGCCACCAGGATGGCCTCGACAATTCGGCGCGGCGTAATGGGCGAGTGCAATAGCTCAACCCCCAGTGGGCGCAGCGCATCGTTCACGGCATTGGCGATGGCGGCGGGAGGGGCGATGGCGCCACCTTCGCCGATGCCCTTGACGCCAAACATCGTGTAAGGCGAGGGGGTCTCCATGTGATCGAGGCGGGGCTCCGGAACCTCGGCCGGTCCTGGAAGCAGATAGTCGGCGAGCGTCGTCGCAAGCGGTTGTCCGGCGGTATCGAACGGCATTTCTTCGTAAAGCGCAGTGCCTATGCCTTGCGCCAGGCCGCCATAGATCTGGCCGTCGACAATCATCGGATTGACGAGCACACCGCCGTCTTCGACGATGACATAGTCGAGGATTTCGACGTCGCCGAGATCAGGATCGACGGCGACGGTCACGGCGTGAACTGCATAGCTGAATGTGCCGCTGTCGCGCTGGGGTTTGTAACCGCTGGTCGATTCCAGACCGCCGGGATCGACATCAGGTGGCAAATCCTGCGGACGGCGGTACCAGGTATGTGCAATTTCGGAAAGCCCGATGCTGCTGCTTGGTCCGCATACCCGGCCATCACGCAACGTCACCATCGATGGATCAAGCTGGAGAAGCTTGGCGCCAATCCGCTTGGCGCGTTCGGCGATCTCTGTGCAAGCGGTCGCAACGGCGCCACCTGCCATGACCATCGAGCGCGAACCCCAGGTGCCCGTGGAATAGGGCGTAAGCGCCGTATCGCCATGAACGACACGGACTTTGGCCGTCTCGATGCCGAGAACCTCGTTTGCGACCTGAGCTAGCGTCGTTTCCAGACCCTGACCATGCGAATGCACGCCAACCCGGATTTCGAGTCCGCCGTCAGGCGTCATGCGTGCATTGGCTTGCTCGTATCCGGGCACCATTGGAATACCCCAGCCGGCATAGACCGATGTGCCGTGCGCAGCCTGTTCGCAATAGATCGACATGCCAACGCCGATCAGCCGTCCATCGGACTCTCTGGTGCGTTGGCGCGCTCGCACCGAGGCGATATCGATCGCGTCGAGGGCGCGACGCAACGCTTGCGGATAGTCGCCGCTGTCGAAATGCTTTTTGGTGATGTTGTCGAAGGGCATTTCTTCGGGACCGACCAGATTGCGAAGCCGGACTTCGCTCGGCTCGATACCGGCAGCGACCGCGACCGCGTCCAGCATGATTTCAAGCGCGAAGCAGACGCCGGTGCGGGCGACGCCGCGATAGGGCAGGATCGGACATTTGTTGGTCGCGACCGAGTACGTCCGGCAGCGATAGGAAGGCGTCCGGTACGGACCCGGCAGGATGCTTGCGACCTGGGCCGCCTCGAGGCAAGCGGAGAAGGGATAAGAGGAATAGGCGCCGGAATCGACGGTCGCCTCGCAGTCGATCCCGCGCAGGCGGCCATCGTTGTCGGCATAGACCGTGATCTTGTAGTGATGCTCACGGCAATTGGCACTCGCTGTCAAGTGCTCGCGCCGGTCCTCGATCCAGCGAACGGCGAAGCCTTGGCGCATCGTCAACCACGCAAGGCAAACTTCCTCCGGGAGCAGAATGCCCTTGTGGCCAAATCCGCCGCCGATATCAGGCGAAACGATGCGGATTCGGCCCTGTTCGATACCAAGGCAATCGGACAGGCCGTTGCGGACAATGTGCGGCATCTGCGCGCCGGTATAGAGCGTGAGTTGGTCGAGGCGACGGTCGAAGGTGGCGACCACGCCGCGCCCTTCAAGCGGCGACATGCACTGGCGCGCGGTCGATATTTCGCGCGTTACCTTGATGGGTGCGTCGAATGCCTTGGTAATATCGACCTCGAAAGCGCTTTCAAGAAAGACGTTGTCGCCCCAATGCTCATGAACCAGCGTGGTTTCCGGCTCGCGCGCTTCGAGCATATCGTGGATGGCCGGAAGCTCTTCGAGGTCGAGCGTCACCGAAGCCGCGATATCTTCTGCCTCCGCCCGGGTTGGCGCCACGCACATGGCGACGAGTTCGCCGACATGGCGCACCTTGCCGGTCGCCAGAACAGGTTGCTCGGAAATCTTGAAACCGGGCAGCCCGGACACGGCGCGGATTGGCTTGACCCCGCCCAGATCGGCAGCAGTAAACACGACGTCACGATACCGGTCGGGCACATGGATAGCTCTGATCCGGGCATGTGCCAGTGGGCTGCGAACAAAGGCGACGTCTTGCAGGCCGGCGATACGGATATCGGCCACGTACTGCCCACGTCCGCGCATGAAACGATCGTCTTCCTTGCGGGTGAGACGTGCGCCCACACCTTGTCCGGTGCTGGGCGGCTCCTTCGAGGGGACACGGCCCTCAACATCAAGCATGAACTGCTACCCCCATTCGCATCTTCGCAGTCGCCGTTACGGCGCCCAGCAGATTCACGACGATAGCATCATGGCGTTCGGCCGCGTGCAAGCCGAACACGAGACCCCGGCGGGTAGGCCGAGCCGAACCAAAGGCGGTTCGCCACGAGGAGGCAACGCATTGTGACGGCCTGCTGCGCCGGCGATAGAGTAACTGAAGGGCAGATCGGAGGTTTTGGCCGAACGCTCACAATCTATGCATTTTGCCTCAAAAACGGCAATGATGGAGAAGCGGTCGCCAACGTCTACCGCGAGGTGGCGCTACAATACGAAGTACTCTTCGTATTTTTCCAACCATCACCGGGCGTCGAGCCCGCGTTTCTCCCGCAATTCCTAGGCACTTCAAGGTCATAGGATCGAGCCGGCAATGGGCGGCGAAGCCAAGGGCGCCGGTCAGCCAATTCCTCCGTCTGGCATGTCCTTTGCTCCACAGCTTCGTATTGAGTTGGTGGCTAGGGTTCCGCGTCGACTGTGACGGCTGGTCCAAGAGCTGCCGCCCGCACGGGAGAAATCTGTTCGGGGCACGGCGGGATAAAATCCCGGGAGACCTCAGTGGCCAGGAATTGGCAGCTCTCAGGTCCATGCCAATTCCAAGGTTTGTGAACCTTGAGTGGAGTTGGCGATGAACGTCTCAACTATCCAGGAATTGGCTGGCGCGCGGCGGCTCGCTGTCCCCCTTCACGATGTGACCTGTAGGGGATCAATCTGATGTCGACGAGCGCGAAGGCCATCGAGCGGCGCTTTGGTGATGGCGGTCCCTCGGGCGAAGGCGCCGCCGACAACGAGTTCATCCGTCGTATTCTCTCGCGAAAGACCGTGCGCCGCTACAGCGATGTCATGCCGAGCGACAGCCTGCTCGATCTGCTCGTGGCCGCCACATTAAGCGCCTCGGCCAAGTCGGACTTCCAGCAGGCTTCGATCCTGCGGATCACCAATCCGGCTCAGCGCGCGGCGATCGGCACGCTGTTTCCCGGCATGCCATGGATCGGGCTTTCGCCCGCCTTCTTCGTTTTTCTGGGAGATGCAAGACGTCTGCAGCGGATCGGAGAATTGCGCGGAAAGCCGGTGCGCAATGGAACGTTGGAAGGTTTCTTCAACGCCAGCGTCGACGCCGCCCTCGCCATGCAAACGATGATCCTGTGCGCCGAATCTGTTGGTCTCGGGGTCTGTCCCATCAGCGTCATTCGCAACGAGATCGACAAGGTGGCAGCCATTCTTGAATTGCCCGACATGGTTTTTCCAGTGGCGGGGCTCTGCCTCGGCTATCCGAAGGCAGAAGGTTACGTCAGCCTGCGTCTGCCACGTCGCGTGACGACACACCGTGATCGCTACGACGATAGCGAGCTACCAGCAGCAATCGAAGATTACGACCGCCGACGCGATGCCCTGCATTCCATTCCGCGCGAGCAACATCGTTCCAACGCGGAATTTGGCGAGGCCGCTTTTTACGGCTGGTCGGAGGACAAGGCCCGACAAGCGGCCAAGGCGGAAGGCGCGGCATTTCCGCCATACCTGCGTTCACACGGATTTAGCTTCGATTGAAAGGACCACTCACCGCGACACCGCAGACGGTGTTCCCTGGACTACGACCGGCCGTCAACCCAACAAAGGAAAGGCTCACCATGAAAAGTCATCCAATTGCTCAATCCAAATCCTTCACGCGGCGCCTGATGCTTGGCTCGATGGCCGCACTTTTCGCCTTGCCGATGGCGATCGGTGGCGCGAAGGCCGCGGGCATGGAGGAGATCAAGAAGCGTGGTCTTATCGTTGCGACCGAGGATGATTTTCGTCCTTTCGAGTTCGTCAAGGATGGCAAGCCGACGGGCTTCGACAATGAGCTGATCGAGGATTTGCGGAAATACGCGCCATTCGAGATCAAGCAAGAGATCCTGCCATGGACCGGCATTCTCGCCGGCGTCAGCACCGGCAAATACGATGTCGCTATTACCGCAGCGATCATCACCAAGGAGCGAAAGAAATCGCTGGATTTCACGAGCCCGATCGCGGATGCGACGCACTATTATGTGAAGCGAAAGGACGACAAGTCCATTTCCTCGATCAAGGATCTCAATGGGAAGACCGTTGGCGTTCAGGCGGGCAGTGCACTGCTGGCTCGACTTCCCGAGCTCAGCACGATGCTCGAGAAAGATGGCGGCAAACTCGGCAAGATCGTCGAATACACCTCCTATCCCGAAGCCTATCAGGATCTGGCCCTCGGCCGGGTGGATTACGTGGTCAACACCATCATCAATCTGCAGACACTGGTGGCCGAAAAGCCCATCTTCGAGATCGGCCAGGCCGTTTCTGGAAAATCGTTCCCTGCCTGGGCGGTCGCCAAGGACAACAAGGAACTGCTCGCTTTCCTGAACGAGTTTATCGCCAAGGAGAAGGCCAGCGGCAGGTTTGCAGAGCTGCAGAAGAAGTGGTTCGGCGAGGCTTTTCCAAATCTGCCGGTCGCTTTTGAGCCGGAATTCTGACGGCCGACCCCGCGGAACTGGGCTGTCATGACCGGGGCCGATATCGCAGCCATCTTTCAGGGCGCCATCGTGACGGTATTGCTGTCACTCATTGGCATCCTGATCGGACTGCCGATCGGTCTCGGTCTTGCGTTGGTGCGGTGGGCCAATGTTCCGATCGCAGCCCGGATCGTCACGCTCTATGTCAGCATCCTGCGGGCGACGCCGCTGGTCACCTTGCTGTTGCTCCTGTTTTTCGCGCTTCCGAATATCGGCGTGCCGATCGGCCCGATATCGGCGGCAATCCTGGCCCTTGTCATGAATACCTCGGCCTTCAACTGCGAAGTGTGGCGCTCGGCGCTGATGAATTTTCCGAAGGAACAGTATGAGGCCGCACAGTCGGTCGGCATGCGGGCCGAACAGCGCTTTCGCAGGATCGTCCTGCCGCAGATCGTGCGGGCAAGCCTTCCCGGGCTTGTCAATGAAATGTCACTGCTCATCAAGGTCACACCGGTACTCGCGGTTGTCGGTGTCGTCGACATCACCCGTGCCGCGGTAAGGATCGGCGCCCAGACCTACGAACCTCTGCCACCGTTTCTGGTCGCAGTGGCTCTCTACGCGCCGATCGTTTTCGCGCTTGTCTCGCTGCAACGTTGGATCGAACGCCGCCAGTTAGCGGCCGAGGCGCTCGCATGATTCACGATTTCGGCATTGTCTGGAGCGAACGCTCGCTGTTGCTGAGCGGGCTCGCCAACACGGCGATCTTGTCGACGCTGTCAGCCGCCGCGGCGCTGCTGTTGGGTTTCATGGTGACCCCGGCGCTGATGTCGAAGCGGTCGGCTATTTCCGGGACCGCGCGCCTGTTCGTCGACGGAATGCGATGCGTGCCGTTTCTGCTGTTCGCCTATATCGTCTATTACGGCTTTCCCTCACTTGGCGTCAGGTTGGACAACTGGACGTCAGGCCTTGTGGCGTTGACCGTCTACAATGCCGCCTACATGGCGGAAATTCTTCGCGGCTCCTGGGCAGTCCAGCCGCGCGAGCCGATCGAGGCCGGTATCGCTTTCGGCTTTTCGGAGATCCGGTTGTTTCGACGCATCATTCTTCCGCCATTGTTGCTGGCCGCTGGCCCCGTGATCGGCAACCAGATGATCCAGATCATCAAGGACAGCGCCTTTCTCACCATCATCGCGTTGCCCGAATTGACCCACGCCGCCAGCTCCATCCAGTCGCGACACTACGTTCCGTTCGCGGCCTTCATTACAGCCGTGTTCTTGTACTGGGGACTCTGCCTCGTCATCGAGGCCGGGGTCACTTCGATCGGCCGCGTCGCCGAAGCTCGCCGATAGGAGTGTGCGATGACAGGATTCGACAAGGTACTTGATGTTGCCGGGGTCTCGAAGCGGTTCGGCGATGTTGAAGTACTTTCCGACGTTAGTTTCCAGGTAGGAAAGGGCGAGACGATCTGCGTGCTCGGACCGTCCGGTTCGGGCAAGTCAACCTTGTTGCGCTGTATCAACTGGCTGGAACGGCCCGACGCCGGACAAATCTACCTGAAAGGAGAGCGGGTCGGGATCAACAACGCCGGGATAGTGATGGGTGACCGCGAACTGTCGAAAGTCAGAACCCATATCGGCATGGTGTTTCAACATTTTGCGTTGTGGCCTCATTTCACGGTGCTGCAAAATCTGATGGAAGCACCGGTCCAGGTTCAGAAGCGGCCGAAGGCTCAAGTTCGCGACGAGGCGCTGGCGCTGCTCGCGAAGGTCGGGCTGAGCGACAAGCGCGACGCATTCCCGGCAAGACTGTCAGGTGGGCAAAAACAGCGTGTCGGCATCGCACGCGCTCTCGCCATGCGACCGGACCTCCTGCTGTTCGACGAGCCGACCAGCGCGCTCGATCCCGAACTCGTCGGCGAGGTGTTGGTCGTGATGCGGGATCTCGCCCGCGAGGGGATGACGATGGTGATCGTCACCCATGAAATGGCCTTTGCGCGCGATGCGGCAACGCGCGTGTTGTTTCTTGACCGTGGACGCGTCGTCGAAACTGGATCGCCAGACAGGTTTTTCTCCAATCCCGAAACCGAACGGGCAAGACAATTCCTTCAACGCTACGCCGGTGACATCGCCAGCAACGGCCAGAGCCAATAACAACCTGTCAGGAGGACGACCATCATGCATCCGATTTTTCATCTCTTGCCCGACGCGCCGAAGCCGGTCGCTCCTTACAGCCATGCCGTCGAAGCCAATGGATTTGTCTTCGTCACCGGCCAGCTCGCCACCGATCCGGTAGACGATTCCCTTCCGATCCCGCCCGGGATCGAGGCGCAGACGTACAAAGTGATGGATAATCTGACGCGCGTGCTCGGGGGATGCGGGCTTACACTGGCCGACGTGGTTTGCGTGCGCATCTTCCTGACCGACTTCAACGGCGATTACGCGAGGATGAACGAGATCTTTTCGACCTATTTCGCAAACGACAAGCGTCCGGCCCGAACGACGGTCGGAGTGACGGCCCTGGCCCGGGGCGGGATTATCGAGATCGACATGATCGCCGTCCGAAGGTAAGGCGCGAAGATGACCCGCCCGCTCATCGAAATTCCCGCAAGGCGCGGCAAAGCCGCCTTCGTCCGGATCGGGCAGGTGATCACCGTCATCAATACCCACGGCGAGCAGGTCGTCGACACCTGGGCTTTCAACCGCGCCGATTTGAGCGAGTTCATGTCGAATGAGCATACGCGCGCGCATAGCCTGCATCTCATACCCAGGCCCGGCGACGTCCTGCGCACCAACAAGCGGCGGCCGATTCTGACATTGATCGAAGACACGTCCGGCGGGATTCACGATACCCTGATCGCAGCCTGTGACCGCTATCGCTACGGCTTTCTCGGCGTGGAGGATTATCACGACAATTGTACCGATAACCTCTTTGCCGGAATGGGCGAGCTTGGGCTGGTGCCGGCTGAGGTTCCGAGCCCGCTCAACCTTTTCATGAACATTCCCTGGAGCGCCGACGGCACGCTCGGCTTTGCCGCGCCACCACGTCCGGTCCCCGGAGGTTACGTGCGTCTGCGGGCCGAGATGGACCTGGCGGTAGCGTTTTCCGCCTGCCCTCAGGACATCCTGCCGATCAACGGCGAGGCGGGGAAACCTGTCGAAGCGCACTTCTCGATCGACGAAGAAGACAGCAAAGTCGGAGCGAAAGCATGACCACCGCACAGACCAAGAAAGAGATTTCGGAGGCCAACCGGCGGCGATATGAGGAACTTCGCGCAGCCGGGCAGGAACTGACGCCGAAAGGCTTGCCTCAGCCGACGCTTTTGAACGGCGCGCCGATCGCTGCCGAAAACGTCATTGGCAGCGAGCAGGTCCCCGCGGACTGGTATGCGACGGTTCGATTGCGCCGCGGTGAGGCATTGCGGATCATCGACGATACCGGCCGTGCCAGCGTCTCGCTGATCGGCTGGCGCGAGGAAGATACCTCCGAGCGGATCAATTGCGCCGACACCGTGAAGGTGCAATGGAGCGCCGCGATTTCGAAAGGACGTGTCCTGCTCTCGGACATGGGACGCGTCTTCCTGTCGCTGGTCGAGGACACCAGCGGTGCCCACGATTTGATGGTCGGAGGATCGACGCCCGCGTCGACGCGGGCCGCGGTCGGCACGACCACACGAAACACGCATGAGAATTTCCTTGCAGCCGCAGCGAAGATCGGGCTCGGCCTGCGGGACATTGCACCATGTGTGACGTTTTTTGCTCCGGTGTCGCTTGATGCTAACGGGCGCTTCCTCTGGACGGCCGGTCGAAAACGACCAGGTGATTTCGTCGACCTGCGCGCGGAAATGAATTTGCTACTGGTGCTGTCAAACTGCGCGCATCCGTTAAACCCCCGTCAGGTTGCTTCCGAATCTGTCACGTTCCTTCGACATCGCTTACCCCCGCCCAAGCCTGACGATCCCTGCCGAACGATTTCGCCCGAAATTGTCCGGGCCTTTGAATTTACCGACAGACTCTATGCGTGAGGAGAGACGTCAATGATTGGTCTTGCAGCCCCAACACCGATTCCGAACGAGTCGGATGCCGTCTATAGAGAAGACGTCCCGGCCGAGCGCCCCTGGTCCCGTATCCTGAAGCGAGGGCAAACCCTGCGAATTGTCGACAGCGAGGGGCAACAGGCGGTCGATGCCCTGCTTTATTGCGCCGATGATCCGGCTGAGCGGTACAGCAGTCAGGATACGTTGCGGGTTCAGGGATCAGCCTATGTCGAACTCGGCACGCGATTGATCTCGAACAAGGGCCGGGTCATGGCGCGACTGACTGCCGACTCCTGTGGGCGACATGACACCTCGGCGGGTTGTTGCTCCTGTGAAAGCAACGCAGTCCGCTTCGGAGAAGCGACCAAGTATCAGCACGCCTGCCGCGAAAACTTCATCCTCGAGCTATCAAAACATGGTTTGACCAAGCGCGACATCGTCGCAAATCTGAACTTCTTCATGAACGTGCCGATTGACCCATCCGGAGCCTTCACGGTCGTCGACGGGATCTCGGCACCCGGAAACTACGTGGACGTAACGGCAGACATGGACGTGCTTTTCGTCATCTCCAATTGTCCCCAGGTCAACAATCCGTGCAACGGCTTTAACCCGACGCCGATATGCGTCATGATCTGGGACCCACCAATATTGTGATGACGACAAAGTGGGCGGAACGCTGGGTGCGATTGGTCGGTCCTCGCACCTGAGTGGTGGGGAGCATTCCGCTCTCCGGGGCTAGCCACGGTTGGCACTTTTCAGGCGTGCCCGGACCGAATTTCGTTATAGTGGAATACGGGACCGCGCAGGCAGGAGATTTTCGCTTGGATTTTCGCCAATTGCGTTACGCGCTATCGGTCTACAGGGAGCGCAGCTTTACCAAGGCTGCAAGGCGCCTCAACATTTCGCAATCAGCCGTCAGCGAGCAGGTCAAGCTGCTTGAGGCAGAAGTCGGCTTTGAGCTGTTTCGTCGGACTTCCGGCGGCATCGAAACCACCGACCGCGGCCGCACCTTTCTGTACGAATCCGAACGCGTCATGGGCGATCTGCTCAGTCTCTCCGATACGGCGCGAAGATTGCGTGGCGCGCTGTCCGATACGCTCACGATCGGCATGGGGTCGGGTATGGCCCAGATTTTTATTCCCCGTATATTTGCCGATCTCAAATCCGACCTCCATGGGGTCCGGCTGGATATTCTGACGGCGCCGACAAAGAACATCTTCAACGAACTTCATGAGGAGCGGATCGATGCCGGCATCGCGATCGAATCCGATCCCGATCGATTGCCGGCGGGGTTGATTTTTGACCGACTTGTCGACGTCGAGATGGCGTTGATTACCCATCCCAAGCATGCGTTGGCGCGTTCCAAGCAGCCTGTCGATATCGGGCGGTTGGTTGCTGAGCCAATAATCATGAGCGAATTGACGGTCGGATATGGCCAGGTGGTATCCTCGCTATTCACCGATCTTGGAATCCGGCCGAATATTCTTGCCGTGGTAGACAACGTCGAAACCATCAAGATCATCGTACAGACGGGCGGAGGGATCGCCATTGTACCGCGCGCTTCGGCGGAAAACGAGGTTGCGCTTGGGTTGTTGAAGGCACTGTCGATAGCGCCGGCGCGCAACGTCGTGCTCAGCCTTGTTCCGTCGCCGCGAACCGCTGGCGCGACGCAAGGAAGCGGCGTTGCTCAAATTGCGAGAAATGCTGAAACGTTAGGTGATCGGATTTTCCGATAATGCCATCGATAATCGGCTTTTGACAGGGATCGAAACTCTAACCCATGCTACCTTCGTGCGGCAGCGCTGACTGACACGCGCACTCCCGTTAGTCGGTGGGACAAGAGCATGTCATCTCAATCCGTGGCCGCGCGCTATCGCATCGGTATCGATACCGGTGGAACGTTCACCGACATAGTGTCGGTCGACACGGTGACCGGGGCGACGCAAGTAACCAAGGTTGCCAGCACGCCTGCCAATCCGGCGATCGGTTTGCTGCGCGGGGTCAACGAAATTCTCGCCGCCGCGAACGCGACCACCGAAGATGTGGCGGGGTTGGCCCACGGCACCACGGTCGCGACCAATGCGCTGCTGCAGGGTGAAATCAATTCACTCGGTCTGATCGTTAACGCCGGTTTCCGACACATCCTCGAAATCGCCCGGCAATCGGTACCGGAGGGTTACGGAAATTCGTACTTTTGGGTCAAGCCAGATCGCATCGTTCCCCTGCAATTCGTCAAAGAGGTCGGCGGGCGGCTGGATTTTCGCGGCAACGAACTGCGTCCGCTCGACGAAGACAGTGTGCGAGAGGCGGCACGATATTTTCGGGCACACGGGATTCGCGCCATCGGCATCTGCCTCCTGCATTCCTACGCCAACGATGCGCACGAGCGTCGGGCCGCCGAAATAGTGGCCGAGGAATATCCGGACGCGACATTGTCGCTGTCATGCGTGGTATTGCCCGAATACCGCGAATACGAACGTGCGGTGACGACATTGGTGGACGCCTTTGTAAAACCGCACATGGAACGCTACCTGAAGCGTGTTCATCAGGAGCTCGGGCCTGGCCTTCAGGACAAACCGTTTCTGGTGATGCAGTCGAGCGGCGGGGTGGCAAGCGCCG
This sequence comes from uncultured Alphaproteobacteria bacterium, assembly GCA_963741185.1. Classification (GTDB taxonomy): domain Bacteria; phylum Pseudomonadota; class Alphaproteobacteria; order Rhizobiales; family Xanthobacteraceae; genus Bradyrhizobium. The sequence goes on along the minus strand of CAVUHE010000016.1, from coordinate 170,466 downwards.
ACCAGGTGGTGCGCAAACCGATCACGACGGCCCTTTCCGGCCCTGCGGCCGGCGCGCTCGGAAGCGCCGTGGTCGCCGAGATTGCGGGCTTTCCCGATCTGGTGACACTGGACGCCGGCGGTACTTCGACCGACCTTTGCTTGATCGAGGGCGGCAAGCCGCACGTCACCAATGGCGGTTCGGTCGGTCCGTTTCCGGTACGCATTCCGATGATCGACATCGAGACTATCGGGACGGGTGGCGGTTCAATCGCCTGGATCAGCCGCGAGGGCCATCTCAAGGTCGGCCCGCGTAGCGCTGGCGCGGAACCGGGGCCGATGAGCTACCCGAATGGCGGCAATGAGCCGACCATTACCGATGCCAACCTCGTATTGGGACGGATACCGCCCTCGCTGATCGGCGGCGGGATCGCTCTCGATGTCGAGCGCGCGCGGCATGGCATCGCCGCACTCGCGGCCAGATTGCCCGGCAGTATGAACGTCGAACAGCTCGCCAGTGGCATTATCGAGATCGCCAACTGGAATCAGGCCAACGCCATCCGGCAAATGACAATCCAGCGCGGCATCGATCCACGTACCTTCGCATTGCTGTCATTTGGCGGCGCAGGGCCGGCCCAATCCCCCGCGGTGATGGACCTTTTGGCGATGAAGGCCTGCATCGTCCCGCCGAATCCTGGCAATCTCTCCGCCTTCGGTCTGCTTGCGGTGGATTGGCGCACCGATCACATCATCACCAAGGTCATGCAAGAGGATGCAATCGATCTTGCCGACGTCGCCGCGCGATATGCGTCCCTTGAGCGTGACGCCATCGTGACGCTCGAGCGCGACGGCATCGAGGCTTCGCGGATCAGGCTCGTGCGCGAGGCCGATATTCGTTATGCCGGACAGTCGATGGAGGTGCGCGTCACGGCACCTTCCGGCCCGGTGGACGCATCATTCCTGTGGGGCTTGATCGGTGCCTTCAACGCGGCGCACCGTAGAACCTTTGGCTATGACTATGCCGGCCAGCAGAAGATCGAGTTGGTCAATCTTTGCGTTTCCGGCTTTGGACTGATTGAACGGCCACAGATGCCAAGGCTTGCCGGGCGCTCCGGAAAGCCGACACCGAAGGCCAGCCGTTCAGTTTATTTTGACACTGCGTTTCGAGATACGCCAGTGTTTGACCGCGCATCGCTGCCTCCGGGAAACCAGATCAACGGGCCCGCGGTCATCGAGGAGTTCGGGTCGACGACGGTGATATTTCCCGGTCAATTCGTCGACGTCGATCCGCACGGTATCCTTGTCATTCGCTCCATATCAACGCGGGAAGCGCCACGATGAACGTGCACGCCACATCAGCATCCGTGGCCGACTGCGCCCTCACGCGAGACCGCGTCGGTCGACCCGATCATACTTCAAATCGTCGAGGGGACGCTGAACTCAATCGAGGCGGAAATCGAATTTGCCATCGAGCGCACCGCGCGCAGCCCGATGATCCGTGAGGCCCATGATTTTCGGGTCGGGCTGTTTGATCGCTATTGCCGCAAGCTGACCGGACGTTCCTATTCGGCGATGCCGAATGCCGTGGTGCGGGATTTTCCGCCCGACACCATGAAGCCGGGCGACGTTTTCCTGATGAACGACACCTATTTGACGGAGGGCTCGATCGGGCATTTGCCAGATCTTTGCAGCACCGTGCCGGTATTCCACGGCGGCGAGGTCGTTGCCTACATCCAGGCATTCGGTCATCACGATGATGTCGGCGGTCGCGTCCCGGGTTCGATGCCGGGCACTGCGGCCACGGTTTTCGAGGAAGGCATCGCGATCCCACCGGTGAAGATCTACAGCGAAGGTATCCGCAACGAAGCCGTCTTCACCATCGTTCGGCGTAATACGAGAGTACCGGAGATGCTGTCGGCCGACCTCGACAGCGAGATCCAGGCGTGCCTGATGGGTGCGCGCCGGATGAGCGCGCTGTTCGATCGCTTCGGCAGAGATCAGGTCGAGGCCTGTTTTCAGGCAATCCTCGATAAGTGCCGCGACATCTATCGCAACGAGCTGCTCGCGAAGATCGCCGATGGCGAATATTCCTGGGAAGATTACGTCGAGCACGACGGCATCACCGACCCGAAGCTTCACAAGCTCGCGCTGAGGATGACCAAGGCGGGCGGCAAGATCACGCTCGACTTCAACGGCACCGATCCGCAATCGGACGGCCCGATCAATTGGCCAGCGGACTATGCCGACGGTGCGTTTCTGATCAAGTGGATTGCGCCGATCCTGCGCAATCTGGCCGATACCCCGGAGCGCGCCGCCGAAATCCACGTCAACGAGGGTGTGTGCGACGTATTCGAGGTGATTTTTCCGCCGAAGGGTACGTTGATCACGCCGCAATGGCCGGCCGCGACCAATGCGCGGTCGTTCGTCCTGTTGCGCTGTCTCGGCCTGCTCGCCGGTGTGGTGGCGCAGGCTGTTGATGGCCGCATGCCCGCCGATCAAGAAACCATCCGCTACACCGGTTTTTTTGGCTCCGATCTCGAAGGCAAACCGTTTCTGTCGCGCGAGGTGCTCGGCGGTGGCTCTGGGGGCCGTTATTACGCTGACGGCAACGACGCGATCCATATTGTGCCGGATTCGCGCAACCAGCCGGCGGAATTTACCGAGACACGTTTCCCGTTGATGGTCGAAAAGCTTGCGCTGCGAACCGATTCCGGAGGCGCCGGCCTGCGTCGAGGCGGTCTTGGATATGAGAAGCATTATCGCGCGCTGGTCGATTGCCGGACCATCGTGACGGCCGACCGGGTACGGCTCGGTTGCTACGGATTGAATGGCGGTAAGGCCGGCCAGCCATTCTGTGTGACGGTTGACGCGGAAGGCGATGGCTATGACCTCGGCGGTCTCGTGGATGGAGAACCGGTCCTGAAGGGGCAAATCGTTCGCGTGGTGACGACCGGCGGCGGCGGCTGGGGCGATCCGCTCCAGCGCGAACTGGAGCTGGTGTTGCGCGACGTCATCGAGGGCAGGGTGTCGCTTGCCAGCGCCGAAGCCGATTATGGTGTCCTGTTTCGGGAACCCAGTGGTAGCGGCCAGCCCGAGATTGACGTGGCCGCGACCGAGCGACGCAGGACCGAGATGAGCACGGCCAGAAATGCCAAGCTCGGCATGATTGATCGCGGCGAGGGTTATGAAAAGATGCTGCGTGGCGAGCATAGGCCTCGCATGCGATGATCGCGGCCGCATCTGGATGGCAGGAGCGTATTCTGCATCCGGTGGAAATAAATCACGCATGAAGAGCAGTGATGCGCGTCGCGAAACGCGCAAGCGAGGTGGGTTGACGCCCGAGCAGCCAGCCGAGCACGTTGGGATTGCCCTTGAGGCCGTCGCACGCATAGGCAGCGAAACATTCTTGCCAGAGTTTCACGCGAATAGTCGCTCATGCGAGCTGCACGGGCCCGGCGATCCCAGGTCTCTAAGGTCTCGGCCTCGGCACGAACCGGCCTGCCGAGCGCTTTACCGAACGTCTCGGCAATCTCGATCTGGCTGATCGGCGGCGTTCCGACCAGCTCATAAGTCGCGCCGGAATGACCGGCATTGATCAGCACCGTTGCCGCAGCTTCGGCCAAATCGTCGAGATCGACAAGGCTGAGCCTTGTTTCGACCGGGTAGGGCACCCGATAGACGCCGGAGCGCAACATGCGGTCCCATTCGGCCAGGATGTTTTGCATGTAGGCAGCGGGCTGCAGGATCGTGACGTCGAGCGGAGAGCCCAGCAGCATCTCCTCGACCCGCATCTTGTTCCAATGATGCGGCATCGCCTCGATCTGCGGATGAAGCACCGAATGATAGACCATTCTGGGCACGGAGGACCCGAGCGCGGCGTCAAGCACCGCCTTCGCAAATGAGACCTCGTGCGGACTGACGTTCGGGCAGATGTGGTAGATCGCCTCCACGCCCCGCATCGTCAGAGAAAGCGCGTGCGGATCGTCCATTTCGCCGGCGACGGTCTCTCGAAGGCCTATTGTCTTGAGAATGGCCTCGTGCGCGGGGCTGCGAACAAAGGCGCGTACCGGCGCGCCCCGCGCGAGGAGCGCCCTGATGATCGCTTTGCCTGTCTTGCCGGCCGCACCCGTGACGAGAATCATTCGTGGCGTCCCGAGGAGGCTAGCGCGGCGCGTTGCGGGTCAGTTCGAAAAGCCGGCTGGGACTAAGCGGAATCTCGAGCAGCTCGACGCCGCGGCCTTTCAAATCGAGTGCGTCCTCGATTGCCTGCGCGAACAGCGACCCGACCGGAATGGCTCCGGCTTCGCCGGCTCCCTTGGTGCCCATTGGATTAAGCGGTGATTTTGTCACAGTGTGGCCGAGTTCCATCCGCGGCACATCGAGTGCGGTCGGCAGCAGATAATCGGCCAACGAAGCGTTCAGGAGTTGGCCATGCTCGTTGAAGGTCAACTTTTCGTAAAAGGCGTTGCCGATTCCCTGCGCAACGCCGCCATGAATCTGGCCCGCCAGGATCATCGGATTGATCACGGTACCGCAGTCATGCACGACAACGTATTTCAGGATCTTCAAATCGAAGGTTTGTGGATCCATTTCCACGATCATGGCATGGACGCCGTTGGCAGTCGCTCCCCTTGCAGGTCCGAAATATTGCGTTGATTCCAGTCCGGGCTCGGTGCCCGGCTGGACCGCGCCCCGCATCGGGTTGGCCTGCCGCGCGAGATCGCCAAGGCTCACGAATTTCTCGGGGATTCCGACGATCGAGACTTTGCCGTCCTCGAGTATGAGGTCTTCCTCGGCGCATTCGAACAGGTCGCTTGCGAGCTTCAGCGCTTTCTTGCGCACCGCCTTCGAGGCTTCATTGACGGCATTGCCGGCAACCACGGCGCCGCGGCTGGCAAAGGTGCCGGCGCCCCAATAGAACTGATCGGTATCGCCGGTAACAACATCGACATCGGTCACAGCGACACCCAGCTGTTCAGCGGCGATCTGGGCCAAGACGGTGAAATGTCCTTGTCCCTGGGTGCCGATTCCGGTTGCTATGCTGACCTTGCCGTTGGTTTGCACCTGAACTTTTGCACCCTCGTAGGGACCGATCCCGGTGCCTTCGACATAGCAGGCAACTCCCAGACCAATATGGCGGCCCTGCAGACGCGCCGCCGCCTGCTCCGCCTTGAATGCCTGGTAGCCGATCGCTTCCAGCGCCATATCGAGCACCGGCTCGTAATTGCCGCTGTCATATTCCAGCGGCTGGAAGTCCTGATAGATGATTTCATTTTTGTAAGGAAACGCATCGGCTGGAATGAGATTCTTCCGCCGAATCTCCGCACGATCGATGTTCAGTTCATGCGCGGCGAGATCGAGCAAACGCTCCATGACAAACACGCCGTGCTGCCGTCCGGCGCCGCGATAGGGCGTGACCAGCGTCAGATTCGTGAACACCTGGGTGAAGGTGCTGTCGTAGTTCGGCACGACATAAGGTCCGAGCAGGGTGCACTGGCTGTTGATCGGCACGGTCAGGCCATAAGGATCGTAGGCGCCACCATCGTGCAGAAACACGTCCCTGACGCCGAGGATCCGGCCATCGTCCGTCAACGCCATCTCGGCATCGTGAATCTGCCCGCGTTCATGAGTGGTGGCGAAGAAGTGCTCCAGCCGGTCCTCGATCCACTTGATCGGCCGGTTCAGCTTCATCGATATCCAGGGAAGAAGCACCTCCTCAGGATAGAACATCATGATTTTCGGCCCGAAGCCGCCGCCGATATTTGGCGCGATCACGCGAACCTTCCGCTCATTTAGCCCCAGGATGCCGGCAAGCCCGTTGCGGACGAATACCGGTGCTTGGGTGGTGTCCCAGATCGTCATCTGAGTGGCGCGTGCATCCCACTGCGCGACGATGCCGCGCGTTTCGATCGGCGACGAAATGCCGTGTTCGTACCGGAAGCGACGCTTGATGATGTGACCGGCCTTCGCGGCCGCCGCCGCATAGTTGCCCTTGGTTTGGCGGATGTGGGCTGACACGTTGGACCCGACATCTTCATGAACCAGCGTCGCTCCGGCTTTCAGCGCTTGTTCCAAATCGACCACTGCAGGCAGCTGCTCGAGCTCGATATCGATGTCGTCGAGCGCGTCCTCGGCAATGTACCGGCTTTCCGCGATCACGATGGCCAGAGGTTCTCCGACATGATGGATCTTATACTTGGCGAGCGGAACCTGAGTGCGCTGGTTGAAGATGATCCCAGCGATCGGCGGAGGAGGCACGAGCAGGGGACCTGGCTTCCAGTAATCACCGAGGTCGTCGGCAACGTAGGCGGCGAGGACACCGGGTCGCCGCAGCGCCTTCGAAACATCGATCCTGAGAATTCGCGCATGCGCAACCTGGCTGCGCAAAAAAGCTGCGTGCAGCATTCCCGGAAGCTCGACGTCGTCGATGAACAGCGCCTGGCCGGTGAGAAGCCGGCGGTCTTCGTTGCGTTTGATCGGCTCTCCGAAGGTCCGGGTCGACATCGAGCTATTCCCGCATCCGTTTGGCCGCCGACATCACGGCATCAACGACGTTTTGATATCCCGTGCAGCGGCAGAGATTCCCGGAAAGCGCCTGACGCACTTCCTCTTCGCTCGGAGACGAGTTCTCCTCGAGAAATGCCGTCATGGTCATGAGAATGCCGGGCGTGCAATATCCGCATTGCAGGCCGTGGTGATCATGCATCGCCTGTTGCAGCGGATGATACTCGCCGTCCTTGCCTGCAAGGCCCTCAACGGTTGAGATTTCGTGCTTCTCGGCCTGCACGGCAAACATCAAGCATGAACGCACCGGCTGGCCATCGAGGAGAATCGTGCATGCCCCGCACACGCCGTGCTCGCAGCCAACATGGGTGCCCGCGAGGCCAAGATCATGGCGAAGGAAGTCGCTCAACAACATGCGCGATTCGACGCGACGCTGATAACAAACGCCGTTCACGGAGACGGTAATTTCCCAGTCGTCAGTGTCCATCGCGCGCCCGCTGGTAAGCCGCCTTTAGGGCCCGCCCGGTGAGCACACCGGCGATATGGCGTTGATAGTCGGCCGTGGCATGTACGCTTCCGCTCGGATCGATCATCTTTTCCACGGACGCCGCAACCTCGTGGATTGCTTCCTCATTCAGCGCGTAGCCCTTGAGAAGGTCGGCCGCGGAGCTGGCATCGACGGGCGTTTCACCAACTCCGCAAAGAGCCAACCGCACGCTTTCGCATTCGTCCTCCCGACCCAGGGTGATCGTGACGGCAAGACCTGCGACCGCAAAATCGCCACGTCGGCGCGCAACTTCCAGGAAGCACGAGCCCGTGCGGGGCTTCGACAACGGCAGTTCGATCTCGACCAGCATTTCATCGGGTTGAAGGTCGGTGGTGAGCGCGCCCAGAAAAAAGTCGGATGCCTCGCACCAGCGCTCCCTTTTTGCGCCTTGAATGCGAAACCTGGCACCGAGCGCAACGGCGATCGCCGGAATCTCCGATGCCGGGTCGGCATGCGAGAGATTTCCACCGATCGTGCCACGGTTGCGAATTTGCGGATGCGCGATGTGCGGCAGCGCCTCGGCGATCAGGGGGAACATTCTGGCAAAGGCGAGATCACGCTCCAACGTACGATAACGAGTTAGAGCCCCAACGCAGGCGCCGCCCCCATTTCGCGGCCGAATAGCACCCAAACCATCAATCCGATTGAGGTCGATCAGCACCGCCGGCCGTGCGAGGCGAAAATTCATCGTTGGTATCAGGCTTTGTCCGCCGGCGAGAAATCTCGCTTCATCGCCATATTCTGCCTTAAGCGCGAGCGCGTGCTCGAGCGAGGCCGCGGCGACATATTTGAAGGGAGCAGGTTTCATGGGCTCGCAGTCAATCAGAGCGCGGTCCCGCAGTTTGGCGAGCCGCGCCCGAGTATGAGATGCGCCCCTGCGCGAGTCAAAATCGCCGCCCTCGTCCCGCTTATCTGAAAATCCGATGGGGGCATGTTTCGACCCGATGGTGGGCGTGCGCAAACATTGAGCGCGCGTATGTCGGCCGCGCGTTTGAAAGTATTTGCCAATGACGTCGCGAATGTCGAAACTGTTAAGGCTGATGGAGCTGGACGTTACGCTACGACCGCGTGAGCGATTTATAGCGAGCCGATCAAGATGAAAAAGATTTGTCGCGCTTGCCGAGCGCGTGACGACTTTTTGGCATCCATCCTATCGAACCTGACTCGGCGGGTTCTTGAAGCTTCGGAGTATCGCATGAAGAAAACATTGGCACTCACGGCAAGCCTTGCGTTCGGTCTGTCGCTCGCGACGGCGCAGGCGGCCGATAGCGTTACCATTCAGTTGAAATGGGTCGCCCAGGCGCAGTTCGCCGGCTATTTCGTCGCCAAGGAAAAGGGGTTCTATAAGGACGCCGGGCTCGATGTCACTATCAAGCCGGGTGGGCCCGACGTGGCGCCGCCGCAGGTGATTGCCGGTGGCGGCGCGGACGTGGTGGTCGACTGGATGCCGTCGGCGCTGGCCTCGCGGGAAAAGGGCGTGCCGCTGGTCAACATTTCGCAGACCTTCAAGCGGTCCGGACTGGAGCTGACCTGCCGGTCCGAAACCGGCATCAAGAAGCCCACCGACTTCAAGGGCAAGACGATCGGCGTCTGGTATGGCGGCAATGAATATCCCTTCCTGTCCTGGATGTCGAAGCTCGGCATGAAGACCGACAGTTCGGCGGGCGGCATCAAGATCATCAAGCAGGGCTTCAACGTCGATCCGCTGCTGCAGAAGCAGGCCGATTGCGTCTCGACGATGACCTACAACGAGTATTGGCAGGTGATCGACGGCGGCTACAAGCCGAGCCAGCTTGTGGTCTTCAAATATGAGGACGAAGGCGTCGCAACCCTGGAAGACGGCCTGTGGGTGCTGGAAAAGAACCTGAAGGACCCGGCGTTCGTCGCCAAGATGGCGAAGTTCGTCAAGGCCTCGATGAAGGGCTGGGACTACGCCAAGTCCCACCCCGACGAGGCGGTCAAGATCATTCTGGCCGGCGACACCACCGGTGCGAAAACCGAAAAGGACCAGAAGCGGATGATGCTGGAAGTGGGCAAGCTGCTCGGCGCCTCAGACGGCAAGCTCGACGTCAAGGACTACGACCGGACGGTTGCGACGCTGATGTCGGGCGGATCCGATCCCGTCATCACCAAGAAGCCGGAAGGCGCCTACACCTTCGCGGTCTACGACGCGATGAAATAGTCGGAACCAGGCTAGACGGGCGGCCGGCAGCGCCCGGCCGCCCTCTACTCAGTTCCAGCGGACAATGAACCAAAAAATCCGCCGGGGCCTATAAAATACTGATTTTACTTCATTTAATCTTCCAAAACTGGCGGAAGGCGTGTCTGCTAAAAGCGTGCAAGAAGTGCCTGCAGCGCAGCGATTTACTGGAAGGTGAGGGGGGCAAGGGGGTACCCGTGATGGTACCTGCCGAAAAGGCGGCTAAGCCCCGCCGGTGCGTCTGCCGCGCGGCGGGTGCCTATTCGACGGTGTGGATTTAACGCATGGCGGGGGCATCGTCCAAGCGGGTAGTTAGTTTTGGGTCCAACTATTATTCCGACTTCACCTGCGCGCCGGGAATTCGACGGGTGGAAGGCCGCGAGGGGGTATGCCGGCCACGCTTTCTTTCCTCGCGCCAGCAACCGCAAGACACCGAATGGCCCTCCCTCAGCGCACTGCCGGCGACGACGAGTTCAGCGCCGCAGTCGCACTGACAATGCCAGCCAGCACGGGCTGGCCGGCCGCGATACATGCTGCCAGCATATCGGGGTGTGAGTAGCAGCGGAACAGAAAACTTATGTAAGCTACCGTGACAGTCCCCCATAGTATGGGTAGGAGCTGCATCCCAGTCTGCTCAGGAGATGTCGATGCCTTACGTCAATGTCCAAATCACACGCGGCGCGACCCGATCACAAAAGGCGGAAATCGTTAAAGATGTTACGCATTCGTTGGTCCGCGTGCTTGGAAAACGCCCAGAACATATTCATGTCGTTATTCAGGAAATTGAAGAAGAAGACTGGGGCTTTTCAGGGCTTCTGACGGATGAATGGAAGAAGTCGCAATAGTCCGAGCACGATCAGCCGGCCGAAACGCAGGCCCTCCATATCCTTGACGCGAGGGCCGCGCATCGCGTCTCACCCCATCGCCATCGCCATCGCCATCGCCAGCATCATGATCACGATCAACACCGCGACGACGAGGTCTGATCTGGCCCGCATGGTTCACTCGACATCAGCTTGTTGTAGCGGGCTAGCGCGGTCTGACATCGATGCCACTCGCGGTTCAGCGCGCTGATGGCCCGATCGGGAATTTTTTGCTCGCGATAGAATTCGCGGCGGGTGACCGGGTTGTCGATCTCAAGCTGGCCGCGCTCAAAGATCGCGTACCAGCCGGGCTCGATGGTCACGGGAAACCGGGACAATTGTCCCGGTTTCCTTTGTTTGATCGCAGTCATTTCGGCACCCCGAGCACCTTGATGACACCGGTCCATTCGGTAAACGTCTTCGCCGGTTGCCAGTATCACTTCGAGCCAATCATGGTAGTGGCCGCGTTTGATCGTTGCCGTCTTCGATGGCACAGCCTCCAACCAAATTTCGGCTTTGAGCTGATCGGAGATTGCGACGCCAGCTCCGAGCATCAGCGTCAAAAGATTTTTTCGACCGTCGACCGTGTCGACCGGTCGCGCCACGAGACGCGCTGCGACATCCAGCAGTGTGGTTTTTCCACATCCCTTTCGGGCTCGTGATCGCCAACCGGGGCGAATGCATAAAGCAATCGAAGCAATGCGTATGAAGGGCAAAGAGCCAAGATCTCTGCTGCGCCGTCTGCATGACCACAAACTGTCGAATGGTAGCGGTGACTTCCAGGAGTAGCGCGGCGCCTTCGAGAGCCTCGGGCCAGGGCTCGATTCCCGGAAGCTCAAACGGGCGGCCCTGGCCTTGACGTCCACAACACCGCGTCGCGCCTTAACCTCAACGTCCAGGGTCGTTGCCCGTATGCCGAGACGCTTCGCGGCGCCACTGCGTTCGCGGTCATACTCAACCCATGACAGCTTGGCGAGCCGCACAATCTCCGCAATCGTTTCGGAGCACGTATCGATTGCGACAGCCGTAGCGTCCAGGTCGGTATTGCTAGCGCAATCGTCGGCCACCTGGTCCGGAAAGACCTTCAAAAAATCGTGTCGATCGCTGCCGCGCTATGTCGATCACCCAGGTGATCGTCGGCACAACGCAGCAAGGTGCCGATCACAATGGTCCGAAATGAATCCACGCCGGGGAGATTTGCCTTGGCCAACGCTTAGAAGGCCACCGCCTCGATGTGGCAACATCGTACTTTCGGTTATATGCAGAATCTGACCTCCTGGAATGCCCGCTCAATGGTCGAAAACGGGGGAAAAGCAGACATGGGTGGACAGCCCATTTCGGTAGCGATTGACCCTATGCGGACACGCGCTCTCGGCAACGGAATCCAGATGCTTAGCGCGGTTCAATAGACAGAATCTGACAACCACGTCGGTCGTTCTCACGTGAAAAGGCCCCAGCCTGGATGCCGGGACCTTCGCAGTACGAACCGCCGATGATCAGGGATCAGTAACGCGCCTGGATCGGCCCGGCGAGATTGAAATGCCAGTTCAACCCGCCACGAACGATGAAACCTCTTTCCGAGAAAGCTCCACCCTCGTTAAAGCCAGTCGAGCAAGTCGTTGCGCCTGCAGGGCAAAGGAAACCAGGATACAGGGTTCCCATGTCATAAAAGAGACCCTCAAGCTTTGCGGTGAAGTTATGTGTGAAGGCATATTCGACGCCGACGCCGATCACTCCGCCAACGCGCGTCGAGCTGGCGGCGGCCGGATACGTGAATCCCCCATTGAAGGCCGTCGTGGCCACCATGTTTTCGTTACCGTAGATGACACCGCCCGTCGCGTAGACAAGCAGTTGCGGAGCAGGCAAAACGCCGATTCGTCCACGGGCGGTACCGAACCAACGCAAATCCTCGCTGGCGATGTAATTGCCGGGAGGCGCCGCGGGGAGCCCTACGGGCACAATAGCGGAAGCCTTTATGTCCGACCATTGAATGTCGGTCTCGAAACCGTACAGAAAACTCCCCGTTTGAACGTTGTAGCCCGCCGTGCCGCCGAACAACGCGCCGCTCGGGGTAAGAACGTGGCCCACGATATTTGGCGTGCAACCGCTCCCAAAGAAGGCGCCTGCGGGGTTGATACAGGTTCGGTCACCCGTAAAATCGTTTTGTCCATAGCCGCCATTTAGACCTACGTAGAAGCCGGTCCAACTCCAGACCGGCGCAACCGGAGGAGGAGCCTTCACCGGCATATCAGCCGCTGATGTGATTCCGGCGCTGCCGAGCAACGTCACAGACGCGACGACCATTCCAAAATGCAGCCTCATATGGCTTTCCCCCGAAATGTAGTCCCGAGAATTGCGTGGATAGGAAATGGTCGCAACTTATGGAAGCGGGCGGGCTGAGGCCATATTGAACCCACGGTCGGGTGGTGGTCAGTCGTATTTCCTTTGCGGGAGTGGCGATCCGGCAACACAGCCCAAAACGCCAATGCTGGCCGGCTTTGCGTAAGTTTCGGTCGCACAGGGGTGGCTCGCTGCTAACCCATGGGCCTAACTTGGGAGCCGTCAAGTCAGCTTTTGACCCGCGGCCGGCATCCAGCTGCTCGTCGATGACTCCCCGGAGCTCATCGGGCAATGCATGTCGATCGACCTACATCATGACCTTTGCGATTGAGTTAGTCTCATTCGCCGCGTTTCGCGGCGGCTCAGAAGTTCTCGCGTCTTGCTTCATCAGAAGCTTCTTTACAAGAATCCGATTGATATCCACGGTACCGCAGCGACGATAATGGTGCCGATCAAAAGCGCGATCATGTAGCCGACAATCGGTCTCATTCCTTCGTCGGGGTTGATGCGGCTGATGGCACAGGCCGCGTAATAACCTACGCCGAACGGAGGTGCGAAGAGACCGATGCCCATCGCCAGAACCACGACCATGGCATAATGTACCTCGTGCACGCCTACCTGCCGCGCAATCGGAAAGAGCAAGGGGCCAAAGAGCACAATGGCCGGAATGCCCTCGAGCACTGAGCCCAGCACGACGAAGGCGAGGATCGAGACGGCCAGGAAAGTCGGGATGCCGCCGGGAAGACCCTTCATAACTTCGGCGAGCAGGTTCGAGAAGCCGGATTGGGTGAGGGCCCAAGCCATGCCGGTTGCGGCCCCGATGATGAGCAGAATGGATCCGGAGAGCGAGGCCGTGTCCACCAGCATCGGATAAATGCGCTTCCAGTCGAACTGTCGATAAACCAGAAGCCCGGCCAGAACCGTATAGGCGATGCCGATCGTGGAGACCTCGGTCGCGGTCGCGACCCCCTCGATCACGGCCGCCCGGATGATGAACGGGAGGGCGATCGCAGGAAGCGAGATCAGGAATGCCTTGCCAATCTCGCGACCAGTGGCGCGGCGCACCCCGGACAGATCCTGGTCACGGTAGCGCCACCAGACCAGCGCCCCGAGAGTCAGGCCGAGCACGACTCCCGGCAGTAGCCCACCGGTAAAGAGCGCCGCAATTGAGACGCCTGTTACCGAACCGATGGTGATCAGCACGAGCGAAGGCGGGATCGTCTCCGTCTGGGCGCCTGTGGCTGCAAGCAGTGCGACGAGCTCGCCCGGCTTCGCGCCGCGCTGCTTCATCTCCGGGAAAAGGACCGGGGCGATAGCTGCCATGTCGGCGGCCTTCGAGCCCGAGATTCCGGAGACGAGGTACATCGCGCCGATCAGGACGTAGGAGAGCCCGCCGCGGACATGACCGAGAAGACTCGCCAAGAACCCGACCATCGCGCGCGCCATCCCCGTCATCTCGATCAGCAGGCCAAGGAGCACGAAGAGCGGTACGGCGAGCAGGATCAGATGGCTCATGCCTTCGTCCATGCGCCCCACAACAACGACGGTCGGGGTCGAGGTCGTGAGCGCGAGATAAGCGAAAGTTGCAAGACCGAATGAGAATGCGATCGGCACGCCCAAAAGTACCATCGAGCCGACGCCAAGGACGAAGAAAATGAGCAGGTTCCAGTTGCCAAGCCCCTGAAGGTAGGGGCCCAACAGCGCGGTAACGGCGACGGCTGCGGCCACCGTCCCGAGGGCGAGGATGCTGGTCCAAAGGCGGCCGAAGCGGAAGATCTGAAGGAAACCGACGAGGATCATCAGCGCCATCCCGATCGGCAACGCTGCGGCCCGCCAAGAATTGGCAATCTCCAGAGATGGGGTCGTGACGAACATCTCGTCCTCGGCGAACTCATAGGCCGGACGCACAACGAAAAGCAGGAAGGCGAGCGCGGCCGCGATTGCGATCAAGTCGAGGAAGGCACGCAGATGCCGCGGGAGCTTGCCGACAATGGCCGTCATTCGCATATGCTCGCCGCGGCGCAGCGCCACGATCGAACCGAGCATCGCGAGCCAGAGGAAGAGAATTGAGGCGAGTTCGTCCGACCAGACGAGAGGCGTTTGCAGAACGTAGCGCCAGATCACACCCATGAGGAGCACAACGACCTCGGCCGCGACCAGCAGCGCGGCCGGAAACTCAACCAACATCCCGACGATGTCGTTAAGCCGCTCGAGCCACGGAATAGGTTTGCCTCGCTCCGCTTCCGCATCCCAATGCGAAATGTCGCTTGTCTCGCTGACAATGTTCATGGCCTATTCCTCCCGTTCAATATTGCTTGACTGGGGGCGATGACTGCCTTCTCCAGTAAAAAAGGACCCGCTCGCGGCCTGAAAAGCTTGCGGGTTGCCTGGTTAGCCGAGTTTGCCGGAGACCTTCTCCATAAGGTCCCACGCGGTGGGGCCGTATTTCTGCTTCCACTCAGCATAGAAGTTTGTGCTGGCGAGCGCCTTTCGGAAATCGTCTTGTTGGACATCGATGAACGTGATGCCCTTGGCCTTCAGGTCCGCCTTCAGGCTGTCACTCAATGTCGCGATATCGGCCCGCTGGTCGCCCGCCGACTTGTCGAGTTCGCGGGTGATGATTGCCTGTATGTCGGCCGGCAGCTTGGCAAAAGCACGTTTGTTGCCAAGCACCCAGTAGCCGTCCCAGACATGCGCCGTCAGGCTGCAGGTCTTCTGCACTTCATAGAGCCGTGTCGTCGCGATGATGGCAAGGGGGTTCTCCTGGCCCTCAACCACCTTGGTCTGAAGTGAGGTGTAGACTTCGTTGAAGTTGATCGGCGTGGGCGCGGCGTCTAACGCCTTGAACAGGGAAGTTAGAGGAGGCGCTGGCGGTACTCGCAGCTTGAAGCCCTTCAGATCGGCCGGGCCTCTGATTTCGCGGGTCGATGACGTGACGTGGCGGAAGCCGTTGTCCCATATCTTCGAGACGGTGAAGATCGGCGTTTTCGCGATCTCGGAACGAATATGGTCGCCGAGTTGACCGTCCATGGCTCCCCAGACCTCGTCATAGTTCTTGAAGGCGAAGCCGACGCTGGTGATCCCTGAGATGGGCACGAGAGTCGCCAGGATGAGCGATGACAGGTTGAAGAACTCGATTGAGCCGTTCCGGACCTGCGTCAGCAGGTCCGTGTCGGAGCCGAGCTGGTTGGCCGGAAAGAGCTTGATCTCGACCCGGCCCGAGGTCGCCTCGCGGATTCGGGTCAGCGCTTCCTGGGCGCGGAGGTTGACCGGATGGGTCGGGTCCTGCCCGGTGGCGTATTTGAGCTCGAACTCAGCTGCGCTTGCGGGCCATTTGAGCATTGTGAGCAGAGGGAAGGCAGCGGCGCCCGCCAGCATGGCGCGGCGCGTCGGCTTATAGCGGGTCGTCATGATCGTTTCCTCCTGTTTTGTGTTTTGATACGGGCTGCTAGGTGGTGGTCCCATTTAGGGCGCGGTAGGCGCGAATAACCTGGCTGTCATCTGCGGTTCCTTCGCCGCGACCAGAGGTCGAATTGAAAAGCTGATAGGCCAGCGCGGTCATCGGCAGCGCCGTCTTCGTCTCCCGGCCAGCTTCGAGCACGATGCCGAGATCCTTGACAAAGATGTCGACTGCGCTCGTCACTTCCGGATCGGCTTCGAGCATGCGGGGACCCCGGTCCCCCAACATCCAGCTTCCGGCGGATGTGCCGACCAAGATGTCGAGCATCGACTTGGTGTCGACCCCGATCTTCTCGGCCAGGGAGAGTGCCTCCGCCGCGACTACGATATGAACGCCGCAGAGAAGCTGGTTTACCGTCTTCACGGTGGCGCCCTGTCCGGGCTTATCCCCGACGCGTAGAGTGCGACTGCCCATCGCCTCGAGCATGGGCCGTATCGACTCGAATAAGTCCTTGGGCGCTGCGGCCATGATGGTGAGGCTGCCAGCGGTAGCGCCGACGACGCCACCGGACACCGGAGAATCGACGAAACGCCGGCCAGTCATCGCGACGCGTTCAGCGATGGCCTGGACTTGCATCGGCGGACAGGTCGCCATGAGGCAAACGGTTGCTTCGGCTGGTGCCGCTTCAAGCGCCCCATTCGAGAACAGTACTGCCTCGGCCTGGGCGGCGTTAACGACCATCAACACAATGGCGCTGGCACCTGCGAAGGCCTCTTTGGCGGAGCCGGTTGGCACGCCGCCGGCGGCCCGGAGGTCCTCAAGACCAGCAGGATTTACGTCATAGCCCTGGACGGCGAACCCGGCCTTGATGAGGTTCCGAGCCATGGGCCGACCCATTGCGCCGAGCCCGACGAAAGCGATGGTCTTCATATCGTATCCTTTCGCGGCTTGAGCCGATGCATCCTTGTTCAGGAACGAGATGATGATGATGATGAATTCAGAGCCAGCTTTTGATCGCCGTCGTGACCGCGACGGTGGAGAGGCCGTAACGATCGTGCAATGTCGGAAGTGCACCGGCGGCGAGAAACTCGTCAGGCAGCGCGATCTGCCGGAAAGTCGGATGGGTGCCTGAGCGCATCAGCAGCGCGGCAACCGCCTCACCGAGGCCACCGATCTCGCTGTGGTTCTCGGCGACGACGACCAGCCGACCGGACTGGCCGGCTTCGCGGAGAATCGTTTCTGCGTCGAGCGGCTTGATCGTGGGGACGTGCAACACGGCTGCCTGCACGCGATCGTCTGCAAGAGTCTTGGCTGCTTCGAGCGCGCGCATCGTCATGATGCCAGACGAGATGATCAGGACGTCCTTGCCACCGCGGATCAGCTTCGCCTTTCCAAGCTCGAATTTATAGTCGTACTCATCGAGGACCACTGGCACCTGACCGCGAAGGAGGCGCATATAGACCGGCCCTCGATGGGCGGCGATCGCAGGCACGATCTGTTCGATCTCGAGCGCATCGCAGGGATCGATCACCGTCATGTTCGGCATGGCCCGGAACAGCGCGAGATCCTCCGCCGCCTGGTGGCTCGGTCCGTAGCCAGACGTCAAGCCGGGCAACGCGCACACGATCTTCACATTGCGGTCTTCCTCGGCAATCGTCTGGTGGATGAAATCGTAGGCGCGCCTGGACGCAAACACCGCGTAAGTCGTCGCGAACGGCGTGAAGCCTTCAGCCGCCAACCCGGAGGCCGAACCGAACAGAAGCTGTTCGGCCATGCCCATCTGGTAAAAGCGATCAGGAAACTCCTTGGCGAAAATATGCAGGTCGGTGTATTTGCCGAGATCGGCCGTCATGCCGATCACATCGGAGCGATTGCGCGCGAGTTCGACCAGCGCGTGCCCGAACGGCGCCGGCTTGGTTTTTTGTCCATCCGCCGCAATCGATGCGATCATCGCAGACGTGGTTAGACGCGGCTTTCCGGATGGGGCCGATGTTGCGGATTTCATGACTGCCTCCCGGCCTCGAGTGCTGCAAGTGCAAGCTGCCATTCGTGTGCTTCGACACGGATGAAATGGTTCTTCTCGCGCTGTTCCAGGAAGGGAACGCCCTTGCCCATCAGCGTGTCGGCGACGATCATGCGTGGCCTCGGCTCGGGGTCTGCCTTGGCAGCATCGAAAGCCGCGATCACGGCATTAAGGTCGTTGCCGTCGACCCTTCGGACGAACCAGCCGAACGCTTTCAGCTTGTCGACCAGCGGCTCGAATGCCATGACTTGGGTCGAAGGGCCGTCTGCCTGCTGATTGTTGACGTCGACAATCGCGATCAGGTTGTCGAGCTTGTGGTGCGCTGCTGACTGGATCGCCTCCCAGACCGAGCCTTCATCGAGCTCTCCGTCGGAGAAAAGGGTGTAGACCCGCGCTGTGGAGCCCTTGCGTTTCAATCCAAGCCCCATGCCGACGGCAATGCTCAGACCGAGGCCGAGCGACCCGCCCGACATCTCCATTCCCGGCGTGTAGGACGCCATGCCCGACATCGGCAGACGGCTTTCGTCGAAACCATAGGTCTCGAGTTCAGCCTCGGGAATGATCCCGGCCTCAATCAATGCCGCGTAGAGGGCGATCGCATAGTGCCCATTTGACAGCAGGAAACGGTCGCGTCCTTCCCAGGTCGGATCTTCCGGCCGATAGCGCATGGCGTGAAAATACGCGGCCGCAAGTACGTCGGAGATGTCGAGAGCCTGCGCGATGTAGCCCTGACCCTGCACCTCGCCCATGCGGAGCGCATTGCGGCGGATGTTGTGAGCGCGCTCGACGAGTGTGGGCGCGTTGGCGAATGTTTTCGTGATCGGTTCCATTGATGTCTTCCTCGTGTGGCGCGATCAGTGAATCAGCATGCCGCCGTTGACGTCGATGACGGCACCGGTGACGTAGGCGGAAAGGTCCGAAGCCAGGAAAGTGTAAATACCCGCCACGTCATCGGCATCGCCGAGGCGGCCGAGCGGGATACCTTCAAGTATTTTTGCTTTCATCTCGTCGGTGAGTTTACCCGCGGTGATGTCCGTCCCGATCAGGCCGGGCGTTACGCAATTGACACGGATGCTATCGGACCCGAACTCGCGTGCCATTGCCTTTGCGAGCCCAAGAACGCCGGCCTTCGCGGCGGAATAGTGAGGTCCGCCAAAAATGCCACCGCCACGCTGTGCCGAGACGGAAGACATGCAGGCGATGGATCCGGCCTTGCGCCGACGCATATGCGGGATGACCGCCTGTGAAAGAAAGAGAACGCCCTTCAGGTTGACGTCCTGTATGCGGTCCCAATCGCTGGCTGTGATATCAAGCAGCTTCACGGGCTGCGTGACGCCGGCATTATTGATCAAAACGTCGATTTGACCGAAGGCTGCGATCACGGCCTCGATGGCCTTCGCGCAGGAAGCCTGGTCCGCCACGTTACAGGCAAGACCAAGATGCGGCTTTCCCGAAATTGGGGTGAGATTTCGCGCTGCACTTTCTGCAGCGGCGCCGTCGATATCGAGGATTGCGACACGGGCGCCTTCCGCCACGAACCGCCGGGCGGTCGCAAGACCTATCCCTCGCGGCGAGGCCGCACCCGAAATAACAGCTGTTTTGCCGCCAAGCAGCATGCCTTCCTCCCTGAGTTTGCTTTCCGAGGCACCACTGTCTGGCGCCCGTCTTGTTGGGGAAATCGATTACGCCGTGGCCTGCGCTCCGACAAACGCGCAGTTGTCTTGAATAGATGAATCTGGTTCACTTATCGAATGTTGCTCTCCAGTGTTCCGATCTCGGCGATCCGTGCCTTCGAGGCGGCCGCGCGCACCGGCTCATTTCGTGATGCTGCAAACGAACTCCATCTGACGCCGAGTGCCGTCAGCCACGCCATCCGCAAGCTTGAAAGCACGATGAGCACGACGCTCTTTGAGCGGAGCGCCCGATCGGTCCGGTTGACGCCCGCTGGCGAGAACCTCATGCGTCATGCCGGCGCCGCGTTCGACAATCTGAGGCGAGGCATGGAGGAAGTTGCTGGTCGTGGGCCGCAATTGCTTAGGGTGCACTGCGCGCCAAGTTTTGCGGCGCAATGGCTGGCGCCTCGTCTCGCTCAGTTTCTCGCCGCCGAGCCTAAACTGGAGGTTCGGCTCGCGGCTAGCACCGAATATGCCCGATTCAGCAACGACGATTTCGATATCGATGTTGTCTATGGTCAGCCGAGGGGCGAAGGAAACGAGATCATTCCACTGGGCGAGGAAACCGTCACCCCACTTTGCACTCCGGACATCGCAAAGAGGATTCGCAAGCCGAAAGACCTGTTTGGCCAGGTACTCATCCGGTCGGAGGTCAAACGGATTCAGTGGCACCAATGGTTCGCGGCCAACGGTCTTGAATCGCCTGCAATTCACGGTATGCGTTTCGACCGCAGCTTCCTTGCGATTGCGATGGCTTCGAGCGGTCTCGGCGTGGCTCTCGAATCGACGCTGCTTGCAGAGCGTGAAATCGCGACAGGCAAACTGGTCGCCCCACTGGAGGGCCGTTCGGTCGATGTCTGTTACGTGGGCCATTATCTCGTTTTTCCGCGCGCCAGCCGACAGCGCCGCGCGGTGCGCGCCTTTGCCGAGTGGATTACGTCGGAGCTTTCCGCGACCGAGGGCAAGTCCAAAAAACGCAATGCGGTCGATCGTTGACTAGTCTGGTTGTGGCACGAAACCGACATGTCGATGCAGTCGCAGCATGTCCACAGTTGGCGGACAAACGGACTTGGCTGGGACGCGGCTTGACGTCTGAAAAAATGATGCGGAGGAGACGTCGCTCAAAGTTCTATTCGGCCGGTTGAGCGGCCTCGGCCTGTGCGGGTATGGCACGGCTCTGCCGCGCGTTGGGCGAGATGCTAGGCTGGCTGGCGGGTCATCTGCGCGCCGAAGGTAGCGAACTAATCGCGGATACTTTTGAGTAAAGGACGATGACGACGCGCTGCAGAACATCACCAGTATCTGCTTCAGAACATCGAGTGGTCAAATCGAACATTCTATCATTACAGCGGCTTCCGATGGCACCGCTTGGCACAACGGACATCCCTTGCACCCAACCGAGACATATCCGCAAGCAGGACGCAACGCCGGAACGCTTGATCCAGGTCCGGCAAAACCGGCTGTTGAGCATGGGCGACCGGGACAACGACACCTATATCGACCGGCAGGCCGTCACCGATGAGGTCGCATTCGCGCGGTCCGCACAAATTCAACATAGGCCCCGCCGAAGCTGCCATCCGGCCTGCGCGCCAGCAGGCGGGCCAAATTCGTCTTGCGAAGCGATAACGGCAGACCACGTAAGTCCTCGCCATCGAGCGCCAGGATATCGAAAGCGTAAAGCTGCACTTCCTCCTCATGCTTGCGCGAATGAAGCGTCTACGCTCTTCGTCGATTCTGCTGGTGCCAAGGAATTCCAACGAGCTTGATTCAGCGCAAAGTGGCCGACGGGACCAAGCGCTATTTTAAACCATGGCCGACAGGCCGAGGAAACTGCCGATGTTTCAGGTTCGAATTCACGGCCGCGGCGGGCAGGGGGTCGTCACGGGGGCAGAGATGCTCTCGGTTGCGGCCTTCTTTGAAGGGCGGCACGCCCAGGCTTTCCCGAGTTTCGGGTCCGAGCGCACCGGGGCTCCTGTGGTGGCGTTCTGTCGCATCGCCGACAATGAAATCAGGCTGCGCGAACCGATCCTGGAGCCGGACTGCCTGATCGTACAGGACCCGACGCTGTTCAAAGTAATCGACGTATTCGCCGGCTTGCGCGACGGTGGCTATCTCCTGGTCAACACCAACAAGACATTCGCCGAACTCCATATCGGCCAAATCGTCGAACGCCTGCCGAAAGGTCACGCCGTCATCGTGCCGGCGACTGAAATCGCGCTGAAGCACGTCGGACGTCCGGTGCCGAACGCGGCCCTACTTGGTGCGTTTGCCGCCCTGACTGGATACGTTCGGCTCGACAGCGTCGAACGCGCCATCGAGCAGACATTTCCCGGCAAGATCGGCGACGCCAATACCGCCGCTGCAAGGGAAGCCTATGAATTCGTCCTGACGCAGCAACGCGCCGAAAGCGCAGCCTGAGGAGCGATCCGATGCTCAAGCAAGTCGAAGGCTCGCATGCCATTGCTGAAGCCATCGCGCTGTGCCGTCCGGAGGTGATTTGCGCTTATCCGATCACGCCGCAGACGCACATCGTGGAAGGCCTCGGCGAGTTGGTGAAGGACGGCTCCCTGCTGAACTGCGAGTATATCAACGTCGAAAGCGAGTTCGCGGCACTCTCAGTCGCAATTGGCGCTTCCGCCGCGGGCGCCCGCGCCTATACAGCAACCGCCTCGCAAGGCCTGCTCTTCATGGCCGAGGCGGTCTACAACGCCTCCGGCCTCGGCCTGCCCATCGTGATGACGCTCGGCAACCGTGCTATTGGCGCGCCGATCAATATCTGGAACGATCATTCCGACGCGATGTCGATGCGCGATGCCGGATGGCTGCAGCTGTTTGCCGAGACCAATCAAGAGGCGGTCGACCTGCACATCCAGGCGTTCAGGCTTGCCGAGGAATTATCGATGCCGGTCATGGTCTGCGTCGACGGCTTTATCCTGACGCATGCGATGGAACGTATTGACATCCCCACGCAGGAACAGGTCGACGCGTATCTGCCGCCCTACGATCCGGTGCAGGTGCTCGACGTCGCTGAGCCCGCCTCGATCGGCGCGATGGTCGGCCCGGAAGCCTTCACCGAGGTGCGCTTCCTCGCCCATTACAAGCAGACGCTTGCCTTAAAGCTCATTCCCGAATTCTCCGATGAATTCGCGAAAGCCTTTGGCCGTGTATCCGGCGGTCTGTTGCGCACCTATCGTGCCGAGGATGCCGACATGCTGGTGGTTGCGATGGGCTCGGTCTGCGGCACAATCAAAGACACCATCGACGAGATGCGGGAGGAAGGCATTCGTATCGGCCTCGTCGTCATCGTTTCGTTCCGGCCGTTCCCGGTCGATGCGCTGCGCAACGCTCTCGCCGGCGCAAAGGACGTTGTCGTCGTGGAGAAGAGTATCGCGGTCGGGATGGGCGGACAGCTCGCCAATAATGTTGACGTCGCGCTGCGCAATCTGCCGAGGTCGCCGCGGCTGCACTCCTCGGTTGCCGGCCTTGGCGGTCGCCCGATCACGCGCGCCGCGCTGCACCATTTGTTCCGGCAAGCCAGTGTACAGCCCTGGGAGGGGACAAATTTTCTCGACCTGAACGAACGCGTCGTCGGCCGGGAGATTCATCGCACCCGCAAGAACCGGCGGTCCGGACCGACGGCCGAAAACATACTCCGCCAACTGGCTAAATCTGTCTCCCCGGCCGCCGAGTGAGGAACACGCCATGACCCCGCCCGTTGCGACGCTCGCCCCCGAAGATGCCGTGCAGAAGCTGAAATACTATCAGAAGGGCACCTTTACCGTCGGCAACCGGCTGGTGGCCGACGAGCAGCGCAGCGTGCAGGCCTCGAAGGACCGATCGAACGCACTGACCTGCGGCCACCGTGCGTGCCAAGGATGCGGCGAGGCGCTTGGTGCCCGCTACGCCATCGATGCGGCGATGCGCGCCACCAACAACAATCTGATCGCCGTCAACGCGACCGGCTGCCTCGAGGTCTTCACGACGCCTTATCCGGAGACTTCGTGGCAACTACCGTGGCTCCATTCGCTGTTCGGGAACGCGGCTGCCGTTGCGACCGGTGTCGCGGCCGCGATGCGTGTCAAGAAGCGGCCAGAAGTGCGGGTGATTGCCCAGGGCGGCGACGGCGGCACCACAGACATCGGCTTCCAGTGCCTGTCCGGCATGTTCGAGCGCAACGATGACGTGCTCTACATCTGCTATGATAACGAAGGCTACATGAACACGGGCGTACAACGATCTTCGGCGACGCCGCCGACCGCGCGCACCGCGACTACGCCTACTCTGGGTCCCGAGCCCGGTAATGTTTTCGGTACCGGCAAATCAGTGCCGAGAATCGCCGTTGCGCACAACATCCCCTATGTCGCCACCGCGACAGTTGCAGACCTGCACGATCTCGAGCGCAAGGTGATCAAGGCGATGTCAATTCACGGCGCGCGTTACATCCAGATCAACGTGCCTTGCCCACTCGGCTGGGGATCGGCTTCGCACGACACTATCCGCCTGGCGCGGTTGGCCGTCGAGAGCGGCCTATATCCGATCTTCGAGGCTGAGCATGGCAAGGTCACGCAAGTGCGCAAGATCCGCCACCCGGTTCCGGTCCAAGACTATCTGAAGCTGCAGCGCCGCTTCTCACATCTGTTCAAGGGCGGCCATGAAGACCCGCGGATCGCGCGGCTTCAGGCGATATGCGACGACAATATTGCTGAATACGGGCTGGTCGACGCGGCCGACAGAGAAGGGTGAGGGCATCATGGAGCACCCGTTTGCCATTACGCTTGACGTCGGAACGTCGCTGATCAATCACACCGGCTCCTGGCGCACGCTGAGGCCGGAATACGTTCATCGTCTGCCGCCCTGCAATCACGCCTGTCCCGCGGGCGAGGACATTCAGGGTTGGCTGGCTCATGCCGAAAGCGGCGACTACGAGGCCGCGTGGCGCGTGCTAACCGAAAACAATCCGCTGCCCGCGGTCATGGGGCGGGTCTGCTATCACCCTTGCGAGGGCGCGTGCAATCGCGCCGTTCTCAACTCTTCGGTCGGCATCAATTCCGTCGAGCGTTTCCTTGGCGATCTCGCCCTAAAGAACGCTTGGCGTTTTGCCGCACCCGCTGCTGCGTCGGGCAAGAAGGTGCTGGTGGTCGGCGCCGGACCGTCGGGTCTATCGGCGACCTATCATCTGGCGCGGCTCGGCCATACCGTGACGGTTCAGGAGGCAGGTCCTGCTCCGGGCGGCATGATGCGTTTCGGGATTCCGAAATATCGTCTGCCGCGCGATGTGCTCGACGCGGAAGTCAGACGGATCGAGGAGCTCGGCGTCGTCTTCAACTACAACGCAAAGGTCGCCAATATCAGAGAATCCATGGTCGCCGGCGGCTTCGACGCGGCCTTTCTGGCGGTCGGCGCCCACATCGCCAAGCGGGCGTATATTCCCGCGGGCGAAGCGGCAAAGGTGCTAGATGCCGTGCAGGTGCTGCGCTCAATGGAGGGTGAAGACAAGCCGCTGCTCGGCCGCAAAGTCGTCATCTACGGTGGCGGCAATACCGCGCTCGACGTTGCCCGTACCGCGAAACGGCTTGGCGCGGAGGAAGCGGTCATCGTTTATCGCCGCACCCGCGACCGCATGCCCGCCCATGACTTCGAGGTCGAGGAGGCATTGGAAGAGGGCGTGATGATGAAGTGGCTGTCGACGATCAAAAACGTCGAGGCCGGATCGATCACGGTCGAAAGAATGGCGCTTGACGAGAAGGGCTTTCCACAGCCGACCGGCGAGTTAGAAACCCTGCAGGCTGACTCAGTCGTGCTCGCGCTCGGCCAGGATGTGGATCTGTCGTTGCTGGAGGGGGTTCCGGGCCTCGAAGTCAAAGACGGCATCGTCCAGGTCGGTCCTAATATGATGACCGGAGTGGCCGGTATTTTCGCCGGCGGCGATATGGTGCCTTCCGAACGTACCGTCACGGTTGCCATAGGCCACGGCAAGAAAGCTGCCCGACACATCGATGCCTGGCTGCGCGGCGAAACCTACGTTCCCGCGCCGAAGCACGAGATCGCTTCGGCCGACAAGCTCAACACCTGGTATTACGGCGAAGCGCCCAAGACGCTGCGACCGATACTGGAAACAGCGCGCCGAACTTCGACCTTCGAAGAGGTCGTCAAAGGGCTCGATGAGAGTAACGCGTTATATGAGGCGCGCCGCTGCCTGTCCTGCGGAAATTGCTTCGAGTGCGATAATTGCTACGGCGTATGTCCCGACAATGCCGTGATCAAATTGGGGCCGGGCATGGGCTTTGAGTTCAACCTGGACTATTGCAAGGGCTGCGGTATCTGCGTTCAGGAATGCCCGTGCGGTTCAATCCAGATGATACCAGAAGCAATCTGAAACAGAGGATGATCTTCTGATGGCGCTCGGCGAACGCGGCCCCGGCTGCGCAACGTCATCGACGATACCGCGCACGCGGTGTTGGGCGTTACAACCAGCTGAGCACAAGGCCGCCTCCAGTTTCTCGAGCCACGAAAACAGATTTGATTCGGTGCATCCTTTGGGCGATGCGTCGATTGCGCGGGAGCAAGGCTGCAATACAATACCGCTGGCTAGTCGATCCGCGGCCCAACTCGCTTGGTCTCGTGGCGCCTCCGGGGAGAGGGAGAAAAGCCGATCATATTAAGCTTCAGCCTGAGACGTTCTCAGCCCTCGGTCTCCAGCCCGGTCGGCATCGGTACGTTCTCGGGCGAGAGTTTGGTGCCGGCGGCGAGCGCTACGGTTTCCAACAGCGCAGCGAAATCCATTTCCAGATAAGCGGCCGGGTCGGTCTTGAGTGTCGCCGTCCCGATATGGCTTTGTAGCGCCTCGCGCGTCGTCGCCGTCACCGGCATTGCGACGTCGAGATCGCGTGCGGCCTTGAGGCCAAGATCGAGGTCCTTGCGCAGCAGCACCGGCGTAAATGTCGTGGTCCAGTCGAGATTAACCAGCGCATTGCTCTTGTATTTCGTAAACGTCGAGCCGAGCACACTTGAGTTCATGAAATTGAGAAAGGCATGGCGCGGTACGCCGGCCTTCTGCGCGAGTATCGTGATCTCAGCGAGATTCTGTATCACGACGCCGAGGAAGACGTTGTGCGCGATCTTGCAGATGCGCGCCAGCTCACCCTCGCCGACATAGGAGACGCCGGAGGCCGCGATGGTCTTGAGATAAGGCTGCACCTCCTCGAATGCCGGCTTTGGGCCGGACACGACCATGGAAAGCTTGCCAGCCTTGACGCATTTGCCGTTACCGCTGACCGGGGCGCTAACAAACTCGCAGCCCAGTTGCTTGAGCCGTGCCCGGATCGCCACCGACTGCTCGATCCCGATCGAGGAGCAGTCGACCAGGATCTTCGGGCGCGAGCCGGAGGCGCCAGCGAGCAGCCCGTTCTCGCCGAAACAGACTTGCTCGAGGTCCCCGCCGGTCGACACCATGGTGAACACGATGTCCTCACGGGCAAGCTCGTTAGGTTGATCGACAATCCGCCCGCCCTTCTTGGCCAGCGGCTCGGCTTTGGCACGCGTCCGGTTCCAGATCGCCACCGAATGGCCGGCCTTCACCAGCCGCTCGGCCATCGGATATCCCATCCGTCCCATACCGATCCAGCCGAGGGAATGCTTTGCCATTTTCTTCTCCTTCGACTTTTTCAGTCTGATGCTCAGTAGCGATTGGCGATCGGCAGTTCTTCCGCCGGGAATAGTGTGATCACCTGACAGCCCTTGTCGGTGACGACGACTTCCTCTTCGATGCGGGCGGCCGAGAAGCCGTCCTTGGCCGGGCAATAGGTCTCCAGCGCGAACACCATTCCAGTCTTGATTTCCATTGGATTTTCCAGCGACACCAGCCGCGAGATGATGGGGCGCTCATGCAGCGCCAGCCCAAGGCCATGGCCGAACTGCAGGCCGAAGGCCGCCATCTCGTTCGGGAAGCCGAAATCCTCGGCCTTCGGCCAGACGCTCGCGACCGTGTCGGTCGAAACACCCGGCTTTATCAGCGAGATCGCAACATCCAGCCATTCGCGGCACTTCTTGTAGGCGTCGTGCTGCACCGGCGTGGCGCGCCCGATGTTGAAAGTGCGGTAGTAGCAGGTACGATAGCCCTGATAGGATTGCAGGATGTCGAAGAAGGCCTGGTCGCCCGGCCGCAGGATGCGGTCGGTGAAATTGTGCGGATGCGGATTGCAACGTTCGCCGGAGATCGCATTGATCGCCTCGACGTCGTCGGAACCCATCTCGTAAAGCATCTTGTTGGCGAGCGCGACAATGTCGTTCTCGCGCACGCCGGGCTTCAAGGCCTCGTAGATCGAATGATACACGCCGTCGACCATGGCGGCGGCCTGGTTCAGCAGCATAATTTCATCAATGTTCTTGATCTCGCGCGCATCCAGCATGACCTGCTGGCCGTCGACGACCTTCATGCCGGCCTTCTGCAGCTCGAAGAACATCGCGGTCTCCGCGATATCGACGCCAACGGGCATATCAGCGACGCCCGCCGTCCGCAGCAGACTCATGACTTCTTCGGCATGTGCCTTCATCAACCCGACCGCCGGCGGCACCGTGCCGCGCATGCCAAGCATGCCGGCGCGGCAATTGTCGGGCACCAGCCAGTCGCAGTTGATGCGGTGATGCACAGCAGCCGAGCCGAAATCCCAGACGATTGGCTCGCCGTCTCCGGCCAATAGCGCAAAGCGGCAGAGCTTGTCGCGCTCCCATTCGCCGATCTTGGTGCCAGAGACGTAGCGGATGTTGTTAACATCGAACAACAGCAGCGCGCCGCATGTCGATGCCTTCAGCGCCCTCCGCGCCCGCGCCAGCCGATAGTGGCGCAGTCGATCGAAATCGATCCGGCGCTCGAAATCGACCGACATATGGCCGTGCGACGGTATCGCCCGATCCCAACGCCAATGCGGTTCCAGATGCTCTGGGCGAATCAGATGCGGCTTTAACGCGTTCGAAACATTCATGGGGCTGACCGGCTGGATCCTCGGATGAAGAGAGGCAACACCTTATTGGTTCATCTCATTAGGGTGCAATACCAAAATCCGGCATTCCGAGACCTTGATTGAGATCAATCCCATCGGCCTTTGTCGGGGTGCATAATGGGAGGATGAAAAAGCCATGGAAGATCATTGCACGCATTCCGCCGTTGGACGATGCCCCTGGGTGCCAACAGTATTTCATCGTTAGGGCGCCTGATCGGCACGCCGCCATAGCGACCCTGCGAAAGGCCCGGACGGACCTGTTAGACGTCCCCTGCGAAGTAAAGGGGGAAGCTGGTCAGGACTTCCTAGATTGGCTCCAGCTCGACAAGGACGTGTTTTCAATCATGGTCGTGCCATGAGCACCCCAAACGTCCGCGTCCTGAACCGGTTGGCGAAGTCGATCATCGACGTAGCAACAGGAGAGCGTCCCGACGCGCCCCCGAATGATCACACAAACAAGAGGAGAACTCGTTCCCGCGGACATTAGGCTGATACCTTCGGCCGCCGGATAGGGAGGCTGTCCTTATCCGTGTAAGTACGCTGTTTGCACGCCGCAAAGCCCGTCTGATCAGAAGTCGATGGTTGCAACGATCGCAGGATTTAACTCCAATCTGCATATTTTCGTGGTAGTCACGACGCAATTTGATTTTCAACCTTTCCCGATAGCCGCACCGCACATTCATTATCATCATCTGAACCACGACCTCAGATTTCAAGCAAGCTGTGAGTAAGGCTCGTTCGGTCTGAGCGGCTGTTGTCTCTGCAAGGGCCGCCAAGAGTCCGGCACGGCAGAATTTCGGGAGGACGATATGGGAGTCCCGGTCGGCATAGCGGCAATCATCGACCGTCTCGCGGAGATGGTTGGTACGCGTGCGACCACAGCGCGCGGCGTCCTGGACGAGCACGGCCGCAGCGAGGCCTACCATGCGAACCAACCGCCCGACATCGTGGTATTTCCGGAAGCCACGCAGGAGGTGGCGCAGATCGTCGCGCTATGCGCGACTGCCGGCGTGCCTATCGTGCCGTTCGGCGCAGGAACTTCACTGGAAGGCAACACCGCAGCGGTTGCCGGCGGACTCTGCTTCGATTTTTCGCGAATGAACAGCATTCTAAAGCTGAACGACAAAGATATGGATGTCGTTGTGCAGCCGGGCATTAGGCGCAAGCAGCTCAATGCACAACTGCGGGACACCGGCCTGTTCTTTCCGATCGATCCCGGCGCCGACGCGTCGATTGGCGGAATGGCGGCGACGCGCGCCTCCGGCACCATGGCGGTTCGATATGGGACCATGAAAGACAATGTGATGGCGCTGGAGGTGGTGCTGGCGGATGGACGCGTGATCCGCACCGGGCGGCGCGCGCGAAAGTCATCCGCCGGCTATGACTTGACGCGATTGTTCGTCGGCTCCGAGGGAACGCTGGGGATCATTACCGAAATAACTCTGAAGCTGCATCCTTGGCCGCACGCGATCTCGTCCGCCGTGTGCAGCTTCGGCGCCTTGCACGATGCAGTCGAAACCGCTATCGAGATCATCCAGTCCGGCATTCCGGTAGCACGGATCGAATTGCTCGACGAAGTGATGATACGCGGTATCAATGGCCATTTCGGGCGCGGCTATCGTGTGGCCCCGACACTGTTCTTCGAATTTCACGGCACCGAGGC
Source organism: uncultured Alphaproteobacteria bacterium (assembly GCA_963741185.1). GTDB lineage: Bacteria > Pseudomonadota > Alphaproteobacteria > Rhizobiales > Xanthobacteraceae > Bradyrhizobium. Next base: position 140,276 of record CAVUHE010000016.1, on the reverse strand, counting down.
CGGCGTCGCCGAACAGGCGAAATTGGCCCAGGCGACCGCCGCAGAGCACGGCGGGCTCGATTTCGAGTGGGCGCGACTGCCGGAAGAGCGCACGCGGCTATGGCATGCCCGCGATAACACGCTCTATGCTGGGTTGAGCCTCAGACCTGGCGCGCGTGCCATGATAACCGATGTGTGCGTGCCGATCTCGCGGCTTGCAGAATGCCTGGATGAAACGCGACGCGACGTCGATGCGGTCGGGATGATCGCCCCAGTCGTCGGCCATGTCGGCGACGGCAATTTTCACATGTTGATTCTGGTCGATCCCGCCGATGCCGAGGAGATCGCCCGCGCCAAGGCCCTACATGCGCGCATGGTTGCGCGTGCCGTCGCAATGGAGGGTACCTGTACCGGCGAACACGGCATCGGCCTTGGCAAGGTCGACTTCCTGAAGGACGAACTCGGCAAGGCTGTCGATGTCATGCGTAGCATCAAGGTCGCGCTCGATCCCAAGGGATTGATGAATCCCGGCAAGATCTTTCAGTCATCGCTGGAGCCGCGCGGATGAGTGCCGCCATTCAACCCGTGGGCGACGCACCAACGATGGCGCCGCTTCTTGAATTGCGCGGCATCAGCAAGGAATTTCCCGGCGTCAAGGCGCTGGACGACGTGTCTTTTGCTGTGTGGCCGGGCGAGGTCCACATGCTGCTCGGCGAAAACGGCGCCGGCAAATCCAGCCTGATGAAAGTGCTGTGCGGCGCCGACAGCGCCGACAGCGGTGAATTTTACTATAAGGGCGACAAGGTCGCGATCTCCTCCACCGTCGACGCGCGAAGACTCGGCATCGCCGTGATCTTCCAGGAGTTCTCGCTCGTCCCCTATCTCAATATCGCGCAGAATATCTTTCTCGGCCGCGAGCCGTCCGGCCGCATTCCCGGCACCATCGACCGCCGGCGGATCTTGCGCGATGCCCGGCGCATTCTGGACTCGATCGGTTTCGTGATCGATCCGTCGATCACGGTAGAAAAGCTCAGCGTCGCTCAACAGCAGATGGTGGAAATCGCCAAAGCCATCAGTCAAAATGCCCGCATTCTGGTGATGGACGAACCAACCGCGGCGTTGTCGGATCGCGAGACCGAACTATTGTTGGCGCTGATCGCGCGCCTGAAGGCCGATGGTGTCGCCATCATTTATATCTCGCATCGCATGGCCGAAGTCTTTGCGTTAGGCGATCGCATCACCGTGCTGCGCGATGGGTGCCGCATCGACGAAGTCCGCCCCGGCGACGTATCGCCGGATCAGCTCGTACGCATGATGGTCGGCCGCACCGTCGACATGAGCTATCCGCGCCATTTTGCGCAAAAACCCGGGAAAGTGCTGCTCGAGGTTAAGGGTTTGGCAGCGGCGAGCGGGATATCCGATATCGATCTCGAGGTTCGCGCAGGCGAGATTGTCGGGCTTTGCGGTCTCGTCGGGTCCGGACGGACCGAAGTGGCGCGTGCGATTTTCGGCGCGGACAAGGTGACCGCAGGCGAGATCATCTTCGACGGGCAGCGGATGTCCGGGGGGCCCGACCAGGCCGCCCGGCGCGGGATCGCGCTGATCCCCGAAAACCGCAAGAGCGAGGGGCTCGCGCTGCTGCGCTCGGTCGCCGACAATCTCATCGTATCCGCACTGCACAAGCTGTTTCCCTCCCATCTGTTCGAGCCGCGCCGGGCCAAACGAGTTGCAGACGGACTGGTCAAGCAACTGCGAATTGCAACACCAACGTCCAGGCAGACGGTGGGGCTGCTGTCCGGAGGCAACCAGCAGAAAGTCGTGATCGGCAAATGGCTCGCGACCGGGGCGAAACTCTTCATCTTCGATGAACCGACGCGAGGCATCGATGTCGGCGCAAAATCCGAAATCTTTGCGTTGATCGATCGGCTGGTCGCTGACGGCGCCGCCGCTCTGATGATTTCATCGGAGCAGGCGGAAATCTGCCACGTCTGCGACCGCGCCTATGTGATGCGGGAAGGCCGGATCGTGGGGCAATTGTCGCGCCCTGAGCTGACGGAAGAAAACATCGTTTTGCTAGGGATGCATCATGGGTGAGGCTGTCACCTCTCTGCCCGGCAACCCGCTTCAACGGATCCCCGGCGTCGCCGTCACGCTGGGGCTGCTTGTTGTCTTGTTCGGGAGCGTTGCGCCGGGATTCCTGTCGCCTGCAAACATCACCAACGTTCTGGTGCAGTCGACAGTTCTGACGATGCTGGCGCTGCCGATGACGCTGATCATCATGACGGAGGGACTCGACCTGTCGATGGGCGCCGTGTTGACGTTAGCATCCCTCGTCGTCGCCATCGTTTCGCTGGCGAGCGGATCGATGCTGCTCGGCCTCGGCGCCGCGATTCTGGCCGGCGCCACGTTCGGTATCGTCAATGGTTGGCTGGTCGCGACCCTCGGCATTCCCCCGTTCGTGGCCACGCTCGGTACGTTGGGCATGGCGCAGGGCCTGTCGCTGATCATCAGTGACGGCCAGAGCGTGGTGGGCATCCCGCACAGCGTGCGCGACATCTATTCGGCGAGCGTCGCGGGCGTGCCAGTACCGGTCGTGATGGGGCTGATCAGCTATGCCACCTTTCACATACTGCTCTATCACACCCGCTTCGGCACCTACATATTCGCGCTCGGCGGCAATCGCGAGGCTTTGAAATATGCCGGTCTGGTGCCGAGCAGATTGCTGATCGCTGTCTACGCGCTCGGCGGCATGATGGCCGGCGTCGCGGGTCTGCTGATGACCGCGCGGATGAACTCCGGGCATCCGACCGCGGGCCTCGGTCTCGAATTCGACGCGATCGCAGCCGTGGCCGTTGGCGGTACGTCGTTCGAACGCGGCAATGGCTGGCTATTCGGCACCGTGCTGGGCGTGATAGCGGTCGGCGTGCTGCGCAACGGGCTCAACCTGATGGCGCTACCGTCGTCGATCCAGGTCGCCAGTGTTGGGCTCCTCGTCATCGTCGCGTTGTTCTTCGACGGGTTGCGGAGCCGGTCATGACCGACCTGACCAAGCAAGCCTTCGCGCCGCCGCGTTCCATCCTCTCGGGGGGCGCACTTCAGGTCTTCTACCGGCTGCTCGCCGCGCTCCTGATCTGTGTGGCGCTGTCGTTCTTGAGCGATTCCTTTCTCAGCCTCAGCAACATTCTCAATGTGCTGCGCCAGACGAGCTTGATGTTCTTCATCGCATCCGGCCTGACGCTGGTGATTCTGACGGCAGGACTGGATCTGTCGGTCGGCGCCAACGTCGCGCTTTCGGCCTGCCTCGCTGGCACGGTTATCCATCAGACGGGATCGCCCACGCTCGGCGTACTTACCGGGCTTACCACCGGCGGTATCATCGGCCTCCTCAATGGCGTCATGGTGACTGCGCTGCGAATCCCATCATTCATCGCAACCTATGGCATGCTGTGGGTGCTCAACGGCCTCACCTACTGGTATATGGCCGGCGAAACCATCCATGGCTTTCCGCCGGGGTTTCGCCAGATCGGCAGCGGCTATCTGTTCGGCTTGCCGATCCCAATCTATCTTCTACTGGTCTTCCTCGCGGTCGGAACCGTCTTCGCGCAACGGACGACCTGGGGCCAGGAGATCTACGCGACCGGCGCCAATCCAGTTGCGGCACGGCTGTCGGGCATTCCGGTCGCGCGACGGTTACTTCTAGTCTATGGGGTGTCCGGCACGATGGCGGGCCTGGCGTCGATCGTGTTTCTCGCCCGCCTGAATTCGGCGGAAGCCGACATCGGCGAAAGCCTAACGCTTCCTGCGATCGCGGCGGTGCTGATCGGCGGCACATCGCTGTTCGGCGGCGTCGGCAACGTATTCGGCACCTTCGTCGGCGCACTGATTCTGACGCTGGTGCTGAACGGCATGAACTTGCTGTCGGTTAACGCGAGCTGGCAGCCACTCGTCACGGGCGTCATTGTCATCCTGGCCGTCTGGGTCGACACGAAAACGCGCCGTCGTACGCCATGATGTTCTGTAAACTTCAACAAACCAGAAAAGGGATGGAGACATGAGAGAATGCCAGAAACTGATCTGCGCTGTGCTGGTGCTGTCGGGCGGATTTGCGGCCGGCGCACGGGCCGACAGCGAGACAATCGCCGTTTTCACGAAAAACCAGACCAACCCCTTTTTCCAAGCAGTACGGGTCGGCGCCGATGCCGCGGCGAAAGGGCTCAGTGCAAAAACGCTGCACTACATTCCGACAAAGCCCGACAGCATTCCCGAACAGCTCAGCCAGATCGAAGATGTCGTGGTAAAGAAGCCGAACGCCATCGTCTTCACTCCAGTCGACTACAAGGCGATGGTGCCGGGCATCGAAAAGATCAACGAGGCCGGGATCCCGGCCGTGAACATCACCGACCGCTCGGCTGGCGGCAAGTTCCTCTCGTTCGTCGGCGCCGACGACTACAGCATCGGGCTTGAGACCGCCCGCTATCTGCTCAAGGCGCTGGGCGGCAAAGGCAACGTCGTCATCATCGAAGGCGTCAAGGGCTCGCTGACGAGCGTAAACCGTGTCAGGGGCTTCAACGACGCGCTGAAGGAAAATCCGGGTACGAAGCTGCTCGCTTCCCAGCCCGGCAATTATCAGCGGCTGCAGGCACTCCAGGTTATGGAGAACCTGATGCAGTCCAATTCGCAGATCGACGGCGTGCTCGCGGCCAACGACGCCATGGCAGTCGGCGCCATTGAGGCCCTCGACGGTGCGAACCGCAAGGCGCAGGTAATTGGCATTAATGGCACCAAGGAGGCGATCGATGCGATCAAGTCTGGCAAGCTTCTGGCGAGCGGCGACTATAACGGTTTCGTTCAGGGCTGTGTCGGCACCATGATCGCGATCCGGTCTCTGCGCGGCCAGCCGGTGGTTACGGAAATCATGCTGAAGCCGACCGTCATCACCAAAGACAATTATCAGCCATACGACGTGCCGCCGGAATCGCGGGTGTGCCCGTCCTGGGACGAAGTCGCGAAAGTTGGCACGAAGTAACGGGCGCGACGCGTATTGTCGATGGAAGGGCCGCCGCGACCGGCCGTTCCAAACTCCTTGCCGTGTCGCCTATTGTGCACTTAGCAGATATCGCGGTCGTGCCGGGCGATGTCTTTCGGGGTTTAAGCGGGCGAGGGCAGGGTGCTTTTCGATTTCCGCTGATGACCTTGAACGGCCAAAATCGCTGGCGTATTGAACCCCCAAACCCTAGCGCGGGGCAGGCGATCATGGGCGCGCGGTAGCCGCCTTCGAAGCTTTGTCCGTTGCAGGCCGCGCATTCCACCGGCGCCGCCGCCCGTTGGCGATCCTGAAATCATGCTTTCTGCCGCTCAAGGCGCGATCTTTCGCTTGAGCATGCGAGCGATCGGCTGGGGCATGCTGTCCAACGAACCGAGGATGTGCGGCAGCAGCTTGAGTTTGAGGCCGGCCAATGCTGGTGGCACGACAGCCTCGATTAGATGCGGACCCGGCGTGGCAAGAGCGCGCTCAAGCGCGCGCAGGAATTCTTCCGTTTCGGCTGCGCGTACCGCGTGCACGCCCATGCCTTCGGCGATCTGGGTGAAGTTCAACACAGGCCCGTGCAGATCGAGTTGGGCTTTGGCCTTGGGGCCTGCGTCTTCGGCGCCGACACGCTCAAGCTCCACATTGAGCACCGAATACGAAGCGTTGTTGAAGATGATTGCCGTGACGTTGAGCTTTTCGCGCGCCAGGGTCCAAAGCGCCTGGATCGTATACATCGCGCTGCCGTCGCCGATGAGGGCGAGCACGGGACGATCCGGACACGCTATCGCCGCGCCGATGGCGTTGGGCAGGCCCTGGCCGATGGCGCCTCCAGTCAGCGTGATGAGGTCGTGCCGCGGGGCACCGGCTGTGAATTTGGAAAGCATCAGCCCCGAGGTTATGGCCTCGTCTATCATAATGGTGTTTGCGGGAAGCAGATGTCCCACGGCCTTGCACACCTTCTCAGCGGTGAGCATCTTGCCGCGCGGCCGGCCGGGGCGCGATGCGGTCACAAGCTCGGGCACGATCTGATCGGCGCCCAATGTGCGGCAGAGTTTCTCCAGACTTCCTGCCGCGTTCTGCTCGGGCGTGGAGAGTGTGCGCGCCGTGCAGTTGTCGGGCGGCAGGTAACTCTTCTTTCCTGGGTAGGCGAAGAACGACACAGGCGCCTTGGCGTCCACCAGGATCAGGTTGTCGATCTCCTTGAGCTGCAGCGATGCCATCTCTGCGAGATAAGCGATGCGCTCGACAGCGGGAAGTCCAGCGCCGCGCTCCAGTCGCGTGGGGAAGGTTTCTGCATAGACCTTGATGCCGGTCTTGGCGGCGATGCGCGCGGCGGCCAGCATGGCGTTTTCGCCAAGCGCGCGGCCGCCTAACAGCAGGGCGGTGCGGCCGCCCGAGTTGATGACGGAGGCGATGGACTGTACCGTGGAGTCGTCGGCCGCGTCGGGCGGGACGATCTGCGGCGCCGGTTCGGCCATCCCGCCCGCGTCCCAAGATACATCGGCCGGCAGGATCAACGTGGCCACCTGACCCGGCGGGCCTTTGGCCGCCCTTACCGCGTCGACAGCGTCACGGCACAGCTCAGCCGTGCTCCGGGACGTGCGTACGAAGCCCGGCGAGACATTTCGCGCCACAGTCTCGATGTCGGATTGCAGCTGCGCATCGTATTGCACGTGATAGGTGGCGTGGTCGCCCACGATATTAACGACGGGGACCTTGCCCTTACGGGCGTTGTGGAGGTTCGCCAGGCCATTGCCGAGGCCGCACCCCAGGTGCAGGAGTGTGGAGGCGGGTTTGTTCGCGATGCGTGCATAGCCGTCGGCCGCGCCCGTGGCCACCCCTTCGAACAGGCACAGCACGGCGCGCATTCCCGGCGCCGAATCCAGCGCTGCGACGAAGTGCATTTCCGAGGTGCCCGGGTTGGTGAAGCAGACCTCGATCCCCGCGTTCACTAGGGTCTGCATTAGAGCTTGGGCGCCGTTCATAATGATTGCCTCAATATAAAACGTTGGGTTGTCAGCGATCAGCTTTTCGTTATGGACGCCCGAAATGCCGACCGTGTGGCGCAAGCCAATTTTCTCCATCGCATAACGGCCAGCCACGCGCCGATGTCTTCATTTTGGTTTCCTCTTTGTTCTCGTTGCCACGGCCTTACCGTCCGATCGCGCGCGCGGCGCGGCGTGCGCTGTAGATGCACCCTCCGAGGAACGTGCCTTCGAGGGCGCGCAAGCCGTTCATGCCGCCGCCGCCGAATCCCGCCGCCTCTCCAATCGCGTAGAGGCCGACGATCGGCGCCCCGGCCGCGTCGACCACGCGCGCGGACAGATCGCTGCGAATGCCGCCGAGACTCTTGCGGCTCACGATAAACAGGCGAATGGCCATCAACGGTCCGTTTCCGGGTTTGATAATCTTCTGGAAGTTGGCGATGCGTAGGCGGTCTCCCTTCCAGCGGCGCAGATGGGCGATGCGACGCAGCTGCTCATCATTGTACAAAGCGGGCCCGCGGTCGATCTCGGAATCGTAAGAGGCCACACTCGCGCGCACCGCCGCTTCGTCAACGGCGTTGTCGCCCTGCAGGGCGTTCATTTTGGCGACCAGTTCAGGTAGCGTTTCCGCGACGACAACATCGACGCAATTTTTCGTCACCTGATCGTAGAGCCAACGATTGCCGAAGAGGGTGTCGACCGCAAATCCGCGCGCGTTGCGTTCCCGGACATTCGGGTTGAATTCGGCGCCGGATATTGCGAGTTCCTTGAGAGCGATCTTGCGGTTTAGAATTTGCCACGAATAGCCGCGCTCCTCGGCACAGATCCGCCCGACCAGATCGCGCGTATCGAAGCCGCCTACTAGCGGCATCGGGCCGAACCGCTCGCCGCGCCAGTTGAGCCACAGCGCCGAACGCGACGGCACCAACGATAGCCCGTGATCGGGCTTGCGCGGCCGCCAGTGGTGTACGCCCGCGGCATAGTTCCACATCCTGTCGAGATGAGTCAGTTGTCCGCCGCAGGATGCGGCCACATCGTGCATCAGACCGTCTGCAAACTGATGCGATCCATTAAGGATGGTTTGCGGTGGCCGACCCCAACCGGGATGCCAGTTCGCCTTGACGCGGGCGATGTCGCCGTTAATGCCGCCCGAGGCGATAATGGTCGACTCGGCCTCCACCGTGAAGGCCGCGTGATCGACCTCAGTCGTGCCGCCGACCCCGGTAATGCACCCAGCCGCAACCTCCAGTCGCTCGACGCGGTGATCGAACAACAGTTCCAATTTGCCGGCGACAGGATGGCCGCGCAGCACTTCGATCATCCGTGTCGTCAGGCGATGGCCAGTGCCCCACACGACATGCCAGCGCGGAACCGCGTTTCCGTTGCCGAACAGCCCGCGCTCGACCCACAATGGCATCGGCAGAAAGCCAATGCCGTGGCCCTTCAGGAAATCGTAAACGTCATGCCTACAATCGGCCACATAGGCTTCGGCCCATCGACGGGGATGGTCGTTAACGCCGCCATCGGCTTCGAACTCTCCGAACGACAGCCAGTTCTGCAAGGCGAGTTCGGGACTGTCCTTGATACCGGAACGGCGCTGCTGTGGGGTATCGACGAGCCAGATACCGCCGAAGCTCTCCTTGGCCAGCCCACCGAAATTGGCCTCGCTGTCGCGGTCCACGATGAGCACGCGCTTGCCCAGCGCAAGAAGATCGAAGGCCGCAACGATTCCCGCGATGCCGCCGCCGACAATGACCACGTCAGCCGTGTAGCGCCCCATGTTCGCCCTTTGTGGTCGTTCCAGCGCCGAACGTTTCCCTTTGGCCGAACCTCGCCTCGTGCGCGAGCAGACACTCGATCAGTTCGACCTCCAGGCCTGCCAGCCCGGTCCAGCATGAGTCAAACTTTCAACTTGATGAGGAGATTGAGGATCTTCATGGCGCGGTTGGCATAAGGCGGCTGAAACATCATCTGGACCGCCGAGATCGGCCCCTGGTAGAAAATCGGGCGCAATTTGGAGAAGGTATTGAAGCCTTCGCGAGCGTGATAATGGCCCATTCCGCTGGCGCCCACGCCGCCAAACGGCAGGTCGTGCTGACCCACATGCAGCAGTGCCTCGTTGACCGACACGCCACCCGACATGACGCGTGAGATATAGAACTCTTGCAACGCACGATCGTGCGTGAAGGGGTAGATCGCCAGCGGCCGATCATGTGTGTTGATGTAATCTGCGACCTGTTGGCGATCACTGTAGGTACGAACCGGCAGGATTGGCCCGAAGATCTCCCGCGACATGATCTCCATGTCCTCGGTAGGATTGAGCACCAGATACGGCGCGAATTTGCGCTGCTCCGCGTTCGACTCCTGGCCGCGGCGAGATTGATCAGGGTCGCCCCTTTGTTCTTTGCGTCGGCCAGGGCGTTCTGCAACCGCGTAAAGGAGCGTGCGTCGATGATGGACGTGTAGTCGGCGCCGTTGATGTCCGGATAGCGCTCGGCGATCAGGCGCCGGCAATGATCGGCGAATTCGTTTTCCTTGCCCTCGGGCAGAAAGATGTAATCAACATTGGTGCAAATCTGTCCGGCGTTGAACATCTTCACCCACATGATCCGTTCGGCCGCCGTCTTGATGGGGTAGTCGGGCCCGACGATCGCCGGAGCTTTGCCGCCGAGTTCGAGCGTCACCGGCGTCAAGTTGCGCGCGGCATTGGCCATCACGGCCCGGCCCGTCGTGCCGGATCCGGTGAAAAGGATGTGGTCGAATGGAATAGACGAGAAGGCCGGGCCGCGGCCCCCGCCATCCTCAAAGAACTTGAGCTTGTCCTCGCCGAAATATTTTGGGCTGATGCGGGCGAGGAGAATTGCGAGATTGCGCGAGTTCTCCGACATCTTGACCATGGCGCGATTGCCGGCTGCAAAGATCGCCGTCAGCGGGGCGAAGCTCAGATTGATTGGAAAATTCCAGGGAACAATGATGCCGATGACGCCGAGCGGTTGCGGTCGGACGCGGTTGTGGGCGCCAGGATATGTCAGGAAATCGATTTTGCGACGCTGCGGCTTCATCCATTTTTTCAGATGCTTGCAGGCGTCGTGGATGCCCTCCAGCACGACAAAATATTCCGCGAACAGGGTCTCGAAGCTCGAGCGATGGCCGTAGTCGAGATTGATGGCGGCCACCAGTTCATCCCGGTTCTCCTTCAGAAGCCGGGCCAGTGATTTCAGATCGTTCAGCCGCTCGGCGTAGCTCGGCTCCGGATTGGCGAAATAGGCGGCGCGCTGCGCCGCGAAGCAGGCGCTGAACTCCTGCGGAATTGCGATCGTGTCGGGGATCGGGAAGGGGGCGTTCATGATTTCCTCCTAGCGGTGTTCGGTCCGCAATCGGCGATCTGGCGTCGCCGTTATCGTATCGTGCGCCAAGTTGGGCGGTGATACCAGCGCGAATTGCAAGCGATGGCCGCGGCGACGAGCGTGGGCTCTCGCCAAGCAGCAACCGGCCTCTTCCGGGGCCCAGGCGCTTGTCAGTGCTTCTCCAGCAGGCACGGGATCGCCGCTTCCACCGCTGACGTCGACATCTGAGTCGTCTCGACGAATGTCCGCTGCTAGGCGCAAAACCGACATGGTGCAATGTCCGGCTTGAGTCCCGTTATTGAATGAAAATCAGAAGTGAAACTGACGTTCCCAGGTCAGTAATCGTGCCCTGGACGGCGTTCTACAGCGCGGTCCGATTGTCACGCACATCGCTGGCCGAGCGCACTGTTTGCAGCGGGAGCACGACGGTTTGGCAACGACCGACCGATGCATCGGTGAGCGATCGGCGTGCAGATGAACCGCAGGCCCGCTGACGCGTGATGCACGATTTCGGCGGAGGGAAATATCGTAGCTTGGAGTAGACGTTGGGCGCTCGATTTGAACGACAAGATAAAAGCGCCGCCTTCGGTCGCACTGATTGTGGTTGTGGGAGTTGAGGTTAAGGGGACGTCGCGTGAATCGACCTGCTGTCGCTTTTTGCAAAATTCGAACGAAATCAAAAGTCCCGACGACGGCAAGCGGTTTGACTCGACTTTTGGGGGCTCGCCGTTGCATTGCGCTCGATCGAGCTTGTTGAGGTTAAAAGCGCGCTTGCCGCGCACTATTCTGGTAGCGCCGTGACGTTGCTCTCGGGGCGTCCTTTGGGCGTACTGCAGAACGCCGCCCAGGCCGCCATCATGCGCTGGCGCCGCTCGTACATGTCGCCGCAGCGATAGGCTTGCTCGACCTTGCTGCTGACGGTGTGAGCCAACGCCATTTCGGCAACCTCGCTCGGGAAGTTGGTGCGCTCGGCGACCCAGTCCCTGAAGCTCGAGCGAAATCCATGCGCCGTCAGATCGTTCCGCTTCAAGCGGCGCAACAGCATCAGGAATGCCATATTGCTGAGGGGCCGGCCGCGCTTGCCGCCGGGAAACACAAAGGCATCAGCCGGGGCCTGGCCGTCGCTAATCCCGATAAGCGGCTGCATCTCGACCACAATGGCCAGCGCCCGCACGCTCAGCGGTACGCGATGTTGCTTGCCAGCCTTCATGCGCTCGGCCGGCACGGTCCAGAGTTTCTCAGCGATGTTGATCTCGTTCCATCGTGCACCAACGACTTCGCTGGTGCGTGCTGCGGTCAGGATAGCAAACTCTAACGCTCGAGCCGCAACTCCCGGCAGCATCTTCACCCCCGCGATGAACTCCGGCATTTGGTCGTAGGGCAATGCGGCATGATGCTCGACGCGCCGTACCTTGCTACGGGCCGGCAGCAGCTTGTCGAGATGGCCACGCCAGCGTGCCGGATTCTCGCCCAAGCGATGCCCTCGGACCTTTGCCCAATCAAGGATCGATTCAATCCGGCCGCGCAGACGGATCGCGGTTTCGGGTTTTACGCTCCAAAAAGGCGAAGCCGTCTCGTTCGGCCTATCTTGAACTTCTTGCTCCAGCACTTTCACGACAAGGCTGGTGTCGACGGATTGCACCGGCAACGCCCCGATGATCGGCTCTGCGTAGGTCGCCAGCGTTGCCTCCCATTGCGCCGCATGTTTGGCGTTCCGCCAACCGGCGCGGTGCGCCTTGATAAAAGCCTCAGCGCATTGCTTGAACGTTATCGCTTGCGCGGCTTCGGTCCGCGCCTGGGCACGTGCGGCCTGCCGCGCATCGATGGGATCGACCCCTTCATAACGAAGCCGGCGAGCATCCAGCGCCTTCCCGCGAGCCTCCTGGAGGCCGAAGAGCGCAAGCGGACCGAGCCCCATCCACCGCGGTCTGCCGTTGAGCATGAATCGGTAAACCCAATGCTTGCTGCCTTCCTTGGCGACGCGCAGGTAAAGACCGCCACCATCGGCGTACATGCCGGCTTTCTTCGTTTGGCTCACCTTCATTGCGGTGAGCCGGCTGGTTGTTCGAGCCATCGCGCCTTGCATCCACAGTTACATCCACGATCGTATTGTGAATTGTGGCGAATGAGCGGGAACGTGTCCAGTTCAGAAAAGGCTTATTTTATTGATGATTTTGAGGGATTTGGCGAAGATTGGAGGGGAATATCGTACTGCATTCTGGCGGAAGGGGTGGGATTCGAACCCACGGTACCCTTGCAGGCACGCCGGTTTTCAAGACCGAGCTGCGGGCCTTACGCAGCATAACTTAGCCCAACAATAATTTGGCGTCTTACCCCGAAAACCCATAGGTTTCCGGCATAAGTAGGCCTATGTAACTAACTATCGGTAACGCAGCATAACGACCACCCGGCGTTACCCGACCGTTACCCCAGATCACACCGGTGTCGCAACCGGCGCCACCACCCCGGAGGCCCAACATGCCCGTTCTGACTACCCCCGCAATCCGGAAATACAGGCCGACGGCCGAGCGCCGCGAGATTCCAGACAGCCGGGCCAGAGGCTTGTGTTTGATCATCCAGCCTTCCGGCCGAATGAGCTGGGCGGTTCGTCTGCGCCGGCCGGACGGGCGCAGCGCCAAGTTGACCCTGGGCCCGGTCGACCTTGCCGACAAAGAGACCAGTGATGAGCCGGTGGCCGGCGCGGCGCTCACCCTGGGGCAGGCCCGCGAGCTCGCCGCCCAGATCGACCGCAAGCGTCAGCGCGGCATCGACGTGATCGCCGAGCACCAGGCCGAGGAATCGCGCAAGCAAACCGCCGCCACCGACCGCGCCGCGAACAGCTTCGGCGCCTGCGTCCGCGAGTTCATCATCGATCACAAGACATCGCCGAAACGCGGAGCGAAGCGGCCACGGCGCTGGCGCGAGGATGCCGCCACCTTGGGGCTGCGCTATCCGCTCGACGCCGACCCTGCCGTCACCGAGCCGGAAATCATCCCGGCCGGGCTGGCCGAGACCTGGGCCGACAAGCCGGTCACGGGAATCGACGGCCACGATGTACACGCCGTTGTCGACGAAGCCCGCAAGCACGGCAGCGAGAGCAGGGCGCGCAAGCTGCATTCGGCGCTCAGCGTCATGTTCGGTTGGTTGCAGCGCAAGCGCCGGGTCACGGTCAACCCGGTGGCCGGCGTGTTTCGTCCCGCGCCGCCGCCGAGTCGCGAACGGGTGCTGAGCGACGCCGAGATCGTGACATTCTGGAAGGCCACCGATCACGTCGGTGGAGCCGCGGGAGCCCTGTTCAAACTGCTGTTGCTGACCGGCTGCCGCCTTCGCGAAGCCTCCGGTATGACGCACGCCGAGCTCGAGGCCGATGGCACCTGGGTCGTTCCAGGCAGCAGAACCAAGAATCACCGGCCGCTCACATTGCCGCTGCCGCAGTCAACGCTGGATATCATCGCCAGCGCGCCGCGCGTCGGCGACAACTACACTTTCACCGCCAACGGCCGCAAGCCGCTCTCGAACTTCTCCGGCCTCAAGCACGATCTCGACGACGCGATGGCCGAGGTCGCGGGCAAGCCCGTCGTGGCGTGGCGGCTGCATGATCTGCGCCGGACATTCGCGTCCAATCTGGCCGCGCTCGGTGTCGCGCTGCCGGTGATCGAGCGGCTGTTGAATCACGTCTCCGGATCGTTCGCCGGCGTCGCCGGAGTTTATCAGCGCTACGAATTCAAAGACGAAAAGGCCGAGGCGCTGGCGCGCTGGGCCGCGCACCTGCAAGGGTTGGTCAGCGGCAAGCCTGACAATGTCGCTAAGTTGCCGCGCAGGCGGGCGCGGGCGGCTGAGGATGCAGGCGCGTCGTGACCATCTCTCGCGAAGACCTCACCGAAACAATTCGCGCGGAACTGAAACCGCTGAAGCCAGGCGTTAGGGGGGCAGGCGTCACCGGGGAAATCGGAGTGATGCTAGACCTCATGTGCAAGGCCGATCTCGATTTGGCGCCGCTCACGGATCCGATAACAAATGCCAAGACACAAAGCACGGCCGCAAAGCTTCTCCTCGAGCAGCTTCGAAAAGGCAAAGCTGCCGCTGCCGCTGCTCGCCTACGGGCAACGGTCCCCGAGGTGAAGGCGCTCGAGGATCGGCTCGAGTGGCTACGGGGGATTAGGGGGCCGGGCATCAAGTTTGGCAGAACGCAGGATCTCGCCGCCTTGTTCGCGCACCTCTTGATTAAACGCTTCTCGCGAGCGAAGGCGACGAGCACCAAGGGCGGTCCGATGCGCAACATCGCCAGTTGGATCTATGAATATCGAACCGGCAAATCGGAGCTCGAGCTCGAGCGCGCCTGCAAGCGTGTGCTGGCTCGGGAAGCCAAGTTCGAACGCGAAAATGCGCAGTTGAAGTTGGTTCGCGCGAAACTGGACCGCAAAGCCGCTCGCCCAAAGGGCCGAACACCGTAGCCCGCTCCTTCAAGCTTTAAACAACTCCCCTCTAAGCATCCGATCAGCTCACGGGACGATCCCTCGCCGTTTTAGGCCAGTGACCGTCCCGGAGCTGCGGATGGGCCGCGTTATTGTCGATGGACAACTACGCGAAGGAGGAGAGCAACGATGCCAAGAACGGATTCCACTACCACCACCGAGACCCGCGCCGAGAAGCTGCGTCGATTGCGCGGTGAAACAGACGCGCCACCAATTGCTCGCGACGCTGACAGGCTCGTCCCGGATCCGGAAGTCTGGCGCGAGCTAGGAATTACGTCGATGTCCGGCTTCCGCTGGGAGCGAGATCCCGATCTCGACTTTCCGCCCAAGATCAAAGTTCGCGGCCGGAATTTCCGATCACGCCGGATGCTCGAGGCCTTCAAGGAAAAGTTGATTCGCAAGGCGCTGACTGATCGCGCCGGCCGGGCTGCCTAATCCCCACACGACGAAACGCCCCGCGGTCGGTGAAACCGCAGGGCGCCAATTCCGAGATGTCTGGTCAAGGACAACACTCAAACCTGAGGAGAGGCCCGAATGCACGGCACACTTAGCAAGCTGCGACCGACCCCGCAAGGCCGCTACCCAGCCCACACCGTCGTCGCCGAGTCCGACGAGGCGTATCCCAGCGTCCGCCTCAACGAACATTGGCGTCTCATCGAATGCCGCGACGCGGTGCAATGGGTTTTGCAACGCCGCCACGGGCCAGAAAGGGCGGCAGGGGCGCGTTGGGAAGGCCGGGCATACTGCCGGACCCGCGAAGCGCTGGTGCGTTGCTGCCGGGCTTATTGCGGCCCGATCGATCCCGATGCGGTCGCCGCCCTCGAGGCGTTGCCGGAGCGGCTTCCGTGACCAGCGCCCGCCGGATCGATCAGCCCGACGACCAATCCGCGCTACGCGACGCCTTCCTCCGCGCGCTTAGGCGCCGGGTCGTCGCTAACCCTGTCGGCAAGATTGTGCTTCCGACCGGCCGAACCGACGCCGGCGAAGTCGCGAGAGTGCTGCGGGCTCTCGAGCGCGTGCGCCCCGGAGGTCGGGAATGACCGAACGTGAGCGCTTACCTAATAGACGCCTCAACAAATCCTTTGATTTCGAGTGGCGGGGCATGCGCTTCACCGCGACGATCGGCCGATTTGCTGACGGCCGGCTCGCCGAAATTTTCCTGACCAATGGGAAAGTAAACACCGACGCCGATACGGCGGCGCGAGATTCCGCCGTCACTGCCAGTATCGCCCTGCAATTCGGCGCCGATCTCCAAACGATCCGCGGAGCGTTGTTGCGCGACGGCCGCGGCGCACCGTCAGGCCCGCTGGGTGTCGCCCTGGATCTGGTCGCAGCAATGGGAGGCCGCTGATGGCCAATCACGCCATACAACCCGGAACACATAGCCTGGCCGATCGCGGGTCCGATCTGTATTCGACGCCACCTGGCGCCGTGCGCGCGCTGCTCAAGGCGGAATCGCTGCCGTCCGGTATATGGGAGCCCGCGGCCGGGCGCGGCGCAATCGTCAACGTGCTGCGCGACGCCGGTCATTCGGTCATCGCGAGCGACATTGTCGACCACGGTTTCGCGCTGCATTCCGTCGGCGATTTTCTCGAGCAAACCAGGATGCCCGCCGGCTGCGAGTGCATCGTCACCAATCCACCGTTCAAGATCGTCGATCGGTTTATCGCGCACGCGCTGGACCTGTGCCCGAGGGTAATCGTTCTGGCACGGTTGGCATTGCTCGAGTTCGTCCGTCGTACTGAGATTCTCGAGCATCGCGGGCTGGCACGGCTTCATGTCTTCCGGAACAGATTGCCGATGATGCACCGCGACGGCTGGGCCGGGCCGCGCGCATCGAGCGCGACAGCCTACGCCTGGTTCGTTTGGGAGCGCGACCACACTGGGCCGATCATCGTCGATCGAATTTCACACGACAGCCAAAAGGTCAAACACACGGCCGCGAACCGGAAGCGGCGGCGCCGGGGCGGGGCGCAACAGCAACACCCTAAACAGATGACCCTCGGCTTCTGTGAGACCACGGAGCGTTCGTCATGATCGCGAACCGGCAACAGAGACGCCGTGCCCAGGCAGAGCGGCGTTCAAAACTCAATGATGGCGTAGCGCAGCTGTCCCGGTCCGGCCCGATGAAGCTGACGATCGCGCCGGCGGGGTGCGTTTTCGATCCGCAGATCGATCCGCAAATTGTCACCGGCATCTTGCAGTTCGGCCACAACATCCTGCAGGACGACAAACCTCTCTGTTTGTGCTGCGACCATTCCTGGACCGACCTGAAGTCGCCGCCGCCGGCGGCATTCGCAATCGTGCGGACGGCGCCGTTCTTTGCCGATCGCAACAGCGGCACGGTCGCGATGTTCTCGGCTATCTGCGGCGACTGCTGTGCCCGGCACGATCTGCTCGACAGATGCCTGGCTCGGTACAGGGAGATCTGGCCGCAGCTGCGTGCCGATCACGTTCATCACGATGCGCCGACGGAGGCACAGTGATGAGCACATCAAACGCGTGCTCTGGAATCTCGACCGCGACGCCGGCCGGCGGATCAACGGCACGGCAATACGTTTAACCGATAGGAGAACACTCTATGCCCGTCAAAAAGCCCGAGATTGTCGCCGGCACCGACGCAGAAGATCCGATCGACATCGCCGCCACCGCCGCGCCTGCATCGCCACCGGACCCGTTCAACGCTGAAGCACTGCGCCTGCCGCCCGATTTCGAGCAGACGGCCGGCGTCAAGAAAGTGCTCGCCGATGTTCCGGTGCGGTCGCCACACTCTCAAGAGTGGTTTTGTGTTCACCCTGACCCGGCTTTCCGAGGCACTTACGGCGCGATCAAGCTCAAGGAGCAGGGCGAATACTACCTGCTGACCGGAAAGCTGGCCGCGATGATGCCGCCGAACGAAATCATCACGGTGACGATTTACACGGTGATGACGAAAGCGGGCGTGTTGCTGCTCTGGCCGGTGCGGCTCCCGGCCACGGCGGGGCGGCGCTCGGATCGGTGGGCGACATCGGCGCACGAGGCGGCGCTCGAGGCGATGGAGCACCGGATCAAGATGGTGGCGAACATGGCCGGCGGTTTCTACGAGCGGCACATTTCGAGAATTCCGATCGAGGACAGCCCGCCGGCCTGGCCCGAACTGCCGTTTTTCGAATTGCTGCGGCTCGGGTTTGTGAAGGAAGGCCGGTTCGTCTCCGATATGGATCACCCTGTCATCAAGCTGCTTCACGAAGGTTGAAGATCGTGCTGGAGCCGCTGGCTTGCCACCACTATCGCTGTGCCGATGCGCTCGGCGAGCTGTCTCGCCACTATCGCCATATCGTGGTCGCCGACTTCGAATTCGAATTCGGTGGCCGCGACGGCAACCGCCCGCGCCCTGTCTGCATGGTTGCGCGCGAGCTGTTGTCGGGCCAAACCTGGCGACTGTGGCGGGACGAATTTGGACCGGAACCGCCATTTCCTGTCGGGCCCGAAACGCTGTTCATCGCCTTCATGGCGAGCGCGGAGCTCGGTTGCTTCCGCGCGCTGGGGTGGCCGCCGCCGGTCCGCATCCTGGACCTGTGGGTCGAGTTCAAGAATCTCACCAACGGCCGCCACATGGAGCACGGCAAGGGTTTGCTCGGTGCGCTGGTGTTCTTCGGTCTCGACGCGATCGACGGCCACGAGAAACAGGCGATGAGAGATCTCGTCCTGGCCGGCGGACCGTGGTCGGTGTCGGAGCGCGCGGACATCCTGGATTACTGCGAGAGTGACGTCGTCGGGCTCGAGAAGTTGTTGCCGGCGATGTTGCCGCACATCGATCTACCGCGAGCGCTGCTGCGCGGCCGCTATATGGCCGCGGGTGCCGCGATGGAGCTCAACGGAGTTCCGATGGACGTTGAGACCTTGCAACGTCTGCGCACGCATTGGCACAGTATCCAGGACGCCCTGATCGCTGCCATCGATGCCGACTATGGCGTGTTCGAAGGCCGCACGTTCAAGACGAGCAGGTTTGAAGCCTTCCTGGTTCGCCACGGCATCCCGTGGGCGCGGCTGGAAAGCGGCGCGCTCGATCTCGACCGCAACACCTTCCGCGAAATGGCCAAAGCGTATCCAATCATCTCACCGCTGCACGAGCTGCGCCATGCGTTGTCGGAATTGCGCCTCAACGCGCTCACGGTCGGCGACGACGGCAGAAACCGCACCGTGCTCTGGGCCTTTGCCTCGAAGACCGGCAGAAATCAGCCGAGCAATTCGCAATACATCTTCGGGCCGAGCGTCTGGACCCGCGGGCTCATCAAACCGGGTCCAGGCTGCGGGGTCGCCTATGTCGATTTTTCGAATCAGGAATTCGGCATCGCTGCCGCGCTTTCTGGCGACGAGAAGATGATGGCGGCCTACCGCAGCGGCGACCCGTATATCGCATTCGGCAAGCAGAGCGGCCGACTGCCGCCCGACGCCACGAAACAGACGCACGTCGGAGAGCGCCAGCTCCTGAAAACCTGCGTGCTCGGCGTTCAATACGGGATGGAAGAGAAATCGCTGGCGCGGCGAATGGGCCAGCCGAGGGTCGTGGCGCGCGAAATGCTGTGGCAGCATCGCGACACCTACCGGAGATTTTGGCAGTTCACCGACGCGGCTGTCGATGTCGGACTGCTCGGGATGCCGCTCACTACCGTCTTCGGCTGGAAGCTGTTCGCCGGCGCCGACCCGAATCCGCGGAGCCTGCGCAATTATTTGATGCAGGCGAACGGCGCCGAAATGCTGCGGCTGGCGTGCTGCCTCGGCATCGAGCGCGGGGTCGAGATCGTTGCACCGGTCCACGACGCGGTGATGATCCATGCCCCGCTCGATCGGCTGGACCAGGACATCGCGACCATGCGGGCGGCGATGGCCGAGGCGTCACGGGCCGTGCTCGACGGATTCGAGATCCGGACCGACGTGCACATCACCCGCTACCCGGACCGCTACATGGACGATCGCGGCGTGGTGATGTGGCAGCGGGTGATGCAATTGCTGGCGCAAGCCGAAGAGGCGCAGGCGACACCGCGGGTCCGCCACTCGAATGTCGACACGCTGGTGTATTGGATCCGCGAGCGCGAACAGATCCGGATCCGCAAGGAGCGCGGTGATCCTCCGCCGTGGACCGATGACGAGATCCTGCGCACGGGTCGATTTTGCAACGTGCGAAGAGAAGACGACCGCGTCACGCGCTGGATCGCCGAGCACTGGCGCACGCCGCACGCCGACGATCCGGATCTGTGGTTCGCGATGGTCGTGGCGCGCCTGGTCAACAAGTGGGAAACGCTCGCGCAGCTGGGCTACCCGGTCCCTTGGAATCCGGCACGCTTCCAAGACGTCATGGCCGCGCTCGAGACGCCTTACGGCGCCGCCTACACGATCACGGCGGGGAGGGGATACCCAAGCAAGCCGGCATTTCAGGTTGCCGAAATCTTCGGCCCGTTGTGGGAAGCGCGCGCATCTCTCCGCCCGCACCCTGGCGACACGCTCGAGAAATTTTCCAAACGTCTTGCCGGCTTCAAATATCTCGGGAGCTTCTACCGCGGACAGATCATCGCCGACTTGAAGTATGTCGAGCCGCTTCGTTCCGCTGTGGATTGGGCGACGTTCGCCGAGCCAGGACCAGGGTCGAAGCCGGGCCTCAATCTCGTACTCGGCCGGTCCGCCGACGCACCCTGGACCGACAGCGAATGGCGCATCGAGCTCGGCAGACTACGCGACGAGATTGCACCGGAGCTCGAAGGGCTCGGCCTCGGCGATTTGCACGCGCAGGATCTCCAAAATTGCCAATGCGAAATTTTCAAATTCCTCCGCGCCAGAGCCGGCGAGCGTGCGGTGCGGCGCAAGTACCGGGCAGCGGGAGCGGCTTGATGCAGCGCAAGTATGTCGGGGACCGCTTGATCGATGAACGCTACACGGATCTTGAGCGAGTGGATTTCGATCCGGCGCCTGCGCCCGGTCCACAGCCGGCGTCACAGTCGGAGCCACCCCGCTCGGCCGCGCGTCACGAGGCATTTGTCCGGCTGCCGGTGGCCTGGATCGATCGACTTCACGGCGCGCGTGGCGCGACCTGGGATGTCGCCACACATCTACTGCTCAGGAGTTTCAAGGAACACCGGCAGACGATCCGGCTCGCGAATGTCGCGCTAGCGTCGATCGGGATAACGCCAAAACAGAAGTGGCGGGCGCTTGCGGAGCTGGAAGAACGCGGGCTGGTCGACATTGATCGCCACCCTCGCAGGTCGCCAGATGTCACCTTGCTCTACCCAAGGGAGGCCAGGAAATGAGGCGCTGGCGCGATCGAATCTCGGGACCAAAATGG
This sequence comes from uncultured Alphaproteobacteria bacterium, assembly GCA_963741185.1. GTDB lineage: Bacteria > Pseudomonadota > Alphaproteobacteria > Rhizobiales > Xanthobacteraceae > Bradyrhizobium. The sequence goes on along the minus strand of CAVUHE010000016.1, from coordinate 119,142 downwards.
CTATGTGCCTTGGTCGTTTTGGTCCCGAGATTCCGGCCATCTCGGGACCGAAATGGCTATACGGTCCCTCTTCTCTCTTCTTCTCTCTTACTACTTCTCCCAAATATATAAGAGGAGGGAGACGGGAGACGGGCTGTTCGGCTTCGGTGAATTGGCATGGTTGAAAAGCGGTACTCGGAAGAGGAGGCGGCGTTCTTTCGCGACCTGTGCTTCGCGGAGGAGGATCGGCATCGGCATACGTTGGCGCCGTGGGATGGGTCGTTCCGCTGGTTCAAGGCCGACAACGTGATCTGCCTGGAGCATTACCGGCCCGGGCCAGCAACCGCGACCGCTCAGCAGACCAAGCGCGCTTTGCGGGTCCCTGAACGGCCCCGCCCTGGGCCGTAACTCCGGGCGCCGAAGCGCTCACCGCTAACGCGTGGCTGGCAGGGTTTTTGCGAAGACCCTTGAAGCAACACGCGAGCAACGCGCTCGTGTGCCAAATCAGATCATGCAAGGCATACGCAATGAAACACCAGCGTCATTTTGGGACGCCAGCAGCCTCCCGGGAAGCGGTGCAAACGAGGACCTTGATTACCGACCTAGAACGCATCGTCCGGATACTTAACGACGCGATCGCCGCCGAAGAGAAACGGACCGGAGTATTCGATCGTGTTCAGGCGGAATATCCGACGCATGCCAGAGAGCTGGCGGCGCGCCGAGACAATCTCGCGAATACCATCGCCGCGCTTGAGCAACGCCTTGGCGCACTGGCTGATGCAATCAAAACAAGCCGGCTCAATCGGTAGAACGAACGCCCTTGTCGTCACTAAAATCTAGGTTCAAGCGCGCAATTTACCTTGCGGCCATCGCCATCGCCACATTTGGATGGCTGTGGTTCTTCGTTTGGATCGTGCGCTGGCTGATCGAATTAGTCTCCGGGCCTGGGCAGCAATAGATAAGCCGATTTGGACGCGCGGGACCGCCTAGCCTTCTTCCTCAATCCAGCGACGAAGTTTCCAACCGGAGATGATACGACGTGTTGGCTGTTGAGCGCTCAACAATGTGCCCGCCATGATGTTCCGTCCAGCGGCGAGCATCTCCTTCGCAAATTGCTTGGCCTCGGCCTCCGTCAAGAATGTTGTGGTCTGTCTGGTAGGTGACGACCGCGAGGAAATCAGCTGTTTTCTCGGCATTTCAACTGAAACGAACCAATGATCGATCATCACCGTGCGTCTAGCCAACATCGCCCCCCGAAGGATCTGGGGCTGATAGGATCACAGAAAACCCCGCAGCCGCGCGAGTTCAATGACAGTGTTGTGTGTCGCTTAAACCGGGGCTCAAGGCGCGCGACAAAGCCGGGGCATGGGCAGCCGCTCGGGTCCACTCGCTCGGGTTTCACGGTCGTCGATCCTTACCATCACCCTTTGGGGGGACGTCGGGACGAGGGCTTCTATTTCGCGACAATTCCAACTCAGCGTCATGGACCTGCTTGCGAAGCTGCTGCAATTCTCTGAATTGACTGGCAACATCGCTCGGTTTCTTAGGCTTATTTGGGCGATCAGACGTCATCACTTTTCTCTAAACCGCACCAATGACATATTCGACCAACTTAGACCGCGATGTCATTGATGCGGATCAATCGGACGCGCGCGCGGCGACCGTCAAGGTCGGAATGTTTCCCTAGGGCGTTTGGGGTGAAAATTTCTCTGGCGGCGCCGCCTGAATCCCGCCGAGCTCCGGATTACTAAACCGGCGTGTATCGACCGAAAACCTCGGTTTTATTGGAGATTCGACGCCAGTTTGACCGCTGGGTCCGTAACGGGGTAACGTCGGGGGAACAAACAGGGTCAATTGGACCCGCGAAAGCAGGGCATGGATACCGCCGCTGTCGCCGACCAGAAGCCGGCCAAACCACCGCTTGATCCCTTACTGAAGGCGCGGCGCCTGGCACGCGTGCACGAGCCCCGCCGTAAACCGCGCCGGCTGACATTGAAGACCTTGAGCCAGCTCGACCAGCGATGCGTTGCCGCCAAGCGCGTGCGCCAGTTGGTCTCGACCTGGGAGAATGAACTCGGCGGCGCCGACAACATGACCGAGAGTTTGCGCCAGCTGATCCAGCGCGGCGCGTTGTTGTCGGTGCTGATCGAATCCTCAGAAGCGGAATGGCTGAGCGGCGGCACACTTGCCGAGCAGACCTACTTCACCGCGGTCAATTCATTGCGTCGGGTCTTAACTACGATCGGTCTCGATCGACGCAGCCGTGACGTGACACCACCGACGATCGACGAGATTGCCGCCGACATCGAATCCAGGAGGCTTACCGAAAACACCGCCGAGGACACCGCCGCATGACGCCGGCTCGCGCACCCAAAGTCTCGATCGCCGATGCACTACAGGATAGCCGGCTGTTCGAACCGCACTTCCGCGGCTCAAGTTGGAACCGCTGGCGCGCGACATTGAAGGCTGCCTTCGGGGAGCAACTGAGTGATGTCGAACGTGAGATCTTCCAGGCCGTCGCCGGGCGCGCGCCACCAACCCATCGCGTCAGGGAATTGGTCTGTGCCGTCGGCCGCGGCGGTGGCAAGGATTCGGTCGCGTCGCTCATCGCGCCCTACATCGCGCTCAACTTCGACCCGAAGCGTGCCAAGCTGCGGCCGGGCGAGCTGGCCTACATCCTGTGTCTGGCGGTCGATAAGGCCCAGGCCAGTATTGTCTTCAACTACATCGCCGCGCTGTTCGAGAACGTTCCAACGTTGAAGGCGATGGTGAAAGGCGAGATTGGCAGTGACAGCATCGAGCTCAAGAACCGCGTTGTTATTGAGGTGCACACCAACTCCTACCGTTCGATCCGCGGTCGCAGCGTGCTCGCCGCCATCTTCGACGAAGTCAGCTTCTGGCGCGACGAGCGCAGCCAAAATCCCGACACCGAGGTGCACGGCGCAATCGCCCCGGGCCTCGCGCGTGTCGCCGGCAGTATGTTGATCATGATCTCGAGCACCCATCGCCGAGCTGGTCTGCTCTACGAACGCTGGAGGAATTTCTACGGCCGCGATGATAACGATGTGCTGGTGGTGCGCGGCACGACCCGGCAATTCAATCCACAGTTCGACCAGCGCGTCATCGATGCGGCCATCGCCGAAGATCCTCAGCGCTTTCATGCTGAGTACAATTCGGAATGGCGCGACGATCTTACCACGTTCCTGTCGCGCGAGCTGCTCGAAGCTGCCATCGATGCCGGCGTGCCGGTGCGACCACCAGCGGAAGGCGTGGTCTACCGGGCCTTCGGCGACTCCAGTGGCGCGCGCAAGGACAGCTTCACCACGGCGATTGCCCATCGCGAGCTGCACAATGGGGCCATGCGCGTGGTGGTCGATCTGGTCTACGAGCGGCGCGCGCCATTCAATCCCTCCGAAGTGGTCGCGGAAATCGTAGCGCTGCTGCGGCGCTACAAGATCAGCTCAATCACCGGCGACGACTACGGCGGCGAGCTTGTCGCCGAACATTTCCGCAAGCACGGCATCGAGTACCACCGCAGTAAGCGCGACAAGTCCGAGATCTACTTGGAGTTTATGCCACTGATGCGATCCGGCGAGGTGCGACTGCTCGACCATGCTCGCGCCATTGCCCAGTTTGCCGGACTAGCCCGTCGCACACTCCCCGGAGGCAAGGATCGCGTCGACCACGAGACTAACGGCCATGATGACATCGCCAACAGTGTCGCTGGCGCCGTTGTACTGGCTTCGGCTGATCGTGAGCAGCGCGTTCCATTCACGAAGCCGATCGTCATGACCAACAGCAACCCGACCGGCGCTGACCCATCCGGCGCATCACCGACAGCCGAGCAGCAGCAGGCCGCTGCCGATGGCAGCCGACTGGAAGAAACCCGCCATCGTCTCACGCGCCAACGCGACGAATTGGAGCGTGAACGCAAGCGCTGCGCTGACGATGTATTCACCAACCCTGCTGCTCGCGCGCAGCTGGACGAATTAATCACCAAGCAAGCCGCGGTCGACGCCGAGCTGCAGATGACCAGGGCCGCGCTCGCCAAGGCGGCGGCGGATAACCCCGGCCAGACCACCACCGAGCTGTTTCTGCAGAGTGGTGCAGGGAATAGCTTCGGCGGATTGCGGTGGGGGCCAATTTAGAACAACGACAGGAGGACCATCACATGACCGAAATCGAGAAAGCCAGCGCCGTCATCGCCACGCTGGAGGACAAGCGCAAGGAGCTGGTGCAGCGCGCCACCGAATTAGCCGACGAGCGCAATCGCATCGCGTTCGGCGCCCACGTCGATGGCGATCCAAAATCACGCAAGCGCCTGGACGCCATCAATACCGAACTCGCGACCATGGCCTCGGAGCAGGCCTCATATGAAGGGGCGATCACCGAGGCCAATGCGAGACTTGCCGTCGCTCAGGCCGACGAAGCCTTGGCTGCAGATCGCGAGTTGGCTCTCGCGTTGCGGGCGGCCTGCGCCGAATTTGTCGAGACCGGGCACGAGATCGATCTGGCATTTCAGGATCTCGCCGCCCATGCCGCCGACCTGGCGAAGATCCTCGATCGCATCCACCAGGCGGGTTGTTCGGTCCCATCTTCGGAGCAACTGCGCGTGCTCGGCGAAATTTGCGCTCGGGCGGCACTGATGAAGACGCCCTGGGCGCGCGCCGTCGAGATCGTCCCACCGCTGCAACGTCGCGATTTCAAATCGCTGATCGACGGCTGGGCCGCCCAGATCGAGCAGAACATCAACGCCCGGCTCGGCGAGACCAAACAAACGGAGGCCGCATAACATGGCACGCAAACTCACCAAACTCCGCGTCGATGAGATCTCTCTGGTCCCATCCGCCGCCAATCCCGGCGCGCGAGTCATGGTCTACAAATCCGCACGGGGCCACGACGACAGTCACCTGCCGCAGCACGAGCGCCTGCGCCGGAAGTTTGCCAGCATCGACTTCAGCAAGCTCAAGCTCGCGCCGCCGAACGAGCCCGAGGACGAGGAAGAGCCCGACGATGACGAGCCCGATGACACCACCGCATTGCCGGAGAAACTGCAACAGGCCATCGCGGCGCTGATCACAGCCGAGCCGCAATTCGACCGGCAGTCCGCAGCTTGGTACCTGCTGCACACCCCGCACGGCCGCGCGCTGACCGAGCACTTATCCAAACGAAAGGATGAACCAATGAACCGCACAGAAGAACTCCGCGACATCGCCAAACAATTCGGCGTCGCAAAGCTCGCCAAGCACCTCGTCGATGACAACGACGCTCACGGGATCACCGAGCACGAGCTGACCGCTCTGATCGACATCGAGGCGCAAAAGACGCGCAAGGCAGGCGAGCGGCCCAATCAGGCCTTCAGCCGTTACTTCCAGTCCGACGAAGCGCTCGAATTGCGCAAGGCTCTTCAAATCACGAAGGGCGCACCGTTGATGTCGGCCGAACCTGTGCAGCTTGCTCCGGTCACCGTCGCCGACCAGACCGCTGCCTATGCCAAGCTGCAAGACCTCGCTGCCGCCGAACGCGCCCGCTCACCGCAACTCAGCGAGGCGCAATCGTTCAGCAAGGTGTTCACGGACCCGGCGAATGCGGTGCTGGCATCGCGCGCACATCGTCGCCCGGTGGCCGGCAGCTACGCCTGACAATGCGAATTCGCGAGCATCGTTTGCCGATCCTCGCGATCAAGGGGCAGCGGCCCTTTTCTATCCTTTCAAGCTGCTGCCGCGCGCGGCCGGGACGATGAGGCCTCTTCTTTCTTTCTCCCCCTCATCGTTTCGGTATTTGATCGCTGGCCGTGCCCAAGGTTGTGGCATCGCGGCCGGCGGTGGATGGTCGGGCGGCGCAAGTGCCGTCCGGCCCTGCGTCAAGCCGGCAAGTGACGCGGGTTCAGCAAAAACACCGGCCGCCGGGGCCAGGGTCAAATCAGTCTTCGGACCGACTCCGCCCTGGCGACCCGGCACCCCGATCACCGCGCGTCCTACCCCGACCGCGGTGGTCGGGTCTTATCGCGATACGAGGTGACGATGCCGCAACGATATGAAACGCCGCCGGCGGTGCGCGAGATTACCATCACCCGAATATGGTCAGTGCTTGCGCTGCTCTGCCTCACGCTGCTGCTCGCGGTCACGGTGCTGGCATGAAGGATCAGAAGTCACTCGACGACGGCACCACGGTGATCGCCTGCGGCGGTGCCAAGGTCACCGACCTGAACTGGTCGTTCGTTCGCGCCGTCGATGGCGAGATCTTCGGCTGGTTGCAACGGCGCGACCGACGCCGGGAACGTCGACGCCAACGCCGTCACCGCAATGCCGCGCGGCCGGGAGCAGCAAGCGATGCCGACGATCGAACTCCCGCGGAGGGATCAACATGGTTGGAGCTCGGCACTGCGATTTCTGGACCGCCGCCAACACTGAATCGTTGAAGCGACACTGGGCCAGCGGCCTTTCCGCCGGCCAGATCGCCGATCGGCTCGGCTGCTCGCGTAACGCGGTGGGCGGCAAGCTGGATCGTCTCGGGCTGCATCGCGGCCACAAGCCGCCGACGGCGCATCCGGCGATCGTCGCGGTGCCGAAACGGATCGACCCGCCGCCGCCCGAATTGAATCGCGTCACCGCGGTCGTCCGCAGATCCAACCCGCCGGCGCCGCTATCGTCGCCGACCAAGACCGAGCTGCGGGCGATGCTGGCGGAAGCGGTCCGCAACACCGGCCGGCGCGCGTGAGACAACGCGCGTGCGATTCCCCGCGTCGAGGTCCGACCCGCCCAGGATAGGCCCTCAATCGCCCAGAAAGGCCGGCAGCAGCGTGTTTGCCGGTTCGGGCGGTGTCGGGTACCGGAACGGGGCTCGAGGCCGGTTTGCCGGGTCGAATCCCGACCGGCTGAATCGTTACCCCGATTGTTACCCCGAAGCTGAATTTCATGATTTGGTCGCTGACCGAGAATTCTCCTAAGTCATTGATTTACTGGCGGAAGGGGTGGGATTCGAACCCACGGTACCCTTGCAGGCACGCCGGTTTTCAAGACCGGTGCCTTAAACCACTCGGCCACCCTTCCAAGAGTTGAGATCATTGGGTTATTGGCTGCGTAGCGGAGAACAAATCGAGCCCTCTGCTACCGCTTTACTACCCTTCATCTTCAGTGCGCTTGTTTATGGCGGCGCGGAGCACGCCGTCAACCGTCGCGGCTACACCTTCCTGCATGTTCGGCATCAGGTGCGAGCAAATATGCTGGCGAACCATGCCGACTGAGATGGGCGATCCGCCCTCACATCGAAGTAGGCGCTAAATCAGGATATGGGACTTTGCCTCGTCGAGAGGTTAGGATTTACAATGGCCTGCTCGCCTTTCTCAGGAGGTTCGACCATGACACGGCACCTTTTCTTCGCGATCACCCTCTTAGGCACCGGAGTGTTCCTCAGCTCGCCGGCGGAAGCAGTGACAGCCGCGCGGTGTCAGGATCAAACAGCAAATTGCATTGGCAGATGTGCCAACCCTTCTGGTGGGGCGAATCAAAACCCATGCATGAGCTACTGCGACCGGCAGGTGACGAGTTGTATGATACGCGCGTATGACGCGGCCCGGCGGTGGTGGCGGTGACCGGCAGCGACTGGCCGTACATGCAATGCGGCTAAGGCGGTAAAGACGAGCGAGCGGCGCTTCGGTCCGCAGAAATGAAAGAGGCCGCCAACCGGAGCGGCCTCTTTTTTTCATAACTCTATTTGTTTCCCGGCTCTCCCGGGTCTCCCTTCGGTCCGGGAGGACCGGCGGGTCCAGCGGGGCCTGTTGGTCCAGCAGGGCCTGTTGGTCCAACGGGTCCAGCAGGGCCTTGGGATCCAGCGGGCCCAGCCATTCCGGGCGCGCCATCTTTTCCGGCCGGGCCGGGTGGTCCAGGCGGTCCCGCGGGACCTTCAAAACATCCTGCAAGCGTAACGGCGGCGACAAACAGAACAGTCAATGTCGATATTCGCACTTTCATCCTCCCCAATGTTGGAGAAGATCAGTCTCGCTTGCCGATCTCACAAAGCAAGCAGGAAAGAAGGCGGAGAGGCGCGGCCCTGATGCGGCCTTACTCGTCATCCTGGCCAGACAGCTGGCGGGGTTTTCTTTGTGTGATCCAGCTCACCGTGAGGAGAGGGACGGCTGCGCGGTCCTGCATCCTCTCCAACCCAGCAGGGCCGCGCTCGGCGCGGCCAGCAGCGATACCCATCAAGCCGCAAATTTGCGTCCTGGTGAGTGCGAGGGTCTGAAGCTTCCTTGTGGTACGATCAGTGCCGACGCAGGAAGGCTCGCGCTTGACTCAGACCCGACGACTTTCATGGTGGAACCCTCCCGGTACACATCCTCGTCCTTTGCGCGCCGCCATCGTTAAGGCAATAGACAACGTCAGGGAACAACGGTCCCCTGACGTGGTCGGCCGTAATGACCCCGGCAACGACCGCTAGAGCGGTCACAGCAACTGGTAAGCTCATGGCATTTCTCCGATATGGCGGCGCGGAACGGCGGAATACTCGTCGTCCAAGCACGTTTTTTTGACGACCACGGTTTGACCCCTTTACGATCGTCGGCAGCATAACTTCTTTGGCCGCCAAAAAGGATTGGTCGGGCATCTGCGGTGGTGCATCGGCCTCCGGCCGATTGTCATAATTGGCCCGCAATGCTCTTGGAACGGTCATTCATGGGTATTGCGGATCAGTGGAATGAGCGAAAGATAATGGCGATTGCAGCGGCAGCGCTACTGGTGGCGAGCATGTCGCTTGGCGGGTGCGCGACTTCAACTGCCGGTTCATCGCTGATGGACGCGCGGGCCGAGGCACCGGCACCTCCGAAAACCAGCATTTATCTCCCGGTAGGAGTGCCGCCGAAGCGCGAAAAGCCTATCCTGACGCCCGACGAACGCCTGAAGCTTCAGAAAGAACTGATCGACGCGCGTGACCGCCAGGCGGCAGCCACCAAAGTGCGAGGCGGCGCTGCGCGAGCTGAACCGTTGAAGCCCCAGTAATATGTTGTATCCAACGCGCCTCTGCAGCGACGGAGCGGGTCAACCTCCAAAGATGAGCTAACGAGACAATTCAAGTTCGGCCGCTGCGCATTTTGCCGATATATTTTTTCGCCTTATCCTTGAATTCTAAAACGGCACGCCCATTCTGCGCGCCTGACTTCGGCAGCTTGCAACGGTGCGCTTGAATCTAACCGACGCGCGGAGCGGCATACCGCCGGCCGCGACGAACTCGGTAAGTTGCTTCAACTCTTCTCCCTACCATACGGTCTTACGCGACTTCATGCGAAGGATTTCCTGCGTTTCAACCAAGCAACGAAGCCGGTCATTTCGGAATTTCCAATTCCTTCGACCCGGTCCGGCGCTCGGCAAGGGATGCTGCTCCCTGATGGGAATGAAACTCAAATCGGGAAGAGTGGTTCCGTAACCGGAACCATCAGTTTTCGCAGCTACGTCGGGAACCCGACACATCGTGATCGGTTATCCGATCGATCTACCGAACCGGATTTCAACCGGTATCCTCAAAAAAAAGCCGACCGTTATTGATCGGGCTTGGGAAACTGGTCGCTCCACGACCTTCAAGATCAAACAATCAAAAAATAATCTTGGGAGGTTCTCATGCCCTCACGAAACGAAACGGTGCGCGCGCGCAAACAACTTCAGTTGGCGGCGCCAATTTGTGATGACGCGAGATTGGTGAAATTGAAGGAAGAAATTGCCGAATTTCTTCAAGAAGCGAAGCGCCAAGACCTATTAAAGCCTGATGAACTAGCCTCGACGGTCCTAGATGAGGTTGCACGTAGATATTTTCGGCATGTAGTTCGAAAACAGGCGCGCGTGACGCCCCTTCGGCGTCGAAAAAGTCCTTGAAGAAACTTGGATGGATAATGCCCGCTATATTCCACCGCGTCGCTGGCGAGACAGAACATCCCACCGTCGGCTGAACAGGTCTGCTTTTCGGTGGTTCACACTGGCCGCCGTCATGATTGTTGTTGTAGTGGTGCTTGTTATGTTTTGTCGGCGCGCGTGACTGGACAAGTTTCTCGGCGTGCCCGTTCAGCGCATTCGCCACTCCAATCCCGGCAAGCGCCGCGGGACGGCGTGTTTCGCGCCCTCGCGTCGTTGGATGTCCGGTTTCGAGCAGCATTGCGGGCGAGGGCAGGGCCCATTTCGGCTTCTGGCTAATGTCCCAGAACGCAACTTTCCGTCTGACCGGTATCTAATCGCGCGCCCATTCGCCGACCACGCGGTGCACCTCAGAGAGATGTTCCCTTAGTTGCTCGAGCGCGAAGCCGAGCGCAAAGAACCGCTCCGCCGCTTCGCTCTTCATGTCGCGCGTCAGTCCTTCCCGCCGCACCGCGCCGAATTCCTCGCTATACTGCCGAAATGCGCTCTCGACGGCGTCCAGCCCCGGCGGGGGCTTTTGGGCACGCAAAGCGCCGCCGCTGGCGCGGAGGAAATTGCGTCCCGCAGCCTCGATATTCCTGAGCGCCGGCGTCAGCCGCGATGCGACCTCCTCAGGCAGCTCGCATCCGACCGCGCGGCTAAGCATCACGATGTCATGGCGCAACCGCAAGAGCGTGCGCAAGAGTGGTCCAGTGTCGGGACCGGACGTAAGGCGCGCACTACGCTCATGCTCGGCTTCGGCTCCGGTCGCGTTCAACCGCGTCAACGCCGCAGCAATTCCGTCGTGGATGCGCCGACGATCCGCTTGGTCGAGCTCGCGGGTTTGGTCCTCCAGAAACTTTGAGAGTGCATCCGCCATCAGGTCGAGCACATCGGCCGCTGTCTGAATTGTGATCGTATGCGCGCGGGAGGGAAAGAGCAGAAAGGAGACGGCGAAACCGACGGCGCCGCCGACGGTCACCTCCAGCACTCGGTCGAGCGCGGAAGCCCCGGGGCTGACATGTTGCATACCTGGGACCAGGAGCACGATAATCGCGGTCACCGGCAGCACGTTGAAATTCGCGCGGAACGAGGCGATGAAGGCGAGCGGCGCGACCGCAAGCGCAAGAACCGCGAGCAAGGCCCATTCGCTGTCATGCGGGATCAGGATCGCAAGCGCGCCGCCGTAGGCAACGCCCCCGAAGGTGCCGATCAGATAATCGCTCGCCACCTTCACCGAGCGGCCAAGGCTCATCTGGGTCACGATCAGGGACGTCAGAACCGCCCAGAGAGGCAGATGCAGGTGCAGGGCCTGCGCCAGTGCCAACGCCAGCAGCGCCGCGACCGTGACCCGAAGAGCCAGGATCAGCTGCAGACGGTAGCTGCGAACGCGTTCGCGGGTTTGCGCCAGCAGTCCGGCGATACGGTCTTCGCTGCGGGACATGCGGCTATGCAGACCTCATTTGTCGCACAGGGCTTGCGCCCCTCAGCGCCTCGTTGATCGCCTCCCGCGTCCCGATGCGGGCAAGGCATCGCGCGCAAACCGTTATCGCAAGCCTGAGTTGCGTGCGATCACGAATCAAAATCAATTCCCTCGGGAAAAACGGACAAATCCATCCCGATTCGGCATTCGCACCGCGGGCAGCGTCTTTGCGTCCATCGTATCGCTCTCCCCGATCACGCCGTTGAGCTGCAGGATGTAGGCGACGACCGCGTAGACTTCGTCATCGCGCAGTGACTTGGATTCGTTCAACGGCATGGCGCGTCGCACGTAGTCGAAGACGGTCGTGGCGTAGGGCCAGAAACTGCCGATGGTTTTGACCGGCGTTTGACCCGGTCCGAGCGATCCTTGCCCGCCGACCAGTTGATCGTTCGGCTTGCCCGAGCCCTTTTCGCCGTGACACGCAAGGCATCTGGCGAGATAAACCTGCTCGCCCTGCTGCGGAGTTCCGCTGCCGGGCGGTAGGCCTGCGCCGTCGGGTCCGATGCTGATGTCCCAAGAGGCGACTTCCTCTGGGCCGGCGGGTTTCCCGAGGTTGGGGCTTTCCGCCAGCGCGGCGCTACACCCAAGAACGAGTGCCGAACAGACCGCAAGCAGCGCGTTATACGTAGACATGTTTGACCTCGCCGCCTTGAGCTACGCCCCAGCTGACAATCCCGTTGAAATGGTAATTGGTCCTGGCTCCACGATCGGCGATGAGCTTGGACCGCGACGGCTGCACGTATCCGGAATCGTCGGTCGCACGGCTCTGGAGAGTCGCCGGGCCACCATCCCAACGCCAGGGTGAGCGGAACCGCGTGACCGCCATCGGCAGTACCGGTTCCTGGAGCGCCGCCAATGCCCAACTTGCGCCGCCGTCGGCGGAGACTTCGACCTTCGCGATCTGTCCATATCCGGACCAGGCGAGACCGGCGATCTCGTAAAGACCCGGCGCTCCCACGGTCAGGCCGGGAGAGGGACGGGTGATTACCGACTTGGCCTCTTGCGCAAAACAGAACTGCAGCGATTTTCCATCGTTCTGCAGGATGGTGTATTTCGAGGTCTCATCTTTGGTCATTGTCGGTCCTTCGGTCAGCTTGATGCGCCGAAGCCATTTGACATTGGCGTTGCCTTCATAACCCGGCAACAGTAGCCGCATCGGATAGCCGTTTGACGGCCGCACTGGTTCGCCGTTTTGGTAAATCGCGACGAGCGCGTCGCCCATCGCCTTTGCAAGCGGCACGCTGCGGCTCATGCCTGATGCGTCAGCGCCTTCAGCCAGGATCCACTGCGCGCGCGGGTCGATGCCGGCGTCCTCTAAAAGGGTCGCCAGCCTCACGCCAGTCCATTCGGCGCAAGACAAGAGGCCATGGAGCGGTTGGACGCCGAGCGGAGCTGGTTCCTTTTGATAGAGCTGGGCGCTGTTGCCAGCACACTCGATGAATGCGATGCGGGACTCCATCGGATAGCGCATCAGCGCGTCGAGCGTGTAGACCAGCGGTCGCTTGACGAGACCGTGGATCAGCAGCCGGTGTGCCTCAGGATTGATGTCCGGAATGCCGCTGTGGTGGCGCTCGAAATGAAGTCCGTTCGGCGTAATCATGCCGTCGAGCAGGTGATGCGGCGTGCGGGAGGTACCGGTGCCGGTCGTCCCGGGCGCACTCGCGAAGATCCGCGCAACCTTGCTGGCATATTTCGATGGTTGTCCGTAAGGCACGAAGGGGGAGCCCGGCGTCTTCATCCACGGCTCGACCGGCAGAGCCTCCGCCGCCTGTACATCGTCCGGAAGTGCGGCGCTTCCGATCGCCGCCGCAGCGCCCGTCAAAAAGAGACGGCGATCGAGAAGTCCGTTTCCAGCCGCCTGTTCCGGCTCGCCGCGCATAGGCTGCTCTTTTTGACGCATCGTCTCCTCCGAATTAGAAAAACGTGAGAGTGCCGCTACTCCGACCCTAGCCGCGTGCGTATGGCATCGGCGATTGCGTCGGGTGCGAGACCAGGCGGCAGGAAGCCGAGATACCGCCCGTCCTTGCCGACCAGATAGATAAATCCGGTGTGATCGACCGAATAGTCGCCCGACCCGACAATGCTGTGTTTGGCGAAGAACGTTTTGTAGGCGGTCGCCGTTTTCCGGATCTCAGCGAGCGAGCCAGTCAAACCGATCAATCGCGGGTGGAAACCCGAGACGAAATCGGAAAGCCTTGCCGGCGTGTCGCGCACCGGATCGACTGTGATGAACAGGGGTTGCGTCGCCTCGGCGGCTGCCGCGCCAAGCATGTCGAGCGCAAGCGAGATCGATTGAAGCTCGGTTGGGCACACGTCGGGGCAATAAGTATAGCCGAAATAAAGTACCAGAAGCTTACCTCGAAAATCCGCGTCGGTGCGGCGAAGGCCCGTCTGATCCGTGAGTTCGAACGAACCACCAACTGGCACGCGGCCCGACAGCAAGCCTTCGATCAATTCCGTTGCTGAGGGTTCGACAGCATCGCTCGCGGCAATGGGCGCGGAGAAAAGAATGCACGCAAGCGCAAGCCAGAAGCGCACTACGCTTGGCCTATGCGCCATTGTGGCGCGGGAACGCGCTTCTATACCGGACACCACCTCTATCCGCTCCCGGAACGGGGCGCCTTCGCGCAGACACCGCGAGAAAGCGTGTTGACCGCATTCAGCCTCAGTGGGCGATCACTCGACGATCACCTGCCCATACATCCAGGGATGCGGCGTGCAGATGTAATAGTAGATGCCTGGCTTGTCGAATGTGACAGTTTTCGTCTCGCCCTTGGCCAGCGCGCCGGTGCTCCAGCTGTTCTGCTGCAATGCGCTGGCGTCGTGCGGAATGTCGCCGACGTTGGTGAAGCTCACCGTCGTGCCGCTCTTGATCCGGGTGCGGGCCGGAGAAAAGCTGTACTCGGTATTGTTGGCGCCGATCTTGATCGCATCGGCGCCCGACGCGATCGGCCCGACCGGGCCGGCCACCGTCTGCGGCGGAGGCGGCGGCCACAGCGGGCCTAGCTGACCTTTCAGCGAGAAGGTCCAGACGGCGTCGCCGTAGGCACTGCCCTGCATCTGATTGCCGCCGGTCGCGATCGCGATGAACTCCTCGCCATCCACCTCGTAGACCACAGGCGGAGCATCCGCGCCAAATCCGGTCTGGAAGCGGAACAGTTCCTGGCCGGTCTTGGCATCGAGCGCGAGGAAATTGCCGTCCGGTTCGCCCCGCAGGACCAGCCCGCCCGCCGTAATAGTCGAGCCGCCGCCGCCGCCGATGCGATAGGGTGTCTTCTGCTGCCAGGCGATCTTGTTGGTCTTGGCGTCGATGGCGGTGAACGTGCCGCTCATGGTTGAGCTGATCGGCGCAGTCTGTCCGCCGCCGGTGTAGCGCTGTCCATTAGTGTACTTACTGCTATTGCGCACGAACGCGCTGGTGCGCACCGTGCCGGGTACGTAGAAATAGCCCGTATCCGGACTGTACGGCATTGGCGACCAGTTGGTGCCGCCGATACCGGAAGGCTGAATCAGGACCGGGGATTCCCAGAACGGGGTGTAGATGCAACCGGCCTCGTCGAAGCCCGGAATCTTTTCTGCGCACTGCGGCACGATTGCATCGCCGACCGGAAACGGCTGCGTCGCCGCCGTTTTCTGCCGCGGGTCCTGCGGCACCGGCTTCTCCTCGATGCCGACCAGCGGTTTTCCATTGGTACGGTCAAGGATGTAGACCCAGCCGGTGCGACCGGCCTCAGCGATCCCCTTTCGCGGTTCGCCGTTGATCACGGTATCGAACAGGACAACCGGGCTCGCGGCATCGTAGTCCCAGAGGTCGTGGTGCACCTGCTGGAAGTGCCAGGCGTACTCGCCAGTCTTGGCCTCTAGCGCCACGATGGACGTGCAGAACAGGTTGTCGCCCTCACGCATCGAGCCATCATAGTCCGGCCCGCAATTGCCGACCGCGAAGTAGACGAGGCCCAATTCAGGATCAAGCGCCGGCGTATTCCAGATCGCGGCGCCGCCGCGCATCGAATGGTCGGTGCCGGGCGGCCAGGTCTCGCTGCCTTTCTCGCCAGGACCAGGCAGCGTGAACCAGCGCCACATGATCTCGCCCGTTTTCGCATTGAGCGCGGTCAGTCGGCCGCGGACGCCAAACTCACCACCGGTGATCCCGGTGTAGATCACGCCGTCATAATAGAGCGGCGCACTCGTGATGCCGTAGCCATTCTGCCACTTTTCGATCGGCGTCTTCCAGGCGACCTTGCCGGTCTTAATGTCCAGCGCGACGACGTTCGCGTCGAGCTGGCCGAGGTAGATTTGTCCCTCGCCCATCGCCAGACCGCGATTGACCCAGCCGCAGCAGACCGTCGAGATGGCCTGATCGATGCCGGACCAGTATTCCCAGATGATCTCGCCGGTCTTGGCGTTGAGTGCGAAGACGTCATCGTTGCCGGTCACGACATACATGACGCCGTCCTTCACGAGTGGCGACGCCTCGAATGAATATTTGCCGCCGACGCCGGAGCCCTTCAGGCGCGTCATCCACGCACCCTTGAGCTTGCCGACGTTCGAGGTGTCGATCTGCTTCAATGTGGAATAGCGATTATTGGTGAGATTGCCGCCGTTCGTAACCCAGTCCTTGCCGACCGGGCTTCGAAGTAATCTGTCGATTTCGGCATCGGCAGCTCGGGCGGGCGCTTGCGCGACAATCAACAGGCCCAAAACGATCAACGTGGAAAACTTCCACCACCCCTGACGAAGCATTTCCATCCCCATTTTTTTGCTGGCGTTCGACCAGTCAATGTCAGCGTACAGCCGACCAACGGGTTTAGCTAGGCCGTTTGAAGGAGTCTGAGCGCAGAAATTCTGCTCAAGTTTTCGCTCAGGAAAGAATGTTACTTTGTGGCACCAAGCCGACCTGCCACGTCGTGTGCATAGTCAAAACAATTCTCCGCCCTGTCGAAACGGCTAAATCCGCGGTTACTCACTCCGGCCAAACCCTTAGGCGCGAGCTTGAGGGCCACTGGAATCGAACCGCGACAACGGCTCGGCCGCGCTATGGCGTCCCGAAAAGCGGCCCAGGGCAATTCCGACAAACCATGACTGTTTCTGACTGGATACGACGGCCCAGAAAAACATCTATCTTAACGGGCGATGGACAGATTGCCGTACCGAGGCCGGCCTATGAATAGTCTTGCTTGTGACTTCAGGGCCAAAATCGCAATCGCTGCCATCTCGCACGCGAAAGGAGTTCTTGCGTGTGGAATTGGGATCCAAATTAACGCTGGAACCGGGGACGCGGCGGGCACGCGGGCTCGAGAAGGAAGCCTTGTCCCTCGATTTGTATTTACGATCGTTTGACCGATCATCGGCGAACTTCGTCAGATAGACGTCACGGGGACGGCGCCGAATATTGAGCCAGAGAAGTAGCGTTCCGGCCACCAAGAAAAAGACGGTAGCGAGATCGAAGAGCATGATCGCTTCTCCAGAAAGAACCAGCTTTTGCCGAGTGCTGCACACTCAAATTCCCGGCAGGCGGTACTTTTTGCGTCTCAAATTTTCCTGTCCGAAATGAGGTGAAACGAGGGAATTCAAATCAATTGCGTGTTCGTTTGGGGGAACTGGAACCGTATCACGCTCGGCTCTTCAGCCCAGCCTACGAGCCGCAAGGTGAGTTTTACGTTCGGCCAAGATATCGCTCGACGAACGCGTCAAGCGACGACGGCAGCGGCGGAGAAAGTAACACCTCCGATCACTCTGCGGCGCTCGTCAGGCCGCAAACACCAAGCTCAACACGTTGGCTCTGCGCAAGGGCGTGAACGCGAAGGCATCGACCGCGGCCAGATGTACGACATCGTCACCAATCGTCTGGGCGGGCAGCTCAATGTCGACCCCGGCGGAGGAACGAAAATCCAGATCATCCTACCGCTGAGGGACGGTGGACATGCTCATCATGCTCGCGTTACCGACGCGCCTTTGTCGGTGGGCCTTGGAACATGCTGAACATCTATTCAAAAAAGTTCCTGTGGCATCCACGGAACGTCGGTGGCAGCCCGTCCGTTTGTCTAGCGCGGGACAACTGGCGACGGAGAAGAAACATGAAGAAGCTTGCTTACGTTTTTGCTGCGTTTGCGACACTTGTGGTTGCGGCGCCGACAGTCGCAAGCGCCGAAGGCTTCAGCTTCCGCATCGGCAGCGATCGGGATTACTACTACCGGGATCGTGACTATTACGGCCCCCGCGCCGAGTTCTATCGACACGACCACGGCTGGCATCGTGGTTGGTATCGCGACGACGACCGCGGAGTTGTCATTAGACGTCATCATTATTGGAGCGACTAAACGAAATAGCCCCCTTAACCGGGGGGCTATTTTTGTCCCCACATTGTCCACCCGAAGTCGGGAACCGCATTCGGTAAATCAGGCTGGTCCTTCGGAGCGCGCGTTGAGATAGGCTATTGCGGCGCGCCAGCCTTCTTCGCACCTTATGCGGGCCACGGCTACTTCGCGGAAAAGACAGGTCCAGGGTGGGCGGCTTAGCACCATCGCTCAGGCGGGCGGGTAACTAGCCCTTTATCGCCGTGACTGTCCGGCTGACGATGTTCAACGCGGCGGCCGACTTTGTTTGTTTGTCGAGGCGATCCCGGCTTGCAGGGGAAGAAGTTGCCTCGGGCTCATCAAACCACCGAAGCACGCGTGGCAAAAACGCAACGATTGGTTTACCACGCCGCCGTGCTCCCCATTTTCGCCGTGTTCCGGCTGCGGTATGCTCATGTATTGATGCGGGAAGTGGGCTGCATCGGGGACGCAAGGCTGAAAGGCGCATAGAATAAGCATGCGTCCGGTGGGAATGGTAATTGGGGCGGATGGGGATTCGACGGTCATATCAGATTTTGGGTGCGGCACGCTGGGCCGCTGCCGTCGCGGCTTGCCTTGTCCTGGCGAATTGCTCCTCGTCGGGTCTCTCCAGCCGGGTCGATCCCAAATATGGTGTTTCCTCAAGTCCTCGCGTCGTCGCCCTCGGCGACCCCGTGCCGAAGGGCGGCGGCACCTACCGCGTCGGCAAGCCCTACACGGTCGCAGGCCGGGTTTACGTGCCCGAAGAAGACGTCAATTACCGAGAGGAGGGACTGGCCTCCTGGTATGGCGATGATTTCCACGGCCGGCTGACCGCCAATGGCGAAATTTTCGACATGACCTCGCTCAGCGCCGCCCATCCTACGCTGCCGATGCCCTGCTATGCGCGCGTCACCAATCTGAGCAATGGCAAATCCCTGGTCGTTCGCGTCAACGATCGGGGACCTTACCACGGCAACCGAGTGATGGACGTCTCGAGCCGGGCCGCGGAGCTGCTCGAGTTCAAGAGCAACGGCGTCGCCCGCGTGCGGGTCGAATATATTGCCCGGGCCCCCCTCGAAGGCTCCGACGACCGCCAGTTGATGGCGACGTTGCGAACCGGCGTGCCGGCACCGTCGCCGTCGTTCGTCCGGGTGGCGTCCAACCGTCCGTTTGTTCCAGAAATCTCCTCGTCGGGACGTCCGATCCGCGGCGAGGTTCCGCTGCCGGAAGGCAGACCCTATAACCTCGGCAACGCCTCGGCGGATCAGGCATCAATTTCGGCAACCCCTGAACTGTCGGCTTCCGCGCGCTCGCGTTCCGCAGCACGGATTTCGGAAAATCCAAGAGCCGCGTCGTACGAGCCCGACGACCGCTATTCAGCCGCTGGCTTCAGCTCAGTTTCCGCCTACGCCCCGATCGATCGGCAAGCGCCAAGCGAATTACTGACCGGACGCGGACTTTACTAGGCCGTTCTAATTTCGCCCCCTGAACTGGCCAGGCCGTGACGAAGCGCGCGTACTCGCGGAGCGGCAAACAACCCGATATTGGCCCGTAACGCCGTGTTGTTTGCGCCATTTTCAACTGTTAGAACGTCGGACAAGGGTAACCCGATGACAGCCAGACTATCCCGCAAACCAATCGCGACTGGAATCTCCAGACACGGCATGATTGCGGCTGTGCTGCTTCTGGCCGTGGGGTGGGGCAGCATCGTGCATGCCGCCAACAACAGCGTGCAGGGAGCCAAGAAGGAGGAGGGTGGGTTCGACGGCGACGCACCGACCGCGATCCTGATCGAAGCCTCGAGCGGGAGCGTTCTCTTCGAGAAGAATGCGGACGAGCTGCGCGCGCCATCGAGCATGATGAAGCTGATGACGGCCGAGGTCGTTTTCCATGCCATCAAGCAGGGCGACGTCAAATTGACCGACGAGTTCCGCGTTAGTGAAAACGCCTGGCGCAAAGGAGGCGCGCCGGCAGGCGGCTCCACCATGTTTGCCGCGATCAACAGCAAGATTTCCGTCGACGATCTCCTGCACGGCGCTATCATTCAAAGCGGCAACGATGCATGCATGGTGCTGGCGGAAGGCCTGGCCGGCAACGAGCGCATTTTCGCCACAGAAATGATGACCAAGCGCGCGCGTGAACTTGGATTGACGCGGTCCACCTTTGCCAACTCCAACGGCCTGCCGGACCCCGGCAACAAGATGACCGTGCGCGAACTCGCCAGGCTCGCGCGTTACATCATCCAGACCTACCCCGATTTATACAAATTGTTTGGCGAGAAGGAATTCACCTGGAACAAGATTCGGCAGCAGAACCGTAATCCTCTGCTGAACTCGCTCGAAGGAGCCGATGGCCTCAAGACGGGGTTCACCAAGGAGGGCGGTTACGGCATGGTCGGCTCCGCCGTGCAGAACGGTTCTCGGTTGATCGTCGTCATCAACGGTCTCGACGACCCGGACGACCGCGCCGCGGAGGCGAAGAAGATGCTCGAATGGGGTTTTCGCAACTTCGAGACGAGAACCTTGTTCGCGGCGGATCAACCGGTCGGCAATGCCAAGGTATTTGGCGGCGCGAGCCGTTCGGTGAAGCTCGCCAACCGCGAGCCGATCAGGGTGATGGTGCAGAAAAACGGTTCGGATAAATTGATTGCGCGGGTTTTGTATAACGGTCCGGTGCGCGCGCCAGTCGAGTCAGGTCAGCAAATCGGCCTGGTCAAGGTCTGGCGCGGCGGCAACATCGCCGTGGAGGCGCCGGTCTATGCGGCCGAATCGATCGAGAGGGGATCGACGATGCGGCGCGCGATCGACGGCGCGAGCGAGCTCTTGATTGGGGTGTTCCGCGCAGGCGCCGAGAAGCTCTGACGATGGCCGAAGCGGCGGTCAAGCGAACACCTGGACGGGGACTGTTCATCTCCTTTGAGGGCGGCGAGGGGTCCGGTAAATCCACCCAAATCAAGCTGCTCGCCGAGCGGCTTGCTGCGGCGAAATTGCGCGCCATCGTCACCCGCGAACCGGGGGGATCGATCGGCGCCGAAATCATCAGGCACCTGGTACTGTCAGGAATGGGCAAGCTCTTGGGCCCTGACGCAGAAACGCTGCTGTTTGCGGCCGCGCGCGACGATCATGTGCGTACGATCATTGAACCGGCCCTCAAGCAAGGATTGTGGGTGCTCTGCGACCGCTTTTCGGATTCGACGCGGGTGTATCAAGGCGCCCTGGGGAAGGTGGCCCCTGGTATTCTCAATGCGATGCAACGGGTCACAATCGGCGATCTTAAACCGGATCTGACCGTCATCCTCGATGTCCCCGTGGAGATCGGGCTGCAGCGCGCAGCTGCGCGTCGCGGCACTGCCGCGGCTGATCAATTCGAGGCCGAAGACATCAAGTTTCATCAACAATTGCGCGACGCGTACCGACGCATCGCCGCCGCCGAACCCATGCGATGTGTTTTGATCGATGCAACCGCCGAGCCTAACATTGTTACGGCGAATATTTGGTCGGCGCTGCACGACCGCTTCTTCGCAACCAGTGCCGGCAACGTGGCGAGCTCTGCATGAGCACCCGTCAAGTCGAAACGCAGGGCATACCTCCCCATCCGCGCGAAACGACCGTCCTGTTCGGTCATCGTGATGCCGAGGCCGCCTTGCTTAATGCGTATCGAAGTGGGCGTGTTCCCCATGCATGGTTGATTGGCGGCCCGCAGGGCATCGGCAAGGCAACGCTAGCCTATCGAATGGCGCGGTTTGTCCTGGCCCACCGCAATCCGCTTGCTCCCGACGTGCAGCGCCTCGACAGTCTTCAGGTCGATCCATCCGATGCGGTCGCACGCCGGATCGCCGCGGGTGCGCATGGTGGTTTGCTCGTTCTGCAGCGGTCACCGAACGACAAGGGGGTCATGCGCACAGTCATCACCGTCGACGAGACCCGGGAGACGATCGCATTTTTTGGCTCGACCGCCGCGGTCGACGGTTGGAGGGTCTGCATCGTCGACACTGTCGATGAGCTTAATCCCAACGCGGCCAACGCATTGCTGAAGATTCTTGAGGAGCCACCTCGGCAATCACTGTTCCTTCTCGTGAGCCACGCCCCTGGGCGCGTGTTGCCGACGATCCTGTCGCGTTGCCGCAGGTTGACATTGCGGCCCCTCTCTACGACCGACGTCATCCGGGCGGCGAGCCACGCAGCGAATCTGACCGAAGGCGACCCATTGTTGTCTGAGGCCGCTGATGCGGCAGAGGGAAGTGTCGCGCGCGCGCTGACACTGCTTGGTGGTGACGCCATAAAGCTTCACCAGCGGACGGCGGCACTGCTCGCTGCCCTGCCGCAGGTCGACCCGCGCGAATTGCATGCCCTCGGAGACGCGCTTGGCGGCAGCGACAAGGTCGCACTGGCGACCTTCATCGACAGTGTCGATCGCTGGGTGAGTGCGCGCTTGCGTACTGACGATGCCAACGCCAACCTGCCGCGCCTTGCACGGCTGGCGGAGGTGTGGGAAAAGATCAGCCGCGCCGCGCGCGACACTGCAGAATACAATCTTGAGCGAAAGCCGCTGGTATTCTCGGTGTTTGGGATGCTCGCGGACGCGACGCGGTAGACCCTCCGCTTGGTAAAAATCCCGACAAATCTTGTTCGAGCCATAAAGGAATTCATGGTGGCAACACCTAAGAAAAAGACCGTCAAGAAGCGAAAAGCGAAGAACGTTCGCAAGGTTTCACGCGCGCGCTCAACCAAGGCTGCGGCGGAGAAGCGCGGCAAGCCCGGGGTGAAAAAAGTCAAAAAAGCGGGGAAAACGGCAGGGAAAAAAGCGGTCAAGCGATTAACTCGAAAATCGGCGAAGGGGACCAAAGCCAAGGTCAACAGCCGCGGCGCTACACCAAAGGGAGCGAAAGTCGCCGCAACCAAACCGGCAACCGGCGAGACATCGAGGGCAAGCGAAACAACAGCCGCGCGCGTTAAAAAAACGTCGACCACGCCTGCCAAGAACTCATTCTACATCACCACCGCGATCGCCTACCCGAACGGTGCACCACACATCGGCCACGCCTATGAGGCGATCGCGACCGACGCGCTGGCGCGCTTTCAGCGGCTTGATGGCAAGGACGTGTTTTTTCTCACCGGCACCGACGAGCACGGCCTGAAGATGATCCAGACCGCGGAGGCCGAAAATCTGCTGCCGATGGCGGTTGCGACGCGCAACGCGCAGCGATTCAAGGAGATGGACCAACGCCTGAACATCTCATTCGATCGTTTCATCCGCACCACAGAGGAACAGCATCACCGATCGAGCCAGGAGATTTGGAGGCGGATGGCGGCAAACGGCGACGTCTATCTTGACAGTTATGCCGGCTGGTACTCCGTGCGCGACGAAGCCTATTACGCCGAGGATGAAATCACGGTCGGCGAGGATAATGTGCGGCGGGGTCCGCAGGGCACCCCTGTCGAGTGGGTCGAGGAAAAAAGCTATTTCTTCAAGCTGTCCGCTTACCAGGACAGGCTGCTGTCGCTCTACGCCGAGCAGCCGGATTTCATAGGTCCGGATTCGCGCAAGAACGAAGTGGTCAGCTTCGTCAAAAGCGGGTTGAGGGATTTGTCGATTTCTCGAACCACCTTCGACTGGGGCGTCAAGGTTCCCGGTGACCTTGAACACGTTATGTATGTCTGGGTCGACGCGCTCACCAACTATATCACCGGTGTCGGCTTCCCTAACGAGAGCGATCCCAACTGGCGCTATTGGCCCGCTGATGTTCACGTCATTGGTAAGGATATCATCCGCTTTCATGCAGTGTATTGGCCAGCCTTCCTGATGTCGGCGGGGATTCCGGTGCAGAAGCGCGTCTTTGCCCACGGCTTCCTGTTCAACCGCGGGGAAAAAATGTCGAAATCGGTCGGCAACGTCGTCGACCCCTTCAATCTTGCCGACCAATACGGCGTCGATCAGATGCGCTATTTCTTCCTGCGCGAGGTGCCGTTCGGTCAAGACGGCAGCTACAATCACGAGGCGATCGTTGCCCGCATCAATGCCGACCTCGCCAACGATCTCGGAAATTTGGCGCAACGTTCGCTGTCGATGATCGCGAAACAGTATCAGGGCGTGTTGCCAGAGCCCGGCGCACTTTCGGACAATGACATGACTATCCTTGCCCAGGCCGACGGCATGATCGCACTCGCGCGAACGGCGATGGCGACCCAGCAGATTCATCAGGCGCTCAACGCGGTCTGGGCTGTCGTGGCCGAGGCCAATCGCTATTTTGCCGGCGAAGCACCTTGGGCGCTCGCCAAAACCGATCCCGCGCGCCAGCGCACGGTATTATACGTGACTGCCGAAGTTGTGCGCCAGATCGCCATCCTCGCACAGCCAGCGATGCCGGAAGCCTCGGGAAAGCTGCTCGATATCCTGGGCATTCCACCTGATTTCGAATCGCGCAATTTTGCCGCGCTCGGCACGCGGATCAAGCCGAACACCGTGCTTCCAGCGCCGGCGCCGGTATTCCCGCGGTATGTCGAACCCACTGCAGCGTGAGCGGTTTGAACAGATGCTCGTCGATAGCCATTGCCATCTCGACTTTCCCGATTTCGCGGACGACCTCGATGGCATCGTCGCGCGTGCGGCAGCCGCGGATATCGGACGCATCCTCACCATCTCGACACGGGTGCGGCGCCTGGGTGCTTTGTTGTCGATCGCGGAGCGATTTCCCCAGGTCTATTGCTCCGTCGGTACACACCCGCATCAGGCCGACGAAGAGGATGGTATCCCCTCGAGCGAACTGATCGAACTGGCGCGTCACCCGAAAATCGTGGCTTTTGGCGAAGCAGGGCTGGACTATTTCTACCAGCATGGCTCGCGCGAAGCCCAGGAACGCGGCTTTCGCACGCACATCGCGGCGGCGCGCGCAACCGGCCTGCCGCTTGTCATTCACACCCGCGAAGCAGACGTCGACTGCGGACGCATCCTCGAAGACGAAATGACAAAGGGGCCGTTTCGGGCCGTGTTGCATTGCTACACGGGCGGGCGGGATCTTGCGATGAAGGCGATCGCTTTGGGCCTTTCGATTTCGTTTACGGGAATCCTGACCTTCAAGAAATCGCAAAGCTTGCGCGATCTCGCAGCCGAGCTGCCGGCCGACCGCATCATGGTCGAAACCGACGCTCCATATCTGGCGCCCGGCAAATTTCGCGGCAAGCGCAACGAGCCTTCGTATGTGGTCGAAATCGCCAAAGTGCTGGCAGTGACCCGCGGGGTTTCGCTGGAGGAGATTTCGCGGCAGACCACGGAGAATTTTTTTCGGCTCTTCAGCAAAGTGCCCGCTCCGAAAGCCGCGGTATGACGCTGAACCTTACGATTCTAGGCTGCGGATCTTCGGCCGGCGTCCCACGGCCGGCACTGGGCTGGGGCGCCTGCGACCCCAAGAATCCGAAGAACCGCCGCCGCCGCTGTTCGCTGCTTGTCGAACAGGCCTCTGATCGGGGCGTTACGCGGATCGTGATCGATACCTCGCCCGACCTGCGAGAGCAGTTGATCGACGCCCACGTCGATCACATCGATGCGGTGTTTCTGACCCACGAACACGCTGATCAAACTCATGGTATTGATGATCTGCGCTCGGTTGTATTGCATCAGCGCCGGCGCGTTCCGGTCTATCTCAACAAATCCACGGCGGAGCACATCCTGCTGCGGTTCTCCTAT
Source organism: uncultured Alphaproteobacteria bacterium (assembly GCA_963741185.1). Lineage (GTDB taxonomy): Bacteria > Pseudomonadota > Alphaproteobacteria > Rhizobiales > Xanthobacteraceae > Bradyrhizobium. Next base: position 93,802 of record CAVUHE010000016.1, on the reverse strand, counting down.
TGCTTCGTTTCGCCGCCCGGCAGCGAATACCCGCCAATCCTGGATCACCATGGAATCGAGGCCGGCGAAAGCCGCGCCATCGACGGGAAGGGTGGTCCGGTCACCCTTGCAGCGTTCAACCTCCAGCACGGCAACATTCCGGCGCTTGGCTATCGGATCGGTGACGCCGCCTATACGCCGGACGTCAATGACATTCCGCCGGCGAGCTGGCCTTTCCTCGAGAATCTCGATCTCTGGATCATCGACGGACTACGCTATACCAGTCATCCTAGCCACTTCAGCGTCAACGATGCCTTGTCCTGGATCGACCGTTTCAAACCGCGCCGCGCAATCATCACCAACATGCATTCTGACCTTGACTACGAGGTGCTCCGCCAAAGCCTGCCGCGACACGTTGCTCCAGCCCATGACGGCATGCGGATCGCGTTAGAACGTTCCTGCTGATACCCGCCCGGGCCGGCATCTCACAGCAACCATCGAAAGCACAAGCCAGCCAGCGCTGCTGGCGCTGGCTGGCTTGTGGCGGCATGCTTTACCGATCGCGGTCGTGGTCGTCATCGCCGCGATGGTCGTCGGCGTCGGCAAACCGATCGCGATCCGTGCCCGGCGTAAACGAAACGCCACGCAGCACTTCGGCAAAACGCGCGGTCCGGACCACCTTGAAGCTTTCGCCAACGGGCGCAGTGGTAGCTGCAAGTTTATCCGTGATCATGACCAGCTGGTTAGGATCGGCACCCTGGTCGCCGCCACCGCTGACCGTCGAGGTGATGGCCCAGATCGTCGCCGTGCCATCGTGATTGACGCGACCAGTCAGGTTGCGGAGGCCATCGGCTGCGGGCGCCCAAGGCAGACCGGTTTTGGGATTTTGTCCGGTGGGGTAGCCGACGATCGTGTAGGGAACGCCAAGGTTTAGCCCTGCCTGCAATACGTAAGCCAATTTCCAAGCGCCCAGACTGGAATCGAACACCCACTTCTGCAGGCCCGCGGTTTTCTGCGCGGCAGCCGCCGTGAACTTGCCCGACACTGCATCGAACGTGGTGGTGCCATCACCTTCGTCCGCGACATAGAGCGTGTTTGCGTCCGCAAACCAGACCCCGAACGGGAACGAATTCGTCGTGGTCTTGGCCAACGTCGTGTTGAAACCCTTCAGAATGCACATGTTATAGGGCGTGACGCCGAGAGTTTGCAGTTTCGTCGCGTCATACACGATCGGCGCGGCCGGAAGCGTTGCATTGGCGCCCGGCAGGCCGACGCCGTTCGGGCAGGCCAGCGGCTTGCCATTGGTATCAAAACCAGTGGTATCGATGAAGTAGACGGTGTTGATGCCGTTACCACCGCTGCCCTTGGTCGTATAGACAACGTTGTTGAAGATGGTGAGCCCGCGAAAGTTGGTGTCCTTTCCGACTTTGTCGGCCTTCAACCCCAATTGGGTAATGCTGAAGCTGCCGACCGGTGTCGGCATGGCCGGATCCTGCGCGTCTAGCGGCGTGCGCTGGGGGGTCATGATTTGGGCGCCCGCCCCAATGATGATGCCGTTTGGTTGAGGATTTCCACCGTTGCCGGCATTGCCGGTCATGTAGACGACGTTGGCACCGTCCTTGTTGTTCAAGATCGCGGCCCGGCCATTGTTGCCGCTATAGGCATTGGTTTTGGTGAAGTGAAACCGGCCGTGCGCGTCGACTTCCGCGACCACGCGGAAAAAGCTTCCGGGAACCGGGTTGGTCGGGTCGACCACCGCCGGCGTATTGGAATTTGAGACATCCAGGGCATTAAGCGGCGCCAAATAACCCATGAAGGTCACGACCCGGCCGTCGGTTGAAAGATTGAGCGCGATTTCCGATTTGGACGGAAAGCTGGTGACGACCTGATTGCGGGCCGTTTGGTCGCGGCGTTCGGAATTGCGAGGCAGTTCAACCTCGAGCGAGTTGATGAACCTGCCGGAGGGCTCCAACTGATCCAGCAAAATCCTTGAGGTGATGCCAAAGCTGGCATCGACGACGTCATTATTGAAGACAAACGGATATTGGCCGCTATCGGTCGCGGTTACGCAATTTGGAGCAACACAGTTGGGCGGCAGCAAGGTCGTGCCGGCTACGACATTGGCTGGATTGTTGGCATAGACGGATCGGCTGACCAGCAAATTTCCGGGCCTGAAATTGATGTCATCATCGTCGGCCAGGGCTCCCCCGGAGCCCACAACGCTCGACAACAAAATTGTGACAGCCAATTTTTTAGCGAAAGCAGGCTGCCTAACAGGCAGACGTGATCCTGCGACATTCATTGCAAATACCTCCCAAGGTTTCGCCGGAAGCGCATGCGGTGCGCGGCGATCGTCGGGAGAGTTGCCCTCGGACTGTTACAAATATAAGAACCGGATGCGACAGCCGCACAGCCATCAACAATGTGAATTCGCATCTTCACAGCCGATGGCGCGGTCGATCGATTCCCGAGGCGCGTGCTTTAGATCTTGTGCAGCTCCAGGGAAGAGGGATGGAACAGCTCTTCCGGAGAAAGCAGGCGGGCCGACAACCCCTCGGCGTGGTGGCGTTGAAGGAATCTGTCTAATACGTGGCGGTTTGGCTCCAATCCGTAAGACCAGAAATCCTCACCCATCAGGAGGCGGGCGGCCCGCAACTGCTCCTCCACAAATGGCAACGTCACCTTGGTCGCGGAAGTATCGGCCAGCTTCGAAACGGCGATCGCCTTCGAGCGATCGAAAGCCTTGTAGACCGCCACCGGGAGCCAGGGGTGCTTTTCGACCAGTGTGCGGCGAATCCCAAGCGTGTGCATGACAGGGAAAAGCCGCGTCCTTCGGTACCAATCGGTTGCGGTCTGTTGCGGGTCGGCGAACAGATAGCCAACATTTGGATGCCCCCGCTCGAAACAGGAGGGCGCGCGCGGCCCGATCACCGCGTCCAGTTCGCCGCTTCCCAACAGGTCGGAAATGGTGACGTCCGCACTCGCATTCTCGATGATCACATCGGACGGCAAGTTGAGGTTGATCTTCTCGATCCGGCCGGGATGTTCATAGCCGCCGCGAACCCAGGTGATGTCGGAAGGACGAATGCCATAGTCCTCCTCAAGGAACAGGCGAACCCAGATGTTGGCGGTGAGCTGATATTCCGGCACCCCGACGCGACGCCCTCTGAGATCGGCAGGCGACTTGATCCGATCGGTACGCACGTAGATCGAGGTATGCCGGAACGCGCGGGAGGGGAACACCGGCACGGCGATGTAGGGGCTCGTTCCCGCCGCCGTCTTGACGCTATAGCTGGAGAGCGAGAGTTCGCAGATGTCGAAATCCGCGTGCCTGAAGGCACGGAAGAAGATCTCCTCCGGTTCCAGCAGCATGATTTGCGCGTCAACGCCGTCGATCTGGACCAGACCGTCCACCAGCGGACGCATCCGATCATAATCGCCGATCGCAATCGAAAGCTGCAGTTTGCTCATGGGGATCTCCTCGAAATCAAACCTGTAGCCGTTCCAGGCGCATCCTGGCCAGACGTCGGCGGGAGCAGAGCCTGGCTGTTCTTGCGACGCGCGCGCAACCGATCGGCCATGTCGCGGCTCTGACGCCCAGAACGCGTTCGGTCAATGGTCTACCCCCTTGTTGGGACGCCTCACCGCCATCGCTCATGCCTCTGATTGATTTGAATCACCTTCCCTCAAGATTGGCGATCAGCTTTTCAAGCAGGAGGACAACCAAATTGACCCCATCGGGATCGATGCCGGAAACCGCCATCCCGTTGATGGCAGCGCCGATCGGCAGCAATTCTCCCTCGAGGTCGCGTCCGCGCTTCGTCAAGAACAGGTGGTACTTGCGCCGGTCGTCTCCCCGCCTGGTCCGACGCATAAAGCCCTTGCGCTCGAGGCTCGTCAGAACCGACGTCAGCGATGCCTTCCGGACCCCCATCCGATCGGCGAGGGCAACCTGGGTAAACCCTTCCTCCTGCCACAGCCTGCGAAGCACGGCCCATTCCGCAACACTGATGCCGTAGGGCACCAACCTGTCGGCGAGCCGTGTCACAAACGCCCGATGCGCTTGCCGCACCAGGAAACTGAGGCTTCGGTCTGTCAACGCGCCGGAGTGTTCACCGACACCCAAACGCTGTCGAGCAGACGCCGATCGTGCAACCGTGGACGCCACGCGCAAACCCAAAAGGCTGGTTGGCAACTCTCTTGCGAAGCATCGTATGGGTCCATACTATCTCGCGCAAGCACGACGTCATCGAATGGGAAGGAGACAGAATGTCCGATCAAGCACCCGACGCGGTTTCCTTGGCTATCCGCGAGCTGGTGGACGCGAACCATATCCTGTTCAACCAGGGCGTGGTGGACGGATTCGGTCACGTCAGCGTGCGCCATCCAACTTTCCCCGATCGCTTTCTGCTTGCCCGAAGCATGGCACCCGGGCTGGTGACCGAAAAGGACGTATTGGTGTTCGATCTTGAGGGCGCTCCGGTCGAGAAGGCTGGGCCGGCCGTGTATCTGGAACGCTTCATCCACAGCGAGATTTATCGCACCCGGCCGGATGTCGTTGCCGTCATACACAGCCATTCGCCCTCGGTCGTCCCGTTCAGCGCCGTGACGGGCACGAAACTGCGGCCGATATTCCACATGTGCGGCTTTCTCGGTTCAGGAACACCTGTGTTCGAAATTCGCGATTTCGCAGGGCTTTCGAGTGATCTTCTGATCAGCGACAAGCGCCTTGGCGCTGCACTCGCGCAAAGCCTCGGGTCTGGCCCGGCGGTCTTGATGCGCGGCCACGGCTCGACGGTGGTTGGAAGCAGCCTGCGTCAGACGGTGTTCCGGGCGGTCTACACGGAAGTGGGCGCCCGTCTGCAGACAGAGGCAATGAAGCTCGGACCTGTCACTTACCTGACCGAGGGGGAGGCGGTCGCGACGACGAACACCAACAACACGCAAATTGATCGCGCCTGGTTTCTGTGGCTGAAGGCGGCCCGAAGCGAATCGATGACGGACTGAAGTTTGCTTCGAATTGGCGCCTCACGCCGAGATCGCCTTGGCCGAATGCACCCGGTCCCGCAGCATGAACTTCTGGATCTTGCCGGTTGACGTCTTCGGGACCGGACCGAACACCACGGCCTTCGGCGTCTTGAAGCCGGGCATCTGGGCGCGACAGAACGCGATGATCTCGGCTTCCGTGGCCTGCGCATTTTGCTTCAACTCGACGAAGGCGCAAGGCACCTCGCCCCATTTCCCGTCAGGCTTTGCCACAACAGCCGCAAACAACACGGCGGGATGCTTGTAGAGAACGTCCTCGACCTCCACCGAGGAGATGTTTTCTCCGCCGGAGATGATGATGTCTTTTGAGCGGTCCTTGATGATGACGTAGCCGTGCTGGTCGAGAACGCCGAGATCACCGGTGTGAAACCAGCCGCCTGCAAAAGCTTCGCTGGTGGCTTTTTCGTTCTTGAGATAACCCTTCATCACGATATTGCCGCGGAACATCACCTCGCCGATGGTCTCGCCGTCGCGCGGCACCTCACGCATGGTTTCGGGATCCAACACGGTGACGGCTTCCTGCAGCGGGTAGGGCACGCCCTGCCGGCGCTTTAGCTGCGCGCGCTGATCGGCGGGCAAATCGTCCCAGCCGGGCTGCTCCGCGCAGACCGAAGCGGGACCGTAAACTTCGGTCAGGCCATAGACATGCGTCAGCTTGATGCCGATGCTTTCGGCGCCTTCGAGCACGGCGACCGGTGGCGCGGCGCCTGCAATCAAGCCGACGACGGGGCGGGCGGCTGATGTCTTCGGCGCATCCGGCGCATTGATCAGCGTGTTATAGACGATCGGCGCGCCGCACATGTGGGTGACGCCGTGGCGCGCGATGAGTTCAAAAATCCTCGTCGGATCGACCTTTCGCAGGCAAACGTTGATTCCAGCCGCAGCGGCGACGGTCCAGGGGAAGCACCAGCCGTTGCAATGGAACATCGGCAGCGTCCAGAGATAGACCGGATGCTGGCCGAGATTGGCGGCAAGGATGTTACTGACGGCGTTGAGATAGGCGCCACGGTGATGGGTGACGACACCCTTGGGATTACCCGTGGTCCCCGAGGTGTAACTCAGCGCGATGGCGTCCCATTCGTCCTGCGGCAGGCGCGCGACGAAACCTTCATCGCCTTGCGACAGCGCGTCCTCATATTCGATCTCGCCGATCCGCTTTCCACCTGCGAAAGCCATGTCGTCGACGTCGACGACGAAAGGCTTCTCGCCCTCCATCAGGGTCAGTGCTTCTGCGATCACACCCGAAAACTCCGGATCGACGAGAATGATCTTGGCGCCGCCGTGATCGAGCTGAAATGCGATCGAGGCGGCATCGAGCCGGATATTGAGCGCATTGAACACAGCACCGGCCATGGGAACCGCGAAATGCGCTTCATTCATCGCCGGAATGTTCGGCAGCATCGCCGCGACGGTGTCGCCGGGGCCGATGTTTCGACGCGCGAGATACGACGCAAAGCGACGGCAACGCGCATAGGTCTGCGACCAGGTGAAAGCGCGGCCCTCGTAAACGGTGCTGGCGTGATCTGGATAGATCGCCGCCGTGCGCGCGAGGAAGCTCAACGGCGTCAAGGTCACGAAATTGGCGGGGGTTTTCTCCAGGCCAATTTCGTACTGGTTTTGCTTCCCACCCATCGGTCACCTTCCGATCAATAACAACTAGAGGAACCCGATCGAGATCCACGGAAAAATCGCGACAATAATCAAGCCTGCCATCAGCGCCAGCAGATAGCCCCAGATCGGGCGAATACCTTCGGCCGGGTCGACGCGGCCGATGGCGCAGGCGGCATAATATCCCACTCCGAACGGCGGAGCGAACAATCCGATGCCCATGGCGAGGATAATGATCATCGCATAATGGACCTCGTGAACGCCGACCGCACGCGCGATCGGGAACAGGAGCGGTCCGAACAGCACGATCGCCGGAATGCCTTCGAGCACGCTGCCCAAAACCGTAAAGGCTATGATCGAGACCGCGATAAAGGAAGCCGAACCGCCGGGCAGGCCGGTCATTGCGGCGGCGAGCGCGCGCGAAAACCCGGATTGGGTCAAGCCCCAGGCCATGCCGGTGGCGGTACCGATGATCAAAAGGATCGCGCCTGACAGGCAGGCGGTTTCAATCAACATTGGCATCAACCTCCGCCAATCAAATTGGCGGTAGATCAAGAGACCGACGATGAAGCCGTAAACGATACCGATGGTGGAAACCTCGGTCGCCGTGGCAATGCCCTCGACGACGGCAGCGCGAATGACGAAGGGCAGCGCCAGCGCGGGCAGGGCGATGACGAAGGAACGGACGATTTCGGAAGTGGTGGCGCGCTTGACATGGCTGAGGTCCTCGCCACGATAGCGCCACCACACCAGCGCCGACAGCGTAATCGCAAGCACCACGCCCGGCAGGAGCCCGCCGGTGAAGAGCGCCGAAATTGAAACGCCTGTCACCGAACCGATGGTGATCAGGACAAGGCTCGGCGGGATGGTTTCGGTTTGCGCGCCGGTGGACGCGAGCAGGGCGACCAGGTCGCCGGGCCTGGCACCGCGCGCTTTCATTTCCGGAAACAGCACGGGCGCCACCGCTGCCATGTCGGCGGCCTTCGAACCGGATATGCCCGACACCAGATACATCGCGCCAACGAGCACGTAGTTAAGGCCGCCGCGCACATGTCCGAGCAGGCTTGACAGAAACGCCACCATCGCGCGCGCCATGCCGGCCATCTCGATGAGCAATCCGAGGAAGATGAACAGGGGTACCGCCAGCAGGATCAGGTGGCTCATGCCCTCGTCCATGCGTCCGACCAGCACCATCAACGGTGTGCGCGTGGTCAGTGCAAGGTATCCAAAAATCGCAAGTCCAAAGGCGAAGGCGATCGGCACACCAGCAAAAACACAGAAGCCGACCACCCCGACAAAGAAAATTACCAGATTGACGTTGCCGAGCGGACGCAGCCACGGCGTCGCAAGCCAGAAAACCGCGACCAGCAGCGCGACCGAGAGCGCCGCTCGCAGCACCAGCCCGACATCGCCGACCCGCGCCAACCGCAGCAGTGCAAGCAGCGCCATCAGGCAGATGCCAACCGGCAGCGCCGCCGCGCGCCAGGTATTGGAGATTTGCAGCGCCGGCGTCGTGATGAAGCTTTCCTCGTAGGCGTATTGGTAAGACGGGGCAACGATCAGGAGCAAAAAGGCCAGCGCGGCGCAGGTCGCCACGACATCGAGATAAGCCCGTACGGTCGGCTTCGCGCTGGCGACGACGGCCGTCATTCGCATATGTTCGGAGCGTCGAAAGGCGACCACGGCCCCGAGCATTGCCAGCCAGAGAAACAGGATCGAGGCCAGTTCATCGGACCAAATCAAGGGGCGTTGCAGGCCGTAACGCGCGACCACGCCAGCGAACAGCGTGATGATCTCTGCGACAACCAGCAACGCCGCCGGAACCTCGACGATCATTCCAAGCCAGGCTTCGAGTTTCATCGCAAGGGATCGGCGGCGAGGGGACGCCACCTCACCGCTCGCCGCTCGCGTCACCTCGGCCTGAGCCATCATTGTCCCTTGAATAGCCTGTTACGACAGTTGGCCGACGGATTTCTCAAGTATCGCCCACGCCTCCTCGCCGTACTTACCCTTCCACTCGGAATAGAACCCGGCCGAGCGCAGCTTCTCGCGGAATGGCGCCAGGTCTGGCTGATTGAAGACCAACCCCTTGTTCGCAAGCTCGTCGCGTACGGTCGCATTGAGTTTCTCGGTGTCGGCGCGGGCCTTGAGTGCGGCGCCGTTGACATTCTTCTCAACAATCGTCCGCACGTCGGCTGGCAGGGCTTCCAGGGCTCGGCGGTTGGCGAGGAACCAATAGCCGTCCCACATGTGGTTGGTCAGTGAGCAGTACTTCTGGACTTCAAAGAGCTTGGCCGTGGAAATCAGCGCCAGCGGATTTTCCTGACCTTCGACGATCTTGGTCTGCAATGCCGAATAAACCTCGTTGAAATTGATCGACGCGGGCGCGGCGTCAAACGCCTTGAACATTGAAGTCCACAGCGGCGACACCGGCACGCGGATCTTGAAACCCTTGTAGTCGCCAGGTCCGTTAATAGGCTTGGTCGAGGAGGTGGTCTGTCGGAAGCCGTTGTCCCAGATCTTCTCGAACGCCACGATGTTGGCCTTGGCAACCTCCCTGCGCACAAAGGCCCCGAGGTCGCCATCCATCGCTTTCCAGACGGTCGGATAATCCGGGAAAGCAAAGCCCATTCCGTTGATCGAAGCCGCCGGGACCAGCGTCGCCAGGATCAGACCCGACATTGTGAAGAACTCGACGCCCCCGGAACGAAGCTGGCTCAACACGTCAGTGTCGGCGCCAAGCTGGTTGTTCGGGAAAATCTGCATGTCGAAACGGCCGTTGGTCTCGGTCTTGATGGCCGCAGCCATTTCCTTCGCGCGAATATTCAGGGGGTGCGAATCCGGCAAGTTATTCGCAAACTTGTATGTAAACTCGGCCTGCTGGGCTCGCGCGACAAACGGCACGCCCACAACGCCCATCACCGCGGAGGCCGCCGAAGCCTTCAATAACCCACGTCGCGAAAAACCCATCTCTCCATCTCCCTGATATTCTTATGTGGCTGGCATCATAAGGACCCGGCACCGCCGGGTCATTAGCCGTCCCGGCCGGCTTATTGCCCGCTTTCGATGGAAATACCAAGCCTTCCGCAATCTAGTTTAGCGATGCGAATTCGTGCTCAGTGGCCGGCGCCTGAACGCGCCCGGGTCCCAAGAAGCCCGATGGCCAAGAGATCAAACGGAGGCTGAAGGCGAGGCCATCGCGATGGGACCGCCGACCTCCCATTTGCCCCTACGGTGCCGCCTTGGCGGGATGGCCTAGCCCAGCAGACTGGACCGAGCCCGATGCACCGGCGCATCAAAATCTGCGTACAAGTCCATGAAATGGCTTTGGATTAAAATGTTCCATAATATACCTTATGCGAATCATAGAACCTCAGCCGCCTGTCGATTGCGCGGTGATGTCGAGGTGCACCACTAGCCTTTCTCTTCAACGGAACGCACATAGCGCTGAACGCCGGTCATGCGCTGAGGCAAGAAGCGATCGTTGATTTCAAGCTGAGTGCCGAACTTGAACGAAGGCAGGCGACTATCTCGACTATATTAGGTGTCGATGCTCAGCGCTCGCGCTGGCGGATCATTGACCAGAACCCTCTCGGCTTCTGCGATTGCGGAGACGATGTGATAAAACGAAGAAGCCGGTATGAAATCAACCAGCGACCGGCTGTCGTGGTCGAATTGATCGTACCACCCACCCAAGACAGGATGGGACAGATAGTGCTGATGGAGTCGCGTCAGGGCCGCAAGGGCTTCAACCACCGCACCGGGCTCACCGTCCTCAGCTTGGGCGATCCAGGCCTTGGCAAACTCCGTCTGGGGCCATAAGCGCCGGGTTGACCTTCGAATATTACCGTAGGCGTCACCCTCGTCGATCAGGCAGCCTGTCGATTCGTCGCGATAGCGCAATGCCGAGGCGAGCAACTGCGAACGATAGCGATCGGTGGGGCAGCCCGTCATCCGCTCAAAGCTCTTGAGTAGCCATACCCATTCCGCCTGGTGTCCCGGTTCGACGCTGAGAGGCTCAATTTTCGACCAGTCATTTTCAAAATATTCGCCGAGAACCTGACGTTGCGGATCGTACAACTTTGCTGCAAAGAGACTGTACAATTCGCTAGCTCGATTTTGAAACGCCTGACCGCGTGTCGCGTCGTGCGTTGCAATCATCGCCTCAAACAAATGCATCTGCGGATTTTGTCGGCGCGGCAATGTTGCTGGAATACCCTCGATAAAGCCACCGTGGGGCGATCGAAGATCGTCGTCAAGAAATGCGAGCAGCGAGTTGATCTCGGCGCCAACTTGGGTGTCGCGGCTAAGCTGATACACTGTCGCAAGTGCCAACAAGACGAATGAATGGTCATAGGTATCGCGGGCGAAATCAATTGCAGATCCGTTCGCATCCAGAAGATAAACGAAGCCCGGGAGACCATCGGGACTCTTCGCTCTTTCCAATAGATATTCTAGACCCTTCAACGCGATCTCACGGCCCTGGGGAAACCAGCCGAGATGGGCGGCCTTCGCGAAGCAGTAGATTTGCCGAGCCTGGACGCGGGTACGACGCGGTGCCGCTTGGTCGCCCCTGCCCTCGATATCCAGCCTTTCGACGAAACCACCGTTGGATGAATCCCAGCCCCTGCCGGACCACAGCGGCAGCGAATGATTGATCATGAGATCCTTCAGGACTCTCACAATATTCTCATTTTCGGTACGGTTAGGTGTCGGCTTCATTCGAAGTCTGAACTCCTGCCCTGTCGCCGCAGCGAGCCTCTTTCGATACCATGGAGCTGCGCTGATCAGGAATTTCGCCGCCACCTCGCGTCCAGCGAGTAAGACCCGGCGCCAAACGCAGCGAGCATGGCGAAGGCGCCGATCAGGCCAAGGTTCTTGAGGAAATTGATGGTCTGGGCTTGAACTTGCGGTGCGGGCGCGGCCCAGAAATTGTGGAACATCAGCGTTGCGGCGATCGTGAACGCGATCAGGATGACCGCCGCCCACCGCGTCCAGATCCCGAGGATGAGAGCCAACGAGCAGCCCAGCTCGACGACGATGGACCCCGCCGCCAGCAAACTGCCAAGCCCGCCCTCGCCGCCCGGCAGGCGCGAAGCGGTAAGGCCAAATACGAGAATTTTTCCAATGCCGCTGTAAATGAAGAGAGGCGTGAGCAACAGGCGCGCGGCAAGCAACACCTTCGCTTGCTGCCCATCGCCGTCTGTATTCAACCCCGTCGCCGTCATTTCGTGTCTCCCGCTTTGATCGAAAATAGCCGGTGATGATTTACTCGCCGCCGGATAGTCATTCGGCGGCCGCCACGCCGACCACCACCGCGTTTGCCTGCATAGCGAGCGACCCGATGACCAGGGCTGCGACGATCGCGGCTCCGGCCGCGCCGGCCAACTCGTCATGGACGTCGATTTCGGCTTGCGAGTTCATGGCATCCTCCCCCAGATGTCTTGATCGTCCCTGCTCTGCTACTTGGCGGCTCGATCGAGCTTGAATAATGCCCTCGCGTTGTCGCGGCCGATCTTTTGTCTGTCCGCCTCGGCGATTGGCGCCACATCGAACCAGTTTGACGCGTGGTCGATATTCTCAAAAGGCCAATCGGTCGAGAACAGAATTCGATCGGCCCCGATTTCCAGCATTGCATCGATCAGCGTCTGCGTTCGGAAATTCCCCGACGTCGTAATGTAAAAATTGTCGCGGAAATAATCGGCGATCTTCCGCTTGGCCGGATACCGGTTTTGTTCACGCATCCACTTGTTGTGGTTGTCGATCCGCCACATCGAGTATGGCAGCCCCTCACCCATATGACCGATGACGATGTTCAGCCGCGGATAGGCGTCGAACAATCCCGACCCCATCAGTCTAAGGGCGTGAACGGCTGTTTCCTGACCGAACGCCCAGGACGGTCCCAACAGCCACCGGTGTCCCTCGTAAATGGCCGCATCCTTCGGAAGCGGATTTCGGGGGTGAAGATAGAACGGCACGTCGAGCCGCTCGACCTCGGCCCAAAACGGCCAGTAGGCTTTCAGGTCGTAATAGACACCGGATTGGCTGTCACTGACCTGGCTGAAGCCGTTCACAAGGGCCCCGCAAAAACCGAGCTCCCGCACGCAACGCTCGAGCTCGCGCGCCGCCAGGTCGGGAGTTTGCATCGGTAACGCCGCAAGGCCACCAAATCGCTTTGGCCGCCGCTGCATTTGCTCGGCCAGAAAATCGTTCGCCCGACGGGCTATCTCGCCAGCTTTGTTTCGATCGGGGATCGCCTGCACGGCCGGTGCATTGAGGGACAGCAGCATCACCTCGATCCCGTGTGCATCCATTTCCCTTAAGCGACGGTCCTGGATATCGATCAGCCTGGCCTTCAGCTCGGGCCAGTCGGCGTCAGGGGCAAATCCGGCGCTATCCTGAACGGTTTCGTCGATCGCGAAATGCTCCTCGAGAGCAACTTTTCCCTGCATCGCAAAGGCCTCCATCGCTTTGTTCTTTGCTTGGCAGGATCAGGCAAGACGGTCAAGCCGCGCAAAAAGCCGCCAGGCAGGCAACTGATTGCTGCGCGCGCGGCATGGCGCAGGCCCATCGCCCTCGACATGAACCGGATATTGCGTTTATCTTTCGACCCATGACCGAACACGATCATCATCACCATCACGACCACTCGGAACTGTCTGAGACCGAATTGCGAGTGCGCGCGCTCGAAACCATCCTGACCGAGAAGGGCTATGTCGATCCGGCCGCGCTCGACGCCATTATCCAGGCATACGAAACCAAGATCGGGCCTCACAATGGGGCACGGGTGGTCGCCAAGGCATGGTCGGATCCCGCTTTCAGGCAGGCCTTGCTTGAGGACGCCAGCAAGGCCGTCGGCACGCTCGGCCACGTAAGCCGGGTCGGCGACCATCTGGTCGCGGTCGAAAATACGCCGCAGCGTCACAACATGGTCGTGTGCACGCTGTGCTCCTGCTACCCTTGGGAAATGCTGGGACTTCCCCCGGTCTGGTACAAGGCTGCCCCCTATCGTTCGCGGGCAGTAAAAGACCCGCGCGGCGTGCTCGCTGATTTTGGCGTAAGTCTGCCAAAGGAAACCGAGATAAGGGTCTGGGATTCGACCGCCGAGACGCGCTTCCTGGTGCTGCCGATGCGCCCGCAGGGTACCGATGGCTGGAGCGAGCAACAACTCGCCGAACTCGTGACGCGGGACTCCATGATCGGAACCGGTTTCCCCAAGACGCCGGGAGCGCCATCTTGAACGGCGTACATGACATGGGCGGCATGGACGGCTTCGGCAAGGTCGAACCCGAGCCGAACGAGCCGATGTTCCATACCGAATGGGAAGGCCGCGTGCTTGCCATGGTACGCGCCATGGGAGCGGCCGGCGCGTTCAACATCGATGCGTCGCGCTACTATCGGGAAACCTTGCCGCCCGACATCTATCTGGCGTGCTCCTATTATCAGAAGTGGCTGCTCGGTCTCGAAGACTTGCTGATCGACAAGGGCTTTATCGCGGCTTCGGAGATCGCGGCTGGCCATGCCAAGGCCCCCGCAAAACCGCTCAAGCACGGCAAGTTCACGGTCGACGACGTCGAGCGGGTCATGGTGCGCGGCAAGTTCGGCCGCAACGCGCTGGCGCCGGCCAAGTTCAAGCCTGGCGATCGCGTGCGTGCAAAGAACATGCATCCGGCAACGCACACGCGGCTGCCGCGCTACACGCGCGGCCATGTCGGCGTGGTCGAACGTAACCTCGGTTGCAACGTCTATCCGGACACAGCGGCAATGGAAGCCGGCGAGAATCCGCAATGGCTCTACACTGTGGTTTTCGATGGGGTGGAACTGTGGGGACCGGACACCGATCCTACACTAAAGATCTCCATCGACGCGTTTGAGCCGTATCTGGAGGCGGCATGACGGACGCCGCCGTGACACGTGCGACCAGCGTGCTTAAGGATTTGCCGCGCGACGAGGAAGGACCCGTGTTTCACGAGCCTTGGGAAGCCCAAGCATTTGCGATGGCCCTGTCGCTGCATGAGCGCGGCCTGTTCACCTGGAACGAATGGGCGGCCGCGCTGGCCAGTGAAATCAAACGCGCGCAAGCAAGCGGCGATCCCGACCGCGGCGACACCTATTACCGCCATTGGCTCGCCACTCTGGAAAAGCTGGTCGCGGCAAAGGGCGTCGCGACCCTTGAGACCCAGCACCGCTATCGTGACGCCTGGGATCATGCAGCCGACCGCACACCCCATGGCTCGCCGATCGAATTGAGGCCGGAAGATTTCCCGTCCAGCACGTGACGCGTCAGCTGCTGATGCACCGTGCCGGCAAACTATTTTAGATTAACCTCATGCCGTCTTTAAGTTGTATCTGCCAACGCGTTACACTGCCACGCAACGCACGTTGCGCCTGATGCAGTGCCGATCGGTGGAAATCGCCGATCGATCAACTCGTTTCGCTGGGATGGCTGCGGATCTTGCGGCATACAGACCGGGTGACCCCTTCCAGTGGCCCCCGGTGCATCATGACCCCTTCCCGCGACATTTCACGCCTGCTCGATATCATGGAGGCTTTGCGTACGCCGGGAACGGGCTGCCCTTGGGATCTCGAGCAGAATTTTTCGACCATCGCTCCATACACCATCGAGGAAGCATACGAAGTGGTCGACGCCATCGCCCGCGGCGATCTCGATGACCTTCGTGACGAACTCGGCGACCTCCTCCTGCAGGTGGTCTTTCACGCCCGCATGGCGGAAGAGCAGAACGCGTTCGCGTTCGGCGACGTGGTTGATGCGATCTCCAGGAAGATGATCAGAAGGCATCCGCATGTCTTCGCCGACAAGGCTGGACGATTGACGCCATCGGATGTCAAAGGCGCCTGGGAGCGCATCAAGGCCGAAGAGAAGGCGGATCGCGCTGCGCGGCTGCCATCCGGGGATGCTTCACACAAATCGCTGCTATCGGGCGTGAAGGCCGGGCAGCCGGCACTGTCGCGCGCGATGGAGTTGCAGCGCAAGGCCTCAAGCGTTGGCTTTGACTGGAACGATCCGCGCGCGGTCTTGCGCAAAATTCGTGAGGAGGCCGACGAAATCGAGGCGGCGCTGGATCGCGGCGACGCGATCGAACTCGCGGACGAAACCGGCGATCTCATGTTTGCCCTGGTCAATCTGGCGCGGCATGCCGGCGTGGACCCAGAAATTGCCCTGCGCGGCAGCAACGCAAAATTCGAACGGCGATTCGGTTATATCGAGCGGGTGCTGGCGTCGCAGGGCCGCTCGCTCGAGCGCGCATCGCTTGAGGAAATGGATGCATTGTGGGACGAGGCGAAGGAAAAGGAATAAGGACTTTCCGAACGGTCCGCGCCGAGGACGGCGAGCCTATTGGGCCGGGTGCGGCACCGCGTCGAAGCGGTTGACCACGATGTCGCGCTTGGTCTGATCGACGCGCACGGTCATATCAAACCGCCCATTGTGGAACTGCTTGTTGAGAATTTCCGAGTTGCGGTGCAGCCAGCTAATCCCCGCCCCGTCGGCGGCGTCGATTGAAAGATCGAGCGTGGTCCGCGTTGCAGCCAGCCGGTCTTCGATTGCAGCAAGCAGCGCGTCAACGCCCTCCCCGGTCTCGGCCGAGACCAGGAAACATCGGTGCTCCGGCGGACGACGGGCCGCGATATTGCGCAAGTTTTCACGCTCCTCCGGGCTGAACCGATCAATCTTGTTCCAGATTTCGAGAATGCGCGCGCCCCCGTCTGGGTTGATGCCAAGCTGACGCAGGACAGTCTCGACGTCGCGTTGCTGGGCTTCGGCGTCCTCATGCGAAATATCGCGGACGTGGAGAATGATGTCGGCCTCCAGTACCTCTTCCAGGGTTGCCCGAAACGCCGCTACCAGCTGCGTCGGCAGGTTGGAAATGAAGCCGACGGTGTCCGACAGCATCGCCTTGCCGCCATGTGGCAGGCTGAGCGACCGCAAGGTTGGATCCAGCGTGGCAAACAGCATGTCTGCAGCCTGAACATCGGCGCGGGTCAGCCGGTTGAACAGCGTCGACTTGCCGGCATTGGTATAACCGACCAGCGCCACCACACGATAAGGCACCCGCTGACGGCCGGCCCGATGCAGCCGCCGTGTCGCCTGTACCTTCCTCAATTCGTTCTCGAGACGCGTAATGCGCTCACCAATCAGGCGTCGGTCGGCTTCGATCTGGGTTTCGCCCGGACCACCCATGAACCCAAAACCGCCACGCTGGCGCTCTAGGTGGGTCCATGACCGCACCAGGCGGCTGCGCTGGTAGTTCAGATGGGCGAGCTCGACCTGAAGCGCGCCCTCTTTGGTCTTGGCGCGCCGGCCAAAAATTTCGAGAATGAGCCCGGTCCGGTCGAGGACCTTGGTGTTCCAGGCCTTCTCCAGATTGCGCTGCTGGATCGGCGACAAAGCGCAATCCATGACCACAAGTTCAATCTCGTGCCCGGTGACGAGTCCCAGGATCTCCTCGACCTTGCCTTTGCCGAGATAGGTTGCGGGCCGGATCTGGCCGATCGGCGCGATCAAGGCATCGGCGATCGTCAGATCGACGGCGCGCGCCAAGCCTACGGCTTCCTCCAACCGCGCGTCGGAGTCGCGAATGGCATGGGAATCCGTTTGCGCTTCGGGATCACCCCGGCGCACACGTAAGTACGGGCCGATGACGATCACCCGCCCGGTCTGCCTGCCCGCTACCGACCGCGGACGGTCGGCACCCCCGTCAAGATTTCGGGGTTCCAATCAGTTCACTCTCAAGCCGGGGCGTCCTCGCCGCCTTCGAACAGCTGGATCGGAGCGCCCGGCATGATGGTCGAGATCGCGTGCTTGTAGACTAGCTGCGAGTGACCGTCGCGCCGAAGCAGCAGGCAGAAATTGTCGAACCAAGTGACAATCCCCTGCAGCTTTACTCCGTTGACCAGAAAAATCGTCAGTGGCGTTTTGGTTTTACGAACGTGATTAAGGAAGGTGTCCTGTAGATTTTGTGCGCGGTCTGCCGCCATTGTTTTTATCCCGCAGTCTTGTTTGCTTCTTTTTATTGAACCGCTGGCTGCTCTCTATCGGAGCGGTCCCCGGTTGCCCACCCCCCTGAGATCCCCCTCCGGGGAGCGCGACAGTACGATTAGAAGGCAGGCTTGGTTTTTAGGCAAGCAAGTTCGCGTGGCAAGCAAGCCGAACTGGGCTCAATCCTCCGCAAAAACCCGGAAAGAAACGAAATTTCCTTGGCCAGACGACCCAGCCGGCTCCCGGCGGCGCCTAGCCGACACCGAGGGCCTTCAGCTTCCGGTGCAGGGCCGACCGCTCCATGCCGACAAATTCCGCCGTGCGAGAAATATTGCCGGAGAAGCGGCTGATTTGAGCCATAAGGTAGTCGCGCTCGAACACCTCCCGCGCCTCGCGGAGCGGCAGGCCCATGATGTGCTCGCCGTTGTTGCTGGTCGGCATGGCCGGCACCATCGAACCCACGTCCTGGGGCAGCATGTCGGCCGTAATGATGACTTCCGGTCCCCCGCCCGCAAGGATCATCACGCGCTCGACATTGTTGCGGAGCTGGCGGACGTTTCCCGGCCAGACATGTGACTGGAGGACCGCCATCGCGTCCTGACCGATCTGGCGCTTCGGCAAGCCGGTCGCCGCCGAGATCTGATCCATGAAGTAGTCGATGAGTTCCGGAATGTCTTCACGCCGCTCCGACAGCGGCGGAACGCGAATCGGCACCACCGACAGCCGGTGATAGAGATCTTCGCGGAAGCGGCCCGCCGCAATCTCCTCTTCCAGGTTGCGCGCGGTCGAGGAGATGATGCGAACGTCGACGTTGACCTTGGCCGTGCCGCCCTGCCGCTGGAACGTCTGGTCGACCAGCACACGCAAAATCTTGTTCTGGGTTTCGCGCGGCATATCGCCGATTTCGTCGATAAAAAGGGTGCCGCCGTGAGCTTCCTCCAGCGCACCGGTCTTGCGCGCGTGCTCGCCGTTGGGCTCGACACCGAAAAGCTCGATTTCCATGCGCTCCGGCGTGATTGCTGCGGCATTGATGACGACGAACGGACCGTCGGCGCGGCCGGACGCATTGTGCAGCGTGCGCGCCGCTAGCTCCTTGCCGGCACCCGAGGGACCCACGATCAGAATTCGACTATTGGCCTTGGCCGCACGCTCGATGGTCTGCCGCAGTTGATTCATGCAGGCCGAGCGACCGGTCATCACGCTGGCTGCGGGGGCGAGCTGCTTGAGTTCCTTCACCTCCCGTTTCAGGCGCGACGTCTCCAGCGCCCGCGTCGCGACCAGAATCAGCCGATCGGATTTGAACGGCTTCTCGATGAAGTCGTAGGCTCCGCGCTTGATGGCCGCGACCGCGGTCTCAATGTTGCCATGGCCCGAAATCATCACGACCGGGAGATCGGCATGGTCGCGCTTGATCTGCTCGAGCAACTGCAGCCCGTCGAGCTTGCTGCCCTGCAACCAGATATCGAGAAACACCAGACTTGGCCGGCGATTTGCTATTTCCGCCAACGCCGAATTGCTATCGCGTGCCGTCCGTGTCGTAAAACCCTCGTCGTCAAGAATCCCGGCGACAAGGTCACGAATGTCGGCTTCATCATCGACAATCAAAATATCACTTGCCATGGGGTCGTGCCTGTCTTTTCAGTTACCTGTTGCGGCTTCGATTTGTTCATTAGTCGTTTCTACCTGCCCCGTGGTTTCGGATGCAGGAGATTTTGTTTCGGGGGCCGGCTGCTTGGTTTCGGAGGTCGGTGCATGACCTGATATCGCAAATCGCAGGCGCATCCATGCACCTCGCGCACCCGGCCGAATATCCGAAGCATCGTTGAGCTCGATCCGCCCGCCGTGATCCTCCAGAACGCGGCCGACGATGGCGAGCCCAAGACCTGTACCCTTCTCGCGGGTCGTGACGTAAGGCTCCAGCAAACGCGCCCGGCTCACTTTGGGCAAACCAATTCCGTTGTCGATGACATCGATCACGATGTCATCGTTTTCACGTGTGGCGACGACTTCAATACGACCCTTGCCAAGTTCGTCCGGTGGCACCGCCTCGATCGCCTCGGTCGCATTCTTGATGATATTGGTCAGTGCCTGCGAAATCAGCCGGCGGTCGAACTGCGCCCGTAGCGGCTCCTCTCTGATTTCAGCCTCAATGTCGACATCGGGATGACCGACCCGCATCAGGAATACGGCCTGACGCACCGTGTCGGCGACGTCCTCCCCTTCGATGACGGGTTTCGGCATCCGCGCGAATCGCGAGAATTCATCGACCATCCGCCGGATGTCGTCAACCTGTCGCACGATCGTCTCGGTACATTGCTCGAACACGGCCTTGTCTTCCGTGATCGCTTTGCCGAATTTGCGGCGAATGCGCTCGGCCGAAAGCTGAATCGGGGTCAACGGATTCTTGATTTCATGCGCAATCCTGCGGGCCACGTCGGCCCACGCCGAGGTCCGCTGCGCGGAAACGAGCTCGGTGATGTCGTCAAGAGTGATGATGTAGCTGTCACGCGTCTGGCTGGTCTGCTCGGCGGTGACGCGAACCGAAAGAATGCGCTCATGGCCCTCGCGATTGATCGTGATCTGACCCTGGACCAGCCGCTGGGTGCTCTCGCGCGCCGTCTTCATCATTTCGTCGAGCTCCGGCAGCACGTCCGACAATGGATGATCGAGCGTCTCCAATTCTGCGTGACCGATTAGCTTTTCGGCGGAACGGTTGAGAATGCCGACGCTGCCCGAAGCATCGACGCCGATAATGCCGGCGCTCGCCGACGAGAGCACCGCCTCGATGAACCGCCGCCGGCTGTCGATAAGGTCGCTCGCGCTCACCAACTCGTCGCGCTGGGTGCGCAACTCCTGCGTCATCTTGTTGAAGGTTTCGCCGAGCTGCGCCAGGTCGCCCTCTGAATGGAACACCGGCACCTGTACATGGAGGTCGCCGGTCGAGACGATATTTGCGGCACTCATCAGGCGCCGAATCGGGGTTACCAGCCAATTGGCGAAATTCAATCCGATCAGGATGGAGGCCATCAGGATTGTCAGTGCGATGACCGCAAAGATCAGCGCGAAATTCACTTGAATGCCGAGCCGGCGCGATTCGATCTCGGCATATTCGGCGACGCTCGCCTCGGTTTGTTTCAGTTGCGCGACGACATGGGGATCGAGCTGGCGCGCCACGTAGAGGAAGGTGTCCTGGAAGGCGCGCAACCGGATCACCGCCGCGACGTAATTCTCTTCGGGCAACACCGCGATCTCGGGCTCGGATTCGTTGACGTTGCTCAGGAACTCAGCCGGCGGCGCCGCAAACGCCAGCTGGATACCCGTTTGCGCGGTTTCCAGGACACGCCGGTCCTTGTCGATCAGCATGGCCCCCGGTAAATTGCGCGAAGCCGCGTTTGCCGTCAGCAGTTCGCGGAAGGATCGGCGATCCTGGTCGTACAGCGGCCGTGCATGCGTAATATCATTGGCCATTCCGAGAATATCGCCACGAATGAGCTGGGCGTGCTCCTGCATGTAAGCCCGCGCAATGATCAGCGAATTCTGGATCACGTCACGGGTCGGGCCTGAAAACAAACGGTCGAGAGCGCGATCGATCGTCACGTTGGCAGCGACCGCAACCAACACCGCCGGCAGAACCGCGATGATCGAGAAAAGACTGACGATCTGGACGTGAAGCCTTGCCGCCGCCCGGCCGCGGCGGCGGGCCTGCATCACCTGCCAGACTTCGCGGAAAATGATTCCGACCAGCACCAGAATGGTGGCGCCGTTCATCAAAATAAAGGACAGCGCGACTTCGCGCGTCGGCTCTATCCGGGTCAGGCCGGTGAGCACCACGAAGGTGAGGAAGGCCGACAGTAGCGCCAGGCCGATCGCAAACGGCGCCAACAACCTCCGGAGGGACCACCCCCTGGGTTCAACGAGCGACGGGTCGAACTGTGCGGCCGAGGTGTCTACGCTGGTCATTCCGGCAAACAGTGAACTGGAGGCAAAAGGCCCCGCAGGGTGGATGCATTAGTGCTTGGGTGCAACAGACTGATGCATTCATATCACACAATGTTGCCAAATTGCGACAATTCCACGGCGTCGCGAGGGGTGTGGAAGCCTTTGTCGCCCCTAGGCTCTGCCGTTAAGCTCTCAGTTGCCGCTGCGGTAGACTTGAATATCGAGATCGCGGATCTTCTTGCGCAGCGTATTCCGGTTGAGGCCCAAGAGGTCGGCCGCCCGTATCTGATTGCCCCGCGTCGCCGCCAACGCCGCCGTGAGCAGCGGAACTTCGATTTCCTTGAGAATCCGGTGATAAAGGCCTGGCGGCGGCACGCCGTTGGGAAATCCAGAGAAGTGCGACGACAGATAGGCTTCCACGGCGCCGCCGAGATTGTCGACGGCATGGTGAGCATTGCCGCCCGACGTCACCGCGGGGGGCGCCAGTTCGCCGTCAATGACGGAGGCGGTGATCACATCCTGTGGATAAAGTGCGGCGAGCCTGCGCGCGAGGTTTTCAAGTTCGCGGACATTGCCGGGCCAGCGATGCTGTTTCATGCGCTCCAGCGCCAACGCGTCGAGTTTCTTCGGCGGCAGTCCATCCTTTTCGGCAAGCGCGAAAAAATGCCGGATCAGATCGGGCAAATCCTCGATCCGCTCCCGCAGCGGCGGAAGCCGCAGCGGCACGACGTTGAGGCGGAAGAACAGATCCTCGCGGAACAGGCCCTGCTGAATCAGGATGCGCAGGTCCTTGTTGCTGGCCGCAACAATCCGCACGTCAGTCTTGATCGGCGTACGGCCGCCGACGGTCGTGTACTCGCCCTGCTGAAGGACGCGCAGCAATCTGGTCTGCGCTTCCATCGGCATGTCGCCGATTTCGTCGAGAAACAGCGTCCCGCCTTCGGCCTGCTCGAACCGGCCCGATGCGCGCGTGTTGGCGCCGGTGAACGCGCCGCGCTCGTGGCCGAACAATTCCAACTCGATGAGGTCGCGCGGAATGGCGGCCATGTTGACGGCGACGAATGGCCCGTTGCGCCGCTTACCGTAATCATGCAGAGCGCGCGCCACGAGTTCCTTGCCGGTTCCGGATTCGCCGGAAATCATCACCGTGAGGTCGGTCTGCATCAGACGCGCAAGCACGCGATAGATTTCCTGCATCGCCGGCGAACGGCCGACCAGTGGGATCGAATCGAATTCTAAATCGTCGGCGGTGTTGGCTACCCGTTCCTTCGGCTCCGCCAGTGCACGGCCGACGATCGCAATCAATTCCTTCAGATCGAACGGCTTCGGCAGATATTCATACGCTCCGCGTTCGGAGGCTCGGATCGCTGTCATGAACGTATTCTGGGCGCTCATCACGATCACGGGAAGATTCGGTCGCATCTTCTTGATCCGCGGCAATAGATCAAAAGCGTTTTCATCGGGCATCACCACGTCGGTGATCACCAGATCGCCCTCGCCCTGACTTACCCAGCGCCACAACGTCGCTGCGTTTCCGGTCAGCCGCACCTCGTAGCCGGCGCGTGAAAGCGCCTGGTTGAGAACGGTGCGGATGGCTGTGTCATCGTCAGCTACAAGTATACTACCTACGGGCATCGCTATTCCTCATCTTGAGTTCTGTGAGGCGTGCAACGGCGTCCCCGAAACGTCATCGCGGTCACTTTGATCGAAATTTTTTGTGGAATTGAACATAGGCAATAACACACGGAAGATGGTCTTTCTCGGCTGGGACTCGCATTCGATGATGCCACCGTGATCGCCAACGATCTTGGCCACCAGCGCAAGACCAAGTCCGCTACCGGTCGGTTTGGTCGTGACAAAGGGATCGAAGAGGTTCGGCAACAGGTCCTCGGGCACGCCAGGACCGTTGTCCTTGACGCAGAATTCAAGCGGTAACGAGACCCGCGATTTCTTCCCCGGCACCGACAGGCGTACGCCAGGACGGAAGGCCGTGGTGAGTTGTATCTCCGCGTCGCTGCCAAGATCGGCCACCGCCTCGGCGGCGTTCTTCACCAAGTTGAGAAACACCTGGATCAGCTGGTCCTGATTGGCGAGCACCGGCGGCAGCGAAGGATCATACTCCTCAACGAATCGAATGTTGCGGGCAAAGCCCGATTGCGCCAACCGCTTGACGTGATCAAGCACTGAATGGATGTTGACCGGGCCGCGCGCCACCGGCCGATCGTCGCCGAATACCTCCATGCGATCGACCAATGTGACAATACGGTCCGCTTCGTCGCAGATCAGCCGCGTCAGCATGCGGTCCTCGGGAGAAGCCGCTTGCTCAAGCAGCTGCGCCGCACCGCGGATTCCGGACAACGGATTCTTGATTTCATGCGCCAGCATCGCCGCGAGCGCGATCACCGAGCGCGCCGCGCTCCGGTGCGTCAATTGCCGGTCCATCTTGTCGGCGATGCTGCGCTCCTGCAGCATCACGACGATATGGCCCGGCCGCTCGGCGACCGGAGCGACGTGAAGGTCGACCTGACGATCGCCACCCATCCGCGGCGTGCCGAGGTCGACCTTGTATTCATTGACCGGCGAGCCGCTCGAGCGAACCTGGTCGATCAGCGACAGCAACGGACTTCCGAAAGGCACCAGTTCCTTCAATGACTGACGTTGCAGGAACTGGGTAGAAATCTCGAAAAACGACTCAGCCGCCATGTTTGCGTCGACGATCCGCCCGTCGGGCGCAACCAGCAGCACGGGATTGGGCAACGCGTTGAGGATGATCTCGGCGTCGGACGGCACGGGCCTGCGATGTTCTGCAGCCGAGGTCATGCGGCGGCGCTCCATGCAAATTCGTCGAACGCATCCTGCAGGGATCGATGTACGAGGCGCGGATTGTCAGATGTCAAAATCCTCTCGCGCCAGCTCTTGAGCGTGGCCGCCGGCGCCCGGCCGTATTGGGCCGCGATCTGCAGCGCCCAACCGAGATGTTTGCGCGCGTGCTTGAGACCGACACGCAATCCGTAATGACTGCAAACCTCGTCATAGAGCCCGCGGATATATTTGAGCTGCTCCGCCAGCGATGGTGCGGATTCGACCACTCCGGTTTCGATCCGGCGCGCGATCTGCCCAGGCAACCATGGTTGGCCCTGCGCACCACGACCAATCATCACGGCATCGGCGCCCGACGCTTCGAGCGCGGCCAGAGCCTTCTCAAACGTCGTGATGTCGCCATTGACCACGAGCGGTATGCGAATCGCGTCCCTGACCGCGCGCACCGCGCCCCAATCGGCACTGCCATTGTAGAACTGGCAACGGGTGCGGCCATGCACCGAAATCATCTGCACGCCCGCCGCCTCAGCACGCCGCGCCAACTCGGGCGCGTTGAGCGTGCGATCGTCCCAGCCAAGCCGCATCTTCAGCGTCACCGGCACCTTCACCGCCGAGACGGTCGCCTCGATCAATCGAACCGCGTGATTGAGATCGCGCATCAGCGCCGACCCGGACTGCCCGCCCGTCACATGGCGTGCCGGACAGCCCATGTTGATGTCGATAATGTCCGCACCAGCGCCTTCGGCGATACGGGCGCCTTCGGTCATCCACCTCGCCTCGCAGCCCGCAAGTTGAACGACATGCGGACCTATGCCGGTCGCCTCGCACCGCAGCCGTGACATCGGCTTGCCGTTGACGAGATCGTCACTGGCCGTCATCTCTGAGACGACAAGTCCGGCCCCGAGCGCCTCGGCGAGACGGCGAAAGGGTGCATCCGTGATGCCTGACATCGGCGCAAGGAGGACCCGGTTTTCGACCAGAATATCACCTATTTTCAATGGCTTGAGGCAGAGATGGTCCAGGTCGGCCACGGATTTCTCGTTGTTTCGGCAGACGCCTCGTCTGCCTGGATCCATCTTGCGCACAAATCTTGTGCAGTCAAGTTCCATGCCTACAGTTTAGACAGTTCTGAAAATCTTGCAAGTGCACTGCAGCAAAATATGCTTTTCCCCAAAGCCCTCAGGAATCGCTCTGCCTTCGCAACGTGAGCATGATAAGGGCAGGACGTCACACCCACTCACCAGGACCTTCACGTTGCCGGTCCGCCCGTAATCGAATCCATGTCAAATTCCCAACGGACTGCAGCAATTCTCGTCGCGGCCGGACGCGGCCTTCGTGCCGGCTCGGGCGGTCCGAAGCAGTACCGTTCGATCGGCGGACAGACGGTGATTTTTCGGGCGATGGAACCGTTTTGCAGCCATCCCCAGGTGTCGGTCGTGCAGCCGGTCTTGAATCCCGACGATATCGCCATGTTCAACGAGGCGGTGCAGGGACTGCAGCACGCGCCGCCCGCAAAGGGCGGGGCAACACGCCAGGCGTCGGTCCATGCAGGGCTCGAGGCACTCGCCGTTCAAAAACCCGACGTCGTGCTCATTCACGACGCGGCGCGCCCCTTCGTCTCGGCGGCGCTGATTACACGCGCGATAAAGGCAGCCTCGACCGCCGGCGCGGCAATTCCTGCGATTCCGGTTGCCGACACGATCAAGCTGGTCGATGCAAGCGGGAATATTGAAGCGACGCCGGAGCGCGCCCGCCTGAGAATTGCGCAGACACCACAGGCATTCCAATATGATGTCATTCTCGAAGCGCATCGCCGCGCGGCTCGCGAGGGCCGCAACGATTTCACCGACGACGCCGCACTTGCGGAATGGGCAGGATTGACGGTGGCAACTTTTGAAGGCGATGCTGCGAACATGAAACTGACGACACCGGAAGATTTCGTCCGCGAAGAGGCTCGCCTCGCCAGCCTGCTTGGCGATGTCCGAACCGGGACCGGTTACGACGTTCATGCCTTCGGCGACGGGGATCACCTGATGATTTGCGGCGTTCGCGTGCCGCATAATCGCGGCTTCCTCGCCCATTCCGATGGCGATGTCGGCCTTCATGCGCTGGTCGATGCCATCCTCGGCGCGCTGGCGGACGGCGATATCGGTTCGCATTTTCCGCCCAGCGATATCAAGTGGAAGGGTGCCGCATCCGACAAATTCCTGAAATACGCCGTCGATCGGGTCGCCGCGCGTGGCGGCCGCATCGCCAATCTGGAAGTGACGCTGATCTGCGAGCGGCCAAAGATCGGACCCTTGCGTGACACCATGCGGGCACGCATCGCCGAAATTGCGGGACTGAATATCTCCCGCGTGGCCGTGAAGGCGACCACGAGCGAACGTCTAGGTTTCACCGGCCGCGAGGAAGGCATCGCAGCGACGGCGTGCGCCACGGTTCGCCTGCCTTGGGACGACGAAGGTTGGAATACCAAGGGCGGGAGCGACTGACATGAGCGGCAGCGACGCCCGCGCCCTGTCCCGCTCGCTGCTCGATCTCTGCCGGATGCGCAAACTGACCATTGCGACCGCGGAATCCTGCACCGGCGGTCTGGTTGCGGGTGCGCTGACCGATATTCCCGGGTCCTCCGACGTGATCGACCGGGGCTTTGTCACTTATTCCAACGAGGCCAAGCGTGCGATGCTCGGGGTCAAGGCCACGACGCTCGCGACCTTTGGCGCGGTGAGCAAGGAAACCGCGACCGCGATGGCGATCGGTGCGCTGGAACGAGCCGGCGTTGACCTTGCCGTCTCCATTACCGGCATCGCAGGTCCCGGAGGCGCCACGCCGGGCAAGCCGGTGGGTCTCGTGCACTTCGCGGTTGCTGCCCGCGACGGGCGAATTTTGCATCGCGAATGCCGCTTCGGCGGGATCGGCCGCAGCGTGGTGCGGCAGCGTTCCGTCGTCGAGGCCCTGCGCATGCTGATGGAACTGGCGCGCGGGCCGCAGGCGGCGGCAAAACCACGCCAGGCCGCCAGCCGGGCCTATCCGCGCCTGGCACGAACGCCGCGCCGCGGCGCCGTCAAGCGCCGACGACCGCCGCGGGTATAGGCAAGACACGCAATTGACGTTCAAGACGATGCCTTTCAAGACGACGCCTTGGCCGCAATGCCCGGCCTTCCGTAAATCATATCCGCGCGCTTTTCGAACGCGGCGGCGAAGCGCTGGAACGCGGTGTCGAACATCGTGCCCATCAGCACCGCCAGCATCCGACTTTTGAATTCGTAGGCAATGTAGAACTCGACATCGCAGGCGTTGTCGGATTTCGGCTCGAACGTCCAGCGATTTTCCAGGTTGCTGAACGGCCCCTGCAGGTACTCGACCAGGATTTTCAGATTGGGACGATCCAGCGTCACCCGGCTTGTGAATGTCTCGCGCACCAGCTTGAACGATACCGTCATCTCGGTGATCACGATTTCGGTTCCGTCCGACTTCGGCGTGCGCTGCCGAATTTTCATGGATTTGCAGAGCGGCACGAATTCCGGGTAGCGCTCGACGTCGGCGACCAGATCGAACATCTGCGCCGCGTTGTGGTTGACCCGGCGCCTGCTGTTGAATTTCGGCATAGCCGGAGGCTCAGCGGGATTTCGCGGCGCGCGCCGCCCGCAACCTGGCGAAATCCTCGCCGGCGTGATGCGACGAGCGGGTCAAGGGGCTGGCCGACACCATCAGGAAACCCTTGGTATAGGCAACCTTCTCGTAGCCCGCGAACTCATCCGGCGTCACGTAACGCATCACGGCGTGATGCTTTCGGGTTGGCTGCAAATACTGGCCGATGGTCAGAAAGTCGACGTCCGCCGAACGCAGATCGTCCATCACCTGCAAGACTTCGTGGCGCTCTTCGCCAAGTCCCACCATGATGCCCGATTTGGTGAAAATGGTCGGATCGATTTCCTTGACCCGCTGCAAGAGCCGGACGGAATGGAAATAGCGCGCGCCGGGACGTACGTTCAGGTAACGCGACGGAACCGTTTCCAGATTGTGGTTGAACACGTCGGGTTTCGCCGCCGCGACCACTTCAAGCGCGCCCTCCTTGCGCAGAAAATCCGGCGTCAGGATCTCGATGGTCGTGGTTGGACAGCGCGAACGGATGGCACGGATGGTTTGGGCGAAATGCAAAGCGCCACCGTCGGCGAGGTCGTCGCGATCAACCGACGTAACGACGATGTGGGCCAGCCCCAGCTTGAACGTCGCTTCCGCGACGTGTTCGGGTTCATCGGGGTCGAGCGCACCGGGCATGCCGGTCTTGACGTTGCAGAAGGCGCAGGCACGGGTGCAGGTGTCGCCCATGATCATGAAGGTGGCGTGCTTCTTGTCCCAGCACTCGCCGATGTTCGGACAGCCCGCCTCCTCGCACACCGTGACGAGGCCGTTTTCCTTCACGATATTGCGGGTATCGGCATAGCCGCGCGTGGTCGGCGCGCGGACGCGAATCCAGTCCGGTTTCGGCGGCGATAATGCGTCCGGCCGGTTCACCTTTTCCGGGTGACGCGGGCGGAGCGGCGTGGCTGAAACGGTATCGACGACGACGACCATGGAGAATCCATATCTGGTACAGTCCTAGCTAATCCGGTGGACCGAGAACCGCAACCGCTCGCCTTGGTCTGCTTTCGGTTTTACCATACCGGCCGGAATGTCCCAACCTCCTGCTCCAAAAGTCCCAGAACCAGGCAAATTGCTCAAACGCGCCTTCTTCGCGCGCAGCGTACATAAGGTCGCCCCCGATCTGATCGGCACGACATTGCTGGTGAATGGCGTGGGCGGAATCATTGTCGAGGTCGAGGCCTACCATCACACCGAGCCGGCGGCGCACTCGTTCCGCGGACCAACGCCACGCAACCGTGTCATGTTTGGCCCGCCTGGCTTTGTCTATGTTTACCGTTCCTACGGGATCCATTGGTGCGTCAATTTCGTCTGCGAAAAGGAGGGTTCCGCGAGCGCTGTCCTGATCCGCGCCCTGGAGCCAACCGATGGGATTGCGGCGATGCGCCGGCGTCGGCACCTGCAAGAGGTGCGATCGCTTTGCTCGGGACCAGGCAAGCTGACCGAAGCGCTCGGGATCACCGACAGACACAATGGCCTGGCTCTCGATGCGCCGCCGATCGCGCTCCACGCGCGCACGGCCATGCCGGATATCGTCGCGGGGACGCGGATCGGCATCACCAAGGCCGTCGAACTGCCTTGGCGATACGGATTGAAGGGTTCGAAATTTCTTTCCAAGCCGTTTTGACGACCTGCCCTTGATGACCTCGATCGCGGCACCCTCCCAGACATCATTTCGTTCCCGCCACCTCCAGATGCGCGCGCGATCTCGCGGCGCGATGCGCCCGGGCACAAGACGGTTCGCCCGGAAAAATGAGGGAGTGGGGAATGGCGGGTGCCCGCCGCACCCGCAGCCTCGCGTGGAAAATTGAGAAGCCACACGAGCGTAGTCACCACAGGTCCGCCGGGATCACCCGGCATTCCCGCACAATCGATGCGAATGATGACCACGGTTTGGAGTTGCCCGCGCAGGATCGCCCATCGCAGCGGTCGGCGCGATCTGGAACAGCCATGCAAAAACGAGAAAGAGCTTCCCGTTTGGCGCGGGTTACTCGACCTGAAATGCCCCATTTTGGTCACACGCGGTTTCTTAAACGCCCGAAGAGCGGAATTTAATCCGCTCCCTTAAACCGCGCCGCATGGCACTTTTTGTGCCCTCCTACCGGCGGCCCCTTGATCGCGAAGCGCGATCTTCCCCTAAGTTAAGGATCTTCCATGATGCGTATTCTCATGGCTGCAATGGCAGTACTTTGTTTGATTGGATCGAGCGCGGAGGCTCGTTCACACCATCACCACTATGCTGGTGGTTATGCCGGTCGTCCCGGTGCATGGTGCGGGTGGTATATGCGTGGGCAAGTCGGCAGTGACCCGGGCCCGTCGTATAATCTTGCCCGCTCCTGGGTTCACTATGGATCAGACGCCGGTGGACCAACAGTCGGGGCTATCGTCGTCTGGCGTCACCACGTCGGCAAGATCGTCGGCCACGAGAACGGTCAGTGGATCGTGCAGAGCGGCAACGACGGCCATGCCGTTCGCACGCGTCCGCGATCGTTGGCTGGTGCCATTGCCTTCAGGCAGGCCTAAGCCGTATTCTCAGGCTCCGCTATAATCCGACCCGGACAACTCCATGTTCGTCCGGGTCTTTTTTCGGTCGCAGACGAGGTGACCTAAACCACGGCATTCCGCTTGATCACTTCGCGATAGAATGATGCGGAGAGTTTTGGCGTGCGGCGCTGCGTCGTGAAGTCGACCCCGTACAGGCCAAAGCGTTTCTCGTAGCCATCCGTCCATTCGAAATTGTCCATCAGGCTCCACAGGAAGTATCCGAGCACGGGCACGCCCTCGGACGTCGCCCGCTGCAATTGCGTCAAATAGTTGCGCAGATACATGATCCGATCCACATCGTAGATATTGCCGTCTGCGGCAGGCTGGTCCGACGCCGACGTTCCGTTCTCGGTGATGTAGATCGATTTGACGTCCCAAAGCTTGGCCACCTGGCGCGGCGCCCAATACATCGCCTCCGGAGCGATCCTGAGCCAGCTCGAGTCCATTTGCGGAAACGCTTTGGGAAACGGCACCAAGGCGAAACCGCTCTTGTTTTCGTCCGCCACCACATAGTGGTGCGGCACGTAGACGTTGAGACCGACGAAATCGATAGGCGACGAAATGATCCTCAAATCTTCCTGTGTGAATTTCGGGGCATTGGCGCCGGCATAAGCCAGGAATCCATCGGTGTATTTTCCTTCCAGGATCACGGTCAGATAGCCCGCATTGAGTTCGCGTGTGGCGATTTCCGAGGCAAGGACATTGGCGGGGGTTTCGATGGCGGGGATACAGACCTCGAGGTTCTCGGCCGGCCCGACCCGGGTTCCGCTTCGCGCGCTCGCCCGTATCGCCTGCACCGAAAGACCGTGCCCGAGGGCCACATTGTGGCGAACCTGATTCAATTCCGCTTGAGGCAATCTCAGTCCCGGCGCGTCAATTCCCGCACCGTAGCCGGAATGGACAAGCCTCGCGCATTCGTTGATCGTGAAGATGTACTTCACGCGATCGCTGATGCGCCCGGCGACATACCCCGCATAATCGGCAAAGGCCTTCGATGTGTCAGGCGACGTCCACCCGCCAAAGCGGTCCTGAAGCGTCTGCGGGAGGTCCCAATGATACATCGTCGCGAACGGCTCGATGCCGTTCGCGAGCAGTTCGTCCAAAAGCCGGTTGTAGAAATCGAGGCCCTTGGGATTTGGCGATCCGGTGCCTTCAGGAAAGACACGCGGCCACGCGACCGAAAACCGATAGGCCTTTGCTCCGAGCTGTTTGATGAGTTGAACGTCTTCCTTGTAGCGATGATAATGGTCGTTCGCGACGTCGGCATTGCTACGATCCAGGATTTTTCCGCCCGTGTGAACGTAACGATCCCAAATCGACGGGCCGCGTGCGTCTTCGTTGACGGCCCCCTCGATCTGATAGGCCGACGTCGCCGTTCCCCAAAGAAAGTTGCCCGGAAAGCCGGGAGGGCTTCGGCCAGGAAGTCCGTTTTCGATGCTCGAATTGGCCTGACCGGATTGGGCCGAAATCGTCGATATTCCGAGCGTCGACCAAGTCGCAATCCTGGCAAAATGGCGTCGAGAAATCCTGTTGAACAACATCACTTTACTTGTTCTGGCCGAGACAAATTTGCTATCAGAAAACGGCCTACCTGTGGTACTCGGCCGTGCTCGCAACCGACCTAACCGCGCGAAGCGCCTGACCATAATCGACAAGCTTTCCGGAGGACAGAACCAATTGCCGTTCGCACGCCGCTGGCGCTTCTCCTCTTATCCCTGAGCATGATTGCCGCGGTCTGGTGGTGGTTGGCCAGACCGGTGACGCTGGATCGTGCCCCGATCGATTCCGCCGCGAAACTGGAGTGCGTATCCTATGCGCCGTTCCGCGACGATCAGACTCCATTGAACCAGGAATTGGTCGTCAGCGCCGAACAGATTCGGGAGGATCTTGTCGAGATTGCCAAGATTTCCAAATGTGTCCGCACCTATTCCGTCGACAATGGACTGGACAAGGTCCCCGAGCTCGCCTCCAGGGTCGGATTGAAGGTGCTTCTCGGCGTCTGGATCGGTAACGGTCGCCTCAAAAATGCGCAACTGCTGGAAACGGCGGTGTCGCTGGCCAAGGATTATCCGAACACGGTCGGGGCAATCGTCGTTGGCAACGAGGTGTTGTTGCGCGGAGACATGACCCCGTCCGACCTTCGGGAACTGCTACGCTCGGTCAGGGCGCGCGTGAATGTGCCGGTTACTTACGCCGATGTCTGGGAATTCTGGCTGCGCTACCGCGAAGTCCAAGACTCCGTCGATTTCATCACGATTCATGTCCTGCCCTATTGGGAAGACTCTCCGGTCCGCGCCGAAGACGCTGCCGCGCATGTGGCTGCCATTCGCAAGCGGCTATCGGTTGCGTTTCCCGGAAAGGAAATCCTGATCGGAGAAACTGGCTGGCCAAGCATGGGACGAATGCGGGAAGCCGCACTTCCATCGCCCAGCAACCAGGCTCGCGTTATCTCGGAAATTCTCGATCTGGCGAAACGGGAAAACTTTCGTGTCAACTTGATCGAGGCCTTCGACGCGCCGTGGAAGCGTTATTGGGAAGGAACGGTGGGGGGTAATTGGGGCTTGTTCGATGCGAAGCATCGCAAACTGAAATATCCTCCCGGTGTTGCCATCAGCAACTATCCGCTCTGGAAGCTGCAGATGGGAGCCGGCATGACATTGGCAATCTCGGTATTCGCTGCGGCGTGGCTGAGCTTGAGACGCAGACCCTGGCCGCCGTGGCGAGCCTCGTGGATTGCAGTGGGCGTGTCGGCGACCACGGCCGGAATCCTGCTGGGGGTTGCCGCCAACAAGGTGGTGTACGAAAGCTACGGCCTCGGGGGCTGGCTCGAATGGGGTTCGCTACTGTTAGCCGCCACCGCGTCTCCCATAATTTGCGCCTATGCGTTGATGTCTGGACGCGCCTTGCCGACCTTTCTCGAGTTGATAGGCCCGCACGAAGGCAGAATCAGGTCTTTTCCGGCCTTGCTTCTTGGGCTCGTTTTGACCGTCACCGCGCTGATCGCTGGTCAGACAGCGCTCGGCGCCTTGTTCGACCCGCGCTGGCGCGATTTCCCGTTTGCCGCCTTGACGATGGCAATCGTACCGTTTGCGACATTGGCGCTGCTTAATCGTCCGACGTCAGGCAAGCGCCCGATCGCTGAGGCCGTGTTCGCGGGTCTCTTCGCGGCTGCTGCGCTCTACGGCGTTTTCATCGAGGGCACACAGAACTGGCAAGCCCTTTGGACCTCGGCGGCATATCTGCTGTTCGGAGCGACGCTGTGGCAGGCGCGCGGCAAGGAGAGTAGCGGCGTTCACACCGAATGGTATTGCCCGGCCGAGCCAACCTCACTGGCGCTCGGATCGGCATCGCCAGA
Source organism: uncultured Alphaproteobacteria bacterium (assembly GCA_963741185.1). Taxonomy (GTDB): domain Bacteria; phylum Pseudomonadota; class Alphaproteobacteria; order Rhizobiales; family Xanthobacteraceae; genus Bradyrhizobium. Next base: position 59,867 of record CAVUHE010000016.1, on the reverse strand, counting down.
GCGCTCGAGCTACCTTGCCGGTACCGAGTGAATGGTTGGCAGTCTCCGCGCCAGCCGTTCCGGAATCCTGAACGCGGGGTCGAACCCAAAATCGCGAACCGCCTTCGCGCTTGAGACGGCGCCGTCATCGTCGGCGATGTTGTACACTCCATCACCCTTGTCCGTCGCCGCCAACGCGGCATGTGCCGCTGCATCGACATGGACCGACGGCGGCTTCGGCGGGGCGTCGTACCAAGTGCCCAGCCCATAGAAATAACCATAGCGCAGCACGACACCGGCAATGTCGGGCGTCTGCAACACGTCGCGCTCGAGCGCAACGATGCCTTGCACAGTGAACTGGCGCACCTCCTCGGCCGCAAAGTCAAGCGGGTCGTCCTCGCCCCGCGCGCCCTCGCCCGGCGCATAGATAAAGGCGATGCTCTGGGCGACGACACGGCGCACCCCTGCCCTCTTTGCCGCCAGCACGAGATTTCGCGTGCCCTCGATACGCAGGCGACGGTTGGCCTCCTGCGCCGCCGGATAACCCGGCGTGCCCGGCGCGCTCGGCAAATCCGTGAGCTGATGGATGACGACATCTGGCCGAGACGTCGCGACCGCCGCCGCCAAAGCATCGGCATCAAAGACATCGACCACGACGGGGGTAATATCTAGCGCGCGAAGCATCGCAGCCTTTGCCGGGTTGCGCGTCGTGCCGGTTACCTCGTGGTTCGCATCACGCAGCAGAGCACCAAGCCGGTGTCCGATCACACCGGTCGCACCTGCCAGGAAAATTCTCATTTTCTTCGTCCGGCAACGATTCATGCAGCGTTCCTGAGCCGCTCCAGCGCTTCGAGAAGCTTCGCCCTGCGTGCGACCGCGGCCTCGCGTTTTTCCTTCTCCTCCTCGACGACGTCTTCGGGCGCGTTGGCGACAAACTTCTCGTTGGCAAGCTTGGTATCGACGCGCTTGATATCGGCGTCGGCCTTCGCGAGTTCCTTGTCGAGCCGTGTCTTCTCGGCCGAAAGATCAATCACGCCCTTGAGCGGCAGGGCGGCGACCTCGCCGCGTACCAACAGCTGCACCGAGCCTTCCGGCGCGCGTTCGGCGAAGGAGATGTCGGCGAGCCGGGCCATCCGCTTGATCACGTCGTTCCAGCGCGGCGCGCGTTCCCTCGTCTCGGCAGAGGCGCCCGCGAGCACCAGCGGCGTCAAGGTTGCCGGCGGAATGTTCATTTCGGCGCGCACCGACCGTATCGCGGTGACGAGATCGACCACCCAGCCGATTTCGGCCTCGGCGGCGGGATCGGTGAATTCGGCCACATCGAGCGCCAGAAATATCGGAGGCATCAAGGGATCGTCGGGGCTGGCGGTCAACATCAACGCCATTTGCTCCGGAGTAAGCGCGTTAGCCTTGCGCGGCCAAGGCGCAAGCGCCAGCAGGCCGTCGCGTTTGGCCGTGACCGCCCAAAGCTCTTCCGTAATGAAGGGCATGAACGGGTGCAGCAATTTGAGGATTTCATCGCGCGCCCACGCCACCATGGCGCGGGTCTCGGACTTGGCGCCGCCCTCCTCGCCCATCAGCACGGGCTTTGCCAATTCGAGATACCAGTCGCAATAGACGTTCCAGACAAAACGATAGATTGCGCCGGCGGCGTCGTTGAAGCGGTAGGCCTCGATTGCTTCGGTCACCTCGCGCGTGGCGCGCGCGGTCTCATGCGCGATCCACCGATTCAGCGTCTGCTTGGCCTGTGTCGGATCGAATTCAGCGGGCAGCCCACAGCCATTCATCTCCGCAAAACGGCACGCATTCCACAGCTTGGTCGCGAAGTTGCGGTAGCCCTCGACACGGCTTGCGGCGAGTTTGATATCGCGGCCCTGCGCCGCCATCGCCGCCAGCGTGAAACGCAGCGCGTCGGCTCCGTAGTCGTCGATCAGGTGCAGCGGATCGATGACGTTGCCTTTCGACTTCGACATCTTCGCGCCCCTCTCGTCGCGAACGAGCGCATGGATGTAGACCGTCGGAAACGGAACGTCCTTCATGAAATGCAGCCCCATCATCATCATGCGGGCCACCCAGAAGAAAATGATGTCAAAGCCCGTGACGAGCACGTCGGTCGGGTAATAGCGTTTCACATCGGTGTCGTCGTCGGGCCAGCCGAGCGTCGAGAACGGCCAAAGCGCCGAGGAAAACCAGGTGTCGAGCACGTCCTCGTCGCGGGTAATGAAGCCGGCGCGCTTGTTGCGATCGAGCGCCATCTCCCGCCCCTGCTCGGGCGTGATGACTTCCTGCTCGGCGTAATAGCCGAGCGCGTGGCCGATCGCTTCCTCTTCGGTTTCGGCGACGAATACCTTGCCGTCCGGGCCGTACCACGCGGGAATCTGATGACCCCACCAGAGCTGGCGGGAGATACACCAGGGCTGGATGTTCTCCATCCACTCGAAATAGGTCTTTTCCCAGTTCTTCGGCACGAAGGTCGTCGCCCCGCTACGCACTGCCGCGATCGCGGGCTGCGCCAGCGTCTTCGCATCGACGTACCACTGGTCGGTCAGATAGGGTTCGATCACGGCGCCGGAGCGGTCGCCGTGCGGCACCATGTGCGTATTCGGCTCTATCCGTTCCAGGAAGCCGAAATTTTCCAGTCGCGTCACGATCTCCTTGCGTGCGGCGAAACGGTCGACGCCGTGCAGCTCTTCCGCGAACTGCATGGCACCTTCCGGCAGCGCGCGCAGGTAGTCTTCATTGCCAACCAGCGCCAGCTTGCCCTCCTGATTGAGCACGCTGATCTGCGGAAGATTGTGCCGCCGGCCGATCTCGAAATCGTTGAAATCATGCGCCGGCGTCACTTTGACCGCGCCTGAACCTTTTTCCGGATCGGAATATTCGTCAGCGACGATCGGAATCCTGCGTCCGACCAGCGGCAGGATCACGTGCTTGCCCACCAGATGGGTGTACCGTTCGTCGCCCGGATGCACGGCAACCGCGGTGTCGCCAAGCATCGTCTCCGGGCGCGTGGTGGCGACAACGATGAATGTTGCGGGATCGTCGGGATTGAAGGATTTCCCTTCCAGCGGATAACGCAAATACCACAGACTGCCCTTGAGCTCGATCTGTTGCACCTCAAGGTCGGAAATCGCCGTTAGCAACTTCGGATCCCAATTCACCAGCCGCTTGTCTTTGTAGATCAGACCCTGGCGGTGCAGTTCGACGAATACTTTCACAACGGCCCGCGACAGGCCCTCATCCATGGTGAAACGCTCGCGCGACCAGTCGCAGGAAGCGCCTAGCCGCTTCAATTGATTGACGATGACGCCGCCGCTTTCGGCCTTCCACTGCCAGACTTGCTCAAGAAATTTGGTGCGTCCCAGCTCGCGCCGGCCCGGCTGCTGCCGTTCCATCAATTGCCGCTCAACCACCATTTGGGTGGCGATACCGGCATGATCAGTGCCGGGCTGCCAAAGCACGTCGCGGCCGCGCATCCTTTCGAAGCGGCAGAGGATGTCCTGCAAGGTGTTGTTGAGTGCGTGCCCCATGTGCAGCGAGCCGGTCACATTGGGCGGCGGGATCACGATCGTGAAGGGCCTGGCGTCGCGGCGTTCCGGACGGCCGGCACTGAACGCGCGGCTGTCCTCCCAAATCAGGGACATTCGGCTTTCGATATCGGCGGGCTGATAATTCTTCTCGATCATGGCGGTGCAATCATGGGATATGGAACGCGTTAGAAAGCCGCACGCGCGCGCCAAGTCAACACGACGATCAGTCCTGAAGCGAAGATAAAGCCGATGTAATGGCTGAATCACGGCCGGCAAATGGGGCCGAGAGCAGGAAGATCAGCGCCCGCGCGAAACCCGCTCAATTTCCGCCTTGACGATGCGCTCTACCAGCCCGGGCAAATTGTCGTCGAGCCAGGATTTCAGCATCGGCCGCAGCATTTCCTTGACCAGATCTTCCAGCGTCCGCGCATTGTTGCTGAGCACCGTATGGGCGAGGCTGTTGAATGCGGATTCGACCGCAGACACGGTCGAGCGCGACAGGATCTGCTGCGATACCGACGGGCTTTCGACGGGAGGCGGCTCGAACGCCGGCTGGCTCGGTAATGCCCTGGCGGACGCTTCGGTAAATTCAAGATCGTCCGGTGGCTCCACCTTCCTGAACGAAGGTTGCGGCGGGTCGGGAAGTGCCATCTCATCGGTGAGCTCAAGCACATCGCCATCGGGCGATGCGGGCTCGATCTTTTCCGGGGTCGTCTCATCCAATCCGTTCAACAGCGCGTCGATGTCGTCCTGGCTGTTGGACGCGGCTGGCGCAGGCGCCGGAGGTGGAGCCGGAGGCGCGGCCGCCGCGGCCGCCTTTGGCGCAATGGGTTTGGCTGGCGGGGGAGCCTCGTTCGCAGGCGCCTTCGCAGCCGGCGCTGGGGCAGGCTTTTCCGGCTTGGCCGAAACCGCGGGGCTCGGCGGTTTTTCGGCAGCCGCAGGCTTGGCTTCGTCGTCGGCAATGATTCGCCGGATCGACGCCAAAATCTCCTCCATCGAGGGCTCTTGGACCTTCGCGGGCTGCGTCATCTCCAATTCCACCTCATCAACGCCCTCGACAGCGTTTTACACCAAGCGAGCCAGGAATTTGCCGGTTCCGGATATGCGGGCTCGGATTTTCATCACGCCGGCCCGACTTGTCCCCAGATCAAACGCCGCCCGACACCTCGGGTGGATTTCGTCCCTGCCCCGCGCACCGGCGTGTCGTGCCTTTCAAGGGCGCCGAATGCGGTGCGAATCGCTCTGCTGCCACAGAGAACGCTACGTCAGGGCAACTGACGATTGCAAGCAACGCCCGGGCGCGTGACCCATCGGTGGCATTCCACTCGCTCACAGCAACGCGCAGGCAGTGCAGCGAAAATCAAGCAGCTGTTCCCGCTCGATTGAAGACGTCCACGATTTTAGTGACAGACCGACAGCCGCACTCAGCGGCCGTCGGGCGTACGAACGCCGAACCAGCTGTCACGCACCTGCTGATAGTGCACACTGGGGTCATAGACGTTGGTCCGCAGACTGAGCACTTGTGGCGAGAGCCGTCCCACCGCTGCCAAGACTGCGTAGGAGGCGACCACACGATCGTGTTGCGCCGTGACGAGCGCGACACGTGCGTTGACCAGCGCCTGCTGAGCGTTGAGCACGTCGAGGGTGGTGCGCTGTCCTGCCTTGGCCTCCTCGCGCACGCCATTGAGCGCGATCTCGGATGCAGTCACCTGCGACTGGGCTGACGACACCTGCGCCTTGCCCGCAACCAATTGCCCCCAGGCCGTGACGGTGTTGGCCCTTGTCTGGTCGCGCGTCTGTTCAAGAACGAGACGCTGCTGCGCCAGCGATTCCTTGGATTGGCGAATCAGCGAGTACTCGGCGCCGCCCTGGTAAATCGGAACTGAAAGCTGCGCGATCGCCGAAGCACTAAACGTCCGCGGCGAAGTAATATTTGTCTGGTAGGCCTGCTGGACGGAGGCCTGCATCGTCACCGTCGGCAGCAACGCGCCTTCGTTCACCTTGACCTGGAGGAAGTTGACGTCGATGCCAAACATCGCCGCCGTCACGTTCGGATTTTCGATCAAGCTCAGCTCGACGGCCCCGGGCAGCGTTGCCGGCAAGAAGCGATCCACCGGCGAACCCGGCGCAAGGGCGTCCGGTTCGTTGCCGATGATGCGGCGAAAATTCGCCTTCGTCGTCGTCAGGGTCGCTTCGGCGGCCAAAAGCTGGGTCTTGCCGGCGGCGAGTTGCGCCTCCGATTGCGCGACGTCGGTGCGCGTGACTTCACCGACATTGAAACGGTCGCGGGTCTGCTTGAGAGTTTGCTCGAGAACGCGAACGTTGCTGCGCTGAACCTCGACGATGGCCGAATCGCGCAGATAGTCCATGTAGATCGTAGCCGCCGCGAGCAGAATCGTCTGATCGAGCACACGCAAACCCTCGCGAGCGCCTGAGACCTGGCTCTCCGCGGCGCGCGTTTTATTGGCGGTTTGATTACCGTTGTAAAGCGTCTGCGTGGCTGTAGCGCCGACGCTCGTTGGCGGTGTTGCTCCATGAAAATCAACGGCCGTTCCGAAATTCGATTGCGCATCGCCGTATTGATATCCCGCGCTCGCACTGACCGCGACCTTGGGACGATAACCCGACAACGCCTGCGGGACGTTCTCGTCGGTAGCTCTGACCGACGCCCGCTGCGCGTTAAGCTGGGGATTGTTCTGATAGGCGCGCACCAGCGCAGCCTCAATCGTATCGGCAAAGGCCGGCGCCATGTCCACCACTGCCAAAAGGAGGACCGCAGCCGCAGCTCCGGTAACGACCTTCACCCCACCCATCCCCTTCAATCCAATCATACCGTCGGCCGGTTCATTGTCACCCGAACCGGGTTGTCATGTCATTCCAAACAGATATCCCACCGCACCTTATTCCCGGCGCAAGAGCTAAGGAACCCCCCGAAGCGCTGCGGAGTGGGAAACTCCTGACATGGGGCATCCGGGCCACACTCTGAATTCGAGGATGAGTTTGATGGCCGAAGACGGCTAAAAAACGAACGCCGGGGGGCGTTCAAGCCCTGGCAAGACCGGTATTGCGGTGTCGAACAGCGTCCGGTTCCCAAAATCGCCGTGCGCACGCGTCACGATCACGGCGCGCTGTGGCTTGGTTATGGCAAACGCTCCGACCAACCGGCCTCCCTCCTTGAGCTGCCGGTACAGCGATTCTGGCGCGATTTCGGTCGCCCCATTGAGAATGACGACGTCGTAAGGCGCGTTTGCCGAATCACCGTCGGCCATCGCGGCGGCTCTTGCCGTAACATTTCCAAGCCCGAGTTCAGTGAACGCGGCATTTGCCTTTGCCACAAGCAACGGGTCGGGCTCCGTGGCCGTCACGCGTCGGCTCAATTTTGCAACCAGAGCTGCCAGATAGCCCGACGCGCAACCAACGACCAAGACATCGTCGGTGTCCTTGACGTCGGCCGCCTGCAGCATCTTCGCCGTCACGGCCGGCTTGATGAGGAAGCGTTTGCCTGACCCGCCCTCGCTGACATCGAGATCGAGGTCGAGATAGGCCAGCGCGCGCTGACTTTGGGGAACAAACGCCTCGCGCGGCACCGCGAGCATCGCATCGATAATCCTGATATCGGTCACGTCGCTTGGACGTACCTGACCATCGACCATCTTTTGGCGCGCGGTCGAAAAACCGGACATTGGAGACCCCACGTCGAGAGCGGCCGTTGCCGCGGGAGGTGACGAGACCTGCGTCATCTTTGATACATGGCTTGCCAAAACGCAACACGACCATGGCGGCGGCCGGCGGTCCGATTCTCCAATTTTCCAGATCCTCTCGGTCCAGACGCGATTCACTCTATAATGACGGCGAGGCGCCCGATCAGCCTTGCGACTTCGTCCAACTGCCAGGAATCGTGATCCGCAACCGCCTGCGCTAACCGCGCGAGGCATTCGTCGTCGCTCATCGATGGTATGTCGCCCGGGACGATCAAATGCACCGGCCGCTCTTCCCCGATCAAAACGTCCGGCATGAACCACCCTCATCGAAACCGCCAAAACGAAGAATCCTTGGCGAATGAGTCCTTTTGGCGTTCGGCGAAGCAGCGGCTCACCGGGCACAGTGGCGCGACACCTAACGGCGCGTCGCTATAGTGCAAAAATGCGCTGATTCGCTGTGTTCCTGGTGGTCTGATTCCCGATCGCCGACACGCCAGAGAGGCGTATTTCGTCCTTTGCAAGGCTCGGAGGCTTTGTTATACGCTCCGGCTCGCGAACCCCTAGGGTTCGCCTGTTCCTCGGTAGCTCAGCGGTAGAGCATTCGACTGTTAATCGAATGGTCGCTGGTTCGAATCCAGCCCGGGGAGCCAAACAAATCAAGCGCTTAACTGACAATCGTGAACTTCTCCAAAAGCCTTGTGTGGGCATTGTGTTGGCAAATCAATTGCCGCGCTCACGCAACGGAGAATTGAGCCGTAAAAGCACGCGTATATAGAGTGTGCAGACACGAGGCATTGTCATGTCAGATCAAGACGATTGGGATTTCACCGGCCCCGACGATGCCAAGGAGGAGATCCGCGCCGCGACTTCGTATTTGCTTAAGGGCGCCGCCGGTAGCGACCGCGGTGATATCGTGCGGGAGATCATTGAGATTGTGACCGAGGTAGCGCGCGGAATGGCGCGCGGCCAGTCGGATCCCTTCGAAGATGAATTACCGGGCGGCTGACGGAATGGATGGCCTCCCCATGACTTTAGGAAGGCCGCTGGTGAGTCCGGGTTTTGCGGGCTGGTTGGCCCGTCCGATCGGCGCGGGCGCATGGCTCGCTATCCGCGAGTGCCAAAGAAACGGCCCCAGCGCGGGGGCGAGTTTGCGACGAAGCCGGACGCACGTTCCGAATCGAAAGGGGCCGCATTTTCTGCGACCCCTTGCCTCCCCGGTCACGGAAGCTGGTCGAAGGTCAGCGTGTTGTCGAGCGTATCGCCCTGGGCGATCGAGCCTGGTGCGCGCGCCTTCGGGCCGCGATACCACGGGTCGTTGACCTGGCTACGGTTGCCGCCGCTCACCTGGTCGAGTTCATCGATGTTCAGTTCAATGCCGTTGTTCAGCTTGCTCATGTCATTCTCCTGTCTCTTCGATGATGAGGACCATTCCTCAACTCGTGGCGACAGGAATACGTCGGTTCGCGGTTGCGTTATGTGACTCACGTCACCGAGGCGGCCGGTTCGTGGTCGAGCGGGGCCGATCGTTCCGGGATGGTGCCGCCGGGCGATCGGCGCCAGCGCATGGCTCGCCCTCGTTGCCCGCGCGGCATGAGTCCGGACTAGCATCCGCCTTGCGCTACATCATGGTCCGGCGTCGCAGCGCCGTCCCATTCCCACGAAGCCCAAGTGTGGCGCGGCTGCCACAGACGCATAGGAAAAGGCAGTAGACCGATAAGCTGGACGCGTCCGCCCTGAACCGTTGGGCTAATATGGCGCCTCGTTCCAAACGGGGAAATGCTATGGCCAACGACTACGACGCGATGTCCATGGATGATTTCTTCTCCTGGAGGCGCCGCACAGCGACTTCTGAGGTCACGCACCGCGACGGTTATGTGAGCGTCTCATCATCGCGGCAATCTTGTCCGCACCGATGGATCGACAATCGCGGGTCTATCGATCTGGAGCGCGCGAGAAGCAATTCTTACGAGGACTGGTCTTAGAGCGCGGGACCGAAGCTTCGCGCGCCGATTTCCGATCACGCGTCAGGATGTGAAGCTGGAACGTCCGGAAGCCATCCGCCGCCTGGTCGAGCTGGGGCTGCGAACAAAAGCTAGATAATGGTTCGTCTTTTCTGGATCGTCGTTTACTTGATCAGTCTAGCGATTGTTTTTATGTGCGGGTTGGCAGCGATCACGATCTCGGCTGCGATCGTGACCGGCAAGCTCACCGATCCGGAGGCTTGGATAACTGCAGTGTTTCTCGCAGCGGTTGGCTACTTATCTTGGTTCCTTTGTCGTGCGGCGTGGCGTTTATCCGAGTAGGATTGAGCGATAAGGCTGAAGGTGAAGCGAGAGGAAAGCATGAGCAGTCGTTTGGCATGGCTGGTGGCAGTAATTTTTGGCGCTATTTTCGCGACGAACGCGAATGCCCAAACGGAAATCAATAAGTTGCGAGATTGCCTCTACTTAGAAGACGCATCGAAAGAGCGGCTCGATTGCTACGATGGGGTCGTGCCGCCAGATCCAAAACCAAATCCGCCGGTTGCGAAGGTGGTCGGGGATTGCAGATTCCTGAAGGAGGAGGATGAGCGGTTGGGTTGTTTCAATCGCTTTTTGGTAAAGCCAGCACCCCCGAAGGCTGCTCGAAAAGCCGCTCCGAAGGTTCAACCGTCAAAGTGAGCCCCCGGTCGAGCTGGGGCTGAAGGCGAAGGGGAATAGATGGGCCTGCTTTCGTCGATCGAGTTGCTGATGATCGGGGGAGCCATCTTTGTGGCGTTTGGATTTATCGGTCTTGCCTTTCGACAAAACAGGAAATCGGCCGTCAACAAGGCGAGTCCGACACAGGAACTCACCCCAACCGAACGGCTAAAGGCTATGCGGGAATCCGCGTCTGCCGGAGCCAGACTGAAGGGGAAGCCGAAGTGACGCGTCCGTGGACCGACGCCGAGACACGGCGGCTGAGAGCGTTGGCCCGTAGGAAGGTCAGCGCCGAGGACATAGCGAGATCCCTCGGCCGCCATGCGGGCTCCGTGAAAAGGAAGGCCAGAGAATTGGGCCTGATCCTATTAAAGAAGCAGAGACAAAAGGTTTTGCCCGCCACCGTCGCGATAGGGCTGAAGGCGAAGGGGAAATGAGCGAGTTCGAGCCAACGCCAGAGCTTCCGGATAACATGCCGGTCCGTGAAGTCCGGTTTCCAACGCGCACAAAGAACGCGCTATTTGCGGCCGGCCTGAAGACCGTAGGGGAGGTGCGCGAAATCTCGGATGAGGCATTGCTTAGCCTTCCGGATTTTGGAAAGGCCTCGGTTGCCCATCTTCGCGAGACGCTTGGCCTGCCGTCGACGGACGGAGTTAGGCCTTTGGGCAAAAAGCCAGCCTGAGATCGCTAAGCCCTCACGGGCGGCTTTCGTGCCTCAATAATTCCGCGCGTCGGCCACCACTGCGGGAAGATCCCGCCCGCGGTCGTAGACCAGTTGCCAAAGTTCACGAGCAACACGGTAATTGACGTCAGCAAGTTTTTCTCCCAACGCAGCGACGAAGTCGCCATCATGAGGCGGGAATGAACTGATGATTCGATAGCCCTGTAAATGCCGATTTGTTGGCGTCGTCATCGCGCTCGAAAGTCTCCGGCAAATATTTGCTGCTAACGCGTTGCCATCTGCCGGCAGCAATCGCTTCTCGTCGCGCAATATCTGCGCAATCATCCGTTCCGCCTTGGTTGCATCAATCTGAATGTCCGGCACTGGCCCTCTCCCTGATTGAAGAAAGGCCCGCCGTTAGGGCGGGCCTGAACTCTCAATTCAGCTTCTTGGGCTTATTGTTCGCAATCAGCTTCGGCAGGAATTGCAATGCCTCGCTGTCACGACGCCGAAAATAATCTAGCGCACGGTTGGGGAGCCAGTCCTCGCGAAAATGCCGGCGAAAATCTGCCAGCAGGCTTTCCGGGTAGGCCTTTGCGGGGACGCGGCGCCCGTCCTCGAAAACGTGCAAGTATGTTGGCAGCGCATCGGTGTCGATGCCATAGGTGTCACGCAACCACCTGCAAAAAAGCCGGCCACCGGAGATGTCAGGCAGCATACTTTCAGGTAGCCGATAGCCCATGATTTCCATGGGCGCGATCAATGCCTGAGTCATCTCGGTCAGCATTGAAAAATGTCCGACCGGGACATTTTGGAAGTTCGCAACATAGCGGCGGAGATGGTACGGGACCTCAATATCGGCGGATCGCGATTGGCCCGACATCCAATCGTAGACCCACTGCGAGACCTGCACGGCGAACGGCGCCGAAACCCACTGGCCAAGATTGATCGCCACTTGCGGGTGGACCCACGTGCCGCCAGCAACGCCACTCGGCGGTTTGCTGTTCTTGGTTGCGCGGGGTTGCGCCTTGCTCGGCTCTGACAGAATTTCGACAACGCAGGTGGTGTTTTCCACAAGTTGCGGAAGGGGGGCGCAACTCCCCGAAAAAGTTGCGCTTGTTGCGCTGGTTGGTCCCAGATCGTAGGGGGCAAGCCGGAAGCTCCATTCCTGATTCTCGCGACCGTCCTTCATTTCCTCGATCCGTACCTTGCTATAGGTCTCCAACTTCTCGACAAGCAGGGTGACGTCGGCGGCGCCGTTCTGGGCATTTGAGCCGCGGCCGCCCCTGCCTGGGTCTTTGCCAACATGGTGCACCACGGCAACCAGGCATTCGAAATGCCGCTCGATTGTCGCACAGCGGTCCACAAATCGGCCCATGTCGCGGGCGGTGCTTTCGTCGCCTTCCCCCATGCAGCGCGCCAGTGTGTCCAGTACGATCGCCCTGGGCCCGCCGGGGCATGTCCTGGCAATGAAAGCGTCGAGCTCGGCGAGAAGCTGGGGCAAGTCGGTGGTGGTGGAACCAAGGTCAGGCAGGTTTTCGATCATGAAAAACGGCACGCCCTGGCCTTCGATGCCGTGATGCCGGCGCATGGCGACAAGCCGGCGCTTGAAACCGCTGACTCCCTCGCCAGTGAGATAGATAACCGGGCCCTGCATGGTTTGCCGCCCGGCATAGAGCGCACCACGCGCGACGCTGCAAAGCATGTCCGAAGTCAGGAAGCTTTTGCCCGATTTGGGCGGCCCGACGATAAAGGCCAATCCCCGAGCTGGCAGGATCCCGTCAATCAGCCAAATCGGCTCGGCCGAAATCGTCACGTCGTCGAGCGGGATTGGCTGAAACCGCGGTTTCGGTGCGTGATCGTGGTCGGGTTGGCCGTCCGCGCCGTTCATAGCCGCGCGCGTGAAAGGCACTGCCTTATCCATAACCGCGCGCAAGGCATCTTCTCCCTGCTCACGTAGGATCATGTTGGCGTCGATTTTCATGGCATGTTTCCAGGGGCGCGAGCGAGCAAGACTTCAAAGCCGCGGGCGTCTAAAGCCTCGGCAAGTTGAGTTGAAAACTTTTCGCCGCTGTCGTCGGCATCAACCAGAACGGTCACAGACTCGACATAGGAAGGCACCCATACGGCCATCGTCGGAAGCCGCGCCGCGGAACCTGCCGCCCAAGCGCCCCTTCCTGAAGCCTGATGAGCCGACAAAGCATCCTCGATGCCTTCCGAGATTACCAAGCCCATGCCGTCATTGATCGGCGCCAGCCATATCGGCGAGGTGTTGCCTTGGCCGATCGTCACCTTGTCGGGCTCGCCCTCGATGCCGGCCTTGCCGCTGCCATCGGGTTTTAATTTTGTCAGATGAATTCCGGTCACGGCGTCGTCGGCGATTGCCAGTTGACCGGGCTCGGTCTCGTGCGCCATCCCGAAGGCTGAAATCATGGCCGGCGGGTGAAAGCCGGTTGCCGGCAAAAATCCGATCGTCGGCGGCAAGGGTCCGCGGTAGCCGCGCGCCTCGCGCAGATAGCGCTTGACTGTGGCCTCGATCGGCTCGCGCTGCGTCCATAACCGCCGCACCTTTAACCGGCTGTGCACTACCGCGATGCGCTGGCGCTCCGCCGCTATGGCTTTCGCGCGCTCGAATTCGCCCGGGTCTGCCGCCTTGGCGAACGTTCGTTGAAAAAAACCGCCACCCGTCCAGCCGCAATGATTGCAGTAAAATTTTACGCCTTCCGATTCGACGTTCACGGCAAGGCATTTCAGCTTTTGATTTGCCATCCGACGCGATGCCGAACATTGCGGGCATGTGGTGTACTGACGGCCGAAGGACGTTAATTGCATTGCTATGCGGTTTTCATCGAGTATTTTGGCGGCCGATCGAAGCGCGTTCATGGCTAGACGTCCCCCGTCCAATAAGGGTCTAGCTGCAACAATCGATCGTCGCTCCCTCCGTAAATGAATACGGCGTTATATCCTCCGTTGTAGTGCAGCACGCACCATTGAAACGTGTCGCGAATTGATGTCGCCAGATCTGCATCCCAGGCGGAATGACGAATCAAGATTTCAAAAGCTGATCCCGCCTTGCTGTCACAGCTTAACAATTCCATCGCTGCGCATTGCCGGTCAGTGAAGTGTGAAATTATCTTCAGCATCAATTCGAATTCCTGCGCCTTCCGGTATCGACTTTCGATCTTCATGCCGCGCACAGTCAGCGATTTAAGAGAAGTTGTAGGCACCTTTTCATCGCTACCGCGCCAACGCTTGACCGCTATCGCCTCAACAATTTCCGACTCATGTCGAGGAATAATTTTGAGGTTCGCTCATTCGCCGGCCTCGTCGTCGAGCAGACCCAGCGCGCGGGCTCTAATTTCCGCCTTGGCCAGTGCGCTTGCCAATTCCGGCAGTTTGCGAACGGCCATCGCAATGCCCTTCGTCGTCGGGCGATCACTGCCATCAGAACCGGTTTGCCATACCCTCACATTGATGAGCGGATGCCCCTGGTATTCCGCGAGATCAACGCGCACATGCTCGGTGCGATTGCGCGATTTCCAAAATTTGGCGATCTCAACGGGCTCGGAGAGCGTGACGCGCGCGGTCATACCGCCTCCTCCACGCTGGCCAGCGGCAGCGCGCGGTTGCGGCGGCGATACCAAGTCGTTCGACAAACCCCGGCCTCACGCCAGGGGAGTGGAGCGGTCAGGCGGAGGATGCGCCGTTCAAGCGCCGTCAAGCGCCGATGCTCGGCGGCCGCGACCAGGGCGTCGTGGATGGTCGCTACGGGAGCGTTGCGGTCAATTGGAAAATATGGCATGTCGCTGTTTCCAAAGTTGCTGCTGTTCCAAACAATAAGGCCGCTCGATCGCTACCAACGATCGGCGGCCGATTTGTTATGCGGCGCTCTGTTCCTGCGAGCGCAGCCACTTCTCAACGCTGGGGATCGAATAGATCACGTCACGGCCGACGCGGGTCGGCGGTGGCCCCTTCCCGTCCCTCTCCCATGCAATCAAAGTGAATTCGCTGTACGGCTTGCCGCGCAGACGTTCACCAAGTTCTTTCGCCAGTTGCTTGCGGGGGATGTAGTTAGAAGCAAAATCAGTGTTCGCCATTGCTCTCGCCTTCGTCTCATTGACGTTGGCTGAGTTGTGACGAAGCTCCTGCACCTTAAAAGCGCGGAATAAAAGTTCAGTTTTGGGCTGTGGATTACTTGCCCAAATATATCCGCTGAACGGCGTCGCGGATCAGTATAGCTTCGTTGCGGTCCGCCTCGATCCGATAATGCTGCCCGCGCATTGCCTGGGCTATTCCGGTCGGAACAATCTTACCGGACGTCACGAGCTTGACAAAGCGGCGCGACTTCACTTGCTTACTTTCCCGCGCGCCTTTCGATATGGCCATTCGACGTGAATCGGGCTTGTTACGTTTCACGCCTATAAGTTTCTCTATTTCACCGCCTCGCGCGCGCCAGAACTTCGCGATTGCCTGCTCTTTGGTAAGGCCTTTCTTTTTGTGCAACTCCCAAAAAGGCCGCCACCATGCTGCAAGACGTCGATACTGAAATGCGGCCTTAGATGGACGGCCTCGCCGCTTCCGCCGAGTCCTTACAAGATCAACGATCTCAGGTGGGAGCAAGGCGAGCGTTTCGTCATCGATAAATAGCTTTGCCATTGTCAGGCCGATCTCATGGCCACGACATTTGCTGGGTTTAGAATTCTCGAAACGAGCGCGGCCAGCTTCTCAAATGCCTCGCGCTTCTCGTCGAGGTAAGTGTGGCGGTTATAGACCTTCTCGACGCCCTTGATGACGTGGCCCAGGCAGCGCTCGGCGATATCGTCTCTCACCCCTGCCCTGGCAAGGAGCGTCCGAGCTGTGCGGCGAAGGTCGTGAAAAGTGAAATCTTCCATTGGCGGCCGCCCAGCCTTCTTGCGGATGTCGGCAAGAGCCTCGTCGAGTGCGGTCTTTGCTTTTGAAAATCCGGCAAACGCCTTCTCGCCTTTGGTGGTCGAGAATATAAAATAGTCGTTCTTCCGGTTCTTGGGCGGGGTCACGGTGCCGAGTACTTCGTGCGCCATCGTCGAAAGCGGAATGACGTGATCGCGTTTGGTGTCGCGGCTGGTCTTGTAGCGCGCCGCGGGGATTGTCCACAGATCGCCGTCGAGCTCGGCTGCGGTCATATCGGCCACTTCGCTCCGGCGCGTGGCGGTCAGCAGCAGCATTCTGACATAGGCAGGGAAGCAGGCGGGTTCCGTGACGGTATCGAGCGCCGCCCACATATCCCTGATCTCGTCGTCGGCCAGGACTCGCTCGCGCTGCCGTTCGCTGGGCTTCAGGCGGGCCATCCCACGGACTACCGGCGAGACGAAATCGTCATCGTGGCCGTTTACCTCGTACCAGTTAAACGCCTTGCGGACATAGGCCAGCACCAAATCGGCCATGCGCGGGCCGTGATCGTCAGCGATTTCGTCGAGCATTCGGGAAATCTGCGACCGTTTCAGGTCATAAATGCCGACTTTGCCGATCTTCGGCTTTACCAGTCGATCGAGCTGGGCCTCGATCATGCCGGCGCTGCGGAGATTGCGCGCCTTGACGTAGCGGGCGACGTAGCTGTCGAGCAGACCGGAAATGTTCCCCTCGGTCGGCTGGTTTGCGTCCTGCAGGCGCCGGGTGCGATCGGGGCGCGGATCCTCGCGGCGGCCGTTCTTGATATCCTTGGCGACCTTCTCGGCCCTGACAATGGCGTCCCGGACCGTGAGGGTGCCGCCCTGCTCGTTCTCGTCCCAGCGGCCCAGGGTCTCGAGATATTTGCGGCCGTCCGCCCTGTGGAAAAATACGAATGATTTGGTCCCTGCCGCCGTGCACCTCACGCCAAATCCGGCCGGTGCCTTCTTACCCTGCAGCGTCGCGCCGCTGAAGAAGTGGACCTTGTTTCCCTTTGCCGGGACGGGCAGCCCGGCCACTACCTTTTCGCTGATTTGATTTTTGATCATGTGGTCACGCGCTCCCCCGTGTGTGGGCACTGTGTGGGCACGTCGAATCATATGCCGGCCAAAACGAGATACAACGAAAATCGCGTGATCCAACGCAAAATGCTAGCTTTTATTGGGGAAAATAGGTGCCAACACAGAAAGCGTTGGACATTCAGCGGCTTGGAAATTTAGACCATTTAGACTGTTAATCGAATGGTCGCTGGTTCGAAATCCAGCCCGGGGAGCCAACCAAATCAAACAGTTATGGTGGTTTGCTCAATCCGAATTTAGATCGGAAAAATTTATTTGCACACACCCTGCACACAACCCTCACCGCCCACCATGCCCCCGACAATGTGCTGACACAATTTCAAGCCCAACTCGCGAATTTATTGCAAAAGCTGGGGGCAGCGGATGTGGCTTGATTTGTTGGTTGCGTCAGGGATCGGTCTTCCGGCCATGGTTTATGGCTCGGTCCTCTTTTTGAATTACATGCAATAAAGACGCGGACCGAAGCCCCGACGAAACCATTTTCCGGACCCGAAGAAGCCGGCATGAAACCAGGATCGCCTATTACACACGCGGGCAGTGTGTAACCGGGTGCGAAAATGATCGAAGTGATCGCGGTAATCCTGGGGCTGTTTTGCGCAGCCATCTTTGCAGCTCATGCAGTTGAAGCTTATCTCGCGCCGTAAGCGCCGGGCGATCGAATTCAACCGCCGCGACTTAGGAAGGCCGCTGGTGCGGGTTTTGCTGGCGGGGCCCTGGGCAGCGGCGATTCCACCCGCGAACTCGCCAGGTCAACGGCCCACGCGGCTCCTTGCTCCAAATTCTGAGAAGGACCGTCGTCGACCGGGATTTTACCGCGCCTTAACCACGCGGGTGCACCATCACCTCATGATGACTCGCGACGATAAGAGCGCAGTGATCTTGGGCCTGCGCAAGCACCACGGCCTCTTGGCCGCCTTTTTAGAGGCGGCCGACAATATCGACACCGCACCACAATCGCCTCAAGTTGGGAAATCCGCTTTTGCACTTCGGCGTGCCAACCTGGTAGCGCTGGAGTGTAAGCGCAGGGCCGAAGATTAGCGTTCTCGGCGGCTAAAAAGAACCCGCCATTGGCGACGGGTCGCAGTCTAGGGAGAAACGGCAAAATAAGTCGATTCGCGGCAGCACTATGTGTCACAATTCACACACGGAGAGGGAAACTCTTGGGAGTCCACCGAGACGGCCCTAAATATCCCGCTGAAGAACCCTGAATGGAGGCCAGCAAAGAAGGCGAAAATCACATGAAGGAAACCACCCTGTCCAAGATCACCGCGTCCGTCAGGGTCGCAAAGGGGATGGCAGAAAGAGTTCTTGCGGCTAGCCCAAATCCGCAGTGGACCGAATATGAATTGCAAACAATTGATGAGTGGATCGCGCGTCAGGATGTGAAGCTGGAACGTCCGGAAGCTATCCGCCGCCTGGTCGAATTGGGGCTGAGGGCGAAGAAAAATGACAAAGACACCGGGCGAGTTTGATCGACCCAAGCCGATCACCAGAGCGGAACGCGAAGCGCGTAAGGCATTTCGCCAGGTCGATGCCGAAAAGGCAATGACTGAGCACGAGATCGCTCAGAAGGCATTCAATGCAAACCGCGACCGGCTCAAGGCCGAGCGGCTGGCGCGAGAGGCCGCCGGGACGCAAGTCGCAGCGAAGAAAGCCAAGCCCGAGAAGAAGGGCAAATAGCGATAGCGCGATCCCCGCAATTGTCCCCTGCGCTATTGTATGCCGACCTAAAAAAGGCCCAATATCCAGCGGCTTCACTCCTAACCTAGTCGGCGCGATTATGGGCTATGCCCGCCCTTACCCGCCGCCGATCGCCGCATCACCGCCAGCAATACTGGCTGATCTACTATGGTGACGTGCATGTCGGCGCGATCGCCGAACGCACCGGCAATCCGCATGACACCGAACCGTGGGAGTGGCGCTGCGGCTTCTATCCTGGCTCAAGTCCGGGCGAATGCACCAGCGGCACAGCGGAGACCTTCGATCAAGCTCGCGCCGACTTTGAGGCCGCATGGAAGGTGTTCCTCGCCAACCGCACCGAGGCCGACTTTCAAGCGTGGCGCGATCAGGAAGCGTGGACAGCTGAGAAGTATCGCCGCTTCGACCGGGGAGAACGCATGCCGCACGATTGGCGGCCGAGCCTATGAAGTTCGTCGAGCCGACCCACCTGGCTGATCCCGACGCCGCCGCCCTGGACGAAAGTCGAGCGGGCCTGCAGTAACGAAAGCCCTCACGGGCGGCTTTCCGGGTCCACGCTTTAAGCGATTGCCTTCAAGTACCCCACCCGTCTTAGGGTGGGGTACTCCTCAAGGACACTAGTCGGCGGGATTGAGCGACGGGTCTTGGTCGCCGATCCAAGATGGGTCCCTTCTGTCCGAGAAGGGGTTATCAAACACGTGTGAGTTGACATAGGTCGGCCCGTTGATCGGCCCGTTGATCGGCTCGTTCACCCGATTGTAGGCTCGGAGAAGAAGCGACCGATCATAATTACTGAAGTGGGCCTTGCTCCGGTGGTGCTCGGACGCCGCCGCCATTTGAACCGCCATTCCTGAAATCAACAACGCGCCGAAGATGGTAAGAGCTGTCTTCTGCATGGTCGTCTCCATTGGTTGCACATCAGAGGCAGGTGCGCCCCGCCTGTGGGTCGCGCGTCTTGATGCGATAAGGTCCTCACATCAATTCCGTCCAATATGGCCTGCACGCTCAGGAGCACGTGTGGTCTGACTCACATTTCACGAAGTCTTGACGACCATTTCGTGCGGGTCCTCGCGTAGAGCGCTGGATGGCCGCATCTATATTGAGCTAATCAATCGCGCATTCCTCGAAGCCGGCGGCACACCGGATCAGTACCGTGCCGCTCTCGCCCGCGCGATCTCCAGGGGCTGGCTGCTGCGGCATGAGAGCGGGACCTATGTGAAATTCACGTCAACCGGTGCCGAGATGTTTGCCTGATGGCGGCCAAGGGCTGGTCCCGCGAATTCGAAGATCCAATTCCGCTTCCTCGCGGTCGCCAGCTCGTCACGCTCAAGGATGCCGCCGATTACATCCTGAAGCTTCCGAAGGCCGAGCAGAAGGAACCAGCCTGGCAGACGGCGACCGAAACGCTAATCATGGCGGCTGAGGGCCGCGGGCCGTTGATGCATGCGCGGATCGGAATGCTGAGGGCACTCAATCGCCACGTCGAGCGCGTCTTTAACCCAGATCGCAAAGAGCATCATTGGGGAAAACGAAAGCTCAGGAGGGACGAATGAACCGCATCGGCCGACTCGCGATCTTCGCCGTACTGCTGATCGTCGTGCTGCTAATCATCTGGCAGGTGTTTGGAGCCGCCTGGGGATAGCGGGTCAATCAACTCTTAACCACACCTAGGTATTCTGAGAGTTGGGCATTCGGGGCGCGTGTGCTGGCTTGCGGCCAGTTTTAAGCGTGCGGGTGTACCGATGACCTTAGACCCAGAAGAAATTGTTACCCTGCTGCTGCTCGCGGCGCTGGCAATCACCTGGAATTGTAGGCTCGGGCACTGATATTCCTGCCGCATTGGGGACGCCGGAAGCTGGCGCGGGATCGCGCTAGTGCGAGTTCCTGTGCTCCAATTCGCGCCCGGGAGGTTCCCTCGTTTCCTGATGTTCTATCGATAGCGATCGGTAGAGGGCCGCCATTTCTCGGTAGTGCCGGCGGGAAATGGGGTCGCGCGCTTGGTCGGCACGTTCTTCAAACATGCGAGCGCGTTCGATAAGGTCTTTGGCATGGGCCATCACACATCTCCCAGCGAAACCAACCCTCTCTTCAAATAGTGTTTGGGATGCTGTGCCGCACGTCGGAGCACGGATTTTTGATGAGCCCCGGGGGGCGCCTCATAAAACGCATCACGCCATCGAACTTGGACTCAGTTCCGCCGCTTCGTCGCCCGAATCACTGGCGCAACTACCACAGCTAACGCTCTCTCTACCCGCTTGGGCGTGGGCCCCTGACTTCGCCCCATCCCGAAATTATGCGCGCAATAGCGGACATTGATCAGCCACCGCGCACCGAGCGCGCCCTAGTCTACCTTCCATGAGATCGCCAAGGGCTTGTCGCCAGGGTTGGCCCTTCCGCTCGTAATCGCTTCCTGAAACGTCGCGTCGAGCTCTAGTTCTGTCATCCGCCGCCCGTCGATCATTGCCCAGATGATGAAGGGTTTGCCTTCAAGGGCGAGCGTGGCTTCCAGGCCGTCGAGTCGTCTGTTCAGGTCGCGCATGCTGCTGCCTTTGGTGATACGATAATACGAAATATGAAGTTGTAAGGTGCCAGGGCCTGTCCGGCGTCGATCATTGCGCGGCGCCGCGCCTCGCATTCCTCTTCTGTGTCGCCGATCACGCGATGCCATGGCCTGTTGTCATCTGGCGAAGCAGTGGCTTCCAATTTCGAGACTCGGATTTGCAGGGTCATTTTTGGGTGACCTCTTCCAATTTTCGGATACGTTCTTCAAAATCAGCGGTCTCGACAATTTTGGCGAACGTTTGCACCATCCTCGTCAGTTCTGCGGCCTCCGTCGGTGTCAGGTCACCCTCCGCAACGGCCTTCACAAGTGCGCCCGTTGCCAGCACCGCGTCGCTGACCGTTTTCATCTCCGGCAGATCGAAGGCTACGGGGAAGTCTCGTCGGGGCGGGGCGAGCCTATCCATGCAAAGTCTCAGCGCCTGCATGTCGCCGGCTTTTGCGAGTTCGATTGCCTTCCGCGTGAGAGCCTCTCCTTCGCCCTCAAGTAACGCCTCGATTGCCACCGTGGTCCGGTGCCGCGCGCCTTTAGGGCGTCCGCTGGGGTTGCCGGACTGTCCTGGCTTGAAGCGGGTGTCGGCCTGTTGTTGACCTCTATTTTCAGGTTTCGCCATCACGCACTCCACCCCGATAACAACGATAACGCGGTAACTCCTATGGTCATTTATTCATCCTCCGCGTTATCGGCGTTACCATTGTTATGGGGGTTTGACGGTTCGAGCCAGTAACGGCCCTTGCCTGCCTTGTCGACCTCGCCGGCTTTCAGTCACCCCCGCGAGGTACACCGTTGTCGGAATAAATCCGACGCAGCCGGGGGCAACCTCTTCCGCCCACTCAAGGGCCACGTTGGGGGAAATCAGTTCTTCCTTTAGAGAGGTGCGCGTTGAGCTCCGGAGGGCAACGTTCGAAGCGCCGGGGGCACGAATGGTGACGGGATCGCAAATCAGTATGATCACAATGTACGTCAGATAACCCCGAAATCGCAAGTGCATTCGATTTATAATCGCATGGTCATACACAGGTTAATCCAATATCTATTGCAGTTCTTCACTTCTGATCATTCGTGCACACGCTAGTTCACATGTCGCCGATGGTTTTGACATGCTCAGGGCAACAATCGCCTCAGGCCAACGAGATAGCTTCAGCACGGGAATGCGTACGACGCGGGACCGTCACGGGGCCGGTTGTCTTGAGCGGGGCGAAGGCTCGGCCTGATCAGAATGTCCCGCAGTTATCGGCATGTGGGGCAATGCCAGATTTCGGAAAATCTGAATTTAGCCACAGGAAAAAATCCCCGGCTGCACGGGTTCGGGCACCAATGGGACGCAGTACGCAACTACGCTTCTACAATGCCGTTTGCTGACTCAGGGAAGGCCGTGGATTCGTTTAATCTCGGCGGCGGTACCAGGGGCGCTTCCACGGAAGAGCGCTCAGCAGTTGCGTTAAGCCCCAAGCCAGCCCAATCCCTAGTGCACTCGCGAGATAGCCGTTTGGAGTCCAATGCCAGTGTATGTTCGAGGCGACGACCGCGAAGATGATCGAAGCCTGAAACAAGAACCACATCATGCCGATCCCGCGCGGCCGTATTGCCGCCTTGAACTCGCCCCCAAGCCGACGTGAAGCTAATTAACCATTCGTTAACAGTTCGAGGCCACGCTAACTCCGAAACAGTCCAACGATTGAGGCGGGCCATGCGTAACAATTGGATAATGACGCGGTTGGAAACAGCGATATTCATTGCGGGCGTGACGCTCTTGGCCGGTGGGGCTGTGTGGGCAACAGCCATCGGGTGAGTGCAACTTAGCTCCGCCAATTTGAGGCGCACCATGCGAAACAGCTGGGTATGGTTGGAACTAGCCGCCGTCATCACAGGCGTGTCGTTCTTTGCAGGTGGGATTGTGTTGGCAACAGTCGGCGGGTGATTGAGTGGGATAAGACCCCGCTCGTTGTGATGGGGTTTAGGTAGCTTCGCGGACCTCCGGGAGGAGCGATTTTATGAAATCGATGGCTCCATTTGTGGAGCTGATATCCCGCATGGGCTCCAGCTTGCCGATGGCGGCCGTCAAAATATTATCGAAATCATCACGAGTGAGGATACCTTTGCTCGCTAGCACGTCGAATAGGGCTAGCATGAGCGCACCGTTTGCGTAGGCCAACTCGTAAGGTGGTGTGGTTTTCATGACGATCTCCTCGCCGGCTACTTGACCCAGCTCGACCTAAACTCGGTGACAAGTCCCTTACGCGCAAGTTTGGCAAGTGTCGTGATCACCTTTTCGTCGTTCCGGTGGTCGGGCACGTTTAGGATCAGGGTCGGCACGTGTTCGTGAATTTTGACAATTCCCTCCCGCTCCAGTTTCCGAGCCTCCTCTATCACCTTCTCTTGGTCTGCAGCCAAAGTTACCGTGATTTGCAACATTCGGAACCTCCATGTCCAGAGAAGGGCCAGCCACTCTAAATCCTAACCTCTCGATTACGCCAGCAGCTGCACAACGATGGTTCGACAAACGCTAAAGCGTGATTGTTCGCGGTTGCGCGCATTGGTTATGCTGCACCGCCCTTTGGATTTGGACCTAGACCCAGAGCCATAGGGTAGAGCGGCCCTGGCGCGTCCCAATACCGTGACGGGGCCGTTTCTCACGAAATCAAACGTCATTGCGTCCTCTCCAGGAACCGCTCAGTCACGAGGGAACGGCGGTTTCTTCGAATGGCCGAGAATATGACCGGTCAGGCCAGCACCAAAGAGTGAGAACAAGAGCATCAACCCAAGAAGGATAAGAAAACCCATTGCTTGCCTCCTTATCGCCAGAAGTCCTTGAACCGTGCGGGCGACAACTCGGTGTAGCGAACTGTATGCTGATCCGTAGAGGTGGCTTTATATCGCAAATCCTTGGCGCGAAATCGCAAGAGAAAAGATCGCCTGTTCCGCATAACCAGGCGATGTCCAAAATCATAGACTTTCTGGTTGCCCTCTGCGTGGCGTTGGTCGTCGCGGTCTCGGCGTGGGTCGTTGCCCATGTTGTTTTTGGCGCCTCCGGTCTAGTCATTTGGGAGTCAGCCCTGATAGGCGCCGCCATCTTCGCCCTGATGTTCGCCCTGCTAGTGGCGACCGAAGGCCCCAAGCCATAGCAATCACCGCACACCGTCCGTTTGCTCTGCTTCATCACAGAGCAGTACCCCGATAACAACGATAACGCGGTAACGGCGTGGGCACTTATTCATCCTCCTCGTTATCGGCGTTATCGTTGTTACGGGGGTTTGACGGTTCAACCCAATAACGGCCCCTACCCGCCTTGTGCACCTCGCCAGCCCTGGCCATTTTGAAGAGCAACTGCCGGACATTGGAGTTGGGCTTGCCGGTCGCGGTCGATACCTCTGCCGGCGTCATTGGCTCGCCGTGATCAGTCAAGGTCGCGATGATCTGGATTCGCTCGTCTGATCGGCGAACATCTGCGGCTTCACCCAAAATAGTCCAGAACCCCCCTGCGAAGATCAGGGCCGTTTCCTTCTCTTCGACATCGCGGCCTCGCACGTACAGCGTCTTGCCGTTCTGGTCGCTATCAAGAACAAGGGTCGTGTCGGCGCAGGCTCCTAGCCCGTTCGATCCACTCAGTGCCTCAAGTGGATCTTCGGCGCCTCCCTTCTTTGTATGGTGCAATCCGAGCACAGCGATGCCATTTCCTGTCGCCCATTCCTGGAGCGGCGCCCACGTGCTGTAGTCGTTTTCGTAGGCGTTGCGCGCCAGACTGCCGGGAGGTTTAATCCGCTGCAGAACATCGATGATTACGAGGCGCGGCGCCGGAACGGATAGGCGCCACTTCTCGAGTTCTTCAATGAGGCCGGCGCCGATCTGCGGGGCCTCCGTCACCCATTCCAACCGGGACAGGTCTGGTCTGTTACGCTCATCGGGAAATAGCGTGTTGATGCGGCTCTGAATGCGGCGCGGACCGTTCTCCATGTCGATATAGAGCACGTCGCCCTGCTCGCACATGATTGATCCAATCGCAGCGCCCCCGGTCGTAACGGCCAGCGCCATATCAATTGCCAGCCAAGTCTTCCCTAGTTTTTGCCGACCGGCGAGAACTAGAAATCCCTCGCTAATGTAGCCAGGAACAACCCACTTAATCGGCTCGAACTGCGTCGACATAATTTCGGTCGTGCTGGTGCGAATGAATTTCGTTCGTGGTGTGGCGCGCTGTCCAGCCAGCCAACTTGTTTTTGCAGCGCCTTCACTCATGCCGCCATATGTCGGATCGTCACGCCATGGGGTGCTACTCATTCGTCACCCCCGCGAGGTACACCGTTGTCGGAATAAATCCGACGCAGCCGGGGGCAACCTCTTCCGCCCACTCAAGGGCCACGTTGGGGGAAATCAGCTCTTCCTTTAGAGCGGTGCCGATTTGCTCTAGCTCTTTTTCGATAAGCCGGACTCGAAGGCATGTGCAGCGAAGCGCAGACAAGACAAACTCCCGCCTGCTTGCCTGATCCCGCATAGCCGCAAGATCGCTGGTACCGATGCGGATATTCATGCCGACCTCCACGCCCGAATGCCGGAGCGATGAAGGCGCGGTTTCGATTCTATCGGCCTGCGAATGATAGCGACTCTTCGGCCAAAGACTGATTTGGCGAGCGCTTGAACTTCCGGCGTTGATAGCGTAGATTCCAAACTGTCGTGATGGACAACAGCCTTCGGAATCGGGTCGCTTGGGCGGCCCTTTTCTTTTTGGGACATGAGATCAAGCCGCCTCCGTCTCGGAGGTCGAGCGGCGGGAGCCGCCAGCTATGAAGGCTTCGATATCTTCGTCGCGGTAACAAACCTTCCCACCGATACGAACGAAGGCAGGTCCCCTGCCTTGCACCCGCCAATTGGCGAGAGTGCCTTCCGCGAGGCGCAGCAAAAGTGCCGCCTCCTGACTCGTTTTGAGCGTCATTCTGTATTCCCTTGGTGTTAGGCCGGATGAACCGGCGATAACCCCACTGAAACACGATGAGAAAAGGCGCCTAAACAATCATACAGAAATCAGGGAAGGTCAGCAGCGAGCCGCTTCTCAATAGCTGAAAACTTATCCCAGCAATCCTGCGCCCGCCTGCAGGTGATCGTTATCCCGTAAGAGCCGATCCAGAAAGTTGTTGAGTTCGAACGAATCTCTTGTGATTCCTTGTGTGGCACCCGAATCGCAAATGTGGGGTGCAGCATGTGGAAGCCTGAACACCGTCGTATTGCCGATCACCGTGGCCTACGCTATCCGAGCGATCTGACGGACGCCGAATGGGCACTGGTCGAGCCGATGATCCCGCCGGCCAAGCGCGGCGGCCGCCGGCGCGAGGTAAATATCCGCGAAGTTCTGAACGCCGTATTCTACGTGCTTTCGACGGGTTGCCAGTGGCAGGCGCTGCCGAAGGACCTGCCTCCCAAGAGCACGGCTCATTGCTACTTTATGCTTTGGGACTGGGATGGCACGTTGGAGCGCGTCCATTACACGCTCTATGTCGCGACACGCGAGCAGGAAGGGCGCGAGGCGAGCCCGACGGCCGCGATCATCGACAGCCAGAGCGCCAAGGCCGCTCAAAAGGGGGCTCGACGCTCGACCCGCAGGGTTTTGATGCGGGCAAGAAAGTCACGGGCCGCAAGCGGCATATCCTTGTCGACACGCTCGGCCTCCTCTTGAACGTCGTCGTCCATCCCGCCGATGTGCAAGATCGCGACGGCGCCCGGCTGGTCCTCGATCGGCGTACCCGACGTCTATTTCCCTTTATCGAACGCATCTTCGCCGATGCTGGCTATCAAGGAGCCAAGAAGGCCGCGGCCATCGCCAAGACCGGTAGCTGGAAGCTGGAGATTGTTAAACGCAACGAGCCGCATCGCTTCGTCGTTCTCCCCAAGCGCTGGATTGTCGAGCGCACGCTCGCATGGATCAGCCACAACCGTCGCCTTGCGCGAGATTTCGAGCGCTACGCGCGATCCGCAGCCGCCTTCGTTCGCCTCGCCATGATCCGCATCATGCTCAAACGCTTGACTAGGTCAGCTCATTGTTCCTGAATCCAAACTTCGTGGATCAGCTCTAAGCCGAAGCGCACCACTTGGTTGCCTCGTCTAATACTTCCCGGCGCGCACTATAAGGACGCTTAACCCGGACGGGACTTGGCTTGGCTTCGCGCAGTATCTCGGAAATGTCGGCGCTATTAGCTTTCAATGTGTCCCGCCAAGTTCGCTCGCGTCTCGATGCTACCGGCGCCGCAATCAGTTCGTCCTGAAGCTTCCTAACGTCCTGCAGGTATGGACGCGATTCATATTCCCGGATCGCCGCTTGCTCAGCGCGGCGCTGCCAGATGCGCTCGCACTCGCCGCCGACGGCTACCATCTGTTGGAACGTGAGAACCGGCTTCCTGCCCATCAAGCGCGCCCCGCGATCGGCACGACATTACCCTTGGGCGGATTGAGGATTATACCGATCAAACGCGCAAGCATTTCCAGCGCGTGGCGCTTCTCTTCAGCGTAACTGATGCCGATCGTAAACGCCGCGAACGCCGCTCAACTTGTGACCCAGCACCATTTCGGCAACGTCACTCGAAACGCCAGCGCGGGACATGAGGCTGCGTGCCGTGCGCCGCAGATCGTGCAGCCGCCATTCCGGCATAGACTTCAAGCCGGCAGCCTTGCGCTGCTTGGCGATCACCTCGTCGAGCTCCCGCTTGGCCTTGCTGTAGCCGCTGAAGGCCTTCTTGCCGTTAGTGGTCGAGAACATGAAACCGGCCTTGCGGTCGCCGATCCATTGCCGGGCTTCCATCGTCAACGGGACGGCGTTCGGGATACCGGTTTTGTACCGCTCCGCGGGAATTACCAGCGTATCGCCGTCGATCTCTTCGGCGCGCATTAAGCCAATCTCGTCGCGGCGCTGCGCCGTCAGCAAGAGCACCCGGACAATGTTCCGGAAGGCCTCCGGCACCTCTGTGGAGGCCAGCGCGGCCCACAGGCTGCGGATTTCATCGTCGGCCAGCATGCCGCTTCCGCGCATGGTCTGCCGGCTTGGTTCGGGCCATACCTCTGACGATCGGGGGCAGGAATTCGTCATCGCGGGCGGCGTACCAGTTGAAAGCCTTCCTGACGTAGGCCAGCACCCGATCGGCCGTCACCGCCTTGTCGGCGTCCTCGATGGCGTCGAGCATTTCCACGATATCTTTGCGCTTCAGGTCATAGATCGACTTCGAACCGATCCGGGGGCGAACGTAGACCTCCAGGCAGCGCTTGACGGTGGAGGCGCTGCGAAGGTTCTTTTCGACGTGGCGGGCTATGAACAGGTCCAGCACCGCGTTGACGGTATTCTTGTCCGCCTGCTTGGCCTTCTCGACCTTGTCCCGTTCGGCCTGTTTGTCGGCGCCCGGGTCCTTGCCGGCGGCTACCCTGCCCTGAAGCACCTTGGCCTGCGCGCGCGCCGTGTCGGCCGTGACGCCGCTCTGACCGTGCACCCCGAGGCTCAACCACCACTGTTTCCGGTTCGGGCCGCGGTAGCGGTAGCCGTACGACACCTTTCCGCTTGGCAGCTTCCGCGCAATGAAGCCGTCGACCTTGGTGTCGACGATGCTCGCGCCCTTCGGCATCGCGTCGACGTTCGACTTGTTGATTTTGCCGCATTGTCGCCGAATGGTCAGCCCCCCTTTCCGTGCACTCAGCTATGCACACACACTAGGGTGGGTCGGCGTGAATTGCAATGTATCGGGATGAATGTAAGTTAGGCCTGCATATATCGACACTTCTTGGCCTAAATCAACGGAAAGTGAGTCTTTGCAAGCTCTTAGCTAAGACCGAATCCACCGACTGTTAATCGAATGGTCGCTGGTTCGAATCCAGCCCGGGGAGCCAACCAAATCAACCACTTACAGCAAAATCAGAACTTCCGCTGAAACGCGTGTCTGCATTGTGTCTGCAAAAGAGTTGCCGCCCTCGCCTCCGCTGAGAATTGAGCCGAAAAAGCGCGCCATATCGCCACATAGAGTGTTGCGCGCGCAATGCCCCTCCATGACTCCAGGAAGGCCGCTGGTGCGTTTGGCAGCGGCGCAGTCGGGGGGACTCCGGCTAATTTGAACCTTCAGTCCGCCGTGGCGACCCACCTCTGGGCGAGGTGCGCCCTGCAAATGCAGCGTCATCTCGAACAGGGAGGAAATCATGAAAACCCGTTACACAGCCGCATTGGCAATGTTCGCTGGCTTCGGCCTTGGCGCGTTCGCGGTTCAGGGACTACATGCCCAGGCTAAGCCGCCTGTCTACTCGGTCGCTGAAATCGATATCGTGGATCAGGCAGCGTATTCGGACTATGTCCCGAAAGCTCAGGCTGCGATCAAGGCCGCAGGGGGTAAGATCATTGCCGCCGGGGGCAAGATCACCACGATAGAAGGTGAGCCGCCGAAGGCGCGCGTTGTCATTCAACAGTGGGATGGTCTCGAAAAATTCCAAGCCTACCGCGATTCAGCTGCGTTCAAGGATCTCCTACCGATCCGGCAGAAGGTAGCGAAATTCCGGTCATTCGTCGTCGAGGGTGTCCCCCAATAGCCCGACGGACTTCCCTCAGGATTGACGCCGCCAAACGAGGGTGCCCTCGAGGCTCATCGATATTCCGTGTCTTCTCCGCAACAGACGTGATGTTCCTTGCTGCGGAATCGACTTAGGACTCCACACCAACAACCAGCCGCGGATAGTCTGTCAGCACCGGGGAGCTGTGGCGGTGTCATTTTTCCTTTCGAAGGAATTTTGAGTCCGGTCGGCCCGGCGCACCTTAACCAACAAGGGTGCGTCGGGTCCGTCCAGGGTTCAATCGAAGTAGCCGAGCGCTCGCTCTCTGGGGTAGGTGAGAAAAGGCTGCGCCCGGCTACCCGGCCCATACACAACGCGGGCACCTCCATGAAACCGCATATTACCTAAGCATCCGTGACCAAGGGCACGGCCGCACCCCTCCGGGGGCTTTGGGGGCTTTGTGGGGCGGCCGTGCAGGCCGCTTAATCGGCGGGAAAAGCGACCCGAAGACCAATGAGGCTTTCGAAGGTGTGTTCCGTGACATCTTCGTAAGGGTTCAGGCGCGGACCCGCTGGGGCGGATTTCGGTCACGGTCCCATTGGGGTGGTCGATTCCGGAACGAAACCATTTTCCCGACATGACGAAACTGGCCTGAAACGAAGGGCCTCTATCGAGGTATCTGCATTCGCATCAGTGTGAGGGCAGTTTCTATGTTCGAGTTGGTTGCTGCATTTGTAGCGCTGTTCAGCGCGATCATCTTCCTGGCACATGGCATTGAAGCCTATCGGGATCAGCGAGGTAGCCTCAGATCTCGCCGCCTTCAAGGACAGAGATAGCTCAGTCTGCCGTGACGCTTGGAGATAGCCTGTAGTGCAGCCATGTCGTTATGCTGCTTACCTATGCGCATTTGGCCTGCCTCAATAGCGCTTGATCGGTCATTCTTGAGGTTGCCGGGGGCTTCATCGAAGGAGCCGCGACATGTCATGGCATGCAGCAGGTTTGCTTCTAGCGTTAGCGATGATGATCGGTGGTGCGGTAGGTATCGGCTTTCCGTTGGCGTTGGTGATTATTTGGATTTGCTCCTGATGCAATGACGCGCACGCGCATCGCGTGGGAGTTGTATTCGGCGGCTCGGCACACAGCCCCCGCCGAACGTGTGCCGAGCCTAGCCAGTGCGCTGATCCAAGTTTTGCATGGCTAGAATCAACTATGCCAATGATCGGGCGTTCTGGGAACGGGCGCTGCTGCAACACTTTCGATTTATCGCTTCCTCGATGGCCCCTCCATAACTCCAGCAAGCCCGCTGGTGAGTCCGGGAATGGCGCGGGCTTTGGTGCCGACCGATCGGCGCCAGCGCACGGCTTGCCCACGCGCCCTACGCAGATGACCTTCGCGGCTTGCGAATTGCACCGCTTCCGCTGGGAGGGCAGCCTCCCGGCGCGCTTCATACCCGGCATGGAGCGGGCTGGGTCCGCTCGTCTCCGCAAGCCATCTGTTTGTGGCCCGCGGCGCGATTGCTGATCGCAGCATAGGAAAGCCGATGCTGACCGGCACCGCATCCTTGGCCGCCATATCACCGCCTCGATGGCGGCCTGCCATTGCAGGCTCTTATACTCGGCCTTCGGCAGCTTCGTGATCTAGTCGGCAGCGTCTTTGAGCGTAACGTAACGAGCTGACGACCGCGCGGCAGCGGGATCGGGTCCTCGAAGGCGTTGACCAGCCGCGAGCTGGTTTCACGCGGTGGTCAGGCCACTGCAGCCTTCCGCTTCCTGCGCCAGCGAAGTAGTGCAAACGCGCCTAGGCCAGTGGCATAGAGCGGTAGTGCGGCGGGGAGCGGTGTCGCTGAGGCCTCTTGCACCAGCGCGCCGTTTATAAAGAACCCGCCGCCTGCTATCCCCGGTGTAAAGAGCTGAGACGCAAATACCAGCCCGAAGAAAGGTGCATCCGCCCAGACCGGCAAGCCAGTCGATGGATCAACGGCTGAGGTGTTTAAATTTAGATCCATGACGGCGTTAGAATTGCCAAAAATGAAACCAAAATTGCCCGGACCGCTCGGATTCGGTCCAGACAGCTGAAACGAACTCGGACTGTTCGCGAATTGGGCGACGACCACGTTGCTCTTGTTGAGCGCGGTAAAAGAGTATTGGCCAATGTTGCCGGAAGCATCGACATTCAAAGACCCAGTTACGGTATCGCCAAAACTCGTAATGACGTTGGTAAGGTCATAGACAGTGGCGTTCGCCGAGCCAGCAGCGCAACAAAAACCCATCACGGCCACGAATGCCGCCCGCACCTTCGTTAATTTCATGATACCCCCTAATTCAGCAAACCAAGTTTGGAGAAATTCCTCTTCCTCGTCAATCAAGGGGAGCGTGCATTTGGACCGCGGAAACCAAACTATTTTTCAGGCAATGCCAAGCCGTTTTGGCGGTCCTGTTGGTCTTTCGAGAGCCGCCGTCAAATTGGAAAGATTAGTAATTTCAGTTCGTTAAGGACCCATACGCAAATCCAGCCCGGGCAGCCAACATCAAATCTCATCCTCCTCAGGTGCCAAGGTGATCGCCTTTGCGCCGGTGGATGGCCAATCAGGGAACCTATTGCTCGAACACCGCGCGGCAAGCGTCGCTGAGATTGGCTTTCTGCCGGCGCAGGCAGGACGTAATCGCTCGGACGTTGGGAATTTCGCCTGCGCAGAGGCGATAGACATCCGGCGTACAGGCCCTCTTCTGCTCGGGTGTCGCGATATCAGCCAGCGCGGAACCGAATGTGAGGAGCGAAAGCAGCACGCCGAACGCCCATGTAGCCCGCCCGCCCGCCCCCGATGCCCACGGCCCAGTATCACGTGCCTTCATGACGGCATCCTCCTTGGGTATGGTGGCGCCTTCGATGCGCCAGCGGTCACACTGGCGATACGCAAAAAATCCCTGGCGATATGTGATTTTTCTCACACTGGTTCGCAGCCGAGACGGCTTAGCGTGGCAGGCGAATTAACCGCCTGGCAACCAAGTCCACCGCGATTTCTGGATCGATAAAGTTTGAGCCAACTGCTCAACTTGGGAACAAAGGAATTTTGAGACCCTAGGCGCTCGAACTGGAGAGCGCGATGGGCGAAGCCGAATTCGAACGATTGCTGGATGCCGTGAGAGAGGCGATTGCGCCAACTCCGCAGGAGGACTTCGTGAACAACCTGCAGACGTCTGATCGGCCGCCGAAGCCCGCCAACGACAACGGCCTGGCCTGGCCGCTTATTCCGTTCCCGGAGGGCTGGTTTGCGGCCTGCTAATTGCGGCGAGCCGCTTGCGTTTACAAGCCGTTGAACCTGCCAAAACGGCCTCTGCCGAAGGCTTGATTTCTTGAGTTCTTTCCAAGAAATCCTTCGCAACTCTCTGATTATATTGATGGAGGCCACGACCAGAATTGAACTGGTGTAAACGGTTTTGCAGACCGCTGCGTAACCACTCCGCCACGTGGCCTCATCGAGGCGAACTCATATACGCCCTACCCGGCATAGGCAACCAAGGGACCGATCAGGCGCGCCTGCGGCGGCGGAAATCCCGCTTGGGCTGTGGCTTCAGCGATGGCTGGCCGTTCTGGAATTCCCGATATTTCGTCAGCATCCGCTCGAAACTGGCGTGCAACGTCTCGCCGATGTCGGGGCGCTTTTCGAGGCTGGAAAGCATCATCGCCGCGGCCTCAATCGTCGACAGGCCATCGCGACGCGGCTCGCGCCGCAGCTTGCCATAACGCGACGGACGCGAGGGGCCGAGGATCACCCGCTGGCATTTCAGCATCCAGGCGTTGCGCCACCACAGCGCCTTGGCCTGGCTCCATGTGCCATCGAGCAGAACGATGCCTTCGATGTCCTTCAGGATGGCGCGTTGATTGTCCTTCAACTCGCCCTTGCGGTTGATGGCGACGATATCGCTCTCGATATCGAGATCAGCCACTTTCGCTGACCCCAGATAAAGCACCGCCCAGCGGGACGGATCGGCGACCGGCCGTCCCAACGCCTTGGACAGGCTCGGCCACGACAATCCGATTTTGAGCACCGCATTTTTCAAGTGCATCGCGGTGAGCCGCGCCGTGCCAAGCGCCCTGTCCTGCTCCTGCGGATGCTGGAGGATCAGAAGCCAAACGCGGTTCTCGATTGGCTTGATGCCATCGCAAACGCAGAACGGCAGCGGCTTATGGCAATGCGGGCAGTCCGGTATCGCCGCCGTTGCGGCGGCGCCGGTGTCCGTCTCGGTTTGTCTTGACATCGGACCGCTATACGCCGAGCGGCCTCCCGCTTCAACAACCCAGGGCGGCCAACCGCTTCGCCACGACGCGGCCAGATGTTGCGGCACTTTGCCGGTACTCTTGGTTGCCGCCGTTCGTTCGAGGAATGGAGGTCCCCGCTTCGCGCCACCTTGCTGAAACTTCGTCGGCAAAGCGCCGTATCTGGACCACGAACAGACGGGGGACGGAATGCGCGTAGCGGTTATCGGAACGGGAATTGCCGGCAATGCCGCTGCATGGACTTTGTCAAAGCGCTATCCGGTAACGGTCTATGATCGCGAGATCAGGCCTGGTGGCCACAGCCACACCGTCTCCATCAACTATGATGGCACACCGCTCGCCGTCGACATCGGCTTCATCGTCTACAACGAACTCAACTATCCGGACCTGACGGCATTGTTCTCCCATTTGGGCGTCGAGACCCTGGAAAGCAGCATGAGCTTCGCCGTGACCGCGGATGGCGGCCGCTTCGAGTGGAAGGGTGGCGGCAATAACTGGCGGGAAACCGCCGCCGGCCTGTTTGCGCAGCCGCAAAACCTGCTTTCGCCGTCTTACCTTTGGATGCTGCGTGACATCCTGACCTTCAACACCCAAAGCGTCAAAGATTGCGCCGCTGGCCGGCTGGCCGGGTTGAGCCTGGGTGAATATTTCCGCCGGAGCCAGTTCGCACCCCGACTGTTGACCGACTACCTCGCACCGATGGGCGCAGCGATCTGGTCGGCGCCAGCCAGCGAGATGCTGGACTTCCCGGCCGAAAATTTCGTGGCGTTCTTCAGCAATCACCGTCTGCTGCAATACGACCGTCCGGTCTGGCGAACCGTCAAGGGCGGCAGCCGAAACTACGTCGAAAAGCTCACCTCTGCCTTTCGCGACCGAATTCGGCTGGGATGTGCCGTGACATCGATCGAACGGACCCCGCGTGGTGTCGTCGTCGCCGACAGTCACGGCGGAAGCGAAAGCTACGACCACGTCGTCATCGCCTCGCACAGCGATCAGGCGCTGGCGATGCTGTCCGATGCCGACGATCGGGAGCGCGCTGTACTTGGCGCGATCGGTTATGCACCAAACACAGTCTACCTGCATCGCGACGCGAGGCTGATGCCCAAGCGCCGGCACGTCTGGGCATCGTGGAATTTTCTGCGCTGGCAGCGCGAAGGGGCGACCGAGAACGACGTGGCCGTGACCTACTGGATGAACGCGCTGCAGGGAATCGACAACGACAAACCCCTGTTCGTCAGCCTCAACCCTCCCTTCAAGCCGGATCGAGAACTCACGTTCGGCAAATACATCTGCGAGCACCCGCAATATAACGCCCGAGCCTTCGCCGCCCAAAAACGGCTGGACGAAATTCAGGGACGGCGCCACACCTGGTTTTGTGGCGCCTGGACTGGATACGGCTTCCATGAGGATGGATTGCGGTCCGCTCTCGACGTCGCGGAAGCGCTAGGCGCTGCGGTGCCGTGGCGCCAACCGCTGCCTGAACTCGGGCAAGCCGCGGAGTAGCCATGCACGACCGGAACGCGCGATCCGCCGCACAGGATGTCGAGGTCGACGCTGCCGCGCTTTATCTTGGCGACGTCATGCACGCGCGGCTCAAGCCAGTCGGACACCGCTTCCACTATCGCGTGATGAGCTTGCTGATTGATCTCGATCGACTAGACGCCGCGGATCGGCAGTCGCCTCTGTTCGGCGTGAACCGGGCCGCGCTTTACAGCTTTAACGAAGCCGATCACGGCGATCGAGATGGATCATCCTTGCGCGCTTATGCGCAGCGGCGCGCGGAGGAACATGGCATCGATCTGACCAGCGGACGCGTGTTGCTGCTCTGTTATCCTCGGCTGTTCGGCTACACGTTCAATCCGCTGTCGGTCTATTTCTGTTATCGGGCCGACGGGCGGCTGGGGCTTCTCATCTACGAAGTCCGCAACACCTTCGGCGATATCCACGCCTACGTGCTTCCGGTCGGTCCGGACGAGATGAGCGACGCCGGCATTCGCCAGGTGCAGAACAAGCTGTTCTACGTCTCACCCTTCGTCGGGATGGCGATGCGCTATCATTTCAGGGTCTCGCCCCCGGCCAGCCGCGTCAAATTGCGCATCCTTGAGACCGACAGCGAGGGCCCGCTGCTCGCCGCAACCTTCAGTGGGCATCGTTGCCCTCTTAACACCTTTGGATTGCTGCGTTCTTTCTTCGCTCTCCCAGCCGTGACCGTCAAAATCATCGCTGCCATTCATTGGGAGGCGCTGCGGCTTTGGCTCAAGGGGGTGCGGCTGGTGCCGCGTCGCCAGAGCAATACCGCCGAAACCGGCTTGGCGACAGGCAAGAGCAGCGACTATACTTCGCCGCTGCCGCCTGCCCGCAGCAGAAGGTGAAGCAAGGTCGGTCGACCATGCCCGAAGTTATTTCGGTCACGTCCGAGACTGTGGACACTCTCCTTCCGGAACTGCCTCGCATGGTCCGGTTAGCGCTCGGCTTCGGCTCGAAGCTGCGTCACGGCTCGCTCGAGGTAACCTTGCCGGACGGCCGTGCGGTCAGGCTGGGCGACAACGCGCCGGGACCAAGCGCCGCGATGAAGGTCTACCATTACGGCTTTGCGCCGCGACTGCTCCGCAGTGGCGACATCGGCATCGCCGAGGCGTATCTGCGCGGCGAATGGGACACCCCCGACCTTACCCAGTTCCTTTATCTGTTCTGCGTCAATCAGGACTGGATGCAGACCATGCACATCGGCAAGCCGCTGGTGCGCAGCGTCCAGGTCATCAGGCATTGGTTCAACCGCAATACCAGGCGGCAGGCCCGGCGTAACATCTACAGGCATTACGACATCGGCAACGCCTTTTATTCGGCGTGGCTCGATCCGAGCATGACGTATTCCTCAGCGCTGTTCGAGGAAGGCACGGCGGATTTGACAGCTGCGCAAAACAACAAATACCACCGGCTCGCCGAAGCGATCGACCTGCGGCCGGGCCAGAAATTGCTGGAAATCGGATGCGGCTGGGGCGGCTTCGCCGAATATGCCGCCAAGACCTTCGGCGCAAAGGTCGTCGGGCTTACAATCAGCAAAGAACAGCGCGATTTTGCTCGCGCGCGGGTCCAGGCTGCGGGCCTTAGCGACCTCGTCGAGATCCGGCTGCAGGACTACCGCGACGAGCGCGACCAATACGATCGAATTGCCTCGATCGAGATGATCGAAGCAGTTGGCGAGCAGTTCTGGCCCAACTATTTTTCACAGCTCCGCGACCGTCTGTTGCCCGGCGGCCTTGCCGGCATCCAGGCGATCACCATCCAGGACAGTCTGTTCCAGACCTATCGCCGAGAAGTCGATTTCATCCAGCGCTATGTTTTTCCCGGCGGGATGCTGCCTTCGCCTCAGATACTCAAATCGCTTGGCGAGCGGTTTGGTGTCCCCGTCATTCGCGAGCGCATTTTCGGGCAAGATTATGCCAAGACGCTTGCGACCTGGCGAAGTAATTTCCGCGCCGCATGGCCGAACCTGATGCCTCTCGGTTTCGACGATCGGTTCCGCCGTCTCTGGGAGTACTACCTCGCCTATTGCGAAGCCGGGTTTCTGTCCGGAAATATTGACGTTCGCCAGGTCGTGTTTGCGAAGACGGGTTAGCTCGCACCGCACAAATCGCGTGCAAGAACCCTTCCACTTTTGCTGATCGCGCTGGCGCATGATCCGCCAAAGTGTGAGCGGTTTGGCGAAATGATCGTGCGCCCTTAATGGATTGGAGCGCGATCGGACGCAAAACCGGCTTCCACTTTGGCTGATCGCGCTCTAGGGTCGTTGCCGGATTTGGCAGCAGACTGGCAAGATTTCGTGCATATGAAAATTGATAATGACGTCGTCGAGGCGATCGGCAATACCCCGCTCATCAAGCTGAAGCGGGCTTCGGAGCAGACCGGCTGCACCATTCTTGGCAAGGCCGAGTTCATGAATCCCGGCCAGTCCGTCAAGGATCGTGCTGGCAAGTGGATGATCCTCGAAGCCGAAAAGCGCGGTGACCTAAGGCCAGGCGGACTGGTGGTGGAAGCAACCGCGGGCAATACCGGAATAGGCCTAGCGGTGGTCGCGGGTGCGCGCGGTTACCGGACATTGATCGTCATTCCGGAAACCCAGAGCCGGGAAAAGAAGGACATGCTGCGGCTATGCGGCGCCGAGTTGGTCGAAGTGCCGGCGCTGCCCTATGCCAATGCGAACAACTACCAGCACGTCGGGAGGCGGCTCGCCGAACGGCTGCGCAAGAACGAGCCGAATGGCGTGTTGTTTGCCGATCAATGGAACAACCTGGACAACCCGAAGGCACATTACGAGTCGACCGGCCCGGAAATCTGGCAGCAAACCGGCGGCAAGATCGATGGCTTCATTTGCTCAGTCGGATCGGGCGGAACACTGGCAGGCACAGGCGTATTCCTCAAGGAGCAGAACAAGGACATCATCATCGGCTGTGCCGATCCGCGCGGGGCTGCAATGTACGAACTGTTCAAGCATGGCGAAGCCAAGGCGACGCCCGGCGGATCGATCACCGAGGGAATCGGGCTTGGTCGCGTGACACCCATCATCAAGCAGGCCAAAGTAGATGAGGCCTATCTCATTCCGGATGAGGAAGCTGTTCCCGTTATTTACGATCTGCTCGAACATGAAGGCCTTTGCCTCGGTGGCTCAACCGGCATCAACGTTGCCGGCGCGATCCGGCTCGCCAAGCAATTGGGTCCCGGCAAGATCATCGTGACGGTGCTCTGTGATTCCGGAAACCGCTACCAGTCAAAACTGTTCAATCCGGATTTCATGCGCTCGAAAAACCTGCCCGTGCCGTCTTGGTTGGAAAAGCACAGCAAGATCGACGTTCCGTTCGAGAAGGTGTAGGCGCCCGCCGTCAACGCAATATCTGGCTTAGGAACAGCTTGGTCCGCGCGTGCTGCGGATTGGCGAAGAAATTTGCCGGCGTATTGGCCTCGATAATCTGCCCGGCGTCCATGAAGACGATGCGGTCGGCCACTTCCCTGGCAAATCCCATTTCATGCGTCACGACGAGCATGGTCATGCCCTCATTGGCGAGATCAACCATGGTGTCGAGCACCTCTTTGACCATTTCGGGATCCAGCGCGGAGGTCGGTTCGTCGAACAGCATCACCTTTGGATTCATGGTCAGTGCGCGGGCGATGGCGACGCGCTGCTGCTGACCGCCGGACATCTGACCCGGAT
Source organism: uncultured Alphaproteobacteria bacterium (assembly GCA_963741185.1). Lineage (GTDB taxonomy): Bacteria > Pseudomonadota > Alphaproteobacteria > Rhizobiales > Xanthobacteraceae > Bradyrhizobium. The sequence continues at coordinate 21,063 of CAVUHE010000016.1, read as the reverse complement.
ATTTGTTGGCTTGATGCGGAATCTTCACGCGCTCAAGATATTTCATCGCCGCGGCTTCCGCATCCTTCTTCGGAATATTGCGCACCCAGATCGGCGCCAGCGTGCAGTTCTCCAGCACGGTCAGATGCGGGAATAGATTGAAACTCTGGAACACCATGCCCACTTCGCGGCGGACCTCGTCGACCCGACGCAATTTCGGACCAAGCTCGATGCCATCCACGACGATCCGACCTTCCTGAAACTCCTCAAGCGCGTTGATGCAGCGGATCAGCGTCGATTTTCCCGAACCGGAAGGACCGCAGATCACGATGCGTTCGCCTTTCGCAACATCGATGTCGATATCGCGCAGCACGTGAAAATCGCCATACCACTTGTTGAGGCCGGCAATGCTGACAATCGGGTTTGTGGTCATCTTGGTTTACTCAGTTACGCCGATGCGCGTTCAGTCTGTTCTCCACGAACAGCGAATAGCGCGACATGCCAAAGCAGAAGGTGAAGTAGATCAGTCCGGTGAAAGCAAAGCCCGTGAACAGCGTGGTCGGCGTCGCCCAGACCGGGTCGCTGAAGGACGCCCGCAGTTGCCCGAGCAGATCGAACAGCGCGACGATGGAGACCAGCGAGGTATCCTTGAATAGCGAGATGAAACTGTTGACAAGACCCGGGATGACGTGGCGCAGCGCCTGCGGCATGACGATCAGCCCGGTCGTCTTCCACCAGGAAAGGCCGAGCGCGCTTGCCGCTTCGGCCTGTCCGCGCGGAATCGCCTGCAGGCCGCCACGAACGACCTCGGCCTGGTAAGCGCCGGCAAATAGCGCGATGCCAATCAGCGCCCGCATCAGGCCATCGACGCTGAAACCGGCCGGGACGAACAGCGGCAGCATGTAGGTCGCAAAAAACAGCACGGTGATCAGCGGCACACCGCGCCACAACTCGATGAAGGTTGTCGAAAAAATCCGGATCAGCGGAATCGTCGAACGGCGGCCCAGAGCGAGCGCGATGCCGACCGGCATCGACGCAACGATGCCGGTAACCGACACCACCAATGTGACCAGGAGCCCGCCCCAGAGCCGCGTATCCACCACCGGCAATCCGCCGCGATCGAGCTTCAAGACGGCGATCACGATCCCGAGGCCGGCAAAGGTCAAAAGGCTCGTGATCAGCGGACGCCATGCGGCGCGCCTGCGCCAGAATAGCGAACCAGATATAATTGCGGCCGTAACCGCAAAGTCGATCCAGACCGCGCGGCCGGACGCCTGAATCTGATCACGCAACCATGTCAACGGAGCGATCAGGTAGTGGAGACCCATGCCAAGCTCTGCGGTGAGCCATCCCAGGAGCTTCAGCAACGATCCGGCGATCGCGACCTTTTCGCCTAGCGATGCGCCGCCGCGCATCAATGCCGAGCCTGCCTCGGCGACGCTGTTGGCGAATCCCGACAACAGGCTCGCAGTCCAACTCACGCCGAAACCGTCAAGTCCCCCGCCATGCAGCAGGAAGAAGGCAACGGCCGGAAATGCCAGGAAGAACAGACCGGCGTTGATGCCCTTGGCGGGGAGCCGCGGAATTAACAGCGGCAGCAACAACAGCGCTGCGAGGAGAAAGGTCAGATTGACCCGCCACCGCTCGGGTTCCGGATAGAAGCCATAGATGAATTGGCTGAATTTTGCCTGGATGAACGGCCAGCAGGCGCCGACGGGGTGTCCGACATTTTCGGCAAGACAGGCGGTTCGGTCCTTGCCGCTCCAGACCGCATCGACCAAGAGGAATCTGATCGCCGGAACGACAATGAACCACAGCAGCAACGCACTGACGATAGTGATCAGAATATTGGTGGGCGAGTTGAAGAGCCGCGTGCGCAGGAATCCGACAAAGCCAGTTGTCCTCACCGGCGCGGGGCGTTCCCCAAGGAGGTCCTCACGGACGAAAGCGGAGGCTGCAATTTCGTTCATGCGCCGAGGCTCCGTCCGAGCCGCCAGCCATAGAAGCTCATGATCGCGCTCGTCACCAACGAGATCAGGAGATAGACACCCATGGTAATGCCGATGATCTCGATCGCCTGCCCGGTCTGGCTCAAAGTCGTGCCGGCGAAGACCGAAACCAGATCGGGATAGCCGATCGCTACCGCGAGCGAGGAGTTCTTGGTCAGGTTAAGATACTGATTGGTGAGCGGCGGCAGGATGACGCGCAACGCCTGCGGCATCACGATCAACCGCAACACCCGACCTCGCTGCAGCCCGAGCGATGCGCCGGCCTCCATCTGCCCTTTGTGGACCGACAAGATGCCGGCCCGCACAATCTCCGCGATGAATGCCGCCGTATAGGTCGAAAGCGCCAGCGTCAGCGCCACGAATTCCGGAATGACGCGTGAGCCGCCCGCAAAATTGAAGCCCTTGAGAACGGGAATTTCAAACGCAACCGGCGCACCAAAGATCAACCCACTCAACAGCGGCAGGCCGATCAACAGAGCAAGCGCATAGGGCCAGACCTTGATCATCCTGCCGTTCTGGAACAATTGCCAGCGCGCGTATCTCCATAACCCTGCGGAGGCAACAATCGCAATGAGGAGAGCCACGGCAAACGGCTCGAATCCCGGCTCGCCGACCGGTTTTGGAACAATGAGGCCGCGATTGCTCAGAAAGAAGCTGCCGAACAGCGAGATGCTCTGTCTGGGATTGGGAAGCGCCGCAAGCACGGCGAGATACCAGAACAAGATCTGGAACAGGAGCGGCAGATTGCGCACCAGTTCGACATAACCGCCGGAAATCCGTGCCAGCAGCCAGTTCGGCGACAAGCGCCCGAGCGCGACGAAGAAGCCAATCAGAGTGGCAAAGAAAACGCCGATCACCGAAACTAACAGCGTGTTGAGCAGACCAACCAGAAACACCCGCGTATAGGTGTCGGATCCCGCGTACGGAATGAGGCTCTGGCTGACGTCAAATCCGGCCGTGTTTGCCAAAAAACCGAAGCCCGCGGTGATCCGCTGCGCCTTCAAATTCTCGCTGGCGTTGGAGATGATCTCGTAGGCGATCCAAACAAGCACAGCGGCGAATACGACCTGGAGGACGAAACCTCCCCACCCGGCCCGGCCGCCGAGCGCCCGTTGCAGTTTGGTTAAAATCTGCGATGGGGGTTTTCGGGGCTCGCCGGTCATCGCCGTTGCTAACGCGATCAGCGGATCGGCGGTGCGTACTGAATTCCCCCCTTGTTCCAGAGCTGGTTCAGTCCGCGGGCGATACCGAGTTTCGATCCGGCCCCGACGTTGCGATCAAATATTTCTCCGTAGTTGCCGACCCCCTTGACGATCCTGATCACCCAATCCTTGGTGAGGCCGAGCTGCTCACCGAGATTGCCGTCGGACCCTAATGCGCGCTTGAGTTCAGGCTTGTCGGATTTTGCCATGTCGTCGACGTTCTTTTGCGTGATGCCGAGTTCTTCCGCATCAACCATGGCATACAGCACCCATTTGACGAGATCGAACCATTGATCGTCGCCATGGCGCACCATCGGGCCGAGCGGCTCCTTCGAGATCACCTCCGGCAGCACAGCATGATCGGCCGGATTTGCAAGCTTCAGACGCTCGGCATAGAGCCCCGACACGTCCGTGGTGAAGACGTCGCAGCGTCCGGATTCATAGGCCTTGACGGTTTCGTCCGCTGTGCCGAACGCAATCACCTCATACTTCATGTTGTTGCCCTTGAAGTAGTCGGCGAGGTTTTGCTCCGTCGTTGTGCCGGTCTGCACGCAAACCGAGGCGCTGTTCAGTTCGAGCGCGGAATTCACCTTGAGCGATTTTTTCACCAGGAATCCCTGACCGTCGTAATAGGTCACGCCAGTAAAATTGGCGCCGAGCGTGGTGTCACGGGAGAGTGTCCAGGTGGTGTTGCGCGAAAGGACGTCGATTTCGCCGGATTGCAGCGCCGTGAAGCGATCCTTGGCGGACAACGGCACGAACTTGACCTTGGTGGGATCGTTGAAAATGGCAGCCGCGATCGCGCGACAAACATCGACATCAATCCCGACCCAATAGCCCTTATCGTCAGGCTGCGAGAAGCCCGGCAGCCCCTGGCTCACGCCGCAGGATAACATGCCACGGTCCTTGACCGTCTTGAGCGTCTGCGCGGTGGCAACCTGACTGGAAAATCCGGCAGCAAGAGCGAAGGTGAAGACGAGAGATGCGCGTTTCATGGCGAAGCCTTTCGAGGGTCGTCCGGGAACGGTTGCTTATCATCGCCTGCGCCGATGGGCCAACCCAACGATCAATCACTGCAAATGCCGGACCAAATGGGCGGGGTTGCCCAATAGTTCGGCTCAGCGATAAATCGGTGGTCGCGGCGGCCCCTCAACAGCAGCGACAAAATGGTTGCCATGCATCACAGAACGACTGGAGGGCCGGGTCAAGGGGTTGACGTCCGTCTTCCCTGTCCTGCTATTAACCATCCCGCCCGCCCCCGCAGCTTCGCCTGACGATCGCGCGGCGCGGCGGCCCGGCAACGGAAGCGGCATAAAACATGAACTCTCCTGGCGACGACCGACGAACCACGCCGCTGAAGGCGGAAACCACACTGGTGACCGCCGGCCGCGACACAAAGGCGCAGAAGGGTTTTGTCAATCCGCCGGTCGTCCATGGTTCCACCGTGCTCTATCCGACGGCCGACGACCTTCATGCGCATCGCGGCGAGTTCCAATATGGCCGCCATGGCACACCGACCACCAAAGCGCTGCAAGAGGCGCTGAAGGCCCTTGAGGGCCCACAATGCGCGGGCATCGGCATCGCGCCCTCCGGGCTTTCGGCGATCACCACGACCCTGCTCGCAGTGTTGAAGTCTGGCGATCATCTGTTGGTCTGCGACAACGTCTACCGACCCTCTCGCAATTTCTGCAATGGATTGCTGGCCCGCTATGGTGTTGAGACCACCTATTTCGATCCCTTGATCGGCTCCAGCATCGCCGAATTGTTCAAGCCCAACACAAAGGCTGTGCTCGTCGAGGCGCCCGGCTCGCAATCCTTCGAAATGCCCGATGTTCCGGCCATTGCGGCCGCCGCGCATGCGCATGGTGCCATCGTGATCGATGACAATACGTGGGCGACCCCCTTGTTTCACCGCTCGCTCGACCAGGGCGTCGACATCAGCATACAGGCCGCCACGAAATATATCGGCGGACATTCCGATATCATGTTCGGAACGATTTCGGCGAACGCCAAGACCTGGCCGACGATCGTCGAGTCGATTCGGTTGCTCGGTGTCTGCGCCGGCCCCGATGATGTGTTCCTCGCAATACGCGGGTTGCGGACGCTGGCGTTGCGGCTTGCCCAACATCACCGGTCGGGGCTGGAAATGGCGCGGTGGCTTGCGGAACGGCCCGAAGTTGTCAGGGTGCTGCATCCGGCGATGGAGGATGATCCGGGCCACGCGATCTGGAAGCGGGATTTTACCGGCGCTTCCGGCCTGTTCAGCATCGTCTTGAAACCTGCCCCGCAGAAAGCCGTCGATGCCCTGCTCGACACCGTTAAGTTGTTCGGCATGGGCTATTCATGGGGAGGCTTCGAAAGCCTGATCATTCCATTCGATTGCGCCAATTATCGCACAGCCACCAAATGGGCACCGGGCGGCCCGACCTTGCGATTCCATATCGGCCTGGAGAATGTCCAAGACCTGAAGGCGGACCTCGCCCACGGGTTTGAGGCGTTCAATGCAGTGGGCGGGCGCTAGTCTTGCTCCGGATCATCATCGGCAGACCCTGCGCCGGCCGCAGTGTCACGCGCAGGGTTGGTGATACCGAGTGGCCGGGGACGAGTTCAAAGCTGAAGTTCTTGACAATCGTTGCAAGCACAAGCGTCGCCTCCTGCAAGGCGAAGGCAGACCCGATGCATTTGCGCGGTCCGACACCGAAAGGCAGATAAGCAAATCGATCGATCGTCGATCGACGACTCCCGAGGAAGCGGGCAGGATCGAACAGGCCGGGCCGATCCCACAACAGGCGATGCCGGTGCAGGACGTAAGGCGATATGACGATCAATGAGCCTCGTCGCACGCGCTCACCGCCAAGTTCGTCTTCCTCCAGCGCCACGCGGCTAATCGCGGCAATCGGCGGATAAAGGCGGATGGCTTCCTCGATCACGGCGCGCGTTTCGACAAGGCGCTCCGCAATGCCGGAAGACCCTTCGTTCCATTCGCGGTCGGCTTCGGCCTCCACCCGTTGATACCATTGCGGCGATTGGGAGAGGAGGAACATGGCCCAGCTCAAGCTATTTGCCGTGGTTTCGTGACCGGCCGCGATAAACGTCAGAATATTCGATCGCAGCTCGGCTTCGGTAATCCGCTCTGTTTCGGAATCAAGAGCCTGCAGCAGACGCGTGAGCAGGTCATTGGGCACTGCATCGGGTTGCTCGGCCAAAATTCGGCGACGAACGGAGATTACGCGTTCGACTTCGGTTTCAAAAAAACGGAGCGTCGAGCGGATCCGAATTCGACTTAGCCTTGGGACAAAGTCGGGCACCCCGAGGACGTCGAGCGGGCTGATTTTTCCGATCGTATTGAAATAAGTCACCATGGCGAGGCGAATATCCTCGGCGTCCGACCCAAACCCGTCCGAGAAGATGGTGCGCTCCAGCACGTCCAGCGTCACCTTAGCCATTTCGGCCACGACCTCGACCGCAGCGCCATCTCCAAGGCTGCCCCATCGCTCGATCAAGCCGTCAGCCGCCCCAGCCATGGCAGGCGAGCATTCCAGCACTCTCTTGCGCGCGAACATCGGAGCCAGCACCTTTCGCTGGACTCGCCATTGCTCACCCTCGGCGCTCAGCAGGCCTTCATTCAATCCTGCCGACAACACCCGGCGCTGGAAACGGTCCTTTCGATAGTTTGCAGCGTTATCAAGCAGAACCCTGCGAATGCTGCACGGGTCATGCACCAGCAGAACATGCCCGATCGGCAATCCACCGGAAACAATGGGCTGCTCGAAATGCGTCGATGCCCAGCACTCAAGGGGGTTGCGCTTTAGGGTGCGAATAAGAGCAATCGGTCCCAGCGGACGGGCTTGCGGTGTCGGTGCCGGAGGAACGTAGGCCTGGCCGAGGTCCAACAGGTCGCCGGTGCTCGCAGCCTGAAACATGGAAAATGAACCCGCCTACCGCATCAATAAAAAAAACTAAACGCCCGCCGGATCGCGCGGGTTCCATAAGCTGATGGCTTTTCGACTTCGATCACTCCCGAACAAAATGCAAATCGGCGCCGGCGAACGGCTCGTGATTGCGAGCCGAGCGCCGACCTCCGTGAAATCTACTTCGCCAACGGATCCGGCCGGATCTGGATATGCACGGCACGCGGCTTCGCGCCCTTGCCGCCCTCCATCAGCCACGGCACGCGGTCGCCACTGGTGCTCCAAAGCCCCCGCCCCTTCCATCCCGCGTTCGGGTCGTCGATGCGCGCATCGAGACCCTTGGCGAAGAAGCCGATTGGGTAAGGGATACGTAGCATCACCATCTGCCCATCCTTGAAGGCGACGAAGCCGTCATTGAGATTGGCGGTGGAGATCGGAACGTTCTCCCCCAACCCCACCGCATTGTGCTGATCGACCCATGTCCAATAGCTCGCCTCGGCGCTCGAGCTTTCAAAGCCCTCAAAGCCGGGGCCCGGATATTTGTAGAAAGTGAAACCTTCCGGGCAGTGATTGCCGGTCGCGTTCGGCCCATTGAGCGGATTCTTGCACTTGCGGCGGTCGAAACTGATCAGGCTTCCGTTGGAGCCCGAGCCCCAAAGCACGCCGTTCTTGTCGATGTCTCCGCCACGCAAGCCGATGCCTTCCTTCGGGATCGCGTAAAATTCCGACAGTTTGCTCTTGGGGTCGAAACGCAGAAAGCCCGGCGTGCCGGCGAACACGTTCTGGGCGTACCAGATCGAACCGTCGGTTGGATGCGGCATCACCGCGTAGGGGCCGGATCCCGCAATCCGCATGTCCTTGTCGGGCTGCGCCGGCGCTCCGGGTTCGGTGTATTCGTCCACCTTGCCGTTGCCGTTGGTATCCAGGACGAAGGGCGCCCAGCCTTGCGCCTTCACGGCATCGCCCGTTTCGTCCCACACTTTGGTGTTGACCCAGCCGGCCACCGGGCCGGTCCCCGAGAACCACAGCGTATTGTCGGCATCGTAGCCAAACTGCGGGTGATGCGTGCCAAAACAGGTATCGATGAAGCTGTACTTCATCGTCTTGGGATCGAGCATCGAAGCCTGCCGGCCGGAGCGCGCAATCGGGAATGCCTTCGCCGACGGGTGGTCGGAGCCTTTCTTGCAGAAATCCGGATTCTCGATGCCGCGTACGGCGGCGGCAAACCACACGCGGCCCTTGCCGTCGAACATGCCGTTGTGATTGTTCGCCTTCTGACTCCAGATTTTCTCTTCGCCCCAATAGGCCGATGCGCCGATCGGCTTGGGGGTTGCATTGGGATGCAACGGCGGACCGAACGACTCCGGCGCGTTCGGATCGGCGACCGGCATCTTGAAGAACGTCACCGTGCTCGTCTTCGGGTCGAGGATCGGCATGTCGTCGGAAGAGTATTCGTTCGAACCATACAGGGGACCGTAGGCGTTGACGGTGGGGTTGCGCCGGTCCGACGAAATCAGATCGTGGACGAAGTGCTTCTCCGTGGCCCATTCCCAGGACGAGACGACCACGTTGCGCTCGATGCCGGTGGGCCGCGGCGGCTTGGTCTTGGGCAATTCGCCCTTGGCAATCCGGTCGGTCCAGTCGCCGAAATATTTGAACGGCACGCCGCCAAGCTGCCCTGCGAGCCGGTTCACCATCCATTCGCCGGTCTGCCCGGAAGAGACGCGGCGCATCCAGGCTTCCTCGCCTGATTTGAACGTGCCGAAAGCAGCGGGAATGGTGCGCGTGCTTTCCTGCCCGAGTTGGTGGCAGCCGATGCAATCGACATTGTTCATGCGCTGGCGCCAGATATCCTGTGTAATCTCCTTCGGGATATCCGTCGTGCCGCCGAAATCCTTGGCGGGCGGAATCTTCAGCAACGTGAACCAATAGATCGCCGGGTAGTAATGCGCAGCCGACGCTTCATTCGGCGCCGGCACCGCCGTCAAATTGAGAAGCTGGCCGGTCTTGGCACGCTGTTTCGGCGAGTCGACGAGGCCATAGCCGCGGACCCAGACATCGTAATTCACACTTGGCGGCAAATCGGGGATCACAAACCGACCCTGGTCATCGGTGACGACGATCTTGGTGAATTTCGTCGGCAGTTCGCTCGTCTCCGCTATCACCCAGACGCCCGCTTCGGGTCCCGACGGACCTCGCACGACGCCGCCGATGTCGTCATTGTCAATGGCAACCGCCGCCTGCTGCGCTTGGGCCGGCGTCGAAATTGCGATAAAGCTCGCAGCGGCGAGCGCCGCCACCGTGAGTGTGAAATGCGAAAGGATTGAATTTCTTTGGTTCATGTTGCTCCCCATAAGACCCCGGGTTTGACACCCGTTGTTGAGGGTAAACCTACACGAACTTGTGGCTAATGCCAGAGCTTGCCGGTTGCGCGAAACCCGCGCAGACGCCCCGACAGTCGAGGCGGCGTCCGTGGCCGGTTGACCTCACGGCGCGCCCTATGCGTACGGGGATGATGTCCGCTCAACTGTCGGCGGTCACCTGCTGTCGGTGCATGGCGATGAAATAGAGATTACGAAGATAAACCACGAGGCCGAGCGCCTGGCCCGCAATGAACACCGGGTCTCTGCGGTAAAGCGCATACACCAGCAGCAACGCACCGCCGCCGATGGAAAAGAACCAGAATGCCACCGGAATCACGCTTCTGCGCGCGCGTTCCGAGGCGATCCATTGCACGACGAAGCGCATCGTGAAAAATCCCTGCGCCACGAAGCCGAGAATGACCCAGCCATCGAACTTGATGACGAAGACATCGTGCAGGTAACTGATGAGGTTGGCGAAGAGTTCGGTCATAAGGTCACCTCGGTGGCCACTGGCGTCGGTTTCTTGCGGTGGATCAGCCACCACACACCTGCGAGATCCATGATTCCGATCCATAGCCGGTCAAAGAATCCGTAGTTTGACACGCCGGAATGCCGCGGCCGGTCGATCACCTCGACATAAGCGATCTCGTAGCCATCGCGGCGCACCAGACGCCGGCAGGAAACGATGAAGACCATCGAAATAAGGCAACGCGAGGAATATCTCGCGCCTGAATGCCTTGAGGCCACAACCGGTATCGCGGGTGCCGTCGCGCAGGATCGCATTGCGTACTGCGTTGGCAATGCGCGACTGGAGTTTCTTGAATCCGCTGTCCTTGCGTCCAACTCTCTGACCGGCGACAAGACCGACGCGCTCGCCGCCGTTTTCGATCGCCGAGATGAGGCCCGGCAGGAACGCTGGGTTGTTCTGACCATCACCGTCGAGCGTCGCCACGATGGCTCCCCGCGCGGCACGGACCCCGCTGCGGACCGCAGCTGATTGGCCGGTCGACGTCGCATGGCGTATCTGCCGCAGATTTGGCCGCTGCTTCATGGCAGCAACAAGCCGCTCTTCAGTCGTGTCCGTCGAACCGTCGTTGACGTAAATGATTTCATAGACCCATCGACCATCGAGGGCGGCGGCAATCTCGGCGATCAGAGGCGCTATATTCTCGGCCTCGTTGCGCACGGGAACAACGACGGAAACGGCCGTCTCAGCTGCGTCAGAAGAGGACAAATCTACACTCACCGTTAGAGTTGACCCGCGGCTTGCGCCCGGCGCCCGCTTCTTATGGGGCTGACGCGCTGCGGGCAACCCTTTTGGCACGCCCCTGAGGGAGCGCCGAAATCGCCCCGTCGCGGCCGATGGCGAAGCCCAGTCCGCGCGCCGCAAACCAATATCGCACGCACATCGCACCGACCACCCCGATCAGCGCGCCCGCGACCACATCGCTCGGATGGTGGGCCAAAAGCACCAGGCGTGTGAATGCAATCACAAGCGCGTAGGCGATCATCACGCCCCGCGCCCATCCCCAAACCGCGCTTACCGCAAAAGCCAAGGCAAACGCCGTGATGGCGTGCGCCGACGGAAAGCTGAAATAGGCTTCGGTTCCGGCGAAGTGGACGAAGTTGTAAGGATTGGCTTGGCCACCAACGAATGGCCGGCCGCGGCCGACGATCCATTTGAACATCTCGCCGGGGACCAACGGCACCAGCACCGCAAAGAACAAAAACTGCAGACGGAGGCCGAAGCCGAGCAGACGGGCCTGCGAGGTACCGCGTAAGCCCGCCGCAACAAGGCCAACCCCCAGCAGCATCGCCGCAAGAGCCAACAGCACATAGGTATCCTTGCCGAACTCGGTCAGGATGCGCGCGGGCCACAGGCTCGCCGTACCGCGAGGCGGCATCAGGACGATTTCGCGCGCGTCGAAACCCACCATCAGCGCGACGATAACCACCGCGGCAATTGCGGTCGTCAGCAAAGTATGCCGCGCCAAGCGACGCGCGGCGTCCCGCGCGCCGCGCATGCGACGGGGGTCGCACGAGTTGTGTCAGTGACGCCCACGCCAGGCCGAAAACACGCGCGAGGTAATTTGAGTTTTCGCCAGCGCCGGCCTGAGCGGACATCTTACTCCGTACCCTCAGAGCGGAAGATTGTGATCGAGATCGCTCTGCCTTGCGAAATATTGTAACCGTCGATCCGTGCCGCCACATCGTAGCGCAACCCAATGGCCTCGGCGCGCTGGGCAAAGCCGCGTTCCGAGCGTTGCTCCACCAATGCGAAGCGGCAACTGCCCTGCCCGAGGAAATCCGCAGCACCCGATCCGTCCGTGAGCAGCGTCGACGTACCGGTCATGAACACAAGACTCGGCTCATGAAAACCGGCGGCGGCCGCCTTCGGTCCGACGCAGGCGACGTTACGGAGCGTCCGCGCAATTTCGGCGCTGGGGAATAGCGGGGTCAGCGCCGGCACGACGACGCCATAAACGGCGAACGCCAGGAACACCGCCGCGAGCACGGCATTGAGCAACGAACGTTCGGCGCGATTGTCATCGTAAAGCCACCACGCGAACAGTCCGAAGATGAGCGCCGCTGCCACGAATGGCCACGCTAAAAATACGGGTTGGCGCGTCAGGCTGACCGCGCCGACGACGGCAGCGACGGAAGTGATCGCCGGAACGACAAACCACCAAGCCGCCCCGCGCATCAACCAGGATCGCGACAGCACGCGGCGCTCGAGCGCGCCGACGGTAAGGATCGCGATTGCCGGATAGAGCGGCAGGACATAATGTGGCAGTTTGGTCAGCACCAACTCAAACACAATCCAGGAAGGAACCAGCCAGGCCAGGAGAAATTGCGCGCCGGGCTCTCGTCTTGCGTGCCAGACCGCCGGAACCGCCATTCCCGCCAATGCCGCGCCCGGCCAGAACGTCACCCAGAACAGCAGCAGATAGAGTCCCGGAGGCGCGCCATGGGATTCCTGCGCCCCCAGCTTGCTCAACATGTCGCCGCCGATCGAATCCGCAAAGAATGCATCACCGGCCCGCCAGAAGATCGCAATGAACCACGGCAGCACGAGAACCAACACCCAGGTCAGGCCCCACACCGGACGCAGCCGCCACAGCCACGACGCCGAGCGGTCGAGGATCGCCAGCGTGCCGATCGCCAGCCCAACAAACATCAGGATCAGCGGTCCCTTGAGCAGAATGCCGCCTGCAAGCGCCGTCCAGAAAATCGCCGGCCATGTCCACGGCGGACGGGCGGGATCCTCGCCCCGCTGCCAGGACAGATACACCCACGCCATCGCCCCCATCGCGGCGACGACCGTGAACAACAGCATGGCATCGGTTTTCGCCAGACGCGCCTCGACGCCAAGCAGCACCGAACTTGCCATCATCAGCCCCGCGAGGACCGCACCGCGCCGGGTCACGAAGGCCAGCGCGGTCCAGTAGGTCAAAAGCACGGCCCCAAACGCGCCGATCAGGGACGGAACGCGGTACAGCCAAATTCGGACCGGCGCCCGCGGCAGGCCGAGTGCTGACGCCGTTTCGACCGCGGCCGCCTGTAGCCAATAGATACCAACCGGCTTCTTGTAGCGGACCTCATCCTGGAATCGGATGTCGACGAAATCGCCGCTTTCGACCATCTGCTTGGTTGCCTGCGCGAACCGCGCCTCGTCGCGATCGATCGGCGGGATGTTGAAGAACCCGGGCAGGAACAACAGGAAACAGCACAGCATCAGAAACGCGACCGCGCGGACATGGCTGCCGGTCGCAAAATCCAGCACACCGACAAGCCGGCTACCCGGATCTACCCGGTTCTTGGGTTCGCGCGGCTGTCCAAATCGGGGGCGGGCAAAGGTCTCGGCCATTGGTTCCGCATACGCCGAAACCACCATGGCGACAACCGCTTAGCGCGCAACTACTGTATTCTGATCACAACTGTGTCCGCGGCGCCCTTGGCGTCTATGACCGTCAATCGGGCAAAGCCCGGTCCCGGCGGATCGATCAGGCGCTGGCGGCGGCCGTCAAATTCCCCAACCGACACGCCATTGACGAGCATCGTCATCGGAAGCACCCCGCCTGCGACCTTCACCGGCATCGCCGAAAACGACGCGCCATCGGCGGCGGTCGCGTCGATCCGCGAGCCGTTGAGCGGAAACTGGATGCGCGGCGCCTGCTCTCCGTCGGTTCGGACCAGCTCGCCCACGGACCGATAGCGTCGCAGCGGCAGCGGCAGCTTGGCATTGCTCGCCACCAGCGCGCCCTTGGGCGGTTTCGGCAGGGGCGACGGCAATTTTCCGGTGCGGGCGAAAGCATCAAACAGGATTGGAGCCGCGGCGGTTCGGCCGACAATGCCTGGCGCAGGCGCACCGTCGGGACGACCGACCCAGACCCCGATGGTGATGCGGCCGTCGAAGCCCACCGACCAGGCATCGCGGTAGCCGTAACTGGTTCCGGTCTTGAAGGCGATCCGGTTGTGCACGCCGTTCTCCGGCGGCGGCGTACCAAGAAGGACATTTCCGACCTGCCAAGCCGCGACCTGATCCAGTAATCGCAGAGACTCGCGCGCTTCGTCGCGCATGCTCGTGATCTCGCGCAACGGCCGCGCGTTGCCAAGCCGTGCCAGCCCGGAATAAAGCTGCACCAGATCCTGCAATGTAATGCCGACGCCACCGAGACCCATGGCAAGACCCGGCGCTTCGTCTTTCGGCAGCACCAGATTGGCACCCGCCTGCTTCAGCCGCGAGGACAAGCGGCTGGCGCCGACGCGGTCGAGCAGCGCGACTGCCGGCACGTTCAGCGACATTTGCAGCGCCTTGCGCACCGGCACCGTGCCCTGGAAGGTCATGTCGAAATTTTCAGGTGCGTAAGAGCCGAAGCGGATCGGCCTGTCGTCGATCAGACTTTCCGGGTGAACGAAGCCGTCCTCGAACGCCAGTCCGTAGATGAACGGCTTCAGCGTCGAACCTGGCGAGCGCACGGCGCGCGTCATATCGACCTGACCCGCGCGGCGGTCATCGAAATAATCCGGCGAACCGACGCGGGCCAACACGTCGCCGCTCGCGTTGTCGACCGCGAGAATGGCGACCGAAATATTCGGCCCCAAGGCAATCGCGCGATCCCGCGCTAGTGCCTCGAGCGCTTTTTGCAGGCTTGAGTCCAATGTCAGTGCGATAACCGAAGCATCCTTCACCAACGCCATCGCCTGATCGGCGGAATGCGGCGCCAGGATCGGCATCGGCTTGCGCAGCCGTGGCACCGGCGCGGCCTTCGCATTGACCGCATCCTCGTCGGAGACGATGCCGTCTTCCACCATGCGGTCCAGCACGCGGTCGCGCGCGGCACGGGCGGCGTCGGGATAGCGGTCGAGCCTGCGGGTTTCGGGCGACTGTGGCAATGCCACCAGGAGAGCGGATTCCGCCAGTGACAACCGCTTCGGTTCCTTGCCGAAATAGCCGATCGATGCGGCGCGAACGCCTTCCAGATTGCCGCCGAATGGCGCCATCGCCAGGTACAGATCGAGGATCTGCTCCTTGTTCATTTGTCGCTCGATCTCGATCGCGCGAACAATCTGGCGCACCTTGGCATAAATCGACCGCTCTCGCCGCGGCTCCATGAGCCGGGCGAGCTGCATGGTGATGGTCGAACCGCCGGACACGATGTGGCCACGGGTGAGGAACTGAAACGCGGCGCGGCTCAAGGCCAGCGGATCGACACCTCGGTGAGAGCGAAAGCGACGGTCCTCGTAAGCCAGCAGCAGTTTCTGATAGGTCGGATCGACGCCGGACCTGGCTTCGACCGGGAGCCGCCAGCGGCCATCGGCCATCGCATAGGCGCGGAGCAATTTGCCGTTGCGGTCGACGATGGTCGTGGAAACCTCGCGCGCCTGCGCCAGCGGCAAAGGTCCGAGCGAAACAACCCACGCGGCAAACAACGCTCCCATGACCAGGAAAGCCGCGGCCAAGCACGCCGCTGCCCGGGCCGATCGTCGCCAGCGGCGACCGCTATGCAACGTATTCGCCATTTCCGCCGTTGCGCTCATTTCGCCGGACGCACCTCGACCGAGCCGGTGCCGGTGCGGCCGTAGCGCGAGGGGTTGTACATGTCCTCGACATAGGCCTGCGGCAGGACGTATTTACCCGGAGAAACCGCGCGCACGACATAAGCAACCGTAAACACCGCATTGTCGTCGCTGGCGCGGTCGATGGCGGCTGTGAAGCGGTCGTCGCGGAATTCGGTATTCTCCGGCTCCTCACCATCCTCGATCCAGTCCAGCGTTCCGGTATCACCGGAGGAAACCAGATGCGGATTGTCGATCTCAAAGCCGGCCGGCAGATAGTCCGACACCATGATGTGACCGAATTCCGGCTTGGCCTCGGTGATCTTGAGCACCACGGCGAAGCGGTCGTTTTGCTTGACCTTCGACACATCGGCCGGCTTGCCGTCGAGCGTGAAGTAACTGCGTTCGATCTTGAAGCCGTTGGAGGCCGACGGCTCCGGCGTGATCGGTGAACCGCTGACGGAGACTACCGCCTGCACCGGCGCCTCACCGGTGTTGGTGATCTTGATCGGCTTGCCCGACATTTCGCCCGCCTTGTAGCTGCGATAGACCGCGGTCTTGACCGGCGCGCCGTCGACATCCAGCGTCATGGTTTCCTTCGAAAGTGCCCGCGACGCTAGCACCAGCCAGGCATTTTCCTGGGTCGAGGTGTAAGGCGTCAGCCCACGCGCGACTTCGATCCGCGACACCGCCTGCGTCAACGTCGCCCGAGGCGCATTGCCTTCGCTTGCTAGCGAAACCAGCGCCGCCGCATCGCGCAAGGCACTTCCGTAGTCGACCCGGCCGAACTCGAGGGCCGGCTTCGGCGCAAGGCTGTCGAGAGCCGCGGCATAAACCCGCTCCGCCCTGCCCCTGTCGCCGACCAGCGCCAGCGCGGCCGCAAGCTGCGCCTTCGCAATCGGCGTCGCCAGATTGTTCAGTTTGGTGTCGGCCAGATAACGTAGATCCCCGATCGGCGCGGTCCCGTTGCGAGCGAGCACGTAGAGGCCGTAAGCGAGGTCGCGCCCACCGTCCTTTTCGGGCTCGTTGGCGTTCACAACCGAATTGCGGATTCGGTCGAGCGCATTCCTGAACAGCACATCCGGCACCGCAAAGCCCTTTTCGCGCGCGCGGGTCAGGAAGTCCGTGACATAGGCGTCGAGCCAGGCGTCATCGCCGCCGGCCGACCAAAGACCGAATGAACCGTTCGAACCTTGTCGCGCCAAAAGCCGGTCGATGGCGTCCCTGATGCGCTGATCGATTTCAGTGTCCATCGCCAGATGCGCGCCGGCGGCCAGATCGTTGACGTAAAGCAGCGGCATGGCGCGGCTTGTGATCTGCTCGGAACAGCCGTGAGGATAGCGATCGAGCGCTTTCAGGATGGTGGCGGCATCGAGCGCCGTCGACAGGCTGACGGACAGCGAGACGCCGCCGGTTCCAGGTACCAGATCGGAGAACATATCGGATGTCAGCGTCAGGCTCTCACCCCTGGCCAAGGTCCGGATCGACCGGCGCGCAAGGATCTGCGTGGCGGCCTTGACGTCGAGCGCGTAATGGCGCGCCAGCGTCAATCCGTTCGGTCCCTTGATGTCGACGTCGAGGTTCGCGGTTCCCGCGCCGCCAGCGTCGAGCGAAAGCGACATCGAGGTACGCTGCTTGGCAGCGAGTTTGACGGTCGTTGCGGAATTGCCGGAAACCTTCACCGGCCCTGAAATCTTGACGTTGATCGTGTAGTCGCCGGGCGCGCCCTCAACGTTGTCGAGATCGAAGCTCATGGTGCCGTGGTCGCCATTGAGCAGGAAGCGCGGCAACGTCGCCGTCAGCACGACCGGGTCGCGGACCACCACATCGGTCGTGGCACGGCCGAGTTTGGTCGCCGTCCAGGCCACCGCCATGACGCGCGCGGTGCCGGCGAACTCCGGAATGTCGAAGCTGATTTCGGCCGTCCCGTCGGCTGCGACCGTGACGATGCCGGAATAGAGCGCAAGCGGCTTTTGGGTCGGCGGGCTTCCCTGCAATTCAGCGCCCGCACCGTCGCCACCGGTCTTGAGCTGACCGCGGGTGCCCTGCATGCCGTCGATCAGCTGCCCGTAGAGATCGCGAATTTCCGCGGTCAGGCGGCGCTGACCGAGATAGTAATCGTCCGGCGCCGGCGGCTTGTAATTGGTCAGATTGAGGATGCCGACGTCGACCGCGGCGACGACGATTTTGGCGTCCTCGCCGGGATTGAGGCCGCCGAGTTTGACCGGCAGCTTCAGCGTCGTATTCGGGCGCACCAAAGCCGGCGGTGACAGATTGACCTCAAGCGAACGGGCTTTCTTGTCGATGCCGAACCATTTGAGCCCGATCGCGCGGCCGGGCATCCGAAGTGCTGCGGCATCGAGCGGTCGGCGCAGCGTCGCGACCACATAGGCGCCAGTGCCCCAATCCTTGCCGACGGCAATCTTGACCTGCGCGGTGCCTTCCTTGACGTCGGTGGTTTGCGTCGTCAGCAACCGGTCGCCGAGCACGTTGACGGTCAGCTTGCCGGTCGAGCGCGTATTGACCGAAACAACCATGGTATCGCCGGATTGGTATTCCGGCTTGTCGATCGAGGTTTCCAACAGATCCGGCGTGTCGGCGCTGCCGTCGGAATACCAGCCGACGTCGAATTGCACCGAGGTCAGTGGCCCGTCCGCCTCGGTCGATTTGACGTCGAAGCGATAACGGCCGGGCTGCGGCGACAGCGTGATGCGCGTGGGTTTGTCGGCCGCAATGGTCAGATCGCCATCAGCGACCCGTTTTGTCGATTTGACCGGCTCGTATTCCCAGAATGAATTATGGCGGTACCACTGATAGCGGGATTCGATCTTCAACAGCTCAAAGCGTAAGCCATCGCGCGCGAGCGACTTGCCTTCGGGCGATATGAACACGACGTCGAACCCAGCCTTGTCGCCTTCCGCAACGCTCTTGTCGCCAAACAGCGGCTTGACGCCGATCAGGGCGGCGCTCGGCGCCACCGGCAGCACCAGTTTGCGCTCGACCGCCCGGCCGCCCGCCTCCGCCATCCGGATAAAGATTTGCGCTTCCTGCGGGCGGGTCGATTGAGGCGGCTTGGTGAGGCCAACCGGGAAGGTCGCGACGCCATTGGCGTCCGCCTCCGGCAGATTTTCGATCGGCGTGCGCTCGTTGCTTGAGGTCTCCTCGTCGGCGACGCCAAACTGGTATCCGGCAAATCCGGGCCGCTCGGCTGCCGGCGTCACCAGCATATCACCCTCGAGCTGCAGGCCGGAGGCCGGTGCGCCGTAGAGGAAATGCCCGCTGACCTTAAGTTCTACCGGAAGATCAACTTTGATCAGCTTTTCCTTGCTCGAAAGCTCAAACTCGATCCGCTCTGGGATGTAATCCTCGACCATGAAGGTGGTTTCACCGACCGAAGCTCCCTTGGGATCGGTAAAGGCGCGCACCCGCCAGGTGCCGGTGGGGACGGCCGAATTGAGCGGCACGGCAAAAGACCTGCCGCCGGCGCCCTGGTCCGCCAGCACCGCGCGGCGGAATTCGACGCCGTCAGGACGTTCGATCACGAGCGTCAGCGGGCCGCCAGTGATGGCATTTCCCTGGCCATCGCGCAGAAGGGCCGTCAGGTACACGGTCTCATTTGAGCGATAAACGCCGCGTTCGGCATATACGAAGGCGTCAGCGCCTGCGGGCACGACTCTGCCGGATACGCCGCGATCGGAAAGATCGAATGCGTTGGTTTTCAGGCTCAGGAAGGCGTAGTCGGCCTTGTCGCTCGTGACTGTCAACATGGCTGGCGAAAGACCGCCCTCGCCGCGCGCCAGCCCTGCCTCAAACAGCACATGGCCGGAATTGTCGGTCTTGCGGCTGGCGAGGATCTCATTGTTGCGGGCGACCAGCCGTACGTCAGCCTTCGCCACTGCATCGGTGGATGCCAGCGAGTTGACGAAGACGTGGATGCCGTCATTGCCTGAGAAGGCCGTCACACCGAGGTCGGAAACGATGAACCATTGCGTGGCCAGCGATCCGTCGTCGTCGCTGCCCGGCCCCTTGGCGGCCGCCGTCATGACATAGACGCCCGGCTGCAAGGTGCCGAGCGCCTCGTCGACCGGAAATGCCGTCGTGACCTCCTGATTGAGCGTCATGGCGGTTGTGAGTTCGCCGGACCAGACTTTGACGCCTCGCTCCTCGCCGAGGCTCGAAAGCTCGTAGCGGCTCAAGGCCCGCTGGAAATCGCTGTCGACGACCGCGTTGATCAGGTTGCGATCGCCGATCCTGAACACGTTGACCGACACGGCAGGCGTATTGACGCTGACCAGCGGAATGCCGCGTTGGCCGGTGCGCGGCAGCACATAGGCGCGCCCGGTGAAGCGCACGAACGGCTTGCGGTCGCGCACATAGACGTTGAACTCTGCGGACTTGGGTAGGGTCTCCTTGACGGTGGACGGAAGGCCGGCGCGCAGATTGACGTTGTAGCGCTCGCCATGTTTCAGGCCGTCGACGCAAAGCTGCTTGCCTTCCGACGTCAACGCCGGCTTGTCGTTGCCGGCAAGCGCAAGGAACGGCGCGAAGTCGGTACGCTTGGCGAGGTCTTCGGAGAACTGGAAACACACGCGCGGCGATGCCGAGTCGGAATCGACGGTGTAATCGAGCAGCCGGAATCCGTGCTCGTCGCGCATCTTTTCGTATTGGCCGCGCACCTCGGCGACCTCTCGCAAATCGAGCGAGAGCCGCAGACTGTCGAGCGACGGCCGCCAGAGCTTGCGTTCCGACAAGGCCCGGCCGAGCACGGCCAGCGCGTCGGCCTCCTCGCCGGAATTGGCGGCGCGCTGATAGGCGATATAAGCGGCGGTCGAGGCGCGTTCGAGCAGAAAGGTCTGCTCGCTCGAGTTGGCGGGGCGAATCTGGAAAATGGTTCGCGCCAGCCGCAGCCAGTTGGCGCTGTCATCCGGCGTCGTTGCAGCGATTTGCCCGAGGATTTGCAGCCCGGTCCGGAAATCGTTGCGCTTGAAAGCTGTGTCGGCGTCAGTTTTCAGCGTCGCGTTGGTCTTGGCCACCGGGCCTGCTTCGCTCTTGATCTGGGCCTCGAGCTTGATCGCCGAATTGACCAGATCGTCACGTTTGAAGGCCTTCTCCGCCGCCTGCGCCGTCACCAAGCCAAACGCCAGCGTGGCGCAAAGTGTCGCTGCGCGAACCAAACCGATCATGACGGAGCTCCCTGGGCCGCGGACAACGCCGCGTATTGAAAGAAGTGCGTTAAAAGGTGACGGACTGATGGCGGGGCAACAAGACGGCAAAAGAGTCGCATGCGACATTTGTCGAAGGCCTTAAGTCCTTGCGCCCGCGGGCGGCCGGTGCCGCTTGGACGAGGCGTCAGGGCCGACCAAACCAGTTGGTCCGCCGCTTACGGCTTTGTCGCCGGCCGCCGGAAAACGGTTCGGTTAGGGACTTGGCGATGATGCGGATTTTTCATATTGGCGATGGTATAAAGCCGCCAACGGTCCCATAGCTCAACTGGATAGAGTAACGGATTTCTACTCCGTGGGTTGCAGGTTCGAATCCT
>CAVUHE010000015.1:0-48019 GCA_963741185.1 uncultured Alphaproteobacteria bacterium | reverse complement strand
CCCGCTGAGCTATGCGCCCTGGATCTTCCGTAGCCGATCGAAGGCCGAAATCGGCGGGCGATCGGCCAGAGACAGTGCCAGTGCCCGCGATTTACGAAGTGCGGGCACTCGGTGTCAAGCCGCCCCAGCGGCGTGATTCCGAAATGGTGGCGCAGCACCAGACCCGGAATCTCGAGATTCCGGTTCGACGCTTCGCATCGCCCGGGAATGACGGTCTTATAGCTCTCATTTGCCGGCTACATTTCCAGTAAGGCTCTGAAGGTGTTGCGCCAAAAAACTAATTTGTCGAGCCGGATCAAGGTGATTTTAGCTGTCCAGTCGGGCTTGCAAAAATATTTCCATATCTCGCTCGCCCAAATCACTTCACTTTCCGCCGCCGTCCCGCCCCGACAGAGGGGCGTTTCGCGATCGTCACGAACGTGAGGCGGGATGCGATGGCCGCTGTGGCGCCCGGCGACGAAGGGCGTTTTGGAGCGGACGGCGAAGTCGTGTGGTCCTGACGTCTCGACGCTGGCGTCAAGTTCCTGAGAAGCAAGCCTCTCAGGGGCGACGGTGACAAGAAAGCCCGATCACCGAGGAGAGCCCGAAGGAAACCGTAAAACCATCGCGCGGGGAATGCCGGGTGATGCCGGTGTGACCGTGGTGACTATGCTCGTGTGCTCTTTTGTTTCGCACGCGAGGCTGCGGGCGCGTCGAGCGCTCGGCATTCCCTGCGCCCTCCGATTCTCTCGTGGGCAGAAGGATGCATGCACAGCCCGCGCCGCGTGGCGCGCGCGGGAAGGCGAAGGTGTGCGTTGTCGTCATTGCCTGCGACAAACGCAAAACGTTTGCGCAAGGGCGCGAAGCGACGAAGCTATCCATAGGACGTCTCGGCGTGGCTATGGATTGCTTCGCTTCGCTCGCAATGACGGATGAGAGCCGCTCAGATTCTGATCGTTGGAAAAATGAAAACCCGAAAACCGCGTGGAGAAACCTCACGCCCCCTGCTGGCGGGCGCGGGAGGCGTGGGATTGCAGCGCGCGGATGCGTTCGGCGAGCGTGCCGCCGCCTTCCGGCGTGCTGCCATGGGCGGCCGCGCCGTTGACCGCGGTCCCGTTGGACGTGGGCCGCACCGGTTCTTGCGCGAGCAAGGTCTCGATCGGCGAGTTCGGTCCTTCAAGCTGCATCGCGAGCTTGGCGACTTCGGCGGCGATGTCGTTGATGCGTTCGCGCAGCAGCGCGTTTTCCATCCGCTCGGTCGCCCACGAGCTTTCGGCCTGCTGCTGGATCGCATTCATGTCGCGTTGCAGCTTGGCGCGCTCGTCGCGCGCGGCGCGAAGCTGTTCCTCGACCGCCGCCTTCTCGGTCTTCAGTTTCTCCAGCGCCGGCAACGAACCGCTGCTGGTCTGGCTGAGCTCGTCGCGCAATTCCTTGATGGTGCGCTCGGCGGCATCCCTGGCCTGACGAAGCTGATTGGTCTCGTAGTCGCGCTCGGCGAGCAGCTTTCCCTGCGTCGCCAATCGCGCTTCCAGATCGTTGACGCGGTTGCCGAGCAGCTCGGCTTCCTTGACCTGGGCGATCAACTGGCGATCCAGATCAGTGACGCGCTGGCTCAGATTTTCGACCCGGCTGCGCGCCTCGGCGAGCTCGCGCGTCGCCGCCTCGGACTGGCCGCGCTCCTGCTCGAGCCGCGCCTGCGTGGTGGCGAATTCCTTTTCGGCGTCGCCGACGCGGTTCTTCAACACGTCGATCTGCGTATGCACCGCCACCAGCTCGACCTGACGGCTCTCCGCCATCATCGAACGGTCGTTGAGCTCCGCGTTGAGTCTGGTGAGGTCGGTCTTCTTGTCGCTGAGCGCCTTCTCGGCTTGACGCAGCGCTTCTGTCTTGGCGGAAAATTCCTCTTCGGTGGCGCGAAGCTGTTCCTTCATCGCCTTCTCGCGGGCCTCGAGCGAAAAGATCGTGGCGTTCTTTTCGCCGAGCTCGAGCTTCATGCGATTGATCGCATCCGATTTCTTGCCGAGTTCGGCGAGCTGGCTCGTGGTCTTGTGCTTGAGCTGGTCGACGCTCATCTCCAGCCGCCGCGCCGACATCGCAAACTCCGCGCGAAGCTGGTCCTTGTCGGCCTGGATTTCCGCCATCGACAGCGGGGTTGCCGCTTCCATCCGCCGCGTGGTCAGACGCACCGCCCGGTTATGCACCAGCGGCACGATCATCAGACCGAGCAGCATCGCGAGCAGAAAACCGATCGCCAGATACATGATCGGCTCGACCATAGATGGGCACTCCCGGAAAACGCGCTTTTGTTAACAATGCCATGGCGCATGGGGACAAAACCAGCCCAATGCGGCGTTAACGTGAATCGGTGGACATTATGTGTTCAAGGTCGGACATCGCGGTGGGTGCACAGGCTCGCTCCGGAACAGGCGGCCTTAAAACGGATTCCAGGTCGCGCGCGGGGTATACTTGAGGTAGCCGATGTTGGCGCCAAGCCGCAGGCCAAGACCGGAGCGGATCGGCACCAGCACGATATTGTTCGCGGTGAGCGCGGTCATGCCGAAGCCGCCGATGATGTAGGCGGAACCGTCGATTCCGGCAAAGCGCTGATAGATCGCGCCGGTCGCCGGCAGGTTGTACACCAGCGTCATGGTGCGCGCGCCGTCGCCGCCCCAATCGAAGCCGACCGATGGTCCCTGCCAGTAGACCCGCAGATCGCCGGCATTCTTGGTGTAGAGCGTGCCCTCGCCGTAACGCAGTCCGGCGACGAAGGCGCCCGAGCCTTCCTCGCCGAGGATATAGCCGTTCGGCAGGCCCCACTGGCTGACCGCGCGCTCGATCACGGAGGCAAGGCCGCGCGAGACATTGCCAAAGAATTTATGTCCGGCGCCGACCAATTCGTCCGGCGCGTAAGTGCCGGGGCCCACCTGACGCTGCGGCGGCGGCAATTGCGCCGGCGGTGCCTCTTGCGCTGGCGGCGCCTGCTGCGCGGACGCGGGCATGGACCAGCACATCAACGCGGCGAGCGTCAACGCGGCAAGGCGTGATGCGAAAATCATGAAAAGACCCCTGGGTATCGAAATCCCGGCCGCCGCCTTAACCTGACGCTGACAAGCATGGCTTTAGGCTGCGCCCCGAACCCACCGACTCGGTTGTTATCGGCACCAACTATGACGGCACAACGGCAGGAAAGAAACGGGACTCGGTGCGGAATTCACTTTCGCCCCGGAATAGCCTTGATCACCGTCCTGGCAAGCCTCTCGTCGTTCATCTTGGGTGGGCTCGGCGAATTGGGCGACCTTGGGTCCGCGGCCCGGGCGGCAACCACCGAGCGCGTCGTCACCAACCGCTACAGCGGTCTGGCGATCGAGGGTTATGATCCGGTGGCGTATTTCGTCGATGCGCGTCCCATGATCGGGCTGCCGGAGTTCGAGGCGTCCCACGCCGGGGCGGTCTGGCGCTTTCGCAACGAGGGTAATCGTGCCTCCTTTATCGCTCACCCCGACATCTACGGCCCCCAGTTCGGCGGTTACGACCCGGTCGATCTGGCGCGCGGCGTCACCGTCGCGGGCAACCCGCTGTTCTGGCAGGTCGCGGGCGATCGTCTTTATCTGTTCGGGCTCGAGGAGAACCGGGACGCCTTCGCCGCCGATCCGACCCGTTTCCTGGCGGCGGCGGCGTCGCGCTGGCCGGCGCTCGAGCAGGGTCTGGCGCGGTAAGGCAAAAGCGACGTTGACCTTATTACCGCGCCGCCGAAGGATCGCCCCATGCAATGAAGGCCGGCACGATGAAATCCTTTGCGCCCTTGCCGAACCGCAATTCACCGCCGTCTCGATCGGTGATCTTGCCGCCGGCGGCGGTGACGATCGCGTGTCCGGCCGCGACATCCCATTCGTGGGTCGGGGCAAGACGGGGATAGATGTCGACGCTGCCCTCGGCGACCTTGCCAAATTTGACCGCCGAGCCGAGCGTCTCACGCCGCGCCCCGGGCCTTGCGTCGATGAAGGCTTCGGTCTTCGGATCGCCGTGCGAGCGGCTGACCGCCACGGTCCATGGTTGGCCGGCTTGTGGGAAGGGGCGGGTATGAATTGGCTCGGCACGAAACGTTCCATTGCTCCTCACGAGCCGCTCGGCGCCTCGACCCACGATGCCCCGCCAGATCAATCCAAGCGCCGGCGCGCCGATGAGGCCCAGGAGCGGCGCGCCCTTGGTCACCAAGGCAAGGTTGACCGTGAACTCTCCGCGGCCGGCGACGAACTCCCTGGTGCCATCGAGCGGATCGATCAGAAAGAAGCTGCCCTGATAAGGCGCTTCCGCCAATTGGGTCCGCTCTTCGGACAAGGCCGGAACCCCTGGGGCGAGGCGAGCGAGGCCGTCGTTGATGATGCGATCGGCGGCGAGGTCGGCGTCCGTCACCGGGGATCCGTCGATCTTGCCGTCGACCCGCATGGCCCCGCGGTTGACCGCAAGAATGGCCGCACCGGCCAGGGCGACGAGTTCGGTCAAGGGTTCCATGAGCGCGACCGCGCCGTTGAGGTCGATCAGTGGACATGCCTTATTCATTGGCGAGCCTCACATAAGCCTGACTGCTACCTGTAGATTTCCGCGCCATGGCGCATGCCCCCAAACGTTGTGACGGCAGGATGGCCGGCGTTGTTGGCAGCACGCGTATCCGCAGTGTATCAAGCCTGCAAGCTTGCGTGATTCGCCTTAATCCGCGCTCATCATCGATTTTCAGGAACGCCTTATGTCTGGTGCCCCGTCCCCCGGTCTCGCCCCTGATACCCTCGAACTTGCAGCTTTGCTGTGTTCCCGGGTTTGTCACGATCTCATCAGTCCGGTGGGTGCCATCGTCAATGGGCTTGAGGTCCTCGATGACAATCCGAAGCCCGAGGACCGCGAATTTGCCCTCGATTTGATTCGCAAGAGCGCCAAGACCGCCTCGGCGCGCCTGCAGTTCTGCCGCCTGGCGTTTGGGGCGGCCGGATCGTCGGGTGCCCAGATCGACCTCGGCGACGCGCAGGCCATGGCGCGGGGCCATCTCGAGGACGGCAAGACCACGATCGCGTGGAATCTGCCGCGCCTGCTGCTGCCGAAAAATCGCGTCAAGCTGCTGCTGAACATGATGGTGATTGCGCAGCAGACGATCCCGCGCGGCGGCGTGCTGACGGTCGATCCGATCGGCGAGGGCGAGCCATTGGGCTTTCGCGTCATGGCCAGCGGGCTCAATGCCCGAATGCCGCAAAGCATCGCCGACCTCCTGGGCTCGGATCAGCTCTCAGCCATCGATGCCCATGCGGTGCAGCCTTATTACACGCGGCTCCTGGCGCAATCCTGCGGATTGCGCGTGACGCTCGCCCCCGAAGGTGAAACGGTGGTGGTGACCGCTTCCTGAGCGGTAAGCGTCTCTGTCAGCGGCGGAAATCCGCGCAGCCTTGGGCAGGCTTCCCGCGCGATCATGGTTAACCACGGGTTAACCGATTGCCGCGGATTGTCGGCCTCCGTCTTATCTCCTTGTTGATCCCGTTCTTTTCCACTTACTCAACCAATATTAAACGGTTTGAGGCGAAGCTGGCCAAACTCGGAATGCGTGTCGAGGTCGCACACGCGGGGGTTGAAGGCCGATTTCATGGACGATCTTTTGAGAGAGTTTCTGACGGAGACCAGCGAAAGTCTGGACACCGTCGACAATCAACTGGTGCGGTTCGAGCAAGATCCGAACAACGCCAAGATCCTCGATAACATCTTCCGCCTTGTACATACCATCAAGGGAACCTGCGGTTTCCTCGGGCTGCCGCGCCTCGAAGCGCTCGCCCACGCCGGCGAAACCCTGATGGGCAAGTTCCGCGACGGCATGCCGGTCACAGCGGAGGCGGTGACGCTGATCCTGAGCAGCATCGACCGCATCAAGGAAATTCTTGGCGGGCTTGAAGCCACCGAGGCAGAGCCGGAAGGCAACGATCAGGACCTGATCGTGCAACTTCATCACATGGCCGAGCGCAGCGCGGAGGCCATGCCGGCGCCTGCTGCATCCATACCTGCGGCGCCCGCGCCCGCAGCACCCGAGCCGGTGGTGGCGCCAGCGCCAGCCAAGCCCAGCGTGCAGGGCACGCTGACGTTCCAGGTGTTGGAGCGCGAACTGCGTCCCGGCGAAGTGTCGCTGGATGAACTCGAGCGCGCGTTCCGCGAGACCGCGCCCGAGGTCGCGCCTCAGCCGGCGCCGCAGGTAGTTGCTCCGCCCGCTCCGAAAGTCAGCGCGCCACCGGCAGCGGAAGTAGCCCCATCGAAGGCAGCGAAACCCGCGGCCAAGAAGGCCAAGACCGTCGTCGAGGTGGACACCGCGGCCGAGGGTGACCGCGTGGCCAACCAGTCGATCCGGGTCAATGTCGACACGCTGGAACACCTGATGACGATGGTTTCCGAGCTGGTGTTGACGCGCAATCAGCTTCTGGAAATCTCCCGGCGCAACGAAGACACCGAGTTCAAGGTGCCGCTGCAGCGGCTCTCGAACGTCACCGCCGAACTGCAGGAAGGCGTCATGAAGACGCGGATGCAGCCGATCGGCAATGCCTGGCAGAAACTGCCGCGCATCGTCCGCGACCTCTCCAGCGAACTTCACAAGCAGATCGAGCTGGAGATGCACGGCGCCGACACCGAACTCGACCGGCAGGTGCTCGACCTGATCAAGGATCCCTTGACGCATATGGTGCGCAACTCGGCCGATCACGGGCTCGAGACGCCTGCCGAGCGCGCGGCCGCCGGCAAGCCGGAGCAGGGCACCATCCGCTTGTCCGCCTATCATGAAGGCGGCCACATCATCATCTGCATCGCCGACAATGGCCGCGGTCTCAACACCGAGAAGATCAAGGCCAAGGCGGTCGCCAACGGCCTGGTCACCGAGGCCGAACTGGAGAAGATGACGGAAGCGCAGATCCACAAGTTCATCTTCGCGCCGGGCTTTTCGACCGCAGCCAGCGTGACCAGTGTTTCCGGCCGTGGCGTCGGCATGGACGTGGTGCGCACCAATATCGACCAGATCGGCGGCACCATCGACATCAAGTCGGTAGCCGGGGAGGGCTCCTCCGTCACCATCAAGATACCGCTGACGCTTGCCATCGTCTCGGCGTTGATCGTCGAGGCCGGCGGCGACCGGTTTGCGATTCCGCAGCTGTCGGTGGTCGAACTGGTGCGTGCGCGCGCCAATTCCGAGCATCGCATCGAGCGGATCAAGGACACCGCGGTATTGCGGCTGCGCAACAAGCTGTTGCCGCTGATGCATCTGAAGAAGCTCCTGAAGATCGATGACGGTTCTTCCTCCGACCCGGAAAACGGCTTCATCGTCGTCACGCAAGTCGGCAGCCAGACGTTTGGCATCGTGGTGGACGGCGTGTTCCACACCGAGGAAATCGTGGTCAAGCCGATGTCGACGAAGCTGCGTCACATCGACATGTTCTCCGGCAACACCATTCTGGGCGATGGCGCGGTGATCATGATCATCGACCCCAACGGCATCGCCAAGGCGCTCGGCGCGTCGGGCAACGCCAGCCATGAGATCAACGACGAAAACGCAGCGCAGCGCGCCAACGCCGCCGAACAGTTGACTTCGCTGCTGGTGTTCCGCGCTGGCTCCGATCAGCCCAAGGCAGTGCCGCTAGGCCTCGTGACCCGCCTGGAAGAAATCGCGGCCGACAAGATCGAACTCTCCAACGGCCGTTATATGGTGCAATACCGCGAGCAGCTGATGCCGCTGGTGCAGATGAACGGGGTCAGCGTCCAGACTTCGGGCACCCAGCCGATCCTGGTGTTCGCCGACGACGGCCGTTCGATGGGACTCGTGGTCGACGAGATCATCGACATCGTCGAGGAACGCCTCCACATCGAAGTCGCCGGGTCGGACGAAGGCATCCTCGGCTCTGCCGTTATCAAGGGACAGGCGACCGAGGTGATCGACGTCGGTCACTTCCTGCCGATGGCGTTCGCGGACTGGTTCAGCCGCAAGGAAATGCGGCCCTCGATGCTGGCGCAATCGGTGCTGCTGGTCGACAACTCCGCGTTCTTCCGCAACATGCTGGCCCCGGTGTTGAAGGCCGCGGGCTACAAGGTTCGGGTGGCAACGAACGCGCAGGAAGGCCTGACGGCGCTGCGTTCTGGCCAGTCGTTCGATGTGGTGCTGACCGATATCGAAATGCCGGACATGAACGGATTCGAATTCGCCGAGACGATCCGTGCCGATTCGCATCTGAGTTCGATGCCGATCATTGCGCTGTCTTCACTGGTATCGCCGGCGGCGATCGAGCGCGGGCGGCAGGCCGGCTTCTATGATTACGTCGCCAAGTTCGACCGCCCCGGCCTGATCGCGGCACTGAAGGAACAGACCGCCGAAGCCAACCGGGCGGCGGCTTGAGTCGGGGCGCATGGGGATCACAGCATGACAAGCAAGACCGAATTTATCGAAGGCGCCGTCGCCGAATACGTCACCGCCCTGATCGGGGGCCAGCTATTCGGTCTGCCGATCTCGCGCGTACAGGACGTATTCATGCCGGAACGTCTGACCCGGGTGCCGCTGTCATCGGGCGAGATCGCGGGTGTCCTCAATCTGCGTGGCCGCATCGTCACCGTGATCGACATGCGCGCTCGTCTCGGTCTGCCGAAAAACGACGACGGCAAGCCGCCGATGGCGGTCGGTGTCGACCTGCGCGGCGAATCCTACGGTCTGCTGATCGATCAGATCGGCGAAGTGCTCAGGCTTCCCGACGAAGGCCGGGAGGAAAATCCCGTCAACCTCGATCCGCGCATGGCCAAGCTTGCCGGCGGCGTGCATCGCCTTGACGGGCAGCTGATGGTCGTCCTCGACGTCGATC
Source organism: uncultured Alphaproteobacteria bacterium (assembly GCA_963741185.1). Lineage (GTDB taxonomy): Bacteria > Pseudomonadota > Alphaproteobacteria > Rhizobiales > Xanthobacteraceae > Bradyrhizobium. The sequence goes on along the minus strand of CAVUHE010000015.1, from coordinate 39,182 downwards.
GGGTTCTCGAAATCACGCCGGACATGATGGCGGCGTGAGATTACTGGCAGGCCAAGCGTAACGTATTGTGGTGGAAGCGTTCCTTCGGAAAATTTGAGAGGCAAAAAATGAAAACGTGTCTGGTCGTGGATGACTCCAGCGTCATCCGAAAAGTCGCAAGGCGCATCCTGGAGGGCCTGGATTTCCAGATCGTCGAAGCAGAAGACGGCGAGAAGGCACTCGAGGTCTGCAAACGCGGGCTACCCGAGGCCATCCTGCTCGACTGGAACATGCCGGTCATGGACGGATATGAGTTCCTCGGCAATCTCCGCCGCATGCCGGGCGGAGACCAGCCCAAGGTCGTGTTCTGCACCACGGAAAACGACGTCGCGCACATTGCCCGCGCGCTTCATGCCGGCGCCAACGAATACATCATGAAGCCGTTCGACAAGGACATCGTGACCGCCAAGTTCCAGGAAGTCGGCCTGATCTGATCGGCATTTTTCATCCGGCGGCTCGAGAGCCTCCGGCGATATCGCGTAAGCAAAGCCGCTTGAGTTCAGCTGGTGAGTAATGAGTGTTGCGTTGACAAGTTCTGTGATTTCGAGTTCGCTCCAGCAAGAACCACTGCGGGTCATGGTGGTCGACGACTCCGCCGTCATCAGGGGAATGATCTCCCGCTGGGTCGGCTCCGAGCCCGACATGGTCGTTGCGGCTTCGCTGCGGACCGGCCTTGAAGCGGTCAACCAGATCGAACGCATCAATCCCGACGTCGCCGTGCTCGATATCGAGATGCCGGATCTCGATGGCATCTCGGCGTTGCCCTTGCTGCTGGCAAAGAAGCGCAACCTGATCATCATCATGGCGTCCACGCTGACCCGCCGCAACGCGGAGATCAGCTTCAAGGCGCTCTCGCTCGGCGCTTCCGACTACATTCCGAAGCCGGAAAGCACCCGCGAAGCCACCGCCGCGGAAACCTTCCGCCACGATCTGTTGCAGAAAATCCGGCATCTCGGCGCCAAGGCCCGCCGCTCGGTCCCTATTCATCCAGCCCCCCCGCTGGCGCCGGTCAGCGACCGCGCCCGCGAGCCAATGCACCGGGCACCGCTGGCGCCCGCGGCCATCCCGCCATTGGCCCGGCGCAGCTTCAGTGCGCAAAGCCCGCGCGTGCTGTTGATCGGCTCGTCCACCGGCGGTCCGCAGGCGCTCATGACCCTGGTCGGCGAAATCGGCCCGGTGATCGACCGGTTTCCCGTGCTGATCACCCAACACATGCCGCCGACCTTCACGACGATTCTGGCCGAGCATCTTGCCCGCGCGAGCCACCGGCCGGCGCGCGAAGCCATCGATGGCGAGGCCGTCAAGGCTGGCCAGGTCTATCTTGCGCCGGGCGGCCGCCACATGCGCGTCGCTCGCCACGGGACGGAGGTCGCGATCGTGCTTGACGACGGCCCGCCGGTCAATTTCTGCAAGCCGGCGGTCGACCCCCTGTTTGCTTCCGCGACCGATGTCTGGCAGGGCGCCACTCTGGCTGTCGTGCTGACGGGCATGGGCTCGGACGGGATGCGCGGCGGCAAGGACATTGTCGCCGCCGGCGGAAGTGTGATTGCACAGGATGAGGCTTCGAGCGTGGTCTGGGGAATGCCGGGCGCAGTCGCGAATGCCGGCATTTGCGCGGCTATCCTGCCGCTGGGCCAGATCGCGCCGAAACTCGTTCGATTGTTTTCAGGAGACCGCTCGTGACGCCGCTGGATTATGAGTTCCTTCGCAAGCTCCTGAAGGAACGCTCGGGACTGGATCTGTCTGCCGACAAGCAATATCTGGTCGAGAGCCGGCTGGTCCCGCTGGCACGCAGGGTCGGGTTGCCCGGAATCTCAGAACTCGTGCAGAAAATGAAAGCGGCGTCGGCGGAGGCGCTGACGGCGGACGTGGTCGAGGCGATGACCACCAACGAAACCTTCTTCTTCCGCGACAAGATTCCGTTCGACCATCTGCGTGAAACGATGCTTCCGACGCTGTTGCAGGCGCGCGCGAGCCGCCGCGCCTTGCGCATCTGGTGCGCGGCGTCGTCAACCGGGCAGGAGCCCTATTCGATTGCGATGTGTCTGAAGGAATTCGGCGCGGCGCTTGTGGGGTGGCGGATTGAAATCCTGGCCACCGACCTGTCGCAAGGCGTTCTGGAGAAATCCAAGGCCGGTCTCTTCAGCCAGTTCGAGGTTCAGCGCGGATTGCCGATTCAGTTGCTGGTCAAGTATTTCACGCAGGTCGGCGAGTTGTGGCAGCTCAATGCCGACATCCGCGCCATGGTGCAGCACCGCCAGCTCAACCTGCTGCACGATTTTGGCCATCTTGGAACATTCGACGTGATCTTTTGCCGCAACGTCCTGATCTATTTCGATCAGGAGACCAAAACCGGCGTTTTCGAGCGCCTTGCAAAGATGGTCGAGCCCGATGGCTTCATGGTGCTGGGAGCCGCCGAATCCGTTGTCGGCATTTGCGACGCCTTCAAGCCCTATCCGGATCGGCGCGGTCTCTATCGCCCGAACGCCACGCGCATGGCAAAGCCAAGCCTCGCTGCGGTCATGCCCCAGCCCACGAAGGCGGTTGCGATGGCGTCGCGATAGGCGAGGCGCGCCATCTGCAATACCGGAACATGCCCTTCAGAGGATCGCGTGCGGCAGGAAACGCGACGTATTGCCGGTGATCGGATTCTCGTCCTCGCGGATCGAGAGCCCGCACGGGGTGTGATCGATCAGCCAGCTGCCAAGCACCGGGTATTGATTTGAGAAATTCGGCAGCGGCGCCAGCGCCTGGCGGATGAAGCCTTCGGCGCCGTAAGGACCTTGCTGCTCCGCCACTGTCGTACCGTCGCGTACCAGCGCGACGTTGGCGCCCTCCCGGGAAAGCAGCGGCTTGCGCACGAAGGTGGTGCCAGAGACTTCGCGGCGTTCGGATCGCCTTCAAAAAATGCCGGCAGCAGATTGGGGTGGCCGGGAAACATCTCCCACAGCAGCGCAAGCATGCCCTTGTTGGAAAGAATGGCCTTCCATGGCGGTTCGATCCAGCGTGTCGATGCCATGGCGAGCTTTTCACCGAACGCGTCGTGAAACATCCATTCCCAGGGATAGAGCTTGAAGGCGAGCGCGATTTCGCGATTGTCGAGATCGACGAAGCCGCCGCCGTCGCGCCAACCGATGGCCTCGATATCGAGCAATGTGGTCGAAAAGCCGGCTTGTCTTGCGGTATCCTCGAGATAGGCGAGTGTGCCGGCATCCTCGGTATTTTCGAGCGTTCCCGTCAGATGCAAATGCGGGATTCCACCGCCGACCTTCTTCCACGCGTCGATCAGCCGTTCATGCAGCGAGTTGAACTGGTCGGCGCCGGCGGGAAGAAAATGTCGCTCGATGCCTTGTTCGAGCCAGGTCCATTGAAACACCGCCGCCTCGAAAATCGAGGTCGGCGTATCGGCGTTGTATTCCAGGAGCTTTGCCGGGCCGCGCCCGCCGAAGCTCATGTCGAGTCGGCCATAAAGGCTACGCTCGTCGCGGTGCCAGCTATCGTGAAGCAGCGGCCAGAATGTTTCCGGTATCCTCAACCGGCTGAGATGTTCCTCGTCGTCAATCGCGTGGCCGACGAGTTCGAGGCACATCGCATCGATCTCTGCTGTCGGCGCCTCGATCTGATTTTCGATTTCCTCCAGCGTGAAAGCGTAAAAGGCGCGTTCATCCCAATAGCGTTCGCCGTCGATGGTGTGAAAATCAAAGCCGGTGGCCATGGCGGTGGCCTGCCAGTCGTCACGTTCGTTGCAGGCAAGGCGCTGCACCGGCGGGCGCTAACCGCCGTGGCCGTGGCCGTGTCCATGACCATGGCCGTGCCCGTGGAATTGGTTTGGGAAGTGGCCGAAGCCGCCATAAGCCACGCCCTGGCATCTCGCGACCGGGCGCCCGTCCAGGCCGTGCGTCACTTCGCGAAAGAATCCCGGACCGCAGTCACCGCGCTCGGCGAAGCCCATGGATACGGCGCCGATGGCCCCGCTCCCCATCATGGTCAGGACGACGCGGCGCGAGCGTTTCATATGGGGCCCCGGGCGGGTTCTCTGTTGTGGATTGTAGCAGGTCATTAAGGCATGCGGTTTACTACCCGGCAAGCGGAAGGCCGATGGTTCACTGTATCGTGCGTGCAGGGATCGCTCGCTCATCCGCCGCCGGAAAAATGTGCGGCAAAGGCGCGGGCAAATCCGCCGAAACCGCCGCGCGTCACTTCACCCGAACCGGACTCGACCGAGGTGCCGGTTGAGGATCGATTTGACGAGAGATCGCCGCCGAAGAAGCTGCTGCGCGACCACGATCCGCCGGAGCCGCCATGGCCGCCATATGAAGACCCACGCGGCGGGCATTCGGTGCCGGCTTGCGGCAGTGAGGGCGCCGCCATGCCGGCGCCCTTCGGCTCGCAGTTGTCGCGCGGCATCAGCGCATAGGCGCCGCCCCCGATCGCGAGCGTGCCGGTCAAGAGAAGCGCCACATGGCGCGAGCGCTTCACCGGCTGGGACGCCACGGTCGGGACCAGAGCCGGCCTGCGCTTGCCGAAGTCCTTGGTGGGCGGCCTTTCCATCTCAGTAGATCATCGCGGCCGCGTTGAGAGCGCCGGCGGCGAGCGAAGCCAGTCCGAGCCAGATCGCCGCGGCGAGTTCGCCCGCCGCAATCTTCGCCGACAGGTTCGGCACCGGTATCTTGACGACGTAATAGACCACGATCTGAACGACCAGCGCGATCAGGCTCCAGATCAGACAATCCACGATATTGGCGGAGTGAGCGATGGCACTGACCACCGGCAGCACGAAGCCGAGCAGGGAGAGGCCGAGTGCGATCGCCGCCGCCGGATCGTTGTCGCGGATCAGCTGGAATTCATCGTGCGGGGTGACGCGGGTATAGACGAAGAGATAGGCGACGACGGCGATGATCGCGGTGCAGAAATAAACCAGAAAGGCCGGCAACCCGGCGAGTGATTGAAGGATCATGGAAAGTCCCCCGCGTACCGGTTGGCCGGAAACCCGAACTCGGTGTTTCTTTTTCGTCCGCAAGACCTGGCTTGTTGCGCAATAAGCGAGCGTCGCACGACGTCAGCTTGGCACGATCCTTCGGTCGGCGCACGCAAGCTGCTCGTTCAATCCCCAAACAAAAACCCCGCCATTTGCGGCGGGGTCCAGGCTGGGAGGAGTGAGCCAAACAGGCTCAGCACTAAACCGATCAGGCGGGAATGCGCTCTTCATGCTCGTGCGGCTCGCGCAGCACGTAGCCGCGGCCCCACACGGTCTCGATGAAGTTGCGGCCTTCCGAGGCATTGGCGAGCTTCTTGCGCAGCTTGCAGATGAAGACGTCGATGATCTTCAGCTCCGGCTCGTCCATGCCGCCATAGAGGTGGTTGAGGAACATTTCCTTGGTCAGGGTCGTTCCCTTGCGGAGCGAAAGCAGCTCCAGCATCTGGTATTCCTTGCCCGTCAGATGCACGCGCTGGCCGCCGACCTCGACCGTCTTGGTGTCGAGATTGACCACAAGATCGCCGGTCTGGATCACCGACTGGGCGTGGCCCTTGGAGCGGCGCACGATCGCATGGATGCGCGCGACCAGTTCGTCCTTGTGGAAGGGCTTGGTCATGTAGTCGTCGGCGCCGACGCCGAGGCCCTTGACCTTGTCCTCGATGCCGGCGAGGCCGGAGAGGATCAGAATGGGTGTTTTGATCTTCGACACCCGAAGCTGCTTGAGCACGTCGTAGCCGGACATGTCGGGCAGATTGAGGTCGAGCAGGATAATGTCGTAGTCGTAGAGTTTTCCGAGATCGACGCCTTCTTCGCCGAGATCCGTCGTGTAGACGTTAAAACTCTCGGATTTCAGCATCAGTTCGATAGACTGCGCGACGGCGCTGTCATCTTCTATCAGCAATACGCGCATGCCAGTCCCCTATAGTCGCCGCTCCGGGCGTCAGGTCGGCCGCACTTGCGGCACTCAAAACGCCTTTGAACAACTGATTCGGATCCTGACGGCATATGGTTAACAAAATCTGATTCCGGTTCGCAAGGTCTTCAAGTGCAATTTTTTTCGAATCGCCCTAAGATATTGCGTCGAAGCAGTTTTTCGTATCCGATCCCGTTCAAGCTCTACATCAGGAGGCGGACCTAACCGACTCCCACGACTCGTCCTTCCTTTGAGAAGGTCGAGCGGCCTCAGTCACCAAAGACAAGTGACGTAATGATTAACGATGCGGGTAAACACCAAGTTAAGAGCCGGTCCCAAATACGTGAAAACTTAAGGTTTTCGCAATGAAGGCGCTCGCCGAACAGATCAGCGATATCGATGGCGTCAATATTTATGGCCGGGTGGTCGGCGTCCGCGGCCTGATGGTCGAAATCGCGGGGCCTATTCATGCCATGAGTGTGGGCGCCCGCATCATCATCGACACCGGCGGCAATCGCTTCATCCCTTCCGAAGTCATCGGGTTCACCGGCAACAACGCCGTGGTGATGCCGTTCGCCGGCCTCGAAGGGGTGAGACGCGGGTGTCGCGCCGTCATCGCCAATTCCGCAAGCCAGGTTCGGCCGTCGCAGTTGTGGCTCGGCCGCGTCGTCAACGCGATGGGTGAACCGATCGACGGCAAGGGGCCTTTGCCGCAAGGGGCGTCGCCGATGCCCTATCGCAACGCGCCGCCGCCGGCGCATTCGCGCAAGCGGGTCGGCGCCCCGCTCGATCTCGGGGTGCGGGCGCTCAATACGTTTCTGACCTGCTGCCGCGGCCAGCGGCTCGGCATCTTCGCCGGTTCCGGCGTCGGCAAGTCCGTCCTTTTGTCGATGCTGGCGCGCAATGTCGATGCAGACATCACGGTGATCGGCCTTGTCGGCGAACGCGGCCGCGAGGTGCAGGAGTTTCTGCAGGACGACCTCGGCGAGGAGGGATTGGCGCGGTCGGTGGTGGTGGTGGCCACTTCCGACGAGCCCGCCTTGATGCGGCGGCAGGCGGCCTATTTGACTTTGGCGATCGCCGAGTATTTTCGCGATGAAGACAAAGACGTGCTGTGCCTGATGGATTCTGTGACCCGTTTTGCCATGGCCCAGCGCGAGATCGGCCTGTCGGCGGGCGAGCCGCCGACAGCCAAGGGTTACACGCCGACCGTGTTCACCGAATTGCCGAAACTGCTCGAGCGCGCGGGCCCCGGCACCGGCCAGGGCACCATTACCGGCATTTTCACGGTGCTGGTCGATGGCGACGACCACAACGAGCCGATCGCGGACGCGGTCCGCGGCATTCTCGACGGCCATGTGATGATGGAGCGAAAGATAGCCGAGCGGGGACGGTTTCCGGCGATTAACGTCCTCAAGTCGATTTCGCGCACGATGCCGAAATCGGCCGATCCGGCCTATTTGCCGGTCATTACCAAAGCGCGTCAGGTGATGTCGACTTACGCTGATATGGAGGAATTGATCCGGCTGGGCGCCTATCGCGCGGGCTCAAGCCCGGAGGTCGACGAGGCGATCCGGCTGAATGAGCCGCTGGAGGCCTTTTTGCGCCAAGCCAAGGACGAGGCGAGCGGCCTCAACGAAGGTTATCGGCAACTTGAGCAAATCCTCAAGGATTTGGAAACGGAACGCTAACTTTGTCAGGCCATCATCCCCGCCACGATAGTTGTAATGCCGGCGGGGCCCCCGGGGGGAGCCGGTACCGTCCCGTGTCAAGATTGGGACTTCTGGGGAGTATGAGTCGATGAAGTCACGTGAAACGCTGATCCGTCTGAAGAAATTTCAGGTCGATGAGAAGCGCCGAAGGGTCGCCCAGATCGAAGGCATGATCGCCGATTTCCAGCGCATGTCGGTCGACCTGGAACGCGAGATTCAGAGCGAGCAGGAGCGCGCCGGGATCAACGATCCCTCGCACTTCGCCTATCCGACCTATGCCAAGGCCGCGATCCAGCGACGGGAAAATCTGACCCGTTCCGCCGATGAGCTGCGCATTCAGCTTGAGGACGCAAAAAGCCTCTTGGGCGAAGCCTTCGACGAGCTCAAGAAGGTCGAACTTCTCGACGAGCGCGATCAGGCGCGTGAGCGCGCCGAAGAGAGCGCCCGGGAACAGGCCGATCTCGACAGCATTGGCCTGATGCGCGCCCGGCTTGGAGTGGCTTGAAGCTCGCTTCGTTCCCCAACTAGAATAGGATTTTCAAAAACCCGGGCCGTCAGGCCCGGGTTTTCTTTGCCGCGTCCAAAGGTGGTGGACTGGTTTGGCAAGATATATGATACGAGTGCCGCTCCGGTAGAACGATGCGATTGGGGATCGCGATTTTGGGGACGCTGAATGCTGACGCCAGCTGAGCTGGTCTGGCTGATTGCCGCAGTGGCAAAGGGCGATGAGGCCGCTTTTGAGCGGCTTTACGCCGCCACGCGCGCGAAACTCTTTGGCGTCGTGCTTCGTATCTTGCGGCGACAGGATCTTGCGGAGGAAGTGATTCAAGAGGCCTACGTCAAGATCTGGAACAGCGCCGGGCAGTTCAATCCCGGTCTGTCCTCACCGATCACCTGGATGGCGTCGATCGCGCGCAACCGTGCCATCGATGTCGTTCGCAAGCGCGGCGAAACCTCGATCGAGGAGGAGCCGGCGGCCATGGAAGTGGCGGCCGACACGCCCGATCCGCTGGCGCGCCGCGAGATGACGGAGGAGTTGAAGCGGCTGTTGGAGTGCGTCGGCCGTCTGGAGCCAGATCGGCAAAAACTCGTGCTGCTCGCCTATTACAATGGCTGGAGCCGTGAGCAACTGGCGGCGAAGTTCGAGGCGCCGGTGAATACGGTGAAGACATGGCTGCGCCGCAGCATGATGGATATCAGGGAGTGCCTTGGACTCTAGATGATGGCCTACAGCGACGACCATATCGCGCTCGCCGCGGAATATGCGCTCGGTACCCTCGATGCCGATGAGCGCGCGCAAGTCGAAACCATGATGTCCGTCGACAGGGACTTCACGGCGGTGGTCCGCGCGTGGGAGCACAAGCTCGGCGCCCTCAACCAGATGGTCGGATCGGTCGAGCCGCGGTCGGAGGTCTGGGACAAGATCAGAGCCGCCGTGGGCCAGATCCAACCGCAGGCGCCCCTGGCGCTTCCCGACGCGGCGTCCGTTGCTGTGGTCGAAGAGCAGCCGGCGACCGTTGCTGACAATTCCAACGTCATTCGCCTGACCGAAAAGATCAGGCGCTGGCGCTCGATCGCGACCGTGAGTTCCGCGATCGCGGCGGCGCTGGTTGCGATGATCGGGATCGGGCTTTCGGTGCCGGATCTGCTTCCGGACAGCATGCGTCCACGGCCGCGGACACAGGTCGTCGAAGCAAAGGCGCCGCCCGCGCCGAAGTTGTCGGCGCAGTATGTTGCAGTGCTGCAGAAGGAGGGTGGCTCGCCGGCCTTCATTCTCACGGTTGACGAAGCAACCAAGAATTTCACGGTGCGCAAGGTCGGCGCGTCCGCCGAGCCCGGCAGAAGCTTCGAGCTTTGGCTGATCTCCGACAAGCTGCCGAAGCCGCGCTCGCTGGGCGTGATCGGTGGCAGCGACTTTACCTCCCGCCCGGTGCTGGCGTCCTTTGATGCCGATTTGGTGAAGGCCGCCACTTATGCCGTGACGGTCGAGCAGGCCGGCGGGTCGCCGGACGGCAACCCACATTCGGCACCCGTGTTCAGCGGCAAGCTGATCGAGGCCGTGCCGCCACCGGCCGCACCAGCGCGGTAGGACGCTTCCTCAAAGCCCGCAAAAAGAAAACGCCCGTGGGGAGCGGGCGTTTTCGGTCGTCTTTGGCCAACTTGGGGGTAGTTGGGTCTTCAATATTCACGCGGTACTTTGGGGGGCTGATAAAGAGCCGCGTGAATTCACAAATTCCTTAGCGCACCATCGAGGTGCTCGAACTGGTAATGGTTACGGGCTTGCCCGCTTTGATGACGCGCGCGGTCTGCGTGTAGCCGTCATCCGAAGAGGTGCGAGCCGAGATGCCGAAGCCCGCCACCGCGATGCCAGCAACCAGCGCGACCACCACAATCTTGATGTGGGTCGAGCGATCGGCGCTGTAGATCGAATGGTTCATCAAAGCCTCCTGCCGCCTGCCTTAACGAATTGGTATGAGCGATCCGCCGACAGGTTCATGATCTCGCGCAAGGAAACGTAGGAATTCGCCCTTCAGTTCCTAAGAGGAGATCACAAGGCAGTGATAATGAGTGATAATTCGCGACTAACGATCTTGTCGAGAGAGCCAAAAAAATCAAAAATTGCAAAATATATCAATATCTTATATGAATAAATGACGTTTCGTTGCAAGGTGGTGGCTGGAACCTCCGAAATTGAGAAATCAGTTGCCTGTGGCGAAAAAGCACGGTGCTGAACTGCTTCGGCTCGCCTGGCCGGGCGGTATCGAAGAACCGGCGCTGGCTAGACGCTGCCGACCGTCTTCAGTCGCGCCCTCGGGTGGATTTCCGCCTGCGACAGCACGGTCGTCTGCGCCCGGAAACGCTCCACCAGCGAGCGGACGAAGGGACGGATCGCGGCGGACGTCACCAGCACCGGTGACTCGCCTTCACGGGCCGCCTGCTCGAACCGCTCACGCACGACGGTCATGAATTCCGACAGCTTGGAGGGCTGCATCGCAAGACTGCGTTCCTCGCCCTGGCCGATCAGGGATTCGGCAAAGGCCTGCTCCCATTTCGCCGATAGCGCGATCAGCGGCAGGTAGCCGTTGGGCGTGGTGTTCTGCGCGCAGATCTGGCGCGCAAGGCGGGCGCGGACGTGTTCGACCATGGTCGCCGGGTTGCGTGAGAACGCGAGCGCATCGGCGATGCCCTCGAGAATGGTGGAGAGATCGCGGATCGAGATGCGTTCCGCCAACAACAGCTGCAGCACGCGCTGGATGCCGGAAATCGTGACCTGGGCCGGCACGATGTCCTTGACCAGTTCGCCCTGCTCCTTCGGCAGCTCCTTGAGCAGTTTCTGCACCTCGCCATAGGACAACAGGTCCGACATGTTGTTTTTGAGAAGCTCGGTGAGATGAGTCGAAAGCACGGTCGCGGCATCGACCACCGTATAGCCTTTCAACGAGGCTTCTTCCTTGAAGCCGGCATCGACCCAGGTTGCCGGCAGTCCGAAGGTGGGCTCGGTGGTGTGAATGCCGGGCACGTCGACCTGGCTGCCGGCGGGGTCCATGACCATGAACTGGTTCGGCCAGATCCGGCCCGTGCCCGCTTCCACTTCCTTGATCTTGATGATGTAGGTGTTCGCCTCGAGCTGCACATTGTCGAGAATGCGCACCGACGGCATGACGAAGCCCATCTCGATCGCAAGCGAGCGGCGCAGCGCCTTGATCTGTTCGGTCAGCCGGTCGGTGCCGTCGGGGCCGTTCACCAGCGGCAGCAGCGCATAGCCCAGTTCGATCTTGAGATCGTCGATCTTGAGTGCGGTCGAGATCGGCTCTTCGGCCGCCGCCGCGGCAGCAGCAGCAGCCGGAGCGGCTGCCGCGTGCGCCGCGGCTGCCGAGGCCACGCGCTTGAACTTGCGCGCCGAAATCGCCAACGCCGCCGCGCCGCCGCCGAGCGCCAGGAACGGGAGCATCGGAATCCCCGGCAGCATCGCCAGCACCAACATGACGCCCGCCGACATGCCGAGCGCCTGCGGATAGCCGGACAATTGCTTCATCAGGGCCTTGTCGGCGGCGCCGCTGACGCCGGCCTTCGAGACCAGGAGACCTGCCGCGGTGGAGACGATCAGCGCCGGAATTTGCGTGACGAGGCCGTCGCCGACGGTCAGGAGCGTGTAGGTGCGTGCGGCTTCGGAAAAGCTCAGGCTTTGCTGGGCGACACCGATGATGATTCCGCCGATGACGTTGATGAACACCACCAGTAGGCCTGCAACCGCGTCACCGCGTACGAACTTCGAGGCACCGTCCATGGCACCGAAGAACCCGCTCTCGTCTTCCAGCGCCTTGCGTCGTTCCTTGGCGACCTTTTCGTCGATCAGGCCCGCGGAGAGATCGGCGTCGATCGCCATCTGCTTGCCCGGCATGGCGTCGAGGTGGAAGCGGGCGGCGACTTCGGCGATGCGCCCCGAACCCTTGGTGATGACGACGAAGTTCACGATCACGAGGATCGCGAACACGATAATTCCGATGACGAAATTGCCGCCCATCACGAAATTGCCGAACGCCTCGATGACGTGGCCGGCGGCGTCGGTGCCCTCATGGCCGCGCGACAGGATCAACCGCGTGGAGGCGAGGTTGAGCGACAGCCGCAACATGGTCGCGATCAAAAGGATGGTCGGGAACGAGGAGAATTCCAGCGGCGCCTGGATGAACAGCGACGTCATCAGGATCAGGATCGACAGCGTGATCGAGATCGCCAGGAAGAGGTCGAGTACGATCGAGGGCAGGGGAAGGATCAGCACCACCAGAATGGTGAGGATGCCGAACGCCAGCGCCAGATCGCCGCGCTTTAAGATGGTGCCGATTTCACCAAGGGTTGGAAATCCGGTCGTGGACGCTGCGCCCTGACCTGCCGTCACATCGACCATCGTACTTGCTTCCCCCCGCGAATGCCGTTCACGGGCGCCAAACGTCTGCGCGGCGGCCGAAGGGCCACCGTTTCGAAAGTGAGGCACCGCACTGGCGTCCACGGGTACTCCCCCGTTCTACGCGGCTGACGACACTCAACTTCGCAACTGGGCAATTTTTGCCCGGTGTATGGTTAGGAAAGGGTTAACGCCGGCCAAGATTGCGCTCGCAACCCTGATAGATCGCCGTTCCATCGTTTGGCTCCCGGCGTTCCCCCACATCTGCATGCCCAATATTGCGGCATTGCAGGTTGACGGGGAGGCAGAAGCCGACGAAGTTTCGCCCGCCGTGGAAATTGCCTCTGATTTCAGCCGACATCGGACGATGTTCGTTCCCGATTCACGCCAAGCGTGGATTCGGCTTGCCGTGGCCGTGCTGATCGGCTCGCTCGGTAGCGTCGGCATGTGGTCGGTCGTCGTGGCGCTTCCCGTGGTCCAGACCGAATTCGGCGCGACGCGAGGCACCGCTTCGCTGGCCTTCACCCTGGTGATGCTCGGCTTCGGTTCCGGCGGGGTGTTGACCGGCAAAATCACCGACCGTTACGGGATCGTCATCGCCATCGGGGTTGGCGTCGGTATCCTTGGCCTCGGCTATATCGGTGCGGGAATGTCGCTGTCGATCTGGCAATTCATCCTTGTGCATTTTGCGATCGGCCTAAGCTCTTCGGCGACGTTTGGACCGCTGATGGCGGAAGCTTCGCACTGGTTCGACCGCTACCGCGGGCTTGCAGTCGCCATTGCCGCAAGCGGCAACTATATTGGCGGCACGATCTGGCCGCCGCTGGTGAATTGGGGCATCCAGTCGGTCGGTTGGCGCACCACCCACATCGCCATCGGCATCTTCACGGCGATCGCAATGACGCTGGCGCTCGCGGTGTTGCGCATCCAGATGGGCGCGGGAGCGCAACGCAGCCACGTCAACGCGTCGCCGCCGCGCGTCGATCTACAGCTCAGCACCAATACGCTGACCGCGATCCTGTCGCTTGCGAGCATTGCCTGCTGCGTCGCGATGTCGATGCCGCAGGTTCACATCGTCGCCTATTGCGGCGATCTCGGCTATGGCGTGGCGCGCGGCGCGCAAATGCTGTCGCTGATGCTCGGCTTTGGCATCATCAGCCGCATCGGCTCGGGGTTCCTGGCCGACAGGATCGGCGGCATCCGGACGTTGTTGATCGGCTCGATCGCGCAAGGCGCTGCCCTGCTGCTCTATCTGTTCTTCGACGGGCTGACGTCGCTCTACATCATTTCCGCGATGTTCGGCCTGTTTCAGGGCGGCATCGTGCCGAGCTACGCCATCATCGTGCGCGAGGCGATGCCGGCGGCCGAGGCGGCCACCCGCGTTGGCATCGTCATCTTCGCGTCCGTATTCGGGATGTCGTTCGGCGGCTGGGTGTCCGGCGTGATCTTCGATGCGACCGGCTCCTATGCCGCGGCGTTCCTCAACGGGCTGGGCTGGAACGCGCTCAACGTCACCATCATGGTGGCGCTTTTGCTCCGGGCGCGTTCGCGGCTGGCGATGGCGTGAGCTTCGCAATCGTGCTGCTGAGGCGATCGTGCTGCTGAGGCAGTATAACTCAGAGCCTTGCTCAAAGCAGCCGATGGAAGTTCGTCATGCTGAGCCATGACGAAAAGCCGAATGATCGCTAAAGCATGATCCGGAAAAGTGGATACCGGTTTTCCCTCCGACAAACGCGAAAGCGTTTGCGCGGAGATCATGCTCAAACAAAAAGATAGAGCGCGATGACGATTCGAAGAAAAGTCATCTCGCTCTAGCCGGCGGTCTGCTGGCTCGCCATCTTGGTCCAATCGTGGATGAAAATCTGCTGCCAGTACTTCGCGGCATCCTCGTTGTAAATGATCAGTGTCGCATCGCGGTTCCGCAGCACGCCGTCACCGGACCAGTTCTGGCTGCCGACGGCCACGACCTGTGAATCGACGACGATTCCCTTGTTGTGCACGTTGGCCTGAATGCGGACATGGGAAAGATCGAGCCCCGCGCCTTGCAGCAACTCGAGCTTGTCGCTGGTCTCGTACTGGCTCATGATCAACCGGACATCCAGGCCATCGTTGATCTTCTTGACCACCGCCGCCACCAGCGCCGCGAACTTGGCGTTCTCGGGAGTGTCGGAATAATTGATGTACTGGGTCTGCATGTAAAATGAGGTCTTCGCCGAATTGATCAATTCGAGGATCAAGTCGACATAATTGTCCGGCGTCAGGATCGGCTGAATCTTCATTTTGGCCTTGACGGTCTTCGGCGCAAAATATTTCTGCGGAACCTTCGCCGCAAGAATGATCTCCGGCTCGGCCAACTGCGCCAGCGCCGACATCGCGGCCGACATGTCGGCCGCGCCGGCCTGGTTCTGCGACGCGACGGCCAGGTCGTTGAGCAGATACTTCTCGTACAGCTTGGCGAGGCCCTCATGGTTCACGATCACATGCCAGTCGCGATCGCTGTTTCGAACGATGGGCGCTGCCGCGGCCGGATCATCGAGAGGATCAATGTCCGGCTGGTTGGTTGAATTCCAGTTGCCACTGGAGAGCCAGAACGCCGCGCTGTCGCGGACCGCGACCTTGATGTGGTACGCCGAGGGGAAGATCCAGGTGGCGACTTTCGGATCGGATCTTTCCAGTGCCCAGGCGAAGCTGAACCTGTTGCCCAGCGCCGATGTCAACTGGTCCACGGTGTCGTCGTCGGTCTGTTCCCGGTTCGCCTTGCCCGGCGGGTGATCCAGAACCAGCTTGAGGCTGGTGCGTCTCTTCTTCAGGACCGCCTGAACCGTTTCGGCGATGTGCGTGGACGTAAAGTCGTACATGCCGACCGTGAGCGTGTCGGTGGTGCCCTCGAGAAAATCCTTGAGCGTCGGCCATCCCGCGTCCGGGCTCGCATGGCAGATGATCGTCATGTCGTCGGTCACCGCCCTTAGCGGTGCGCCGCTTGGCGGCACATAGCGCAACTGTTGTTTGCTCGGACCGCGCATGGTTGCAACCGCTGCGGCGAGAGGTGCAAGACTTTGTCCGTTAAGATCACGCTCGTAGGGGAAAACCGGCTGCTCGAGTTCCGGGCGCACCGTGGCGGCGACACTCGTGTACAGGGTTGGGTTGGTGGCCCGCATCCGTTGCAGCGGATTGGCCTGCCGGACATCGACGGCAAATCCGTCGATGGTTTCCGGAAGCTGGTCTTGCGGCGCGAGATCGTCGCGCTTGCGATCCACCGTCACGACGATGGCGGGCTTTTTGGTCGGCCAGCCGCCCGCAACCTGGTATCCGGGCCTGACGGACAGCACACCCGGCTTCTTCAACTGATCGAGATGCTGCAAGATGACCTGGTCAACGGCTCGCGCAAAATCCATGGACTCCTCCTGCCATTCGACTGCAAATTCTCGATCGTGCTTCCGACGATCGCGTTGAATATTCCGTATCTGGTCGATCTAAAATTGCATTTACGGACAAGCCTGTTTGGTCAAGCAAGCGAATTCAGAGCTGTTGCCAGGCTGCAAACGCGTCAATCAATCCTGCGCCGGCCGCGCCGGCATCACCCGGGCTTGCCGGTTCACCAACGTTGTCATCGCTGCTGGCGGGGTTCGCCGATCCGTTGACGACGCTGCGTGCGGTACGCCGCAGGATCGATTTCGCGTCTGATGGCGTCAGTCCCGGATTCTTTTCCACCAGCAGCGCGCAGACGCCAGCCAGCTGGGGCGCCGCCGCTGAGGTGCCGCTGAAAACACCCCATCCGTCGTCGGGCGAGGTGCCGTCGCCTGGAAGCCCGTCGTCGGGTTGAGACTGTTCGCGATCGATCTCGCTGCCGGGAGGGACTGGCAGCTCGATATAGCTGGCATGCGGCAACATCCCGACCAGGCCGCAGAAGTCCGGAACCGACCGTCCCGGGTAGATCTTGCTCTGGAACGCACTTGCGTAATCCGATGCCTGCATGGCGCCGTTCTGGTCGACGAAAACGCCGCCGGCCGAGATCACGTTCGGCATCATACCCGGGAACGAGAAGTGCCCGTTGCCGGCCGAAAAAACGACGATGATGCCCTTGGCAATGGCGGCCTGAATTTCAGCTTCGAGGGCGGCCATATTGTTCGGCAGTTCGCGCGCTTGGGTGCCGTCGCCCTCGCGCAGATCATATCCCATGCTCAAGGAGACGATCTGCGGGCTGTGAAGCAACGCCTGCTGAAAACCTTCAAGCATGCTGGCGCCGTTGCGCGGATCATTATCGTTATCGACCTTGATTCCGATGAAAGTGATGTCGGGCGCGACGGCGAACAGATTGGCTGATTCACCGGTGCCGTGGCCCTGGGGATCGGTCGCGTCGTTGATGGCATGTGGCGCCAGGTCGACGGTGGATTTGTAACCCTTGCTGACGAAATAAGGATGGCTGTGGGCGAAACCGGTATCGACCATGGCGACGCGGACGCCCTTTCCGGTGGTGCCAGCCGCGTGCACCTTGTCGACGTCCAACAGCCCGGTCACGCCATCGGGGACGTTGAGATGGAAGTAGTTGACGGCCGGCGGACTGGCTGATGGAAGCCCGACGGCAGGCCCGGCAGAAGTGCTGACGCTTCTCGTTCCGCCGGGCGTCGGGGCTGCCTTCTTGCCTCGCTTGGCCGCGCGCCGACCTGCCTTGCGGCCCATATAGATGTGCGGCCATTGAATATAAGCGTCGTCCAGCACCTCGGAGAGCTCGGGCGGCATCGACCACGTCGCGCCCTGGGCCGGGTAGTAGAGGGACTGAAAGGCGTAATCGAGCTTGGGATCAAGCCGGACCTCCGACAGTTGCGTGCCGAATGTCCGCTCGAACAGCGACCGCGTTCCGCGCACGGAAACGCTGAGCTGGCCCCGCCGCGTCGGCCGAAAGCCCAATTGGCTCAACTGATAGATCGCCCGATCGACGGCGAACGGGTCCGGCCGGAATTGCAGGGCGCTGGATAGCGACAAGGGCGAGGAGAATTTTGTCGGGCCTTCGGTGCCGCCGGCCCGCTTGAATGTTACCGCGATGCGAAGTTCATCGGATGGCAACGCGAATTGTTGATCGCGCGGTGACTGAGTTGCTCGTCTATAAGCATACATCGGTCAAATCCTTCCACGATTGGCGATTTCTTCTGCCAACGAAATTGACGGAAAATCATTTCTGCAGATAAATATGTCCGGGCGCGGCAGAAATGCTTTCTACATAGTCGGAAAGCACTGTCGGTACTTTCAAGTCCGGCGAGATGTACCCTCCTGATCTTCCAAACTCTTGCCCACCGGGCGGCTGCGGTGCTGTCTCTGTCACCGTTACGCCAAACACCTCCTCGAATTTGGCAGGCTGGATTTCAGCCGAAATCGTCGCCAGCCCTCCCACGGTCGGCGTCATGCCGAGGGAGCGAAGAGCAGTCTGCGCCTTTTCGACGCCTTGCGACGTCCGCCAGTCGTGCCGGAGAAGAATTTGAAGTTTGATCGATGGTTTCGGCGTAACGGCCTCCGAAGCAAAATGCTTCCGGGGAGTAGGACATCGTAGCACCGGAGCTTAACGGCTTTGGTCGATACAGCGATCCGGATGCCCGAAGAGTCTCCCGAGGAAGTCCAGCAGGACCAACCAGCATTGTATCGATTTTTTGCACCAGCGTCATGAACCATTTCCAAGCTGTTTCCAATCAGCTTCCTCGGCGGCACATCCCAGTGTCATCCAACGTTCATACGGCGAAAATTCATCGAGGTACCCGTTGCCCCGGGGATCTTCGGATCGAGTATTCGCGAAATCCGAAAAACAGGCCGTCTGCGGCAGGATACATGAAATCGGAGCACGATCATAGGTTGTTTTTTCGAATAATCGCTGAACGGTACCCACGCCCGGATCACGCTCTGCGTGAGGAAAATTCGGGAAATCAAGACAATTCGGTGGCGACGAACTGCGCGCGTTCTTATAAGACCGCTGTCGTCTTGATGTTACCCGAGAGCCTTATTTCAGGCGCACTTCGTCTAGATGAAGCGGGGCGTGTCGCCTTTTCCGTTGGATCACATGTCTGCGTCTTTATCAGCATCGTCAGAGGCATCTGAGACCGTCGAAATCGTGGGGTTTTTGCAGCGGTTCGCCGACTTGATGTCGACCGGCAGCAATTGCGAAAATCTGCTCCGCGCTGCGCGGCTTCTCGAATCTCATGTCGATCTGGCGAAGGAATTGAGCGAGCAGCTTCAAGTCGAGCGCGTTCGCCGTGACGCCAACGCCGAGGCGCGCAAGGCGCTCGAAGAGAAGATTGCCGGGCTCGACGGCGAAACGGCCGCCCTGAAGTCGCAACTCTCCGACCAGGAAGCGAAGCTGAACGAAATCGTCGCGGAGGCGGCAAGACGGCAGGGCGATCTAATTCGCCGCGCCGAAGAGGCGGAAACCAGGTTGGCGGTGTTGCAAGCCGAAGTGGCGCGCAACACGCCGAGCGATACCCATATTCTCGTGCCCGTCGCGACGGTGCGGCTTGCAAAGGCCCAGTTTGAATTGCTTGCACACGCCTTTGAGAAATCCGGCAACATTGTCTCGCAGGTCAGGTGCGAGGCCAGCGCATCGAGCCTCGACCGCGCCATCGTTGATGCTGGCGTGGCTGAAGTGGCAGGCCGCTCGAAGCACGCGGCTTAGTTCCGATTGTCGGCAACAGTCAGGCGGTCCAGGCCGGCGGCGCGGCGGCTTGGGTCTCTGGCGCGAATGGCGGATCAACTGCGCGATGGCGCAGCTTTCGACCAATCTCGATCGCTTCAAGTTCCGTCCCTTTGGTCTCGCCGGCGGAGGGCCTGACCCGTGTGAACCAAGATTTCAATGGTTGCCGATCGACCGGTCGGCGAGACGAGGATGCGACCCACATGCCTGGCGAGGCCGAGCGAACAGCAGATAGAGCGCTAGCGCCAGTAGCGATGACGTAGCCATGGCCACCGTCATCGAAAGCACCGAGCGCCCATCGAACAGAACCGCGACCAGACCGCTGGCGATCGCGCCGGCCGTCATCTGAATGCTTCCGGCGGCGGCGCTAACCGCGCCAGCGATATCGGGCAACGGCTGCATCGTCGCGTTCATGATGTTCGGCATGCTCAGCCCATACGCAAGCGCTACCGCCATCAGGAGTGCGGCAACAAAGGTAGGCGGCGTCCAGCCGACCAAGCTCATCGCGAGCAGCGTGCTTGCGGCGGCTGACAACAGCGCAAGGCCGATCGTGAGCACGTCGGCGGGCGCTACTCCCCGTCGGCCAAGGCGGCCATCGAGGAAGGCGCCGCACATCAGGGCCGCCGAACAGGCGCCGAAGATCATGCCATACTGGTCCGGCCGCAGGCCGACGACGCCGATGAAGAACAGCGGCGATCCCGTGACATAGGAAAACACGGTGGCGCCGCCGGCGGCGTAGACCAGGATGTAGGCGAACGAAACCGGGTGCGTCAGCACGCGAAGATAGTCCTTGATGATCGCCGAGGGCACAAGACGATCGATGGGGCGAAGCCTGGCGCTTTCGGAAAACCCCGGCAGCACGGCCAAAATCAGGAGGACTCCAACCACCGCCTGGGTCGCATAGATCAGCCGCCAGCCGCCGACCGCGAGCAGCGCGGCGCCCACACTGGGTGCAGTCACGGTCACCACATTAATGGCGATCACGACCTTGGCGATCTTCGCGCGCGCGGCCGTTTCGCTGAACAGGTCGCGGATGATCGCAAAGGTCACCGTCGTACTGGCGGCGCCAACGCCCTGGACGAAACGGCAAATCAGCAGCATCGGTAACGACTGCGCGGCCGCGCAAGCGACGCTCGCGATGACGAACAGCGCCACTCCGGACACGACGACAGGCTTGCGACCAACCCGGTCGGAGACAGGTCCGTAACACATGATCGATCACGATGAGGTGGCCGACAAAACGAGCGGCGCCTGCTGCAAATTTTGTCATCAGCAAACGCAAACTTGCGATGGGCGCGCGCTCGCGATGTGAGCTGCGGTTTTTAGCCAAATGACCTCGATCACTCGCCGCAATTGAAAAATATTTTTGCCTTAGTCCTTGGGTCTAAAACATCTTTAGGTTGTCGAGCAAAAAAAGAGCGGATGCGCAAACGCCTGCGATCGAACATGACGAGACAATGAGAATGAGGGCCGCGCGCTCCGCGCATAAGCGAGCCGAAACGACATGGCGCCGTCAGGCAATGCTGACGGCGCAGCGCATCTGTGAAGCTGAACGACAATGGGAAATTCAAAATGACCACAGTAGCTAAAGCATCTTTGTCGAGTGTGTTGCGACGGGCCAGAAGCTTGGACAAACAGGAGCGCTCGCTCGCAGAAACGGTCTCGGCGTTGCTTCGAGGCACATTCAGCGAGTTCGACGGTCTGGCGCTGTCTTATTTGGCTCGCTTTGGTGTAACTACCCTGGCCGCTGATCTAGCGCCGATACTTGCAATAAATCGGGACGCGCTTGCCGAGGCTTTGGCCGCCTTTGTTCAGGAGGCGGTGCGGAAGGACTTTTTGCTGACCGGCGCTGAAGTCATCGCGCTCCTTCTCAAGGACGCGGGCGCCAACACCGCGTTTGGCTATACGGGCACGTCTGAACTCAGCCTGTGCGATGCTTTTGCCAGATTACCCGGCGTGACGATGGTCAATGCGCGAGGGGATAAGGAATGCGCATTCATGGCGGCCGGAGCAAGTCTTTTGGAGCCGCTTCAAGGTGTGGGCATTTTACATGGAGCAAGAGGTCTTACGAACGCGCTCGGCGGCATTGCGGATGCTCGCCGCAACGAGATTGCAACGGTCTATGTTACGGGCTTGCCCTCGACGCCGTCGGCCAAGTTTCTGCCGCCGCATGGCGAAGAGGGGCTGATCGAGAAGATAGGCCATTTCACCAAGTGGTATTATGAGGTGAAAGCTGTGCCGACAGAAGCCGAAGCTCAGCGGGTCGCGGCGCGGGAATTCGCTGACGCTATCCGCGTTGCTGCGGAGAAGGCCTGCATGCGACCCCACGGACCAACAATGCTCGGCATTCCACAAGACGTGGCGGAAAAAGCTTGGGTTCCCTTCAGCGTAATTGCCGAAGCGCGGGAGCAGGGGTCGACAGCCTCCACTATCGACGGCGCTCAACTGGAGCATGTGCTTGACTTGCTGCTAACCCACGAGAAACCACTGATACTCGTCGATGACTACTTCCTGAAGTACGAATCTGGTCAGGAGATGCTCGCAGCGTTTGCGGCTCGCACCACAGCGCCGGTGTTGCAGCTGCGCTATCTGCGTGGACCGATGCTTTTCGAAAGGATAAATCCGAGCCGAGTTCCAAACTTTGTCGGATGGTTTGATGCGAGGGACGCAAGGCACCGAGAGTTGCTGGAGTCCGCGGACCTGCTCATCACAGTTGAAGATCGTAATATGTATAAGCGCGTCATCGGAGAATTGCCCGGATGCCGAAAGGTGGCGATCAATTCGAGTGCAGCCAAGGTTTTGAAAAATCAGTACCTGCAGAGCGGCGACGTGCTGGTCGAAGGCGACGCGGTTCAAATATTAGATGCGCTCAATCAATCGTTGGCTACGCGCTTGAATCGTCGAAACGTCCGATTTGGATGGGCTGGATCTTCTGGGCGCGATCTCGCAAGTCAGCGCGAAAATGCGATGGCCAGGCATCCGTTGCGGGCGTCGATCGTCAGGGCGATTGCTGACGCGTTGCAATTGCGCGAGAAGCCGGTCGTCGTTGACGATAGCCAAATGTTCGGCGGCTTGGTATCAGCCGAATATGATTTGTTGCCGATGAAAACACGTGTGTTCGGCGATCATGGAGGCTTTGTTGGCGGCGGCATCGGCTTTGCCACCGGCCTTGCGATAGGGGATCTGGATGCCGACGTCTTTTGCCTTCTCGGCGATCAGGGCTTCACCAACGCATTTCAATGCCTGGTCGCGGCGGTCCAGGAGGATGCCCGCGTCATATTCATCGTCTGCAACAATGGCGAGAGTGTCTCCCTTCTAACGCAAGCGCACGCGTCAGCTCCGCTTGCCTTCGATTCAGGGTATCACCGCCATTTGAAGAACATACCCGGACTGGAATATTGGCGGCTGGCACAGGGCATCGGTGTCCATTCGCGGTTCGTCGACTTCACCTCGAACAATGATGCGGATCGTTCGATCGGTGCGTTCAGGGCGGCGCTTGAGGCGGCCACAGTGCTACGGGGACCTGCCCTTATCGAACTGCGCCTGCCCTCGCGGGGTGAGTTTTGGAACGGCATCTGGCTCACCACGGGATTTGAGGAAAAAATGCCCGCAACGACGTTGGCCGCGGTCGCCTAGCAGTTCGCGTCTCTTGTCTTTACCCAGCGAGCCGCAAAAATGGTGTCCGCGCATATCTTCGAGGTCGAGGCGGTTCTCTTCGACCTCGACGGCGTGATGGTGCGATCGGAGCGCGCCATCGAGCGAGCCTGGAAGAAATGGGCCAGCAAACGAGGTGTGTGCTGGGATGAGCTGAAACAAAATATCCATGGGCGCATAGCGGTAGATACCATTCGAGCCGTCTTGCCGGAGACGCCACTTGAACAGGCTTTGCAGGATGCGGAAGACGTGATGACTTTGCAGGTCGGCGATGCCGTTGGCTGCCGGCCGGTGCCGGGCGTAAAGAAGCTCGTGCGTAGTTTGGCGCGTGACAGTTGGGGAATTGTAACGGGCTGTTCCCCGGATTTGGCAAACAGCCGGCTGACTGCGGCAAAATATCCGTTGCCGGATACGCTCATCACCTGCCGGGACGTCGCGCGAGGAAAGCCAGACCCCGAGGGCTATCAGCTGGCTGCCCAGCGGCTCGGTGCCGAATGTCGGTCCTGTGTTGCTCTTGAAGACAGCCCCTCGGGGATTTTGGCGGCCCAGCGGGCGGGAATGATCGTCGTCGCGTTCACCACTACGCATCGCGAGGATTTGCTTGGAACGCCTCATGCGACCGTGCCGGATGCCAGGAGCATACGTGTCCGGCAGAACTCACCCTCGAAAATCGTGATCGAAATCAACTGAACTCAGTTCCGGCCGATGCCGCAAATCAGGATTTTGCCAGTGATCCTCGACAATATCAAAAAACCCAGCGACCTCCATGCCCTTACATCGAAAGAGCTGCGGGCATTGTGTTTGGAAATTCGCACCGTTTTGCTGGACACGGTGTCGAAGACCGGCGGTCATTTGGGTGCGAACCTCGGTGTCACCGAATTGACGGTTGCGTTGCATCGCGTGTTCGACTCACCGCACGACGTTATTCTTTGGGACACCGGCCACCAAACCTACGCTCACAAACTTTTGACCGGTCGAGGCGACCGCTTTGGTACGCTCCGTCAGTGGGAAGGCTTGTCCGGCTTTCCATCAAGAAAAGAATCCGATCACGACTGGATTGAGAACAGCCACGCCTCCACCGTGCTTGCCTATGCGCACGGAATGGGCGTTGCCATGAGCGGGACGAATCGACGCGTCGTGGCTGTCATGGGGGATGGAGCGCTTACGGGAGGCATGGCTTATGAAGGTTTGAATAATATCGGGTATTACAGGGTTCCCGTGGTGCTGGTGCTCAACGACAACGGGCGCTCCTACGCGCCGTCGATCTCAAAACTGGCCGCCGCGACGTCGGGTCCGCGTCCGCGTAGCGCCTCTCGACCCGACCGGTTCGGTAGTCGAAGATACGGAGAGTTTAATCACAATGGGGACCCCGCTCCGCGCGCTTTTTTCGAAAGTCTGGGTTTCAACTACCACGGTCCCGTAGACGGGCACGACGTTCTGGCCGTCGAAACGATCTTTAGCCTCGCACGCGATTGTAGAGAACCTTACGTGGTTCACCTTATAACAAGAAAAGGGAAAGGTTATCGCCCCGCTGAAAACGATCCGCAGAAATGCCTGCACGACACGGCTCCGTTCAATCTTGCAACCGGGCCGCTGCTCCCGCCACAGGAATTCGGCATGCCCCTTCAACCTGTCGAACCGCCGAAGACGTTCTCCGATGTGTTTGGAGCCGCCATTCTTGAACTCGCAAAGCGAGATCCGCGCATACATGTTTTGACCGCAGCGATGGCCGATACCGTGGGCTTGGTGCCCTTCGCCGAACGCTATCCTGATCGTTTCCACGACGTCGGAATTGCGGAACAGCACGCGGTCACCTGCGCCGCAGGAATGGCGATGGGAGGCTTACGTCCTGTTTTCGCGGTGGTCTCGACCTTTCTGAATAGGGCGGTGGACCAGTTGCACCTCGACATCGGGCTCCATGGATTGCCGGTCCTTCTTGTGCTCGATCGCGCGGGCGTTACCGGTGGTGATGGGCCAAGCCATCATGGAGCGCTAGTCTTGGCCGTGCTGTTGAAAATTCCGGGAATGGCCGTGTTTGCGCCTTCGTCGGCCGACGAGCTCGAAGTCATGCTGGAATACATTACCGGATCGGCCACCTACCCCTGCGCGGTGATTTACCCCAAGGGAAATGCGCGCCGGGCAAAACACACGGGTTTCGGCCTTCCGCCCGCAAGCTTCGCGATGGTCGCGATGTCTGTATTATCGCGGCGGGAGTCATGCTCGAGCGGGCGGAAGAAGCCGCCGATATCATTGATCGGGAAGAAGGATTATCGGCCACGATCTGGGATCCGCGAGCGCTTTGCCCGCTTGACCCGTCGATGATCCGCAATGCGCTCACTCACCGTCTCATTGTGACAGTCGAAGATGGCATCGCCGCCGGAGGCTTCGGCTCCCTTGTGTTCGATCGTGCACGTGAGCTTTCTGCGGGTCGGCTCCCCGCTGTTGTTACGCTCGGTCATCCAATCGGTTATCTGCCCCAGGGCGATCGCGATCGTATCTTGGCCAATCTCGAGCTGGACGCTCGGGGAATTGCAAAGGCTTGTATCGCCGCTGCCCGGAGCACTCTCGATGCCAAGATCGATGCGTAGGTCAATATTGGCGACCGCGGCGCTGGTCGCTCGCGGGCTTGTCGAAGGCCACCGAGAATGCGGCGGGGGCGAACAGAAAACGTGAACGTCACGCTCTACAGTCAACTGGCCGACCGCTTACGTTTCGCGCTCGCCTGGACAGTCTTCAGCGCTGCTCTTCGTTACAGGGCATTGGCGAAGAGAAGCTTCATTGTGCCTCCAGCAGGACCGCAGGCTGCGAGGCATATTACGCTGGTGGGACGTCTGCCATCTCAGATTACCGGGCAGGTCAACGAGGTTGTTGCGTCGCTCGCCGGGCCGGTTGCTCATCACTATGTCTACCCCGCCGATACGATTCATATCACGATCCAAAACTTGGACGAATTGCGCGAGGTAGACGGTTTGGATCGAGTGCTCGAAAGATTGAGCATCCTCGTCGGTTCTTTTCCCCCGATAATGATGAAAGCGGCAGGGCTTGGCGTTTCGCCGGATTCCGTCTTCGTTCAGATATTTCCGATGGATGAGAGCTTGGCGGATTTGCGGCGTGGTATCCGGGCGTTGATCCGCGCATCGTGCCAACCAAGCCCCCTAAAACCGACCCACAATTTTCATCGGTCTCGCCAGCTATTTCGAAACATGGTCTTCGCGAATGTGATGCGTTTCTCGGGAATTGTTCCTCCGTCACTCGTCCGCAAAATCAAGCGCCATCGATTTCGCTATTTCGGAACGTTTGCCCTGGAAACGGTTGAACTGGTCGTGACGGATCGATTGCTGTCCGCCGACGGCACCCAGGTGAAAGAGCGAATATCACTTCGAGGGCTGCCACGGGCCGACCTGGCTGCGGGCTGAACTTGTTCGTGCCGAAACGAACCGCCGGACCACCGGCGGCTGGTTCTCGGCTGCCTAAAGCGCCGTTTGCCTCTGGCCTGAAGCGGAGCCTCGTCGTTATAAATGCGATATCGCGTTCGCAACGGAGATCCGCTCATTCTTTACTCGCACTCAGACGGGGCCGTGAGCCGCGCAGATCGGAGCAGCTTTGATCCTTTCGACAGACAACAGACTGTCTTCTTCCGTCGCAAATATCCCAGAAGGATGCTGTCATTGTTTCTGGTGCGAAACTGCTGCGGTTCCTCTCGCTAGGTGATCGTCTTTGCCAGAACTTGGATGCACACCGGCGCACGAGTGGCCTCGCCGATTAATTCATCGGCCCCCAATACTGTTCCGCCAGCTCGTTAGCCCGCAAGAAAGGTGAGCCGCTCATCAGTTCGGGCCGGCGTGATCTCAAGGATCTCGACGCTTACCACGCCATGTGCGACAAATGGGTCTTCATTCACCCTGGCCTGAAGATCCGGCAGCGACGTGGCATGCACCAGAATTCCGCCGCCCATCTTGGGCTGAAGGCTACCAGTCAATAAGAAGACGCCATCGTCGAAGCCGCGCTTGATCCAGGCGTTGTGGCCTTCCATGAATTGACTAGTTCGGGTCCTGTTGTCTGAAAATTTGAGCAGTACGATGAACATCAGATTTCCCTAAGTGTCCGAGGGAGCCGGCCGGCGCGCTCCTCTCCCTTGCGTTTTCGCAGCACTACGTCCCACTCGACCGCCAGCCCGGTGCTCATGATCGGGATCGCTCGTGGCACCTACCGTGTACGCGTCCAACCAGGCGCACATCTGCTCGACTTCCTGCTTGATGAATTTCTCGTCGTGGAAGGTACTTGCGAGGGCCGCGACGCCCTGGCTGCGGGCGAGAAGATGCATCGCCAGCGTGTCCGCATCGGCATCGCGGCCGAGAAGCACGAACTGCCTGCGCAACCAAGTGCGGAACAGCGTGAATAGCTCATTCGCCTCCGGCCGCGCGGCATGGTTGAGCTTCGCAAGCTCGGTGCAGAGCGTGCCGACCGGGCAGCCGTAGCGTTTTATGTCAGCCCGGTTCGCGATCAGAATGTAAATGAAGCTCCGGATGCGGTCTGACGGCTGTTTCCCCTTAATCTCCCAGCGGTCGAGCATCTTTCTGGTATCGGCCAGCCGCCGGTTGATTACGGCATCTAGAATTTCGTCCTTGGTCTTGAAGTGGAAATAAAAGTTGCCGCGCGAAATCTGCACGACGCCTGCGATGTCCGAGAACGAGGTGTGCTCGAAGCCTTGCCGATAGAACAACTGATCGGCAGCTTCGATGATGTGATCGCGGGTTGTCTGCGTGCTCATGACGGTCTCCCGGCTCATTATTCTCAAGCCGCTAGATACTCGCTGCGGTAAAACGGATAATCGGTATAGCCGGCTTCTCCGCCACCATAGAACGTTGCCGGATCGGCTGCATTGAGGGGCAAGTTATCGCGATAGCGGCGCACGAGATCGGGATTGGCGAGAAACGGCGTGCCGAAGGCGATGAGATCGGCCGCGTGGCTCCCGAGCGCCGCCTGGGCCCGAGCGAGATCATAGCCGTTGTTGGCGATGTAAGGACCGGCAAATTTGGCTCGGAGCGCGCGATAGTCCAGCGTGCTCGTCTTCGCAATCATGTCGCCTTCGAGGACATGCAGATAAGCCAAGCCACGCGGACTCAGTTGTGTGGCAAAATATTCAAAGTGCGCCTGGGGGTCGCTATCGGACATCGAATTGAAGCTATTCTCCGGGGTCAAGCGGAGGCCCACGCGCTGTGTAGGCCATTCCTCACACGCGGCATCGAGAACGTCGTTCAGGAAGCGCATACGGTTCTCGACACTACCACCGTAGGCATCACTTCGCCGATTGCTGCTGTCGCGCAGAAACTGATCAATGAGATAGCCGTTCGCGCCATGAACTTCGACACCATCGAATCCCGCCAGCTTGGCCATCCTCGCAGCGCGCTTAAATTGCTCTACGACCCTCGGGATTTCGTTGGTTTCAAGGGCACGAGGCATCACAAGATCCTGCATGCCTGAATAAGTAACCGCCTGTCCCGCCGCCCGCACCGCCGAGGGCGCGACCGGTATTGCGTTGCCAGACTGCAAGCTTGGATGAGAAATCCGCCCACAATGCTGCAATTGCGCGAAGATGCGGCCGCCAGCAGAGTGAACCGCATCAGTCACTCGAAGCCAGGCCGCTGCCTGGGCATCAGTGTAGATGCCCGGCGTGAGGGGATAGCCCACTGCCTGCTCAGAGACTGGCACCGACTCGGTCACGATCAGACCTGCGCTCGCGCGCTGCTGATAGTAGGTTTCCATCATGGGTGTTGCGATGCCGTTCGCATCGGCGCGGTTCCGTGTCAACGGCGCCATGACCATTCGATTGGCTAGAGTGAGGTCACCCAACGTGAATGGCGCGAACAAATCAGCGGACATAAGGACTCCTGGCATCAGCTAATAGGACAAGCGTCCTACTCGGATAGGACGAGCATCCTAGCTTGTCAAGGCTGATATTCAGCACGGCATCTACGCGATGGTTCTTGCAAAGGAGCGCACAACGAATTAACTAGTGAACGCTATGAATATGATTAGAACGCGTCCGGTTGGGTCGCGGATCGAGATAGAGATCAGACGCGGATATTGCCGGACCACTGCTCCGGCAAAGACATCAACGGTGAACCCGCATGAAACTTGAACCTGGTGATCTTCTGCAAACGAGGCTGATCACGACGGTTACGGGAGAGCCTCTCCAGATTCCTGACCGCGATCGTCTTGTCCATCTGCAATTCCGGCGCTTTGTTGATTGTCCAATATGCAATACTCACATCGCCGAATTCAGAAGATACGCGGGCAAGATCGAAGCAGCAGGCATTAAGGAGGTCCTCGTCTTTCATTCTTCGGCCGAGTCTATTCGCTCCTATCAGAAGGATCTGCCGTTTGCGATGGTCGGCGATCCTGACAGGCTGCTGTACAAGGAGTTTGGCGTCGAACAATCGCTTCGTTTCCTGAGCTTTCGGGTTTTGAAAGCGGCTTTGCGTGGCATGGCTAACGGGCATTTTGCTTTGCGGAACTCCGGAAGAGTCATGGGGCTACCAGCCGACTTCCTCATAGCCCCAACAGGGAGGATCATTGCCGCGAAGTATGGCGCTGATGCCTACGATCAGTGGTCAGCGGAAGAGCTGCTTAGTCTGGCACGCCAGTCTTCCGGCGGTGGTTGATATGGTGGTTGATATTAAGGGCTCACCAGGCCCGCGCTGGTTTTCCAGCTAACCCGCGGTGCGGGGCTCGCGTTTGGCATTTTTGGCGAGCGTCTGTTCGATCATTTTGCCCATCATAATGCGCATGAGTTTCATCGGCATGATGCCGCTGAACAATCGATTGAATGCGCCCGGCAAGCTCAATGAACGACCTTGGTTGAAGTGACTCAATGCTTCGGAAACGCATTGCTCAACGCTCATCGGCTTCATTGGCATATCGGCAGGATCGAGCCCGAATTTCGTGATGATCGCCGTATTAGTGGGCGGGACGACAAGCGTCATCACTCGAATATTTTTGCGCTTGAGCTCAAGATGCAAGGACTCCCCGAGACTTTGGACCAATGCCTTGGAGCCGGCATCTGTCGCGGCGAACGGAATGCCATGGAATGCGCCCATCGCCCCACCGAAGAGAATTCCACCGCCGCCGCGCTTTGCCAGCCTTGTGCCAAAGGCATAAGCGATGTTGAGATGCGAAAGCGCATTAAGGCGGAACCGCTCTAGCAGCTCGCGATGGTCCTGCTCAAGGAAGTGTCCCGGCTGGCCCGTACCCGCATTCGAAACGACCAGCCCGACATCAATGTCCCGGAGCTGCTGGTCAAGTTTATCGACGGCGTCCTCTTCCGAGAGGTCCACGACCACACACCGTGTCGTAATTCCGTGGCGGCGTTCTACCTCTGCCGCAAGCGTTTGCAGCAGATTGCCGCGCCGCGCGGCAAGCGCGATATTGAATCCTTCCGCCGCCAGCCGGCGCACAAATTCCGCGCCGATACCGGACGATGCTCCTGTCACGAGCGCCCAGGGTCCGAATTGTTTGGTGAATGTCGAAGGTGTCTTCATGGACTCCATCCCTGCACGAGTGGTTAAGCGCGGCGCTGCCAAATAGCCTCGCCGAATTCGGCATTAGGCGGCGTGAGCGCGAGGGCGTTGGTGTAATTGGTCATGGTCTTGAGCGCGAGGCCAAGAATGACCTCAAGCGCTTGGCGTGAACTGTATCCGGCGTCGAAAAAAGCCTGCTTCTCGTCGTCAGACACCTCGCCGCGCTTCTCCAGCATTGCGGCAACGAAGGTACGTAGCGCTTCAAGTTTCGGCTTGCCGAGCGGCCGTCCCTCGCGAAGCGCAGTGACGGTTTCCTCGTCGATACCCTGCTTGCGAGCGCCCCAGCTGTGCGCCGACATGCAGAAATCGCAATTGTGCCTGTAGCTCGCGACCAGGTAGACGACCAGCCGCTCGGTGGGGTCGAGTGAGGTCTTGTCAAAGAAGGGCGCAAGCGTCTGGTAACCCATCAATAAGGGTGGTGCTTCGGCGAATTTGGCCATCATGCTGGGAATGAAGCCCATCTTTTGCTGCATGGCCTGCAACGCCGGACGCACTTCTTCGGGTGCGGTGTCGACGGTGTGGGCCGGGAAAGACTCAGTCATGTTCACCTCATTGCACGCGGGATGGGATCAGAGTTTTCGCGTGGCGGGGCGCAGGGCCCAGGAGGTAAGCACCACGCCGCCGATCACCAGCGGGAAAATGATTTGTGGAAGGGGATCGTTGAGGGCCGCGCGCGAATAGGCCGCAAAGACCACGTCGAACATCATGCCCGCATAGGCCCATTCCTTGAGCCGCGCCAGGCCGGGCAAGAGGATTGTTATGGCCCCCGCCACCTTGAGCAGTCCGAACAGGAACAGGAAGTAATCGGGGTATCCAAGCCGTGCCATTTCGGTCGCGAAGTGCGCCACCTTCATCAGCAGCGCTGACCCGGGAATAGCGAACAGGAGGGCGGCCGCGACGCTGGCGAGCCAATAGAATACGAGTGCCGGCTTTTCCATTTTTGTTGCCATTTTCAGTAGCTTATCGTATAAGTGAGTTAACTCACTCATACCGAAGAACCGCATTGGAGTCAATGACGCAAATATGCGAAGCACCCTTTATGTTGTGGAGGCTGGAGCTAGATGGACATGACAGAGAAGCTGATCGCGGGTGACGATAAGCGCAGCCGGCTTACACGCGCCGCCGCCGACCTGACCTACGCGCGCGGTTTCAGCAAAGTCTCGCTTGCCGAAATTGCGGAGGCTGCGGACGTGCCTCCGGGCGGCGTCTACTATTATTTTAGAACCAAGGCGGCGGTCGGGGAGGCCATAATTGCCCAGCGCATCCAGGAGTTTCAGCAACTGCGCGCGCACTGGGAACAGGCCACTACGCCCAAGGAACGTCTGAAGGCCTTCGTTCGATCCACAGCAGACAATCGCGAATCTTTGGTGCGCGCCGGATGCCCTGTCGGCAGCCTGTGTTCAGAACTTGGCAAGGAAGATACGCCCCTTGCGAAGCATGCTGCGCGGCCGCTGCGCGACTTGTTGAACTGGATCGAGGTGCAATTCGCTGCGCTTGGGCGGGATCACGAAGAGGCTGGACTGGCGCTCCACCTCCTGGCGGCGCTGCAAGGTGTCTCGTTGCTTGCCAACTGCTTTCGCGATCCGAGCGTGGTGATCAAGGAAGCCGAGCGTCTGAACGCGTGGATTGATTCCCTCTGAATTCAGTGCCGTCTGCGCGGTCGGGTAGTCCGGCCGATAGATGTTGCAGGGCGCGAAGAACTAAAGCCACTTTCCTTCGTAACCGACGAAAGTTGCCGTCGAGTTCGAAGTAACGCATAGCTACTTGGCTATTTCATTTCTGGTGCGAAACTGGGGCGGTACGCCGAATGATCAGCACCATCGATTGACATGTCGGTCAGTCGAATACGCCGGAAGCTGTACGCCGTGACCAACAGCGATCTCATCAGTACAGTCCGCAATCGAGGATATCGGTTCACCTCCGACATCAACGTTGCCCTCTGATTTCGTGTGGCTATGTCGCGCCACTGCATGCAACCATCCTCTATCCCAAATTCCTTCCGGTGTCGCTTATCGTGTAGATCAGGCGAGCAAGTTCGGGGGCGGAAGCTGGATGGTACTGGATGGCGTCGCCGATGATGGCCACCAGTTCCCTGCGATCGGACTCGGAGCTTCCTTCGAGCGCCAAGGCGATCAAAGAGTCCGGCCGCTCGTCTGTGTGCTCGAGAGTACGGGCAACCGCGAGCGCCAAAGTCGATACTCGCTTGGTCCAAGCATCTTCCGTGTAGCCCTGTACGATCGTAGCCAGGGAAGCCAGGCGGGTGATGTCCGCAGAGCGCCAGGCAGCCCTGAGTTGGGCATGCATCGAGCCTGGCTCTCGAGTTGCTTGAAACGCGAGTTCGCTTTCGCCGCGGTGAGCCAGGTCGAGAATGGACACGAACAGGGCGCGTCCAGCATTGCCTTTCGTGGCTTGGTCTCGCAACATCGTCGTGATTTCGGGCCGGAGTAGTTCGGCATGTTCCGCCAGGTATCGTACCGGATCCTCACTCTGCATCCATTGCCGGATCTCGACGTCCGCGAGCAGGGGGCCGTAGGCGGCATCCACACCCAGTTCCCTGCTGTCGTCCAAAAGTGCCCGGTGAAGGTTCACGAGCTCGTCCTTAAATCCCGCGAGAGCAAACTCCTCGAGTACGTTGTCCGTGTCGGCATCGAGGAGAACGGGATGCGATTTGAGATATTCTCGCGACAGCTTCCAGTTCTGTGTATTCCACCAGGCGATGACCAGCCATTCGCGCGCCAGGTCGAGCTTCAGCCAGGGAGGAATCACGCCGGTCTCGTCACGCCAGGTCGCATCAAATTCCTCGGGCGCTCGCGCGCGTTGCGCTCTCGCGAGCTGCCGCAAGAAGCGATGCTTCGTGTCAGGGTTAGTGGCTAAAGCATCGACTAGCGCGCCGACGGTCGCCGCCATATCGCTGGGCGGCCGCCATCGCAGGATGTTGAGCGTGCGCTGAAGATCGGGCCGATCAGCGAAACCTTCGAGGACCTCATCCCAAAAATCGGGCGCAGCAAGATTGAGCGCTCCCGCGAGGGCGAACACGCCGCTTTCACTGTCCTCCGCCGTAGCGCGAAGCCTGTCGATCTCCTTCCGCAGGGTTTGGGTCCCAAGCTCCACCTGGCCACTCTCCCGCTGCGCCTGACCAAGGTTGAGAAGCGCCCTTGGTCGCTGCGGTAAGAAAATCGGGAGGATGTCAGGAGAATCAAGTAGCGCGACTGCGCGCTCGGCGAACGCGAGCGCATCGGAGTAGCGCCTGTCGAGCAGCTTCGTCTGCACGAGGTTCATGCAAGCGGCGGCGAGAAATCCGGAAAAAAGCGGATGCGGTACCAAAGGTTCGAGGTGTTTGACAGCTCGCTGCAAGAGGTCGCGAACCTCCGGAGCGATGCCCCGCTTTGGCTGGCCCCCTATGAGCAGTGCGCCGGCAAGATTCGTCTCGGCCATTCCGGCCAGGCCGGCGTACAGAGGTTGAGGAAGACTCTCGGCCACTGAGACTGCCTCACGTGCCAGATCGATCGCCTCTCCGGTACGCGTCTCGTACAGGCTTGCGGCCTGATCGCACAGAAGCGCCACGAGTTGGACACGGGCGTCAGGAACCTTTCCCAGGAGTCCGCGCCACGCCTCGATGCCGTCCGATCGGACTGCACTCGCCAGCTCATCGTCTCTTAGCGCAGGTAGCGTCAGCAGGGAGCTGAGATTGGAGAGAGCCCGCGCGAGTGCGACGCGAGCCGCCCACATGCTCGATCTGCGGAGCAACGTCACCGCCTCGCGTTGCCGAGCGAGGATCGTGGACGCATCGCCGTCCGCTCCCAGTGTCAATTGGGCTATCGGAAGCGCGTTGGCCGCGTCGAGCAATTGACCCAAAAAGTAGGCGGCGAGATCGTTTGAGTCGGCCATACGCCGTAGACATTCTTCCGCATATGCACAATCCGAGGCAGCGCCGACGGCGTCCACCTTCAGAAACAGGGTCGCGCTCTCAGCCAAGGTTAGTGCCGCGGCAAGAATCTGACCGGCAAACGGCCGTACTAACCCAATCGCCTCCTTCAAGATCGAGCGCAACTCATCGGGGTCGGGCGCCTCGATTCCTCGGAGGCGGTCCATGATGCTTCCCCGGACATAGGCCTGAATACCGCTGGAAACTGCAATATCGTCGATGGTCCCCTGGCTACCTTTTCTTCGGTAATCCGATAGCATCCTGCGAGCTGCCGGCATGACGGTGGAGCTGTATTTCCCGGACGCGTCTGGAAGACCCAAGGCTGAATTGATAACCTCGATATTTGCCAGAATGGCGAGAGGCTCAGCCCGGAGATCCCTTTCCGCGTCCGGGTTGCGCTGCTCGTCAATAAGATCCACCGCGCGCTGGCACGCTGTCGCTGCCGTCTCGAAGTCCTCCAGAGTGAAGGCCGCCCGCCCCTTGACGCTATACGCCGCTGCTCTTGCGTATAGATCGCCCGCGTCCCCGGCCTCGATCAGTTCGACTGCTTCTTGGGCCAGGACCAATGCGCTCTTGAAATGGCCGTTCAATAGGAGCGAGTGAGAGCGAGCAAAGAGCGCTACGCCTAAGGCGGCGCGACCTTCGGGGCGGTCGCCCGCTGCGCGCGCGAGTTTTGCGGCCTCGGCGGCTGTGTCATCTGCTTTGGCCTGATTTCCTGTGGCTGTCTGAATGAATGTCAGATTGAAAAGTGCCATCGCAAGCGCAAGATTATCCCCAAGTTGGCGTCGGATACCAACAGCCTCTTGAATAAGCTCTAAAGCCTGTGGGATATTGCCGGCAGTGAAGCTCTTTCCACTCGCCAGTTCAAGACCTGAGGCCAGATCGGGAAGAAAGGCCTCGCGGTCGCGCTCTACGAGATGACGCAGACCGGCAAGACCGCTCGAACCGGCTTCCGCCAAATGGCGCCACGCATGGCGCCACAGGTAAGAATGATCGCGCGGCCTGAATCCCGCATCGAGCAACCGGTCGTATTGGGCGAGGATTGCGGGAGCTACCTGAGCCGCCGTTTTTGACTCGTTCCCCGCCATAAGCGTCGCGTTGCCGCGCACATAGTCCACCAGGCTCTGGTGGGCGATTCGGTACACCGGTTGGTCCCCATCAGACCCCGCGATGAGATGGCGGCCAAATTTCGTGAGCACCTCATAAACATCTTCTCGGGTATAGGACGCGCTGGTTGGGGAGATCGCGGTAGCCACGGCGGGCCAAAGCTCATCGGCCGGAAATCCACCACCGTGGGCCAGCGACAATGCGCAGATCATCTCACGCGCGGCCGTGGGGTGGGGTTTGTCCGCGATCGTCAACACGACGCTCTGCAGATCACGCTCGAGCGCGCTCTCGACCGTGGTCGCCAGCGCCAGCCGCCACCCGTCAGCGGAGGTGTCTACAGGACGCTCGCGCAGTTGTGAGGTCACGAGACGCGCCAGCAGGAATTGTGGCGCGTTCGCGCCACCTCCGGCGGCGAGTTCTTCGGCGACCAGGTCTGGATTCATGGCGGTTGCGACACCAGCGAGGCGTCGCTTCACATAGTTCGCAATGTCCCGCCGTGTTCCCTCGACGTCCTGTCCGAGATCCAGAACCACCGCTGCGGGCCCCAGTTGCGAGATCAGGGTTTTGTCACCAGAGGGAACATCGCGTGTCGCGACGAGGACGAGAGCTTCGCGTGCCAATGGAGCGATGAATTCGACCGCCAAGCTGCTGCTATAAGTTCCAACTTCATCAAGGCCGTCCACGACCAGGACGAGCGGATCCTTCTCCTGCCGACGCCGACGCGCTTCAGCGAGGATCCCGTACAACCCCTTACGGACGTCGAGATCGAGTTGCCGCGCGAGCTGTTCGGACGCCAACTCGACTGTGAGGCCGCGCGCCTGCAATTGCCCATCCACACAGCCCGCTCCCGGATCGAGTTCCGCTGGAACTGGCGCAGCCGCAAGCAATTTCGCGCGCTCGATCGATGATGACACGCTGACTATGCGCCCGGTGACCGCCGACTTGCCGCAGCCGGGCGGACCCGTAAGCACGAGCAAGCTCGGCGTGCGCCGACCGACCCACGTCACGATCTGGGCCAGCGCATGCTCCCTGCCCGTGAAGTAGCTCTCGTCCCCTGAACCACCGCGAGCCGCCTGCAACAGGTGCTCGATCGGTTGGTCGGGAATCCCGCGTTCGAACCTGGGG
The DNA here is from genome assembly GCA_963741185.1 of uncultured Alphaproteobacteria bacterium. Classification (GTDB taxonomy): domain Bacteria; phylum Pseudomonadota; class Alphaproteobacteria; order Rhizobiales; family Xanthobacteraceae; genus Bradyrhizobium. The sequence continues at coordinate 2,573 of CAVUHE010000015.1, read as the reverse complement.
TTGCGAATGAAATCCCAATTGAGGCCAGCCGTGAGCTTGTGTGGCCGCTGTCGCTGCTCGCTCCAGCCTGCGAGCAGGGCGTTTAGGAAATCGTCTCCGCAAATATACGGCCGCGTCCTATCCCAACGAAAATCGGCCTGACGCGGCCCGTCTCGAAGGAGGAGAACCAACTCACGGACGAGCGCGCCACTTCGGGCGGGTTCGTCGCCGAGGCTGGCCGCAACCACGCCAAACCATGCTTTCTCCGGGGACGCCCTGCCGCTGTTGACAGCATCGGCCAGTCGCGCCGCTTCGACAACTCCTGCGCCCGAGAAACAAGTGTCGATCACAACCAAACTCTGACGCGCGCCCGTACGCGCCGCCCATTCACCGAGGTTGCCGGCCGTTGCCGCCTGGACATCGTCTTGTCCTGAACGGACGAGCATTCGAAGCGTATGATCGGCTCCGACGGCCCCGTGTCCAATCCAGACCAGGATCAGCGACCCGTCGACCAACGCATCCTTGCCAAGATGCTTGTCGATCCAATCGAGCAGCGCGCCGCGCTCAAAATTTGGGAGAACCTCCGTCGGATAATGATGCGTGGACTCGAGAGCCTTCGCAAGGTCCTCTGCGTCCGGCACCGCCCGATCCAGCTTTGGAAGCGTGACGTAGATGCCGTTGGCGATGACGACGCATCGAGGTTTCCCCTCTATCATACGGGCCTCCTTGCGACCTCTTGCGTTTACTCGACTGGCTCGATCACGAGAAAAGGCTTGGCCACTGGCGGAGGGCCGCCAGGACTACCGCTCGCAACGATCGCCCGGTAGCCTCCTTCGGCCAAGCGACCGAAGCTGATCCCGTCGGGCGGCACTGGCACGGGCCCAAACACCCGCTGATCCTTCTCATCCCTCAACGTGACTAGGAGTCGTCGGTTCTGTTGACCGGTGACCTGTAAGCTCGGCTCCTGCTGGGTCGACCATACGTCCGCCATTTCCACGCCAAATCCGTCCGGAAGCGCTGCTTGCCAAACGATCTTCTCGCGCGAAAGGATGCCGTCCACAAGGTCAAGAAGCGAGCGGGTGCCTTGTAGCTCGCCATGCTGGTTCGCGATCTCATGCACCTCTCGACCACGCCCGGCGACCGGCTGCGCTGCGAGGACAGGCACCGTCCCGTCACCACCCTGATTCTTGCCGTCAATCTCGGCCGATGGCACGATCTTCGTCCCGTCGAGCCGCGCAGTTGTCGGTGTCGGCTGACGGATGCCAACGATCTTGTGCAATGTGTAGGGCAACGTCTCGGCGCCCGCGATCGACCCGTGGAACGCAGTGGCGTCTGCAAGCATTTCTGCGTCGAGTCCCAGGGATTGCTGCCCGTGCAGGCCGGCGCGAGCGTTTTCAACAATGAGACAATCGTACTGCGGCAGCAATTGGTAGAGTGAGGGCAGACTGCGCGCGAATTCGGTGAGCGGTATCCGCAACGGCCCGATCCCAGGGTCGAGACCGTTGACCAGGGTCGTGAGTGCTTTAAGTGACCCTCGATGTGGCGTTCCGATCGTGATCAGCGCACGGATCAGCTCAGCGCCGCCTTCCTGCTCGGCGAACCATCGGGCGATGAGTCCTCCCATGGAATGACAGATCAAGACCAGCTTTGCCTCGCCCATGCCGGGCTGCGCTCGCCAGCGCTCCAGGGCATCGACAGCGACCCGCGCAAGCAGCCGACCATTGAACCGGTTCGACAGGCGCCAATCGTACGGGAAAGGAATGAGATTCGGAATCACACCACGGTCGCCGGGATCGGCCTCGACAAGGCGAAATCTAGGGCCGCGAAGAAAATCGAGAAGCCCGTCGTAGCCGGTGATCGGACTTCACAATCCCGGGATGACGTGCAGGCTCGTGAGCAAAGCTGTTGCGCGGACACCGTCGTCCGGCGGATTGTCCCCAATATCAGCAGGAAGCTGTAGTCGGCGTAGCGACTTGCCAAGAGTTCGAACCGCGTTGGCCAGCGCTCCTGCGCTGACGGACCAAATCCGATGGCCATTTGCGTCAACGAGTTCGCTGCCCATGATGCCCGGAACAACGATGACGACATCACCTACGCTGGTCGGGTCGATTGCCGTGATGCCTCCGATAATGCGGAGAGTTGCCGGGGACCAATGTGGACAGCTTACCCTTTTAGATTGTGCGAAGCCAGAATACATCAAAATTCAGACAGGCGAAATCCTATCTGGCAGTGCCACCATCACTTGATTGGGTGATGCGCGGCGACCATGATGTTACGACGATGCGTTGAATTTGGTGAGAAGGCGTGAACTTGAGCTGGGTAGCTGGGATCGTTGCGATACATCGACCGTCGGCAAGCCGTTCGACGGAGGAAGCGCAGACTGCCGCTCGGCCCTTTCGTTCGAGCGAGCCGCCGAATTGACCATCAAGAACGAGAAACCATGGTCACGGTGAACGTGGAGCGGTAGTTTGATCGAGGTAGAGCAGTGAGTGACAAAACGAGCCGTTTCTGGTGCGGTGACGAACGGCCGACGAAATGAAAATCCGATAAGCGATTGATATCATTGGTGGGCCTGCCTGGACTCGAACCAGGAA
>CAVUHE010000014.1:0-114182 GCA_963741185.1 uncultured Alphaproteobacteria bacterium | reverse complement strand
GCGGCTCGCTGTCGTGGGATTCTCCGTCCTTTTACGGTCCTGAATCTTGCGAAGCAATGCAGCACATTGGCGAGCCGGGCTGCGATCCGGCCGCGGGTGACCTTCTCCCGCAAAACGATTGCCCCCTTGTCGTCGAGGCCGATCAGATGCAGGGTGTTCTTGCCCGGGTCGATGCCAATGGTCTGTGCGACTGTAGCGGCTGTCTTATGGGACATAGCGATGTGCTCATTCTGAGACATAGCATGCGTCGGCAGGACCATCGACCGTGGCCATCGATAACCGCCCGTTTCGATTGAAGCACTATCTGCACCGAAGGGATCTGCCGGCGGGCCAGTTCACGAAGTGAGACCATGGCCGGCGCGTCAGAGCTAGCACTTGATTTCCTGGTGCGACGGGCGACAATGACGTCGCGCCAGCTTCCGGTACCGAATTTGATATAAGACGGGGAAAACCCGCTTTGCCACGGCAAGACCGTCGCTGCGCGGGAGGGACCGTTATGACGGTAGGGTTGATGCGCTGGCAGCAGCGCCGACGCGATCCAGGCCGCCCGTGGTATCGCCGTTACGACTGGGCGCGATGTAATCGCGCCGTTGCTCCGCAAAGAATTCGCCTTGTTTCGCGGCGAACTCGCCACCACGGCGCTGCAAGTGGAACACCAACAAATGATCATCGAGCCAACGTATTGCGCACGTGTGCGCATGCGTTGAACCACGGAGGCGCGATAGACTGAACCAAGCCGGCGTAAGACTGGCCAGAGGGCATCAGCTCAGACACACCAAGGGAGGAATGCATGATGACAGTAACCCGACGTCACATCCTCAAGAGCGGTACCGCGCTCGTGGGCGGCATGGCCGGCATCCTGGCCACCGGCCGCGCGCCCGCTTTTGCACAGAGCACGACGGTACACTGGCTGCGCTGGACCGACTTCGTTCCGGCGTCAGATCAGCTTCTGCGCAACGAAATCGCCAAGGAGGGCGAGAAGGCGCTCGGCATAAAGCTCAATATCGAGACCATCAATGCTAACGACATCCAGGCCCGTGTCACCTCGGCGATCCAGTCGGGGTCAGGCCCCGACGTCGTCTGCGTCCTCAACAATTGGGGGCAACTTTACGGCGAGAGCGTCATAGACGTCAGCGACATCGCTGAGGAACTCGGCAGGGGCCAGGGCGGCTTCTACGAAACATCCCGCGCTGTCGCCAATGACGGCAAGAAATGGATCGGAGTGCCGTGGTGCATCGTCGGCCTGCAGATCGCATACCGAAAGTCCTGGTTTGCCGAGATCGGCTACACGGATGGAAAATTTCCCCAGACGTGGGAAGAGTATCGCGAGGCCGGCAAGAAGCTGAAGGCAAAGGGACGGCCCATCGGCCAAACGCTGGGTCACACCTTCGGTGATGCGCCCGCCTTCACTTACCCCTACCTGTGGTCCTGGGGCGGCAAAGAGGTCGAAGCAGACGGCAAGACGGTTGTGCTGAACAGCCCAGCAACGGTCGAGTCGGTGAAGTTCATGGTGGCCTTCTGGAAGGACGCCCACGATGAAGGCGGGCTCGCCTGGGACGATTCCAACAACAACCGCGCTTTTCTGTCCGGGACGTGCAGCGCCACGCTCAATGGCGCCTCGATCTACATCGAGGCTCTGCGCAAGCCGGATACCTACAAGACGGAGGCAGGCGGGCAACTGAAGGACGACATCCTGCACGCCGCGCTGCCCAAGGGCCCCGGCGGGCAGTTCAGCTATCACGTCCCGTTCTCGAACCTCCTGATGGGTTATTCGAAGAACCAGGATGCGGCGAAGAAATTCCTTGGCTGGATTCACTCCAAGGACGTCTACGACAAGTGGTTCGTCTCCCAGAAGGGCTTCTCGGTCGGCCCGACCACGGATTGGGAAAAGCACAAGCTGTGGGGCGACGACCCGATCATGCTGCCCTACAAGCAAGCGGCGCGCACGGGGCGCTTCGCTGGCTACCAAGGGCCTTCTACGCGCAAGGCAGCCGAGGTCGTAACCAAGTACGTCATCATTGATATGTACGCAAAGGCCGTCCAAGGCATGCCCGCCGAGGATGCCGTGAAGTGGGCAGAGGCTGAACTCTCGAAGGTCTACGTCTGAGGTTAAGCCGTCTCCCTCCCATTTTTCGCGGGGAGCAAGGGAATCTTCCAGCCGACGAGGGTCGAACATGGCGATAAGCGCGGTTTCCGCCACCACGTTCCGCGAGGCGCCCCCTCCGCGGCGACAACGGTTGATCGAGGACGAGCGCTGGCTGGCGTTCGTGCTGCTGGTGCCGACCATCGTGCTGCTCGGCATGTTCATTGCCTATCCCTTCATTCGAGGGATATTGCTGTCGGTCACCAGCTCGCGCGTCGGTGTGCCCGGCGACTTCGTCGGCCTCGCCAACTTCTACAAGATCTTCAATGACGGAATCTTCCGCACCTCCGTCTACAACACCTTCGTCTATACGGGCGTGACCACCGTCTTCAAACTGGCGCTCGGATTGTGGCTGGCCATGCTGCTCAACCGCAATTTCCGCGGCAAGGCTTTCACGCGTGCCTTCATCCTGCTGCCTTTCATCATCCCGACCGTGCTTTCGACTTTCGCCTGGAAGTGGATGTTCGATCCGACATTTAGCGTACTTAATTGGCTCCTCTACCATTTCGGCTTGATCACCGGTCGGATCAATTGGCTGGGCGATCCAGACCTCGCCATGATCTCGATCATCATCGTCAACATCTGGCGCGGGGTGCCGTTCTTCGCGATCAGCCTGCTCGCCGGCCTGCAGACCATCAGTCCCGAACTCAACGAGGCCGCCGCCATCGACGGCGCCAAGCCGTGGCAGCGGTTCTGGCACATCACCTGGCCGCTGCTGCTGCCCGTAACCATGGTCGTGATGCTGTTCTCGGTGATTCAGACATTCTCCGACTTCCAGATCGTCTATGTAATGACGGGCGGCGGACCAGCTAACGCGACGCACCTGTTCGCCACCTACGCCTATCAGATCGGCATCGGTACCGGCCTTTTGAGCGAAGGCGCGGCCATCTCGCTCGCCATGTTTCCGATCCTGTTTCTGGTCGTTATCATCCAACTTCTCTACATCCGCCGCGTAGAGGTCCGCTGAGCCATGATCGAAGGCGCAAGGTGGCGAAAGTGGGTGTTCTTCTACGTCCCGATGGCGCTGTTCCTGCTTTTCCTGCTGTTTCCGTTCTATTGGATGGTGATCACTTCGGTGCGGCCGGATGGCGAACTTTACCGACCCTGGAATTCGATCAACTACAATCCGTTCTGGACCTGGAAACCGACCTGGGATCACGTCAGGTACCTGTTCGACGAGACGCTGTTTGCAACGTGGCTGTGGAACACGACGTTCATCGCGCTGGCGTCAACCGCCATCTCGCTCGTGTGTGGCGTGTTCGCCGGCTATGCTCTGTCACGGCTGAACTTTCCTTTTGCCGGCAGCCTGGGCACCGGCATCTTCATCACCTATCTGGTGCCCCAGACGCTGCTGTTCATTCCGCTGGCCGAGATCATCCGCAACTATCGGCTGGGTGACACGCCCTGGTCACTGATTCTGACCTACCCGACCTTTCTTATTCCGTTCTGCACCTGGCTCATGATGGGCTACTTCAAGGCAGTGCCCAAGGAGCTCGAGGAATGCGCGCGCATTGACGGCGCCTCGCGCTGGCAGGCCATGCTCTACATCGTGATCCCGGTGGCGATTCCGGGCATCCTTTCGGCCGGTATCTTCGCATTCACGCTGTCGTGGAACGAGTTCATCTATGCACTCGTCTTCCTGTCATCGCCTGAGCAGAAGACGGTGCCGGTGGGCGTCACATCGGAGCTGATTCGCGGCGATGTATTCTTCTGGGGACCGCTGATGGCTGGCGCCCTGCTCGGATCGATCCCGGTTGCTATCGCCTATTCGTTTTTCGTCGAGCACTACGTCGCGGGATTGACCGGATCGGTGAAGGGCTGACAGCGCCCCGGATCGTGGGGATTGGAAAGCGCGCATACAGAATGCGCTTAGGCGGCTGGGAGGCAGGTGAGACCAATGGGACAGGTCGTCCTCAAGGGGATCAACAAGTTCTATGACAGCGTGCACGCTGTCAAAGATTTCAATCTGCAGATCCGCGACAAGGAGTTCGTGGTGTTCGTAGGACCGTCCGGCTGCGGCAAGACGACGACGCTCAGGATGATCGCTGGACTTGAGGCGATCAGCTCCGGCGATATCTCAATCGACGGCAACGTGGTCAATGAACTGGCGCCTATGGACCGAGACATCGCCATGGTGTTCCAGAACTATGCGCTCTACCCGCACATGAGCGTGTACGACAACATGGCGTTCGGCCTGAAGATGCGCAAATTCGAAAAGCCCGAGATTGACCAGCGTGTGCGGGATGCGGCCGACATCCTCGGCATCGGCGAATTGCTAAAGCGCAAGCCGCGCCAGCTTTCCGGCGGCCAGCGCCAGCGCGTGGCGTTAGGCCGTGCCATCGTGCGCCACCCCCGCGTGTTCCTGTTCGACGAGCCGCTGTCGAACCTCGATGCCAAGCTGCGGGTGCAGATGCGCGTTGAGCTAAAGAAGCTGCATCTGCGTCTCGGCACCACCGCGATTTACGTTACCCACGATCAGGTCGAGGCCATGACGCTAGGTGACCGGGTCGTCGTCATGAAGGACGGCGTGGTGCAGCAGGTGGGGGAGCCACTCGAGCTGTACAATCAGCCTGCCAACAAGTTCGTCGCCGGTTTCATCGGCTCCCCGGCCATGAATTTCGCCGCCGTTACGGTGACCGAGGCGAACGGATCGCTGATCGCCGAGAACTCCGGCCTGTGCATCAAGCTGCCGGACGAGACCGCGCAGCGCCTGCGCGGCCATATAGGACGCGAGGTCATGCTCGGCGTGCGGCCGGAGGACCTTACCGTGGCGGGTAGCGCTGATCTCGGCCACCCGTGCTTCGATGCTGTGATTGAGGTGGTCGAGCAACTCGGCTCGGAAATCCTGCTCGATATGAAGGTCGGCGAGAGTATCATGGTGGCGAGCGTCGAGCCGACCGCGAGGGTGAGGGTGGGCGACAAGCTGCGCGTTGCCATGCGGCCTTCCAGGCTTCACGTTTTCGACGCGCAGACCGAGGCGGCCATCTAACGCCGGCAGTTGGCCGCTTTTCCATTGGTGAGGGGAATTCGCTCAACACCGGTGAACCTCCCTGTCACCAGCTTCAGTGAGCGAGCCCGAAGGCAGTTGGCCTAACCATTCCCGAGCTCTTGTTGCGTGCTGACGAGATGATTGATGATGCCATTTGCTGCGGTGCCGGAGTCCGGTTCGGTTGACACCCGCTTAAGCTAATCCAGCCTGCCTTTCGAACTCCATAGGGCTCATGTAACCGATCGTCGAGTGCCGGCGTTTCGGATTGTACAACGAGGTTTGAGAACGCCCACAGGACCGTGCTTCGCGAGGTTCTTTATCGGCATCATCCTTGGTTTGGTCGCCGAGTTTGCGTTCATGGGACAATCGACAAGGCTGGCTGTATTGTTTTTCGCTGCACGCTGGATGGGTCGCAAGCAGATCGGTGGCTTGAAGTGCCGGCATGGATGTTCGACCGGACGGCGTGCCCTGACCCCGAGCTTTTGGCGGCTCAGCCGTTTGTCAGCATCGACGCACTTGCGGTGCTCTCTGCGCTTCTCGATCTGGCGTTAAAGGATCAAACGCCATCAGCCGTCCCGCTTTCCGGTGCATCCAGAGCCTCTCACGACCAGAATCGGGGAGAGACCCATGTCACGCAAGACGACAAACTCAGGGAAAGGATACCGACACAATCGACGATCGCGGCTGCAGCATCAGATGGATCTGTTCGGGAGCGGCCTGCCGAACAACGCCATCGGCGCGCCGGCATGGCCGGAGCTGCCGGCGGAGGCGCGGGCGGCCCTCACGAGCCTGATGACGCAGTTGATCCTCGACCATGCTGCGACAACAGCGACGCCGCCAGCGAAGGAGGTCGGTCATGATCTCTGACAAGGTTAGGCCTCATCACCTGGAACGTAAGGCGATTCTTTACGTGCGCCAATCCTCAGCACATCAAGTACTGCACAATCGCGAGAGCAGCGCGTTACAATACGCGATGCGAGACCGGCTGACGGCGCTCGGGTGGTCAGAGATCGAAGTGATCGATGATGATCTCGGTCGTTCAGCCGCCGGCGGGGTACAGCGCGCTGGCTTTGAGCGGATGGTAGCGGAGGTTTGCCTCGGTAAGGTTGGTGCGGTTTGCGCCCGCGAGGTCTCGCGCTTCGCCCGCAACAGCCGGGATTGGCAGCAACTCATCGAGATGTGTCGCGTGGTCGATACCGTTCTGGTCGATCAAGAGACCATCTATGCGCCGAGGCATGGCAACGACCGCCTGCTGCTCGGGCTCAAGGGCAGCCTCAACGAGTACGAGTTGGATCTGTTGCGCCAGCGCTCGCTCTCGGCCCGCTACGAGAAGGCGCGCCGGGGCGAGTTGGTTGTCGCGGCGCCCGTGGGCTTCGTGAAGGCCGGCGACCGTTATGAGAAAGATCCGGATCGGCGTGTCCAGGAAGCGATCAAGCTGGTGTTCGACAAGGTCGAGGAACTGGGTAGCGCGCGACAGGCGCTCTGCTGGCTCCACGAGTACAATCTCAATCTACCGGTGAAGCAGTCCAACGGCGACACCACCTGGCGGCGACCGAGTTACTCCGCCATCCACCGGATCATTGAGAACCCGGTCTACGGCGGTGCCTATGCCTATGGTAAGACGGCTGTGGCGGCGGGATACACCGCCAAGGGCGTGAGCGTGAAGATCCGCCGCAAGACGCGGGACGAATGGCTGACGCTGAAGCTCAATACCCACGACGGGTATGTGAGCTGGGAGAGGTTCCAGGCGGTCCGCACAATGGTCAGCAGCAACGTTCCCACCGGTCGGCATCACGGCGCGCCCAAGCATGGCGACGCGCTGCTGGCCGGTTTGATCCGATGCAAGCGCTGCGGCCGTAAGCTCACCCTCCGGTACTCTGGCATGAAGCACCATATCCCGCGCTACAGCTGCAGCCGCGCCTGGATGGACAATGGCGGCCCTCACTGCATCGGCTTCGGCGGATTGCGCGTCGATGACGCAATCGAGGAAGCGCTGCTTGGCGTTGTCGGCCCAGGCGCTATTGCCGCTGCAACTGCTGCCGCCAAGGAAGCTGGCGAACGGCGGGATCAGGTGCGCGATGCACTCGGTCGCGATCTGGAAGCGGCGCGCTATGCCGCCGACCGGGCCTTCCGGCAATACGATGCCGCTGACCCGACAAACCGTCTTGTAACAGCCGAACTGGAAGCGCGCTGGAACAAAGCGCTTGTCCATGCCGCGGAGGTGGAAGGCAAAATTGCCACCCACGACGCAGCACGGTCGATGCCTGCCGCTGATCCAGCGATGCTTGCGTCGCTCGCCACCGATCTGAAGACTATCTGGACGGCGCCTACGACCGATGCACGGCTGAAGAAGCGCATCGTGCGCGCCCTGATCCACGAGGTCGTGGCCGACATCGACGACGCAGCCTCCGAGATCGTTCTCATCGTCCACTGGGTGGGTGGCGCCCACAGCGAGTTGCGCTTGCCCAAGCGGCGGCGTGGACAGCGCAACAGCACTTCCCCCGATATTATCCAAGCCGTGCGTCAACTGGTGCTGATCGCCAGCGACGATCTGATTGCCGGCCTCCTCAACCGCAACGGCCTCAAGACGGGCAATGGCAATCGCTGGACCCGCGAGCGCGTCACATCAATGCGCTCGAACTACCACATTCCGGTGTTCAAGCCCGCAGAGGACGGGATCGAACCCTGGCTCAACCTCGGCAACGCCGCAAAGCTCCTGAAAATCGCGCCCAAGACGCTCCGGCTGGCCGCTGAAGCTGGCGAAATCGAAGCCCTCCATCCGCTATCGGACGGCCCATGGATCTTCGCCCGCGCCACGCTGATAACAACGGCTGCTCAATCTATCGCCGAACGAGCGCGACAGAACCCAAGATACCCCACGGGATCGCATCCCAATCAGCAAAGTCTCTTCTCTTCAACAACATAGACAGATGGGTGTTCTGATGCGCAGTTGTAGAGGCACTCAATGTAATCGAACACATCGGCCCTGGCGTCGTTTCTCGTTCGGTACATTCTGCCCGCCGTTCGCTCGGTCTTCAACGACACGAGAAGAAGCTCTCCATCGCCGCGTTGTCCCAGACGTTGCCGGAACGGCTCATCGAGCAGACGACGCCATGATCGGCCATCAACCTCTGGAACTGTTCGCTGGTGTATTAGCTGCCCCGGTCGGAATGGTGCAGCAAGGAGTGAGGCTTGCCTCGTCGCCAAATCGCCATCACCAGGGCGTCGGTGACGAGCTGCGCTGTCATCGCTGCGTTCATCGACCAGCCGACCACCCGGCTGATATTGGTCGCGATGGTGCTGGTCGCAACGATTTGGCAGTCGACCGGTTTTGCAGTTGCACGGGTTCATATGTTGCCCAACGGAATCGATCGATCTGCATCAGTCACCCCAGGAACGCAATTCCCCAAAGGGCTGAGGGCCCAAAGCGTTAGGTCGCGGGCAGTGCGTGAGTTTAGTTTCTCGGCGGATTGTTCGTCCAGAACAGCAGGGCGAGCATTTGCCGAGTTAGACGAACTGCATTTTCAAATTAAAAAACCCGCCAGAGATCTGGCGGGGCTAAGTCACTTGTCTAGGATTGCAGAACTAGTAGCTCGTCACAGTGGTTCTGACTGGTTGATTCCGAGCCAATTTAGGATGGGCAGGTCTTCCGGAGCAACGAGGATTTGGATGCTTCTGGCGATGCCGGGTTGACGGCGAATGAGGCCATTCCGTTCGAGCGTCACGATCATTTGGTGGACCGAAGGCGGGCTGACCTGAAAGTGGCGCTGCAAGTCGGCTTCGGCGGGCGGGCGTCCGAACATGTGGGCGTAAGTGTAGATGAAGGCCAGATACTGGCCTTGCTTTTCGGTGAAGCCTTGAGCGCTGAGGCTGCGCGCGGCGCCTGATTTTTGATTCATTTGTCGATTTGTCCGGTCCTCCGACAAGGAGGTCGTGATGAATGTACGTTATCCGGTCGAATTGAGCCAAGCCGAACGCTGCGAACTCACCGCAATGTTGAACAAGGGCAAACGGGCCGCCCGCAAGCTCAAGCGCGCCCAGATATTGCTGGCGGCCGATGCCGGCTGCGGCGACGAGGAAATTGCCCGCACGGTAGCGGTGAGCGGTTCCACCGTGTACCGGACCAAGCGGCGCTTCGTGGAAGGCAATCTGGAGCGGGCGCTGAGCGAGGAGCCGCGTCCTGGGGCGGAGCGCAAGCTCACCGGCAAGGAGGAAGCCCTGTTGGTGGCAACCGCCTGCGCGAGTCCCCCGGAGGGTCGCGCGCGCTGGACGCTGGAGCTTTTGGCCGGGGCGATGGTCAAGCTTACCGATCACGAGAGCCTGTCGGGCGAAACGGTGCGCCGGCGGCTGGCCGAAAACGGTCTTAAGCCGTGGCGCAAGGATATGTGGTGCATCCCAAAGGTCGATGGCGAATACGTCGCCCGCATGGAAGACGTGCTCGACCTCTATGCCGAAACACCAGATCCCGACCGGCCGGTGGTCTGCTTCGACGAGAGCCCGGTCCAGCTCATCGGCGAGGTGCGCCAACCGATCCCGGCGGAGCCGGGCCGGCTCGAACGCTACGATTGTGAGTACCGCCGTAACGGCACCGTCAATCTGTTCGTCTGCATCGACGTGCATCGGTCCTGGCGCAAGGTCAAGATCACCGGGCGGAGGGCGGCAGAAGATTACGCCCAGTGCATGCGCGAACTCGTCGATGTTCATTATCCCGATGCCGCGTGCATCCGGGTCGTGCAGGACAACCTGTCGACCCATTCGGCAGGCTCCCTCTATGAGGCCTTTGCGCCCGCCGAGGCCCGGCGGATTCTGAAGCGTTTGGAGTTCCACTACACCCCAAAGCACGCCAGTTGGCTCAACATGGTCGAGATCGAGATCGGCGTGCTGCGCGGTCAGTGCCTGGATCGTCGAATTGACGACCCAAATTGGCTCCGCAGCGAAATCGCCGCATGGGAGCATCAACGAAACGCCGCCGGCGCCCGCATCAAATGGATGTTCACAACCGACAAGGCCCGCGCCAAAATGGGCCGCGCCTATCCCATCGCATCCAAAGAGTCATAATCACTGTGCACAGGTACTAGAACTCTGCAATCAAATGGTACCCCCAAACTGGCCGTCCGGAAATCGGGAACTAGCCCGGAATCTCCGAACACTCGATCCGCGAGCCCGCTGAACGGTCAGAAGGTGTCGTAGGATTCTGATGGAAGTGTTCGCGATTCCTGCATCATCGCCAGCGGCGACAACGTGTCCATAGTGGCTTGATGAGGTACGTCAGCCGACGGCCGGCCGGCGAAAGCGCCCAAGGCGAATATTAGGGCAACAAACACGATAATTTTTTTCATCTTAATTCCCCCTGTTTGCAATGCACCACATTTAAGCAAGGCCGCTTAACGAGCGGTTCAGGCGCCCCCGTCTGCTTTATCGATCTCGTTATGGGGTGAATGGGGGGTGAATCAGAGAAACGAAAGTTTGAATTGGGACGTCATTCGCCATTTTGGAAGACGGCGCGCACGATCCAAAGCCGCTTCGTGCAGGTGGGAATAGCCGTTGCGGGAGTTGGTTCATCGCGGGATTAGATCAAGTTGTCGAGCTCACTGTTAGTTAATTGTTTGTGAAGGTTCTAAGGGCAGACTTGCACAAATATTCGTCATTTTGCTGTTCCGGGGCAGGAAACCGCGCCCCTACTGAGCCAGTCACCAACCATTCCAGAGCAAGGGATTTCCCAAATGCGAGCCTCTTCATTCAACGTGTTTCCTATTGCTTTAGCTGCCTTGCTGGCGGTCGGAATTTCTGCGTACGCCGAAGATGGCGTCTCTGCCGACAAGATCGTGTTTGGTCAGGCCACGGCGCTCGAAGGTCCGGCGTCGGCTCTGGGGCAAGGTATGAAGATGGGTCTTGAGGCCGCGTTTGCCGAAGCAAACAAGGCCGGCGGCGTGAAGGGCCGGAAGCTCGAACTCAAGAGTGTCGATGACGGGTACGAACCGACCAAATCCATTGAAGCAGTCAAGAAGCTGCTTGAGGAAGATAAGGTCTTCGCTATTGCCGGTGCGGTTGGTACGCCGACATCAGCCGCCACTCTGCCGATTGCGACCGCAGCCGGTGCTCCTTTTATCGGCGCTTTTACCGGCGCTGAGGTTCTGCGCGAACCCTACAAACCGCTGGTGATGAATATTCGCGCGAGCTATTTCCAGGAAACCGAAGCTATGGTCGAGCACCTGACCAAGGATCTCGGCGCATCTAAAATCGCGATCATGTACCAGGACGACGCTTTCGGTCAGGCAGGCCTTGCCGGCGTCAAGAAAGCACTCGACAAGCGGCAGATGCAGCTCGCCGGGGAAGGTACTTTCGAGCGGAACACAGTGGCTGTCAAAACCGCACTGCTGACCATCAAGAAGGCTGAGCCTCAAGCAGTCATCATGATTAGCCCCTACAAGCCCGCGGCCGAATTCATCAAATTGGCCAAGCAGATCAAGTTCGACGCGACCTTTGTGAATATCTCATTCGTTGGTTCCGACGCCCTTGCAAAGGAACTCGGCGCGGCGGGCGCCGGCGTCGTAATCACACAGGTCGTTCCCTTCCCGGGCGACTCTACGATCCCCGTGGTCGCGCGCTACCAGGCTTCGCTCAAGGCGAACGCTCCGGACGCTCGGCCAGGCTTCGTCTCGCTCGAAGGCTACCTTGTTGGGCGAGCCATCATCGCGGTACTAGAAAAGGTCGGCGGCGATCCCACCAGGCAAGCTCTGGTCGAAGCGGTGCAAAAGGTTGGCACCTTTGATCTCGGCGGATTTAAGCTCGCCTACAGCCCCTCCAGCAATCGGGGCTCGGATCAAGTGTTCCTGACCGTGATCCAGCCGGACGGTAGCTTCAAGGCGGTCGATCGCCTCGAAAAGTCCGGATCGTAACCACGAGCGGCCGCAAAGCACCGAAGGGAGAAACCCAGGCTGTTTGCGGCACGACGGTGACTGCTACCTGGAGATTGACAATGAAGACTGCGATGTCGTGGTATCACCTGGGCCTTCGTGGTCGATTGTTTACGGCCTTCGGGGTCGTCGCTGCGCTCACCGTGCTGGCTAGCAGCAGCGCGATTGTCTCCTATGACAGCCTAGGGCGGTCACTTGGCGCTATCGCCGACAAGAGCTTGCCAGAGATCACGCACACCTCCAAGGTCGTCAGAGCTGCCGGGGAAGTCGCCGCCGCTGCCCCGCGCCTTCTCGCCGCAACTGATGCCGCCGAGCGCGAGCAGGCCTTCAAGGTTCTAGCGGTTGAACGTCAGGAACTCACGCAAACCATCGGTTCACTCGCCGCCGAGGATGCAACACGGCTAAACAAGACCGCTGATCGCATCCTGCTAAATCTCGACCGGCTGGTCCAGTCTGTCACTGAGCGCCAGACCATTGCCGCCTCCCGGGACGCGCTTGTCGCCAGCCTTCGGAAATCTCATCAGAAACTTGCAGAAAAACTGGCACCGATAGCCGATGACGCTGGATTCTCCCTAACGATCGGCCTGCAAACGGCGGCGGACAAGAAGGACCTTGAGGACATTCAGAAGACGTTGGCCGCGCTGGCTGACAACGAGGTAGTCTCCCTGCAAGCAGTCCTTGAGCTGCGTGCCGAATCCAACCTCTTGCTCGGAATCCTGGTCGAAGCGGCCGACCTGCCGTCGGCCGATCTGCTGCCGCCGGTCAAGGACCGGTTCACAGCAACGGCAGGACGCCTCGGCAAGGCGGCTTCCGCCTCCAAGGATCCGGAGACGTCGAAACTCGTCGATGAATTGGTCAAGACCGGCAAGGATGCCGGCAATATCTTCGAGCTTAAGCAAAGGGAGCTGGTTGCCGCAAAGACCGGCGCCGCTGTCGTGTTGGAAAATCGCACGATCGTCCAGGAGTTCGAAAAAGAAGTCACTAGCCTGGGAACGCGTAGCGAGGCGGCGGCAGCAAGAGCGGTCCGTGAATCCGAGGCAGAGATCCGGCAGGGTCGGATTATCCTCATTTGCCTCGCACTGGTCAGTCTTGGCACCGCGCTCGTCATCGGCTGGTATTATGTTGGCCGTGGGGTCGTGCGTCGCCTTGTGCATCTGCAGAACAGCATGAAATCCATCGCTGCGGGCGATTTAGATGCCGAAATCGCTACGGGCGGCTCTGACGAAATTGCCGACATGGCTGAAGCGTTACAGGTTTTCAAGGGCAACATGCTTGAGTCTAACCGGCTGCGCGCCGAACGCTCAGAAGCGGAAAAACATGTGCGTGCTCAGCGAAGAATTGAAATGGGCAAACTCGCTGCCGAATTCGAGGCCGCGGTCGGTGAGATCGTACAGACAGTATCCTCTGCCTCGTCAGAGCTGGAAACTGCGGCAACCACTCTAACCAGGACCGCCGAGGAGACACAACAATTGTCGGGAATGGTGGAGGCCGCATCCGAAGAAGCGTCGGTGAACGTCAGATCGGTTGCCGCAGCTACGGAAGAGATGACCGCGTCAATTGCCGAAATCAGCCGGCAAGTCCAGGAGTTCGAACCGGATCGCCGGCGAGGCCGTCAACCAGGCCGAGATGACCGATGCGCGCATCAACGAATTGTCAAAAGCCGCCATACGGATTGGCGACGTCGTCAATCTGATTACGACGATCGCAGAGCAGACCAATTTGCTGGCCCTCAACGCTACGATCGAGGCAGCGCGTGCGGGCGATTCCGGACGGGGATTTGCGGTCGTTGCGCAGGAGGTGAAAGCGCTCGCCGCGCAAACTGCCAGCGCAACCAATGAAATCAGCAGCCAAATCGCTGGAATGCAGGTTGCCACTCAGGATTCGGTTCTCGCGATCAAGCAGATTGGAACCACAATCGGCCGGATTTCCGAAATTGCAGCAACGATTGCGACCTCTGTCGACCAGCAAGGCGGCGCGACGCAAGAAATTGTTCGTAATGTCGAGCAAGCGGCCCAAGGTACCGTCCAGGTCGCCAATAATATTGTCGATGTTAACAAGGGAGCTCGTGAGACCGGCTCTGCTTCCTCACAAGTTCTTTCCTCGGCTCAGTCCCTTTCCGGAGAAAGCAATCGCCTCAAGCTGGAGGTAGCCAAGTTTTTAAACACGGTGAGGGCCGCTTAACGACTCGAGCGAACTGGGTACAAGTTGGCTTTTGGTGATTTTCAAGAGAGCAGCATGAGCAACGTGGTTCAATTGTTTAGACGAGAGAAGACTGTTAGCCCATCGCAGCCTGATACGATCGTGACATTCGCTGATAATGACATTTTGGCATCTCACGCCGAACTGGTGCTCACCATCAAGGCGCTTTCAAAGCATCTCGATGCTCTCGATTATTTCACCGATTCCCTGAGCAGAAACTCCGACACCCGATCCTGGCTTAAGCAGGAGACGAAACGGAGCCGCGAAAGTTTGACCAAAGCTGTGCTCGATCTGAGCCGATTGGCCAGAAACTTGCTGCTCTACACAATACCTCGCCAAAGAGGTTTTCTGGCTTTTTGAGAAACAGTTCCCTTCTTGACAAGAAAAATCCCCCGCACACCGATAGCGAACGGGGGAAAGGTTGCTGCAGCGCAGGGTAATTGGACGCGCTGCAGGGGAATCGTATTCCCACTCCGATTATGGCGCAATTGTCGTCTCCCCGAAGAGCGATCTATGGGCTCAAAAGAGCCAAAAAAATAGGATCATCCTGATCCCCTTCACTCATAATTCCGATCAATTGCAGGTCAGCCAGGTGAAGGTCCACTTCTAATATCGCCAAAAGCAGTGCCAGCATGGCCGCAGCATAAGCGAGTAGGGGGGAAGTCGGTGTTGGGACATTCTGATCGTGCGGCGACACCAGATCGCGCAGCGATCGGCAAATTGAAATGAAGTGCCTATACGCCTTGGATCGTATTTGCATTTCGCGATCCTTCCGACGAAGGAAGTCCACGATAGGCGCCGCGGAGCTGCAGTTCAAGGTGATAGAGGCGCGCGACCGGCAGCTCCATTCAGGATAAAGCGAGAAACCTGCGCTCAGACCGCGGTGCAGCATGGAACTCAACGCTCGTTCGGTTCGTTTGAAGCTCGACATTTCCAGCGAGGCAGAGATAACAGTGCGATTGATTGCGGTCGCAATATGCATCGTTCTAGCCTTGGCTTCAGGCGTGGCGGCGCCGCAAACAGTTCAACCGAAGGGAAGTTCGCTCGATTCGACGACCGGCCGTACACCTCCGGAGGACAAAGGCCAATTGCAGCCGCAGGGTTGGACCGGACCGATCGACACGCCTTCAGGCGGAGCACCTGCCGAGAGTCCTCAAGGGCAAAGCCCACCCGGCATGCAGGCAGCTCCCGAGGGGTCATCGAAGACCGTGGTGAGACCTCAGGAATAGCTATGCGCGGCCTGGTTTGACCCCACGCCAAGACGCACACTAGTCTTAGTGCAAGTTGAGGCACAATCACGTTTGGCGCGAAACAATCGGCTCGATGGACAAGCAATGAATTGGCGCCTGCTTTTTTGCGCAATCGCGGCGGCGCTATCGTTGGGAGTCCAATCTGCCTTGGCTCAGCTCTCCGGCCATGGTGGGCCGGTTCGAGCGTTGGCGATTTCGGCAGACGGCAAGAGCGTGCTTTCCGGCAGCTTCGACACCTCCGCGATCCGGTGGTTGCTTGCCACGGAATCAGCCGAACAGGTTCTTCGTTTTCACTCCGACGCAGTGAATGCGGTAACCTTTCTATCAGGTGGCCGAATGGCCACCGCTGGGGCGGACGGGCGAATAGCGATCTGGACTACGGGACGCCAGCAACCGGATGAGATTTTCGACGGCCAGCGCGCACCAATTGCGGGCCTTGCTGTATCGCCCGACGGTCTGACGCTCGCATCGGCATCCTGGGATTCGACCGTGCGGCTGTGGCCGCTCCATTCCGGTGAGAAGCGGGTGCTGGAAGGTCATTCGCAGAACGTCAACAGCGTTGCATTCTCCCCGGATGGAAAATCGCTTGTCAGCGTCGGATATGACCATACGATCAGGATCTGGCCGCTGCCGGATGGTCTGCCGGTGGTCGTTACGCTTCCGTCGCCCCTGAATGTCGTGGCTGTCGCCGCCGACGGCGAGATCGCAACGGGCGGCGCGGACGGATGGGTGCGCCTTCTCACGGCCGGAGCCAAGCAAGCCGGCGAAGTTGAGGCCGGTTCTGCCCCAATCGTCGCGCTTGCCATATCTCCAGACGGAGCGCTGATCGCTGCTGCTGGAATTGGTGGCGCAGTGACAATTATCGATCGCAAGGCGCGAGGCGTGGTGCGAACTCTAGTCGGTCCGGGGTCGCTGGTCTGGTCCGTGGCGTTCCTACCAGATAACGCGACCTTGCTGACGGGTGGCGCGGACGGCAAGATCCGACGTTGGAATGCGCTGACGGGCGATCAGATCGGTTCATCCCTGACTGGTACGCCGGTCGATCCGCTGGCAGCCTATGCGGGAGATCATGGCGCCGAGGTGTTCAGGGCTTGCGTCGCCTGTCATACCCTCTCCAAGAACGAGGTGTCACGCGCCGGCCCGACTCTCGCCGGATTGTACGGCCGCAGGATCGCGTCGCTGCCCGGCTACCGTTTCTCCGACGCGCTGAAGAAGATGGACATCGTCTGGACTCCCGAGACGGTCGCAAAACTTTTCGAGCTCGGCCCTAACGCCTATACGCCAGGCACCAAGATGCCAGAGCAGCGCATCGGCTCGCCGGAAGACCGCAAGGCGCTTACGGACTTTCTGGCCCGGGCTACCGCCAGATAGTCATCCCTTGGTGTCTCGCTCGCGTTCGCGCAGATAGTCATCGGTCGTACGCGGCGCCGCGCGCTCGGGAACGCCGGCGAACGGGTCGAATTGCTGTTCGCTCATCGTAATGACGCGGCAATCGGCGCACATTCTGATCGCGTCGATCCGTTTGTCGCTTGCTGGATACATCCAGTGCCGGCCTTCGAGTTTTGCGGCGATCTTGTCGATCGTGCTCTTGACGCCAAACGGCTTGTTGCAGCGGATGCAGAGCGCGGGCTCTTCTTCCTTGATGGTCCGAGTGCGCGCTGTAGCCGCCGTGAAATCAATCTGCGGCGTCAGCGTGATGACTTTCTCAGGACACGTGCTCTTGCACAAGCCGCACTGCACGCACGCGTCTTCGACAAATTTGAGGGCGGGACGTTCAGGATCATCGCGCAGTGCCCCGGTCGGACACGCCGATACGCAGGATAGGCACAGTGTGCATCCGTCCACTTTGACGCTGATCGCGCCGAGCGGCGCTCCTTCGGGCAGCGCGATGACGTCGGTCGGACTAGGCGCGGCGCGGTGCAATTCAGTGAGGGCAAAACGAAGCAGATCACGCCGTTTGCCGACCGTTCTGAAAGTTGCAGGACGCTGAACGGCCGTGCCGGGCTCGATCCTGCGCAGCGTTTCGCCAAGCGAATCTGGATCGTCGGTTTCGATTGTGGAAACACGACGTCCCGCAAATCCTAAGCCGGAAAGAATGGCGTCTGCCATGGCGATGGTCTGCGAAAGTCCCGCCATGTCGTGCAGGGGCTTTGCCCGCAAGAGAAATTGCACATTCGCGGCGCCATAGGCGAATGCGGCCACGATCGCTTCCAGACCGATCTGAGTCACCTCGTTGACGGCAAGCGGAAGCACGTTGGCCGGCAGTCCGTCGCCATGACGGGCAAGCGCATCGATGAGCGGCACGCCGTGCTCGCCGTCATGCAGCAGCACAATCGGTCGGACGCCGCCAGCCTGGTCATAGGCGAGCAGCATGGCGCGAAGCTTGTGCAACAGTGTATCGGCAGGAGGCAGCGCGTAGGAGGCCGCTCCGGTCGGGCAGGCCGCGGCGCACTGTCCGCACCCGGCGCAGATTTCCGCGCTGATCCTGACGTGATCGCCATCCGGCGTAATTGCGCCGGTCGGGCAAAGATCGAGGCAGCGGCGACATCCGGTCAGTTTTGATCGCGAATGCGCGCAGAGATCCGCGGTGAAGTTGATATATTTCGGCTTGTCGAAGTTGCCGATGAGGTCGCGTGCCCTCAGCACCGCGCGCAGCATCGCCGCGGGATCCCGCGGATCGGCACGCAGATAACCGTCGCGCAGATCATGCGCGGGAAAAAGAGGAGGGTCGCCTGAAAGATCAAGCACGAGATCGCATCGCGAGGTCGCGCCGTTACGTGCGACTTCGAAGATGAAGGCGTCTCGTGAGGAGGGACGCGGGGCCGCGTAGTCGTCGATCGTAAGCTCGAAATTTCCGAAATGTCCCTTGGCGTCGCGGATCGTGCCCTTGACGATCGGGAAGGAAGTGGTGGAGGGCGGCGCAATCTGCGTCGGCCTTGTAATCATAACGCTGACGTCAAGATGATCGGCAAGCAACCGGCCGGCCTCGATTGCGGTCTCGTCGCGGCCATAGACCAGGATTACGCCATCGCTTGACATATTGACGAGCGGAAAATCAGGCGTGGGCTCGGCGGCGGCGGCGAGCAGGGCGGCCATTTTCGGTCCCGCCTGAGTTCCTTCCGCGGACCAGCCGGCCGTCTCGCGCAGGTTCACGAAATCGATCGGCTGCGGACGATCACCTGCCTCATCCGAGAACAGCGGAACTTCCTGTGTGCAGCCGACTATGAGCGATCCCTCGGCCTTTGCGGCACTGCGAAACCGGTCGAGCTCGGCCCGGCACAAGTGACTAAACGTGGTGATCTCGCGGTTGCGGCATCCGCGCCGAATGGCGGCTGTGTCGAGGTGCATAGTGTCTTCGCACGAGCACAACAGGATCGTCTTGGGGGGATCGGCCATGCCTAGCCTAACACTCCGACTAAAGAGGCGCGGAACGGCAGCGTGCGGACTCGCGCCGGCGGTCCAGCTCGTATAGTTATTCTCAATAGAGGAGAAAAGGAAGCTGGAGCGTCATCTGTCGCCGACCCCACGCACGCACGCGTTCGCATCGGAACCCATGCATCTGCCTCCGCCGTTTACCTTGGTGAGGCTGCGTGAAGTTGGCGATGCCTTCGCCCATGCAATTAAGATCGCCTCCGCGAGCGGCGCTGGTACGCTGGTCTATGTCGGGCGGTTTGATCTCGCGGAGTTTGCAATAGTGCTCGAACCGAACGAACCATTGCGCACCGCGCGCCGCGCCTTTCATGCCGGGATGGTGGCGCTGACCAACGCCTTGCGCGCCTATGCGCCGCCTAACAAGGAGGTAGCGATCGACTGGCCGGACGCTATCCGCGTCGACGGCGGTTTGGTCGGCGGCGGGCGGCTTGGCTGGCCGAAATCCGCGAAGGAGAACGAGCCGCCGCCGTGGCTGGTGTTTGGGGCCATGATCCGAACCGTCGCGATGACCGACAAGGAACCCGGTCTTCATCCGCTCGGCTCCGCGCTGGAGCAGGAGGGGTTTGGCGAGGCGGGCGCGGTCCAGGTGACGGAAAGCTTTGCGCGACATCTGATGCTGGCCATCGACGCGTGGCAGGTTGACGGATTTGGCGGTGTAGCGCACGAATACATAAGTCGGCTTCCGCGTGAACGGCAAGTCAGCCGCCGCATCGACGCTAACGGCGATCTCGTCACACACCGGATTGGTGCCGACAAGACCGAGCGGCACGACCTGCGCAAGGCGTTGGTCGCGCCGTCGTGGCTCGATCCGAAGCTCGGAGGACCGCGTCTGTGAAGCTCCTGCGCACCATAGCGCTCGATCCATCCGACACCTTCGTTTTCGACGTGGCGGCGGAACCTGGCGACTGGGCGGTGTCGGGCGCGTTTCGGTTCTACGACCGGGATCGGGCCGGGCTGACCGGCAAGGATCGGTCGGCCTTCCGCAGTGGCTTTCTTGGGGTGCAGTCGTGGGGCTGGTCGACACTGGTACAGATAGTCTATGCGACCAAGGACGACCGCCGGACGTTGGTGGAACTCCTTGCCGCCCAGCTTGTCGATCGTTTCGGCGCGCCGGATCTTGCAACCGCATTAATTGCGGCCGAAGAGGAAGTCGCCTTTGTGGAGTCGCTTTGCACGCACCCCGTCAGTACTCTTGTTGCCGTCCACCGTTCGGCGGCCGATAGCGAGGTGCGGGAGTCATTCCGTAGATTGCAACTGCGGGAGGGCAGCGGCCACAGCAAGGCGTTCTCGTTCATGGAGGTCGAGGATGACCCGGAGCCGGAGAGCGATCTCTATCTCGCCGATATGAGTTTGGAGCCGCGCCGCGGATGAAGGATTTCTGGATTTCGTGCGGCCACCATCTGCTTGATCGCAATGCGAACGGCCGACTTGTGGTTACGGATGAATTTCTCAAGGCCTATCTCGCGCGCCCCGAGCTGATGCCGCCTGAAGATGCCTGTGCGGTCGAACGCAGATTACACCGCGAATTGCTCGCCGACCCGCGCCGCCCGGTCGGGACCGACGAACTTGCCGCGATCGCCGATGCCGATGCGCGGGAGAATTGGCAATTCGTACTGGCCTTCCGCGACCTCTTGCTGCGGCATCCGACGCTGGAAGCCGCCTATCTCGCGCTGGTCCGTTCGGGATCGGTCACCCTGCCGCCGCTGTTCGTCAATCAGCTCGTTCATGTGATCCTGAGAAATGCGCTAGACGGCTGCGATGACCCGTTCGTGGTGCGCGCGGCCGAACTGTTTTTCCGGCCGCAGCGGATCATGCTGCACGAGCAGTCGCTACTTCTCGGGGATGAGGAGATCATCGGCGGACTCAAGATGACGCCGGTGTTGTCGCTGATGTCGATGCTGGGCGCGCCCACTGAGACGCAAATCGATGTACTCGACGCCGACAACGCCGAGCACTATTGGCACCGCTGCGATCAATTCGACATGGGTCTCGATCTCACTGCCGGAAGGCGGGGACCGGCCGCGCTTGCAGAGGCCATGACGCGCTGGATCTCTCACCTGCTCGGTATCGACGTCAAAGTCGAGGCGCTCAGCCGACTGCGCGATGCAAAACTCACCTGGTATGTCGGGTTGGATTCCGAGGCCACGAGGATCGGCGACCGGCTCTGGCATGGTGAAGCCCTGGACGAGAAGACCGAAAGCCGCCTGTTGGCGTTTTTCCGCCTCAGCTTCATCGATGCTGCAGTGGCGGCCGACGTTATCGAGCAAGAGCCGGTGTACCTGTTGATGGCCATGACATCGGACCTGAACCTCCGGATGAAGCCGCAGAATCTATTGACGGGATTGCCGATCAAGCACCTGGAGGCCGCAAGTTGAGCCCTGCCGCTGTACCGTTGCTGCGTATTCCCCTCGGCATAGTGGTCGAGCGCCGCAAGACGGACTCGCCGTGGATCGATTTTGTTTGGCGCGGCGTCGGTGTCCTGCCCGACGAGCCGGAGATGACACCGTGGACAGTTCTGCGTGAGGAGGACAACGCAACCCTTTACTACGCCGGCAGCGCCGCGATCGATCTCTATCGTTCTGAGACCGCGCGCTATCGCGAGAACTTCGCGAGCGGCTCGCCGAGCGTCTGGGTCGTGCTGAGCCCTTCGGAGGGCACCTGGCCCTACGCTGTGGCGGCCGTCACCGTCGATCCCGCGGAGGGAGAAGCTTTCACGGAAGCGGGCGCCAATCTCGTCGAAGCGGTGCCGATGCCTGAAGTACTCCGTGATGCGATTGAAAAATTCGTTGTCGAGCACCACGTCGAAAGGGAATTCTTCAAGCGCAAGCGACGCCGTGCCGATCCCGAAGCGCTCGCGCGGCGCCATCACGATGAAGGTGGGTACGAATGAGCGACGAGGAATTTCTTGCTCGTTGGTCTCGCCGCAAGCACGAGGCCAAGGCGGCTATTGGCGCTCCGCCGCCGACGGAGCCGGGCGAGGCACCGACTCCGGCGCCACCAGACGCCGCCGAAACTCCGGCGGATGCCGAGGTGGATCTCTCGAGTTTGCCGCCGATCGAATCAATTACGGGAGGAACTGACATCACGGCGTTCCTTCGCAAGGGCATCCCGCCGGAATTGAGCCGTGCGGCGCTTCGTCGCGCATGGGCTGCCGATCCCAGCATCCGAGACTTCGTCGGTCTCGCGGAGAACGCATGGGACTTCAACGACCCCAACGCAATGCCCGGCTTCGGGCCGCTCGACTGTTCAGAGGAACAGCTTGCCGCGCTCGTTGACCGGATCGTCGGGGGCGTCCGCAACGCTGCTGACCACCTTGCGACTGCAAATCCCGAGCAGACGGATGGCTGCCAGTCGGAAGATTATGGGCCGTTATCGGAATCCCGCGCCCCGGAAGCGGTGGCCGACCTTACTCCGCCCGGCCAAAAAACTTCGACTGACCAAGTGCCCTCAACTCCTGCTGCAGTGCGACAGCAGGCTTCTCAGATCGAGAGCGATGAAACTTCAGCTCGCCGTCGCACACACGGAAGCGCCTTGCCCCGCTAGGCCTGCGACCAAAGGCTATAGCCTCAGACTATGCCGAATCAATTGACCGGTCCTAGACCGAAGTCTACCCTTTGCTAAACAACAATAATCAAGCGCTTAGGAACTTTTGGGGGGATGGGAGGTCCACGTGCGCGATGCGGGCCTTTGTCATGCGATCAATGCTGCAGGCGGCGTAGCACAGCTTGCCCGCAAAATCGGTGTTGCCCAGCCTTCCGTTTCGAACTGGAACAGGGTGCCCGCCCAGCGGGTGATCGCCGTCGAAGCAGCGACCGGAGTGTCGCGCAAGCAATTGCGTCCCGATCTCTATCACGAGATTGCCGTGGAAGATGATCCCGTCGATGCTGCCCGCGCCCGCGAATATGCGCTGCTTGCCGCATTGCTTTCATGTCCGCCCTCTAACGTATTGCTTCGCGAGATCGCAGAATTACGCGGCGATGCGACGCCGCTCGGGCGCGCCCATGCCGCGATAGCTGTGGCCGCGTCGGAGGCCATCACTACGGGCGTCGAGCGGGAATATTTCGATCTGTTCGTCGGTCTCGGGCGAGGCGAGTTACTGCCCTATGCGTCCTATTATCTGACCGGCTTTCTGAATGAGCGGCCGCTGTCACGCCTGCGCAAGTCTCTCGCTTCGCTTGGCATCGAGCGCACGGAGAACAATTTCGAGCCGGAGGATCACGCGGGTACGCTGTGCGAGATAATGTCCGGCCTTGCTGCCGGCCGCTTCCCGGCCCCGCCGGAAGCACAGTGCGCCTTTTTTGAAAAGCATGTAGCGCCCTGGATGGGCCGCTTGTTCGCTGACATGGAGAGTACAGCGAGCGCCAAGTTCTACCGATCGGTGGGTTCGCTTGGTCGCCTGTTCCTGGAAATCGAAACTGAAGCATTTACGTTCGCGAACTGACCAAGACTATTGGTCTGGGAGAGAAACGATGAAGAACGAAAAGAAAGCAAGCGTCGGTCGCCGTGATTTCCTTCGCAAGGTTGGGGTCGGCGCGGTTGCCGCCAGCGCGACACTGGGGACACCGCTGATTGCACCCGCACAGGCCGACAGCGAGAGCAATGATGAGAAACGCAAGGCGCGCTACAAGGAAACCGATCACGTGAAAACGTACTACCGCGTCAATCGTTATCCTACTTGAGGGAGGCGGCCGTGCTGATCAAGAGAACACAACGCAAGCCTTCAGAGGTTGCATCCCGCGGATCAGTCACGGAGGGCCTTTCGGGGCAAGCCAGTGGTCTGGATCGCCGTTCATTCCTGCGCCGGTCAGGCCTTGCCGGCGGTGGGTTGGCCGCGCTGAGCGCGCTGCCAGTCGGCGGCGTTCGCAAGGCGGAGGCCGCGGCCGCCGGTCCGCTCTCTTCGGGCGCCACCGTCCGCAAGAGCGTCTGCACGCATTGCGCCGTCGGATGCACGGTGACCGCCGAAGTGCTCAACGAGGTTTGGATCGGGCAGGAGCCGAGCTGGGATTCGCCGATCAATCGCGGCTCCCATTGCGCCAAGGGCGCTTCCGTCCGCGAGTTGGTTCATAGCGATCGCCGGCTTCGCTATCCGATGAAGCTCGTGAATGGGCAATGGACGCGCGTCTCCTGGGATACGGCGGTCAACGAGATTGGCGACAAGCTGCTCCAGGTCCGCGAAAAGTCGGGCAGCGATTCCGTCTATTGGCTCGGTTCGGCCAAGATGACCAACGAAGGGTCGTATCTGTTCCGCAAGCTCGGCGCGTTCTGGGGGACCAACAACACCGACCATCAGGCGCGTATCTGCCATTCGACGACCGTCACCGGCGTGGCCAACACCTGGGGCTACGGCGCAATGACCAACAGCATCAATGACATGCGCAACTCCAAGACGATGCTGTTCATCGGCAGCAACGCGGCGGAAGCGCATCCCGTCGGAATGCAGCACATGTTGGAGTTGAAGGAAATCAACAAGGCGAACTTCATTGTGTTCGATCCGCGCCTGACGCGCACGGCGGCGCATGCCACCGACTATGTGCGCATCCGTCCTGGCACTGACATTCCGGTGATGTACGGGATGATGTGGCATATCCTGAAGAACGGTTGGGAAGACAAAGATTTCATCGCCCGGCGCGTCTACGGCTTCGACGATCTCCGCAAGGAAGTGGAGAAGTGGAATCCGGAAGAAGTCGAGCGGGTCACCGGCGTCCCCGGACCGCAGCTCGAGCGCGTCGCCAAGATGTTCGCCACCGAGAAGCCCGCCACGATCATCTGGTGCATGGGGCAGACCCAGCACACGGTGGGCACTGCCAACGTCAGGGCGAGCTGCATCGCGTTGCTCATGACCGGCAATGTCGGCAGGTCCGGCGCGGGAGCCAACATCTTGCGCGGCCATGACAACGTCCAAGGTGCCACCGACGTCGGCCTCGATATCGTGACGTTGCCCTTTTATTACGGGCTCGCCGAAGGCGCCTGGAAGCACTGGTCGCGGGTCTGGGAAGTCGACTACGACTATCTGGTTTCCCGCTTCGACGACAAGAAGCTGATGGAAACGCCCGGTATCCCGCTGACCCGCTGGTTCGACGCAGCGATTCTGCCGAAGGCTGACGTCGCGCAAAAGGATAATATCAAGGCGGTCTTCGTTCAGGGCCATGCAAGCAACAGCATCACCCGGATCCCTGAATCCTTGAAGGGTCTGAAGGCGCTCGAACTGTTGGTAGTCGCCGATCCGCATCCGACCACATGGGCATCGCTCGCAGTAGAAGCGGGGCGAAAGGACGGTGTTTACATTCTCCCAGTTGCCACGCAGTTCGAGTGCAAGGGTTCGCGCGTTGCCTCGAACCGTTCGATGCAATGGGGTGACCAGATCGTCAAGCCGGTGTTCGAATTGAAGGATGACCTCGAGGTCATCTATCTGATGGCGAAGAAATTCGGCTTCGCCGACAAGATGTTCAAGAACATCAAGGTCCAGAACAATCTGCCGGAAGCGGAAGACGTGCTTCGTGAGATCAATCGCGGCAGCTGGTCGACCGGCTATTGCGGTCAGTCGCCGGAGCGCATCAAGGCCCACATGAAGAACCAGCACAAGTTCGATCTGGTGACCATGCGCGCGCCCAAGGACGATCCCGAAGTCGGCGGCGACTATTATGGCTTGCCGTGGCCTTGCTGGGGGTCGCCTGAAGTGCGGCATCCCGGCACGCCGCTGCTCTACAATAATAATCTTGCCGTGATGGATGGCGGTGGCACCTTCCGGCCTCGTTTCGGACTCGAACGCGAGGAGAAACTTCCCGACGGCACGACCCGGAAGGTCAGCCTGCTTGCGGACGGGTCCTATTCCAAGGATTCGGAAATCAAGGACGGCTATCCGGAATTTACGCTTGCCGTGCTGAAGAAACTCGGATGGGACAAGGACCTAACAGAATCAGAGATGGCCACCATCACCAGGGTGAATTCTGCCAATCCGGATGCAGTGTCGTGGTCGCTCGACCTGTCGGGCGGCATCCAGCGCGTGGCGTTGATGCACGGTTGCGTGCCCTACGGCAACGGCAAGGCGCGCATGAACGCGTTCGGATTGCCGGATCCGATTCCCGTCCACCGGGAGCCAATCTACACGCCGCGCGTCGATCTGGTTTCGAAATATCCGACGCTGCCTGATGCCAAGCAATTCCGATTACCCAACATCGGCTTCTCCGTCCAGAAGGCCGCGGTGGAGAAGGGGATTGCGAAGCAATTCCCGCTGATCCTCTCCTCGGGTCGCCTCGTTGAATATGAGGGTGGCGGCGAGGAGACGCGAACCAACCCGTGGCTCGCCGAACTGCAGCAGGACATGTTCATCGAGATCAGTTCGGCCGATGCTGCCGATCGCGGCATCAAGGATGGCGGCTGGGTCTGGGTGAGCGGCGCCGAGAACGGCTCGCGGGCAAAGATGAAAGCGCTGGTCACAGATCGGGTCGGAAAGGGTGTCGCGTGGATGCCCTTCCACTTCGGTGGCTGGCTTGGCGGTGTCGATCTCCGCAAGAACTACCCGGCGGGCACCGACCCCATCGTGCTTGGCGAGAGCGCCAACACGATCACCAGTTATGGCTATGATCCTGCGACCGGTATGCAGGAGCCGAAAGTCACCCTCTGTCAGATCGTCGCGGCATAGGAGCAACGAACATGGCTCGAATGAAATTCCTCTGCGACGCTGACCGTTGCATCGAGTGCAACGCCTGCGTGACTGCCTGCAAGAACGAGCACGAGGTGCCCTGGGGCATCAACCGACGTCGCGTCGTAACTATCAACGACGGCAAGCCGGGCGAGCGTTCGATCTCCATGGCGTGCATGCACTGCTCCGACGCACCTTGCGCGGCGGTGTGCCCGGTAAATTGCTTCTACACCACGGTCGATGGCGTCGTGCTTCACTCCAAGGACTTGTGCATCGGTTGCGGCTATTGCTTCTACGCCTGTCCGTTCGGTGCGCCGCAATATCCGAAGGTCGGCAATTTCGGTTCGCGCGGCAAGATGGACAAATGCACATTCTGCGCCGGCGGTCCTGAGGCTGACGGCAGCAAGGAAGAATACGAGAAGTACGGAGCGAACCGCCTCGCCGAGGGCAAGCTGCCGCTCTGCGCGGAAATGTGCTCGACCAAGTCGCTGCTTGCCGGCGATGGCGAAATCATCGCCCAGATCTACAAGGAGCGGGTGACCAAGCGTGGCTACGGCTCCGGAGCCTGGGGCTGGAAGACCGCCTATCGCGAGACCATCGGGTCCTAAGGGCGGCGGCGAGCGGGCGAGATATCGGGGAGGAAGCTCATGGTGTCATTTGGAAAACACATCCGCCTGGTTTTCGGCGCCTGGGCGTTCTTGCTGATCATCGCCGCGTGGATGCCCTCCAACGCCCAGCAAATTAATCCGACCGCAAGCTCCGTGAAAGAACAGCAGCTTCTGCAGGAGCTCAACCGGGTCCAGGGACGCGTTAGCATTCCAGATCAACGCTCGGGCGTCCTCGAACAGCCGGCCGGCCGTGAGTGGCGTGAATTCCGCAACGTCACGCTCCGCTGGATCGGCGGGATCGCCATCCTAGGCATGATTGCGGTGGTCGTGATCTTCTATCTAACCCGCGGCATGGTTCGGCTCGATAGCGGCCGGTCTGGGCGCAGTATCGTCCGCTTCACGGCGTTCGAGCGCTTCGTGCATTGGATGACAGCGACGTGCTTCGTCGTTCTTGCGGTCTCGGGGCTAAACATTACCTTCGGCCGTCCGCTGCTGCTGCCGTTGATCGGTTTCGAAGCGTTCTCCGAATGGTCGCAATGGGCGAAATACGCCCACAACTATCTGAGTTTCCCTTTCACGATCGGGGTCGTGCTGATTTTCCTGATGTGGATCGGTGGCAATATCCCGAACAAGGTCGATGTCGAGTGGCTCAAGCGGGGCGGTGGAATGGTTCGTCACGATCATCCGCCGGCCTATCGCTTTAATGCCGGCCAGAAGGCAATCTACTGGATCGTCGTGATCGGCGGCACCGCGGTTGCCGTGACCGGCTACGAACTGATGTTTCCGTTTTATCTATCCGGAATCGAAGGGATGCAGCTTGCGCAGGTCGTCCACTCCATCGTCGCGGTCCTGTTCGTGGCCGCGATGCTGGCGCATATCTACATCGGCACCATCGGCATGGAGGGCGCTTTTGAGGCGATGGGTAGTGGCACCGTCGACGTAAACTGGGCGAAGGAGCACCATAGCCTCTGGCTTGAGGAGCAAAACGCCCGGACTGGCGCGAACGACACCGCGGCCTCAACCTGCTGCAACTCCAGCAGAATAGGATCGCGAACCCGCCCGCTCCGCCAGCATGCCTCTAAAGATGCGTTGTATGTCGGAGGTCAGCTTGCCGAGTAGTGCACGTCTGTGCGGTCCGCCGACGAATCACGATAGGTCGCGCATTTTTGGCCGCGCGACTTTGCAAATTGGCCAATTTGAATCCATTGAGGTGAACTTGTCATGAAGATTTTTCTGCTGGCCTGCATCGCTGCACTCGTTGTCGCTGGCGTGGCCGTGGGCGTCCTCGACAAGGTTCAACAACCTGTCGAACAGGCTTTCGCAACCTCTGGCGTGCGGCTTTGATGGCGGGGCGCTCACTCGCGGCAAGACGGCTTTCGACTTGGTGACCCTCGGTGGCGGTAAGCTCTGCATTGCGCAGAAGCGGTTATTGAAATGCGGCCGCCAGATCATGTGGAACCCGCAATCGGAACTTTAATCTATTATCGTTTCGCGGCACGATGGCTGCTTTCCTTCGCGTTTATGTGATCGATGGCGTCTGCATTTGGGGCGCAGCGTTGAACCCCGTTGCCGGTTCCATTGAAAGACGCACGACTGGGGCCAACGGAGTATCCTATGAAGCGTCCGATAGTTTCAGCGTTTGCGGCCGTCGCCCCGTTCGTCGCCGCAACCACTGTGCCGCGATCGCACCCACTTTCTACCGCTCGTACTATGGGGGCCGCAGACATGCCGTCGTTGCAAGAACTCTACACCGCGGCCGAGTCAACAGGCTATCGACCGAGGACTTTGAAGATATGTCGTCGTCCGTGAAGAATTCGGAAGCGATTGATCCGTCGTTGTGATTTGACCTGAGCAAGTATTCAGTTTTGCAAGAAAGCCGGGGGTGGGTCTTGGTTTTCTTGCGTTTTGGGATTCCTGATTTGGGCACTTCGTGATTCCTTTGACAGCGAGATTCGCTGTTGGGGAAGGGCTACCGATGAGCCAGCCGCGCGACGATCGCCAGGACGACCTGTTTCGGACGTCTCTGGAGGCGATTATCAACCTTCGCCATCCGCTGGTGCGGCTTGCGGCGGAGATTGATTGGGATTTTCTGGCGAAGCGCTTCAGTTCGGTTTGTCGCGTGGGGCCGGGCCAGCCGCCGCTGCCAACGAGGCTGGTGGCTGGGCTGTTCATCCTCAAACACATGCACAATCTCTCTGACGAGGCGCTGTGCGACAGGTGGGTAGAGAACCCGTATTTCCAGTATTTCTGCGGCGAAGTGGTGTTCCGGCACGAGCTGCCGTTTGACCGCTCGTCGCTGACGCGTTGGCGCCAGCGGCTGGGCGAGGAGCAGATCGCGGCGCTGTTGCAGGAGAGCCTTTCGGTGGCACACCGGACCGGGGCGATCGAGAGCAAGGATCTCGAGCGGGTTGTGGTGGACACCACCGTCCAGGAGAAGGCAATTGCGCACCCGACCGACGCGCGGCTCTCCCATCGGGCGATCGAGAAGCTGGTCGCGCTGGCCAAGCGCGAGGGCGTCGAATTGCGCCAGAGCTATCTGCGCGTGGCCAAGCGCGCCGCCATCATGGTGGGGCGCTATACGCATGCCCACCAGTTCAAGCGCGCCCGGCGGGAGCTCAAATTCCTGCGCACCCGGCTCGGCCGCATCATCCGGGACATTCGCCGCAAGATCGAGGGCGATCCCACGCTCGAGGATCGCTTTGGTCCGCTGCTCGATCTCGCGCTTCGGGTTCGCCATCAAGAGCAGCGTCAGCGCGGACCGAAGGTCTACTCGCTGCACGCGCCCGAGGTGGAGTGCATCGGCAAAGGCAAGGCTCGCGCCCCCTACGAGTTCGGCTGCAAGGTGTCGATCGCGACGCCAGCCACTGCGCCCAAAGGTGGGCAATTCGTGCTGCATGCCAAAGCCCTGCACGGCAACCCGTACGATGGCCATACGCTCGGTCCTGTCATCGCCGATCTCGAAAAGCTCACAGGTGCTGCGGTGCGCCGCATCCATGGCGACAAGGGTTATCGCGGCCACAACTATCCCGACCGGTTCAAGGTCTGGATCTCAGGTCAGGTCCGTCGTGTCACCAAAGCCATCCGCCGCGAGATGCGCCGCCGTGCCGCCGTAGAGCCCGTGATCGGCCATCTCAAGGACGACCATCGGATGCGCCGCAACCATCTCAAGGGCCGCGACGGTGACCGCATCAACGCCGTGCTCGCCGCCGCCGGCTACAACTTCAGCCTGCTCTTGCGCTGGTTCAAAGAACTTTTGCGCGTCCTGTTATTGATCCTCTGTCACGGCCTCCCGCCGCCGCGCCTTGCATAGTCCGACACTCAGAAACATTCTTCACGGACGACTATGTCGCTGGTCTATTCGAACGTGACGAAACGGTAAGCTTGCTCGAAAACCGATGTGGTTCGCGATCAAGCATTTTACCGAGCGGCGTTGCCGAGGGACAGGTTGTTCGTTTCTCAGGGTCTGCATTGCCGTCTCCCGAGCCTCTCCCGAATTGAATTAGCTGCTCTTTCGTTTATCGAAGCCGCCGTGCGCTCGTGGCAGTGTCGGCTGATAGCGAACCAGGGTTCCCGAAAGCAAGCCAAGAAGCGTGGAATAACGAATCGTAAGAGACGTGTGAAGCAGCTCATATTCACGCGGCGCAACCTGAGCTAAGTCGACATGGTGCAAGCTTTTCCACGGTTCCAAACCGAATGGAGAGTTCCCCATGAAGCTTCTGATGATTTCTGCATTTGCTGCCGTCGCTTTGTTCGCCGCCGCGACTTCCATGCTGCGATCGAACTTGCCGTCGAACGATGGTCGTGCATCAGGTATGCCATCGTTGCAAGAACTTCAAAGCACTGCCGACGTAAACAAGCTTCCGATTGAGGAATTTGAGGACCGGTCATTGGTCTATTCGAACGAGAAGAAACGCTAAATTGATACTCACTCCACCAGGACTTGGGTTGCGGTCGAGCTGGCCGTGATGAAAATGGGCCGCAATCCCTCCGAGGGGGTTGGTGCGTCCTGCGTCCAGGTGATCGCCGTCAGCCAGAACGGCGTTAGCGCTTGCGTTTGAGCCTACGAAATTCTGATCACAGCGTTCGGGGCTGTCGCGTTTTCAATCGTGGTGCAGGGGGTAACAATGCCATGATTGCGAAGCAGTCCCACTCAAGCTCGGGCTAAATAGTTGCTGTTAGCCAACGAGAGGCTACCCCGTGTTCACGTCCGCTAATCCGGGCCAAAAACGGTCCTCGCGGCCCCAAAACGCCACTTCCGGTCTACCCTGATCAACGGGCATCGCCAGACCGCCCCGGCATGTCGGAAAAGTGCCCAACAGGCGACATGGGACGCGCAGCCGACATGCTGGGCGTCCGAAAAGTACCAAAACGTAAGGCGTGGTCAGATTATTTCATAGAGCCATCTGAAGACTGAGCATGTATGTTCGTGGCGTCGCAAGGTAGGCCGTATTGGCGCCGGGACTTCCTACAATGTTGCCGTCGGCAATCGATGAATAGTAGAATACGTTGCCGACGTTGAGCACTTGAAAGCGCGCCGTTACTGTTCGTTTGTCGAAGAAAGTCCTTGAAGCGCGAATCCCGAGATCGAACGTCGCATAGCTCGGCGCAAACGAATTGTTAATGTTGGTTGCGGCGCGAGTGCCTTCCGCATGAAGGGCACCGGTCAGCGCGAACCCCTGCAGAAAGGCTGCGTGGTAGTCGACGGCAAAATCGCTTTTTACCAGGGGAACACCGACAACCAGCTTGCCATTGGTTGCAGCGACGCCAGTGTTCAGTAATCTTGCATCGATGTAGCTCACCCCGCCAAAGACCGATAGATCCGGGGAAATATCGCCCTGAGCGAAGAGCTCGGCACCATTGTTGCGTTGAGTGCCTACAACCGCGAAGATGTTCGAGACCGGATCGGTCGCCGCGAGCGGCCGGGTTATGTGAAAGAGATCGAAGGTGAGGAGAAGCCGCGGGTTGATGGCAAATTTGATGCCGGTCTCGTACTCCTCGTCATGATACGGCGCAAGAAACTGGTTCACATTTGCGGTTCCTGCAGGCGCTTGCTCGCCCTGTTCGACACTTTTCGCGTACGTGGCATATGTCGTGATCTGGGACACAGGCTTGTAGATCAGGCTGACGGTCGGACTGACGATGCCATTTGCGGCGTTCTCGCTGGTAACGGCGCCTGTCTTGGAAAAACTTTCGGAATGCAGGAAGGACGTGCTGAGAACCCCTTGCACCGCCCATTTATCGTTGAAATGGAACGTGTCGCCGGCAATGAGCGTCTGGTTGGACAAGATGCCGGATTTGAATTGGCCGCCGCCGTTCGGGATGGGTGGCAGCGGGAATACCGCGGGGTCAGCCAGGTTCGAAGTTCCCAGCACGGTTGCGATTGAGTTTCGGTACGAATACTGGCCGTTGAAAAATCCGTTTGTTCCGATCGTCAGTTCGTTCCTGAAGCCGAACAGATCGAAACGCCCGTTCAAGGAAGCAGTATTGCTGGCGATCGTGAAATGCGGGACAGCATCGAAGTTTTTGGTTACCGTATAATTCCCGAGATTGTTGGTTAGCGTGTTGGTGATGCCGAACAGATTGCGCACGGCATCCTGATACAGGCCACCAATCTCGAAATTCCAATCATTGTTGAACTCATGCTTGAGCTTGACCAGGCCCGTGTCGGTGACGAGATCCGTGCCCGCGCCCGGTTGCCCGTAACCTAGCCTGGTCGGATCGACAGCGGGGGGCAACACGATATTCGGCTTGCCGAAGTAAACGAAGCTGCCGGGCAGGCCCGTGATGTTGGTCTGGTAGTGGCTGAAGTTGGTTTCGATGACGGTTCGCTCACCCACGTGGAAATCAAGGGCGCCGCTCGCCAGCGTGCGATCCGTATGGCTTAGCGGTGCGTAGCTTTCTCCCTGGCCATGAACGACGTTGAACCGATAACCGACCGAGCCATCGGGCGTGCGCCCGCCCGTATCGATGTACTCGGTGAATATCGAATTCGAATCGAATCCCTGCGTGTACGTCGCAAAAGCTACGTCGGTCGGCCGTTTCAAAGTGTAGTTGAATACGCCGGCCGGCGTCGCAGGCCCATACAGCGAACCGGCAAGCCCGTTCAGCACCTGGATGCCGGAAAGATTCTCGGCCGGAATTGCCGTTGTGCCGATTATATTGAGACCGTCGAGCCTTGTCGCTTGCACAACGCTGCCCTGGAAACCTCGCGACTGGGGACGCGAGACTTCATAACCCTGCTGATTCCTGATCTCGACCGAGGGAAGGTATCGAAGTGCATCGTTGACGGTCTTTAATTGCTGGTTTTCGATAAAGTCCTGCGGGATCGCCGTTACCGAGAACGGCGTGTCGAGCAGTTTCCGGTTTCCAAGAGGGCCGAGGCTGACCGTTTCGGTATCGTATTGAGGGTTCGTCGCGGCATTGTGGACGCCCGATACGGACGTGGCGCCTTGCGCAGGCACGCCAGTTGGCGGTGGTGGGACCGGTCGACGCGCCGTTCTCTTCCTTCTCTTCGGCGCATTGCTTTTCTCAGCAGCCGATTGGACTTGCTCACCGGGCAGCGGTCTTGGACCATAGATCGTGACCGGCGGGAGAGGCGCCTGCTGAGCGGAGGCAACGTCGACAATCTCCGAAGCCAAGCTCGCGAGCAGGACGCCCGCCGCTGCAGCATATTTCATCCCTTTAGCCCCCCGCTAAACTCGCCCAAGAACCTACGACTGTTAGAGGCATGCGTAAATTGCGTTATATCGTAAGCATGCGATGATCGGGAAATCGAATGGCCCGATAGAAATATCGAAACAAAACGCTGGAGACTTTCATGCTGCGTTACGGCCTTTGTCTAATGGTCGCCTTTATGACGCTTTTGACGTCCGCACGAGGCGATACGTTGAAGGTAATGAGCGCAGGCAGCCTCCGCGCTGCCGTGACAGACCTCTTGCAGCGCTTTCCTATTCAATCCGACGCGGTCGATCCACCAGAGTTCGGGTCTTCGGGTCTGATGCGTCAAAAGATCGAAAACGGCGCGGCAGTTGATATATTTGCGTCAGCAGACATGGAACAACCGCGCCGGCTCGCCGCGGGTCATCCTGAGCGCATGGTGATTCATTTCGCGCGCAACAGCTTGTGCGCGCTCGCGCGTCCGAACTTGGGTCTCACTCAGGTCAACTTCCTCGATCGGCTGCTCGACCCGGCGGTGCGGATTGCGACATCGACGCCAGGTATTGATCCGCTGGGAACATACAGCTGGGAGGTGTTCGCGCGGGCGGACGCTCTCAGGCCGGGTGCACGTGCGACGTTGGAAGCAAAGGCAAAAAAACTGGTCGGCGGTGGAGAAAAAACGCCACCTCTAGTGCCGGGAAAGGGACCTGTCGAAGGCATATTCCTGTCAGACCAGGCGGACGTTATGCTGATTTATTGCAGCGCAGTCCCAGCGCTGCAAAGTGAGATTCCGTCTCTCACATCCATCAAATTGCCTGCAACGCTCACCGTTGAACCGGCGGACGGCATGGTTATCCTCAACAATAAGCCTGTCGCGTTACGCTTCGTTGCTTTCGTGATGTCGGAGGAAGGTCAGGCCACTCTACGCAAGCACGGCTTCGAGCCGGTAGCCTTGGTCGCTCCAGATCGACCCTGAGAGACGCGTGACGGACGCAGAACGGAGTCGGAGGTTCGTTGTGGGTCCAGTTTCAGACCTAGGGTCTCCTCCAAGCCAGGTCCGTTTGTCCCTCGATAGGGTTGCAAAGCTCGTTTTGCCGAAGGTGTCAAAAATTCTGAGGACCGCAGGCGCGTTTTTCGTGTGGAGATTTGAAGGAGCTCATCGCCTCACGCGAAACTCATGGGCGACTTCGGTAACGCGACTGAGGTTATCCCAATCGTCGATTGCTTCGCGTTTTAAGGTTTCACCAAAAATTCGGACTGATGCAACTTTCGACTTTTGCAACAGTATCCCCTCAACAACGGACGTGTCGCGACTGCATCGGCATATCGGTTTCGTGCCAACAGGCGAGGTCGTGTAGGTTTTGGTCGATATCAAAGGAGGCCGCCAAATGAGACGACCTCTCTCACTCAACGTTTCGTCACTGACGAAAAAATCAGTGACTGGTCATCAAACTCTTCGATCGGGAGCTTACTTACGTCGACTGTTAGTTCTTTAAGCGACCCCATGCCGGCGGATGCGATGGCAAGGTTGGTCGAGTGCGAGTGCGATCGCACGTTGACGGTGGTGGCCGCCAAAGCGAGCAGAGCGACCGCCACGAACCCAGTAATCCTCCGATGCTTCGTCATAGGAACCTCCATGTCCGAAAAGTGCCAAAGGCGGGAGCGCCAGATTATCGAATAACAGCAGTGCGTTTCAGGCTGTGTTCGCAGGCTGGACGAAATGACTTCGTTCGCGGGGAGAATTGTTTCGTCGTCCTTGAGGCGTGAAACAGCTTCACGGGATCGCGAGCTGCACCGCCCATTCCCGAAGAACGCCCCTGCGACCATCTGAGACGGCCGGGATGTTCAATGCGCCATGGACAAACGATCATCGTTGCGAAATCGCTAAGCGAATGGCAATTTGAATTCGAAAGCCGCGACAGTGGCAGGGGTGACGTGTCGGCGGATGATCTTGGAATGTATTTTCCTGCTCTGTCAGAATTTCAATGACTGGCAGTAACCTTTCGACGGAACCCGCTGATCGCGAATCATAACAAGCTTCCGCAACAGTTCCGGCAGTTGCGGTTCCATCGGGCATTCAAACCGAATGAGCGAAGCATCAGGTTGCGACGCTCTTCCCCCGGAAGTCACGCGGCCAACCGGGGTTATGTCGCTCAACCAATCTCAAGAATTGCGGCTGCGTGGCCCCGCAATCGAGTGAGCAATAAACCCAGAAATCTCATTTGATTGCTTGGTTTTGAGTTTAACGTCAGAACGCCGCCGCGTACAGGCGTGAGATTGGTCGCTCACGCGTAGGATTGTTTACGAATGGCACCCTTTCCTCGGTCGCGGAGGCCATCTCATCTCAGGCTAGGCGCGTCTGCGATTTGGTCGCTATCAGGTGCAGAACGGACGCAGAGCGGGCAATTCAAACTATAGCGATTGACCCCTGCGAACAGCACAAAAGCTACTGATCCTATCGCAACCTCGCGACGGAGCGCCGCTTCACGTCCTCTGACCGCGTGGTTTTATGAGACCCGCTTCACACCGGGCGGCTGCCATACCCCTTCGCCCGCTGGCAGGATCGAAGGTGGCGTAGGCTTCGGCCAATACAGGCGCAGTACGAGATAGATTTTGTCATCCGGCGCGGGAAGCCAATTTGCTTCCTTTTCCGCACCGGGGCTGTCTTTTTGAATGTACAGCGTCAGCGAGCCGTCCGCGTCCTTTTTCATCGCCGACAACATCGGAGAGTTGATGAGGTAGCGATTGATCGGGTTCTTGACCAAGAACTGGCTCTTGCCGTCGTACATCGTAACGGACCAAAACGCATTGACTGGCGGCAACTGGCCGGGTGCGAAGGTGATTGTGTACTTGTGCTTGCTGCCGTCGAGCGGCTCACCGGTCGCGTCCGTTCGGGTATAGGGGTACATGGCTTCCACAGCATCGTTGCCATAGAGACCGCCCTTGGCAGCCCCCGCCCGCATCAACCAATCGCCGTTGTAGAAAGCCTCGTCGCCAAAGAACGCACCGACGCTCCAGCCGTTGATGTTTTTCATTCCGCTGGCCAGCCATTTGTCTACCTTGTCGTCGCCCTGTTTCATTGCCACCAAGATTGCGGCTTTGTGTTCGAGCGACAAATCCTTGAACTCAAAGGTCTTGCCGGGGCCGATGCCAATCTTCGCAAGTTTGGCGCGGATCGCCGCGTCCTTCGGCCTCACAGGGACGTACTGCAAGGCGGCGTCGAGATACTGGAAGAAGTTATCCTTGATCCCGGCAGTGGTGGCGGGGAGGAAATCTATCTTCGGTGCGGCTGGCGGTGCGGGTTGTTTAAGGAACGCGGAAAGCGGCTGCGCCTTGTAGCCAGCCTGAATTTTCTCGACGTTCGACATGTCGCCGGGATTGAAGAGCTGGGTGCGGAAAAGCGCGAGCGTGAACGGCGTCGTCGATTGGAAGACCTTCTTGATCCCCGTGGGCGTCCCACCTTTCCAGTCGGGGCCGAACACCAGATAGTCGCCGGCCTCGATCCCCGTGGCGCGAGAGCCGATGTAGCCATAATTGTAGGTATTGCCGTCGATGAGCTGGACCGAGTAGTAGCGGTCCTTTTCGACCATCGGCACCGAGATAACCACGGGCTCGGCTCGCAAATCCAGCCAGAGCATCGAGTAAGGGGTGTCGCTGTTCGGCGTGATGACTGCCGTATCCTCCGGCGTAGCGACGCGGTGCTGGTTGTTGATTTCGTTGAACGGTGCCTTGAACTGGCCCGAGTTCTTGTCCACGGCAAACTCGTGCATGACCGCATAATTCATCACGAGCGGTAAGCCGTAGATGAAGCCTTCCTCGGCGATGTCCTTGGCCTCAAGCAGGCTGGGCCATTCGGCTTTGTTCTGCGCACTTGCTGGTGTAGACTTTGCCGTCGTGGCAGCGATTGCGGCCATCGCGGCAGATCGAAGCAGATCGCGTTTCGTAAGCATTTGAACGCTCCTTCTGGTTCTTGTGTTCGAGAGTGCGTGGGGCGGCACGGCAATTTTAGGTCCGCTCTGCTCGTCGGGTCTATGCAAAACCAGGCAGACTAATCTCGTCTGTATATCTGTGGTTGTCACTTTTCTGACATGTGCGATGTCTGAATTGGGTCCGTAATGCGCCTCATAAGCGGACACACATCCAACGCCAGCGGCGGAACCAAATCCAGCGCGAGACACCGCAACGCCCAACCGAGCATCATCATCGGTTATGGAATGACCGCTGTCGGCGCTTTTCGGACACAGCCGATCTGACTGGCGATGTCAGTTCATTGGGGGCAAAGCGGACGTTCCCGACAGCGAAGTCATTTCCGAAATGACCCTTGCGGACATTCTGAAGGTGTAGAGTTCGATTTCTGCGGTCCGCTCCGGCTTCCCTCGCAGAAGTAGCGGAACTCGAGAGGTTGGAACTCGTTCAGAATAGACCTGGCTCACCAGCGGAGGTTCGCCATGCCAGCAACCGAAATGAAGGATCACGTTTATAAGATCCTAGAACTCGTAGGATCTTCCGAAAAAAGCATCGAAGATGCCGTTCAAAATGCCATCACCCGCGCATCAAAGACCATTCGCGAGATGAAATGGTTCGAAGTCGTTCAAACGAGAGGCCATATCGAAAAAGGATCTGTCCGACATTACCAGGTCACTTTGCGAGTCGGATTCACACTAGAGGAGTAGTTCTATCGGGAGGTCAGTCTCAGATTGTTAAACTGGCGCGAATGACTCTCGCGGACATCGGGCCTGAGCAGCATCCAGGCCGGTTGTTTGCTATTTCACACTCGCCGCCCGGCTCAAGGCTGCTATAATGGCCTGCAGCAACAGGAACACCCCCATGCCGACCGCGGGCTTGGCCCCCCTGGACGAGACCATCACGATCGAGGAACTCACGCGCGATCCCTATCCAATCTACAAGCGCCTGAGACGCGAAGCGCCCGTATTGCGGGTCAAATCCGTGGGCCGCACCTTCCTCACCAAGGCCGCCGACACCAAATACGTGAAGGACAACGCGGCATTGTTCAGCTCCGACGACCCGAACACGCCCATGAAGCGTGCCTTTCTCGCGCATACGCTGATGCGCAAGGACCACGACGAGCACCGGACCGAACGCATGGCGATGATGCCGGCCCTGATGCCGAAGACGATCGAAACCGTCTGGGCGCCGCTGTATGCGAAACTGGCCGCGGCGTATCTTGACCGGCTGCCGCGCGGCGAGGTGGTCGATCTCTTTCCCGCTCTCGCGGGACCGCTTGCCGCGCGGATTCTGGCACATGCAATGGGCGTTCCGGACGCAAGCGATGAGGACATGCAGCGATGGTCGCAGACGCTGATCGACGGCGCCGGCAATTTCGGCTGGACGCCTGGGCCTTTCGATGCAACCGATATCGCCAATGCGGAGATGGACAAATGTATCCGCGCCAACGCTGAACGCGTGCGGGCCGAAGCGGATTCCTCAGCACTCTCCTTCATGGTGAACGCGAAGAATCCGATTCCAGAAAGCCAGATGATCGCGAATGTAAAGATCGCGATTGGCGGCGGCATCAACGAGCCGCGTGACGCTGTGCTGACGATCCTCTACGGCCTGTTGACCAATCCGGATCAGCTTGAAGCTGTCCGAGCGGGCGGCAAATGGCGCTCCGCCTTCGAGGAAGGGGTGCGGTGGGTGGCGCCGATCCAGGCGAGTTCACGGCTCGTTATGGAGGACACGGAAATTCGCGGCTGCTTCATCCCGAAGGGCGACACCGTGATGACGATCCAGGCGTCGGCCAACCGAGACGAGGACGTCTTCGAAGATGGCGAAAACTACAACGGGCTACGCGAGCCCAATCCTCACCAGGCCTTTGGCAACGGCCCACATCATTGCGCGGGCGCGCTCTTGTCGCGACGAACCGTTGGGACGATCCTGCTCCCCATGCTGTTCGAGCGCTTCCCCAACATGACCTTGCCTGATCCCGAGAGCGTGCGCTGGCACGGATTCGGTTTCCGCGGCCCGCTCAATCTGCCGGTTCTCCTGCAATAGGGCCGACGCGAGGGAGAGGCGTTTTTTTGCCTCATCCGGTGACGAAGATCGTCCGCAATTCCCCTTAAGTAGCTTGCCGGCGAGTTGCGCGGCAGGTTCTTCGCGTGGATCACCTCTCGTTGGTGCTCGCCGCGCAAGCTAACAATGCCATTGATAATATCGGGATGTCGCCTCTTGGCGCAAAGCGGTCATTAAACATCGTCCAACAGGCGCGCAGACACCTCGCGGTACGCAAATCAGTGATAGTTTTTGCCTCAAGAAATCCAAGACGGTTTGGCGTCCTCCAAATTGTACATTTGCAAGCAAGTTAGACGCCAAGGTCCGTTCCGGGTTGATTGGTGTTAGAAAAATTTTTGGGTGACGAACGAAATTTCGCTGGAAGCGAAAGCCTGGTTGACATCGCTGTCGTGCCGCAAGGCGAAGGAGTTGGGTTATCCGCACGAATTGTGGACCACGCGGCTGCTCGCCCGCCACGCTCGCGAGCACGGTCCTGCCGAAGAGCACCCGTGCCTGGCGAACACGAAAATGGCCGTCGCGCGAGTAGCCGCGCCAGATTGGTCTTGCGCGCCATCGAGCGTCTGGATGTCGAAGGCATACGGTTGGACTTCGTCATCGTGCTTGCGCGAGTGCAGGACATTGAAATCGGGAACACCGT
This sequence comes from uncultured Alphaproteobacteria bacterium, assembly GCA_963741185.1. Lineage (GTDB taxonomy): Bacteria > Pseudomonadota > Alphaproteobacteria > Rhizobiales > Xanthobacteraceae > Bradyrhizobium. Next base: position 73,678 of record CAVUHE010000014.1, on the reverse strand, counting down.
CAACCCCAAGGATGACAGCTTCGCCATCAACGAACTAATCTGCTCAACACCGAAGACGACGAGAAGAGTTTTGCAAACGTCTCAGAAGTGACCGGAAATAGCCGGATCAAAATGGAGGGGGTTTGCAAAACCAGGTGAGAGATTTCAACGGCTTTGCCCGAAAGCCGTTGTGCGACCGTTACACCATTCCCCAAAATGCAGCAGAATCAACGCTTTAATGATGCTGCCAGCCGATTGCCGCGGGCGGATTTCGCAAACCCGCCAAACGTGAGCCCTTCTACTGTTCAGTTCTTGCCTTGGCAAGCACGGGAAGGCACTGGCTTTCCAACCCGCCGCAGAGCCTTGGTTCATTCGGTTTTGCAGTGATGTGTTCGCGCCGTTGGATCGGCAAACGATTGATCGCCGAGCCGTCGGCTCGCAAAGGTTGTCAAACCAAACGGGCCCTCAAATTTTCGCGCCGGCCCACCAACTTGCCCCTGCCAAGGCGGCATGCAATGCTGAAATCGCTAAGAAAACAAAGGACGTGCGGACGCAAGCGCCGCGCATTCCGGCCTCAAAGAGCCGGGCATCGGGTGGGACCTCTCGGAGACGATCAGACATGAAATTCAAGCGTATTCTCGGGCTGCTTTGCGCCGCCTCGATTTCCGTTTTGCCGGCCGGCAGTGCTTTTTCGCAGGAGAAGACGGTCAAGATCGGCGCGGTCTTTCCGTTAAGCGGCGGCTCTGCCAGCGCCGGCGTCCACGCCAAGGCCGCAATCGAGGTCGCGATGGATATCATCAACAATGCGCACCCGGAGTTCGGCAATTTCCCGATGGCCAAGAACGCCGGCCTCGCGGGGCTCGGCGGCGCCAAGGTCGAGGTGGTGTTCGCGGACAATCAGGGCAGCCCGGCGACCGGACAGAACCAGACCTTGCGGTTGATCACGGAAGAGAAGGTGGTGGCGATCACCGGCGCCTATCAGTCCGGCGTCACGCTGACGGCAAGCGCGATTGCCGAGAAATACGGAATTCCCTTCGTCAACGGAGAGTCGGTTGCCGCCAACCTGACCGAGCGCGGCTTCAAATGGTTCTTTCGCGTCACGCCGGTCGCGGCCGATTTCGCCAAGATCTTTTACGATTTCCTGAGCGACATGAAGGCAGCGGGTAACAAGACCGATAACGTCGCGATCGTCCATGACAATACCGAGTATGGCACCTCGGTCGCGAGCGTCATCACCAGCGTATTCAAGGAGAGGGGCCAGACCATCGCGCTCGATATCGCCTACGCTTCCAATGCGACCGATGTGCAGAGCCAGGTTTTGCAACTCAAGGAGAAGAAGCCCGACGTCGTGATCATGATTTCCTACACATCCGATGCGATTCTTTATCAGAAGACCATGCAGTCGCTCGACTACAAGCCTCCGATGATCATCGCCGATGATTCCGGATACTCCGACCCGTCGTTCATCAAGGCCGTCGGCAAGATCTCGCAAGGCGCCTTCAACCGCTCGTCCTGGAGCGCCGGCTCGCCGGGCTCGCCGACCGCCCTTATTGCCGAGATGTACAAGAAAAAGAGCGGTGATGATTTGGACGATACTGCCGCGCGCGCGATGCAGGCGTTCTTAGTCCTCTGCGAGGCGATCGATCGCGCGGGCTCGACGGATCCTGCCAGGATCCAGGCGGCGCTGAGGGCGACCGACCTGAAGCCCGATCAGTTGATGATGGGCTACAAGGGCGTCAAGTTCGACGAGAAGGGCCAGAACGTGCTCGCTGCCGGCCTCATCATCCAGCTGCAGGATGGCGAAAACTACGTCGCGGTCTGGCCGAAAGCGGGCGCCGCGAAATCACCGGTCCTGCCCTACAAAGGCTGGTGAGATTTCGAGGGGCGGGAACAAGACCCGCCTCCTTTTTTCTTTTTGCCTGATGACCACCGAGACTTAACCCGCAAGACGTTCGCCGGCATGTCCTCCATCCTTGTTCAGGTGATTGTCGGAGGCCTTTTGTTGGGCGCCGTCTATGCGTTGTTTTCCTCGGGCCTCACACTGGTCTGGGGCATGATGAACATCGTCAATTTCGCGCATGGCGATTTCGTCATGCTCGGCATGTACGTGGCGTTCGTGGTCTGGACGTTGTTCGGCGCAGGTCCGTGGGCAGGTGCTCCGCTAGCCGTGCTTGTGCTGGCGACGCTCGGCGTCGTCGTTTATTTCGGACTGATCCGCGACATCATGAAAGGGCCGATGCTGGCCCAGATTCTCGGTACGTTCGGGCTCGCGCTTCTACTGCGCTATTCGGTTTTCTGGTGGTTCGGCGCGAACTTCCTGTCGTTGCCGGAAAATCTCGTCGGCGGCACGTTCGATGTCGTGGGCCTGCGAATCCAGGCCTCGCGCCTGCTGGCTGGCGTGGTCGCATTGCTGGTGACGCTCGGTTTGCATCTTCTTCTGACGCGAACCACGCTGGGATCGAAGATGCTGGCAGTCGCGGAAGATTCCACGGCAGCGCAGCTGATGGGCATCCGCCCCGACAGCATGCAGGCGATCGCCTGGGCGATCGCCGCAGGGGCAACGGGCCTTGCCGGGGCGCTGATCGCGACATTCTTTTACATCGTGCCGACCGTCGGCGAAACGCTGGGCATCGTTGCATTCGTCACGGTGTCACTGGGCGGCTTCGGCAGCGTGCCGGGCGCGCTTGTGGCGGGACTTCTTATCGGTGTCATCGAATCTCTGTCGGCGTATCTGATTGGCGCCGTTTACAAGGACATGGTCGTATACGCCCTGTTCCTCGGCTTTCTCTGGTTCCGGCCGCAGGGCCTGATGGGCAAGACGTGATGCGGCGCCTGATGTGGTTCTCGGTCGTGCTGGCGCTGGTCATCGCCTATCCCTTGGTGCTTTCGACGCCGTTCCAGCAGCGGCTCGGCGCGCTGGTGCTGCTTTATGCCATCGCTGCTTCCGCCTGGAACATCGTCGGCGGTTATGCCGGCCAGGTGTCGGTCGGGCATGTCGTGTTCTTCGGTTGCGGCGCCTACGCCGCGATGGGGGCTTACGCGCATTTCGGCCTTTCGCCGCTGGTGGGAATTCCCGTCGGTATCGTCGTGAGTGTCGCGATATCGGCAGTCGTCGGCGTGCCCACGCTGCGGCTATCGGGCCATTATTTCAGCATGGCCACCATCGCGGTGGCGGAACTGGTCCGGCTGATCGTCACCAATACCGACTATCTCGGCGCCGCGGTCGGACTGAGCGGCCCGACCGTGCCGCGGAACGTGTTCGATCTCTCGTTCATATCGGCCTTGCCGTATTACTATCTGTTTCTGACGATCCTCACCGCGACCCTTGCCATCACCTGGTGGATGGCCAATAGCCGGCTGGGGTTCTATCTTCGCGCCATCCGCGATTCCGAGCGCGCGGCGCGCTCGCTGGGTGCTCCCGCAAGCCGCACCAAGCTCTACGCCTTTATGCTCAGCGCCGGACTGACCAGCGTCGCCGGCGCGCTGTACGCGATGATGTTTGGATTTGTCGATCCCGAGTCCGGGCTTGGCATCCTGATCTCGGTGAAGATTCTGATCATGGCCGCACTCGGCGGCGCGGGTCTCCTGTTCGGGCCGCTGGTGGGCGCTGCGATCCTTGTGCCGCTTGAGGAGATTTCCAACAATCTATTGGGCGGCAAAGGCGCCGGCCTTACGTTTGTGCTGTATGGCGCGATCATCGTGCTGATTGCGCGGTTTCAGCCCGGCGGCCTTCTGACGCTGGTCAACCGGGTTTGGGCAAGACAACGCGGCAGAACGGGCGAGGGCGAAACGACGAGCGGAGTGGCTCATGCTCCTTGAAGCGCGCGAAATCACCAAGGCCTTTGGCGATTTCAAAGCCGTCGATGCGGCCTCGGTTATGCTCGAACGGGGCGACATTCTCGGCCTGATCGGGCCGAACGGCGCCGGCAAATCCACCTTCTTCAATTGTCTGACCGGCGACCTGTTGTCGACATCAGGGCAAGTTCTGTTCGAAGGTCACGACATCACCGGTTTTACGCCTGAGGCGCGCGCCGAGCTTGGCCTGGCGCGGACGTTCCAGGTGCCGCAAACATTCGAGGGCATGTCGGTGCTGGAGAACGTGATGATCGGCGCGTTTCTTCGCACATCGCGCAGGTCGGAGGCGGAGGCCCGCGCGCGCGCCGTGCTGGAACGTGTCGGCATGGGAAGGCTTGCACAAGCGCCAGCGCGATCGCTGGGAACGCCGGGCCGCAAGCGGCTCGAGATTGCGCGCGCGCTCGCGACCGAGCCCAAGGTTCTCCTGCTCGACGAAGCGATGGCGGGCCTCACCCAGCGCGAAGTGCAGCTTGCGATCGACCTCGTGCGCGATATCCATCGCTCCGGCGTCACGCTCGTCATTGTCGAGCACATCATGGAAGTGATCATGTCGCTGGCGACCCGTGTGGTCGTGTTCCATCAGGGCCGCGAGATCGCGCGCGGCAGCCCGCGTGACGTCACCGGCAACCCGGCGGTCATCGAAGCCTATTTGGGCAAGCGCGCCGCCAAGGCAGCCGCGGCCCACACTCCGATCGAGCTTATGGGTGGGCCCGCGGCATGAATGCCCCCTTGCTCAAGATCGAGCATCTGGAAGTTCGCTACGGCGACCTGATCGGCGTGTCCGATGTCTCGCTTGATGTGCCCGAGGGCAGCGTCGTCGCGCTGCTCGGCTCCAATGGCGGCGGCAAGACCACCGTTCTCAACGCCGTCGCCGGCCTGATCCCGGTGCATTCCGGTTCAATCGGATTTTGCGGTCAGGACATTGCCGGGCAGAGCGCGTTTTCGATCGTGCGCAAGGGTCTCGCGCTGTCGCCGGAAGGCTGGCGGCTGTTCGTTCAACAAAGCGTCGAGAATAACCTGAAGCTGGGAGCGACCCCGCTGCGCGACAAGGCTCGCGCGATGGCGCTGCTTGAGCGCGTCTATGAAATCTTTCCGAAGCTTGCGGAACGGCGCAGCCAGCGCGCAGGCACCATGTCCGGGGGCGAGCGGCAAATGCTGGCGGTCGGTCGTGCCCTGATGAGCGATCCAAAACTCCTGATGCTCGACGAGCCGTCGCTCGGGCTCGCGCCGGCCGTGGTCGAGTCGATGTACGAGACCTTCGAGCGCCTGCACAAGGAGGGATTGACCATCCTGCTCGCCGAACAGTCGATTGAGCTCGCGCTTGAGGTGTCTGATTTCGCGACGGTCCTGCAAGTCGGCAGGAGCGTCTTGTCGGGCACTGCGGCAGGTCTCGCCAACGACCCGCAGGTGCAAAAGGCCTATCTCGGCACCGGCTGACGCCTGCCTTGCCGGGGACGGGCCAGGCGTTGCGGACCTGCCTGCGACCACGTCCCTCGTTTTTGTCTTGTCGTATGCGGCGGGCCGCCAGACTTAAAGTTACTCGGCGGCTTCCTTGACCGCGTCATGCTCCGCGCGATGCTGGTCTTCGTCATCCTTCGAGCGCCCCCAGTTCGAAAAGGCCGTCGAAAGCTTGTCGAGATAGAGATATACGACCGGCGTCGTGAACAAGGTGAGCGCCTGACTGACGATCAGGCCACCGACCATCGCATAGCCGAGGGGCTGGCGGATTTCCGATCCGGTACCCGTTCCCAGCATCAGCGGTACCCCGCCGAGCAGGGCCGCCATTGTCGTCATCATGATCGGACGAAACCGCAGCAGGGCGGCTTTCCGGATCGATTGTTCCGGCGACAGATGTTCGTCTCGCTCGGCCGAGATCGCGAAATCGACCATCATGATGCCGTTCTTCTTGACGATGCCGATCAGGAGGATGATGCCGATCAGCGCGATCAGGCTGAAGTCGTATCCAAACACCATCAGGATCGCCAGCGCGCCGACACCGGCCGAGGGAAGCGTCGACAGAATCGTCAGCGGATGGATGTAGCTTTCATAGAGAATGCCGAGGATCAAATACACAACCACCAGCGCGGCCAGGATCAGCAACGGAACCGTACCGAGCGATTGCTGAAACGCCTGCGCGGTGCCCTGGAAGCTCGAGTTGAGGGTAGGTGGCGTGCCGAGTTCGGCCATCGCTCTTTGCACGGCGTCAGTCGCTTGCCCGAGTGCTGCGTTCTGCGCCAGGTTGAAGCTGATCGTGATCGCTGGAAACTGGCCCTGATGGCTGATCGAGAGCGGGCGCACCGGCACGCTGGTCCAGGACGCGAATGCCGACAACGGCACCTGATCGCCGGTCGTCGGCGATTTGATATAGAGCTTGTCGAGGGTGTCGAAGCTGCCCTGCAGCTCGGGCAGGATCTCCAGGATCACGTGGTAGCTGTTGAGCTGGGTGAAATACTGGGTCACCTGCCGCTGTCCGAACGCGTCGTAGAGCGTGTCGTCGATCAATTGCGGCTGGATGCCGTAGCGCGAGGCGGTGTCGCGGTTGATCTTCAGCTGCAACGTTGTTCCTTGCGTCTGCTGGTCGGTTGCGACGTCGCGCAGCTCCGGCAGCGTCCTCATCTTCGCGAGGATCTTGGGCGCCCACTCGTTCAGCTCGTCCAGGTTGGCGTCCTGCAGCGTGAACTCGAACTGCGTTCGGGTCGGCCGGCCGCCCAGCCGCACGTCCTGGGCCGCCTGCATGTAGAGGCGGGCGCCGTCGACCTTTTCGAGCTTGGAACGCAGGCGGGTGATGATCTGCTGGGCGGAGGCGTCGCGCTCTCTGAGCGGCTTCAAAGTGATGTACACGCTGCCGTTATTGCCGGCCCTGCCGTTGCCGCCGATCGCCATCGCCACCGAGGCGACTGCGGGGTCAGCCTGCGCAATCGCGCCGAGTTCCTCTTGCCGCTGCTTCATCGCGGCAAAGGAAGTGTCCTGGGAGGCTTCGGATGTCGCGGTGATCAGGCCGATGTCCTGTTGGGGGAAGAAGCCTTTGGGAATGATGACGAAGAGATAAACCGACAACCCAAGCGTTGCGAAGAAAATGATCAGCGTCGTCAACCGCCAGCGCATGGCGACGTCGAGCCCGCGCTCATAGGCGCGCAGCATGGCGTCGAAGCCGCGCTCGCTCCATTGGTAGAACCGTCCGTGCTTGGGAGTCTCGCTGTGCGCGCGCAGGAAGCGGGAACACATCATCGGGGTCAGCGTCAGCGACACCGCCATCGACACGAAGATCGTCATCGCCAAGCGTCACCGCAAATTCGCGGAACAGACGCCCGATGATGCCGCCCATCAGCAGCAGCGGAATCAGCACGGCGACCAGCGAAATGCTGATCGACACGATCGTGAAACCGATTTCGCGGGCGCCCTTGTACGCGGCGGCAAGCGGCTTTTCGCCTTCCTCGACATAGCGCGTGATGTTTTCCAGCATCACGATGGCGTCGTCGACTACGAAACCAACGGCGATGGTCAATGCCATCAGTGAAAGGTTGTCGAGCGTATAACCGAACACCCACATCAACGCGCAGGCGCCAAGCAACGCCAGCGGCACGGTCACCGCCGGAATCACCGTCGCCCAAAAATTACGAAGGAAGACGAAGATCACCATCACGACGAGGGCGATGGTCAAGAGCAACGTGAACTGGACGTCCTCGACGGCGGCGCGAATGGTCTGGGTGCGATCGCTGATGACGTCGATCTTGATCGCGGCTGGAATGGCGGCAACGAGCCTCGGCAGCAGCAGCTTGATCTTGTCCACGGTGTCAATGACGTTGGCGCCGGGCTGCTTGTAGACCACCAGGAACACGCCGCGCTTGCCGTTGGCCCAGGCAGCCTGCTTGGCGTCTTCCGGCCCCGTCACCGCCTGGCCGATGTCGCGAACTCGCAACGGTCCGCCATTGCGGTAAGCGATAATGACGTCGTTCCAGTCCTTGGAGTCGAGCATCTGGTCGTTGGCATAGATCGTGTAGGCGCGCTTCTCGCCGTCGATGTTCCCCTTGGGGCTATCGACCGTCACGATCGAAATCTGGTTGCGCACATCCTCAAGCGACAGTCCCTTGGCGACCAGTTTCGCCGGATCGACCTGGACGCGGATCGACGGCTTTTGCTGACCGCCGATGACAACCTGCGCCACGCCGGAAATCTGGCTGATTTGTTGAGCAAGCTGGGCATCAACGGAGTCGCTGACGGTCGTCAGCGGCAAGGTGTCCGAGGTTGCCGACAGCAAGAGGATTGGCGAATCCGCCGGATTGACCTTGCGGTAGGTCGGCGGCGAGGGAAGGTTCTTCGGCAGTTGGCCGCCGGCGGCGTTGATTCCGGCCAGGACGTCGTTGGCGGCGCCGTCGATGTTGCGGTTGAGATCGAACTGGATCGTGACGGCTGTGGTTCCCAGATAACTGGTCGAAGTCATCTGCGCGATGCCGGGAATCTGCGCGAATTGCCGCTCCAGCGGCTGCGCCACCGACGACGCCATGGTCTCGGGGCTCGCACCGGGCAGTTGTGCCGTGATCTGGATGGTCGGGAAGTCGACCTGCGGCAGCGGCGCGACCGGAAGCAGCGGGTAGGCGACGAGGCCGACGAAGAGAATCCCGGCCATCATCAGCGAGGTGCCGATGGGATAGCGAATAAAGGGTGCGGAAATCCCCTCGCTCATTCCTGCCTGACCTTGGGTTGCGCCGGATCCGAACTCGCCACGGCCGTGCTGACGAGAGTGCCGGGCTGAACCTTGAACTGCCCTGCGACGATAACCTGCTGTCCGGGTGACAAGCCTTGCTCGATCACGGAGTGCCCGTCGATCGACTGGCTGACCTTCACCTTGCGCAGCTCGGCCTTGTTGTCCTGATTGACGATGAAAGCATAGAGACCCTCGGTGCCGTGCTGGATCGCATCGTCAGGAACAACCGTAGCATCCTTCAGCGTCTTCACCAGAAGTCGGGTCGAGACCGATTGGCCCGGCCACAACGCATGGTCTTTGTTTTCGAACACGGCCTTCAGGCGGATGGTGCCGCTGGTCGAGTCGACCTGATTGTTGACCACCGCCAGCGTTCCTTCCGCCAGAGGTTTCTTGCCGTCGGTCGTGATCGCGATGGTCTTGAGCGGCGCGACGGTCTGCGCCTCATTTATATAAGGCAATTGCTCTTCCGGCGCGGTGAAAATGACGGCAATCGGCTCGATCTGGGCAATCGTGACGATGCCGGTCTGTGTCGCCGCATTGATGATGTTGCCTATATCGACCTGACGCAAACCGACCACGCCGGAGATCGGCGCCTTGATCGCGGTATAGTCGAGTTGGGTCGCGGCGTTGGCGATGGCCGCGGCGTCGGCTGCGATCTGGGCCGTCAATTGCTGGACGTTGGAGCGCTGGGTATCGAGCTGCTGACGGGTTGCGAATTCGCCGAGCTTGATGAAGCGCTGCAGATCCAGATTGATATTTGCCAGATTGGCTTCGTCCTGCTCCTTCTTGGCCTTGGCTTGATCGAGTGTCGCCTGGTAGGGGCGGGGATCGATCTCGGCGAGCAGGTCGCCCTGGTTGACCAATTGGCCTTCCTTGAAGGCGATCTTGTCGATCTGGCCGTCGACGCGGGAGCGCACCACGACCGTGTTGAAGGCCTGAACGGTTCCCAGGCTGGTCAGGTAGACCGGAAAGTCTGGTCTTCTCGACCGGCGCGACGGTGACGCGCACCGCAGTGCGGGCGGCTTTCTGCGCATTTGCTGCCGCAGCCGCCTGGTCTTCGCCGCGAAACCGCTGCCAGCCCCAATAGCCCGCCCCTGCGACGGCCAGGACCAGCAAAATCCAACGCGTTGTCCGCGATTTGTTCATGTCCGCCTGCGCAGATTCAAAAAATTATAAGTAGCGGGTCTTTCAAAGGCTTCCTAGAGATTCCAGATATAATATGCGTGCACTTAATGTGTAAACACACTATAGCTTGAGATTCCTAAACAATTAGCAATCTAAGGGATCGCGGAACGCATGTCTCTCGATCTGAAAAAGCAGCTAATTACGCAGCTTGTGGAAAGTTCGCGCTTTTTGCGCAACTACATCGATCAACGTGCCAAAGGCCGCGGCACCACCCGCGCGCAGTGGATTGTCCTGTTCAGGTTGCGCGACCAGGAAGGGCTATCTCAGGTAGACTTGGCCGACGTGCTCGAGCTGCAACCGATCTCGCTGGTACGCCTCCTCGACCGGCTGGTCGAGCATGGCCTTGTCGAGCGGCGGAGCGACCCCAAGGACCGGCGGGCCAACCGCCTTTTCCTCACCGCGAGCGGGCGCCAACTTGCCGACGACCTCGACAGCCTGCGCGACTCCATCGCGATCGATGTGTTTCAGGGCGTGCCGGCCGCAGCGATCGAGACCAGCCTGAAGACGCTCCGGGACGTCAAGGAGCGGATCAAGACCCTGGCCGAGCCTCCCGTTGATGTCGCGGCGAAGTGATGTCGCCGAAGTTGGCGGTTGGCGGATGACCCTGAAACGGTCAAACTGACCGGTGTACAGTCACACCCCTGTCCGCCGGCGAGCCAAAGCATGACCCCATCGCGCGTTCCAACGATCCGAGCCCTGATCCTTGGCCTGATCCTTGGCCCGATCTTTGCGCTTTCGATGGTGCAGCCTTCGCTTGCGCAACAGCCGCTGAAACCGGCGGCCGTGGCCATGCATGAGTTGTCACCCTGGTCGATGTTTCTGTCGGCGGACATCCTGGTGAAGGCCGTGATGATCGGCCTTGCGTTTGCCTCGCTGGTGACCTGGACGATTTTCATCGCAAAAATGATCGAGCTCTCGCTCATACAGCGCAGGCTGCGTGCCGCACTCGGCAAGATCAGTGACACCAGGTCGTTGGCGGAAGCCCAGTTCGCACTCGGAGCCAACGATACCGTGTTGTCGTCGTTACTCGCGGCGGCGATGCGGGAGGCGCGGTTGTCTGCGGGAATTTCCAGCGATGCCGGCGTCAAGGAGCGGGCGGCATCGAGCTTTGCCGAGATTGTGCGTGCGGAAGCGCGCCGGATCCGGCTCGGCATGGGACTGCTTGCCACGATCGGGGCGACGTCGCCCTTCATCGGGCTGTTCGGCACGGTGTGGGGCATCATGAACAGCTTTATCGGCATTTCGAAATCGCAGACGACCAATCTTGCCGTTGTCGCTCCCGGTATCGCCGAAGCACTGCTCGCGACCGCCTTTGGACTGGTCGCGGCGATTCCAGCCGTTATCATCTACAACCATTTCGCGCGGGTGACGAAAGGCTATCTCGAATTGGTCGGCCGGTCATCGGGCGCCGCGGGACGATTGCTGTCGCGCGATCTCGACCGCACCCACGTCAGTTCGCGCGCAGCGGAGTAAACGATGAGCGCCTCGATCGTCGATACCGAAATTGATGACGATGCCGACTTCGCGGAAGCGCACGAGATCAACGTCACGCCTTTCATCGACGTCATCCTCGTCCTCTTGATCATTTTCATGGTGGCGGCACCCTTGTCGACGGTGGACCTTCCGATCGATCTGCCGTCGTCGACGGCGACGCCACAGAAGAAGCCGGACAATCCGACCTATGTCAGCATCAAGCCCGATCTTGGCGTGGCGATCGGAGAAACCGCGGTCAAGCGCGTCGATCTCGTCCGCGTGCTTGATGCGATGGCGGATGCCGGCAAGGATCGCTTCATTTTCCTGCGCGCCGATCGCGCGGTCCCCTATGGTGAGCTGATGGACGTGCTGGAAATCCTGCGCGCGGGCGGCTACGCCAAGATCAAGCTGGTCGCGCTGGAGGGCATTCCGGAAACGCCACCTTCGGCTGTTGCAGATCCCAAGCCTTAGATTGGAAAAGCCCCGAGCGCTGACATATCGCGATGCAAGATTTCGAGACCGGACCCAGATCTTCACGGCGGCTGTGGATTTTCGCCGGCATAAGCGCGCTCGCGCTGCATGCCGGCGGCGCCGCGCTGGCGGTAGCGCATCTGCGTACCGTCGAACCCGACGATACGTTCGGCTCGCCCGCGATCGAGATCGGGCTCGAAATATCAGCGCCGCATCTGGAAGCGACCGATCTGCCGCCGGGGCCGAACACCGAGGCGTCGGTGGCCTCGCCTGCGCTCGCCGAACAGAAGGTGGAGGTCAAGGAGAGCGAGCTTCCAAAGGACGTTCCGACCGAAACCGACGATCCAGATCGCGTGGTGGCGCCGAACACGGCGAACAAGCCCGAGGAAGATGATTTGAAGGTGGCGGCGGTACAGACGTCCGCCTCGATCGAATCCGTCGCCGCCGAGGCTACCGCAACGCCGAGCTCCGAAGCGATCCCGGAGGGGACGCGTTCAGTGACGCCCGCGCGAGGCACCGGCGCCAGTACGAAGCGCCTGCGTGCCACCTGGCAAAAGGAACTGGTCGCCCATCTGGACCGTCACAAGCGCTACCCCGCGGAGCGCTTGCAGAAGACCGCCGAGATCGTAGTGAATTTCTCACTGGACCGGACGGGCCGTGTGATCTCGACGAGCATCGTGAAGGGATCGGGCGATGCGGTTTTCGACGAGGCTGCGCTGGCGATGGTTCGGCGATCCGATCCGGTGCCGCAGCCTCCGCCGGCGGTCGCCGACGAGGGGCTGAATTTCACCCTCCCGGTGATCTTCAAGGTGAAGGGGCGGAGCTGAAGGAAAAGAAAACGCCCGGCGGGAGCGCCGGGCGTCTGGTTCAGCCGATGGTTCTCAGCTTTTCTTCACCATCGGGCAGACGCTCTTCTCGAGCGGAAGGAAGGCTTCGTCCGCCGGAATGGTCGCGATGAGCTTGTAATAGTCCCACGGGTATTTCGACTCCGAGGGCTTCTTCACCTCGAACAGATAGGCCGGGTGAATTTTGCGGCCGTCCGCGCGGATGGAGCCTGGGCCGAACAACGGATCGTCGGTCGGCATTTCCTTCATTTTGTTCACGACCTTTACGCCGTCATGGGGATTGCCGCCCAGCGCCTCAAGCGCCTTGAAGTAATGGATCAGCGACGAATACACGCCGGCCTGCACCATGGTCGGCGGGCTCTTCTTGAACCGTTCGTTGAAGCGCTTGGCGAAGGCGCGGGTCTTGTCGTTCATGTCCCAGTAGAACGTCTCGGTGAAGTTCAGGCCCTGCGCCACATTGAGCCCGAGCGCATTGACGTCGGTGATGAACATCAGCATACCCGCAAGCTTCTGTCCGCCCGCGACGATACCGAATTCGGCCGCCTGTTTGATCGCATTGGTGGTGTCGCCGCCGGCATTGGCAAGTCCGATGATTTTCGCCTTCGAGCTCTGCGCCTGCAGCAGGAACGAGGAGAAGTCGGCATTGTTGAGGGGATGCTTGACGCTGCCAAGCACCTTGCCGCCATTGGCGGTGACCACCGCGCTGGTGTCGCGCTCGAGCGCCTGGCCGAACGCGTAGTCCGCCGTCAGGAAAAACCAGCTGTCGCCACCCGACTTGACCAGCGCCTTGCCGGTGCCGTTGGCGAGCATGTAGGTGTCGTAGACCCAGTGCACCGTGTTGGGCGAACATTGCGCGCCGGTCAGGTCGGAGGAGGCCGAGCCGGAGTTCAGGTTGACGACGTTCCGCTCCTTGGCGAGATTGGCGATCGCCAGGCCAACACCGGAGCTGGCGAGATCGACGAACACGTCGACCTTCTCGACATCGATCCATTGCTTGCCGATATTGACGCCGACGTCGGGCTTGTTCTGGTGATCGCCGGAGATCAGATCGATCTTCCAGCCCTTGGCCAACAGTCCGGAATCCTCAATCGCCATTTGCGCGGCAACGGACGAGCCGGGGCCGCCGATATCCTGGTAAAGACCGGATTGGTCGCCGAGGCTTCCCACCTTGACGATTTTGTCGAGCTTTTCCTGGGCAAGCGCACTGCCGGCAAAGCCAAGACCGGCGACAAGCATCAGCGCTGCGATCGATCGCTTCATTTCCCCTCCAATGTTGCTTCTCTTGAATTTTGGCTCGAAACCAAGCCATCGGCGCTCATTATGCCCGGCATTCCGCGCCCCGCCTAGACGATGCGGCAAATGATCTCGGCCTTCACTCTAGCGGAAGAAATACCGAAAACCGGTGTAGACGACGACCAAGCAGGCAAAGATCAGGGCGACCGGCAGCCTCGGCCTTGTCGGACTACCGGCGGCGGTTTTCGGTGGCCGGGGAGGCGGACGTCTGAAGGCGGTGACGTTACCGGACACCTCACCGACCCCGACCGACAGGGATTTGACGTCGGGCGGTACGCCGGCGCCGCCCATCTCCTCATAATAACTCTTGTAGATGAGTTGGATGACGATGTCGGTGGCGTCGACCTCGGTCTTTTCCTTGAGCAGCGTCTTGTATCGATCGAGAAAGGACCGGGCTTCGGGGGGCAGGGAGGAGGCGCCGTTGAGCTTTGCCATCATGTTCCAGGTCGCAAAATCGGCCCTTGCCCTGGTATCGGCGCGTCGCGCGATCATCATGTCGGCTGCTTTGATCAAGATGGCTTTTGCTCCTTTGGGCTTGCTCCCCGGCGTCCGGTTACGTGTTTCCCGTGAGTGCGAGAATAAGTTGAATCACATAGCCCGTCGATGTCCGCAGTATTGCCGAAATAACATCAAGATTTAGACCGAGTTGGGAACCTGCGAGCGGAAGCAGGATCAAAAATCCGATCAGGATCAGCATCCCGAACGGCTCGAGCCGCGAAAGCGGCAGCGCCAGCGCCTTCGGCAATAGCCCGACCGCGACCCGCCCTCCGTCCAGCGGCGGGATCGGGAGCATGTTGAAGATCGCCAGGATCACGTTGATAACGACCGCGTTTTTCAGGTTATCGCTCACCCACTGCGCCGCGTTTGGTGGCAGGTAATCCAGCACATGGAAGGCCGCAGCCGCAAACAGCGCCAATGCGATATTCGTGGCCGGTCCGGCCAGCGCCACCCAAACCATGTCGATCCGCGGACTTCGAAGGGCGCGAAAGTTCACCGGCACCGGCTTGGCGTAACCGAACAGGAACGGCGAATGCGACATCAAGAGGATCGCCGGCATCATCAGGGTACCGAACGGATCGATATGCCGGAGCGGATTGAAGCTGACGCGGCCGAGGTCATAGGCCGTGTTGTCGCCAAGCCGATGCGCGACAAAGCCATGCGCCGCCTCGTGAAAGGTGATGGCGATCACGAGCGGCAAAACCCAGACGGAGACGTCGTAGAGGGTGATGTTCACGGGAGTCCTGAGCGGTTCGACGGGAAGGAGAGGTTAGCACGCGAAAAATTCGCCGGGACCGTCGCTATGACCCGGCTTGCCGATTCCCTAATACGTCGCCCGCCCGCCGGATATGTCGAACACCGCGCCGGTGGAGAACGAGCAATCCTCCGACGCCAGCCACGCCACCATCGCGGCGAGCTCTTCCACCAAGACGAAACGGTTCTTCGGAATCTTCGACAACATGAAGTCGATGTGCGCTTGCGTCATCTGGTCGAAGATCGCGGTGCGGGCCGCCGCAGGGGTCACCGCGTTGACGGCAATGTCGTAACCGGCGAGTTCCTTGCCGAGCGATTTCGTCAGCGCGATCAGGCCGGCTTTTGAGGCCGAGTAATGCGCCGCGTTCGGATTGCCTTCCTTGCCGGCGATGGAGGCGATGTTGACGATGCGGCCGTATTTCTGTTTCACCATCGTGGGCACGATCGCCTTGCAGCAGATGAAGGGCCCGTCGAGGTTGATGCGCAGCACCTTGCGCCACTCGTCGAGGTCGGTCTCCCACACGGTCTTGTTGACGCCGGCAATCCCGGCGTTGTTGACGAGAATGTCGATCTTGCCAAAAGCCCTCAGCGTTTCATCGCGCGTTCTTTCGACGGCGGCAAGATCGGACACATCGACCTTGAATGCCGTGACGCCAGCGCCGATTTCCTTTGCTGTTTTCTCGGCGAACGCCTGATCGTGATCCCAGATCGCAACCCTGGCGCCGGAGGCGACAAAACGTTCGGTGATCGCGCGGCCAAAGCCCTGCGCGCCGCCAGTGACGACGGCGCAGCGACCGTTCAGATCGATTTTGTTCATGGCAACGTTCCTTTGATCACAGCGTCCAGCCGCCGTCGATAATGTGCGCAACGCCCGTGGTGAAGGCGCTTTCGTCGCTTGCGAGATAAAGCGCGAGCGAGGCGATTTCGTCCGCGGTGCCGAGCCGTCCCATCGGTTGCCGCGCCACGAACATCTCAAGCCCGCCGGGGCCTGCGGCTGTGGCGCGGTTGAGCATCGACGGCGTCTCGATGGTGCCGGGGCATATACAGTTGCAGCGGATGCCCTTGGTGATGAAATCGGCGGCGACGGCACGGGTCAGCGCCGCGACGGCGGCCTTGGTCGCGCCATAGACGTATCGGTTGGGGGCGGCCTTGAACACGCCTGCCGCGGATGAAACATTCACGATCGAGCCGTGGCCTTTTTCCAGCATCCCCGGCAGAAAGGCCCTGATCGTCCGATGCATCGATTTGACGTTGAGGTCGAAGGAAAAATCCCAGTCCTCATCGGAACAATCGAGCACCGTGCCGTGATGCACAAAGCCCGCCGCATTCATGAGGATGTCGATCGGACCGACCCGCTTGGCCATCGCGGCTACGGCGGAGGTGTCGCGCACGTCGAGCCGGGCCACATCCTTGACGCCGTCCTTGGCGAGCGCAGCCAATCCCTTTTCGTCGATATCGGTCGCAAACACGCTCGCACCCTCGCGCGCAAAGGCGATCGCCGAAGCCCGTCCGATCCCTGCCGCTGCCGCGGTCACGAATGCGCGTTTGCCCTTGAGGCGGTCTGACATGTCGTTCTCCTAGTTCTCTCGCTTGATGGGTACCCGTCATTGCGAGGAGCGATGCGACGAAGCAGTCCACGCTTCGGCTGCGGCGATATGGATTGCTTCGCTGCGCTCGCAATGACGAAACTAGCTAATGATTGTCCCTGGCCACACCGACCCGGCCGGCGATGTCGTGGTAGCGCGTGGCAAACTCCATGCAGGCGCCGGTCGCTTGCTGGCCGACGGTTGAGCGATAAAGTTCCTGCCACGGCGTCTGGCTTGCCGGGTAGGGGAAACCGCCCTTGGCCTTGAGTTCGGCGTGGCGCTTTTTGACGTCCTCATCCGAGATCAGGATGTTGGCGGTCCCCTTGTTGAGATCGATGCGGACCCTGTCGCCGGTCTTGAGGATCGCAAGCCCGCCGTCGGCGGCGGCTTCAGGCGTGGCGTTGAGGATCGACGGCGAGCCCGAGGTGCCGGACTGGCGGCCATCGCCGATGCAGGGCAGGGACAGGATGCCGCGCTTGATCAGCGCCGCCGGCGGCTGCATGTTCACGACTTCGGCGCCACCGGGGTAACCGATCGGGCCGGTGCCGCGCACGAACAATACGCAGCGCTCGTCGATATCGAGCGAGGGATCGTCGATCCGCGCGTGATAGTCCTCCGGGCCCTCGAACACGATCGCGCGTCCCTCGAACGCGTTGGGGTCCTTTGGATTCACCAGATAGCGGTCGCGGAACTCCTTCGAGATGACGCTTGTCTTCATGATCGCTGAATCGAAGAGATTGCCGCGCAGGACCAGGAAGCCGGCGTCCTTCACCAGCGGCTTGTCGTAACTCCAGATCACGTCGCCGTCGGGCTTGGGCGCTTCCCGGCAATTGTCGCCCATGGTGTGGCCGTTCACGGTCATGACGTCTTCATGGATGCGTTTGGCCGTCATCAATTCGCGCACCACCGATGGCACGCCGCCGGCGCGATGGAACTCTTCGCCGAGGTAGAAACCGGCCGGCTGCATGTTCACCAGAAGCGGGATGGCGTGACCGAATTTCTGCCAATCGTCGATCGAGAGCTCCACGCCGATATGGCGGGCGAGCGCGTTGATATGGATCGGCGCGTTGGTCGAGCCGCCGATCGCCGAATTGACGACGATGCAATTCTCAAAGGCTTTTCGGGTCAGGATGTCTGACGGTTTGAGATCCTCCCAGACCATGCCGACGATCCGCTTGCCGGTCTCATACGCGATCTGGCCGCGCTCGCGGTAGGGCGCCGGGATCGCGGCGCACCCGGGTAGCGACATGCCGAGCGCCTCGGCCAGCGAATTCATGGTCGAGGCGGTGCCCATGGTATTGCAATGGCCGACCGACGGCGCCGAGGAGGCCACGATGTTCATGAACTCCTCGTAGTCGATCTCGCCGGCGGCAAGCTGCTCGCGGGCTTTCCAGACCACGGTTCCGGACCCCGTTCGCTGGCCATTGTGCCAGCCGTTGAGCATCGGTCCGCCCGACAGCACGATGGCCGGCATATTGACGGTCGCGGCCGCCATCAGGCAGGCCGGGGTGGTCTTGTCGCATCCGGTGGTCAGGACGACGCCGTCCAGCGGGTAGCCGAACAGAATTTCGACCAATCCGAGATAGGCGAGGTTGCGGTCGAGCGCCGCGGTCGGCCGCTTGCCGGTCTCCTGGATCGGGTGCATCGGAAATTCCATCGCGATGCCGCCGGCCGCGCGGATGCCTTCCCGGACCCGATGCGCCAGTTCGAGGTGATGGCGGTTGCAGGGCGACAGATCGTTGCCGGTCTGAGCGATGCCGATGATCGGCTTGCCGGACTGCAGCTCCTGCCGGGTCAGGCCGTAGTTCAGGTAGCGCTCAAGGTAGAGCGCGGTCATTCCGGGGTTGTGGGGGTTGTTAAACCACTCGCTGGAACGGAGTTTGCGCCTGGTGACACCGGTTAGCGGCTTGTTCATGGGTTCTCCCGCAGCGCACACGCCTTATTTTTGTGCGTAATCTTCGTATTGGCGGCTAATGTTCGCATGTCACCGCGCGCTTCGCAACGGTTCGCGGCCGATGCCCGCGTCTACGACTTTGATCCAAGGACATCATCGAAAAAGTCTGGTATGACCCCGGTCAAATCAAGGGCGGCCAAGCCATTTGCCGCCGGTGGGAAGCGTATTCGGGAGGAATTTTATGTCGTCTGTGCAAATCCGCGACGTGCGGAAATCGTTTGGCGGCTTTGAGGTCTTGCACGGCGTCACGATACCGATCGAGGACGGCGCGTTTGTCGTCCTGGTCGGTCCCTCCGGCTGCGGCAAATCGACCTTGTTGCGGATGCTCGCCGGACTGGAAAACATCACCTCCGGGACGATTTCAATCGGCGACCGCGTCGTCAACAATGTCCAGCCCAAAGAGCGCGACATCGCCATGGTGTTCCAGAACTATGCGCTCTATCCGCATATGACGGTCGCCGACAACATGGGATTTTCGCTCAAGCTGCGGGGAGCGAACCCGGAGGAGATCAAGAAGGGCGTCAAGCGCGCCGCGGAAATCCTGGCGCTGACGCCGCTGCTTGACCGCTATCCGCGGCAATTGTCCGGCGGCCAGCGCCAGCGCGTGGCGATGGGACGCGCCATCGTGCGCGATCCGCAGGTGTTCCTGTTCGACGAGCCCTTGTCGAACCTCGACGCCAAGCTGCGCGTGGCGATGCGCACCGAAATCAAGGAGCTGCACCAGCGGCTGAAGACCACGACCGTCTACGTCACCCATGACCAGATCGAAGCCATGACCATGGCCGACAAGATCGTGGTGATGCATGATGGCATCGTGGAACAGATCGGCTCGCCGCTCGAGCTTTACGACCGGCCGGACAACCAGTTCGTCGCGAGCTTCATCGGTTCGCCGGCAATGAATTTCCTCAAAGGCAAGGTCAAGGTGAACGGCAGCGCCATTTTCGAAGGGCCGAACGGCGTGAAATTGCCGCTTGCCGCGGCGCCTGCCAATTCGGACGGTCGGCCCGCGGTCTACGGCGTGCGGCCGGAGCATTTCACCATCGCCGACGACGGCGCCGAGGCCGAGATCGTCGTGGTCGAGCCGACCGGATCGGAAACGCAGGTCTTCGCCAAGCTTGGCGGGGAGCAGGTCGTTGCTGTTTTCCGCGAGCGTCACCAGTTCAATCCAGGCGACAAGATCCGGCTGAAACCGGATCCCTCGGCGGTACATTTGTTCGACGAGGCAAGCGGCAAGCGAATGTGAGTTGTCGAAAAGCAATTGGTCGATGAACGAGCCAATTAAACAGGGAGAAGAGGAAGCGATGAGTCATTTTACACCGGATCGGCGATCCTTGCTCAAGGGCGGCGGCAGCTTGCTCGCGGTCGCGGCCGCCATGTCGAGCGAACAACTGCTGGGCTACGCGAAAGCATGGGCGCAGGCCGCGCCGTGGAAGCCGGAAGCCGGCGCCAAGGTCAATCTGCTGCGCTGGAAGCGCTTCGTCGAAGCCGAGGATGTCGCCTTCATGAAGATCGTCGATGCCTTCCAGAAGGCGACCGGCGTCACGGTCAACGTATCCAATGAATCCTACGACGATCTCCAGCCGAAGGCGTCGGTGGCAGCCAACACGGGGCAGGGCCTCGATATCGTCTGGGGTCTTTACTCCCTGCCGTTCCTGTTCCCGAGCAAATGCGTCGATATGACCGACGTCGCCGAATATGTCGGCAAGAAAGGCGGCGGCTGGTCCAAATCGGGCGAAGCGTACGGCAAGCTGGACGGCAAGTGGATTGGCGTTCCCGTTGCCGCCACCGGCGCACTGGTGAATTACCGCGTCGCCGCCATGGAAAAGGCGGGCTTCAAGGAGTTCCCGAAGGACCTCGGCGGCTTTGCCGACCTGATCAAGGGCTTGAACAAGAACGGCACGCCCGCGGGCATGGCGCTCGGACACGCCTCGGGCGACGCCAACACCTGGCTGCATTGGGCCTTGTGGGCCCATGGCGGCAACCTGATCGACAAGGACAACAAGGTCATCGTCAATTCGCCGGAAACCGCAAAGGCGCTTGGAATACGTCAAGGGTCTTTACGAGAACTTCATTCCGGGCACCGCGTCCTGGAACGACAGTTCCAACAACAAGGCGTTCCTGGCGGGCCAGCTCCACATGACCGTCAACGGCATCTCGATCTATGTCACGGCGAAGCGGGAAAATCCGCAGATCGCCGAGGATATGAATCACGCCCATCTGCCGGCCGGGCGTCGACGGAAAAACAAGGGAGATTGAACCTCGGCTTCCCGATCCTGGTCTTCAATTTCACGAAGTTCCCGCAGGCCTGCAAGGCCTTCACCGCCTTCATGCTTGACCCGGACCAGTTGAATCCCTGGGTCGAAGCTGCGCAGGGCTATCTCTCGCCGTTCCTGCTCGGCTTCAACAAGAATCCGATCTGGACCGCGGATCCCAAGAACACGCCGTATCCGGGACGTGGCCGAGACCTCGCTGACGCCCGCCGGCATCGGGCAGATGGGAGAAAATGCAGCGGCCGCGATTGCCGACTTCGTCGTGGTCGACATGTTCGCGAACTACTGCACCGGTCGCGAGGATGTGAAGACCGCGATGGCCTCGGCGGAGCGTTCCGCCAAGCGCATCTTCCGCTAAGATGGTATCGCCGGCGCGGTTCGCCGCGCCGGCGATTTATTGGAATTCCGGGCGACGCTCGGTATTGGACGGCCGGGCGTCGTATCCCGGGATGGAACTGGAGCGAGATGACGACCCTTCAAACATCTGTGCCCGTGCAGGCTTCCCGCGCCGAAACGCCGTCGCTGTGGTCGCGGCTCAAATTCAACCGCAACTGGGTGGCGATGTGGTTCATGCTGCCGGCTGCGGCATTTCTCATCCTGTTTCTCGCCTATCCGCTCGGCCTCGGGGTCTGGATGAGCTTCACCGACGAACGTATCGGTCGCGGCGGCATTTTCGTAGGCCTTGAGAACTATCAGTGGCTCTGGGACGACGCCATCTTCTGGCTCTCGATCTTCAACACGCTGCTCTATACGATCGTCGCGAGCGCCATCAAATTCGCGATCGGCCTTTATCTCGCGTTGCTGTTGAACCGGCACATGCCGTTCAAGGCGGTGATCCGTTCGATCGTGCTGATCCCCTTCATCGTGCCGACCGTGCTCTCGGCGATCGCGTTCTGGTGGATTTACGACTCCCAGTTCTCGATCATTTCCTGGTCGCTGATCAAGCTCGGCCTGATCGAACACAACATCAATTTCCTGGGCGACACGAGCTGGGCCCGCGCCAGCGTGATCTTCGCCAACATCTGGCGTGGCGTTCCTTTCGTGGCGATCACGCTTTTGGCGGGCCTGCAGACCGTATCGCCTTCGCTTTATGAGGCCGCGACGCTGGATGGCGCCACCAACTGGCAGCGTTTCCGCTTCATCACCTATCCGCTTCTGACCCCGATCATCGCGGTCGTGATGACCTTCTCGGTGCTGTTCACGTTCACGGACTTCCAGCTGATCTGGGCGCTGACACGCGGCGGCCCGGTCAATGCCACGCATCTGATGGCGACCTTGAGCTATCAGCGCGGCATTATCAGCGGACGGCTGGGCGAGGGCGCCGCGATTGCGACCGCGATGATTCCGTTCCTGCTCGCGGCGATCGCGATTTCATGGTTCGGCATGCAGCGCCGCAAGTGGCAGCAAGGATCGAACAATGACTGATTCAGTGGTGCCCTCGAAGGTTCCGGTCGTCAGCGCCAGCGACGACAGCGAGGGCATGAGCTATCTGGAGTCACTGCCGCGCCGTGTCGTGACCCTTTATCTGCCGTTGGCCGTGATCCTGATCGTGCTGCTGTTCCCGTTCTACTGGATGGCGTTGACTTCGATCAAGCCGGACGAGCAATTGATCGACATGAACACCTACAACCCGTTCTGGGTCGTTCATCCGACCTTCAAACACATCAGCAAACTGTTGTTCGAGACCCAGTATCCGCGCTGGCTCTGGAACACGATGTACGTCGCGGTCGGCGCCACGACACTCTCGATCATCGCCAGCGTATTGGCGGCCTATGCCATCGTGCGGCTCAGGTTCAAGGGCGCGGACACCGTCGGCGTGTTGATCTTTTTTGCCTATCTGGTGCCGCCCTCGATCCTGTTCATTCCGCTGGCGTCCGTGATCCAGGCCTACGGCCTTTTCGATTCCCCGCTGTCGCTGATCCTGGTCTACCCCACGCTGCTCATTCCGTTCTCGACCTGGCTGTTGATGGGATACTTCAAGACCATTCCCTATGAGCTTGAGGAATGTGCGCTTATTGACGGTGCGTCACGCTGGCAGATACTCACCCGCATTGTCGTGCCGCTCGCGATTCCCGGCCTGATCTCGGCCTTCATCTTTTCCTTCACGCTTTGCTGGAACGAATTCATTTACGCGCTCACCTTCCTGCAGTCGACGCCGAACAAGACCGTTCCGGTCGCGATCGTCAACGAATTCGTCGACGGCGACATCTACAAATGGGGTTCGCTGATGGCGGGCGCCCTGGTCGGCTCGCTGCCGCTCGTGATCCTCTATGCGTTCTTCGTCGAGCATTACGTGTCGGCGATGACGGGAGCCGTCAAAGAGTGACATCGTAGGCCCGCGTCTGAAATATCGAGAATAAAAGGGAGTGGGTCTTTGCACATTCTGATTTTGGGTGCGGCCGGCATGGTCGGCCGCAAATTGACCGAACGGCTGCTGCGCGATTGCGCTCTCGGCAAGCGTGACATCACGCGAATGACCCTGCAGGACGTGGTGGCGCCGGCGGTCCCTAAGGCAGGTTTCAAGGTCGACACGGTGACCTGCGATTTCGCCGTGCCGGGCGTTGCCGAAAAACTGGTCGCCGATCGTCCGGATGTAATCTTTCATCTGGCGGCAATCGTCTCGGGCGAGGCCGAACTCGACTTCGACAAGGGCTATCGCATCAATCTCGACGGCACGCGGATGCTGTTCGATGCGGTCAGGCTTGCCGGCGGCGGCTACAAGCCGAGGATCGTCTTCACCTCGTCGATTGCAGTATTCGGCGCGCCATTTCCCGACGCCATCGGCGATGAGTTTTTTTCCACGCCGCTCCTGAGTTACGGTACTCAGAAAGCAATCGGAGAGCTGCTGCTCGCCGATTATTCGCGGCGCGGTTTCATGGACGGCGTTGGCATCCGCCTGCCAACCATCTGCATTCGCCCCGGCCTTCCCAACAAGGCGGCGTCCGGGTTTTTCTCTGGCATCCTGCGCGAACCGCTCGCGGGCAAGGAGGCGATCCTGCCGGTATCCGAGGAGGTGCGGCATTGGCATGCCTCGCCGCGCTCGGCGGTCGGCTTTCTGATCCACGCGGCGACCATGGAAACGGCCGCGGTCGGCGCGCGCCGAAATCTCACCATGCCGGGCCTTTCGGCCACCGTCGGCGAACAGATCGCGGCGCTCAAGCGGGTGGCGGGAGAGAAGGTGGCGGCGCGGATCAAGCGCGAGCCCGACCCCTTCATCGTGGGTATTGTCGCCGGCTGGCCGCGCAATTTTGACCCCAAGCGGGCGCTCCAGCTCGGCTTCACGACCGCCGAAAAGACCTTTGATGACATCATCCGGATTCACATCGAGGACGAACTTGATGGTAAGTTCGTCGCCTGATTTTTTCGCCGGAATTGAGGGAGAACGGCCATGACAGCCAGCATCGTCGGATGGGCGCATACGCCATTTGGCAAGTTCGATGCGGAAACCGTCGAAAGCCTTGTCGTCCGCGTCGCCAATGAGGCGCTCGCCGACGCCGGCGTTGCCGCAGCCGACGTCGACGAGATCGTGCTCGGACATTTCAACGCCGGCTTCTCGCCGCAGGATTTTACCGCGGCTCTCGTGCTGCAGGCCGATCCGCATTTGCGCTTCAAGCCGGCCACAAGGGTCGAGAACGCCTGCGCCACAGGATCGGCCGCCGTGCATCAGGGCATCCGGGCGATTGCGGCGGGTGCGGCCAAAATCGTGCTGGTCGTCGGCGTCGAGCAGATGACGCGGACGCCTCCGGCCGAGATCGGCCGGAATCTCTTGCGCGCATCCTATTTGCCGGAGGATGGCGATACCCCCGGCGGTTTTGCCGGCGTGTTCGGCAAGATCGCGCAGGCCTATTTCCAGAAATACGGCGATCAGTCCGATGCTTTGGCGATGATCGCGGCGAAGAACCACAAGAACGGCGTTGCCAATCCTTACGCGCAGCTGCGCAAGGATTTCGGCTACGAATTCTGCCGCTCGGAAAGCGAGAAGAATCCTTACGTGGCGGGGCCGTTGAAACGCACTGACTGTTCGCTGGTATCGGACGGCGCGGCCGCGCTTGTTTTGGCCGATTCGGAAACCGCGAAGTCGATGGGCAAAGCGGTCAACGTCCGCGCCACTGCGCATGCTCAGGATTTCCTGCCGATGTCCAAGCGCGACATCCTGCAGTTCGAAGGCTGCAGCGTGGCCTGGGCTCGGGCGCTGCAAGGGGCGGGTGTCAAGCTCTCAGATCTTTCCTTTGTCGAAACCCACGACTGTTTCACGGTCGCGGAGCTGATCGAATATGAGGCGATGGGGTTGACGCCGAGGGGGCAGGGGGCGCGCGCGATCAAGGAAGGCTGGACCCAGAAGGATGGCAAGCTGCCGATCAATCCGTCCGGCGGATTGAAGGCCAAGGGGCACCCGATCGGCGCCACCGGCGTCTCCATGCATGTGATGACGGCGATGCAGCTCTTAGGACAGGCGCCTGAGGGCATGCAGATCAAGAATGCCAAACTCGGCGGTATCTTCAACATGGGAGGGGCTGCGGTCGCCAATTATGTCTCGGTGCTGGAGCCCGCGAAGTAGGCGGCCGGTGGGGGCTTAAGCATGAACGTGGCCGAATGGCTCGCGGCATCGGCGCGCCTTCGCCCTGAGGCGCCGGCGCTTCTGACCGGCTTCGATCTCGATGCGGACTACGCCACCTTCGCGCGGCGCGCTGCTGCCATCGGCGCGGCTCTGGTGCGCGAATACGACATTGTCCCCGGCGACCGCGTCGGCCTGTTTGCGACCAACTGCACCCAATATCTCGAATGCCTCTATGGCATCTGGTGGATCGGCGCGGTAGCGATTCCGATCAACGCCAAGCTGCACGGTCGTGAAGCCGCATGGATATGCGGCGATGCCGGCGCCAAACTGACTTTCGTGTCCGACGACACGGTCGAAGCGTTGATGGAGGCAAAGACCGATCTGCCGGCCGCGATGCGAACGCTGTCGGTCGACAGCGACGCGTACCGCGCCATGCGCGAGGGCGAGGGTAGGCCTGCACCGCTCGAGTGCGAGGTCGATGACCTCGCCTGGCTGTTCTACACCTCAGGCACCACCGGGCGGCCGAAGGGCGTGATGCTCAGCCACGGCAATCTGGTGGCGATGTCGCTGTGTTATCTCGCCGACGTCGATTATGCGACGCCGGATGATGCCTCGCTCTATGCCGCGCCGATTTCGCATGGCGCGGGTCTTTATAATTTTCCGCATGTCCGCATGGGCGGGCGGCACGTGATCCCTGAATCCGGCGGTTTCGATCCGGACGAAGTGCTCAATCTCGGGCGGCAGTTCGACAATGTCGTGATGTTCGCCGCCCCCACGATGGTGCGGCGGCTGGTCGATGCCGCCAAACGGCGTGGCGAGAACGGCGAGGGCATTCGCACCATCATCTATGGTGGCGGGCCGATGTATCTCGCCGATATAAAAGAGGCGATCGCGACCATGGGCCAGCGCTTCGTGCAGATTTACGGCCAGGGCGAGTCGCCGATGACGATCACTTGCCTGAGCCGCGAATGGCACGCACGCAGCGATCATCCGCGCTATCTCGAGCGTCTTGCCTCCGCGGGTCCGGCGCAGAGCGTGATGTCGGTTCGCATCACGGGTGCGGACGGAAAGCCGCTTGCACCCGGCGAAACCGGCGAGGTCGAGGCCAAGGGAGCCGCCGTCATGCTCGGCTACTGGAATAACCCGAAAGCCAATGCCGAGACGCTGAAGGATGGGTGGCTGCGCACCGGCGACGTCGGGCGGCTCGATGAAGACGGATTTTTGACGCTGTCGGACCGTTCCAAGGACGTGATCATTTCGGGCGGCACCAATATCTATCCGCGCGAGGTGGAGGAAGCATTGCTGACGCATGCGGACGTGCGCGAAGTCTCGGCCATCGGTGTTCCCGATCCCGACTGGGGCGAAATCGTTGTCGCCTGCGTGGTGTTGGAAGAGGGGACCGTGGCCGACGACGCCAAGCTTGACGCACATTGTCTCGCCTCGATCGCACGTTTCAAGCGGCCGAAGCGGTACGTTTATCTTGATGCGTTGCCAAAGAACAATTACGGCAAGGTGCTGAAGACCGAACTGCGGCAGATGATGCGGAAGCGGTAAAACCCTCGCGCCCATCGCAGCAAACCCACGTGACTAGGCCTGCGCGGCCGCACGTACCATCTCGGCTTGCACCGCGTCGTAGAGCGCGCTCCAGGACGCCCGCAGCTCCGGGGTGAACGCCGCGCCGAGCTTGCGCTCAAGGCTCCACATCAACGCCTCGCCCAATGTGGCATAATGCGATGGTTGAACCCCAAATCTGGCGTGCTGCCGCCCCGAATGCGTGACGAGCGATTGGAACAGCGCGCGCTGGTCGAGAGAGCCGACCAACGCTGCAAGCATGTCCATCAGCTTGATCCGCTGCTGCTCCATGTCGCTTGGGAACAAGTTCCTTACATTGGGGTCGAGCTCGAAGAACCGGCTGTAACACAGGTCCGCGATGTCGCCACTCATCGACCACATCCTATCGAACGATGTCCGTATGAGGTCGATCTGCTCGGGCGTCATTGATCGGTGTCCGAAAATTACACGGCTAGGTTGCTAAATAAACCGCCACATGAGACCGCATGCAAGGGAGAACATCGCTATTATTTCCAGCTAGCGAAATCGTGTCCCGCGCGACCCACCCGACTGAAACGGCGCCCCTTACCGGGTTCTGACTGGCCAACTCCTTGCGAGGATCACTCCGCGATTTCGAGCTGGTCTGCCACCTCAACCGGCACCACGGACGCCTCCCCCGGAGGCGCATACGCCCATACGACGGAAACCCTTGATCTCCTCATTCTCATATCGTTACTGGACGACAGAAGGAAGATGGTTGCGGACGACTGCCGCCAGCCTGTCGTTAGGGAGCAAGCATATCCATGGGACCCCTGGAGGGCGTCAAAGTCGTCGACATGACGACCGTGCTGATGGGACCCTATGCAACCCAGATGCTCGGCGATTATGGCGCCGAGATCATCAAGGTCGAATCCCTCGACGGCGACGTCACGCGGCTGATCGGCCCGACCCGGCATTTGGGCATGGGCCCGGTGTTCCTCAACACCAATCGCAGCAAACGCAGCATCGCGCTCGACCTGAAAAAGCCCGCCGGTCGCGATGCGGTGCTGCGGCTGATCGCGTCGGCCGATGTACTGGTCTACAACGTCCGGCCGCAGGCGATGGCGCGATTGCAGCTCGGCTATGACGTCGTCTCGCAGATCAACCCGCGCCTGATCTATGCTGGCGTTTTCGGTTTCGGCCAGGACGGTCCTTATGCCGCCAAGCCCGCTTACGACGATCTGATCCAGGGCGCCACCGCGCTACCTGCCTTGATGGCCCAGACCAGCGATGGTGTTCCGCGCTACGTTCCCAATGCGTTGGTCGATCGTATCGTCGGCCTCACGGCGGTGGGGGCGATCTGCGCGAGCCTCGTGCACCGCGACCGCAGCGGTCACGGCCAGCGCGTCGATATTCCGATGTTCGAGACCATGGCGGGCTTTGTCATGGGCGACCACATGGGCGGGCTGACTTATGAGCCTCCGCTCGACAAGGGAGGCTATGCGCGGCACTTGTCGCGTGACCGGCGGCCCTACAAAACCTCTGACGGCTATATCTGTGTGATCGTCTATAACGACAAGCAATGGGAAAATTTCTTCAAAGCCAGCGGCCGGGATGATCTGCGCAGCAATCCGAAATTCGCAACCTTTGCCGGGCGCGCGACCAATATCGACACGGTTTATGCCGAATTGGCCCGCATTTTCGAAACACGAACCACAGCCGAATGGACGGACGTGCTCAACAAGGCCGATGTGCCCGTGATGCCGATGCACGATCTCGAAAGCATTCTGGAGGACCCGCATTTGGTCTCGACCGGCTTCTTTCCGGTTGTCGATCATCCAAGCGAAGGCAAGATTCGCAGCATGAAGGTATCGGCGAGATGGTCTGAAACGCCGAGCAAGCCGGCGCGGCTGGCGCCACGTTTGAACGAGCATGGCGCCGAGATTTTGAAAGAGGCCGGCTTCTCCACGGGGGAGATCGCCGCTTTAGTGCGCGAGGGCGTTACCTTGGCAGCACCAGACACTGCTACGGATTGAAACTCATGGATTTTGCGCTCACGGCCAGCCAGGAATCGATCCGCGATGCGGTCGGAAAAATTTGCGCGCGCTTCGACGACGCCTATTGGCTGAAGAAGGACAAGGAAGGCGGCTACCCGGCGGATTTCCACAGAGCGCTTGCCGATGCCGGCTGGCTCGGCATCTGTATCCCGGAGGAATTCGGCGGTTCGGGTCTGGGCATTCTCGACGCCGCGATCATGATGCGGACGATTGCGGAATCCGGCGCCGGCATGTCCGGCGCCTCCGCGGTGCACATGAATGTGTTCGGGCTCAATCCCGTGGTCGTGTTCGGCACCGAGGAACAATGCAAGCGGATGCTGCCGCCGATCGTATCGGGTGCCGAGAGGTCCTGCTTTGCTGTCACCGAACCCAATACCGGCCTCAACACCACGCAGTTGAAGACCCGCGCGGTGCGATCCGGCGACAAATACGTGGTCAACGGCCAGAAGGTCTGGATCTCGACCGCGCAGGTGGCCGAGAAGATCCTTCTGCTCGCGCGAACGACACCGCTGGAGGAGGTCAGGAGCCCGACCCACGGCCTCAGCCTTTTCTATACCGATTTCAATCGCAGTCGCATCTCGGTCCGCGAGATCGAGAAGATGGGCCGCAAGGCGGTCGATTCCAACGAGCTCTTCATCGAGAATTTTGAGATCCCGGTTGCCGATCGCCTCGGCGAGGAGGGCCGCGGTTTTGAATACATCCTCCATGGCATGAATCCGGAGCGTATCCTGATCGCAGCCGAAGCGGTTGGGCTCGGCAAGGTGGCGCTGTCGCGCGCTGCCGCCTATGCCAAGGAGCGCAACGTGTTCAACCGTCCGATCGGCAAGAACCAGGCGATCCAGCATCCGCTGGCGAAGAACTGGATGGAGCTCGAGGCGGCCTGGTTGATGACGCTTTCGGCTGCCTGGCAGTACGATCAGGGTCAGCCGTGCGGGCCCGCGGCCAATGCCGCGAAATATCTCGCAGGCGAAGCCGGCTTTCACGCCTGCGAGCAAGCGGTGATGACGCATGGCGGCTTCGGCTACGCCAAGGAATTCCATGTCGAGCGCTACTTGCGCGAATCCCTGATCCCCCGCATCGCCCCGATCAGCCCACAGCTCATTCTCAGTTTCATCGCCGAGAAGGTGCTTGGCCTGCCGAAATCGTATTAGGGATGAATTTCCCTTGACGGGCGCTGGCAGCGAATTTTCCATCAACGACAGAGTGGCCGCGCGAGCTTCGCCAAGGCTGCCGGCCCTTCATTTCGAATCGACAAGGACAAAATCATGAGCCGTCTCAAGGCCGCATTGGATCCGCGTTCCGTCGCAATCATCGGCGCATCGGAAAATCCCAACAAAGTCGGCGGTCGGCCGGTGCATTACCTCGACAAGTTTGGTTTCAAGGGCAAGATTTTCCCGATCAATCCGTCACGGTCGGAAGTTCAGGGCCACCGCTGTTACAAAAGTCTCGGTGACCTGCCCGAAGCACCCGAGATGGTGATCGTCGCCGTCGCCGGCGATAGTGCGATTGGCGCGGTGGAGGATTGCGCCGCGCAAGGCGTCAAGGTCGCGGTGGTGATGGCGTCGGGCTTTGGCGAGGTCGATGGGGTCGCAGGCAAGGCGAAGGAGCGGCGGATGGTCGAGGCCGCGCGAAAGGCCGGCATGCGCATCGTCGGCCCGAATTCGCAAGGGCTCGCCAATTTCGGCACCGGCGCGATCGCAAGCTTCTCCACCATGTTCATGGATATGGACCGCGCCGAAGGCCACGTCGCGATGCTCAGCCAGAGCGGCGCGCTCTCAACGGTGCCGGTCGGATTCCTGCGCCAGCGCGGCATCGGCGTGCGCCATACGCACGCGACCGGCAACGACGCCGACATCACCGTCGGCGAACTCGCGGTCGCTGTCGCCGAGGATCCGGAGGTGAAACTCCTGCTGCTTTATCTCGAGAGCATTCCCGAGACGAAATATCTGGAAGAACTCGCGGCGGTGGCGCTCGGGCGCGATCTGCCGATCATCGCTCTGAAATCGGGCCGTTCCGAAGCCGGACGTCAGGCCGCGCAATCGCACACCGGCGCGCTCGCCAACGAAGATCGCGTGGTTGACGCCTTCTTCGAACAGCACGGCATCTGGCGCGCGCCGGACATGCGGGGCCTCGTCGAAGCCACCGAGCTCTATCTCAAGGGTTGGAAGCCGAAGGGCAGGCGGCTCGTAGCCATCAGCAATTCCGGCGCGGTCTGCGTCATGACGGCGGATGCGGCAACCGCCGTCGGTATGCCGATGGCGAAACTGTCGACTGAGACCGACAGGAAGCTCAAGGGCATTTTGCCGAGTTTCGCTACCACCACCAACCCGATCGATCTGACGGCTGCGCTGTTGTCCAACAGCCGGCTGTTCGGCGACATCCTGCCGGTGATTGCCGAAGATCCCGCAGCCGATGCGTTCCTGATCGGCGTTCCGGTCGCGGGGCCCGGCTATGACGTGGAGGCGTTCGCCCGCGACGCGGCCGCTTTCGGTCGACAGACCGGAAAGCCGCTGGTGATTGCGGCGACCCAACGCAGCGTCGCCGATCAATTCGCGGCCGAGGGCTCGTCGGTGTTTCCGACCGAGACCGAAGCGGTCACTGCCTTGCATCAATTCCTGGCGCATCGCGAATTGATGGCGCGCACGCTGGCGCGCAAGACGCAGCGCGCGAGCGTCAAGGCGCTGTTGCCATCACCGGCTGCGACGACGATGTTGAACGAGGCCGACAGCCTTGCATTGCTGGCGGCGCGCGGCATTGCGGTCGTGGCGCACCGGCTTTGCCGATCGCGGGCCGAGGCCATCGCGGCGTTCGAGACGATCGGTGGGCCGGTCGTGGTCAAGGGATGCTCGGCCGACATCGCGCACAAGTCGGAGCTTGGCCTGGTGAAGCTCGGTGTGGCGACCCGCGAAGAGGCGGGCGAGATCTGGGCGCAGATGGAAGGCATTATCCGCAAGCACGGTGCGCGGTTCGATGGCGTCATCATTGCCGCGATGGCGCGGGGTCGGCGCGAGATCATGATTGGCGCCCACCGCGATCCCGTGTTCGGCCCGGTGGTCGCGGTCGGCGATGGCGGAAAATACGTCGAGATTTTCCGCGATACGACCCTCCTGCTCCCGCCCTTTTCGAAGGAGGAGGTGAGGGATGCTCTTGGTCGCTTACGGATTGCGCCACTTTTCGCGGGCGTTCGCGGCGAATCGCCGATGGATGTCGACGCGCTCTGCGATTCGGTCATGCGTATCGGCGAACTGATGCTTGACCCCGCGGCCCGGGTAATGAGCCTCGACCTCAATCCGGTCCTGCTGGACAGCGCAGGCAAGGGCTGCGTGGTCGTCGATGCCGTCGTGTTTCAGGGATAGTAGTTTCAGGCTTGACTTGATTTTCGTCGCGAACGCAACGAAGCAATCCCCCGGTTACGCAAAACTGTTATCCCGGATTGCTTCGTCGCATTCGCTCCTCGCGCTGATGGCGACTTAGATCATCGTACGTAGAACACGACGCTGGCGATGACGAGCATGGCCGTCACCGCCAGCATTTGCGCAAGCACCTCCGAGGTCGCCCTCTTGGTGGCGTCCTTCATGCTGTTCTCCCTAGACCCGGGCACGACTCATCGTTGCCCGCAAAGGCCCGACGACCCGGTTTTTTTACTCGGAACACCCCACGACGAGTATTCGCTTTGACGAGTCCCCACTCAGCGAATATCGACAGCGTCAAAGTCGTCCAGCAATGCGGCGGCAATTTGGCTCGCCTGCAGCCGGTTTATGCGCGCGGGAAGGAATTTTGGAAGCGAATTTGACCGTTTGCTGACAGGCGCAAGCCGTTGATCGGGCCACGCCGGCCAGTTACGGTTTCCTCAGGAATCCGCCGGCAGCCGACAAGGCGGTTCGAACACAAGCTAGCCTAAGGGTGGATGATGGCCCGTATCGACTATTGCGATACCTCGAAATCGAACGAACGCACCCGCGAGATTCTCGGCAAGAACCGCAACGCCAATATCTTCCGCATGATGGCGCATTCGCCGAGCTATTTCGAACAATATTGCCGGCTGGGCGGCGCGATCCGCCATCGCGGCGAGCTTGATCCGGTCGTCCGAGAACTCGCCATTACGCGGACGGGGATCCTTTGCGAGGCACCTTACGAGATCGTGGCGCACAAGCGCATCGGCAAGAATGTCGGGGTCACCGACGAGCAGAACGCGGGGCTGGAGAGCTGGCAAACTGCCACCTGCTTCAACGAGCTGCAGCGCGCGGCGCTCGCTTTCACCGACGAAATCGTCAGCCTGCACCGTCCGACCGACGCGACGTTCAACGCGATTGCCGCCAGACTGACGCCGGCGGCGCTCGTCGAGCTGCAGCTCTCGGTCGGCTTCTACATCATGACATCGAAGTTCCTGGAGACCTTCGGCATCGATCTGCAGCCGGTGGAGCAGGTGGTGTGAGTACCGCCAGCTAGCGCGGGCCTCGCGCTCAGGTCTCGAGAATGGCGAGAGGCTGTCCTTCGGCCACCACATCATCGAGACCGACCAGGATCGATTTGATCATCCCGGCCGCCGGCGAGGCGACCGGAATTTCCATTTTCATGGCCTCGACAAACGCAACATCGTCGCCTTCGCCGACGCTTGCCCCGGCCCGTACGGGGAGTGCGCAGACGCGGCCGGCGACCTCGGTGACGATCTTGATCTCAGGCATTCCGCACTCCGGAACTGTCGCTGCGCGCGTTCGAGATTCGCGTCTGGTTTGGGCAAACCACCCTGGCTTCCAGTTGTGGCCGCAGATTGCCTGAGGTAGCTTGTTCAGCAAGTGGAATTTTATTCCGCACAGCGGAATAGAAAGAAAAGAATTCATGGGACGGCGCTCGGAGCGGCTCAGCAAACAAGGCATGCGTGCCGCCGACGCCGCGGGCGAGGGCGATGTCATTCAGGTCGTGTCGCGCGCGTTTGACGTGTTGCGCTGCTTCGAGGGTCATGAGACCCGGCTCGGCAATCTGGAAATCTCCAGCCGCTGCGGACTGCCGCGCTCGACCGTCTCGCGGCTGACCCATACGCTGACCCGGATGGGCCAACTCGTCTACCTGCCGCGCGATCAGAAATACCGCATCGGTCCAAGCGCGGTCGCGATGAGCACCTCGATGACGCGCGGCCTTCAGCTACGCCACCTGATCCGGCTGCGCTTGCAGGAGGTCGCCGAGCAATTGCCCGGCACCGTGGGTTTCGTGATTCCCGATCGCTTTGATCTCGTCTATCTCGAGATCGGCCGTGCCGCCAATGCGCTCGGCCTGAGCTCGACGACGGGCACCCGCATCGCCATGGCAAGCACGGCCGCGGGTCACGCCTATACCGCAGCGCTGGAGACGGAGACTGGCGATGCACTGCTCGCCGAAATGGAGCGCGAGGTTCCGCAAGACGCCAAGTTGCTGCGGCCGCGCCTGGAAGCGAACCGCCGCTTCTTGCGCGAACGGGGCTATGTGGTGGCCTGCGGATTGTGGAGCCCGCATATAAATGGCCTCGCGGTACCGTTATGGTCGCCGCAATACCAGACCTATGTCGTCGTCACGATCGGTCTTCTGTCGGCGATTTACGATGAGAGGCGGCTGCACAAGGAGGTCGCGCCGCGGATTCTGGAACTGAGCGCGGCGATCGGTGCTCTGTTCGAAGATGGCGACAGCGAGTTGCTCGGCGATCGCACGCTTGGAAAGCCGCTTCGGAATCCGGCGCACAACAACAAAGCCAGCACGGAGGATCCGAATGAACTGGAAGCCCGAACTCGACGAACTCGCCCGGCGCGAAGCCTTCGCGCGAGAGATGGGCGGCGTTGACAAGGTCAAGCGGCAACGCGACCAGGGCCGGCTCACCGTTCGCGAACGCATCGAAAAGCTGGTCGATCGGGAAAGCTTCCACGAGACCGGCGCGATATCCGGCACCGCCGAATATGACGAGAAGGGCGAACTCAAGAACCTGACGCCGGCGAACTGCGTGTTCGGCCGCGGCAAGATCGACAGCCGAACCGTGGTCGTGGTTGGCGACGATTTCACCGTCCGCGGTGGCTCGGCCGACGCCTCGATTTCGGCGAAGCCCCTGATGGCCGAGGAAATGGCGCATGATTTGCGTCTGCCGATCGTCCGGTTGATCGAGGGCTCCGGCGGCGGAGGCTCGGTGAAAACCATCGAGACAAAGGGTGCGGCCAATCTGCCGGGCGGCATCGGTGGCACGCGATGGTACGCCTACACGACCGCGAACATGGCTCGTGTGCCCGTGGTGGGCTTGGGACTAGGCTCAGTCGCGGGGTTAGGAGCGGCGCGGCTTGCCGCCAGCCACTATTCGGTGATGACGAAGAGCTCCGCGATGTTCGTCGCCGGCCCGCCCGTGGTGAAGCGTCTCGGCCAGGATCTCGGCAAGCAGGAACTCGGCGGCGCCGACATCCAGACGCGTGCCGGGGGCGTCGATCACGCGGTCGACACCGAGGAGGAAGCGTTCGCCTGCGCGAGGCGTTTCCTCTCTTATCTGCCGTCGTCGGTCTACGAACTGCCGCCGACGACCGCGAGCGACGACGATCCGGAACGGACCGAGGAATCCCTGATGACGGCGGTGCCGCGTAACCGGCGTCAGGTCTACAAGATGCGTCCGATCATCAATGCCGTCGTCGACCACGGCTCGTTCTTCGAGGTGGGCGCGAATTTCGGCCGGCCGATCATTGCGGGGTTAGCGCGCCTGGAAGGCCGTGCCGTGTTGGTGCTTGCCAGCGACCCCTTCCACTATGGTGGATCGTGGACGGCGGAAGCGTGCCAGAAGGTGGTGCGCTGGGTCGACCTCGCCGAGACCTTCCACCTCCCGGTTGTCTATCTGATGGATTGTCCGGGCTTCATGATCGGGCTAGAGGCCGAGAAGGCCGCCACCATCCGCCACGGCGTGCGCGCCATGGCTGCGGTCAATCAGACCACGGTCCCCTGGTGCACCATCATCGTGCGCAATTCGTTCGGGGTTGCCGGTGTCGTGCATCAACCGGCCGACCGCTTCTCGCTGCGCTATGCCTGGCCGTCGGCCTATTGGGGCTCGCTCCCGCTCGAAGGCGGTATCGAGGCGGCCTATCGCGCCGACATCGATGCCGCGGACGATCCGCATGCCAAGCTGAAAGAGATCGAAGATCGTCTCAACAAACTGCGCTCGCCGTTCCGTACTGCCGAAAAATTCTGGGTCGAGGAGATCATCGACCCGCGCAAGACCCGCTCGCTATTGTGCGAGTTCGCGCGGCTCGCCGAACCGCTGCGAACGCCGGGCCCTCCGGCGAATATGACGATAAGGCCGTGAGCTTCCTCCTTCGAAGAAAGCGCCCAGTTCGACCTCTTCGTCGTGGCCGGGCTCGTCCGGCCATCCAGGTCTTGTTTCCTGCAGTCAAAGACGTTGTTGCACGGCAGAGGGCCGGGCCTGACGCTGAGGAGCGTGCTTCGATTATGCCAGAACCGGCTTCGGCGCCCGCGCGATCGCGAGCACGATCAGTGCCGCCACGACGCATAGCGCGCCGGCGATGAAGAAGGCGGGCAGGTAGGTCGCAAGAATCGTCCGAGAGAGGCCCGCGCCGAAGGCCGCGAAGGCTGCGCCGATCTGATGGCCGGCGAAGACCCATCCGAAAACCAGATTGGCGCGTTCGGGGCCGAAGCGCTGCGTGGTCAGCCGTACCGTGGGCGGCACGGTTGCGATCCAGTCGAGGCCGTAGAACATCGCAAACAGCGATAGGCCGTAGAATGAGAAGTCCGTGAACGGCAGCAACAGTAGCGACAGGCCGCGCAATCCGTAATACCAGAACAACAGCCAGCGATTATCGTAGCGGTCCGACAGCCATCCCGAAACGATGGTGCCGAAGAAATCGAACACGCCCATGGCGGCGAGCAGGCTCGCGGCCTGAACCTGCGGAATTCCGAAATCGAGGCACATCGGAATCAGATGCACCTGGATCAGGCCGTTGGTCGAGGCGCCGCAGATGAAGAATGTGGCGAACAGGATCCAGAACACCCGCGTCTGGGCTGCGTCGCGCAGCGTGCCCAGCGCTGCCGCCATGATCGGCGCGTTGTTGGGAGGAGGGGCGGGCAGAGGCTCGGTGCCTTCATCGCCGAACGGCCGCAGCCCGACATCGCTCGGCCGATCGCGCATCAGCATCAGCACTGCAAAGGCTGCAACCGCAAGCATCACGCAGACCAGCGACAATGCGATTCTCCAACCCATCCGTTCCGTGATGCTTGCAAGCAGCGGCAGGAACACCAATTGCCCGGTTGCCACGCTCGCGGTGAGGATTCCGACCACCAGGCCCCGGCGCGCCGCAAACCAACGTGCCGCGATTGTCGCCCCCAACACCAACGCGGTCATGCCGGTGCCGATCCCGATCACGACGCCCCACAACAGCATCAGTTGCCAGACTTTTGTCATTTCCAGTGAAGCCACCAGCGCCGAGGACACGATCAGAAGCGCCGACAGCGTTACATTGCGCAGGCCATATCGGTTCAGGAGCGCGGCGGCGAATGGCGCCATCAGGCCGAACAGGATGAATTGGATCGACAGCGCCGAGGATATCTCCGCCGTTGTCCAGCCGAATTCATTCTGCAGCGGTACGATGAAGACGCCGGGGGCGCCGACCGTACCGGCCGTGATCAAAGCGGTAAAAAACGTGACGCCGACCATCACCCAGCCGTAATGGATGCCGCGGCGGGCGAGGGCGGCTGACAACCAGTTGGAGATCATGGCGTATCCTGTTGGTGGATCTGGATCGCTGAGGCAGGGTATCGCGTCTTCCGGCGAAGCGGACGTTTCTTAAGGAAAACCCGTCGATCAAATATCAGTGGGTTGTGCGCTCGACCGCGATGGCGGTTGCTTCGCCTCCGCCGATGCACAGGGCAGCTATGCCACGTCTCAAGTTTTGGGTCTGAAGCGCGTGCAGAAGCGTGACGATCAGGCGGGCGCCGGTCGCCCCGATGGGATGGCCAAGCGCGCAGGCGCCGCCATTGATGTTCAACTTCTCGCGGGGGATTCCAAGGTCGCGTTGCGCGGCCATCGCCACCACCGCGAACGCCTCGTTGATTTCGAACAGATCGACGTCACCGACGCTCCAGCCGACCTTGTCGAGCACCTTGCGTATCGCCGGGATCGGCGCGGTGGTGAACCATTGCGGTTCCTGGCTGTGGGTTGCGTGGCCCTTGATCTCGGCGAGTGAAGGCAGGCCATCGCGCTCGGCGAGCGAACGCTTGGCGAGCACCAGCGCCGCGGCCCCGTCGGCATTGGCCGACGATGCCGCGGGCGTGATCGTGCCGTTGGGGCGGAACGCCGGCTTCAGTCCGGGGATTTTCGCGGGGTCGACCTTCAGCGGGATCTCGTCGTTGGCAATGGCGCGCGGGCCAGCCTTTTCCTTGACCGTTAGTGGAACGATTTCGGCCGTGAACGCGCCGCCTTCCACCGCCTTGCGAGCGCGCGTCAGCGTCTCCATCGCATAAGCGTCCTGGGCGCTGCGCGTGAACTGATAGGCTTCCGCTGTGGCTTCGCCGAAATCGCCCATCGAGCGTCCAGCCTCGTAGGCGTCTTCGAGGCCATCGAGGAACATGTGATCTATAATCCGGTCATGGCCGGCCCGATAGCCGCCGCGCGCCTTCGCCAGCAAATAGGGGGCGTTGGTCATGCTCTCCATGCCGCCGGACACAACGATGTCAGCGGAGCCGGCACGGATGATGTCGTGCGCCAGCATCGTGGCCTTCATGCCGGAACCGCAGACCTTGTTGATGGTCGTGGCGCCAGTGGCATCCGGCAGCCCCGCCGCACGCGCGGCCTGCCGCGCCGGCGCCTGGCCTTGTCCCGCCGGCAGGACGCAGCCCATGAAGACTTCGTCGATTCGTGTCGGCGAAAGTTTCGCCCGCTCGACCACCGCGCCGATCACATGGGAACCGAGCTGGTGCGCGCTGAGGGAGGAGAGGTCACCCATGAACCGGCCAAGCGGCGTGCGCGCAGCGGAAACGATGACGACGGGATCGGCGGTTGCGGCCATTGTGGTGATCCTCTCAGGGCATGGAGCCTAGTTGAATTATGGTGATCATATAATGCACCGCAAAAATTGCAACGCATGGGGCTTATGACAAAATGTCGTGATCGCATGACGCCGCTCGCCCGGAATCTGGCGCTCGATCCGAATTGGTCGGGAAGATGGCGACGCGAAATTATCGCTTCCGGTCGATGAACCCCTGCATCAGGCGTTTGGGCTCGTCGGTCAGAAACGATTTGCCGAATACGCCGATGCTCATTTTGATGGATTCCGTCAGCGGCAGCTCTTCCCATTGCCTCAGCAGGTTCTTCTGCGCGCGCAGGGCTTCGGGACCGCATTCCAGCAGCGCCGCAACCGTCTTCTCGACCGCGGCGTCCAGCGCGCCTTCCGGCGCGACCACGTCGACCAGTCCCCAGGCAAGCGCCGTGGGGGCATCGATATTTTCGGCCGTCATGATCAGCCAGCGGGCGCGGCCCCAGCCGATCAGGTGTGGCAAGAGGGCGGCGTGGATGACGGACGGAATACCGACCCTGACTTCCGGCATGCCAAATTTCGCGTCATGCGCCGCAATCCGGACATCGCAGGCCGCGGCGACTTCCAACCCGCCGCCGAGGCACCAGCCCGGCATCCGCGCGATGACGGGCGCGGGAAAGGCGCGAACCGCCTCACAGAGATCGCGCAAGCCCGTGATGAATTTCTCGGCAGATGCCTGATCGAGCCGCGCCATTTCCTTGATGTCGGCGCCGCCGATCATGCTCTTCTCACTTTGCCCGGCGAAGATCAGCACGCGAATTTGCTCGTCGATCGCAAGCGTCCTCAGCCCTTCGCAGACGTCCTGGATGACTGCGGATCCCAGAATATTGAGCGATCCGGCATTGCAAACGGTGAGGCGGACGACGCCGCGCGCGTCGCGATCGACACCACAATGGGGATTGAGCATGTGCATGAGCTGTCTCGCAACCGGAGGATGTGTGAGGGCGAATATTGCAAGGTTCTTGTGTAAAATCCGGCCTTGTCAAGGCCCGCCGAAGGCGCGCTCCCCGACATAGCGAGCCGGAAAAAATGAAATAAGTGCAGCATTCCGCAGCCGCGGGTGATATGAGAGTGGCGACCGCCATTATATGATCTAAAACATCTTATGGGACCGCCATGCGATACTCCAGGGAACACAAGCTCGAAACCCACGCACGGATCGTTAAGAAAGCCTCGGTCAGGCTTCGCGAGAAGGGCGCGCATGGTATTGGCGTTGCCGACCTCATGAAGGAGGCCGGCCTTACCCATGGCGGGTTCTATGCTCATTTCGATTCGCGGGAAGCCCTGGTGATCGAGGCGTTCACGCATGCGATGGATCGATCCACCGAGCGTTGGCGAGAACTCGCGGAAGGGACCCGGCCCGAGAAGCGCCTGGCCGCGGTGGTCAACACCTATCTGACGCCGCTTCACCGCGACGACCCCGGCCATGGCTGCGCCATACCGGCGCTGGGCGCGGAAATCGCCCGCGAGAATTCGAAAACACGAAGGGTATTCGCTGGCAGGCTGGAGCAGATGATCGATGTGCTCGCCAAGCAGATTCAGGGTGTCCCGCGCACGGCGGCGCGCAAAAAGGCGATGTCTGCGCTTGCGACCATGATGGGAACGCTGGTTATGGCCCGTATTGCCGGCACCGGTGATTTTTCCGATCAAATCCTCGCCGCCGGCCGCGAGGCCATAATTGACCGGCCGAAGTCACCAAGAGCCCGGAAATCCGCCTCCAAAAGGGCGTCGACGTCGGCGCCACACGGAGGTTTTTCGCAAGGCGTTCGCATTCGACATTGGTCGTAGGCGACCGAAAACGCCGCAAAGCCGGTATTTTCGCAAATCCGTTGCGCGCTGAAAAACCTTTCCAAACCCGGTAAAGCCTGCAAGATGCTGACAAAACCGGCACCCTTGCAAAGCTTTGGGAGGAACGCATGCGTACGATCGGGCATTTTATCGGCGGCCGCGAGGTCAAGGGCACATCGGGCCGATTTGCGGATGTATTTGAGCCGATGACCGGCGACGTCCAGGCCCAGGTGGCGCTGGCGTCGAAGGCCGAGCTG
This sequence comes from uncultured Alphaproteobacteria bacterium, assembly GCA_963741185.1. Classification (GTDB taxonomy): domain Bacteria; phylum Pseudomonadota; class Alphaproteobacteria; order Rhizobiales; family Xanthobacteraceae; genus Bradyrhizobium. Next base: position 32,578 of record CAVUHE010000014.1, on the reverse strand, counting down.
CGCGCGGCGGTCGAGAACGCCAAGGCGGCGCAACTGGAATGGGCGGCAACCAATCCGCAGCGTCGCGGGCGGGTGATGATGAAGTTCCTCGAACTGGCGCAGCGCGACTATGACAAGCTCGCCGATTGCCTGGCGCGCGAGCATGGCAAGACCGTTCCGGATGCGAAGGGTGACATTCAGCGCGGCCTTGAGGTGGTGGAATTTGCCTGCGGCATTCCGCATCTGATGAAGGGCGAATACACCGAAGGCGCGGGTCCCGGCATCGACATTTACTCGATGCGCCAGCCGCTCGGAGTGGTTGCTGGCATCACGCCGTTCAATTTTCCGGCGATGATTCCGATGTGGAAATTCGCGCCCGCGATCGCCTGCGGCAACGCGTTTATCCTCAAACCCTCCGAGCGCGATCCCGGTGTGCCAATGATGCTCGCGCAGTTGATGATCGAGGCAGGTCTGCCGCCCGGCATCCTCAACGTCGTCAACGGCGACAAGGAAGCGGTCGATGCGATTCTTGATGATCCCGATATCAAGGCCGTCGGATTCGTCGGCTCCTCGCCGATCGCGCAATATATCTATGAGCGCGCGGCTGCGAACGGCAAGCGCTGCCAGTGTTTTGGCGGCGCGAAGAACCACGCCATCGTCATGCCGGATGCCGACATGGACCAGGCCGTGGATGCTCTGATCGGCGCGGGCTATGGCTCGGCCGGCGAGCGCTGCATGGCGGTCTCGGTTGCGGTCCCCGTCGGCAAGACCACCGCGGACCGGCTGATGGAAAAACTGATCCCGCGCGTCGAATCCCTGAAAATCGGAACCTCGATTGATCCCTCGGCCGATTACGGCCCGCTGGTGACGCGCGAGGCGGTCGATCGCGTCAAGAACTATGTCGATATCGGCATCAAGGAGGGCGCAACGCTCGCGGTCGACGGCCGCGGCTTCAAGATGCAGGGTTACGAAAAAGGCTTCTATATGGGCGGCTGCCTGTTCGACAACGTCACCAAGAACATGCGGATCTACAAGGAAGAGATCTTCGGCCCCGTACTCTCGGTGGTGCGTGCAAAGGACTATTCGGAGGCGCTCGCGCTGCCGTCGGATCACGACTATGGCAACGGAGTTGCGATCTTCACCCGCGACGGCGACGCCGCGCGCGATTTTGCCGCGAGGGTCAATGTCGGCATGGTCGGCATCAACGTGCCGATCCCGGTGCCGATTGCCTATTACACCTTCGGCGGCTGGAAGAAATCCGGCTTCGGCGATCTCAACCAGCACGGTCCGGATTCGATCCGCTTCTACACCAAGACCAAGACGGTGACGGCGCGGTGGCCGTCCGGTGTCAAGGAAGGCGCGGAGTTTTCGATTCCGACGATGAACTGAGCGCGGCGTGATTTCCTAAGAGCCCACCTAAGGATGCAGCCTTTGGGATCGGGGGCCATACTAAAACTCGTCATGCCCGGGCTTGTCCCGGGCATCCACGGCTTAACGACGGTCGTAGCAGGGAAGACGTGGATGGCCGGGACAAGCCCGGCCATGACGCACATATTCCGAGGATAAGCGCGGGCAACAAATGCTATTCGCTCTGAACGAGGACCAGATTGCGGTTCGCGAGATGGCGCGGGAATTCGCCGCGGAGAAAATCGCGCCGCATGCGATCCGCTGGGACGAGGAGAAGCATTTTCCGGTCGACGTGATGCGCGAGGCAGCCAAGCTCGGCATCGGCGGCGTTTACATCCGTGATGACGTCGGTGGATCGGCGCTGACGCGGTTCGACGCGGCTCTGATCTTCGAGGCGCTCGCACAGGGGTGCCCGACGGTGTCGGCCTTCATCTCGATCCACAACATGGCCGCCTGGATGATCGATGCCTTCGGCAACGATTGGCAGCGGAAAGAAGTGGCTGCCGAAGCTGTGCACCATGGAGTACCTGGCGAGCTATTGCCTGACCGAGCCAGGCTCGGGGTCGGATGCGGCGGCGTTGCGGACGCGCGCTGTGCGTGACGGCGATCACTATGTCCTCAACGGCCAGAAGCAGTTCATTTCCGGCGCCGGCAAGGGCGATCTTTACGTCGTGATGGTGCGGACCGGCCATGACGGCCCGAGGGGAATCTCGACGCTCGTGATCGAAGGCGACACGCCGGGCCTGTCGCTCGGCGCCAATGAACGCAAGATGGGCTGGAACGCGCAGCCTACGCGCGCCGTGATTTTCGAGAATGCGCGGGTGCCGGTTTCCAACCGCCTCGGCGACGAAGGCATCGGGTTCAAGATCGCGATGGCCGGGCTCGACGGCGGGCGCATCAACATCGCGGCGTGTTCGCTGGGCGGCGCACAAAGCGCCCTCGACAAGTCGCTTGCCTACATGAGGGAGCGCAAGGCCTTCGGCAAACGCCTCGACGAATTCCAGGCGTTGCAGTTTCGCCTCGCCGACATGGCGACGGAACTGGAGGCGGCGCGCACCTTCGTGTGGCGCGCGGCCGCAGCGCTCGACCGCAAGGACGCGGACGCCACCATGCTGTGCGCGATGGCCAAGCGCTTCGGCACCGATGTCGGATTCGAGGTCGCCAACCAGGCGCTGCAGCTGCATGGCGGTTATGGCTACTTGAGCGAATACGGCATCGAAAAAATCGTGCGTGATCTTCGTGTGCACCAGATTCTCGAGGGTACCAACGAAATCATGCGGCTGATCGTGGCGCGCAAATTGATCGAGGGCGCGCGATGACGGCGCAGGCGGCCGCAGTTGTCGGTTCCGAACCCGATCTGATCGTTCGGCGCGAAGGAGCCGCCGGCATCATCCGCCTCAACCGGCCGAAGGCGATCAACGCGGTGACGCTGGAGATGTTTCGCGGCATCGAAAAGGCGCTCGACGAATTCGAGGCCGATCGGGCGATTGGCCTGATCCTGTTGGAAGGGGCGGGTGATCGTGGCCTTTGTGCGGGCGGTGACATCCGGGCGCTCTACGACAGTTCGCGCGCCAAGGGCGATCTTGGCAAGATCCTGTGGCGCGAGGAGTACATTCTCAACGCCCGCATCGCCAAGTTCGCAAAGCCCTACGTCGCGTTCATGGACGGCATCGTAATGGGCGGCGGTGTCGGTCTGTCCGCGCACGGCGCCCACCGCGTGGTGACCGAGCGGACGAAGCTCGCAATGCCCGAGGTCGGTCTCGGATTCTTTCCCGATGTCGGCGGCACGTGGCTGCTGTCGCACGCGCCGGGCGAAATCGGCACTTATTTCGGACTGACCGGCCGGACCATGAACGGCCCGGATGCGATTTATGCGCGCTTTGCTGACGCGGTCGTGCCGTCGGCCGATCTCGCCGCATTGCGCGCCGAACTCGTCAATCTTCGCGCGGGCGTGAAAGGCGTTCAAGTCATCGCCGTCATCGACCGGTTTGCGACCGGCGAAACCTCCGGTCCGGTCGCTGCGATCCAATCGCAAATTGATCGCTGGTTTGCTCATGAGAGGATGGACGAGATCATCACCGCCTTGCGACGCGATGGCTCGGAGCTTGCGCAATCGACGCTCAAGACCTTGAACGAGAAGTCGCCGCGCGGCATGGTCGTCACGCTCAAGCTGCTACGTTTGGCGCGCGGCTCCTCGTCGCTCGAGGAATGTCTGGTACGGGAATATCGCGCTGCGCTGGAAGTGTTCCAGAGCGATGATTTTCGCGAAGGCGTGCGTGCGGCCGTGATCGACAAGGACCGCAACCCGCACTGGTCGCCGCCACGGGTCGAAGACGTCACGGCGGAAATGCTGGCGCCGTATTTTTCGGAGATCGGCGCCGACGAATTGGTGTTCTGACAAGACGAAATAGAGGCGCCTGAGCGGAGGGAAGTGGAGATGGCAAGCATCGCATTCATCGGTCTCGGCAACATGGGCGGCCCGATGGCCGCCAATCTGGTCAAGGGTGGGCACAAGGTCATTGCATTTGATCTGGTGGCGGCCTCGCGCGATCAGGCCAAGGCCGACGGCGCTGATATCGCCGATAGTTCGGTGGCCGCGGTCAAGGGCGCCGAGGTCGTCATCACCATGCTGCCGGCCGGCAAGCATGTGCTTTCCGTCTGGCACGAAGTGGTCCCGGCGATGGCCAAGGGCGCGTTGATTATCGATTGCTCGACGATCGACGTCGAGAGCGCCAAACAGGCCCACGCGCTGGCGTCGAAACACGGCGTCGGCTCGATCGATGCGCCGGTTTCCGGCGGCACCGGCGGCGCCAAGGCGGCGACGTTGACCTTCATGTGCGGCGGCGACGAAAAATCTTTCACGGCGGCCAAGCCCGTGCTGGAAAAGATGGGCAAGAAGATCGTGCATTGCGGCGGTGCTGGCGCGGGGCAGGCGGCGAAGATCTGCAACAACATGATCCTTGGCGTATCTATGATCGCGGTGGGCGAGGCCTTTGCGCTCGCCGAAAAGCTTGGACTTTCGCATCAAGCGCTGTTCGATGTCGCCTCGACCTCGTCGGGGCAGTGCTGGTCGCTGACCTCCTATTGTCCGGTGCCGGGCCCGGTGCCGACCTCTCCGGCCAACAATGACTACAAGCCCGGCTTTGCTTCGGCGCTGATGGTGAAGGACCTCACGTTGGCGCAGGACGCGGCGAAGGCTGCCGGCGCGGCGACACCGCTCGGCAAGCATGCGCAGGAGATCTACAAGGCCTTCGACGCCGCAGGGAATGGCGCGGTCGATTTCTCCGGGATCATCCGGCACGTGCGCGCGCTTGCCGGGAAATAGACCACGCCCAATGACGACATTTCAGGAAGCCCGCGCCTTCTTGCTCCGGCATCGAACGGATTACGACACGGCGGTTGCGGATTTTCGCTGGCCGGATGCCGTGCCGTTCAATTGGGCGCTGGACTGGTTCGATGCGGAACTGGCGCGCAATGCCGACAGCAGGGATCGGCCGGCGCTTTGGATCGTCGATGCCGCCAGTAATCGCGAGACCAAGCTTTCCTTTGCAACGCTGTCGCGGCGTTCAAATCAGGTCGCGAACTTTCTGAAGGCGCAAGGGCTCAAGCGTGGCGATCACCTTCTGCTCCTGCTCGGCAATGTCGTTCCGCTCTGGGAGACGATGCTGGCGGCGATGAAACTGGGCGTGGTGGTGATTCCCGCCACCACCTTGTTGACGCCCGATGAACTGCACGACCGGCTCGATCGCGGTCGCGCCAAAGTCGTGGTGGCGACGCAGGACCAGGTCGCGAAATTCGCTGGTCTCGGAAGCGAAAATCTTGTTCGCGTCGTCGTCAGTGCGTCCTCGAAGCAGGAAGGCTGGCTTTCTTTCGAACAGGCCGCGGAATTTCCGGAAATCTTCACGCCCGATGGACCGACCCAGCCCGACGACCCGATGCTGCTTTATTTCACCTCGGGCACGACCGCAAAACCAAAGCTCGTGCGGCACAGCCAGCGCAGCTATCCCGTCGGCGGACTGTCCACGATGTACTGGCTTGGACTTCGGCCGGGCGACATCCATCTGAATATTTCGTCGCCGGGCTGGGCCAAGCATGCCTGGAGCTGCTTCTTCGCGCCCTGGAATGCGGGCGCCACCGTGTTCGTGGTCAATCAACCGCGCTTCGATGCCAAAGGACTTTTGGCCACCATCGGCCGGTGCGGCGTCACGACGTTGTGCGCGCCGCCGACGGTGTGGCGGTTGTTCATTCAGGAGAAGCTTTCAACCTTCAAGGTGTCCTTGCGCGAAGTCTGTGGCGCCGGCGAGCCACTGAATCCGGAAGTGATCGATCAGGTGCGCACCGCGTGGGGCCTGACGATCCGCGACGGCTATGGCCAGACCGAAACCACAGCCCTTGCCGGCAATTCGCCGGGGCAGAAAGTGAAGGTCGGATCGATGGGCCGGCCGCTGCCCGGATATCGCGTGCAAATCACCGATGTCGATGGGCATATGACCAAAGAGGGCGAGATTACGCTCGTGCTTGGCGCCGAGCGGCCGGCGGGTCTGATGCAGGGCTATCAGGGCGATGACGGCAAGCTCTCCGGCGCGGATGGCGCTCTTTATCGCAGCGGTGACGTGGTTTTTGCCGACGAGGAGGGCTATCTCACTTTCGTCGGTCGCTCCGATGACGTCTTCAAATCATCCGATTACCGGATCAGCCCGTTCGAACTCGAAAGTATCCTCTTGGAACATGAGCTTGTCGCGGAGGCCGCCGTCGTACCGAGCCCCGATCCGATCCGCCTTGCGATCCCCAAGGCCTATGTGCTGTTGCTATCGGGCGCCGAGCGCTCGGGCGAGACCGCGCTGTCGATTTTCCGTCACCTGCACACGCGCCTTGCGCCGTTCAAGCGAATCCGCCGGATCGAACTTGTGACGGAGCTGCCGAAGACGATTTCGGGAAAAATCCGCCGCGTGCAGTTGCGCCGTCTGGAGCATGACAATGATCGCGGCAATCCGCTGCGGGGAGAGGAATTTCGCGAAGAGGATTTCCCGGAGTTGCAGAAGGTGCGCTCGGCCGGATCGACGGAGAGTTGATTGAATGAACGAAGTCTGGAAGAAGCAGCCGGTATCACTTCAGACCTACCAGAACATGGTTGGCCACGAGGTCGGTGTGTCGTCATGGCATCTGGTCGATCAGGACCGGATCAACGCCTATGCCGACGTGATCGAAGATCACCAGTTCATCCATATTGATCCCGAACGGGCCAGGCGCGAAACGGCGTTTGGCACCACGGTTGCCCACGGATTCCTGACGATGTCGCTGTTGAGCATCATGTCTTATGAGGTGATGCCGGTGATCGAAGGCACGACGATGGGGGTCAATTACGGTTTCGACAAACTGCGATTCATCTCGCCGGTGCGCGCCGGTTCGCGGGTGCGCGGCCGGTTCACATTGATGGAGGCGACGTTGCGCAAACCCAAGGAGCTGCAATCGCGTACCAATGTCACCGTCGAGATCGAGGGCGAAGAAAGAGCCCGCTTTGGTGGCCGACTGGATCGGCCTGATCTATTTTGTTTGAAGTTTGGGAAGGCCAATCATGACAATCAGGTTTGATGGACGCGTCGCGATCGTCACCGGCGCGGGCAATGGTCTTGGCCGCGCGCATGCGCTTGGGCTCGCAAGCCGGGGCGCCAAGGTCGTCGTCAATGATTTCGGAGGCGCTCGCGACGGCACCGGCGGGTCGCGGACGGCGGCCGAAACCGTGGTCGAGGAGATCCGCAAAGCAGGCGGTGTGGCGATAGCCGACGGTGCCGATGTCTCGAACTTCGAGCAAGTTCAGGCGATGGTCGATCGCGGCACAAAAGAGTGGGGCAGCGTCGATCTGCTTGTCGCCAATGCCGGCATCCTGCGCGACAAGTCTTTTGCCAAAATGGAAGCCGCCGATTTCGCCAAGGTGCTCGACGTCCATCTCAACGGCACGTTTTACTGCTGCAAGGCGGTGTGGAACGGCATGCGCGAGCGCAATTATGGCCGCATCGTCGTCACCACCTCGTCGTCGGGCCTGTTCGGCAATTTCGGCCAGGCCAATTACGGCGCGGCGAAGGCCGGCATCGTCGGCCTGATGAATGTGCTGGCGGAAGAGGGCCGCAAGAACGACATCCGCGTCAACACGATTTCGCCGACGGCGGCGACGCGGATGACGGAAGAATTGTTGCCGCCGCAGGCGCTTGCTTTGATGAAGCCGGAAGCGATCACGCCGGCGGTGCTTTACCTATTGGCTGAGGACGCGCCGACCCGCACCATCATGGGCGCCGGCGCAGGCTCGTTTGCGGTCATCAAGGTCATGGAAACCGAAGGCATCAACCTCGATCAGTCCGAGTGGACGCCCGAGGCGATCGCGGAGCATTTTGCCGAGATCGGCGACATGTCGACTGCGAGGGCGCTGGAAAATGCATTCCAGCAGACCCAGAAGTATGTCGCGCAGGCCGCGGCGAAGGCGGGAATCAAGCTGTAGAGCCTCGCGGCATTGCGCTGATTGTTTTGCGTCATGGCCGGGCAAAAGCGCGAAGCGCGTCTTCGCGCTAGAGGTCCCGGCCATCCACGTCTTTGGCGTGTCTAGATAGACGTAGATGCCCGGGACAAGCCTGGGCACGACGGTCGTTTTGTGGTTGCTCATGGACATTTCATTCGCGCATGACATTAGCCTCCGAGAATGATGTCGCCATCATCGGCGCCGGTCCTGCCGGACTGATGGCCGCCGAGGTGCTGGCGCGAGGCGGTGCCGCCGTCACGGTCTACGACGCGATGCCGTCGGCGGGCCGCAAGTTCCTGATGGCGGGGCGGGGCGGGCTCAATTTGACGCACAGCGAACCGCTGGCCGGATTTCTCGCGCGCTACCGCGAGGCGAAGCCGCAGCTTGCGGCCGCCATTGAAGCGTTTCCGCCGGATAAATTGCGCGCGTGGTGCGAGACGCTGGGGCAGGAGACGTTTGTCGGCTCCAGCGGTCGCATCTTTCCCAAGAGTTTGAAGGCATCGCCGCTGCTGCGGGCCTGGTTGCGCCGGCTCGACGCGATCGGGGTGCGGTTTGTACTGCGCCACCGCTGGATCGGCTGGGATGAAAATGGCCATCTCCTGTTCCGGGCTCCCGACCGAAAAAGCGCCGTCGCCGCGCGCGCCACCGTGCTGGCGTTTGGCGGGGCAAGCTGGCCGCGGCTCGGGTCCGACGGCGGATGGGTCGAGACGCTCAACGCCAGGGGTGTGAAGATTTCGCCGCTCAAACCCGCCAATTGCGGATTCACCGTCGCCTGGTCGGATATCTTCCGCGATCGCTTCGAAGGTGAGCCGCTGAAGGGGATCGCGCTGTCGTTTGGTGCCCACAGCGTGCGCGGCGAGGCGACGATCACCCGCAACGGCATCGAGGGCGGCGCGATTTACGCGCTCTCGGCCGAGTTGCGCGAAAGCATCCTCGGTTCGGGCCAGGCAACCCTGCACATCGCGTTGCGGCCAGATGTCAAGACCAGCGATCTGATCGCGCGGTTGTCGGCGCCGCGGGGCAAGCAGACTTTTTCGAATTGGCTGCGCAAGGCCGCGCAGTTGTCGCCGGTTGCCATCGGCCTGTTGCAGGAAGCCGCTGTCGTGTCGGGTGTGACGTTGTCGTCGTTGTCGCCGGAGAAACTCGCTGCCGAGATCAACGCCGTGCCGGTTGAGCTCACCGGGATTGCCGGAATCGCGCGGGCGATCTCGAGTGCGGGCGGGATTGCCCTCGAAGAACTCGACGACGACTTCATGATCCGTCGCTTGCCGGGGGTGTTCGCCGCCGGCGAGATGCTCGACTGGGAAGCGCCGACCGGCGGTTATCTGTTGCAGGCCTGCTTTGCGACAGGGGCGGCGGCGGGAAGAGGAGTGCTGACCTATCTTGCGGGATAGTTCTACGTCGCCGAGTTTACCGATAGAGCGAGGCAGTCTTCGAGAATGACGCGAAGACGATCGACAATCGGCCGTTTCGACTCCGCCGCCCGACCGCAGAGCGACACAAGAAAGGGAGGCAAGTCCGGAAGACCGTGCTTGCTGCCCAGGACCGTGAGGCCATTCGGGACCGCAGCCGGTGTCCGCACGGCAACGCCGAGACCAAGGTTCACCGCGCTCCAGAGATCGGGAAGCGTGCTGCTGGCATAGCCGATCGACCAATCGATATCGGCGCGTTGGAGCGAAGCGATGGCGGCCGCTCTAAAGAAGCACGGCGGATCGAACGCGGCCAGTTGGAGCGGTTCACTTTTCCTTAAGGTGAAGTCGTTCCGACCGATCCACACCATGGGAAAGTCGGCAGACCACAACGCGTTTCCTGGCTTGGTCGCCGAAAAGACCACCGCGAGGTCGATTTGATTGTCCGCGAGCCGGCTCAAGAGGATGGAACTTCTTCCTTCAACAACCTCTAGGGTTGCGGCGGGGTGACTGCGGCGAAATCCCGCGATCACCGCCGGCAACCAGGTTTCGGCGACATCGTGCGGGACGCCCAGCGTGACCGTTCCGTCCACTGAGCCTTCCGACGCCGCCGACAATGCCTCATCGTTCAGGTCGAGCAACCGTCGCGCATACTCCACCAGCGTCGTTCCTGCACCCGTAAGCGTCATTTGCTTGCCGGTACGCAGGAAAACCGGCTCACCGATCTGCTCTTCAAGCCGCTTCAGTTGCAGGCTGACCGCGGATTCCGAGCGCCCGACCGATCGGGCCGCCCTGGCGAAACTTCCGGTTTCGACCACCGCGAGCAGGGTGCGCATTATGGCGAGATCCAACGTCTGCATGTGATCCCCGGTCTGGCTCAAGTATCGACTCCAGAAATACTCGTTTTACGCGGTCGTTTCCATCGGCGAAAAGGATGGCGAGACAGAACTCACTCACCTGTGAGAAAGGATCGATCCGTGCCGGCTGTTTGCCTCCCGCTCAAATGTACTGGTGCTCTGCTTTCGTTGGTACTGCTTTCGAGTGTCGCCACGGCCCAGGTCATGGTCGTCGGTCTCGACCGCAAGTTCGCCTATGATGAAAACGCCGTCCGCCAGGCTCTTGAGCCTGGAAATGACGAAGTCCTGTTTTTCGACGTAAAGGACGCGGCACACCCCAGACTCATGGGCACGGTGAAGCTCGAAAATTCGATTCTGGGGCCACCGACCAACGTGGCTGTCACGCCCGATCAATCCCTTGCCTTGATCGCCAACGCGGTTCATTCCGAGAAAACCGAGAGCGGGTGGAAGGCCACGCCGGCCGATGAATTGTTTGTGGTGGATCTGAAAGTCTCGCCGCCGAGACTGCTACAAACACTCAAGGTGGGACGCCAGCCATCGGGAATTGCCATCAGCAAGGACGGCAAGCTTGCTCTGGTCGCAAATCGCGACAGCAAATCCATCACGCCTCTGATGATCGATGGCTCCAGCGTCTCCGCGGGTGACCCGGTCTCGACGCAGGATTCCGTCAGCGCGGTTGCCATCTCTCCCGACGGGCGGCACGCGATCGCTACCAAGACGGCGGCGCATAAGGTCGTTCTCCTCGATATTGGTGAAGGCGGAAAGCTTGCCGTCGGACGGGATCTCTGGGTCGGTCTGTTCCCCTGGAACGTGGCGTTCTCTCCCGACGGACGGCGGGCGCTGGTCAACAATATCGGGAACAGCGGGCAGTCCGACGGCAACGCAAAGACGGTCAGCGTGATCGATATGACGGCGCGCGTTCCGTTCGTCGTCGATCATATTGCCGTCGGTGACGGACCTGAGGGTGTCGTTTTCAGCCCGAACGGAGCCTACGCGGCGATCACTATTCTCCAGGGCAGTTATGATGCCCCGGCCAGCGCGTGGTTCAAACGGGAGGCCGGCACAGTGTCGCTGCTGTCTGTGGCGCAAGACAAGATCAGGGTCGTTGATACGGTCGACGTCGGCGCGTTTCCGGAGGGGATCGCGATCGCGCCCGACAACCTTCACGTCTACGTCGGAAATTTTCGAAGCCGGACCATTTCCGTACTGAAGATCGACGCTGCAACGGGTCGACTGACCGACACTAAGGGGACGATCAGTCTCCCCGGACCCCCGGCTTCCCTGCGCATCGGATCGCAATAATGAGGACGATCATGACCGAACATAGCGAAATAAATATCATGAGACGCAGACTGGTCGCGGGAGCGGCGACCTCCATGCTGTTGGCATCGACGACATTGTCCGCAGCGCAGAGCAACACGGCTGCGGATCGATTGAAAGCGCTCGGACTCGAATTGCCGCCGGTATCGCAGCCGATCGCCAATTTCGTGCAGTCGACCAGGGCCGGGAACCTGGTGTTCGTTTCCGGACAACTGCCGCGGAAGGACGGCAAGATGCTCAATCCCGGCAAAGTCGGCGCGGGCGTGACGGTAGAACAGGCCAAGGAAGCCGCGAAGCTGTGCGCGCTCAATGTGCTCGCCGTCGCCCAGGCGGCTTGCGATGGTGACTTGTCCCGGATTCGCGCATGCGTGCGCCTTGAAGGATTCGTTGCATGCATCCCCTCCTTCACCGATCAGCCCGCCATCGTCAACGGTGCCTCGGACCTTGTGGTTTCGGTGTTCGGCGAGAGCGGAAAACACGCGCGCTTTGCCGTCGGCGTCGACGCATTGCCGCTCGACGCCTGCGTCGAAGTCGCCGCGATTTTCCTCACGGCGTAGTTGCTCGATCGTGCTTCTTGGTGGAGCGCGCTAGCGAAGCTTCCCGCGCGCTTCAACCTTCAGCGTGCCAAGAATTTCCTCGCCGCGCACCATCAACATCTCGTCCATCATGTTGACGACGACGCAGACATGATTGGGCACGATCCGCACGACGTCACCGACCTCGGGCCGGGTGTTGCTGCGGGCAAGATCGAGAAAGCCGTGTTCCTCGGCGAAACGCGCGATTCGCGCTTCGGGATGCTCGAGGATCAGTCCGTGGCCGTCGAGCCCGCCGCCGGTATCCGAGGTCAGCGTTTTTGAGCCGGCGTCGAGGATGCCGCGGTCGGGACCGGCGCGGCTCACTACGGTGGAATAGATGTTCAGCGCGCAATCATCCCAGGTCGCAACGCCGGCGCCGACCTGCATCCTGTCATTATAGATGTAGGTGCCCGGCCGATGTTCGGTGGCGCCCTTGAGCTTGCCGAGATTCTTCAGGTTCGGCGAGCCGCCGGTCGAGACCATTGCCGCATCCAGCCCATGCGCGCGCACGCCGGCCAGCGCCTCGTCGTAGAACTTCTGCGCTTCCGCCCAACCGGTTTCGGTCGGATACAGCATGAAGCCGGCAAATACCAATCCCTTGGAGGCGGCGATCTCGCGGGCGAGCGCGATGGCTTCGCGCAGGGGTCTCGACGCCGGCGCGTTTGCGCCCGGTGTCGCATTCGACCACGACCGAGAGCGGGCGCCCGGAGTTGGCCGCCGCCTGCGTCAGGCTTGCGACCACCACCGGATTGTCGGCCGCCACCGTCATCCTGGCCTTGGCCTGCAGTGCGCCGAGGCGGAACATTTTCTCTTCGCCGAGGAGGTTGTAGCTGATCAGGATGTCGTCGATCCCGGCGTCTGCCATCACCTCGGCTTCGCCGAGTTTCTGGCAGGTGATGCCCTTGGCACCGGCTTCGATCTGAAGCCTCGCCAGCATCGGGCTCTTGTGGGTCTTGATGTGTGGCCGGTTGGCGACGCCGGCGACGTCGCAGGCCTTTTGAATCCGCGCGACGTTGCGTTCGACCCGATCCATGTCGATGACGGCGACGGGCGTGCCGTATTCGCGGGCGATCTTGGCGGCGAGGGGGGTGGTCATCAAGTTGGCTCCAGTTTTATCAACTTCGTCATTGCGAGCGAAGCGAAGCAATCCACCCATCCGAGGTGCGGAATGGATTGCTTCGTCGCTGCGCTCCTCGCAATGACGAAACAAAGTGTCGCGCGGCTCAAGCCTGCTCTATCTCTTCACGCAACACTTCGAGTTCCAGCCATCTGTCCTCGGCCTCCTGTAGCTGCTTTTGCGCTTTCGCAAGGGCATCAGAGGCTTGGTCGAACGTCTTGCGATCCTTCTTGTAAAGATCGGGGTCGTCAAGGTGCCGTTGCTGCTTGGCGATTTCGGCCTGCAATTTGGCAATGGTCTTGGGCAAGGTTTCCAGCGCATGCTTTTCGTTGAAATTGAGCCGCCGTTTCGGCGCGGCCGATTGCGGGCCGTTGGTCGCCGGCCTTTCACGCTCGGCTGCTGCCGGCTTCACCGCTTCGCGCTTCAGGTCCGCGCCGCGCTGTGTCAACATGTCGGTATAGCCGCCGGCATATTCGATCCAGCGACCATCGCCCTCGGGCGCGATCACCGAAGTGACGACGCGATCGAGGAAATCGCGGTCGTGGCTGATCAGGATCACGGTGCCCTCATAGTCGCCGAGCATTTCCTCCAGCACGTCGAGGGTTTCGAGGTCGAGATCGTTGGTCGGTTCGTCCAGCACCAACAGGTTGGACGGCTTGGCGAGCGCCCGCGCCAGCATCAACCGTCCGCGTTCGCCTCCGGAGAGCACTTCCAGCGGCGTGCGCATCTGCTCCTGGCCGAACAGAAAGTCCTTCATGTAGCTGACGACATGCTTCGGCTTGCCGCCGACCATGACATGATCGCCGCGGCCGCCGGTGAGCGCCTCGGCCAGCGTCGATTTGGGGTCGAGGCTTTCACGATGCTGGTCGAGAGTAGCCATTTCGATATTGGCGCCGAGCCGGATGGTGCCTGTGTCGGGAGGACTGGCGCCGGTCAGCATTTCGACCAGCGTCGTCTTGCCGGCGCCGTTCGGCCCGACGATGCCGACCCGGTCGCCCCGTTGTATGCGAATCGAGAAGCCGTCGACGATCTTGCGATCGCCATAGGCGCGGCTGATGTTCTTGGCCTCGATGACGAGCTTGCCGGATTTTTCCGCGTCCGCAGCCGTAAGGTTGGCATTGCCGGCCGCGCCGCGATAATCGCGCCGCTGCTGACGCAAGGCGCGGAGGTTGCCGAGTTGTTTCACGTTGCGCTTGCGGCGGCCGGAGACGCCATAACGCAGCCAGTGTTCCTCGTTGACGATTTTGCGGTCGAGCTTGTGCTGCTCGCGTTCTTCCTCGGCGAGCACCTCGTCGCGCCAGGCTTCGAAGGCGGAAAAGCCACGGTCGATCTGCCTGATCTGGCCGCGGTCGAGCCAGGCCGTCGAGCGCGACAAATTGGAAAGGAAGCGCCGGTCGTGGCTGATGATGACGAGCGCGCTGCGGCGGCTGTCGAGCTCGCTCTCCAGCCATTCGATGGTGGTGAGATCAAGATGGTTGGTGGGCTCATCCAGCAGCAGGATATCGGGCGAGGGCGCCAGCACGTATGCGAGCGCCGCGCGGCGCGCCTCGCCGCCTGAGAGATGCTCTGGGTCCTCGTCGCCGTGGAGGCCGAGCTGCTCCAGCACGTAACGGGCCTGGTAATGATCGTCGCCCGGGCCGAGTCCCGCTTCGACATAGGCGAGTGTGGAGGCGTGGCCTGCGAAATCGGGTTCCTGCGGTAAATAGCGAATGGTCGCGCCGGGCTGCACGAACCGGCTGCCGTGATCGGGCTCGACAAGGCCGGCCGCGATCTTCAACAACGTCGACTTGCCCGAGCCGTTGCGGCCGATCAGGCAGACGCGCTCCTCCGCCGACACCGACAGCTCCACGCCTGACAATAGCGGCGTGCCACCGAAGGTCAGGTGGATGTCTTTCAACTGGATCAGCGGCGGCGCCATGGCTTTTGGTTCAACCTTGACTTGGAGCTGGCGCGTCGGCTCTCCGGCGCTGGATGCGGCGGATGGTCTGGTCGAGCGCCGAAAGAAATGCCGAGCGATCGCGGGGGGCGAAGGATTTGGGGCCGCCGGTCACTTCGCCCGATGAACGCAAATCCGTCATCAGATTGCGGACCGCGAGCGTCATGCCGATCGATTGCTCCGTAAACGGCTTGCCGTTCGGCGCAATCACCTCGGCACCGGCCTTCACGCAGCGGCTTGCGAGCGGGATGTCTGCCGTGACGACGATATCGCCCGGGCCGACGCGCTCCGCGATCCAGTCATCGGCGGCATCCATCGCGGAGCCGGCGGCGATACGCTCGATCAGCGGATCCTGCGGCACCCGAATGAATTGGCCTGCCACCACGCTGACGGGAAGGCCATGGCGCGTTGCGACCCGGTAGATTTCGTCCTTCACCGGGCAGGCATCGGCGTCGACATAAATGCGGGTGATGTTCAAATTCACGGTCATCGGTTGAGGGTGAGATAGGCAAGCGCCGCGGCGCTTTCGAGAGCGCGTGGTAGCCCATCGGATCGGGAAATGCGAGGAAAAGCCGACGGGCGTGGACGCCCTTGCAACGGCCTTTCCTTGGCGTAACATTGCGCTCAGAAACATAGCCAAAATAAGGGAAGCGGACATGACAAGCCGGTTAGAGGCCTATCGCGTCGAGGCCTACAACACCGCAAAACTCTCCGAGAACAAGATGCATGACGACGCCGTCGCGCGCCGGTTCGGGTTTAACGGCGGTCTCGTTCCCGGCGTCGACGTCATGGCCTATATGATGCATTTGCCGGTCCGAGAATGGGGCCGCGCCTTTCTCGAACATGGATTGATCGAAGCGCGCTTCGTCAAGCCGGTCTATGACGGCGAGACCGTCGATGTTGCCGGCGAGGAGAGCAACGGCGTGCTTTCGATCGAAGTCGAAAGCCGCGGCGAACTCTGCGCCACCGGCACCGCCTCGCTTCCCGCCTCGGCGCCGTCATTCTCGATCGCGGACTACCCGGAAACCATGTCGGTGGCGGAACGCAGGCCGGTGAGCGTGGCTTCCTACGAACTCGGCAAATGGCTCGGAACGGTGCCGCGCGTCTGGGCAGGGGACGCCGCGACGGAATATCTCGCCGACGTGCGCGAGCGCGACCCGATTTACGCCCGCGAAGGTCTCGGCCATCCCGGCCTGCTGCAGCGGGTGATGAACAAGGTGCTGGTCGACAATGCCATCCTCGGTCCCTGGATTCACGTCGGCAGCCGAATGCAGCTTCTCAACGCCACCCGCAGTGGCGACGAATTGACCGCGCGTGCGCGCGTGACCGGCAATTACGAGAAGAAGGGCCACCGCTTCGTCGAGCTCGACGCGCTGGTGGTTGCCAACGGCAGGACGCCGCTGGCGCATTGTCGGCACATCGCGATCTACCAGCCGCGCGAGCAGGCGGCGGCGTAGCAGCAAGAAATAGTCGCTCTCGAATTCGTCATGCCCGGCCTTGTGCCTGGCATCCACGTCTTTCTTTGTTAGGCCAAAACGTGGATGGCCGGGACAAGCCCGGCCATAACGTGGAAAAGTAGCGCTGAAGCTTAGTGCCTCACGCTGCCTTCGCCTTCGCATCCCTGATCGCGCGCCAGACGCGTTCCGGCGTCAACGGCATATCGATGTGCGTGATG
This sequence comes from uncultured Alphaproteobacteria bacterium, assembly GCA_963741185.1. Lineage (GTDB taxonomy): Bacteria > Pseudomonadota > Alphaproteobacteria > Rhizobiales > Xanthobacteraceae > Bradyrhizobium. Next base: position 15,792 of record CAVUHE010000014.1, on the reverse strand, counting down.
TCGTATTCGGAGAGCGCATCGAGCACCGCGTTGACGAGCGTGGAGAGGGAGCCGGCGCAGCCGGCCTCGCCGCAGCCCTTGGTGCCCAGCGGATTGGATTTCGCCGGTACCGGATGATCGCCGATCTCCATGAGCGGGATGTCTTCGGCGCGCGGTAGTGCGTAGTCCATGAAGGAGCCGGTGATCGGCTGGCCGTTGGCGTCATAGCTGACGCATTCCATGAAGGCCTGCCCGATACCCTGGGCGACGCCGCCATGCAACTGGCCTGCGACCAGCATCGGATTGACGATGGTGCCGAAGTCGTTGACGCCGGTATAGCGGACGATCTGCACGATCCCGGTTTCGGGGTCGATCTCGACCTCCGAGACATGGCAACCATTCGGGAAGGTGGAAGGTACGGGCTCGGTGGTGTGGTCGACGTCGAGCGAGGACGGCACGCCTTCCGGCATCTTGCCCTCGCGCATCCGGCGCGCCAGTTCCATGATGTCGATGGAGCGATCAGTGCCGGCAATGGTGAAGCGCCCGTTGGCGAATTCGATGTCGCCTTCGGCGGCTTCCATCAGATGCGCGGCCGCGCGCTTGCCCTTTTCGATGACCAGCCTCGAGGCTTCGACGATCGCCATGCCGCTTGCGGTAATCGAGCGCGAGCCGCCGGTGCCGTTGCCGGTATGCACGACGTCGCTGTCGCCCTGTTCGAGCTTCACGCTCTCGAAGGGAACGCCGAGCTGCGCCGAGAGCACTTGCGCGAACGGGGTCGCATGTCCCTGGCCGTAATCGAGCGTGCCGGTGATCAGGCGGACCGAATTGTCGTCTTCGAACACGATCTTGCCGAGCTCGACGTTGGGAGGCGCGGTGACTTCGAGATAGGAGCCGATGGCGATGCCCCTCAGCTTGCCACGCTTGCGGCTTTCCTTTTTGCGCTTGGCGAAATTGGCGTAGTCGGAGATCTCGAGCGCCTTGTTGAACACGCCCTGGAAGTCGCCGCTGTCGTACACCATGCCGGACGATGCATTGAACGGCATTTGCGCCGACTTGACGAAATTGCGCTTGCGCAAGGTCAGCCGGTTGATGCCCATCTCGACGGCGGCGCGATCGATCAACCGTTCCATGAAATAGTTGGCCTCAGGCCGTCCGGCACCGCGATAGGGACCCATCAACGTGGTGTTGGTCAGCACGGTCTTGATGTCGATGGTCATCAGCGGCGTGCGGTAGACGCTGGCGATGTTCTTGCCGATGTTGAGGGAGAGCGGCAGCGGCGCGACGCCGGTGATGTAGGCGCCGAGATTGCCGTGGCCCGAGACCTTGACCGCAAGGAACTTGCCTTCGGCATCGAGCGCGAGCTCGCAGTGGATCTTGTGTGCCCGGCCGTGACTGTCCGACAGGAAGCTGGTCGAACGCTCGTCGGTCCATTTCACCGGACGGCCAAGCGCCTTTGCCGCATGCAGGATGCAGATATATTCGGGATAGTTGATGTTCTTCATGCCGAACGAGCCGCCGACATTGCCGGTGAGCAGGTGAACCTTCTCGTTCGGGACCTTCAGCAGGCCTTTGGCGAGGGTCGTCCGATTGCCGGCGACGCCCTGGGTCGGAACCTGGATGGTGTAGCGCTCGTCGGCCTTGTCGTAGGAAGCCAGTCCGGCGCGCGGTTCCATTGCCACCACCGCCACGCGGGTGTTGACGATATCGAGTTTTGTCACGTGCGCGGCGCTGGCGAAGGCGGCTTCCACCTTGGCGGCATCGCCGTAGTGATAGTCGAGCGCGACATTGTTGGGGATGTGATCGTAAAGCTGCGGTGCGCCGGGTCTTGCCGCTGCCTCGGGTTCGGTGACGACGGGCAGCGGGTCGATATCGACCACGACGGCCTCGCCGGCATCGCGCGCCTGGGCCAGCGTTTCGGCCACCACGAACGCCACGGGGTCGCCGACATAGCGCACCTTGTCGGTCATCAGCGCGGTGCGGTTGGTCTGCAGCAGGGGCGTGCCGTCGCGGTTCTTCAGCGGTAGCCCGCAGGTGAAGGGGCCGTAATTGGCTGCGGTGAGATCGGTTCCCGTCCAGACACCGAGCACGCCGGGCATGGCCTTGGCGGCCTTGGTGTCGATGCCACGGATGATGCCGTGGGCGTGGCTGGAGCGCACGATATAGGCATAGGCCTGGCCCGGGAGGTTGAAATCGTCGGTATATTTGCCCTTGCCGCGGACCAGCGTGTCATCCTCCTTGCGCCGGACTGGCTGTCCGACGCCATATTTTTGCACTGCAATAGCGTTTTCCAGGGAGGATGAAGGCGTATGATCTTGCATTGAAAGCACCCGAAATGGCCGGTTTTCCGCAGTTTTGCGGCCCCGCACCCAGATAAACCACGCCTCGTCAAACGACAACCGCCTGATTGGGCATGGTCCCATGTGAAGGGTTGTTGCGCCGCCCCTCGGCGCTGCTAGAGTTTGCTCCGAAGAGACATTCCTCGTCGGCCGTCACGGGTCGGGAAAAGACATTTGGATGAAGCACGATACGCGGCTCCGCGACGACTTGGCGTCGCGCGGAAGCTCGATCAATCCGGTCGCCGCAGGCGATGCCGGAGAGGCGAGGCTGGTGCCCGGCGCTGAGGTTTACGCGGCCCTCGACCTCGGCACCAATAATTGCCGCTTGCTGATCGCCTGTCCGACCGAAGGCGGGTTCCGGGTGGTCAATTCCTTCTCGCGAATCATCCGCCTGGGCGAGGGAATCTCCGCGACCGGCTGTATCAGCGATGCCGCGATCGAGCGCGCGATCGCTGCGCTCAGCATTTGCCGCGACAAGATCCGGTCAAAAAAAGCCAGGCGGCTGCGGCTGATCGCGACCGAGGCCTGCCGGGCCGCCTCGAATGCCGAAGGTTTTCGCGATCGGGTCGCCGCGGAGACCGGGATTCGCCTCGAAGTGATCGACCGCGAGACCGAAGCCGCGCTTGCCGTGATCGGTTGTTCGCCGCTGCTCGATCCGCACGCACGCGGCGCCATCCTGTTCGATATTGGCGGCGGATCGACCGAGCTGGTTCGAATCGAGCGCGATCCCAGTGAACCCCATGGGTCACCGCGCATCAGAGCGTGGATGTCGATCCCGCTCGGGGTGGTCACGCTGGCGGAGCATTTCGGCGGACGTGACGTCACCAGGCAGTCCTATGCGCGGATGATGGAGGAGGTCGCAAAACATGTCGGCCCGTTCGCCGCCGAGCACGGTGGCGACCTTGTGGACATGCACCTGCTCGGCACCTCCGGCACGGTGACGACACTGGCCGGCGTGCATCTTAATCTCGCGCGATACGATCGCCGCCGGGTGGACGGCATCTGGATGAACGATGCGGATGTCAGTAGAACCATCGCCCGTCTGCTCGACATGAGCTATCGAGAACGCGCCGCCAACAACTGCATCAGCGTCGAGCGCGCCGATCTGGTGCTGGCGGGCTGCGCCATTCTCGACGCGATCCGCAATGCCTTCCCGTTGCCGCGGCTGCGCGTCGCCGACCGCGGCCTGCGCGAAGGCATGCTGGTGGAGATGATGCGCGAGGACGGCGCGCTGCGGACACCGTGAAGATCAAAGCCCGGACATGAGTTGAAATCCTCGCAACCAGGTACGCGTTGCCGTGCGGGTCATAGACACGACGACGGTTGGCTTTGCGTTCCAGATGCTTGTGCTCGCGGCTGTGTTGGCGTGGATCGCATGGCTGGAGCGAAAGGACGCCCGACGAGGGATCAATCCGGTATTCTAGGGCGCTTTTCCCGAAGTTTGTGATACATGCCCTTTGGCTCCAGTATTCGCAAGCACGGAGCTGCAATGGGATGCGAAAGCGAGAGCCGGTATACTGGCAGACGAATATGGCAAAGGACACGACCGGGCGTCTGCACGTCACCGTCAAGACCGGCGGCAAACGCAAGCTCTCCTCAAAACTCTGGCTCGAACGCCAGCTCAACGATCCCTATGTGGCGCAGGCCAAGCGCGAGGGTTATCGCTCGCGTGCGGCCTACAAGCTGATCGAGATCGACGACAAATATCATTTCCTTAAACCCGGCCTCACGGTGGTCGACCTGGGCGCCGCGCCCGGCGGCTGGAGCCAGATCGCGGCCAAACGCGTCGGCGTGGCCAGCGGCAAGGGCAGGGTCCTCGCGATCGATTTGTTGGAGATGCCGGAGATCGTCGGCGTAACGTTTGCGCAGCTTGATTTCCTGGCCGACGACACGCCGGCCCGGCTGCTCGCGATGATGGATGGGCGCGCCGATGTGGTGATGTCCGACATGGCCGCAAACACCACGGGCCACCGCAAGACCGACCAGCTGCGCATGATCGGTCTGGTGGAAGCAGCCGCCGCGTTCGCCACTGAGGTCTTGAAACCCGGCGGAACGTTTCTCGCCAAAACCTTCCAGAGCGGCGCCGACGCAGAGCTGATGACGCAGTTGAAGCGCGATTTTGCCAGCGTCCGCCACGTCAAGCCGGCCTCGAGCCGGCAAGACTCTTCGGAGCGCTACGTGCTGGCGATGGGATTTCGGGGAGAACGGGCGGGGACGCCATCGCAAGCATAGCCTTTCTCGTCATGGCCGGGCTTGTCCTGGCTTGTCCCGGCCATCCACGACTTGGGTGGGACAACGACAAGAAAGACGTGGATGCCCGGCACGAGGCCGGACTTGACGAAGAACTTCCAGGTTACCGCTTGCAGTCACCCCAGCTTTTGATCCCTGGCGTTCTGGGTTTCCTCGCTCGCGACCTTGACTGCCGCCGTCGCCGCGCCCTTGCGGCTCGAGATCTCGACCGCCTTGCGGCCGGAGATTTCGTGTCCGGCATCGTCGGGCATTTGCCAGAAGAACCAGGCCGACATCGCCGCGATGATCGAAACCACGAGGAAGGCCGGAGCGAAATCGTCCGCGCCGAGTTCGCTGGCGTGGCGCCATAACAGCGTGGATTCCACCGAGAAGGCGCCAACCGCGACGCCGGCCGAAATTGCAAGCTGCTGGTTGACGCTGACGAGCGTAGTGGCGCGGCTCATCTGCGCCGGCTCGATTTCCGCATAAGCGACGGTGTTGATCGCGGTGAACTCCAGCGAACGGAAGAAGCCGCCGACCACCAGAATGATCATGATCAGAAGCAGCGGCGTGCTCGCCGTGAACAGCGCGCAGGCTCCGAGGAAGATCGCGCTGACGACGGCGTTGATGGTCATCATGTTGCGGAAGCCGAAGGTCCGGATGATACGCGCGGCAAGTGTCTTCATGCCCATGGCGCCGACCGCGGAGGCAAACGTCACGAGCCCCGAGCGGAACGGCGAGAGGCCGAATCCGACTTGCATCAACAGCGGCAGCAGAAACGGCAACGCGCCGATGCCGAGGCGAAACAGAAAGCCGCCGACGATGCTGGCGCGCATCGTTGGCAAGCGAAGCAGCGCGAAATCCAGCACTGGAGAGTCGGTTCGCCGGGCGTGAATCACGTAGAGCGTCATCGAGATCGAGCCGATCGCCACCAGTGCCGCGACGACGGTCCATGGCAGCAAATTGAGGCCCGCGACCGAGAGCCCGAAGGCGATGCCGGCAAGCCCGATGCCGGCCAGCACCATCCCGTAAAGATCGAAGCGCTCGGGGTCTTCGCTCTTGATCGGGTCGATGTAGCGCAGCGCCATGAAGATGCCGAGTAGCCCGATCGGAATATTGATCAGGAAGATCCAGTGCCAGGAGAAATAGGTGGTGATGAATCCGCCGAGCGGCGGGCCGACCACCGGTCCCACCAGCGCCGGCACCGTGACCCAGGCCATGGCATTCACCAGCGCGCTTTTGTCGATCGAGCGCAACAGCACCAGCCGTCCGACCGGCGTCATCATCGCCCCGCCCATGCCTTGCAGGATGCGCGCGATCACGAAATCAGTGACCGAGCCGGATAGCGCACAGCCGATCGAGCCGACCATGAAGACGGCGACGGCAAGCGAGAACACCAGCCGCGGGCCAAACCGGTCGGCGGTCCAGCCGCTGGCCGGAATGAACACCGCGAGCGACAGGAGATAAGAGGTGATGGCGAGCTTCAGTGTCAGCGGGCTTGTGCCGATATCGGCGGCGATCGCCGGCAGCGATGTCGCAATCACCGTCGAATCCATGTTCTCCATGAACAGGGCGGTGGCGACGATGAGCGGGATCAGGCGTTGTTTGTTCATCGAGGTCTATTTGGGCAAGGCGAAAAAGGGGCGAATAGGTGGCAAGAAATGGACAGTATATCTCGATCCGCGCAGCCTATTGATGAGCTCGCAAAGCACCTGGAAAGTGCTTGGCCAGTAATTTCAAGGGTTTCTGAGGCAAACTTCGTGGGATACTTATTGCCCCCTGCGGGGAAACCTTAACAGGCATCGCCCCGCATGGCTCCTCTGCTTCATATGCTTGATAAAAGCTTGCTTCACCCGGGACATTGTGGGACTACGACCCCGCCGAGCCGTCCGGCTCATCCCCTGTCAATTCTTAATAGAAGGAAAGACCCGGAATGGGGTATCGTTTGCTGTTTATTTTCGCAATTTTCATTGCTTTTGCTCCCGTCGAGGCTTCTGCCGAGGGTCTTTTGCATCGCGCGTCATGCTCCGTCGTCCGCTACTACGTCGCGAAGTACAGCGCTTCGATGGCAGAGGCATATGCTCGGAGCAAGGGTGCCACGGAGGCCGAGATTGAGGCCGCCCGGCGCTGTCTCAACGGAGCGCCAGCGCGGACGATACGTACCGCCCAGGACATGAACTGACAAAAAGCTCCGTGATGCGCGGCAGTCGCGTCCACGGATCCCCTTGAATTGGCGGCCCGCCCCATACGGTCGGCCGCCAATTGCGCGTCTTGGTGCGGGATTTGGGGCCTTTGGCCCCCTTTAATTCGTCATGGTGGCGTGCTATCGACCACCGCCAACCCTACCGATGGGCCTTGATTCGACGGTGAAGTCCGCTTCACCGGCGTATTTGCTCATCCCTAGATCATATCGCGGCCACGAGCCGCCGAATGGAGTTGGTAATGGCGCAGGTGCAGGGACTTCAGGGGATACGCGAAGCCTACACGTTCGACGACGTGCTTCTCAAACCCGGTCTTTCGGACATCCTGCCCTCAGATGCCGATATTCGTTCTCGCGTCACCCGCGCCATTCCGCTCAACATTCCCATCATCGCGTCGGCGATGGATACCGTCACCGAAGCGCGCATGGCGATCGCGATGGCGCAGGCGGGCGGCGTCGGCGTCATTCACCGCAATTTTGATCCCGACGGTCAGGCCGCCCAGGTGCGGCAGGTCAAGAAGTATGAATCCGGAATGGTGGTCAATCCGCTCACCATCGGTCCCGACGCCATGCTGTCGGACGCGCTGACTCTGATGAACGACCACGGCTTCTCCGGGATTCCCGTGGTGACCGGCGGCGGCGAGGGCAGGCCGGGAAAACTGGTGGGCATTCTCACCAACCGTGACGTGCGGTTCGCGACCGATCCAAAACAAAAAGTCTCCGAGCTGATGACGCATGAAAACCTCGTGACCGTGCGCGAGGGCGTCAGCCAGGACGAGGCGAAGCGCATGCTGCACAAGCATCGAATCGAAAAACTGCTCGTGGTCGACGATCAATATCGCTGCGTCGGTCTGATCACCGTGAAGGACATGGAGAAGGCGGTCGCGCATCCGCTCGCTTGCAAGGATGCCCAAGGCCGCCTGCGCGTTGCGGCTGCGACCACCGTCGGCGAGGGCGGATTCGAACGTACCGAGCGGCTGATCGATGCCGGCGTCGATTTGATCGTGGTGGACACCGCACACGGCCATTCCTCGCGGGTGCTGGAAGCCGTCAACCGCATCAAGCGCCTTTCCAACGCGGTCCAGGTGATCGCCGGCAATATTGCTACCAGGGAAGGCGCCCAGGCGCTCATCGATGCCGGGGCTGACGCGATCAAGGTCGGAATCGGCCCAGGCTCGATCTGCACCACAAGGATTGTCGCGGGCGTCGGCGTGCCGCAGTTGACCGCGATCATGGACGCGGTGGAGGCGGCGAAGAAAGCCGATGTGCCGGTGATTGCGGACGGCGGCATCAAATATTCCGGCGATCTCGCCAAGGCGCTCGCCGCCGGCGCCGATATCGCCATGGTCGGCTCCTTGCTCGCCGGCACCGATGAGACGCCGGGCGAAGTCTTTCTGTGGCAGGGCCGCTCGTACAAGGCCTATCGCGGCATGGGAAGCGTGGGCGCGATGGCGCGCGGGTCCGCCGACCGCTACTTCCAGCAGGACATCAAGGACACGCTCAAGCTCGTGCCCGAGGGCATCGAGGGTCAGGTTCCCTATAAGGGCCCGGTCGCCAACGTCATGCACCAGCTCGCGGGCGGCTTGCGCGCGGCGATGGGCTATGTCGGCGCGCGCAATCTTTCCGAATTCCACGAGAAGGCGCAGTTCGTGCGCATCACCGGGGCCGGCTTGCGCGAAAGCCACGTTCACGACGTTACGATCACGCGCGAAAGCCCGAACTATCCGGGCGGGGTCTAGTTCCATCTATTGCAAAAGGCTCCCAACGGGTCTTCGAAACGCGCTACGGTAGCGGGGAGGCGCGCGTCGGATTGGCGTGCGTTTCAATGGGTTTGAATTCATTCTCTTAATGTCATTCGAGAAACGGAAGTGGTTGCCATGGTGGATTGGTCGGACGACAGGATTGCCGCACTTTCGGATCAGGACTTGAAAAACCTGCTTGTCAACGCGGAGCGCAAATCCGTTGCCAGCGTGATCGCGCAATGCAAGGCCGAGATGGAAAAGCGCGATGCCGCAAGGCCCCGCAAGGCCGCCAAGCCGCGTACCGAGTTGAAGGAGTTCGAGCACGACGTGTCGGGCCAGCTTGCCGCGGTCGGCAAGACGATGGCCGAGAAATATGACCTGTCCGAAGCCACCGCAAAGGCACGATCGGCGGGCGTGAAGGGCTTCAAGGCGCACCGGCTGCTGGATGCCAAGGGATTTGCCAAGCTCGGCGGTATGCAGCGCGACGGATCGGTGGCGATCGACCGCTACATTTCGTATCGGCGTGGCAAGGACATCGTCTCGCTCAGTGTTTTTCTGCTCAAGGATCAGCCGATCGAAGCTCACGAATTCCAGGTGATCGCGCCGCTCGCCCTGCTCGATGGCGGCAAGCCTGTGGCCGAGATTCGCCCCACGGCGACCGAAGCGCAGAAACAGTCGGCCGATGGCGGGCTTGCCTTCAAGGACTTGCCGAGTGCCGCTGCGGCGTTCGATGCGGTGCTGGCGAAGATCACGACCTGACCGACGGGCCGCGAGGCGGACCGTCACGCCTCGAAACGCCGCATACGCATCATGCAACAGGCCGCCTGTGGGACGTCTCGTATCCATAGTACATCTCGCCTTGTGGCGCGTCGCGCCTGCGCGAGGAACTCTGCCGGATGTTGATGGATGCAAAGGCGGCGAAAGGATCGTCCGCGTCGGACGGTCTGCCGCCGGAGCGCAGGCGGTGGGCGGTAGCTGCGATCTTCACGGCGCTCGCGATGGCCTCGCTCGATACCGCGATCGCCAACATCGCGTTGCCCGCGATTGCCGCCAATCTTGCCGTCAGTCCGGCGGATGTGGTCTGGGTCGTCAATATTTACCAGATCGCGCTGGTCGCAACGCTCTTGCCGCTGGGAGCACTTGGCGAGATCGTCGGCCATCAGCGAATCTATCTCGGCGGCCTGCTGCTGTTCACGCTCGCTTCGCTCGGCTGCGCGCTCGCCTGGTCGTTGCCGAGCCTCTTGATCGCGCGTGCATTGCAGGGGCTCGGTGCGAGCGGAATCATGGCAGTGAATTCGGCACTGATACGCTTCGTCTATCCGAGCCGGCTTTTGGGACGCGGGTTTGGCCATAATGCGCTGGTGGTCGCGACCGCCTTCACATTGGGACCGACCATTGCCTCCGGCATTCTGGCGCTGGGGCCGTGGCCATGGCTGTTCGCGGTCAACATTCCCTTCGGTCTGATCGCGATCGCCATCGGGCTGAAGACATTGCCGCCCACGCCGCGGGCCGTGCACGCGTTCGATTTTCTCGGCGCACTTCTGGCGGCGGGCTGTCTTGGATTCTTTATCATCGGCATCGGAAGTGCCGCGCACAAGGCATCCCCCGGCGTGGTCGCGGCCGAGCTTGTGGCCGCAATCGTCCTGGGCCTGCTCTTGATCCGTCGACAGGCCGATCATCCGGCGCCGATGCTGCCGATCGATCTGTTTCGCCGGCCGATGTTTGCACTGTCGGCGGCAACCGCGGTCTGTGCATTTGCGGTGCAGGGGTTGGCATTCGTCTCCCTGCCGTTCTACTTCGAGGACATCCTGCAGCGAACGCAGGTCGAGACCGGCTTCTTCATGACGCCATGGCCGCTCGTGGTTGCGATCATGGCGCCGATCGGAGGCCGGCTTTCCGACCGTTATTCCGCCGGCGTTCTCGGCGGTCTCGGATTGGTGTTGTTGGCTATCGGAATGGTCTTGCTGGCGACGCTTCCGGCGTCTCCCAGCATCGCCAATATCGTCTGGCGCATGGTGATTTGCGGACTTGGATTCGGTTTCTTTCAGACGCCGAACATCAGGGCGATCATGTCGAGTGCGCCCTCAGGCCGCAGCGGGGGTGCGAGCGGCATCGTCGCCACCGCGCGCCTGACCGGACAAACCATCGGCGCGGCGCTGGCGGCCTTGTGCTTTGCGCTCGCCGGCCGCGACGGCGCCACGCTCGCGCTCGCGCTCGGCGCGGGATTTGCCGCGCTCGGCAGCATCATGAGCTTCTTGCGTTTGACGGTAGCTTCGCGCGGGACCTGATTTTTTTGTTTTGACACGTTTTCTTAACGCGAACCGGTATCCACTTCGCTCGAAAACGTCTTAGCCGCGCCGCACGCTGGCGCCGCCGTCGACCGGCAGCGTCACGCCGGTGATGAAGCTTGCCTCGTCCGACGCCAGAAACAGCGCGGCGTTGGCGACGTCCCACGCGGTGCCCATCTTGTGGCGCAGCGGCACCTGGGCGTCGCGCTCGGCCTCGACCTGGGCGCGGCTTTTATTGAATGCGCGGGCGCGGGTATCGACCGCCATCGGCGTATTCATCAGTCCAGGCAGAATGACGTTGGCGCGGATGCCGTATTGGGCATTCTGATAGGCGAGCTGTTCGGTGAAGGCGATCATCGCCGATTTGGTCGCCTTGTAGGCGACATAAGGGTAGGTCGTGATCGCCGCCATCGAGGAGATGTTGATGATGGCGCCGCTCATCTGCTGGCGCATGATCGGGATGGTGTGTTTCGCCGCGAAAATGCAGCTCTTGAGATTGATCGCCACGCACGGTCGATTGCCTCTTCGGTGACGGCGAGCAGCTCGGCGTCGCCGCCGGCGAGACTGACGCCGACATTATTGTGAAGGATATCGACGCGGCCCCAGCGCTGTTGCGCCTCAGTCACCATGGCCTTGATCTCGCTCTCGCGGGTGACGTCGGCTTCGAACGCTGCCGCCGTGCCGCCGTTGGCCGCGATCATCTCGACCGTCTCCTGCGCGGATGTGAGATTACGGTCGATGCAGAGCACGCGGGCGCCTTCGCGCGCAAAGGTCATCGCCGTGGCGCGCCCGTTGCCCATGCCTTCGCCGGGACTCTGGCCGGCACCGACCACGATGGCGATACGATCTTTCAGGCGCATGTCATTTCACTCCCGCAGTACAGAGGGTACTGAACCAGTACCTCTTCGTTGCGGCGAGCTTAATGGAATCGCAGGTGAGAAGCTAAGCCTTCCGACGCAGGGCCGGCCCGGCTGGCTTTGCGGGCAGGGCTCTTGCTGGCGTCGCGCCAATTCGGTCGGCGGTTCACGCAAGCGCTTGCTTTTATTGTCATGGGCGCGGGCGGCCGCTATAGCGGGTGGCGCGCTCAAGGCGGGGAGACTCTCATGTCGGTTCAAATGGTTTTGCTGCCGGTCTTTGTCCTGATCTTTCTCACTTTCGCGCTTCTGATCTGGATGGCCGGCGCCCGCCGCAATGCGCTGGTGAGCCGGGAAACCAGGGTCAAGGACATCGTCTTGGGGCAGCAGAATTGGCCGGTGCGTACCACCCAGGTCGGCAACTGTTTCAAGAACCAGTTCGAATTGCCGGTCCTGTTCTACATCCTGATCGCGCTGGCGCTGCCGCTACGTCATGCCGACAACGTGATCGTTCTATTGTCGTGGGTGTTTGTGGTAACGCGGTTCGTGCACGCCGGGATCTTCGTGACCTCCAACGATCTGAACTATCGTTCACTGGCCTGGTTTGCCGGCGTGTTCGTGCTGCTCGCCATGTGGATCTATTTTGCGCTGAGGATTCTCCTCCTGATCTGAAGCGTTCGCTTCTCCAACCGAAAGTATTGAATGACCCCCGCAGCGCGGCTCTCCGCGGCCATCGAGTTGATCGAGACCATCGACACCCAGCGCGTTCCGGCGGCGAAGGCGCTGAAGGAATGGGGCACCGCGCACCGCTTTGCAGGCTCCGGCGACCGCGCCGCGATCTCCGGCCTGATCTGGGACGTGCTGCGGCGGCGGTCGTCGAGTGCGTGGATCATGGACGAGGACACGCCGCGCGCCCGCGTGCTCGGCATGCTCCACCTCGAGCGCAAGCTCGATACTCGATGCGATCGCGGCCTTGTGCGACGGCGGCCGTTTCGCGCCTTCGCCGTTGACCGAGCGCGAACGCGCCGCGCTCACGTCGCGGTCGCTTCAATCGGCGCCGGCGCCGATCGCCGGCGATTATCCGGAATGGCTCGATCCATATCTTAAGCAGGTGTTTGGCGATGACCGCGTTGCGGAAGCGACCGCGATGGCAAGCCGGGCGCCGCTTGACCTTGCGCGTCAACACCTTGAAGGCCAGGCGCGAGAAGGTGCTGGCATCGACCGCGCATCTGCGAACCGTGCCGACGCCGTGGTCGCCGATCGGCCTGCGCATCGAGCTTTCCGCCGATGCCCGCAATCCCGGCATTCATGCCGAGGAAGATTTCATCAAGGGGTTGATCGAGGTGCAGGATGAAGGCTCGCAATTGGCGGCCTTGTTGTCCGCGGCCAAGCCCGGCGAGCAGGTGATCGATCTGTGTGCCGGAGCCGGCGGCAAGACGCTGGCGCTCGGTGCGATGATGGGCGGCAAAGGCCGGCTGATTGCGACCGATCACGACAAGCGGCAGCTCGCGCCGATCTATGAGCGGCTCTCCCGCGCGGGCGTGCACAATTGCGAGGTGCGCCCGCCAAAAGGCGAGAGCGATATGCTTACCGACATCAAGGCGTCGGCCGATCTTGTGCTGATCGACGCGCCTTGCACGGGAACCGGCACCTGGCGGCGCAATCCCGATGCCAAATGGCGGATGCGGCCCGGCGCGCTCGAGGTCCGCCTCAAGGACCAGATCGAGGTGCTTGATCGCGCTGCAGCTCTGGTCAAGCCGGGCGGCCGGATCGCCTATATCACTTGCTCGGTGCTGGCGCCGGAAAACGGCGACCAGATTCGCGCCTTCGTCGTGCGCCATCCGGAGTTTGCGGTGGTCCCATCAGCGCAAACCATGGCGGTGCTCTGGGACAAGGCCGACGATTTCGCGGCCGCGACGTTGCAATCCGCCGAAGGGCTTCTGATGACGCCGCGCCGAACCGGGACGGACGGGTTCTTTGTGTCGGTGCTGCGGAAGCAGGCGTCTTGAAAGCGCAATCCGTCATTCCGGGTTCGCGCTACGCGCGCCCCGGAATGACGGCGGTAGCACCTAATGCACCATATGATTGGCCGATCCCTGAATGATCTTGCCCGCCGCGTTGACCCGCAGATACTCGCAAATCCTTGCATCACGCTCGTTCTTGTAAAACACGATAACGCTGTCGGGGCTCACAAAAATATCGATCAGCTCAAAGTGCAGGTTGGGCAAAAGCGCCAGCGCTTTTCCCCAATACGCGCGAAGCTCTGTCCTTGCCGTGCAGGGTTCCGCTGGCATCAAAGCCGAACGCGGGAATCCGGTCCGACGTCATCCCGGCGTCCTCGGCATAGAGTGCGAGCACGCGTTCCAGATCGTGGGAATTCCAGGCAGCGATCCATTCCCTTGCCATGGCGGCCAAGTGCGCCGCATCGTGAGCCCGATTTTGCATGATTTCCTCCCTGGGCGTATTATGTCAATAATATTGACCTATATCGATTTGTCCATGCCTGCGGAAAGAATGTGGGCCGGTCGCTGGCGCGGGTTGCGAGCCCAGCCCCCGTCGCGTAATTCCTATCCATGACAGCAGCACAGCCAGCCCGCGAGTTGGTGCCCCCGGTGGCATCGGCGCATGACAAGATTCTGATCGTCGATTTCGGCAGCCAGGTGACGCAATTGATCGCGCGCCGGGTGCGCGAGGAGGGCGTCTATTCCGAAATCGTGCCGTTCCAGAAGGCGGAAGCGGCGTTTCTTGCGATGAAGCCGAAAGCCGTAATCCTCTCCGGCGGCCCGGAATTGGTGCACGAGGAGGGCTCGCCGCGCGCGCCGCAGGTGATCTTCGACTTTGGCGTGCCCGTGCTCGGGATCTGCTACGGCCAGATGACCATGGCGGCCCAGCTTGGCGGCCAGGTCGAGGGCGGCCACCATCGCGAGTTTGGCCGCGCCGATGTCGAGGTCAGGGCCGATAGCCGGCTGTTCGATACCACCTGGGCGGTCGGCGAGTGCCATCCGGTCTGGATGAGCCATGGCGACCGCATCACCAAAATGCCGCCGGGTTTTGTCGTTGCCGGCGTCTCGCCGAACGCGCCGTTCGCGGTGATCCAGGACGAGACGCGCAAATATTACGGGCTGATGTTCCACCCTGAAGTGGTGCATACGCCCGACGGCGCCAAGCTGATCCGCAATTTCGTCCGCAAGGTTTCGGGGCTCGCCGGCGACTGGACCATGCGCGCCTTCCGCGAGGAGGCGATCGAGAAAATCCGCGCGCAGGTCGGCAAGGGCAAAGTGATCTGCGGCCTCTCCGGCGGCGTCGATTCCGCGGTGGCCGCCGTGCTGATCCATGAGGCGATCGGCGATCAACTCACCTGCGTGTTCGTCGATCACGGTCTGCTCCGGCTCAACGAGGCCGAAACGGTCGTCGATCTGTTCCGGCATCACTACAACATCCCGCTGGTTCACGTTGATGCGTCGAAGCAATTTTTGGGCGAGCTTGCCGGCGTCACCGATCCCGAACAAAAGCGCAAGATCATCGGGCGGCTGTTCATCGACGTGTTCGATGCGGAGGCGAAAAAGATCGGCGGCGCGGAATATCTGGCGCAAGGCACGCTCTATCCCGACGTGATCGAAAGTGTCTCCTTCACCGGCGGCCCCTCGGTGACGATCAAGTCGCACCACAATGTCGGCGGCCTGCCTGCGCGCATGAACATGAAGCTGGTCGAGCCGTTGCGCGAACTGTTCAAGGACGAGGTGCGTGTGCTCGGCCGCGAACTCGGCCTGCCCGAGATTTTCGTCGGCCGGCATCCGTTCCCCGGTCCGGGCCTCGCGATCCGTTGTCCCGGCGACATAAGCCGAGAAAAACTCGACATCCTGCGCAACGCCGACGCCGTCTATATCGACCAGATCCGCAAAGCCGGCCTTTACGACAAGATCTGGCAGGCGTTTGCCGTGCTGTTGCCCGTCAAGACCGTCGGCGTCATGGGCGACGGCCGCACTTACGAATATGTCGTCGGCCTGCGCGCGGTGACCTCGACCGACGGCATGACCGCCGACTTTTATCCCTTCGACATGAAGTTCCTCGGCGAGACCGCGACCCGCATCATCAACGAGGTCAAGGGCGTCAACCGCGTGGTCTATGACGTGACGTCAAAGCCGCCGGGCACGATCGAGTGGG
>CAVUHE010000013.1:0-119723 GCA_963741185.1 uncultured Alphaproteobacteria bacterium | reverse complement strand
TCGCGGTTGTCGATCCGCGCAGCGACGAAGCGCAATTCGTCGGTATCGATCTTGTAAAATCCTATGCCAATGTCAGGGAAAAGTTCGATGCGGTTGTTGTGACCGACGTGACCCGCGCGAAACCGTCGTTCGATGCGGCGGTCGAGGCCTGCGGCGCCGAGCGCGTGCTCGCGCCGGCGCTATTGGGCCTGCGGCCGTCGAACAAAGCGGAGAGCGCGGTATGAGCGAAACCGTCGGCGCGTGCTGGTACGTGGTGCAGACACAAGTGAACGGTGAGACGAAGGCTGCGCAAAACCTGCTGCGACAAGGTTACGAGGTCTATTTGCCGCGCTATCTGAAGCGTCGGCGTCATGCTCGCAAGGTTGACTTTACGGCGAAGCCTCTTTTCCCGCGCTACATGTTCGTGGCCATCGACATGGCGACGCAGCGTTGGCGATCCATTCAATCCACTTTTGGCGTGTCGCGTCTCGTTACCAACGGTGACGACCCCGCGATCGTGCCCGAGGGCGTCGTCCATGCGCTCAAGGCGCGCGAAGACGACCGGGGCTTTGTCAGGTTCGACAGCAAGCCTGCCTTTGCGCCTGGCGAAAAAGTGCGAGTGCTGACGGGCGCATTCGTGGACAGTGCGGGCCTGTTCAGCGGCCTAGCCGACCACGATCGGGTCTCAATTCTGCTCGACATGCTCGGTCGCAAGGTCCGCGTGCTGCTTGACGCGGATATGGTTGCCGCCGCTTAAGTCAGCGGCTTATCGCACGCCACGGATGCGGCGCGCTTTGTTTCGGCTCCGATTCAGGAGCAACCCGTGTGACGCGTGAGTCACCCGGACTGCGGTAGCATGGAATACTTTGTTAAATGACGGTGCTGGTGACGGGAGGCGCGGGCTATATCGGTAGCCACGTGGTGCATGGACTTGTTGATCAATCCTGCCCGGTGATTGTGCTCGATAACCTTTCGTCGGGGTTTCGCGACGCCATTCCCTCCGGCGTGCCTCTTTTTTTGGGCGATGTGGGCGACGAAGATTTAGTTTCGACGCTGATCGCCAAACATCGTGTCGATGCGGTTATGCATTTCGCGGCGTCGTCCGTGGTGCCCGAATCCGTCGCCAATCCCATCGCTTATTACAAGAATAACACGACCAATTCTCTTGCACTGATGGATGCAGCGAATCGCGGCGGCATCAAGCACATTGTCTTCTCGTCGACAGCAGCGGTCTATGGCAGACTCGGGCATGCACAATTGGTCGGAGAGGACGCCGTTCCTCGCCCTATTTCGCCGTACGGGACGTCGAAGCTGATGACGGAAATGATGTTGCGAGATGCGGCATCGGCTAGCGATCTTAAATACATTGCGCTTCGATATTTCAACGTCGCCGGCGCCGATCCAAAGCTGCGCACCGGGCAGTCGACGCGTTCAGCCACGCATCTCGTGAAAGTTGCGGTGCAGGCGGCACTGGGAATTCGGAATGGAATGGAAGTTTTTGGAACAGACTACCCGACACCGGATGGGACATGCGTTCGCGACTATATTCACGTTTGCGATCTGTCCAATGCCCACATCAGAGCGCTCTGCTATTTGCGCGGTAGCGGCGACAGCGCAACGCTGAATTGCGGGTATGGCCACGGCTATTCCGTTCGCGAGGTCAGTCGACACCGTCAAAAGGGTTTCAGGCGTGGATTTTCCGGTCGTGACGCAAGCGCGACGAATAGGCGATCCTGCATCTATCGTCGCTGATACCCGGAGCATCCAGCGTGTTCTATCGTGGAAGCCTCTCTACGATGATCTCGAAGCCATCGTGCGGCATGCGCTCGCCTGGGAAAAAAAGCTGATGGCTCAAGAATGAACCTGCATTTTCCTTCTCTCGCCTCTGGACCGTCATGACCACGACTACGATCAAGATCATCAAGCCCCACAAAGAACGCAGCGTTGTGGAGGATTTGACTGATATCTGGTCCAGCCGTGAGCTGTTGCTGGTGCTTACTCGCCGCGAGATCACGATCCGCTATCGACAGGCGGTTATCGGGTTGCTCTGGGTGGTGCTACAGCCGCTGGTTACCACCGCGATCTTCACGATGGTGTTCGTCGTGTTTGTGCGCATCCCTTCGCAAGAGAGTTCCTACCCGTTGTTCGCCTTTGCCGGTATCGCGGTCTGGCAGTATTTCAATCGTGTTGTGGTGGATGGTGGCAACAGCCTTGTGAACAACAGCGGGCTGATCACCAAAGTGTCATTCCCGCGGCTGATCATTCCTCTGGTATCGCCATTGGCTGCAGCGGTCGATTGCATGATTGCGATTGCGGCCCTCGTCGTAACGGCGCTCTTGATGGGCGCGCATATCAGCTGGACAGTGATACTCGCGCCGCTGGTTATTTTAGCCGCCGCATTCTTTGGCTACTCGATAGCGCTCTGGCTTGCACCGCTAAACGCCGTCTATCGCGATGTCGGAATCGCGCTGCCATTCGTCATGCAGATCGCGATGTATACGAGCCCGATAGTCTACCCGGCGTCGCTGGTGCCGGAAAAGATCCGCTGGCTTTTTCTGCTCAATCCGATCGCCGTGATGGTGGATGCGATGCGCTGGGTGGTGCTTGGTACCAACGCCCCATCGCCAGCGGGAGCTTGCAATTTTCGTCGCTTCTCACCGCGCTGTTGTTCTGGGGCGGGACGCGGGTGTTCCGGCATATGGAGGGCAATCTTGTCGACCGCATTTGATCATATGTTGTGATTCGTTCGCTCCGACCTAGCTTCGCCCTACTACGCACTGTGCGCGTTGGTTTTTGACGGATGTGACAAATTGGCTTGTCGCCAATGACAACGGCGATCGAAGTTCGCGGTCTCAGGCAAGGAATATTCTGCGTGGGGTCCGCCGTGGCGGTTCCCGGTTGTTGTCGAGGTTGTGACTCAATGGGGCCGAAGTCTGATCGGCAGTCGAGGGGAGTTGAACCCGCGCAGCGGTCTGTCGAGCCCTTCTGGGCGCTCAAGGACGTTTCCTTCACGATCGAACAGGGGCAGGTCGTTGGCATCATCGGGCGCAACGGATCCGGCAAGAGCACGCTTCTCAAGATCATCGCGCAGATCACCGCGCCGACGACGGGTGAGGTGCGTCTGAACGGCCGCACCGGCACCCTGCTCGAAGTCGGCACCGGCTTTCATCCCGAACTCACCGGCCGCGAAAACATCTTTCTCAACGGCGCCATCCTCGGCATGAGCCGAGCGGAAATCGCCCGCAAGTTCGATGAGATCGTCGATTTCTCCGGGGTCGAGGCTTTCATCGATACACCGGTCAAGCGCTATTCCAGCGGCATGTAGACCCGGCTTGCGTTCGCGGTCGCCGCGCATCTCGAACCGGAAATCCTGATCATCGACGAAGTGCTCGCGGTCGGCGATGCGGAGTTTCAGAAGAAGTGTCTTGGGAAAATGAAAGATGTGACTGGAGAGGGACGCACGGTCCTCTTCGTCAGCCACAACATGGCTACTGTAACGAGTTTGTGCGATCAGTGCATTCTGCTCGAACACGGCGAAATCCGTGCAATTTCGGCGAAGTCTCACAAAATCGCGGATCTGTACTTCTCGGAGGGGAGGCCGCAGCGGATCATCTTGATTGATTCAGAAGAGATACTTTCACGACCAGGAGACGCGTCGCTAAATTCTGCAGCGCGAGAATTATAAACAGCAAGTTGGACGAGTCTGAGGTGTCAACCGCGATGACACGATTGGCGTTGAGATGACTGTTCGAGGTTCCTGAGGGTGGTCATCGTCTGGTGCCAAACTTTCACGTATTCCTTGCAGGATCAGTGCGCGTTTGTGAGCTCTCCCGCGACAAGACGACCATTGTCGGCCGGTGTCTATCGGTCGACAATGTGGATTCCGCCTCGTTTGCTTAATCAACGGGCTCTTTGTCGTTGGACTTGCTGTGACTTCGATGAATCCGATGGTCATTCATTTTTATGAGCAAGACGCGCTTCGTTTTCACGTGACTTGACGACCTGCACGATTTAAGCAGGAACGACTACACGCAGGCATATCCTGGTGTCGTTCGGCCAGACTTGACGTGGGATCTCGGAAGAAGAGAAATAAATGACCGCGTCAAACATCAGATTTCGGTGATCGTAGACGCTGCTGCCGTTAGTCGACCGCTGGTGTCTGTCGGAATACCGACCTATAACAGACCAGTCGGGCTCCGCAGAACCTTGGAGCTCATTTGTGGTCAACCTACCAGAATACTGAAATAATAGTTTCAGATAATGCTTCTCCCGACTCCGGAAACCAGGTCAGTCGTGAGCGAATTTGCGGCACGAGATGCCGCGAATTCAAGTATTTTCGCCAGCCTACTAACATCGGAGGAGTAGCAAACTTTCGATTCGTTCTCGCGAGGGCCACCGGGGAGTATTTCATGTGGGCGGCTGACGACGACGAATGGGACGCAAGGTTCATCGAAACCTGTCTTTCTCGGCCAGCCCATCTTGCTCGGTCATGACAAGGTTTAGCACCGTAAATAGGGTGCGGCAGAACTTGTGAGGAAAATTCAGTGCCCCCGCTGTCGCCTGATGTGAAGACTTCAAGAACGTAGAAAGTTACTTCTCGAACATGCAGCCGAGCTTTTTATTACGGTCTCCATCCCCGTGAGATCGCTTCTATTCGCTCTTGGTGGACCCGATTTCGATTTCTATGATTGTTATTTTGTTCTTCGCATTATCCTGGAAAGAAACTTCCGAACGATCGAGCAGAATTTGTATAGCGCTGGTGTTGACGTCGCTCACCTACGAAGTCAAATACGCCGACCCGGCTTCTGGCAGGAAAACGCTTGGATTTTTGGTCCTTCTTTCGGCACTCATTCGTCGCCTTGCTCTTCTGCAGGCGGCTTTCAAGTCTTCGAAAAACTCGGCTGCTTTTGAAGTTGGCTCGACTGGTCTTCGCCCTTCGACGGCATCATAGCGATTGACAGTAAGTTAGAGGCGCAATTTCAAGTCCCGTCTGTGCCTCCCTAGATCTGACCGGAGACTTCTGTGATTGGATTTATTGAACCTTGGCGATGGCGCGACGCGAAGCACTCGTATGCGCAAGCTGGTGAAGACCTGATTGTCGACTTTCATCGCGAAAGCAATGAAGATTGAAAACATGACATACCTGGATATTGGTGCTCATCATCCCACGCAATTCAGCAATACATTTCTGTTTTACAAGCGTGGACATCAGGGTGTGTTGGTCGAACCGGACCCGGAGTTGAGCGCCGTCATCAAGACGCGCTCGGCCCAGAGATATCTGCATAGAAGCGGGTGTTGGCCTGCACGCGACTGAATTCGTCGCAATTTTTCGTTATGAGCACAAGAACGCTGAATACATTTTCGGAAGTCGAAGCCAAACGCTACGAGGCCATGGGAACTCAGCGGATCGAGAAGGTTCTGGAAATCCCGATGGTGACACTGGAGGAGATTTTTGCGGAACAATTTCAAAATCAAGAGCCAACATTAGTATCGATTGATATAGAGGGGCTCGATTTTGATGTGCTATCGACCTTGGATTTCGGAAAATTTCGCCCAGCGATCATATGTGTCGAGACGCTCAAGTACAGTGAAACGCGTGAGGAAATCAAGGACGAGCGAATACCGCGATGATGTCGAAGAAAGGCTACTTTGTGTTTGGTGATACCTACATAAACACGATCTTTGTCGACGTCGAGCGATGGAAAAAGGGTGGCGACTGTCACTAATCTGCTTGGCCGGAAGCCCACCATGATTTTTCAAGAGCTTCATCTAGCGAAAGCCTATCGCATTGAACCGCAAGCCGTTGCGGATGAACGAGGTTCCTTCCTGCGACGGTTTTGTGCCGAAACATTCCGTGCTCATGGCCTCGAAAGCGATTTGGTGCAGCGCTCCATATCGTTCAATCTCCGTGCAGGGACGCTGCGCGGGATGCACTTTCAGGCGCCGCCGCATCTCGAGACCAAGCTGGTGCGATGCACGCGCGGCGCTGTGTATGATGTGATGGTAGATCTTCGCGTAGGCTCCTCCACCTATGGCCAATGGCACGGCGAAGAACTCGCCGCCGACAACCGCGTGATGCTTTACATTCCAAAGGGATTCGCGCACGGATTTCAGACGCTGGTGGACTGCACGGAAGTCGATTATGAGATCACGCCTGCCTATGTACCGGGCGCAGATCGCGGCTTCCGCTTTGACGATCCATGGCTCAATATTCGCTGGCCACTACCGGAAGCTATAATTTCCGAGCGTGACAAGGCGCTGCCTACGTCCTGCGAGGGCGTGCGGCTGTGAGCCCTCATAGTGTGCTGAGTTACACCAAGGATGCTTGGTTGAAATGACCGAAAGATTTACCGTCTTCGGAGCTGCGGGATATATTGGATCTACTCTTGTTAACAAGCTCCAGAGCGCCGAGCGGGAGGTTATAGCCATTACTCGCGAAAACATCGCAACTACTCCCAATGATCTGGGGCACGCAATCTATGCAATTGGTCTCACATCAGATTTTCGTAGCAGGCCTCTTGAAACGATCGAGGCTCACGTCAATCTGTTGGCCAATCTGATCTCAAGAAGAACCTTTCGTTCGTTCACGTATCTTTCCTCAACCCGACTCTACAAATGTGAAACATCAACAGATGAATTGATTTCAATATCAGCTTCCCCCCGAGAGTCGGATGATATTTATACATTGAGTAAGCTACTCGGTGAAGCCCTTCTACTTCGCCTCACTCCGGATCGAGGTCGAATTTGCCGATTATCAAATGTCTATGGCGGAAACGACCAATCCGCAAATTTTTTGACCTGCGTAATCGCAGAAGCACGCACAGAGGGCGACGTTGTCATCACGCAAGCTGCGGCGAGTGAAAAAGACTATATCCATATTGAAGACGCATGCCGTGCGATCTTAGCGATAGCACTAAGGGGAACAGAGCCAATCTATAATGTTGCGACGGGCCAAAATACGAGCCACCAACAGATAGCTGACCGGTTGAAAAGTCACGGAATTGCCGTCAATTTCCGCACAGGTCAAGCTGTACGGTTCAAGCCAATTAACGTAGATCGTTTGCGGAAGCTAATGGATTGGAATCCCAGACGTCTCATTGATGATCTCCCGTCGCTGCTAACTGTCCAAGTCGAGACTTACAAGGAACCACCAAGTGATCTTGATTGACGAAAAGGCAGGGTGGATTTCCCGAGACAATGGCGTGAACAAGCTGTCCTTCGATTCAAAAGAAGGCTTCGAGTTGATGACAAAGATATGGCTCCGCGCAACCTGGGACGCGAAGTATGTCTATAATTTTTCTTGGTTGGGTCGACCCATCATTCAATTGCCGGACGACTTGATCAGGTTGCAAGAAGTGATCTGGGCATTGAAGCCTGACGTTGTTGTTGAGACCGGGGTCGCGCACGGCGGTTCGCTGATTTTTCACGCGTCGCTTTTGAAAATAATCGGACACGGTCGCGTGATCGGCGTTGATATCGAAATCCGTCCACACAACCGCACGGCAATCGAGGAGCACACGCTCGCGCCAAGCATAACATTAGTGGAGGGTTCCTCAACCTCACCGGAAACCATCAGTGCAGTTAAATCCCTCATTGCCCCTGGCGAGCGCGTTCTCGTCATACTGGATGCAAGACATACAAAGGAGCACGTTTTGGCGGAGCTCAATGCGTATTCTTCTCTTGTCGCTATTGGATCTTACATTGTTGCATGCGATGGCATCATGGAACTAGTCTGTGGTGCACCTCGCTCGCACGGAGATTGGTCTTGGAACAATCCGCGACAGGCCGCACTCGAATTCGTTAAGCGGCGATCTGATTTTAAAATCGAAGAGCCTGTTCATCGATCTCAGCGAAGGTATTCAGGCCGATAGAGTTTCGTATTGGCCGGACAGCTTTATCAAGCGGATAGTGTAGTTGCAGAAATGACTGAAGAGGCCAGTACTTGTTTTCGAAGCATGGAAAAGCCAGTTGGCCGGCATTCTCCGGCTGCCCGAACGAAATGTAAGCCGTTGCGCCTCCATTTAGGCTGCGGCAGCGCTTACTTTTGACGGATACGTCAATGTTGATTTTCCGCAGTCGCAACGTGCCGTCATGATGGTGAAGCCAGACGTGGTTTGCGAACTTATCGAAATTCATCTGCCCGATAACACCGTGGGGGAAGCCCTCAGCACGTTATCGAACACCTGAACCGCACGGTAGCGCTTGCATCGTTGATCAGACGGCATCGCTGGCTTAGAGTGGGTGGCGAATTGCTTATCGAAACGCCGGATTTCGAGGCATCGGCGTGGAAAATTTCTGGGCGCGGATAGTATCCACGAAAATGCAAGCGATCTGGCGCCTTGAAGGTGATCAAGTTAACGGGTGGGCTTATCGGGCAATGGTTCCCGGCACGTTTCGAACATACATTCAAAAGCATGGTTTTGATGAAATCGAAATTAGACGAGAATCGTCGGGTCATATGCCGCCTTTGAGTAACGGTGTTGCGATCGGAACAAAAACGGCTTCATAATCTTCGAAGCAACAATACGAGGCTGGCTCTGAATTGTTGAAGGACGTCATGGTCGCTGAAGAAGAAAGGCCTACCTGGGAGGCCTGGAAGAAACAGCTGGCCGGAATTCTTGCGGCCGAAACGCTGCCGGCGCCGAACGTTTTCCGTCCGCCGTCGTAGCTCGAACTGTCTCTGCGCCGTTAGCAAAGCTTTAGCTCGTAGAGACCACACGCATCCTGTCCGGTATAAATATAAGATGACCAACATCTCAGCAGCCGGTCAATTTGTCAGCAGCCTAAGAGGACTCGCGGTGGCGCCTTCTCCGCAGGATAAGCGATGCGTACTCTTTGATGAGAGTTCACGCCATGCTGGCTCAGCTCGAAAAGAGATCTACTGTCAATTCTGGCCTCGCTCAAGGTTTTAACCCGCGATCGCGTGATCGTATGGGTCGCCGATCGCGCGAAGTCGGTCGAGCCGGGCTCGCGCGTACTCGATGTCGGAGCAGGCACTGCGCCCTACCGGGCATCTTTTCAATCATTGCAAATACGAAACCCAGGATTTTGCGCAATACGATGGTTACAAGGGACCAGAAGGCCAGTATGCCCACATCGATTATGTCTCGGACATTACCAGCATTCCCGTTCCCGATTCCAGCTTCGACGTCATCTTGTGCACGGAGGTTCTGGAGCATGTCCCGCGTCCGATTGAAGCTCTTCAGGAAATGGTGAGGATCACGAGACCCGGCGGCCGACTTTTCCTAACTGCGCCGTTAGGTTCGGGACTGCACCAGGAGCCTTATCACTTCTACGGCGGCTATACGGATCACTGGTACCGCAAGTTTTTGACGGAGTTTGATTGCGACGTTGTCTCAATCGAACCGAACCACGGGTTTTTTGCGCATCTGGCACAGGAATGCGCGCGTTTCTCATGGACGTTGGAGCGGCACAAGCACGAGCATGGCGGATACGAAGAGGAACTGTCGCCGGTTGATGGGAGAGATTTTGCCGCGATACTTCTACGAACTCGACAAGAAAATTCCGATGAAGGAATTCACCGTCGGATTCCATGTGGAAGCAAAGCGCAATTCAGCAACGACATGACGTCAGTTGGTCGTTCCGCAAGCCATCGGTAATTTTGATTTAGAGCAGGTGAGATCGTGAAAGTCAGTCATTCTTGCAGGTGGTATGGGCACCCGTATCGCGGAAGAAACGTCGGTACGGCCGAAGCCGATGATCGAGATCGGCGGTCGTCCGATCCTCTGGCACATCATGAAGCTCTATGCCCATCACGGGTTGCGGGAGTTCGTGATCTGCCTTGGCTACAAGGGCTACATGATCAAAGAATACTTCATGAATTTCGTGCTGCATCATTCCGACGTCACCATCGACGCGACGAAGAACAGCGTCACCTATCACCAGAGCAATGTGGAGCCTTGGACCATCACGCTCGTCGACACCGGCGAAAACACCCTGACCGGCGGCCGGCTCAAGCGCGTACGCAACTATCTCGATCCGCAAGGAGCCGTTCTGTTTCACCTACGGCGACGGCCTCTCGGATATCGACATCGCCGCCTCGATCGCGTTTCATCGTGGCCACGGTAAGCTGGCGACGGTGACCGCCGTCCGCCCGCCGGGCCGCTACGGCGCGCTGGAAATCGACGGCGCGGCGGTGAAATCCTTTGTCGAAAAGCCGCCGGGCGACAATGCCTACATCAATGGCGGCTTCTTCGTGCTCGATCCCTCGAGTGATCGACCGGATCGAAGGCGACAAGACATCCTGGGAATCGACGCCGCTTGAAGCGCTGGCCAACGATGCGCAGTTGGCGGCCTATCAGCACTTTGGGTTTTGGCAGCCGATGGATACCCTGCGAGACAAGATGCTTCTTGAAGAACTGTGGCAGTCGGGTCGCGCGCCGTGGCGGCTATGGAGTTGAGCGCGATGTCTTCCGGCCATCCCTCATGCCGGTCTTGCGGAGCGCCACTTGACGACGGTCGTGGTCGATCTCGGCATGACGCCAATTTCGAATGCGTTTCGTGCGTGCCGACCGCGCGGCGTTCGGCGAGAAATTCTATCCGTTGAAAAGCTTCGTCTGCGATAGCTGCTGGCTGGTGCAACTCGAGGACTTCGAAACGCCCGAGACCCATTTCCACGGCGACTATGTCTACTTCTCCTCCTTCTCGGACTAGCTGGCTCGCTCACGCGCGCACCTTTGTCGAAAAGTCGGTTGCCCGCTTCTCCCTTGCTCGATCTTCGCGCGTCGTCGAGGTCGGCAGCAACGACGGCTATCTGCTGCAGTATTTCGTCGAGCGCGGCATCCCCTGTTTCGGCGTCGATCCCGCGGCCAACTGCGCCAGGGCGGCCTGGGAGCTGCGGCGTGTGCCCACAGAAATCGCGTTCTTTGGTTCGAAAACAGCGGCCCGGCTGCGTGAGCGCGACGGCGCGGCCGATCTGATCGTCGCCAACAACGTTCTCGCCCACGTGCCCGACATCAATGACTTCGTCGCGGGCTTCAAGATACTGCTCAGCAAGGGTGGCGTGGCGACG
The DNA here is from genome assembly GCA_963741185.1 of uncultured Alphaproteobacteria bacterium. Classification (GTDB taxonomy): domain Bacteria; phylum Pseudomonadota; class Alphaproteobacteria; order Rhizobiales; family Xanthobacteraceae; genus Bradyrhizobium. The sequence goes on along the minus strand of CAVUHE010000013.1, from coordinate 108,712 downwards.
TTCGAATTTCCTCACGTTCTTGAAATGATCAATAACAATGAGTTCGACACGATCTATCATGAACACTATTCATATCTTTCCATCTTGGCGCTCGAGCCGCTGTTCGCGCGCCACGGATTATGGCTTGTCGACGTCGAGCGGTTGGCGACACATGGCGGATCGCTGCGGATCTATGTGCGTCATGCTGAGGCGGGTATCTCGCCAAGCGCGGCTGTGGCCGATATCAAGAAGCGTGGAACTATCCTCTGGCCTTGATAAGGCTGCGACCTATACTGCCTTCGGCAAAAGTGTGCGCGAGCTAAAGCGATCGCTGCTGCGGTTGCTGATCAGTCTGATCGAAGAAGGAAAGTCGATCGCCGGCTTATGGCGCTCCAGCCAAAGGCAATACGCTGCTGAACTATTGCGGCGTCGGGCGCGATTTCATTCCCTATACGGTCGACCGCAACGTTCACAAACAAGGTCTGCTCTTGCCGGGAACGCGCATCCCCGTTTTGGCGCCCACGAGATTTTCCGGCGCAAGCCGGACTATGTGCTGATCTTGCCCTGGAATCTTCAGGAGGAGATTATCGCGCAGCTGGCGGAAATCCACAGCTGGGGCGGCCAGTTCATTATTCCGGTTCCGAAGCCCATGGTTCTCGGCGGACACGAGAGCACCTTGCGTCCGCGGGCCGTGGTCTAGCGCAAGATCGGGTCTCGGTCGATGAAAGCATTGATATGTCCGCCATGAATACGTCGCCCGACGTCAGCATAATCTTGTCTGTGCGCAATGGAGGCGCGGATCTGCCGAGGGCGATCTCGACCGTTCTCGAGCAAACCTTTGCTAATTTTGAGCTGATCGCGATCAACAACGGTTCCACCGACGAGAGCGGCGTTTTTCTCGATCGTATCGAAGACCCGCGGGTGCGGGTCTATCACCAGGCCGATGCCGGATTTGCCGCCGCCTTGAATCGCGGCATTTCGCTCGCAAGGGGCCGCTATATTGCACGCCAGGATCACGACGACTTGGCCCTGCCGACCCGCATTGAAAAGCAGGTGCGGTTTTTGGACGTTCATCCTGACTATGGGATGATTGGTACCCGCGCGGAGATCTGGATCGGCGATCGCCCCACCGGGCGGGTCCACGACCACCCGACCGAGGACGCGGCGTTGCGCTTTGAGTTGCTGTTTAATAATCCGTTCGTGCACTCTTCAGTGATGATGCGCAAGACTGCACTGGATCAGGTAGGCGGCTATTCGATCGATCCGGCGCGCCAGCCGCCGGAAGACTACGAGTTGTGGTCGCGTATCGCGCGGAAATTTCGCGTCGCCAACCTGCCGGAGCGCTTGACCATCTACCGCGAGGTAGCGAACAGCATGTCGCGGGAGGGCTCGCACCCCTTCAGGAAAAAGTTGGTGCTGCTCTCGGCCGAAAATCTGGCCGCGGCAACCGGCTCGCCACAACCAGGCCAAATTCATTTCGACATGGCTGCCTTGGTCCATGGGGAACCAGAGATGCTGTCGCGGCAATCTAATATCGTCGAGATGTGCGACGTGCTGACCCTCGCTGGCCGGAGAATTACCGGAGAATCTGCGTCGGCCGAAATTGACGCCCGGGTCGCGCGTTGGAAGCGACAGCTCCAACACCTCTTCCAGTTGCAGCGACCCGTTTTCAAGAGCGCATGGACGACAGCCCGCCGGATCAAGAGCGGTATACGTCGCCTCGGTTTGTGGGATCGCGGATGAAGCTCCTGTTTTGTTGCGAGAGCTACTGGCCCAGCCGCGGCGGTGTGCAGGAGGTGATCCGACAAATCGCCGAGCGCATGGCAGCCGCTGGCCATGACGTAGCAGTGGCCACCAGCAGGAATCCTGATCGCAAGTCAGGCAGCCATAACGGTGTACGCATTCATGAATTTCGTGTCTCGGGCAATCTTGTGACCGGCATTCACGGCGAGGTGGAGCGTTATCGGCGGTTCATGACCGAATTTGATGGCGACGCGATCCTGATCAAGGCGGCGCAACAATGGAGCTTCGACGCGCTCTGGCCCGTGCTCGACGACATCAAAGTGCGCAAGGTATTTGTGCCCTGCGGTTTCTCATGTCTGTACGAACCGTCTTTTGTGGACTACTTCGCACGGATGCCGGATATCTTACGAAAGTTCGACCACCTGATCTTTTATGCGCAACAGTATCGCGACATCGATTTCGCCAAAGCGCACGGTATTACGACCTATTCCATCATTCCGAATGGCGCGAGCGAGACCGATTTTGACCGCGTCGCGGACGGCAGGCTGCGGGAAAGGCTCGGGATTGCCAAGGACGATTTCCTCTTCCTCACTGTCGGTACTCCCGTCAATGCCAAGGGTCACATCGAGCTGGGTGAAGCGTTCGCACGCATGGACACCTGGGGCCGCAACGCAACGCTGATCCTGAACGGCGCGTGGCCCAAAACCAATTTTATATCGCTTCTGCGTTCGATATTGCGTCCGCAAACCGTCCGGAAGGGATTTCAGTTGTTGTGGGAGCAGGGATGGCGGGTCGTGTGGACGCGACTGTTCCCGAAACCGGCGCCAGTCGCCGCCGTCGCAAGCTCCGCCGCTTCTCCGACGGCGAACCAGGCGAGAAAGCGCGTGCTGTGTCTTGATCTGCCGCGGCCCGATGTGATTTCGGCATTCCTTGAGTCGGACCTATTTGTGTTCGCATCCAAGGTTGAATATTCTCCGTTGGTATTGTTCGAAGCCGCGGCAGCGGGTACGCCGTTCCTGACCGTACCCGCGGGTAACGCCGCAGAGATTGTGCGCTGGACCGGCGGCGGGCTTCTCTGTCCTGCCGAGGTTGACGACAAGGGCTATGTGAAAGTCTCACCTGTCGTTCTCGCCGGGGAGATGGAGAAGGCGATACGATCTCCGGACCTGCTGCAAAGATTGGGCGCTGCCGGGCAAAAGGCTTGGCGCGAACGGTTCACCTGGGGGGCTATCGCAAAATCCTATGAACGAGTATTGCGAGGTGAGACGGTCGCTTCCCCGCGGATGCTGGAAACCGCAACAGACCAATGAGAAGGTTTCCCGGTCCGTGCCGAACAAATCAGCTTTTCGCGTCTTTCTTTTGAAGGGACTATTTTGCATGCCTTTGACGTGGCTATCCAGCGCGCGGGAGCGTCGTAGCCATGTCTAATGACCGGCGCGATCCCCTTAATTTCGAAGCCGCGCTGCGCGGACAGCGGGTCTTCGTGACTGGTCACACCGGGTTCACAGGAGGTTGGCTCGTGACCTGGTTGCAGCAGCTTGGCTGCGAGGTGGCCGGACTCGCATTAGCGCCAGTTACAGCGCCAAACTTGTTCGAAGCCGCACGTGTTGGTGAGGGCATCCAATCCAGTCTGGGTGACATTCGCGAGCTGTCCGTTGTCAAAACGGCAATTGACCGGCACAGACCGACCGTGATTTTTCATCTCGCCGCACAGCCGCTTGTGTCGCAATCTTTCGCCGACCCGATCGAGACCTTTTCGACCAACGCCATGGGCACTGCCAATGTTTTGGAGGCAGCGCGCCTGTCGGCTGGCGTGAAAGCCGTAGTCTGCATCACGACGGACAAGGTTTATCGCGACCAGAACTGGTCTTGGGGCTATCGTGAAATCGACCCGCTCGGCGGCAGAGACCCCTACAGCGCATCGAAAGCATGCGCCGAAGTGATCGCCGCTTCCTATCGCGCGACACTTGCGGCACGCGGCAACGGCGTGCTGATCGCTAACGCCCGTGGCGGCAATATCATCGGAGGCGGAGACTGGTCGGCCGATCGGATCATCCCTGACTTCGTGCGGGCGGTAAGCTCGAAGACGCCGATTTCCCTGCGCAATCCCGAGGCGGTGAGGCCATGGCAGCATGTCATGGCGCTTGCTCACGGCTATCTTGTGCTGGCGAGCCGACTGCTTGGCGGCGATACGACCGCGGCCGACGACTGGAACTTCGGGCCATCGCACAATGAGGCAAAGTCGGTACGGCTGTTGGTCGAACAGTTAAGCAAGGCGTGGAGGCGTCCCGACATCGTTTTTGGGAAGGGCGACTTTCCCGAGACGCATTTCCTACATCTGGACAGCACCAAGGCTCGCTCAATGCTTGGTTGGTGCCCGCCGCTCGACTTCGAACGAACCGTGCAGCTGACGGCGGATTGGTATCGCGGGTTCCTCGAGCAGTCGACTCAGGCGAGAGAGATGACCATCCACCAAATCGACCGGTATCGTGAAAGTATCGCTGCCCATGTCCATTCGTAGTGCGCTTGTCACCGGGGCCAGCGGGTTTATCGGAGGTCATCTCGTAGATCGGCTGCTGGCGATCGGCACGGCCGTGACGTTGCTGGTCCGCCCCGGCACGTCATTGCCCGAACGGTGGCGGGGCAAGGTGCACGCGGTCTCCTGCGACGACTGGAGCGAGCCAGCGCTGGGCCGGGCGTTGCCGTCACCGGATTGCGAAGCCGTTTTTCACCTCGCGGCTTACGGGGTTCGTCCGAGCAACCGCGATATCGACAGCATGCTCCGCATAAACGTCGAACTACCCCCGATATTAGTCCGCCTGTGCCGGAAATGGAACGCGCGGCTGGTGATTTCAGGAACTTTCTCCGAATACATGCGGCCCGCATCGAACGAACCGCTGACCGAACTCTCCCCACTCGAACCTTACAAGCTTTATGGTTCGTCGAAGGCCGCTGGAGGGCTCATCGCCAGCGCGATCGCCAAGGACGTCGGTGTGGGTTTGCGGATCCTGCGTCTCTTCAAGGTTTATGGCGCCGGTGAGGCGCCGCATCGATTGTTGCCAGCTCTGGTAAACGGACTGAACCAGAAGCAACGGGTGGCGATGTCGTCCGGCACGCAGATTCTCGATTTCGTCTACATTGACGATGTGATCGAGGCGTTGTTCCGCGCCGACGACCACATCCGGTATCACGGTTCCGTCGCCACCTGGAACGTGTCGACCGGGCACGGCCATTCTGTTCGTCATTTCGCGCAATTGGTCGCGCGAGCGATGAAAGTCGACGGCGGCTTGCTCGGGTTTGGCGAAATTGCGATGCGAACGGATGACGAGCCGTGGCTGGTGGGCGATCCTGGATTGCTGAAAGCGCAGCTCGGTTGGCATCCGCAGACAGGCCTGGAAACCGGGGTCGAGGCGGCCGTTTCGGCGATCCTCCGCCGCGGCTACTAAGGTCGGGCAGTGCTGTGATTACGGTCTCGATATTGGGCGGTCTCGGCAATCAGATGTTCCAGTATGCGGCAGCCAAGGCGTTGGCGAACAAACATGGCGTCGGCTTGAACATCGACGACAGCCCCTTCCGCAACTATCCCCTGCGCCCGTTTCTGCTCGACCGGCTTCACGTTCCCGAAGCTGCGGAGAGAACAAGCCTAAATCCGGCCAACCTGCCGCCTCGCGCCGAGAGTTTCGCGGTGATGCGCTGGCGCAATCGCACCGATCGCGCTCTCGCTCGGTTCGGCTTACCCAAGCTGTCCCGGCCAGGCGGTTCATATTCTGAGCCGCATTTTCAGTTTGACCCTGATTTTTTCAGGCTTGGCCAAACGGTATCGGTCTTTGGATATTTTCAAAGCGAGCGCTACTTCACCGGTATCGCCGACGAATTGAGACGGTATTTCCGGCCCTGCGAACCGCTCGGGCCGAAGGCGATGGCGATGGCGGTCAAGATCGCCCGCACCGAGACACCGGTGTCGGTTCACATTCGCCGGGGCGATTATGTCAAATCTGCGGAAACGGCACGCGTGCATGGCAGTCTCACCGCTAGGTATTACACAAAGGCGCTGGACGTTCTGCAGGGCATGTTGGCATCTCCGGTAACCCTATTCGTCTTCTCCGACGATCCGGCCGATGCGGAAGCGGTGCTTGATTTCGTTCCTCGCGACAAGCTTGTTCACGTTGGCGGCGATCCCGACAAACCCTGGGAGGACATGTCGCTGATGGCGCAGTGTCGGCACCATGTCATCGCCAACAGTTCATTCAGCTGGTGGGGAGCTTGGCTCAATCCGTCGGAACAGAAGATTGTTATCGCGCCGCGCGAGTGGTTTACTCCCGCGGAGCTGCGTCAGCGCAATATTTGCGATCTTTTCCCGCCCGAATGGATCTTGGTCTAGATGCACCGACAGCGCAGGTTTTTAAATTTATTCCGGGAGATTTCATAATGGCGTTGGCGATTGCGCGTTCGATCCTCGGCAATTTTCGCCGGCAGGTACGACATTCGGTCGGCAAGAGGCCTGATCCCGTTCGCAATCCGCAGGCGTCCGAATTCGAGGTCGATCTCTGGGTCCTGTCGGATTTTGTGCTCGATGCGATCGTTCCGATCGTTGGCGTCAGGCCTTATCCGCTGAACGAACTTCTGCTGATGACGGCGGCAGCCTGCCGGCTCAGACCGCCGGTCGTGTTCGACTGGGGCACGCATATCGGCGTCTCCGCTCGCATTTTCCATGAATGCAGCAAGGCGTTCAACCTCGGCTATGAAGTTCACTCCATCGATTTACCGCCGGATGCCGCTCACGTGGAGCATCCTGGTCAAGAGCATGGTCGCCTGTTGCGTGGTCTCGACAAGGTGCATCTGCACCGCGGCAACGGTGTTGAGGTCGCGCTCGATATCTGGCGGAAGCTCGGGCAGCCAAGCCGGCCGCTGTTTTTTGTCGATGGCGACCACGCCTATGTATCGGTGCGTGACGAATTGAGTCGGATTTTCTCGGCAAGTAGGGACGCAAGCGCGCTGGCCCATGACACCTTCTTTCAGTCCACCGATTCCGGCTACAACGTCGGCCCGGCGCGCGCCGTTGACGATGTGACGAAGAACTTCCCCGGGCGTTTTAAGGTGATCAAATCCGGCCTCGGGTTGCCTGGAATGACTTTAATGGCGACAACCTGATGTGGCATCGGCCCGGTGCTTGCGACCGAAACAACATGAGATGAACGACGTTTCTCGCCCGCTCGTATCGGTCATCATGTCGATGCGTAACAGCGCTGCGACCGTGGCAGCGGCCGTGCGGTCAGTCCAATTGCAGACACTGCAGGACTGGGAACTGATCGTTATTGATAACGGATCCACCGACGAGAGTTCGTTGATCGTCGGCGCCTTCGACGATCCGCGCATTCACCTGATCAGAGAAGCCCCCAGCGTCGGCCTCGCCGAGCGGCTCAATCAGGCAGTAGCATTGAGCAGGGGTGTGTTTATTGCACGGATGGATTCGGACGACATTTGTTTTCCGGAACGGTTGGCGTGTCAGGTGGAGCGGTTGCAGAAGGATCCGAAGGTCGACGTTCTGGGCTGTGGGGCCGCGGTCTTCACAGATGACGTGAATCTCGTTGGCGAGTTGCAGGTAGGGTTGACCCACACCGAGATCACCGCGCGCCCTTTCATAGGTTTTCCTTTTCCGCATCCCACATGGTGCGGACGCGCAACTTGGTTTCGCGCCAATCATTATGACACCGAACTCATGTACGCCGAAGACCAGGATCTATTGCTTCGAACCTTCCGGCGCAGCACGTTTAGTGCGCTGGAGACGGTTCTCCTGGCCTATCGCCAGGATCGGCTGGCTGTCAGAAAGCTTCTTCCGGGGCGCCGAACCTTCATTGGATCGCTGTGGCGTCATGGGCGGCGTTCGGGCGAGTTATTGCCCGCGCTGACGGGAATCGCGACACATCTTGCCAAGGGCGGGGTGGATATCGTGACGATCGGACTTGGTCTCAATCGATTGATGCAGCGCCAGAGGCTGAAGCCCGTGTCTCCACCGACTGTGCAGCGATGGCAGGATTTGCAGGAGAAGCTGCAAAACAGCCTGGGTCTGGCGATTCATCCATCCGGCGGTACCGGCTGATGTGCGGGATCGCCGGCTTGCTTCGACCTGGCGGCGGCGACGAGGCCATGCTTGCTGGCTATGTTGGACGGATGACAGATACCCTCCAGCATCGTGGTCCCGACGCCGGCGGTGTCTGGACAAAGGCCGAATCCGGAATTGCCCTCGGTCATCGTCGCCTTTCAATTCTCGAATTGTCGGAAGCCGGCGCGCAACCGATGCGCAGTGACTGCGGCCGTTTCACGGTCACGTTCAACGGCGAAATCTACAACCATCTGGATATCAGGAAGGACTTGGAGACCTGCGAAGCCGCCCCGAACTGGCGCGGACATTCCGACACAGAAACCCTGCTTTACGCGGTGAGGCTGTGGGGCATTGCCGGAGCACTGCAACGATTCATTGGCTTGTTTGCCTTCGCGCTGTGGGACGAGAAAACGCAAACGCTGACGCTCTGCCGTGATCGCTTTGGCGAGAAGCCCTTGTACTATGGATGGAGCGGAGGCGATCTCGTCTTCGCGTCGGAGTTGAAAGCGCTGGCCGTCCATCCGAAATGGTCCCCATCACTGGATCGCACTGCGCTTACGGCCTTCATGCGCTATTCCTACGTGCCAGCTCCCCGAAGCATCTGGCAGGGCATCAAAAAGCTCCCGCCTGCATCGTCCGTAGTTTTCGCCGCTAATACACAATCCGGCTTCATGCCCGCGCCCACCGCATATTGGTCGATCAGGGAGCGAGTTGTCGGGGCTCAGCATGGACGTATCGACAGCGAAGTTGAGGCCGTTGATGAACTGCAGCGGCTTCTCTCAATCGCGGTCAAGCGACAATGCCTTTCCGATGTGCCGCTCGGAGCGTTTCTGTCAGGCGGAATCGATTCCTCGACCATCGTTGCGCTGATGCAGACGCAGACGACGCAGCCGGTGAGGACGTTCACGATCGGCTTTTCGGAAGGGGGCTTCGATGAGGCTGCGGATGCGCGTAAGGTGGCGACCCATCTCGGGACCTCGCATACCGAACTTTACGTGGATCCGAGCACCGCGATGGACGTGATCCCGAAGCTGCCGCGCATGTATGACGAGCCGTTCGCCGATTCCTCGCAAATCCCGACGCATCTGGTGGCAACGCTCGCGCGCCGGAATGTCACGGTAGCGCTGTCGGGCGACGGCGCAGACGAGCTGTTTGGCGGCTACAACAGACACGTGTGGGGCGGGCAGCTGAACGACCTGTTCGGCAAGATACCATCTCCGCTCAGGCGGGTGTTGGGCGTTCTCCTGAGCGCGATCTCGCCGGAGCCGGTCGGCAGCCTCGCGCGATTGGCGCAGCCCTTGCTTCCGTCGCGACTGCACGTTCGCCGCGCCGGAGATCAGGTCGCCAAGCTTGCGCGCGTCATCGGTTCGAGCTCTTTCGATCAAATGTACCAGTTGCTCTGTTCGATCGACAGCGATCCCGTGCAAACGGTGGCTGCAGGGCGAAGAGGCCGGGGACTGGTCGGCGGACGAGATGGAGAAGGTAAAGGTCCCGCTCGACCCGCTCGATCGCATGACGCTCGCGGACTCACTGAGCTACCTGCCCGACGATATTCTCCACAAGGTCGACCGGGCAGCGATGGCGGTCGGTCTTGAAACGCGGGTTCCGTTTCTCGACAAGGATGTCGCGGAATTCGCCGCGAATGTCGCGCCTCGACATGAAGGTTCGCGCCGGCCGCGGCAAGTGGCTGGTGAGGCAGGTTCTCTACAAGCATGTTCCTGCCGATCTGGTCGATCGGCCGAAGACCGGTTTCAGCGTCCCTCTGGACGATTGGCTGCGCGGCCCATTGAAATCATGGGCCGGCGACTTGCTGTCGCCAGAGGGGCTGCGACGGCAAGGAATGTTCAGCGCAAGGCGCGTCGAGTCCAGGTTTGCCGAGCATCTGAGCGGTCGCCGTAACCACGGTCACTGGTTATGGAATATACTGATGGCTCAGTCATGGTGCGCCGAATGGCGATAGCTCAACAAGAGTGAGCGAGCCGCGCGCTTTCATCATGCGGCGATAGTTCGAATTTCTATTAACATCTGAGCGCACCCGTAGCACAGTGCAGGCAACCGACTATCTTATAGTTCAGAAGCAGGCAAGGCGGCATTGCCGAAAGAGGAGAGAACAAGTCATGAGTTGAGAGATCAGTGTTCTGGAGGCGAAGCTTAGAGTTCTCCCGAGGCGGGTATTCAGTCAAATCCGTCGACGCCTGCAGACACCTTCGATTAGAACCGCGCCGCGTAATCCGCGGGCGTGGATAGCGCTCGCAAGGAGGCAATTTCATTCGCTTCCATCTCAGACACAGACGTTGATGGATCACCATGATCTCGTACCTGATTCTGGCGCGGTTGCATTTTTCCAGGCGGACATTGAGAAAGGAGCCGGGCCGAAGTTGCAAAGCCTCGCTACCAATCCAACCCCCGCTACAATCGCTGAAGCCATGGATGAGATTGTTCGTTGGGTAACTGTAGCACAATGCGCGCACGCTCACCGGACCGGTCTCTATTTTGCGCATGCAGAAGAATTCATGCCGATTCAATGGGAACGGACTATTTGGCCGATCATCAAAGATGAAGATTTTGCTTCGACGTTAGAGCTCGCCTGCGGTCACGGAAGGAACACAGAATATTTGCGCCGATACGCGAAATCGATAGACCTTGTAGACGTCAACCAGAGTTGTATTGATGCTTGTGAACGACGATTTGGCTCAGAGAAGGACGGTTGCACTTTCCAGTATCATGTGACGACGGGAAATTCCTTGCCGGTGCCAAGCGGATCGATTTCATTTGGCTATTCGTGGGACTCGATGGTGCATTTCGATAAGTTAGTGGTTAGGGATTATGTCCAGGAATTCTACAGAGTGCTCAAACCCGGTGGCAGCGCTTTTCTTCATCACTCCAATTACGGAACGGTTGCTCCAAATAGCAGCTGGACGAAAAATCATGGCAACAGAAGCGACATGACCGCCGATTTGATGCGGGAATACGCAGAAGCGGCTGGTCTAAATATTAAATTCCAGCGCTTGAGTGGAACAGCCGACGGCTGGGGTATGGATGATCTTGATTGTCTCTCGCTACTCTCCAAACCAATCGGCGCATAAGAAGCATTCAAGAGGCGCGCTAACCCTAGTTGCGTGAAGTCGATGGTCCCGAGCTAACTCAGTTAGCACGCTAGAGAGCCGCGCGGTGGGCCACACCGAGGATATATCTGCGATTCTATGGTCTAAGAGCCGCCCACAACAACAAGGCGCTAATCACCCTCTTGCGATCTCCATCGTACTGGCTAAACAAACGGTTGAGTAGCGTCGATGACGTCCCGATAGCCTGGAATTTCATTTGATGTCGCACCGCCGAAAGATAGCGGTCATTGGATTGGGGTACGTGGGGCTGCCGGTGGCGGTCGCCTTTGCGCGCGCGGGCAGCCCGGTCGTCGGCTTCGATATCGACGCAGACGCGCGTCCGGGAATTGAGGGCGGGACAAGATCGCACGCGGGAGGTCGAAGCGTCGGGCCTGAAGCTTCCTTCCTTGTGCTTTACAAGTGAGGCAAACGGACTCCAGGCCTCTGATTTTTTCATCGTGACCGTTCCAACTCCGATCGACGCAGCGCGCAGGCCTGATCTCGGCGCCATGTTTGAAGCGTCACGCTTGGTGGGGGCCTCACTCAAAAAGGGCGACATTGTCGTCTACGAATTGACCGTCTATCCCGGCGCAGTCGAAGAGGAATGCGTGCCGATCCTCGAACAATGTTCGGGCCTCAAGATCGGTTCAGACTTCAATGTTGGATATTCGCCCGAGCGCATCAATCCCGGTGACCAGCAGCATCGTTTTGAGTCGATCGTCAAAGTGGTTTCGGCGCAGAATCCCGAGACCCTCGATGTCGTGGCCGACGTCTACGGCTCGGTCGTCAAAGCCGGCATTCACCGTGCGCCCTCCATCAAGGTGGCCGAGGCGGCGAAGGTCATCGAAAACACCCAGCGTGACCTCAACATCGCGTTCATGAACGAATTGTCGCTCATCTTCCAGGCGCTCGATATCGACACGGGCGACGTCTTGGCTGCGGCGCGGACAAAATGGAATTTCCTGCCGTTCCAGCCGGGCCTTGTTGGTGGCCACTGCATTGGCGTTGATCCCTACTACCTGACCTTTCGCGCCGAGAAAGCGGGCTATCATCCCGAAGTCATCCTGGCTGGCCGCCGGATCAACGATGGCATGGGTCAGCGTGTTGCGCGGGAATGTGTTCGGGGGCTGCTTCGTCGAAAGGGCGCGGGAGGCGTTGTCACGATCCTGGGCCTGACCTTCAAGGAGGACGTTCCGGATACCCGCAACTCTCGCGTGGTCGATATCGTCCGTGAACTGGAATCATTTGGTCTACAGGTGCAGGTGCACGACCCCCTGGCAGGCACTGAAGACGCCAGGCACGAATACGGTGTGACGCTGACCGAATTGGAGGCGTTGCGGCCTGCCGACGTCGTCATTCTGGCGGTCGCACATGCAAGCTATCTTAAGGGTGGCTGGCAGCTTGTTCAAAAATTGCTTGCCGGCGGTGAGGGCCTCGTCTTCGATGTAAAAATGAAGCTCGATCGAGGCTCAAAGCCTGCCGGAATCGAGTTGTGGCGGCTCTGAAACCTGAACCGGAGAAACGATGACGGACAATGCGGTACTGGTCACCGGAGCTGCCGGCTTTATCGGGTTTCATGTTGCGCAACGTCTGCTGTCGGCTGGCCGCAAGGTCGTTGGCCTCGATATCGTCAACGACTATTACGATCCTAAGCTGAAGGAAGCGCGCCTCGACATTCTGAAAGTGCCAACCCAATTTCACCTTTGTGAAGCTCGATCTCGCAGATCGCTCGGCAACAAAGTCGCTTTTCGCGCAGCACCGCTTTCCTGTCGTCATCCATCTCGCGGCGCAGGCTGGCGTTCGCTATTCCCTTGCAGAATCCCCACGCCTATATTGATTCAAACATCGAAGGCTTCATCAACCTGCTGGAGGGATGCCGCCACAACGAATGCAAACATCTATTGTTTGCATCCTCATCCTCGGTGTACGGCGCCAACACCAAACTGCCGTTTTCAGTGCAAGACAACGTCGATCATCCGATCAGTCTCTATGCCGCATCGAAAAAGGCCGACGAACTGATGGCGCATGCCTATAGTCACCTGTATCGCATTCCTTCCACGGGTCTTCGGTTCTTTACGGTGTATGGTCCCTGGGGTCGTCCGGACATGGCGATGTTTATCTTTGCGAAGGCTATCCTCAACGGAGCGCCGATCAAGCTGTTCAATCACGGCAACATGCGCCGGGATTTTACTTACATCGATGACGTCAGTCGAGGCAGTCGTGCGTCTCATGGATCACCCACCACAGGGCAATCCCAAGTGGTCCGGTGACAAGCCCGATCCCGCGACCAGCGCTGCGCCGTGGAAGATTTACAATATCGGCAACAACCGTCCCGAAGAACTCACGCATGTGGTCTCGCTGCTTGAGAAGGAGTTCGGTCGCACGGCCATCAAAGATATGTTGCCGATGCAGCCTGGGGATGTGCAAGCAACCTATGCCGATATCGAAGATCTGGCGCACGACATCGGATTCAGGCCTGCGACCACGATTGAAGACGGTATCGGAAGATTTGCAAAATGGTTTCGTGAGTACCACAAGGTCTGATAAGAGAGACCCCACACCTTTTGTTAGAGGATCCCGCCGCGGCCCATGATATCCCTTCCGCCGACGTAGAGAAACCTGGCTCTGGGTTCGCGTGAGGCTACAAACCAACGGCCACTTAGAAAGCGTGCTTCGTCGATACGTGGGGTCGAATGCTCTTCAATTCACTGGAATTTATTTATCTTTTTCTTCCCTTAGCCGTGACGCTTCATTTCCTAGCTGCGAGATGGTCCGAAAGTGTGGCCGCCGCAGTGACGATCATATCGTCGCTTGTTTTCTACGCTTGGTGGAAGCCGCCTTTTGTGATTTTGCCGGTGATTTCGATCGCCGCTAATTACTGGCTAGCACGGAGGATTCTGTTATCTGACGTGAAGACGGCGCGTAGGATTATGTTGATGGGTGTCTTCGCTAATCTTCTGGTGCTAGGATATTTCAAATATTTCGATTTCCTCATCTCTATCGTCGAGCAGCGAAATCCAATCACGCCCGATGTACCGCTCGCGTTGTCATTCACGACGTTCGTTCAGGTCGCGTTTCTTGTTGAGCTTGCGCGCGACCGGACCCCGATTGCGCTTCCACGCTACGCAATGTTCGTGTCATTCTTTCCCCACTTGATCGCCGGCCCAATCGTGCGCTGGACCGAATTAGGGCCGCAACTTGCTAGATCGGCTTCGCTATCGCGTCGATTGGAACAATGTCGCCCTCGGCCTGACCGTTTTCTGCATAGGGCTCGCCAAGAAGGTTTTATATGCGGACAAGCTTGCTCCCCACGTCGCGGGCGTGTTCGATGCGGCCACTGCTGGTGCTCCGATCACCGCCGCTGCCGCATGGGGGGCGTCGGTCGCATATTCGGTTCAGTTGTATTTCGATTTCTCCGGCTACTCGGACATGGCCGTGGGGCTGGGACTTCTGTTCAATTTCCGGCTCCCAATCAACTTTGCTGCGCCATTTCGCGCCACGAGCATAATTGATCTGTGGCGACGCTGGCACATCTCACTCTCACGCTTCTTGCGTGACTTCGTATACGTCCCGTTGGGCGGTAGCGAGCGCGGACGGCTACGACAAGCGATTAACCTTGATCGCGACCATGGTGCTCGGCGGATTGTGGCATGGCGCGAACTGGACGTTCATTGCTTGGGGCGGGTTCCACGGTGTTCTGCTTGTCATCAATCATCTCTGGCGAACGCTGCGCGGAGTGCGGCAGCCGAGCCTGGTGAGCCAGACATTTGGTTGGCTCCTGACTTTCGGTGCTTTCGTGGTCGGCATGACCATGTTCAGGTCGCCGAACATTCAGACTGCCGGCCATCTGCTCGAAGCGATGGCCGGATTCGGTCACGCCTCGGCTGGCGCGCCCATCCTTGTCGGATGGGATGTCTGGGCCATCGACAACGGCTACGTGTCGGAATCGTTCGTGCGAACGTGGCTCGGAAGCTACTGGACAGCGGTAGGAACGTTGCTGACGGCAGCTACACTCGCCATCGCTCTATTTGTGCCGGATACCATGGAGGTGGTCGACTATCGCGAGGGTGAACCCCGGACACGCTGGCGACGAACGAGACGTTTTTTGATTTGGCGGCCCACTTGGTTTTGGGCTCTTGCAACCGTCGGTCTGTTCGCGGTGGTGTTTGTGAAACTCAATACATTCACCGAATTTCTCTACTATCAGTTTTGAGGCTCCGGCATGACATCGCGTAGCTTTTCTTGGGCGGTGATTATCGGCTTCGAGTTACTTTTTGCCGGAACCGTCTTTGCTAACTTCTTTGTCGATCCACAGGGAGTATTCGGCGGCGAAGCCACTCACCGGCAAAACCCAAACTGGCGATATCTTCAATTTGAACACTACCGACGAGACGCCTCTCAAATTGAAGGGCTGATACTGGCATCGTCGCGTGGGCACTTTCTTGATGACGATCTTTTCGCCAGCCAGTCGGGGATCCACGAGATTCTAGATTTTTCGGTGCCCTTCGGGTTAGTGACAGATCATCTGCCCCTTCTGCAATATGTTCTGAGCGACAAGCGGGCGCGCGGGGAGCGCCTCAAATCAGTATTGTTGCTGGTCGATCTCGATCTGTTCGGAAAGAGTGCCCTGGACCAACACCAATATTGATGCATTTCTGCCGCCCGCATTGAGTGGCGAATCACCGGTTCCGTTTCTGGTGGCGATATCTCACTTCGTATCAGTACGGCAACTGGCGAGGTACCTTGCGGCGGCGATATCTGACCGCAGGTCTCGAAAACAGTAAGAATTCGGCGGCTGGTTCGAGACATTCGACGCTCGCCGACTTGTCGCTGATTACCGTTGCACAGGGGTCTCCAATGCAGCAGCCAAGTGGTCACGCGTCTTCGGACATACCGGCCGGCGTGATAGCAGACGCGGTTGTTGAAGCCCACAGAAGCCGGCAGTCATGGAATGCACGACGCCCGGACCTCACACGTCAGATTTTGTACCTTGAGCAAATTATAAAGCTCTGTCGTGACAACGGGGTTGTGTTGACGGTCGCAACGTCCCCGATGGTCCGCGCCAACCTCAACGGGTATCCACCCGGAGAATTGGAAGCTTTGACGGTGGAGCTGAACCGCCTGACGCCGATTTGGGATTTTGCTTCGCCGCCATGGCTGGCCGATGGTCCAAGTTACTGGCTGGATATTTCGCACTTCTCCAAAGCTGTCGGCACAATGATGATTGATCGAATGTTCGCCGCAGGTTCGTCTGCGCCGGCCGACTTCGGTCGGCTCCGCTTACGGCATTAAATCTGCAGAAGATGCGGTCCCGCCTCCGATCAGCACAGCGGAAAGAATTTGCTGAGGTACCAAAATAATGGTCTCATTTCGGCCTATGGAGGGCCTTATGTTTACCATGCAAATTCAGGACTTCCAGTCGCCCCGCAGCACGTTGGTCTCGAAGCTGAAACATCTAAACATTGTAACCGGCGTGTCGGCGAGCGTTAAGCGGGTCTTATAATGCTTTATCGCTCGCTTGGGGCCACAGGCCTTCGCGTATCTGAAGTTGGACTAGGCTGCGCTAGCTATTGGGGCAAGAAGATATTCGATGAAGCCGAGGCAGTGCGCCTCGTTCATGCTGCGGTCGATCACGGGGTGACGTTTTTTGATACAGGAGCGAGTTATTCTGGTGGAAACGCTGAACCGCGCTTGGGACGTGCGCTAGCAGGTATCAGAAATAAAAACGACCTTATTGTAGCGACAAAAGCAGGATCGCGGGTAAACGCGGAGGGTAAACGTTACGAGGATTTTTCACCTTCGGGCGTGCGAAGCACCGTAGAAGAGAGCATCGTTCGGCTAAATCTCGACACGTTGCCAATTTTGCAACTCCACGGCCCCAAAATTGCTAATCTGACCGACGATTTGCTGGAGACGTTGACGCGGTTGAAGGACGAAGGAAAAATTCGGCATTTGAGCGTCAATAGCTTCGATACCGATGTTATCGAATACGTCATGACCCTTCCGCTGTTCGGCTTAGTTATGATTGATTACAACGTCTTGAGGCCTGAGCGCGAAGTAGTTTTAAAAAAGCTGGGCGGTCAGCGGATGGGGGTTCTCGCCGGAATGGCGCTGGCTGGGGGCCTATATCGCAAAAACAGGTTTTCTGTTCGCGGCCTACAAGACGCATGGTATGCCGCTCGCGCTTGGAAAAATCATCGCCCCGACATTAGACGTGGAGCGAAGCTACGGTTCATTGATGACGAAATAGGCTGGACAGGTTCCGAGATTGCTCTCGCCTGGGTGTTACGCAGTCCGGAAGTGAGTTGTGCAGTCGTCGGGACAACTCGAATGGCTCATCTGTTGGCAAACCTGCGGGCATCGGGGCGGTCCATTAGTGACGACCTTTTGCTCAGGATTAGCCGCGCTCAATCGCTCTTTTCTTAGCGAACGGCTTGCAAGAGCGCTAGAACTGCGGCGATCCTGTTAGTCTGTTGGCAAGACGCGAGGTTTGCCGCCTTGACGAAACCAGACTTGATTGAGAGCGACTCTCGGATCGTATCGACCAGGCCATCGACCGGACGTTGGTGTGAGCGCGGCCGCCCGTGCAAGTCGCACCGAGAAAGACATTGAATTAGATATTCACGAGGAGGTGACCACGAACAAATTCCACCCATAAAGACCGCTGAAGTGCCGCCTGGTCTTTTCATCCATCTTGTCGAGGCCCGCCATCGCCCTTCTTGCTGCAAATGATGTTTTGAATCTTGTCGGCGGGGAACCTTATCCCGACCGCGCGCATCAATCGGCCGAATGTGTAAAGGGGTATTTGCACCAGTGCATTGGCGGTGTTGACGAGGAATCCGATCTGCATCTCGTGCGCGAGAACGCGAAAGCCGGCCGCTTCGAGAATCTCTTTCCATCTCTCGGGAGAATTTCGCTGCAGGTGAGGTTCACCGGGACGAAGTTTTTTCCCGAGTATCCTCGCCGTAATCAGAATAAGCCTGAACCACAGCTCGTACAAAGTGCGACCGTTTGGGACCGTGATGAAGAACCTGCCTTCGGGCGCCAGGAGAGCCCGCATTTGGCGAAGCACGGAAGCGGGATCTTCCAGGTGTTCGAGAACGTCGAAGCTGATGATGAGCGAGAATTGCGTGTTCGCGATCTGCGCGAGGCAGTCGGCGAGATCCTGGCCCGTGACAATTTTCTGCGTGGTCCCGTTCGCCGGCCAATCGTAGTCGGCTGATAGGACAACAGCAGATCGCGATCGAGATCGACCGATGTGACGTTGTATCCGCGCTTGGCCAGTTCAAAACTGTCGCGCAGCGAACCCGCGCCAAAATCCAGGGCCTGGCTGCCCGGAGGAATTTTCTCCAATTCCCTGGCGAACAAATCCCATCGATATTCGACGTTCCTGGTGTTGCAACCCTCAAGTTTGGAAACATCGTCCGTGCGGTCGAATGTGCGCAGTTCAAACATGCATTATCCGATGAAAGTCGGGCGTCATAAATCAAACTACCGCCAATCATTTGGGATGACCAGTGCGGTGCGCAGCGTTGATCGCCACGCCGCTCCCAGTCCGGAGTTTGGGAGGTGTCAACGTAACCTTGGTCTTTGCCATGGCTTGCGCTGTTCGAGACACCGCAGCGTGAACAGGATTTGACAAGCCTGACGCCACAACGTGGCCTCATAACGGCTCAACCGGTCGAGGGGATAGGTCGGCAGGTTGGTAAGGCGGACAAAGGAGCGTGTGAGGTCGTCCGATTGATCAGCAGGCTCCGCGGTCGATCGAGGGTCAGCATCGAGACTGCCGGTGATTTCGTCTTCATTCTGCCGCATGTCGTCCTCGGTCGCGACGGCGTCTCGGTACATGCTTTCGATGATATTCTGGCGCTTTTGATGAGCCTGTCGTCGTTGCCGGAATTGCAGCAGATGTTTCGCCTGGATCTTGAACAGGCCGCTCTCGATCGCGGTGGCACGACGCAAGCGCCATAACAGACTTGCCAGTCTCAGAACGAGTTCTCGTCTCGACCGCCGATTGCGCGTCATAGTCAGCCGTCACGGCCATCTCGAAAGCCGCATAGTCCTCGGCATCTTCCAGCGCGTCGATCACGGTTTCTGCGGTGAGCCCATGACGAACGGCATTTTGCCGCGACCTTCTCTTGCCCTCTTCGGTCACCGGTCCCGTGCTGAGCCGCGCATTGCGGCGGTTAGCCTCGATTTGCCGAAAGGACGTCATTCTGCCTCCGGGCGAACAATTGGCTTCGTTTCGCGATTTTGAGGCCGGCCCACGGCGCCGGCTTCGCTGCCGAAATGCCGTCCATTGAGCTTTCTGTTGATCCCGGCGGATCGATCGCCTGAGATGTTTGCAGCTAGCCGGCGCGGCCGCATGCGTCTTGTCCCAAAGCGTTGCGGCAATGCGCAGGGGATTTGATCCCCCGGCTCTCCCACCAAGCGTGCTCATTGCCCCGCCGGTGCAGTTCACGATGATGCAGCCTGCAGACGGGTACGGTGAACCTGTCGCTGACTTTCCGCCCCATCGCCCGCTGCTCTGCAAACTTGATGTGGTGGGCATCGGATGGGGTTCGGCCGCAAACGAGACAGGGCTGTGAGGCCACAAACTTCAGGTGTTCGCGGTCGCGCTCACGCACGGGTTTGCTGATGACGGTGACCATTTGCTCGCCGCGGTCGACCGTGCGGTTTCAAGACTATTCACCTCCTGTCCTTTCTGTGCGGCCGGCTCAAATTCCGCCAGCTGGCTCAAGCCTCGCAGTGAAGGCGTCCTCGACCGCCTGGGCATCCGCCGTTGAGAGCTGGTTTTTGAGGGGGAGAGCCCGGTGCGCCCAGTCAGCAAGAGCCTCGGAGTTTTTGAGCTGCTCAAGCTCAGTGACCAGCTGCCGACGAAGGTCATCCGACGCGTCACGCGACAAGAGGCGGTGGCCCGGGCCTTTCCGAGCGGGCTCGCTTTTCAGAGGCCTGCAGCGGTCGGCCGGCAGCTTGCGAAGGCGGGAGATTGCCCAACCCGCCAGCATCGTGGTTGGGCCTAAAAGGCCCGTTTTGTGAGACGGAAGGGCCATCCGCCGCCACAAGGTCGGGCGCATCGAGATCGTCCTCGCCGGCAATCCCGACCAGAGTGAACAGGGCATAGCGGCGGGCATAGGTGAGGGCAGCGCCTAGCCGATGCGGCGCGGCCGTCTCACTGACCGGGCAGACCGGCCAGTCCGAGGACACCCATTCGCCGGAGGCGTGCACCAGCGTGGTGGTGAGCCTGATCAAGCCGCTGTCGCGGTCGATGGCGGTGGCCTGAACGGTTGCGATCTCGTGCTGGCCCAGGCACTTGCGAACAAGATCGAGTCCAGAGGACAACGGCGCATAGCGAAACGTCCGGCTGCCTTCGCGCGGGAACGGCGAGACGATGGTCGCGGTTAGGGATTTTTCCGGGTTGGCGATCGCGGCCTGGGCCTTGGCGAGGGCTGCCGCCAAGGCTCCTATGCTAGGACTGGAGTGCTGCATGACCAGTCTCCTCAGCCAGCAGTTCAAAGCTGATCGCCCCGGATTTCGATCGCTTGGCCCGCACGCCGTGTCCTGACGCCTCCTTGGCGTCGTCAGGTACCAAGGCCTTCAGCTCGGTCTTGGCCCGATCATGGTCGAGCGCAGCGGGACGGGTCAGCCGATAGAGGTTGGCAAACTCCGCCCAGGCGTTCGAGCCGCTCATGTCGACGGTTCTGATCGCTTCAACCCTTGGCCGCGGCGGTTCGATGCCGAAAAGCTGAGGGGGCTCGCCGGTCTCGACGCAGCGCCAGAACTTCCGTTCCGCGGTCAGGAGCAGGTGCTGGTACATCGGATCGGCCGGAATGGTCATTTCCACCCATTTGCCGCCGCCGGTGATGATGGAAAGCACCGCCGTCCGGGACGCGGTGACCCACATATTGTGCTGTAGCTGGGCCATGTGCTTTTCGGCGGCGGCTTCTTCCGAGAACGTCCAGGGCAGCATGAATTTGGCTTCGAACACGGCGCCGCCGGGATCAACCAGGCCGTCGAGGGTCGCGGCCATCCACTTGTGGACGGGATGCTGCATCCGGCGCTGCACGTGCTTGATCGTTTGACCGGTGTTGCGCTCATACCAGCGCCGGTTGAGGTCCTCGGTCACGGTGCCGAGCTGGACGATCGAGGTTGTCGGAAAGATCCTCCGGCTCGACCTCGCCGCGTTTCTCCTGCCAGAGCCGAACCAGGGCCGCCTCGTCGTCCCCCATAATGATCCGGGCGTCTGAGCCGCCGATGAAGGAACGACGGTCGGCAACGAACCCCCTTTGATTTGAATGACTTGAGCTATCCATAAAAGCCACCTTCCTAGCGTGCTAGAATGACCTGTGATTCTGACACATGTGACAAAAGCACAATAGCATGCCTGTGACAAGTGCACAAGTCCGGATGGCAAGAGCAGCGCTCGATTGGACTGTTCGTGACCTCGCAGAAGCAACCGGTCTTCATCGAAACACGATCAACAACATTGAGGTTGGGCGCTACGCGGGCGATCCAAAGACGCTAGAAATAATCGAACAAAAGTTGAGAGCCGCCGGCGTCGAGTTCATCGACGAGAACGGCGGTGGCCCGGGCGTGCGGCTTCGAAAATCGGGAAAAGAAAAGTCCAGGAAATAGTCCGGTCTGTCGTAGCACCCGCCGGAATTGGCTGACTTGGCGAAGTGCAGAAGCATTGGATTTTGCTTGGGCGCTGGATTTGTTGTCCGCGTTGAACGTCGCCCGAGACTTAAGTCCGCTTAGAAGCGTCGGACTGCACAAGCTCAAGGGAGACCGCAAAGGACAATGGGCGATGACCGTAAACGCGCGTTGGCGTATTTGCTTTGTTTTCAGGAAGGGCGATGCCTACGACGTAGAGATCGTAGACTACCACAAGGGATAGCGCATGCCATATGCTACACATCCAGGCAGCTTCTTGAAGCGTGAACTAAAAGTGCGCGAGCTCAGCGCAAATCGGCTCGCACTCGATCTTAGCGTACCGTCCGGTCGCATCACGGACATACTCAATGGACGCCGGTCGATCACTGCAGATACGGCCGTCAGGCTCGGCCGATATTTTGGAAATCGTGCCCAATTCTGGCTTGATCTGCAGAGTCAGTACGACATTGCTGTCATCGAGCGTGAACGGGGCGCCGAGATCGCGAAGCGTGTGCGACCCGCGGATGCGGCGTGAGGCGCCCGCGGGATCAAGGCCGCGCGGTGTTCAACGTTGCCGGCAACAAGTATCGCAATCGTGGTGAGGATCAATTACCCTTATCGCGTCGTTTATGTCCGGTTCATTGGCACGCACCGGCAATACGACGAGATCGACGCTCAAACCGTTTGAAGGTAGAAGTCATGGACATTTCGCCGATCAAGACCCAGCGCGATTACCGCAAGGTCCTCAAAGAGATCGAGGGCCTGATGAACGCGAAGCGACGTAGTGTCCGTGATGCTCTTGGCTGCGTCGCCCTAGGCAGCGGGCTCATCGGAGGACTGATATTCGTCTGGGGGGACGAAATCTCGTCCGTCGTCTGGTAAATCTTGTCCGTCGTCTGGTGTCGTCACTTTCGCTTTCTTCAAAAGCCTGACCAAAGTCTCATGCTCGTCGATGGTCAGCTTGTCAAGATCGATCATTTCCTTTGGCTGCGGCTCTAACTAACTTCGAGCTCGATCGCACCGAGTTTGGGGTGAGCATACGGCGCCGCTTTCGTGGCCCACAGCGCACCAGCCTGCATCAGGTGAACGATAAGCCTGACGTCGGCGCGGTCACCCTTTTTGCGTTCGCGCTCGGCCAGCGCAAAGCAATAATCGCTGACATATCGAATTCGCTGCATCATATTCATTTTTTCAATCGGAACCGACGTGCCTACTGCATCTGCTGGCATACGGTAGCGCCGGCGCTTGTCGATCAGTATTGCGTTTAAACCTCATGGCTCGCACTCCCTTGGTTGCTTAGCTGCAGCTTGCGTCCCCTTGACGGCCGGCCGCCGCAAAATGCGGAGCGGCCGACGAGCACTCTTGTCAGGTCGGATGAGGATACTCTGGCGCCGCCAGAAAACTGCCGGCCATCGGCCGATCAAATCGATGAGGCTTCGTCCCCAACACCGAGGGCGTCTCTGCTCTCAATCTATTACAAGAATAAATCCCGCAGTTCTCGCCGTCAACGATGGCCTTGCCAATCAAGCCTGTTTCGCTTGAGAGCGCTTTAACAACCAGCCACAAGTCCCCACCGAGCCGCTATCGATCATCGGGTGGAACCCCACCTAACATTAGGCAACGGCCGATAAAAAGATTACGATTCCAGCCCTGCGATTCATCCGCCGCCGTCTCGGACCGAGAAATCGAGGTTGCCGGACATGGATCTGCAAGGGCGGCTGACCAACAGGGTTCCCTGTCAGACTGCCGTCTAAAGAATGACTACCTGGCCCGATGTTAATGAGTAGAGGAGTAAACCATGGCCGGACTATCGCATAACATCGAATTACAGCTGTTCTCGAAAACGCCATTGCTCATCACTGAATCGGAGCAAGATTTCTGCCGCCTTGTCGGCAGCCTTGACGGAGGAGATCAAACCGAGCGGCATCGTTGAGCGAATGTACGTCGCCGATATCGCCTCTCTCAATTGGGAGATCTTGCGGCTGCGCCGCTGCAAGGTTGCCATCGTCAATACTGCCTTCAAGGACGCACTGTCCGAAATTGTCTATCGCCTCGCAGGTGAGCCCGAAATGGGCACACCCGAAGCGAGAATGGGTAGACGCTGTCACCAATGACTGGTTTTCGAAGCCAGAGGCCAGGAAGGAAGTTTTGCAACTGCTCAGGCAATTTCACCTCGATGAATTGGCCATCGAAGCGGAAGCGATCCGAATGAGTTTTCGGAGCTCGAGATGCTCGACAGGATGATAACATTGCTGGAATCGCGACGTAACAAGGCGCTTCGCTCGATTGCGGACTACCGGGACAGTTTTGCAAAACAGGTGCGGGAAGTTTCAAACCGGGTCATTGAGGGTGACCCGGTAATTAGGCTGAAATCGAACCGCCAATAGTTCGGCTTGAGAATGGCGACCGAGCGGCAGATTGCAGCGAACCGACGTAACGCCCGCAAGAGCACCGGGCCCCGCTCGAGCGCCGCTAAAAAGCGCGCGAGTCGGAACGCCTTTCGCCACGGCCTAACCTCGAGCCTTGCATCAAGTGCCGCGATCGCAAAACGGCTCGACGAGTTCGCGCGTAAAATCGCGGGCGACAGCAAGAATGCAATCATCCTCGAGCATGCCCGCACCGCGGCCGCAAGCCGAACTTGATCTCGCACGCGTTCGGCAAGTCAAAGTAGCTCTGATCCAACGCGTATCCGCGCTCGGGGCACTCGACGCCCCGCAGGTTTTTGGCTCTTTGGCCGAAGAAATACGATATCTTAAATCGATTTTGTCGGGCAGAGCGCCACCCATCCTGCCAGAACCCATCGACCCCTTGGCGACGATGCCAACGCAAGAGCCGGAACGTACGGCCGAAGCCGTACGAAGGGCGTTACCGGAGCTGGTTAAGCTCAATCGATACGAATCCCGAGCTGTCTCTCGGCGCGATCGGGCGATCCGGGAGATCGTCAAAATCAGATCGAGCGGAGATCGCTGATCAGGACAGCGACAAGGCAGCCAATGTCTGAAGTTTCCGAGTGAGCCAAAATAAGGTAGAATAGTCTCATTTTCAATCATAGATTGAAGTAGGAGTTTTTTGGCAAAACGAACCCAATTTCCAGTCGAAAATTCAAAGGGTTAAGGGACCGCTTTTCACTTAGACCGAAGTGGCCGTGGACAAAACGCCTCACGCGAATCCGCCGGACCTCTAATCGTATAGTTGGTCGTGGTGGGGATCTTGAAGTTCGCGGGTAGGAAGAAGACTTGCAGTCAGCCTCGCTCGTCCGCGATCACCTTGCCGTCGTTGGGCAGGCTTCCCGTCGCAACCAGTTCGACGCCGCCGCCGAGTTTCGTCACCGTGCGCAGCGTCGCGGCGATTTCGTTTCGAAGCGCTTCGCGCGGAGAGGCGCATTCGCATTTGAGCGTCATCACATCCTGTTCATTTTCGCGTGTGACGACGAGACGCAGCCGCGCGAGCTCAGGGTGACGCTTGCCGATTTCGGCGATTTGCTCGGGCCGCACGAACATGCCCTTGACCTTGGTGGTCTGATCGGCGCGGCCCATCCAGCCCTTGATGCGCAGATTGGTGCGGCCGCACGGGCTCGGGCCGGGCAGGGCGGCCGTCAGGTCGCCGATCGCAAGGCGTATCCAGGGGTGATCGGGGTCGAGCGAGGTGACGACGATCTCGCCGACTTCGCCCTCCGCGACGGGATCGCCGGTGCCCGGCCGCACGATTTCCAGGATCAGGTCCTCGTTGACGACCATGCCTTCGCGCGCCGCGGTCTCAAATGCAATCAGGCCGAGATCGGCGGTGCCGAACGCCTGATAGGCATCGATGCCGCGCGATTTGATGTCCTCCTGCAGCGACTTCGGAAACGCGGCGCCCGATACGATCGCGCGTTTGATCGAGGAGACGTTGCGGCCGGAACCATGGGCCGCATCGAGCAGAATCTTGAGGAAATCGGCCGTACCGCAATAGCCGATCGGCGCATAGGCCTCGATCAGCTCGAATTGCGCGTCGGTATTGCCGGGGCCTGCCGGGATCACCGCGCAGCCGAGCGCGCGCGCCGCGGTGTCGAAAATGAAGCCGCCGGGGGTGAGATGATAGCTGAAGGTGTTCAGTACCACATCGCCCGGCCGGAAGCCCGCCGCAAACAGCGCCCTGGCGCCGCGCCAGGGATCGGCGTGCGCAGGCTCCGGCTCGAAGATCGGGCCGGGCGAAGTATAAAGTCGTCCGAACGCGCCGGGGGCGCTCTTGACGAGGCCGCCAAACGGGGGGGCGGCCCTGTGCATGGCGGGCAGGTCCGACTTACGGAGCACCGGCAGGCCCGCAAGCGCCGCGCGGCTGGTGATTTGAGCCGGGTCGATGCCCCCGAGGCGCTCGGCATAGAAAGGCGCGGCGATCGCGCCGCGCAACACGTCCGGCAGCCGCGAAAACAGCTCCGCCTCGCGCCGGGCCGGATCGCGGGTCTCGCTGATGTCGTAGTGGTCGGTCACAGCCACCGTTTCCGCCGCTTGAAGCTTTTCAGATTCTTGAAGCTCTTGCGCTGGTCGCCGGCGCCGCCGAGGTAGAATTCCTTGACGTCCTCATTGTCGCGCAGTTCGTCCGCCGTGCCGTCGAGCACCACCTTGCCTTGCTCCATGATGTAGCCGTGGCTTGCGACCGAAAGGGCCGCGCGCGCATTCTGTTCCACGAGCAGGATGGTCACTCCGAGGTCGCGGTTGATCGCCCTGATGATCCCGAACACTTCCTTCACCAGAAGCGGGGACAGTCCCATCGAGGGCTCGTCCATCAGGATCATCTTGGGCCGCGCCATCAGCGCGCGTCCGATCGCCAGCATCTGCTGCTCGCCGCCGGAGAGATAGCCGGCAAGCCCGGTGCGTTCCTTCAGCCGCGGGAAATAGTCGAACACCATGTCGATGTCGGCGGCGACTTCGTTGTCGCTGCGGGTGAAGGCGCCGAGCCGCAAGTTTTCCAGCGACGTCATGTCGGAAATGATGCGGCGGCCCTCCATCACCTGAAAGATGCCGCGGCGGACGATCCGCTCCGGATCGATGCCGTTGATGCGCTCGCCGTTGAAGTTGATTTCGCCGCGCGTCACCTCGCCGTCTTCGGTCTTGAGCAGCCCCGAGATCGCTTTCAGCGTGGTGGATTTGCCGGCGCCGTTGGCCCCCAGCAGCGCCACGATCGCGCCGTTCGGCACCTCGAGGCTCAATCCGCGCAATACCAGGATGACGTCGTCATAGACCACCTCGATGTTGCGCACGGACAGTAGCGGCGCGGCCGCCGTGACGGTGTCCGGCGTGGCGCGTGTGGTGTCGAGGGTGTCAGTCATGGGGGCTTCGCTATTTGCCGTCATGCCCGGCCAGAGCAGTCAAGCTTGCGCAGACTGCGTAAACTTGTCTGCGTGCCGGGCATCCACGTCTTGGCTATATCGCAACGATGAAGACGTGGATGGCCGGGACAAAGCCCGGCCATGACGTCGTTCGTGAGTGATCACCATCCGAGCCATTCCGGCTTGCGCGGCAATTCAACCGTCTTGACCTTCTCGAGCTTGATCGTGCCCTTCGCCATCAGGTCGTTGAGATCGCCGTCGGTCGAGCCGGAGATCTTCGTGCGGTAGAGGTCGACCTTGAGCGTGGCGCGATGGTCCTTCTCGGTCCAGGTCGAGGGATTGCAAACGCCCTCCATGCCGGCCGGCACCCAGTCCTTCTTCTGGTAGAAGCCCTTGGCGACGTTCTCGCCGCTGGTGCCGCCGTTCTTGGCGGCCCAGTCCAGCGCTTCCCTCATGAAGAGCGCCGAACAGACGCCAGCGACGTAGTGTACGGGACGGTAAACCTTGCCGCTCGGATCGGACATCTTGGAGATTTCCATCACGGTCTTCATGCCCGGCGCGTTGCCGCCCCAGGCGACCGACGTGCGCAGCGGGAACATCACGCCGTCGGCGGCGTCGGCGGCGGTCTTGGCGGCGTTCTCATCCATGCCCCAGACATTGCCCAGAAACTGCACGTCCACGCCGGCGGTCTTGCACGCCTTCAGCACCGAGATGTTGGAGGCGGCGGTGTTGCCGAGATAGGCGTAATTGGCGCCCGAACTCTTCAGACTCAGGCATTGCGCGCTGTAGTCGCCGGGCGAAAGCGCGAACACCAGGGGCGGCAGTACTTCGAAGCCGAGTTCGGTGGCAAGCGCCTCGCCCGCCGCCTTCGGCGCGTTGGGGTAGGGATGGTTGGCGCCCATATGGACGAATTTCGGCTTGCCCGGTTTGCCCTTGGCCTTCCAGTCATCGGCAGCCCAGATCAAGAGCGCCCGCATCGCGTCGGAATAGCTCGGGCCGTAGAAGAAGTTGTACGGCGCGGGTTTCGCCTTGCCGCTTGCGCCCTCGGGATCCGTCAGAGCCGCGGCATAGGAGGCGGAGAAATACGGGATCTTGTCCTGCGCCACGAAGCCGGTCAGTGCCTCAGTATCGGCGGTGCCCCAGCCCATGATCGCCGCGACCTTGGAGTCGGAGGCCGACCACTTCTTGTAGAGCGCAATGGCGCGCGGCACCTGATAGCCGTAATCGTTGCTGTCGACGTTGAGTTGCTTGCCGCCGATGCCGCCATTCTTGTTGACCCAGGCGAAGGTGTCCGCGACGCCCTGTCCATAGGGCGTCCCGACGTCGGATGTACCGCCGGACAGGTCCTCGAGATGGCCGATGGCGATTTGGGCCTGTGCCGCGGACGCAGCACCGCCGACGAGCAGCGCCAGCGAAACGGTGCCGAGCAGGGATTTTAGGGTCATGGAAAGTTCCTCCGGTTTCTTCGTTTAAGGCCTATTGTAGTCAGTCCCGTTCCAACCTCAATGCGAAAACGGGTAGAGTTTCCAGTACGTCTTGATCTGGCGCCAGCGATGCGCGAGCCCGTCGGGCTCGAACATCAGGAATGCGATGATGATCAGACCGATCGCGATCTCGCGCAGAAACGTGATGTTGTTGTTGAGCGAAAGCGCCTTGTCGATGGCGGAGCCTTTGAGGCCTGCGCTGATCCACTCCATCGATTCGGGCAGCAACACCACGAAAGCGGTGCCCATCAGCGTGCCCATGATCGAGCCGGTACCGCCGATGATGACCATCGCCAGAAACAGGATCGAGCGTTCGATCCCGAAGCCTTCGATGGAGATCACGAGCTGGTAGTGCGCGTACAGCGCGCCCGCAATGCCGGCAAAGAATGCCGCGAGTCCGAACGACAGCGTGCGGTATTTCGTGAGGTTGATGCCCATGATCTCGGCGGAAAGATAGTGATCGCGGATCGCGATCATCGCCCGGCCGTCGCGGGTGCGTATCAAATTGGTGACGAGCAGGAAGCTGACCACGAGATAGGTGAGCACCACATAGAAATACTGCTTGTCGCCGCGGAAGGTGTAGCCGAAAATCGAGAACGGATTGGCGCTGGCAGGCACCGGGCCGCCGGAAAACCACTCCGCGCGCGAGAAGAAGTCGAGCAGGATATATTGCGCGGCAAGCGTCGCGATGACGAGATAAAGCCCCTTCAACCGTGCCGCTGGAAGCCCGAAGATCAGCCCGACCAGCGCCGTCACCACGCCCGCGAGCGGAATGGCGAAGAACACCGGAATCGGTGCGTTGTTCGAGATATAGGCCGAACTGAATGCGCCGAGCAGGAAGAACGCGGCGTGACCGATCGAGATCTGGCCGGTGAAGCCGACGAGCACGTTCAGGCCGAGCGCTGCGATCGCAAAGATGCCGATCTGGATCGAGATGCTCAGCCAGTAATTGGTGAGGATCAGCGGCGCGAAGCACACGGCGATGACGCCGAGAATCGCAAAGTTGCGGCTGGTCGTGGTCGGAAAGATCGTGGTGTCCGCCGCGTAAGAGGTGCGGAAGTCGCCGGACGGGATGAGGGAAGGGCTTGCCATCAGGAATTATACCCGCTCGATGTCTTTGGTGCCGAACAGGCCGTAGGGTTTGATCATCAGGATGATGATCAGCACATAGAACGGCGCAATCTCGTAAAGATTGCCCCAGTGCAGATATTCGCTGTCGACATATTGGGCGATGTTTTCGAGAAGCCCGATGATGATGCCGCCGAGCACCGCGCCGCCGATTGAATCGAGCCCGCCGAGGATCGCGGCCGGAAACACCTTGATGCCGTAGGCCGACAGTCCCGACGACACGCCGTTGACGACCGCCACCACCACGCCCGCGACCGCCGAGACGGTTGCCGAGATCGCCCAGGCCATCGCGAACACGTTCTTGACGGAAATGCCGAGCGACTGCGCCACCTGCTGGTTGAAGGCGGTGGCGCGCATCGCAAGGCCGTATTTTGAAGCCCGGAAGAACCAGGCCATGCCGATCATCATCGCCACCGAGACGACAAGGCTCATGACGTAGACGGTCTGGATTTGCAGTCCCAGAACGTTCACGGACTGGCTCGTGAACACCCGCGGGAACGGTTGCGGGTTGACGCCGAAAATCCATTTCAGCGCGGCCTGAAACACCGTCGACAGCCCGATCGTGACCATGATCACCGAAATGATCGGCTCGCCGATCATCGGCCGCAGGATCACGATCTGGATCGCGATGCCGAAGATGAACATGAAGACGAGCGTCAGCGGCATGCCGAGCCAGAATGGCATGTCATATTTGGTCAGGAATGCCCAGCACACCCACGCGCCGATCAGGAGCAACTCGCCTTGCGCGAAATTCACCACCTGCGTCGCCTTGTAGATCAAGACGAACGACATCGCGACCACGCCATAGAGCGTGCCGACCACGAGACCGTTGACCAGAAGCTGAATCAGGAACTGGATGTTCATTCCGCGGCCTCCGCGATCGCGAACTCGTGCGCGAGGTCGATCACCCGCAGCGTGGTGCGGATGCGCTGGGTGGTGCCGTCCTGGAAGCGGATCACGGTGTCGACGGGAATCTCGTGCCTTCCTCCGTAGATCGCGTCGATGATGTCAGCGTATTTCTCGTTGATGACGCTGCGACGGACCTTTCGCGTCCGCGTCAGCTCGCCATCGTCGGCGTCGAGTTCCTTATAGAGCAGAAGAAAGCGGGAAATGCGCTGCGCCGGCGGCAGCGTGGTGTTGACGGCCTCGACCTCCTTTTGCAAGAGCGCGTAGACCTCGGGGCGCGAGGCGAGGTCGGTATAGGTCGTAAACGCGATCCGCTTCTTCTCCGCCCATTTCGAGATGATAGAGAAGCGGATGCAGATCATCGCCGCGAGCGCCTCGCGGCCGGCTCCGAGCACCACCGTCTCGGCGATGTAAGGTGAGAACTTCAGCTTGTTCTCGAGATATTGCGGCGAGAAGCGTTCGCCGCGTGCGGTCTCCGCAAGATCCTTGATGCGGTCGATCACGACGAGCTGTTTCTTATCGTTGAAATAGCCGGCGTCGCCCGAATGCAGCCAGCCGTCGCGGATGTCGGCGGCGGAGGCTTCGGGGTTCCTGTAATAGCCCAAAAACATGTTGGGATGGCGTACCATGATTTCGCCGACGCCATGGATATCCGGATTGTCGATACGGATTTCGATATTGTCGGACAACGCGACGCCGGTGGTGTCGGGATCGATCTTGTCTTCGGGGTGCAGCGTATAGGCGCCGAGCGTTTCGGTCTGGCCGTACAGCGTGCGCAGCGGCACGCCCATCGCCTGGAAGAACTTGAAGGTGTCGGGGCCAAGCGCCGCTCCGCCGGTTGCCGCCGAACGCAGCCGCGTGAAACCGAGGCGGTCGCGCAGCGCGCGGAACAGCAGGGTGTCGGCCAGGGTCGAATGCCTGCCGCGGTCGAGCGCAGAGAGGCCCGCCTTCATCCCAAGTTCGTACAGGCTTTGCTTGAGCGGGGACGAATCCATCACCCGCGCGCGCACGTCCGCGGCGATCGCCTCCCAGACCCTGGGCGCGAACAACACGAAGGTCGGGGCGATCTCGCGGAAATCATTCATCATGGTTTCGGGCTGCTCGACGAAGTTGACCTTCATCCGGCACAACAGCCCTTTGCCGAGCACGTAGACCTGCTCCATGATCCAGGGCAGCGGCAGCACCGAGACGTATTCGTCCTCCGGTCCCTTGGGATCGAAGGAAAGATAGGTCGCGCAATGCCGCAGCATTCGCCCGGCGGCAAGCATCGCCAGTTTCGGGTGCGCCGTGGTGCCCGAGGTGGTGCAGAGGATCGCGACATCCTCGCCGCGGGTTTCGTCCACGAGGCGGTCGTAGAGACCGGGCTCGCGGGCGGCGCGCTCGCGTCCCGTGGCCGCGAGCTTGTCGGCGGCCAGCAACCGCGGGTCGTCATATTTCCGCATGCCGCGCGGATCCGAATAGACGATGTGCTTGAGGTGAGGGGCGCGGTCGGCGAGGGCGAGCAGCTTGTCGACCTGCTCTTCGTCCTCGGCGAAGACGAGCTTCGCCTCGCCGTAATTGAGGAGATAGGCGGCTTCCTCATCGAGCACGTCGCGATAGAGGCCAAGGCTCATCGCGCCGATCGCGTGAGTTGCGATTTCCGCCGCCACCCAGTCCGGCCGGTTGTCGCCGATGATGCCGATGGTGTCGCCGCGGCCGAGGCCGAGTTCGACCAGTCCGAGCGCGAAGTCGTGGACACGCCTCTGGTAGTCGTTCCAGGTGAACAACTTCCAGAGCCCGAAATCCTTCTCGCGCAGCGCGATCTCGTTGCCGAATTCGCGGGTGTTGAGGCGCAGCAGCTTTGGATAGGTATCGGCCTGTGCGACGCGGCCGGCGTAGTCCATCATGCCGCAGTCTCCTTGGGCGCCAGCATATCGTCGGGGTCGACCAGCACCTCATCCTCCTCGCCGAGATAGGCGCGCTTGACGTGCGGATCGGCCAGCACCGCTGCGGGATCGCCTTCGGCGATCTTGCGGCCGAAATCCAGCACCATGACCCGGTGCGAAATATCCATCACCACGCCCATGTCGTGTTCGATCATCATGACGGTCATGCCGAACTCCTCGTTGAGATCGACGATGTAGCGCGCCATGTCCTCCTTCTCCTCGAAATTCATGCCGGCCATCGGCTCGTCGAGCAGGATCAGTTGCGGCTCGAGCGCCATCGCGCGCGCCAACTCGACGCGCTTGCGCAGGCCGTAGGG
The DNA here is from genome assembly GCA_963741185.1 of uncultured Alphaproteobacteria bacterium. GTDB lineage: Bacteria > Pseudomonadota > Alphaproteobacteria > Rhizobiales > Xanthobacteraceae > Bradyrhizobium. Next base: position 76,062 of record CAVUHE010000013.1, on the reverse strand, counting down.
AAGCGTGCCGGCGGTGGCTTTTCGCACCGACTGCAGATCGAGGAAATCGATGATCTCCTCGACCTTGCGGCGATGTTCGAGTTCCTCACGTCTCGCGCCCGTCAGCCAGTACAGCGAGCCCGTGATGAAATTGTTCTTCAACAGGTGATGTCGCCCGACCATGATGTTGTCGAGCACGCTCATGTGGTGAAACAGCGCAAGGTTCTGGAAGGTGCGGCCGATGCCGATCCGAGGCCGCGCGTTCGGATTCAGCGCCGTGATATCCTGCCCGCGGTAGAACAATTGACCCTCGGTCGGTCGGTAGCGGCCCGAGATGCAATTGACGATGGAGGTCTTGCCGGCACCGTTGGGGCCGATAATGGAAAACAGCTCGCCCGCCCTGACGCCAAAACTGACATCATTGAGCGCGCGCACGCCGCCAAAGCGCAGTGACACCCCGCGCACTTCCAAAGCATATTCCACCCATTCCCTCCCTCGCGCGCATGTTCGCAACAACGGATAGCTGCACTGCGAACAGAATGCGCGTCATTCAACCTCGACGCTTGCCGCGCTCTTTTTTCTGTCGTTTGTCATCACGGTTTTGCGATCCTATATCGGCCGTCCGAGGTAAGCCATTCCACTAAGGACGCTCTTTGTCGCATCGCTCGACGCAGTTGGCGCCGCCGGCGAGTGGTCCTCAATAGGGTAAAGCAGTACTTTGAAATGTCCGTGCCTGACAATTCGTCGGCAAATTTCATTGGTCGCCACGATCGGCGCTTTATGCAGGGGCAGTCCAGCGATGTTGTTGCACTGCAACATGAAGGCGGACGCCCCGCGCGGTGCATCGCTTCGCTGTTCAATCCGATTCTCTGCCCGGAGCTCGACCGGCCACTGTTGCTCGATTTTCGCCGACACGCCGGTGGTTGGAAAACTGTCGCGAAATTGAGTAGGGAGGGTGGGAGAATGAATGCGAGTTTCCTTATCTGAGGCCGTTGAAATCTGAGGATGTGCGATAACCCGCCCGCGCTCCCCGCCAGCGAAGAAGAACGGCTGTTACCGCTTCAATAAAAACAGGAGGTCTACCTTGAAAAAGGCAATGCTGTTGACCATCGCGTTGCTGTGCGTTCATCCGGCGTTGGCCGAGCAGCTTCCGCCGTCTCCTGCCGGGGTGAAGACGCTTGCGCCGGACGGTGCGATCAAGCCGACGGGCACATGGAGTCTCGGGACGCGCGCGGGCGACTTCGTCTTCATTGCGGGAATGCGCGGGATCGATCCGAAAACGAACCTGCAGGTCGGGGGTGATGAGGCTCGCATCCGTCAGGCTTTCCTCAATATGAAACTGATCGCCGAATCCGAAGGCGCGACGCTGCGGGATGCGGTTCGCCTCGTCGTCTATGTCACGGACATGTATCGCTTCCGTCCGCTCGTGAACAAGATCCAGGAAGAGCTGTGGGGCGCCGGTCCCTATCCGCCGCGGACCATCATCGAGGTGCATCGGCTGAACGGGGACGATATCTGCGAGGTTGAAGGCACCTTCTACGCGCCAGGCAGGAAATAACGTGCCGACGCATCAGTGTCCGCTAACCCAGCGGACATTCGCGATTGCAAGCTGAAGCGATCTCACACTTCGAATAAATAAAGGTCCGGGTAGCAGCAGACACCCGTTTCGTCGGGCGGGTCAACGAAACCTGGCGCCTTGCTGGTTCCTGGCGCAGGGGGCTTGGCGGAGGTCCTAAAACTGAAAGCGAAGACCGACAGTGGGGCCGACGTTTTCGAAGCGGAGATAGCCGCTCGCCAGGCCTCCTGAAACTCTTGACCACATCAGGCCCGCATACATGTCGAGCCGTTTTGTTACGCGGTAGTCGATCATGCCGGATACGGCGTCCAGCGTTCCCGCGCAGCTCGAGGCCGAGAGTCCGCCGTTGGTGCAGGTGGCGGTGTTATAGTTGTTCTGATTGTAGTGGTACACCGCCGCCGCCACGTCCAGATCGTTGCGGACGGCATATCGCGCGCCCAACCAGGCGACGCGCAGGATCTTGTTGATGTCATATTCGGTGGTTTTCACGGCTCCCGGAAGCACGGTATATCCGCCGAGAGTGGTAAATCCCTGCGCGTAGGCGTCGCTCGGATCCGCAAACTGGATAACTTCAAAGCCGCCGTAGAAGGTCAGCGCCTGGTACCTGTATCGCAGCATGATGACGCCGCTGGTGTTGTTGGACAGCGTCGCCTTCAAATTGTCCACGGAAACGCCGGTGGGCAGCGGGTTCATGGCATAGTTCGACAGCGACACCGCGTCTCTGACCTTGCTTGCCACGGCGTCGAAAGAGAATCCGCCGAAGTCGCCGCCGAACTGCGCCTCGATGGCGCCGCGTGAACCATTGCCCTGACTATACCCGCCAAATTGATAGAGCGCGGCCATCCGGAACGCGCCGATATGGGTTCCGTATTGGACCGAGGTGGCATAACGGGCATCCTCCGTATCGCCGGAGCCGCCCGCCGTACTGGAAGCCCCGATCACCGAGAAAGCGGGCGCGGCCGCCATGGCATCATAGCGTCCCAGGCCATCGAGGATGAGCGAGTCTTGCCGGCCCACGGTCAACGTACCCCAGATCGGATTGCTTACGCCGCCATAGGCGACAGTGTTGAACAGTTGCCCGGCACGGCTGGAATCACCGTTCGCGCTTTGCATGTCGAGCGGGTTGGTGTTGTTCTGGACCAGGGATTTCGGTCCGTTGGCGAGCTGCAGGGAGTAGGGGTCAAAGCCGGTCTGCAAATTGAATACGAAAGACCAGTTGCCGGAGATCGGCTCGATCCCCTTTATTCCAATGTGGGACTGGCCCAACCCGTTTGGCATCCAGCTATAGCCGGGCGCATTGCTATTCTTCGAGATCAGATGTTCGACGCCGTTGGGATAGACCCCGTTCAAGGGCACGCCATGGGTTTGGTAGCCGGCGCCGATGTCGATGGCCCCATAAAGCGTAATGCCGTGCCATGTCAGCGGGCATTCCTCGGGACCCGCCAGGAAATAGCTGGCAGCATTCGCGAAACAGGATGGCAATGAGGCGAGCGGAGGCGCTTTTGTCGGTATATCGGCGGCCGATGCCCCACATACCATCGTACCCAGCAGTCCAGCCATCAAGAACAATAGAGCAAACCGGACATTTCCGAGCTTGCGCATCCGTTCTCCACATGGGCCAAGTGGCCAGAAACAATTTGAGGGAATGACCGTCAGAGATCGAACTGGATCAAATTGAATCGGGCCGCCCACGTCTATCCAAAATCAATCAAGCGCTTTGTTGAGCAGCTTTCTGCTTGATCTCTGTTGCTCCAGGGCAACGCGATGACTGCCAATGACACAGAACGAACGTCGCGGCGATTAGCTGCTTCCGGAGGAAGAGCAGACAAGAGCTGGAAGAAGATGCTTCTGTGTTCGACCCAAAGAGGACGCGGCGCGACCTCATCATCAGCCTGACGGCCCGCTTCGGTTTGCCGGCTATCCATTCGTTTGGCTTCCATGCCGCGAGCGGTGGCCTGAATCTCGTATGGCATCAATAGCTGGAGCAGGCGCTTCCGGCCGCGTCCTACGTTGAAAACCACTTGGTGCGCGTGCGAGAGCACGATATTGGTCCTGTCGAAATTTGCGGGACCATGTTCCGCGCCTGGTTTGGTGGCGAGAGATAGTTTGGCCGGCAAATTTCCATTATTGGCAAAGTACGTGCGGCCGCTTCCGGTGTTGACGAACCCTCCGAACGCCTTTAGCAGCGCGCTAAAATTAAATTGGGGAACCAGTGATGTCCGACAGTCCCAGGGTGATCTTGCTGCTGGTCTTTGGCGTCCTATCGGCCTTGCTGATCTCGTCGCGTTTTGCCTACGCGCAATCCGCTGGCGGAGACAGGACATGGGCCGAACTTGACGTAGTCGCGGCGATAAATAGCGCAATAGAAGAAAGCAATGACGGCGTCGAACTGCGCGAAAAGGTCGTGCACCGCTTTGCTGAATGCTCGCTCACGTATGGGGGGCTTTCAACGCTGACTTCCAACGCTGAAGTCAAGAAAAATTACGTTCAAGCCCAAACAGCAACCATGGAAGTTGAATCGACGATCGCCAAGCCATTTCAACGGGAAAAGAGACTGGAGATTGAAGAAGCCGCTCGAAGATCCGTGGCAGTCATGTTGCGTGCCATGAAAGAGCAAGGCGACAAACAAGTGGGTCCACTTCTCAAGAGCTGCAAAGCATTAAATGATGTGAAGGAAATCAAGAATGCTTTGCGGGAGCTGTCACTCAAGTAAGGCCAGGTGGCAGGGCTTCCTTCGGGTTACCCGCCTCTGGGGCACTGATTGGCCCACACCGATACTATGCCTTGATCGGTCAGGCTACCGCGCCCAACCTGGTGTCAGCTTCCGGGTTTGCGCAAAGCAGACGTCTGCGGATGGCTTCCTCAACGAGTGCGAGCGCCTCCTTGGCCTCTCGGGCTTCGGCTTCGGCCGCTTGCGCACGGAACTCCATGGCCGTCAGCTTATCTTCAGCGGCTTCGGTGCGCGATTGGGCCTGCGTTAAAGCTCGAGACGCGTCCTGCAGCTTGCATTCGGCTTCAGTGATGAGTTCTCGTCGTGCTCGCTCCGCGGCTTCGATCCGCTTTTCGGCGTGCTTAAGTCTCTCCGCTGCGCTCTTGCACAGCGACTGCGCGCGCGCTTCGGTCTCTCGGGCATGATCCTCCATGCCGCGGAAGACCTCCGCCGCTCGGTACACCAGATTGAGAGCTCTTGCACCGCCATCGGGTACCGACGACCGAGCAAGGTTGAGAACGTTCTCGTCTCTGCTGACTGCTCTTAGATTGCGCTGCGCCATCTCGTTCAAAGGTCCTTGCGGATGACTACCAACAACATCATGAACAGTTATGGTAAATGGACGGTTAAGCTGGCCAGCCGAGGAGCTGCTCCAAGGCGGTGCGACGATACCCATTGCTGAAGCTTTCTTGATCTAGCGCAAAAAATGGCGCTCTACGCATGGCATGCAGTTCTATGTAAAGCCAAAGGGCGCGGACATGACGCAGCGTTCCAAAACAGGCGGCAAGGCGAGAACTGTGCAAGGCGGCAAGCCAAAGCGCAGTATCGCGCCAAAGACCTTACGCCGTCATGCTTCCCTCGCTGCAAGCCAAGAAACGAAAGTTGCGCAGCTAACATTCGAGCTTCGCCAGGCGCTCGAGCAACAGACCGCAACGGGCGACATCCTGAAGGTCATCGCCGGTTCGTCGAACGACGTGCAGCCGGTATTCGACGCCATCGCACAGAGCGCAAATCGCCTGGTGGGCGGCCGTGCCACGACCGTCGTTCTGCGGCGCAAGGACACGCTTCACCTGGCTGCCTTTACCGCTACCGAAGAGGCCTCCATTGCGTTTCTCAAGGGCTCGTATCCTCGGCCGATTCGCGACGATACCGAACCCGGCCGGGTGATCCTCGAGGGTAAGCTATTTCAAGTGGACGATGCCCAAACTGCAACGCACGTCTCGTCGCATCTGCGTGACTATGCTCGAAAAATGGGCCGGCACAGTTTTGTATATTGCCCAATGATGCGTGATGGCGTGTGCTTGGGTTCGATCGGTGTCTCGCGCAAGGAAGCGGCTCCGTTCACGCCGCGGGAGATATGGCTTCTCAAGACGTTCGCTGATCAGGCGGTAATTGCCATTTCGACTGTGGAGCTTTTTCAGGAAGTACAGGAGCGCACAAGGGAGCTATCGCAATCGCTCGACGACCTGCGTACGGCCCAAGATCGGCTGGTGCAGACCGAGAAGTTTGCCGCTCTTGGACGGCTGGTGGCCGGAGTTGCCCACGAAATCAACACTCCTGTCGGCAACAGCCTGACGGTCGCTTCGACATTTATCAACAAGACCGATCGGTTTGAAACGGAAATCGCAAGCGGCAATGTGCGCCGGTCGATGCTGAATGAATATCTTGCGGCAAGCCGAGAAGCGGCCTCGCAAATAATGACCAATCTAAATCACGCGGTGGATTTGATACAGTCGTTCAAAGAGGTAGCTGCTGATCGTGATTTTTCGGATCGGAGGGGCTTTGATCTCGGCCAAGCGACCGAACAGATTGTCGGAAGTCTACGGTCGAGCCTGCGAAGCCAGGATCTTACGCTTAGCGTCGATTGCGAGCCCAACCTCGCTATGAACAGCTATCCGGGACCTTACGGCCAAGTGCTCACCAATCTGGTTCTCAATTCGGCGGCGCACGCCTTTCCAGACTCTGCGCGCGGATCTGTCCATATTGCGACGCGAGCGTTCGACAAGGACAATGTTGAAATTTTGATTTCAGACGATGGCTGTGGAATGAATCAGGAAACCCAGCGCCAGGCGTTCGACCCATTCTTCACGACGCGGCGCGACCAGGGCAGGGTCGGCCTCGGATTGCACATCGTCTACAACATCGTGACAAATCGATTAGGCGGTCGGATCGATTTGGATACCAGACCTGGCGGGGGAACAAGAATCCGGTTGATCGTACCGCGCGAAGCGCCGTCGGAGCTTGCCGAGGCGGTGGTCCACAAGTCGATGTGACCACCGATCCCGACTGGAAAGGTAAATTGCCCACGGGGTGAATGAATGCAAGTCGCCGACGTGCCTGGTCTGGATACTTGGCCGTATTTACTGCACGGGGACACCTGCTCCAGAGCGGACATTCACCAGCATCAGACCCTCAAACCTCGAGCCATTCCTTGCGCACGGCCTCGTTCGCCTTCAACTCGGCGGGCGTGCCCTCGAACACGATGCGGCCGTGGCCCATGACGTAGACGCGGTGCGATATCCGCATCGCTATGGCGAGTTTCTGCTCCACCAGAAGAATGGCGACGCCGCGCCGGGCGATTTCGGCGATGAGGTCGCCGACCTGTTGCACGATGAGAGGGGCGAGCCCCTCGGTCGGCTCGTCAATCATGATCAGTTCGGGATCGCCCATCAGCGTACGGCAAATCGTCAGCATCTGCTTCTCGCCGCCCGAGAGCACGCCGGCCGAGGTATCGGCCCGCGCGGCAAGATTTGGGAACATGTTGAGCATGTCCTCGAGCCGCCACTTGCCCGGACGCCTGGTATCCTTGATGCCAAGCAGCAGGTTTTGCCGCACCGTCAGGCCGGGGAAGATGTCGCGATGCTCCGGAACGTAGCCAAGCCCGAGACGCGCGATGCGGTAGCTCGGCAGTCCCGCGATGTCGCTGCCGTTGAACTTGATCGAGCCCAGCGGCGGTACCTCGCCCATGATCGCCTTCACCGTGGTGGAACGTCCGACGCCGTTGCGCCCGAGCAGGCTCACCACCTCGCCGGCGTTGATGCGCATGTCGACGCCTTGCAGGATGTGGCTCTTGCCGTAATAGGCGTGGAGACCTTCCACCTCCAGCATCATGCCGCTTCCTCGCCGAGATAGGCTTCCTTGACCTTCGGATTGCCGCGAATGTCGTCCGGCATTCCCGAGGCGATGATCTGGCCATACACCAGCACCGAAATCCGGTCGGCCAGCCCAAACACCACGCTCATGTCGTGTTCGACGATCAGAAGCGTGCGGCCTTCGGTCAGGCGGCGGATCAGCGCCACGGCGCGTTCGGTCTCCGCACGGCTCATGCCGGCGGTGGGTTCGTCGAGCAGAATCACGTCGGCGCCGCCGGCGACCGTGATGCCGATCTCGAGCGCCCGCTGCTCGGCGTAGGTCAGAAGGCCCGCCGGCACGTCGCGCCGTGCCGTGAGGTTGATGTCTTCCAGAATCTGCGCGGTGCGTTCGCGCACCTCCGGCAGATTGTCGATATTCTTCCAGAATGCGTAGCGCTGGCCGGTCGACCACAAGACCGCGCAGCGCAAATTCTCCCACACGCTCATATTGGCAAAGACGTTGGTGACCTGAAAGCTGCGCGACAGCCCGCGCCGGTTGATCTGATAGGGCGCCAGCCCCGAAATCACCTCGCCGCGCAAAAGCACGCTGCCCGATGTCGGCGCCATATATCCGCTGATCAGATTGAAGGTGGTCGACTTGCCGGCGCCGTTCGGACCGATCAGCGCGTGGCGCTCGCCCTGCGCCACGCTCAGGTTGATGTTTCTGATGATGGCAATGTTGCCAAAGCTCTTTTCGACCCCGCGTAGTTCGATTGCAGCGCTCATCCGGCGATTCCCTTCTCGCGCGCTGCGCTGGTGGCGCTGCTCCATGCGTGTCCCACCCGGACCCAGGTCCTGCGCGCAACCAGATATCCGCCAACCGGGAGAACGACCGACATTGCCCATATCAACGGGCTCGCCGCATCGAAGCTGATGCCGAACGCCTTGATGTGGGAATCGTCACCGGGGTTGACCGTGTAATGCACGATGGTCTCCAGCGCCAGCACGAGGCCGGCGAGCATCGCCAGCGTCGGCATCAGGGCTTCCAGGTAACTCGGCAATACCTTCTGCAGCGTGCCCGCCCTAAGGAGCGGGCGGTGCATCATCAACAGCCCGGTGATGCCGCCCGGGGCGAACAACACCACCGAGATGAAGATCAGCCCAAAATAGAGCTGCCACACCTGCGTCAGGTCGCTCAAGCCGAGCGAGAGGAACGTGACGAAGATCGCGCCGACGATGGGGCCGATGAAGAAGCCGATGCCGCCGATAAAGGTCGCAAACAACACCGTTCCCGACTGTGCCGCGCCGAGATAGGCGGAGTTGGCGATTTCGAAATTGATCGCCGCCAGCGCGCCGGCGATGCCTGCGAAGAATCCGGAGAAGCAGAACGCGAGATAGCGGACGACGTGCGGATTATAGCCGACGAACTGGACGCGCTCGGGATTGTCGCGCACCGCGTTGCACATGCGCCCGAGCGGCGTGCGGGTCAGTGCGTACATCGCGATCACCGCGATCAGGGTCCATGCCGCCACCAGATAATAGATCTGGATCTGCGGGCCGAAATTCCAGCCGAACAATTTCAATAGTTTGGTGCGGTTGGCGGAGACGCCGGCTTCGCCGCCGAAAAAAGTGCGCAGGATGAGGGCCGAGGAGGCGATCAACTCGGCGACGCCGAGCGAGATCATCGCGAACGCCGTTCCACTTCGCTGCGTCGACACCCAGCCGAGCAGCATCGCGAACAACAGTCCGGTGAGGCCGCCGATCAGGGGCACGAAGGGGAGGGGGATCGGCAGCTTGTTGGCGCCGATGATGTTGATGGCGTGAATCACCAAAAAGCCGCCGAGGCCGTAATAGACGGCGTGCCCGAACGACAGCATGCCGGTCTGGCCGAGCAGGATGTTGTAGGACAGCGAGAAGATGATGGAGATGCCGATCAGGCTGAACGTCGTCAGCGACCCGCCTGAACTGAAGATGTTGGGCAGCAGCAGAAGCACAAATGCGGCTGCGACCCACAAGGAATAGAATTTGAGTTTCTCGGTTGCGGTCGGCAGCGGTGGCGCCGCCGTTGTGGCGATTTCGCTCATGTGTCGCGTGTCCCAAGCAGGCCCATCGGGCGGAGGATCAGGATCAGCACCAACAGCACGTAAGGCATGATCGGCGCGATCTGCGCGATCGTGACGCTCCAGATGTCGGCAAGCCAGGTCGAGGCATAGTCGGGGCTGAGCGGACCGAAGGCGCCGGACAGCGAGCCGTTCATCGAGACCGCAAACGTCTGTACGAGGCCGATCAGCAGCGAGGCGACGAACGCCCCGGGCAGCGAGCCGAGCCCGCCGACCACGACGACCACGAACAGGATCGGACCGAGCAGGCCGGCCATGTTGGATTGCGTGACCAGCGCAGGTCCTGCGATCACGCCGGCGACCGCGGCAAGCGCGGTGCCGACGCCGAATACCAGCATGAAGATGCGCCCGACATTATGGCCGAGATGGGCCACCATGTGTGGATGGGTCAGCGCGGCCTGAACGATCAGGCCGATCCGCGTCTTCTTCAGGACGACCAGAAGGCCCACGAAGATCGCGATCGACACCAGGAGCATGAACATCTTGTAGGCGGGATAGTTGGTCGAGAAGATCGTGAATGCGGGAAAGTCGAGCAAGGCGGGAATCCGGAAATCGACCGGGCTCTTGCCCCAGATGATCTGCACGACCTCCTCGATCACGAACGCCAGCCCAAAGGTGAACAACAGCTCCGCGACGTGACCGTTCTTGTGCACGCGGCGCAGCCCGAAGCGCTCGACGCCGGCGCCGATCGCGCCCGCGAGCAGTGGTGCGATCACAAGCGCCGGCCAGAAGCCAAGCCATCGGCTGGTCTGAAAACCGAAGAAGGCGCCGAGCATGTAGAAACTTGCATGCGCGAAATTGAGCACGCCGAGCATGCTGAAGATCACGGTCAGGCCGCTCGCCATCAGGAAGAGCAACATGCCGAACAGGACGCCGTTGAGCGTGGATATGACGATCAGTTCAAGCACGACGGCCCCGCTGATTGAGAGAAGCATCCGTCCCGAGATTGCGTCGGGACGGATGCTTTCATGCGCAAACTGTCAGTTCGGCCGCTCCATCTTGCAGGTGGTCGGCAGCACGGTCGCGGGCGTATCGATCTTGGCGACCAGCTTCCAGCCCCAGCCGGTGTTTTCCTCGTCGAACGGTTCCTTTTCGGTCCGTTCGCCGAACGAGGCGATGTAGATCGGCTGGAAGAACTGGTGATCGTCCTTGCGCATGTTGCCCTTGCCGCCGTCGAATACGTCGAACTCCATGCCCTCAAGCGCGGCTGCGACTTTGACCGGATCGACCGACTTGGCCTTGTCGGCCGCCGCCGCCAGCATGCGCATTTCATTGACGGCGCGCGGATAGAACAGGCTGAAGCCATATTTGGCGCGGAGCGCCTTTTCGAATTCCTGCGACGGCGGATTGTCGAGGTTCGGAATGCCTTCGCCGACCGCGAACACCTGATGATTGAGGTTGGCCTGCTTGACCGCGGTCGGGCCGCCGGTGCCGCCGGCATAATAGGTGTACCAGTTCACCTTCAGCCCGGCGTCGGCGGCCGCCTTCAACAGCAGCGCGAAATCCTGGCCCCAGTTGCCGGTCACGACGGTGTCGGCGCCGGATGCCTTGATCTTGGCGATATAGGGCGCGAAGTCGGTGATCTTCAAAAGCGGATGCAGTTCGTCGCCGACGATCTTGATGTCCGGCCGCTTGGCGGCCAGCATGGCCTTGGCTGAGGACCTGACGGATTCCCCGAACGAATAATCCTGGTTGATCAGGTAGATGTTTTTGATCGACGGCACCGTCTTCATGTAGTTGGTGAGCGCCTCCATCTTGATGTCGGAATTGGCGTCCCAGCGGAAATGCCAGAAGCTGCATTTGGCATTGGTGAGGACCGGGTCGACCGCGGCATAGTTGAAGTACAGGACTTCCTTGCCGGGGTTGCGCTCGTTGTACTTGGTCACGAAGTCCGACAGCGCGCCCGCGACCGACGAGCCGTTGCCCTGGGTGATGTAGCGCACGCCGGCGTCGATCGCCTTCTGCGCCTGGATCAGGCTCTCTTGCGGATTGGTCTTGTTGTCGAGCGGCACGATCTCGACCTTCTTGCCCTGGATGCCGCCCTTGGCGTTAACCTCGTCGGCAAGAAACTGGAAGGTCTTGAGTCCGATTTCGCCGATGCTGGCGCCGCCGCCCGACAACGGATCGATATAGCCGATCTTGAGCGTTTCCTGCGCCATTGCGGCGCCACCGAACATCGGCAGCGCAAAGGCCGCCGCCATCATGAATCTTCGCATGTCATTCCTCCCTGAGTTCGCTTTTTATCGGCTGTTCTTTGACGGGCCGCACGCCGGAACGGCTTCGGTTTCAGCGATCTCGCAAGCCCTGTTGGCGATGATTGTGGGCCAAGGCTTGAAAACCCGCAAGTCCGCTGCCTCAAGGGGCTGAAAAGGGCATTTTTGGACTCATTGCTTGGGGGATTGGGGTCATGGTAGGGGTTTGCAAAGCCCGGTCCTGCGCGCCCCAAGGGCCCAATGTCACGGGCGGGTCCAGCGCAATGCCTTTGGTTCGTCGCCGTTGCACTGCTTTTTTGGCGGTCCCGGTGCGCTGTCGGAGTGAAAATGGCGGTTGAAGGTTCGAAACGGCGCGTGGCGCTGCTTACCGGTGTCACCGGGCAGGACGGCGCCTATCTCGCCGAATATCTGCTCGGCCTCGGCTACACCGTGCATGGGGTCAAGCGGCGCTCGTCCTCGTTCAATACCGCGCGCATCGATCATCTCTATGAGGATCCGCACACCGGCAACGTGCCGTTTCTCCTGCATTACGGCGACATGACGGACTCGACCAATTTGATCCGGCTGATGCAGCAGATCCGCCCGACCGAGATCTACAATCTGGCGGCGCAGAGCCATGTCGGCGTCAGCTTCGAAAGCCCGGAATATACCGCCAACGCCGACGCGCTCGGCGTGCTGCGTCTGCTCGAAGCGATCCGCATCCTCGGCATGGAAAAGGAAACGCGCTTCTATCAGGCCTCGACCTCGGAACTGTACGGCCTGGTGCAGGAGGTGCCGCAGAAGGAAACCACGCCGTTCTATCCGCGCTCGCCCTATGGCGTCGCCAAGCTCTACGGCTACTGGATCACGGTGAACTACCGCGAGGCCTACGGCATGTTCGCCTCGAACGGCATCCTGTTCAATCATGAGAGCCCGATCCGCGGCGAGACCTTCGTGACGCGCAAGATCACCCGCGCCGTTGCCCGCATCGAGACCGGCCTGGAAGACACGCTCTATCTCGGAAATCTCGATGCCAAGCGCGACTGGGGTCACGCCAAGGATTATGTCGAGGGCATGCACAGGATATTGCAGGCGGAGGCGCCCGACGATTTCGTGCTGGCAACCGGCGAGACGCGTTCGGTGCGCGAATTCGTCGAGCTTGCCTTTGCCGAAGTCGGCCGCGGCGTCGCGTGGCGCGGCAAGGGTGTCGAGGAGACCGGTGTCGACAAGAAATCCGGCAAGACGCTCGTGCGCATCGATCCCGTCTATTTCCGCCCGACCGAGGTCGATCTTTTGATCGGCGACGCCAGCAAGGCGCGGCAAAAGCTCGGCTGGAAGCCGAAGACGAGCTTTGCCGATCTGGTCAAGGAGATGGTGGCCCAAGATCTTGCGATGGCGCGGCGCGAGGTTGCCAATGGCAAAAACCCCGTTTGAGCTGAAGGGCAGGACGGTCTTCGTTGCCGGACACAACGGGATGGTCGGCGGCGCGCTGGTGCGCCGTCTCGCGCGGGAAGATGTCAAGCTGCTGACGGTCGAGCGCAGCGAGGTCGATTTGCGCGATCAGGCCGCGGTGTTCGGCTGGTTCGCCAGGATGCGTCCGCAAGTCGTGTTTCTGGCGGCCGCGAAAGTCGGCGGCATTGTCGCCAACAACACGCTGCGCGGCGAATTCATCTACGACAATCTGATCATTGCGGCCAATGTGATCCACGCCGCGCACCTCAACGGCGCCGAGAAGCTGATGTTTCTCGGCTCGTCCTGCATCTACCCCAAACTCGCAGCCCAGCCGTTGCGCGAAGACTCGATGCTGACCGGACCGCTCGAGGTGACCAACGAACCCTATGCGATCGCCAAGATCGCCGGCATCAAGATGGTGGAGGCCTATCGCAGCCAGTATGGCAGCGACTTCATCAATGTGATGCCGACCAACCTTTATGGTCCGGGCGACAATTATCATCCCGAATACAGCCACGTCGTCGCCGCCCTGATCCGCAGGTTTCATGAGGCGAAGGTTTCCGGCGCGTCCGACGTCGTGGTGTGGGGCACCGGCACGCCGCGGCGGGAATTCCTCTACGTCGACGATCTTGCGGACGCCTGCGTTCACCTGATGAAGATTTATTCCAGTGACGAACTGATCAATATCGGCACCGGCGAGGACATCACCATCGCCGAATTCGCCCGCGTGGTGGCCGCGGTGGTCGGCTACTCCGGCGCCATCAGCTTCGATTTGTCGCGGCCCGACGGCACGCCGCAAAAGCTTCTCGATGTCAGCCGCCTCGCCAAACTGGGCTGGCGCGCGCGCACCTCGCTTGCGGATGGAATCAAGCTCGCTTATCGGGCGTATTTGAGCGAGACGAAGCAGGCGGCGGAGTAGCGCTCCGATCGTCTCTTCAGGTCATTGCGAGGAGCGATAGCGACGAAGCAATCCATTGTCGTTCTCGGAACTGTGGATTGCTTCGCGGAGCCTGTCATCGGGCGCGCGTTTGCGCGACCCGTTGGCTCGCAATGACCGAGTTGCCTACCTCACCGCCCGCGGCGGCTTCTTCCGAGTGCTGTCGCCATCGCCGAGATCAGCGGCTTCATGAAATAGGCATCGTTGGCTGGAAAAATGTCGGTGCGCAGGCCGTGCGATTTGAGTTCGTCGGACACGGCCGGGCCAACGGATGCGATCGAGGTTTTCGCCAGCCCCTCGCGCAGCCGCGCTTCGCGAGCCGTTGGCCCGCGCCACCTCGATCAGGCGGCGAATCTGCCCGAGATTGGTCAGCGCAATCGCATCGATCCGACCCTGCGCCATGTCCTCGATCGCGGTGACGATGTTGGCGTCCGCCGCCCGCGCGTCGTAAACATAAGGCGTGACGGAATCGACCTTGGCGCCTTGCGCGGTGATAGCTCCGAGCAGCGCGCCGTGATCCTTGTCGGGATAAAGCTGCAGGCCGACGCGATGGCCTTTCAGGTCAAGTCGCGCCAGCATCTCGGCGACGCCTTCGGAGGTCGGCTTCTCCGTGGTGGCTTGTGGTTCGAGGCCGATCTCGCGCAACGCGCGTCCGGGTTTTGGCCCGCGGGCAAACTTTCGTGCCTTGCCGAGCGCGGCGATGAAATCCGCCTCCAGCCCGATCCTGCGTTGCGACCTTCATCAGGCGCCGCAGGCCTTCGCCCGTCATCAGGACCAGATCGTCGAAGGGCGTCTCGATGGCGCGGCGGATCCAGGCCTCGATCGGCGCCGGATCGGGCGCGTCGTGGATCGCAAACATCGGACATTGCACGACATCCGCGCCTTGCTCGGCGAGCAGGCGGGAAAATTGCGCTTCCTCGCGCGTTTCCAGGATCAGGATGCGGTAGCCGTTCAGTCTTTCAGCCATAATCTTGCAGCCATGATTTTGAAGCCGTTTCTTTACCGTGTTTTTTGTTTGAGCATGATCTAACGAAAAACCGGTTCTCCCTTTTTCGGATCATGCTCTAACTTTGATTGCCTTCCCTTTGTTCATCTTGACCCTTCCCATGGGATTGGCGCAAGGCCATCGCGAGTGATAGAGCAGGGCGCCCGTCATTGTTCCCTGCCGAAAATTGGTGCCAAAGCCTGCGCATGCCTGATCATCAGTTCGTATTGACGCTTTCCTGTCCGGACCGCCCCGGCATCGTGTCGGCGGTGTCGACGTTCCTTGCCCATAACGGGCAGAACATCCTCGACGCCCAGCAGTTCAACGACGTCGAGACCGGCCATTTCTTCATGCGGGTGGTGTTCAATGCCGCCGATCTCGCGGTCAATCTGGCGGCGTTGCAGACCGGCTTCACCGCGATCGCCGATCGCTTCGGCATGGATTGGCAGATGCGCGACCGCGCCAGCCGCCGCCGCGTGATGCTTCTGGTCTCGAAATCCGATCATTGCCTCGCCGATATCCTCTATCGCTGGCGCACCGGCGAACTTGAGATGATCCCGACCGCGATCGTCTCCAATCATCCGCGCGAGACTTACGCCAGTCTCGATTTCGGTGACATTCCGTTCCACTATCTGCCGGTGACGAAGGAAACCAAGCGCGCGCAGGAGGATGCGATCTGGGATCTGGTCAATCAAACCAAAACCGACCTCGTGGTGCTCGCGCGCTACATGCAGATCCTGTCGGACGAGATGTCGTCAAGGCTGTCGGGCCGCTGCATCAACATCCATCACTCGTTCCTGCCGGGCTTCAAGGGCGCGCGGCCCTATCATCAGGCGCATGAGCGCGGCGTCAAATTGATCGGCGCCACCGCCCATTACGTCACCAGCGACCTCGATGAGGGACCGATCATCGATCAGGACGTCGAGCGCATCAGCCATCGCGACACGCCCGACGATCTCGTCCGCAAGGGCCGCGATATCGAACGCCGCGTGCTCGCGCGCGCGATGCGCCATCATCTGGAGGATCGCGTGATCCTCAACGGCCGCAAGACCGTGGTCTTCATGGATTAGGCGCCACGGCTTCCGCCGCCTCTCAATGGACGGGATCCAGCGACTGCGGGGAGGAACTCGCAGGGACTGACGACGGCGATCCGGATGTCGGAACCGCGGCGTTGGCGTTGGCCGCGGGTTCAAGGCGCTTCCTCTCCCGCTCCTTCATGTACTCATCATATTGCGGCGTGCCGCGCCGGGGCGGCACATCCGGCGGCAAGCCGCCAGCCCATTGCGGCAGCGTATCGCCTACGCCGGCAGCGATCTTCTCGTTGATGGACGCGCAGCCGCCCAAGGCAAGGCCTGCGAGCGCGAGCGCAACGATCGTGGAGATATGGTGGATACGGACTGGCATCGGTGGAACGTTAGAACCCTGGCCTTTAATAAAGATGGATTTAGGGCTGCGGTCCCCGGTCGTGCCGCAAGCCTGGCCCAGCTTCCGATTGGTCGCCCTCGGCTTTCCCTCGTGCGGTGACGTCGGTAGCACGGATCGTCCGAGTGTCCGTCCAGCTTCTTTGTTGACAAGACCATTCTCTTTGTACATTCGTACAAATAAAAGCACAGAACGAAACCTGGTATTCATGACCTTGCCATGTGCGGTGGAGGCGCTCGCAGTCCCCGGCGGCAAACCCCAGCGGCCTTGGCGCCAAGGTTTGGCTGCTGGAAGTTCAGGCGATGAGAGGATGCATGTGGTCGTAGACCCCGCCGAAAAGGCTCTGCTGTTTGAGGTATCATGACACCGAAGAATGGTCACCGGTCATCGCAAGGGCGCGCGCGGCACATGCGGCGAGGGCGGCGGGCGCACCCTTCGTTCAATTGACGAGCGAGCCGCCCGCGATGCCAAGTCGCGATATACGGCGGCCGAAAAATCTGAACTATGGTGAGGCAAGGCCGGCACTTCGAGCCAAAATAACGATCAGGGAGAAAACGTTCATGTTTGTTCGCAGCCAAATGTTGCTGGCCGCCGGCGCCGTCGCAGGCGCGCTTGCTTCCGCGCCCGCGCAGGCGCAGGACGCGGTGAAGATCGGCCTGATCGTGCCGATGACGGGCGGCCAGGCCTCGACCGGCAAGCAGATCGACAATGCGGTCAAGCTCTACATGCAACAGCACGGCGACACCGTCGCCGGCAGGAAGATCGAGGTCATCCTCAAGGACGACGCCACGATCCCTGACAACACCAAGCGTCTCGCGCAGGAGCTGATCGTCAACGACAAGGTGAGCATCATCGCCGGTTTCGGCGTCACGCCCGCAGCGCTCGCCGCAGCGCCACTGGCGACCCAGGCGAAGGTGCCGGAAATCGTGATGGCGGCCGGCACCTCGATCATCACCGAGCGTTCGCCTTATATCGTGCGCACCAGTTTCACGCTGGCGCAGTCCTGCACCATCATCGCCGACTGGGC
Source organism: uncultured Alphaproteobacteria bacterium (assembly GCA_963741185.1). GTDB lineage: Bacteria > Pseudomonadota > Alphaproteobacteria > Rhizobiales > Xanthobacteraceae > Bradyrhizobium. The sequence continues at coordinate 58,591 of CAVUHE010000013.1, read as the reverse complement.
GGTGAAGAACGGCATCAAGAAGGTCGCCACGCTGACGTCGGACTATGCGCCCGGCAACGACGCGCTGAATTTCTTCAAGCAGAACTTCACCGCCGGCGGCGGCGAGATCGTCGAAGAGGTCAAGGTGCCGCTCGCCAATCCCGACTTCGCGCCGTTCCTGCAGCGGATGAAGGATGCCAAGCCCGACGCCATGTTCGTATTCGTGCCGGCGGGGCAGGGCGGCAATTTCATGAAGCAATATGCCGAACGCGGGCTCGACAAGGCGGGCATCAAGGTGATCGGCCCCGGCGACGTGACGGACGATGATCTCCTGAACGACATGGGCGATGCCGTGCTCGGCACCGTGACCGCGCATCTTTATTCGGCGGCTCATCCGTCCGCGATGAACAAGGAATTCGTCGCCGCCTACAAGAAGGCTTACGGCCAGCGTCCCGGCTTCATGGCGGTGGGCGGCTATGACGGCATTCACCTGATCTACGAGGCGCTGAAGAAGACCGGCGGCAAGACCGATGGCGACGCGCTGATCGAGGCCATGAAGGGGATGAAATGGGAAAGCCCGCGCGGCCCCATTTCGATCGATCCGGAAACCCGCGACGTCGTGCAGAACATCTACATCCGCAAGGTCGAAAAGGTTGACGGCGAGCTTTACAACGTCGAGTTTGCGACCTTCGAGGCCGTCAAGGATTCCGGCAAGACCAAGAAGTGACGCGTAGCGTCATCCCGGGGCGCGGGCGACGCCCGCGAACCCGGGATCCCGAAATTGTTGATCAAGATTCCGGGTTCAGCGCTCACGCGCTGCCCCGGAATGACGACTGTCTCGCAGAGGTTCGCCCGCTCCATGACAACGCTGTTCACCATCCTGTTCGACGGCGTCGCCTACGGCATGCTGCTGTTCGTGCTCGCCTGCGGGCTGGCGGTGACGCTCGGACTGATGAACTTCGTCAATCTTGCGCACGGTGCCTTCGCGATGACCGGCGGCTATATCTGCGCGGTTCTGGTCAATCAATCCGGCTGGCCTTTCTTCGCCGCTCTGCCGCTGGCCTTTGTCGCAAGTGCCGCGATCGGCGTGGCGCTGGAGCGCAGCCTCTATCGTCACCTCTACACGCGAAGCCATCTCGATCAGGTGCTGTTCTCGATCGGGCTCGTTTTCATGTCGGTGGCGGCGGTCGACTACATCATGGGCTCGTCGCGGATCTTCATCAAACTGCCGGCCGCGCTCGAGGGACAGCTCGATTTCTTCGGCGTCGGCATCGGCCGCTACCGGCTGATGATCATCGTGATCTGCGGCTTCCTGACCGCCGGCCTGCAATTGATCCTGGCGCGCACGCGGTTCGGCAGCCGGTTGCGCGCCGCGGTCGACGATCCCCGCGCGGCGATCGGGCTCGGCATCAACGTGCCACAGGTGTTCGCCTTCACTTTTGCTTTCGGTTGCGGCCTTGCCGGTCTCGGCGGCGCGCTGAGCGCGGAGATATTGGGACTTGATCCGTATTTTCCGCTCAAGTTCATGATCTACTTCCTGATCGTCGTGACGGTGGGCGGCTCCTCCAGCATCACCGGACCTTTCCTGGCGTCGCTGCTGCTCGGCATCGGCGACGTCGCCGGCAAATATTATGTGCCGAAGATGGGCCCGTTCGTGATCTATACGATCATGATTGCGATCCTGATCTGGCGTCCGAATGGCCTGTTCGGCCGCACCGCCGCGCGTTGAGCGCAGTACGTTGGATTTGACATTCGTAAGAAAGCTCGCCGCAACATGATGCGAAGTCAGAACCGGGACACCAGCCCATGACCGCGTCATCCGACGTCGGACTTTACGCAGGACAGCATGCGCGCTGGCACTGGGGTGAGGTCGTGTTCTGGTGCCTTGCGCTGTCTTGCGCGTTTTCTGTTTCCATCCCGCTTTCTGATCATGACCGAGATCGTGCGGCTTGCGCTGTTTGCGCTGTCGCTCGATCTGATCCTCGGTTATGCCGGCATCGTTTCGCTCGGCCACGCCGCCTTCTTCGGCGTCGGCGCCTATTGCGCCGGCCTGCTCGCGCTGCACGGCATCGTCACCGAGCCGGTGCTGGCGCTGCTGGTCGCAGGCCTTGTCGCAACCGCCGTCGGATTCCTCACCAGTTTCCTCGTGATCCGCGGCGTCGATCTTACACGCCTGATGGTGACGCTCGGCATCGCGCTTCTCCTGGAGGCGCTGGCCGAGCGCTATTCCAACATCACCGGCGGCACCGATGGATTGCAGGGCATCGAGATGGCGCCGATCTTCGGCCTCTTTTCTTTCGACATGTTCGGCAAGGTCGGCTTCTTCTACTCGCTCGCCGTGTTGTTCGTGCTGTTCCTCTTGGCGCGGCGGATCGTGCATTCGCCGTTCGGCCTGTCGTTGCGCGCGATCAAGAACAATCCGCTGCGCGCGGCCGCCGTCGGCGTCCCCGTCAACCGCCGCCTGATCGCAATTTACACGCTCGCAGCCTTCTACGCCGGAATCTCCGGCGCGCTGTTCACCCAGACCACGGCGCTGGCCTCGCTCGACGTGTTCGCCTTCGAGCGCTCGGCCGATCTGATGCTGGTGCTGGTGATCGGCGGTGGCGGCTATCTCTACGGCGGACTGATCGGCGCCGTCGCCTTCAAGATGCTGCAGGAGTTCTTCTCCAATATCACGCCGCAATACTGGCAATTCTGGATCGGCCTCGTGCTGGTCCTGATCGTGCTGGTCGGTCGCGCGCGGATGCACCGCTGGGCGCTGTTCGTGCCGAACCTGATCATCCGCCAGTTCGGCGGCAGCAAGGCCATCGTCACCATTCCGGAGAGCGACGCGTCATGAGCATCGCGCTGGAAACCATGGGTCTCGAAAAGCAGTTCGGCGGGCTCAGGGTCACGCGCGACCTGTCGCTGAAGATCGAGCAGGGCGCCCGCCACGCGCTGATCGGCCCGAACGGCGCCGGCAAGACCACCGTCATCAATCTCTTGACCGGCGTGCTCAAGCCCAACGGCGGGCGGATCCTGCTCGAAGGCAACGACATCACCGATTTGCCGGTGCATGTCCGCGTGCTGCGCGGGTTGTCGCGCACCTTCCAGATCAACCAGCTCTATCCCGATCTGACGCCGATCGAGACCATCGGGCTTGCGGTCTCCGAGCGGCTCGGCCGCGGCGGCGACTGGTGGCGGGTGATGGGCACGCGCGACGACGTCAATGGCGAGATCACCGAAAACCTCAAGCGCTTCCATCTGCTCGACGTGATGAACGCGCCGACCGCGACGTTGCCTTATGGCAAGCAGCGCCTTCTGGAGATCGCGGTCGCGATCGCCACCAAGCCTCGCGTGCTGCTGCTGGACGAGCCCGCCGCCGGCGTCCCCGAAAGCGAACGCCATGATATTCTCGCAGCCGTTTCAGCACTTCCCCGCGACGTCACCGTGCTCCTGATCGAGCACGACATGGATCTGGTATTTTCGTTCGCCGACCGGATTTCCGTGCTGGTCAATGGCGCGCTCCTGGTCGAAGGCGCGCCGGACGAGGTCGCGCGCGATCATCGAGTAAAGGCCGTCTATCTTGGCGAGGCCGCCGATGGCTGATCTGCTCGGCATCGAGAATTTGCGCGCCGGCTACGGCGAGGCCGTGGTGTTGCCCGGCCTGTCGCTGCGGCTGCCGGAAGGGCAGGTGCTGGCGCTATTGGGCCGCAACGGCACCGGCAAGACCACGCTGATCAATTCGATTGTCGGGATCACCCGCCGTTTCGGCGGCACGATCGCGCTTGCCGGCCACGATATCACGGCGATGCGGCCCGACCAGCGGGCGCGGGCGGGCATCGGCTGGGTGCCGCAGGAGCGCAACATTTTTCGCTCGCTGACGGTGGAAGAGAACATGACCGCGGTCGCGCAAGCAGGCCCCTGGACGGTCGAGAGGGTCTACGAGATGTTTCCGCGGCTGAAGGAGCGGCGCGCCAATTTCGGCAACCAGTTGTCCGGCGGCGAGCAGCAGATGCTGGCGGTCGGCCGCGCGCTCACGCTCAATCCGAAAGTCCTGCTGCTGGACGAGCCGACCGAGGGGCTGGCCCCGATCATCGTCGAGGAACTGCTGCGGGCGCTCGGCACCATCACGCGATCGGGCGGCATCTGTTCCATCATCGTCGAGCAGAACGCGCAAAAGATTCTGGGGCTGGCCGACCGCGTTGTGATATTGGAGCGCGGTGCGATCGTCCACGACGCGGCAAGCCAGGCCTTGAAGGCCGATCCGGCGGTGCTGGAGCGTTTCCTCGGCGTGGCGGCGAAGGCGTGACAAAACTTTTTCCGAGTCATTCCGGGATGGTGCGCTAGCACCAGACCCGGAATCTCGAGATTCTCTGATGTGCAACCGCACATCATAGCTCGATGCTCTGCATCGCCCCGAAATGACTTTGAAAATTCTTGAGGGAGTAAAAACCATGCAGAGAACAAGAGCCCCCTTCCGTGCCGACGAGGTCGGCAGCCTGTTGCGGCCGCCGAAGATCAAGGAAGCGCGCGCCAGGCTCGAGAAGGGCGAGATTTCGGCCGACGAGCTGCGCAAGGTCGAGGACACGGAGATCGAGAAGGTCGTGCACAGGCAGGCCTCGACCGGATTGCAGCTCGCGACCGACGGCGAGTTCCGCCGCTCGTGGTGGCATTTCGATTTCCTCTCGAAATTGACCGGCTGCGAATTGTTTCATCCCGAGGAAGGCATCCAGTTCGCAGGCATCCAGACCCGGCACGAGGCGGTGCGCGTGATCGGCAAGCTCGATTTCCCCGACGACCACCCGATGCTTGAGCATTTCAAATTTCTGAAAAAACAATGCGAGGTCGCGCATGTGATGCCGAAAATGACGATCCCCTCGCCGTCGGTGCTGCATTTCCGCGGCGGCCGCAAGGCGATCTCCAAAGAGGTCTATCCCGATATCGATGTGTTCTTCCAGGATCTCGCAAAGACCTATCGCAAGGCGGTGAAGGCCTTTTACGACGCCGGCTGCCGCTATCTGCAGCTCGACGATACCGTGTGGGCCTACCTCTGCTCGCAGGACGAGCTGAGGAAATTGCGGGAGCGCGGCGAAGCGGCCGAAAATCTGCAGGAAATTTACGCGCGCGTGATCAACTATGCGCTCGCCGAGCGTCCCTCCGACATGACCATCACGACGCATGTCTGCCGCGGCAATTTCCGTTCCACCTGGATTTCGTCCGGCGGCTATGAGCCGGTTGCCGAGACCTTGCTCGCGCGCACCAATTACGACGGCTACTTCCTCGAATATGATTCCGAGCGTGCCGGCGGCTTCGAGCCGCTGCGTTATCTGCCCAAGGGCAACAAGATCGTGGTGGTCGGCGTCATCACCTCGAAGAGCGGTGAGCTCGAAAAGAAGGACGTCATCAAGCGGCGGATCGAGGAAGCGTCCAAATACGCCCCGCTCGATCAGCTCGCGCTGTCGCCGCAATGCGGATTTGCGTCCACGGAGGAGGGCAACATTCTCACGGAGGAAGAGCAGTGGGCCAAGCTTCGTCTCGCGGTCGAAGTGGCGCAGGACGTGTGGGGCAAGTAGCGGCTTGCTTTTATTGCCAGCGACAAACGCGAAGGCGTTTGCGCAAAGGAGCGATAGCGACGAAGCAATCCGGTTTGTTTCCCTGGCGGGATTCGAGGACCGCTTCGCGTCGTTTGCAATGACGGATCAATCCGCCCTCGTGGTTTCATGGCTCTCTCCCGCTCGCGGGGGAGGCCGGCACGGCGATCCCGTCTCATCCTGAATCCGCCGTTAAAATCCCCTCGTCATATCCCGGCTTGCTCAAAGCGAGGATCTCGCCTTTTTTGATGGCTGGGGATGCGGAGCAATTAACCCATCGTTCAAACATCCCGGAGTATAGCAACGTAAAGATGTATCGACGGCGCTTGTCGTCGTTGCGACGATTCATTTCGGCGGCCTTCGTCATATGCGATCTGGAAGATACCTCGCCGCGCAGTTCTGAAGTCGCGGCGCCCTTTGCCGCAGTGTCCAGACCCTGGGTTCGATAGAGGGCCGAAGATGATCAGTTCCTATCTTCAGAGGTCCGCAATTCACATCTTCCTGATTTCATTTGCATGTGTGTATTACGTTTCAAACGCGTCGCTCCTGCTCGGCCACTATGATTTGGGATGGCACCTGGCCGCCGGAGACTTGATCAGAGAGCGGGGCGGTATTCCTTTCCAGGATCCTTGGTCATTCACCCTTGGAGCCAGGCAATGGTTCAATCTGTCGTGGCTTTGGGACGTGATTGCCAGTGTATTGTTTCAATATACGAATTTTTTCGGTCTCGTATTGTTCGTCGTCGCATGCGGCGCAGTCATCGTCGGATATCTTGCCTCCGTCTGCCTGAGCACCGGAGCCTCGCCAGTTGCAGTTTGCATCTCCGTTTTCTCCGCGTGCCTGCTTTATCCCGCCTTTGCGACGCCCCCGAATATTTATCTCGCCGCTTCGCCAAACACGTCCACGATGCTGTTTTGCGTCATTTTCTACGCGGAATGTTTGAAGCGAACGAGGCGCTTCTTGCTGCCCGCGATCATGGTCCTGTGGGCCAATCTGCATGGCGGCTTTTTGATCGGTTTTCTTGTTGTTGGTGTGTTTTGCGGCGCGGCTTTGCTGAGGCGGGATTGGAAAAATTTCAGGATCTTGGGTTTCGCCGGACTCGGTTGCTTCATTGCAACATTCATCAATCCACTCGGCTGGCACATCTATGAAGGCTCGGCGACGACATTGGGCCATTTTGTGCAAGAGTACATCACTGAGTGGTGGTCCTACTTCGCGAATATGACCATGCCGGGGAGCATTCCCGGCATCATCTATACCCTGATATTTGTTGCGCTTGAACTGGGCTTCTGAGGTTCTCGGCATTCTGTCCCTCTGGAGTCACGACTGCTTTCCTGGCTCTTTTTGTTTTTGGGACTTTATCAATTCAGATACATGTCCTTCTTCTTCCTGTTCTCCACGGTTCCGCTGGCGCTGCACCTTGATCGGCTGCTGCCCAAACTGCCGATTAATTTTGAAATCCGAAAGTCGTTGTTGGCGGCGGGCATCGTCGGAGCGTGCGCCCTGCCATTGACTTTCATGCGGATGGAACCGGCTCTCGGACTTCCGGAAATGATTTCAGCGCAGGATGCTTCTTATCTTCAAACACATTTCTCGCATGCGCGGCTTTTGAACCACTGGAACGTCGGTGGGCTTTTGATTTTCCGCACTCAAGGTGTCGTACCCGTGTTCGTGGACGGTCGAGCGGCGACCGCTTATCCAGATGATTTATTGCGGGACTATTTCAAGCTGGTCGAATGGAAGATCAATGAGACCGACTGGGACAAGGTGCTTGATAAATACCAAATCGATGCGGTGCTTTGGGTGAAGGCGCACGACGAGTTAAGGCGATTTCTCGTGGGGAAGAGGGGTTGGAAGGAGGAATACGCCGGATTGTACGAGAGCATTTACGTCAAGCCATAACGCAGTATCATATTCTTCTGAAAGACGTTTGGGGGAAACGGACGGAGGACGGATTTGCGCGATCTCGACGCCATCATTGTGGGCGCCGGTCCGGCCGGGCTTGCGTGTGCGGCGACGATGCGCACCGCAGGGCTCAACGTCTCGGTACTTGAAAAAGCCGACACTGTCGGCTCGGCCTGGCGGCGTCACTACGATCGGCTCCATCTGCATACGGATCGCAAGCATTCCGGCTTGCCTGGCATGGCGATGCCGCGGGCTTATCCGCCTTATCCATCGCGCATGCAGGTTGTGGAGTATCTCGAAAATTACGCCGCACATTTTGATATCCGCCCGGCTTTCGGAACCGAGGTCTCGGGCCTGCGGCGAAACGATGCGCTTTGGTGCGCCGACACGGCCAAGGGGCCGATCTCGGCTCCCATTGCCGTCGTCGCAACCGGCATCGCCAGCACGCCATACCGTCCGTCCTGGCCGGGGATGGAGGCCTATCGGGGAATCCTGGTTCACAGCAGCGACTACCGCAATCCGGCGGCTTGTCTCGGCAGGCGCGTGCTGGTGGTCGGCTTTGGCAATTCCGGCGGCGAGATTGCGCTGGATCTGGCCGAGGCAGGCGTCGATGTCGCACTCGCGGTTCGCGGCCCGGTTCAGATCTTGCCGCGCGATCTGCTCGGCCTGCCGATCCTGACATGGGCGATCTTCTACCAGCATTTGCCGGCGCGGCTGGTCGATTCCATCAACGCGCCGATCCTGCGGCTCGCGCTTGGCTCGATGGAGCAGCTCGGACTGCGCCGCGCGGCCAAGGGACCGCGCCAGATGGTCGAGGAAGACGGGCGTGTCCCGCTGATCGATGTCGGAACTCTCGCCAGGATCAGGGACGGTTCGATCAAGCTGCGCGGCGGGATCGATCGCCTGACGCGGGAGGGCGCTGTCTTTGCCGACGGCGGCGCCGAGACATTCGACGCGATCATTCTGGCAACCGGCTTTCGCCCGGACTTGCGCCGGTTGATCCCCGATGTGGCTGACGTGTTCGACGCGCACGGCATGCCGCTGGTGACGGGCCGGCCGACCAGAGCGGCGGGACTTTATTTCTGCGGCCAGATCGTTTCGCCCACCGGGCAATTGCGCGAGATCGGTCTCGAAGCCCAGCGAATAGCTGACTTTGCCCGCCGCGTTCAAACTTAGGGCGCTACCCTAACGGTTTGCCGATCGGATTCGCTGGAGCATGATCCGGACCCGGAGGGCCGCGTTAGCGCAAAGTGGATTCCGGTTTTCCCTCGCGACAAACGCGAAAGCGTTTGCGCGGAGATCATGCTCAAACAAAAAGATAGAGCGCGATGACGATTCGAAGAAGAGTCATCGCGCTCTAGAATTGGTTCACGGCGGGTTCGGTCGGTCAGGCCGCCTCGAACAGTGGCTGAATCTGCATTTCGGGAACCAGCACGAGGCCCTTGTCGGTGATGCGAATTGCCGGAATGACCGACAGCGGGATGAGATTGAAACCCATATAGGGAATGCTGCATCCGGCCTTTTCCCACTCGAGCTTCAGCGCCTTGACCTGTTCGGCGACTTCCGTGACGCGCTTGTCCGAGAGAAGTCCTGCGATCGGCAGCGGAACCATCGCGGTGACCTTGCCGTCCATGACGACACAGGCGCCTCCTTGCGTCTTCTCGATGGCGCGCAACGCCACCTGCATGTCGGCTTCATCGACGCCGGCGATGATGATGTTGTGGCTGTCGTGACCGACCGAGGACGCCACCGCGCCGCGTCTCAGGTTGAAATTGCTCAACAGGCCATGGGCGACGTTGCCGGCCGATTTCGCATGGCGTTCCACCACCGTGACGAAGCAAAGACCATGTTTGTCGAAGTGCTCCTTCCAGGTCCTGGCGGGCTCCAGCCGCACGGTGACATGGCCGAGCGTAATTCCGGGCAGTTCGGTCTTGATCGTGTGCGCGATCACGGTTTCGTTCGGCAGTGGCGGCGTGAGCTTGACTTCTTTCGGCAGTTTCACGGTGTGGTAGGCGGCTTCCGGATAGCGGTAGCGCCGTGATAAGGCTTGATCGAGCAGGGGCGTGATCTTGCCGCCTTCCACCACAAGCTCGCCGCCATACCAGGTGTTGACGGGCTTGTAGCCGTCGTCGAGCAGGACAAGGTCGGCGCGCCGGCCGCCGCCCATGCCGCCGATTTCGCCTTCCATGTTAAAGCGCGTGGCGCCGTGCAGCGAACCCATCGCCCACGCCTGTTGCGGCGTCATCCCGGCCCTGATCGCTTCCCGCGTCACCCAGTCCATCCCGAACAACATCAGGTCATGGGCATCGCGGTCGTCGGTACAAACCGCGACCCGCTTGTGGGACGCGCCGAGCTCGGTGATCGTCTTGATCGCCTGCGGCAGAGAATGCCACGGCGTGGTCGGCGGTCCGCCGCGCAGGAACAGCCAGACGCCGGCTTCCAGGAGATCGTCGGCGATGTCGCGATCGATCGCCTCGTGCGTATCGGTGACGCCGGATGCGGCATAGGCAGCGACGAATTCGCGGCCGTAGACATGACCTGACACCGGACGACCGCGTTGCAGCGACGCCGCGAGGATGGCGTGGCTGCGCTCGTCGCCCATCGCGACCTGGACGAAGTCCATCTTTTCGCCGAGCGCGACCGCCTCCGGCCATTTGTCGAACAGCGCGGCGATCTTTGCCGCCGTGAGATCGCCGCCGGCGGTTTCGAGCTCCGCGGATGTCGCAGGCACCGTGCTCGGCACGGTGAGGAAGATCGAGAGCGGCGCCTGGCGGGCGTCCTCCAGCATGGCTTCGACACCGGCAACGTCCATCACGTTGCCGATTTCGTGGCTGTCGCAGAAGATCGTGGTCGTGCCGTTGAGCAGGGCGGCTTCCGCATAGGCGCAGGCCGTCACCATGCTGGACTCGATGTGGATATGCGGATCGACCAGGCCGGGCGCGACGATGCCGCCGCGCGCGTCGTAAATTCGCGCTTGCTTGCCCTTGTAGGCGCCGGAGGGTTTCACCGCGGCGATGCGGCCGCCCGAAAGCCAAATTTCGCGGTCGGGCAGCATCCGTTCCGAATAAGTCGAAAGCACCCGTGCGCCCTTGATCACAAGATCAGGCTCGGCACGGTTCGAGGCGACGGCGGCGAGCTGGCGCGTCAGGGTGGACAGGGGTTTGACCGAAAACCGCGTGAGAGATGGCATTTTTGACACTCATTCTTGTTGGGCGAAGCCGGCCGCATCGCATTTCAATTTCTGCACATTAATAGGAAGCCGATGCGCGCGCACCGCCAAATTCCGGGCAGGACCCGCGGTGCTCGCGGCGGGAACTCGCACGTGTGTCTGGTGCCTGCGGGACGTGGGCTGCGGCGTAGAAATGGTGTTGAAACTCATGTTACCATCTTCGCGCGGCGGGGCGTCCAGGTTTCGGAGTGCAGCGGATGAAGACGGCTCTTTGCACGCGGCTGGGAATTGATTTGCCGATCATCCAGGCGCCGATGGGCGGCGCGGTCGGGCCCGCTCTGGCATCCGCCGTAAGCAATGCGGGCGGACTTGGAATGTTGACGCCCTGGCGTGCGAATGTCGATGCCGTGCGGCAGCAAATTCGAGAAACGCGCGCCCTGACCTCGCGGCCGTTCGGCGTCAACCTGGTTCTGGAGTTTCCACAGCAAGAGCGCCTGTCGGCCTGTCTCGACGAGGGTGTTCCCGTCATCTCCTTCTTCTGGCGCGATCCATCTTCACTTATACCGCAAGCGAAGGCGGCTGGAGCGATTGTGTTGCACACCGTCGGTTCGGTAGCGGATGCAAAGCGAGCCGTGGAGTGTGGCGTTGATGTCGTCGTCGCCCAGGGCTGGGAGGCAGGCGGCCATGTCCGCGGCACGGTGGCGACGATGCCGCTCGTGCCTGCCGTGGTCGACGCTGTTTCCCCGGTGCCCGTGGTTGCCGCCGGCGGCATAGCAGATGGACGCGGTCTTGCCGCGGCTTTGGCGCTCGGTGCCGCGGGCGTCTGGATTGGAACTCGCTTCCTCGCAAGCCACGAGGCCACCATCCACGCGCGATATCGCGAACGTATTTTGCAAGCCGGCGAGAACGACACAGTTTACCTGGAGAATCTGTTCGACGTTCGCTGGCCAAACGCGCCCCATCGGACGCTAAGAAATCAAACAGTTGACATCTGGGAAGCAGCGGGGCGTCCCCCAAGCGGCAAGCGTCCAGGAGAGGGCGAGGTGATCGCCACCTCGCGATCCGCCGGCCCGATCGTTCGCTATCAATCCTGCACGCCCGGTCGTGATGTCGAAGGCGACATCGACGCACTGTCGCTATGGGCCGGACAGAGCGTCGGCCTCGTCTCGAAGGTCCAGCCGGCCGCCGACATCGTGCGCGAGATCGCAGACGAGGCCCGTTCCATTCTTCAGCGGTTGGCTGAATGAACAGTGGGGTGAAAAGCAGAAGTCTGGCTGGCTCAACAGCGTACATTTTGACCGGCCAGGAAAAGGTTCCCTAGGAAGTTGGCAAGCTAGCGTGCTTAGCAGCGTTTGACTTATCTCAAGGGAGCGGGACAACTTGCCGATACTCTCCGCGAACGGTGCGGTGGCGCATTCTTTCCCTCAATCAGCGGGTGATCATCATGCTATCCTCCCGGCCTAACGATCCAAGTCGTCGCCTTGTACTCGGCGCAATCGCAACGCTGCCAGCACTCTCCGTGCTGCTCGTTGGCGTTGCTCAGGCGCAAACAACGACCGCGCAAGCACAGTCCTCCGCCGGGGCCGGGTTTTCGTTCGCTGCGGTTGGCGATACCCGGCCGATGATGTACCTGCCTCTAAAAGAGGGGCAACCGGACCTCAACAAGTTCTTCGTCGAGATGTTCGGGTTAGTCATGCCGGAAAAGGTCGCCGAGGCCGTGGTGGCGAAGGATGTGAAGATGATCTTCGATCCGGTCACAAAGGAATTGATCAAGGTGGTCATGCCGTTCGCGTCCAAGACGGAAGTCATGACCTTGACGGTGGATAAGGGTTGGGTGACCGAGGCATCCGTTGAAGACGTGAAACTGCTTCCCGGCGTGCATCGTGTGATGTTTCGCCTTCAAGGCGGCGAGTGGGTGACCCGTGAAATCGTGAAGGACGTTCAATCCGGTCGCGCCAAATTCGTGGTCAATAGCGGCGATGCTGTCTGGTGGGGCAATCAGGGCTTGACCGTCAGCGACAGCCCGTACTGGAAGCGGGTGAACGACACGATGTTGAAGAAGCTGCCCGCGCCAGATGACGAGATGCGCGCAGCCGGGCTGGACGGGCGTTTTTTCATGAGCGTGGGTAATCATGAGGTGTGGGCCGACCCGAAAATCGAGGGTGTCCTTTCGGCGGTGCCCTATCTGAAGAAATTCGGTGTCACGCCGGAAAACCTTATTTACAAATTCGACTTCAAAGGCACCCGCTTCGTTTATCTGTGGAGCGGCAAGTACGATTATCGGTCGCCCTCACAGTGGGATGCTGATCGGCCGAAGTATGCCGAGCAGATGACCCAGCTTAAGAAGTGGCTGGACGAAGCCAAGGCCAATGGCATTCGGAAGGCCTTTATCGTCTTCCATTATCCGGTCTTTGCGCGGTCGGGCTTAGGCCCGATCCCGGCTCCCGACAATCCGCACAAGGTAATTGCGGCCTATGCCAGGGATATGGAGGTGGTCGTGCTAAATGGCCACGTCCATACCACCGAAATCTATGAAGTAGATGGCGTGAAGTATCTGATGCTTGGCGGTGGCGGCGCGGAACAAGACCCAATCCTTCCCGGCCGCACCAGCATCAAGGTACCCGCCGATTATCCACCAGACCTCTATTGGAAGGGACAGGCGCCGCAAGAGGAGTACAATTACGTGCTTGTCGATGTCGAACCCGGCCAGAAGACGAAATTCACCCTCAATCGCTTCCGGCCGTGGTCGGCGGAGCCGTTCGGGACTGAGGAACTCTTCAAGTGAGCAGGATGCCGGTGTTCGCGGAGGTGAGGTTCTGGCGACAGCACTTCTGATCATTCACGGCTTGGTTGCGGTCGCCCTGCTCGGTGCGATAACGCACCAGACTTTAGCGGCATGGGGATCGGCGGACGCGCGGCCCGGCTCGTTCTTTGGCCGCTTTCGTTCGGTACCCTCGGCCTCGTTCGCCAACGCCGTGGTAGTCCTCTATGCCGTTTCCACGCTGCTGGGTGGGATCATTTACCTTTATTTCCGTGTGGATGTCAGGCCCGAATTAGAGCGTGCGGGTCACTGGTATGTCCTCGGCTTTTTCGACCTCAAGGAACATTTCGCATCTATCGGGTTGGCGTTGCTGCCCGCCTACTGGGTTTGCTGGCGACGGCCGCTTGCCAACGAACCTGCTCAGACGCGCACGGCGCTCACCTCGATACTTGCCTTCATCATTTGGTGGGGCTTTCTGTCCGGTCACGTCGCTAACAACATCATGGGTTTCGGCTCATGACGTCATCCGACTGGCTTCGCCGCTTCGTATTTACGTTTGGACCGACATTCGCGGTTTTCTACGTGATCGCTGTTGCAAAGGATTTGGCCCTGTTCACCGTCTTCCCATCGCTCGGCATCGTGCTTTGGGGTACGCATCATTCGCGCGACGTTGCCGATCCTGCGATGGGATTTCTTGCTCCAGCGATGTACTGGTACGGGTGGGCTGCGACGGCCGCACTCGGTGCACTGCTGATAGGCCTTATTGCTGCGTGGTTCCCCGGAGGTTCGGCGCGATATGTTTGGCCGGGATGGGTGTGGGTAATTCCCGTCCTCTCGATGGTCATTTGCGTCTACCTCACGCTGCCTTGGTTTCGGCTTTAGCCAGGTCCGAGACGGGTCACGAGCCGAATCTTGCCGCCTCAAAGCGGGCTCAGCTTCGGCAGGAACAACGCACATTTGTTCGACGTACCGCAAGGCACGCCGTCGAAGCGGCTCCATCGACGTGCGCCCAAAACCTTATTTCTCGTGGCGCACCAGCGCGATTTGCCCTGTCCAGTCCCAGCATGAAAGATATTTCGCTTCGCGCTTGCCCCAAATCAAAACTAAATTTCACTCATCCCGCTCCTCACACAAGGGGCGTTTCGCGATCGTCACGGACGTGGGGCGGGATGCGGTGGATGCCGATCGTGCCGATGACGAACCGCACGAAGGCAAACGGCGAAGTCGTGTGGTCCTGACGCCTCGACGCTGGCGTCAAGCTTCGCAGACGAGAGTCCGCGGGGCGACGGTGACAAGAAAGCCCGATCACCGAAGAGCGCGAAGGAAACCGTCAAACCATCGCGCGGGGAATGCCGGGCGAACCGGCGTGACCTGTGGTGGACTTGCTCGTGTGCTTTCAAATTTTCGCACGCGAGGCTGCGGGCGCGCTGAGCGCCCGGCATTCCCTGCGCCCTCTGATCTCAGGGCGGTGATCTTTAAAACTCGCGCGGGTGACGCGGCGGGAGCGCGGAGGTGTGTCTGATGCGTAGCAGAGCTGCGAATGGAAGACGCCATGCGTCGTCCCTGCGAACGCAGTGACCCATAACCACAGCTATCTGTTGGAGCAGAAGCCGTCACCCATTGTGCCAAAGCAGCCAAGCCGCAGCGTGGCGAGGAGTGCCTTGCGCCCACGTTGGGGTCCCCGCGTTCGCGGCGACGACCCCGAGGAGTTGCGAGGGGGTTACGCCCGGTGGGCAGAAGGTGTTAGGACATCGGCGCGATCCGCCGCTGCCCACCCATTTGTCCCAATTCCTTGGTGCAACTTTCTCCCCAATGAAGAACGACCAGATCCTCAGCCAGATCACCGAATTCTGCCGTCAGGCGGATATGGCGGAGTCGACCTTCGGTCGCCGCGCCGTCAATGACGGCAAGCTGGTGCATCGTCTGCGCGAGGGCAAGCGCATCACGATCGACACGCTGGAGCGCATTCAGGCCTATATCGCTGCCGCCATGCCGGGCGGGATGCCGCCGCCGCGCGGCCTCGAAGTTCCGCCCGAGAAACGCGATCCGCGCGGCAATTTCCGCTTCTTCGAGAACCGGCAGAAATACCTGCTGTTCGTCCACACCTGCAGCGAAAAGCGGGTGATCGCCGATCGCGTCGCGCTGGAGTTCTCCAGCATCCATCCGCGTCCGCCGGCGTTGCGGGTGTTCGATGCCGGGGTCGGGGACGGCACCGTGCTGGCGCGGGTGATGCGCTCGATGCATACCCGCTTCCCCCATATGCCGTTCTACATCGCCGGCAAGGAACTCAGCCTTGAGGACGTCCGACTCACGCTCGACAAGGTGCCCGACCGGCTTTTTGAGCATCCGGCTACCGTTTTTGTGCTGACCAACATGAATTACGCCGAGGCGCCCTGGCTGACGCCGGCCTCACCAGCGGCGGCCGCAGGCATGATCTGGCACGAGGTCGCCTTGAGGGGGGCCTCTTCGGGGGATTTTGAGGCCCAAATCGCCGAATTGGGCCCCTTTCTGGAGCAAAACTGGCGGGCCAGCGTCAGCCCGCGCTCCGGGATGCCGGTCTATGAGCGGCCGATCGCGGTCGTGCTTTACCGGGAAGATCAGCGATTTCTGCTCAATTCGATCATCCCGCGCGCCGGCCGCACCGAGGCCAATTTCGACCTGATTATCGCTTCCCAGCCGTATCGGGCCAAATCCTCGGTGAATTTCAGGGCCAAACGCATCATTGCGCCCTTGGGCCGGGCCCTGAGGGCCGGCGGCCGGCTGATCGGAATCCACTCCCACGGGGATGATCCGGGGTTGGAGATTATCCAGGCGGTCTGGCCCGGAGAAAATCCTTTCGCGGTGAGCCGTCATGAGCTATTGCGCGCGGTGAAATACGAGCTGGGCTCGGCCGGGCGCGACCTTAACTTTAATGCCTATGCCGATAACCGTTCGATCTTCCGCTATGATATGGAAGCGCTGCCCAACGAGGTCACCGGCTCGATCGGAACCTCGACGGCCTTTGCAGCATGGAATGCGGCGGTGTATGTCGCTCAGATCGAAGACGACCGGTTGACGGAAATGACCCAAAGCGGCCGTTATCTTGATGCCGTCAGAGAGGTTCTGCGCAAGCATAACGGGCTCTGGTTCTACGACGAATCCTACGTCATCTCGCGCCGTCGCGATTGACAATTCAGGACACATTTTTTCAGAAAGGACCGCCGAGGTCTGGCGGAAAAAAGGGGCTAGTTGATGCGCGCGTCTTATTTGTTCACCTCAGAGTCGGTTTCGGAAGGCCACCCGGACAAGGTCTGTGACCGGATTTCGGACGAGATCGTCGATCTGTTCTTTCGCGAGGGCCCGAAAGCCGGCATCGACCCCTGGGCGATCCGCGCCGCCTGCGAAACGCTCGCCACCACCAACAAGGTGGTGATCGCGGGCGAGACCCGCGGTCCCAAATCCGTCACCAACGACCAGATCGAAAGCGTGGTGCGCGCCGCCATCAAGGACATCGGCTACGAGCAGGAAGGTTTTCACTGGAAGACCTGCGACATCGAAATCCTGCTGCATCCGCAATCGGCCGACATCGCGCAGGGCGTCGACGCGCTGCAGCCGGGCACCAACAAGGAAGAGGGCGCCGGCGACCAAGGCATCATGTTCGGTTATGCGACCAGCGAAACGCCGGATCTGATGCCGGCGCCTTTGTTCTACGCCCACAAGATCCTGCGGCTGATTTCGGAGGCCCGCCACTCCGGCAAGGAGAAGGTGCTGGGCCCGGATTCCAAGAGCCAGGTCACCGTGCACTACGAGAACGGCAAGCCGGTCGGCGTGCGCGAGATCGTGGTTTCGCACCAGCATCTGGTCGAGGACATGACCTCGAACCAGGTGCGCGAGCGCGTCGAGCCCTATGTGCGCGCGGCGCTCCCCGAGGGCTGGATCAACGGCAAGACCATCTGGCATATCAACCCGACCGGCAAATTCTTCATCGGCGGACCGGACGGCGACACGGGCCTCACCGGCCGCAAGATCATCGTCGACACCTATGGCGGGGCGGCGCCGCATGGCGGTGGCGCGTTCTCCGGCAAGGACCCGACCAAGGTCGACCGCTCGGCGGCCTATGCCTCGCGCTATCTCGCCAAGAACATCGTCGCGGCGGGGCTCGCCGACCGCTGCACCTTGCAGCTCGCCTATGCCATCGGCGTGGCGCGGCCGCTGTCGATCTATATCGACACCCACGGCACCGGAAAGGTGAGCGAGGAGGAGCTCGAGAAGGCCGTGGCGGAAGCGATGGACCTTACGCCGCGCGGCATCCGCAAGCATCTCGACCTCAACAAGCCGATCTACGCGCGGACCTCGTCCTACGGCCATTTCGGCCGCACGCCGGATAACGAAGGCGGGTTCTCGTGGGAAAAGACCGACCTCGCCGACGCGCTCAAGCGCGCGGTGTGATTTCTCTTGCCTCTCCTCGCTTGCGGGAAGAGGCCGTCGCTTCTTCGCGGCGGGTGAGGGGGAGCCTCCGCATTCTTCGCTACACTTCAGTTGCGGCGCCAGCCCCCTCACCATAGCCGATGCTTCGCATCGGCGTTCTTGAGACAAGGGGCGGCGGCCATAACGCCGCCGGCGCCCTCTCCCCGCAAGGGCGGGGCGAGGGAGCAGATCGAGACCGCGTCATAATGCGTCCAGTTTAGTTTCGTATCGATAAGTCCGAATTCATCCGTTCAGGGAAATCACATGACCGCCACCGCCAAGAAGCCCGCCTTCACCGACTACATCGTCAAGGACATTTCGCTCGCCGAATTCGGCCGCAAGGAGATCTCGCTGGCCGAGACCGAAATGCCCGGGCTGATGGCCACGCGCGAGGAATATGGACCCAAGCAGCCGCTGAAGGGCGCGCGCATCGCAGGCTCCCTGCACATGACGATCCAGACCGCCGTCCTGATCGAAACGCTGGCCGCACTCGGCGCCGACATCCGCTGGGTCTCCTGCAACATCTATTCGACGCAGGATCACGCCGCGGCCGCGATCGCGGCGGCCGGAATCCCCGTGTTCGCCGTGAAGGGCGAAAGCCTCAGCGAATATTGGGATTACACCGCAAAGCTGTTCGACTGGCATGGCGGCGGCACGCCCAACATGATCCTCGACGACGGCGGCGATGCCACCATGCTGGTGCATCACGGCCTGCGCGCCGAGCAGGGCGATACCAAATTCCTGGACAAGCCTGCTTCCGAAGAAGAGGAAGTCTTCTTCGCGCTGATCAAGCGCCTTCTGAAAGAAAAACCAAAGGGTTACTTCGCCGAGATCGCAAAGAACATCAAGGGCGTCTCGGAAGAGACCACCACGGGCGTCCACCGGCTCTACGAGATGGAGAAGAAGGGCACGCTGCTGTTCCCGGCGATCAACGTCAACGACAGCGTGACCAAGTCGAAGTTCGACAATCTCTATGGCTGCCGCGAATCGCTGGTCGACGGCATCCGCCGCGGCACCGACGTGATGATGTCGGGCAAGGTGGCGATGGTCGCGGGCTTCGGCGACGTCGGCAAGGGCTCGGCCGCTTCGCTGCGCCAGGCCGGCTGTCGCGTCATGGTCTCCGAAGTCGATCCGATCTGTGCGCTGCAGGCGGCGATGGAAGGCTACGAAGTCACGACCATGGAAGATGCCGCGCCTTTGGCCGACATCTTCGTCACCGCCACCGGCAACAAGGACATCATCACCATCGAGCACATGCGCGCGATGAAGGACCGCGCCATCGTCTGCAACATCGGTCACTTCGACAACGAGATCCAGATCGCGCATTTGCGCAATCTGAAATGGACCAACATCAAGCCGCAGGTCGACGAGATCACCTTCCCCGACGGCAAGCGGATGATCCTGTTGTCGGAAGGACGGCTGGTAAACCTCGGCAACGCCATGGGCCACCCGTCCTTTGTCATGTCGGCCTCGTTTACCAACCAGACGCTGGCGCAGATCGAACTCTACGCCAACAACAAGGACGGCAAATACGCAGAAGAAGGTCTACGTGCTGCCGAAATCCCTCGACGAGAAGGTGGCGCGGCTGCATCTTGCCAAGATCGGCGTGAAGCTCACAAAACTGCGGCCCGACCAGGCCGAGTATATCGGCGTCAAGCCGGAAGGCCCGTTCAAGGCGGATCACTACCGGTATTGATGGCCTTCCTGACGAGGCGGCACCGCCTCAACCGACCTTCCGAAATATTTTCGTCATGCCCGGCCTTGTGCCGGGCATCCACGTCTTTACAGTCCGGTTAGGCAGCAAGACGTGGATGGCCGGGCATAGGCGAGCGGAAGCGACGTCGTCCTGCGGACGGCTACGGCCCGGCCATGACGACGATAAAGTTGGACCCATGGAAGCGACCAGCCAAAACGAGCATTTCGACGTCCTGATAGTCGGCGCGGGGCTCTCCGGCATTGGCGCGGGGTATCACCTGCAACACAAATGTCCGGCCAAGAGCTACGTCATCCTCGAGGGCCGCGACTGCATCGGCGGCACCTGGGATCTGTTTCGGTATCCCGGCATTCGTTCCGACAGCGACATGTTCACGCTCGGTTATTCGTTCAAGCCGTGGACCGAGGCGAAGGCGATCGCGGACGGGCCGCGGATTCTCAATTACGTGCGCGAGACCGCGGCCGAGAACGGCATCGACAAGAAGATTCGCTTTCATCACAAGGTCAAACGTGCCTCGTGGTCGACGCGTGAGGCGCGCTGGACCGTGGAAGCCGAGCGCACGTCAGGCGAGGGCGCGACCGAGACCGTCCGCTTCACCTGCAACTTTCTGTTCTCGTGCTCCGGCTATTACCGATACGAGGAAGGCTACACGCCGGAATTTTCAGGCCGCGATGATTTCAAGGGAGCCATCATCCATCCGCAGAAATGGCCGGATGATCTCGACTACGCCAATAAGCGCGTGGTGGTGATCGGTTCGGGCGCGACCGCCGTGACACTGGTGCCGGCGATGGCGAAGACGGCCGCCCACGTCACCATGTTGCAGCGTTCGCCGACCTACGTGGTCTCGCGTCCCGGAGCAGGATCAGCTCGCGATCAAGCTACGGCATCGTCTCGGAGAAAACATCGCCTATCATTTGATCCGCTGGCGCAACGTGCTGCTCGGCATGTATTTCTTCCAGCTTGCCCGACGCAAGCCGGCGCGGGTCAAAGCAACTGATCCTCGGTGGCGTGCGGATGGCGCTCGGGCCCGACTACGACGTCGCGACCCATTTCAACCCGCGCTACAATCCCTGGGATCAAAGGCTTTGCCTCGTGCCCGACGGTGACCTGTTCGACGCCATCAAGACGAAACGCGCCTCGGTCGCGACCTGCGAGATCGACCGCTTCACTGAGCACGGCATTCGGCTGAAGGATGGCAGCGAACTCGATGCCGACATCATCGTGACTGCGACGGGATTGGTATTGCAGGTGCTGGGTGGCATGGAAATCGACGTCGACGGCCGCACGATCGATTTTTCAAGGACGCTGAACTACAAGGGCATGATGTATTCGGACGTGCCCAATCTGGCGTCGGCGTTCGGTTACACCAACGCGTCCTGGACGCTGAAATGCGATCTCACCTGCGAATATGTCTGCCGCCTGATCAATTACATGGACCGGCATGGCTACAAGCAGTGCATGCCGCACAATGTCGATCCCTCGGTCCAGGAAATGCCGTCCCTGGATTTTTCCTCCGGCTACGTGCAGCGCGCGATCGCCAAGATGCCGAAACAAGGCTCGAAGCGGCCGTGGCGGCTTTACCAGAACTACGCGCTCGACATCGTCACGCTACGCTTCGGCAAGGTCGATGACGGCGTGATGCGCTATTCGTAGGTCGTGGCGATAGGCGATCGCCAACAGCCTTCGACATTCGAAACACTTGAAGCTCGTCGCGGATTCCGATTGACAAGGCCCGGCCTAAATATAAGTTGGTCAACCAGTCAAAGAACTGGAGGTCGACCGGTGCCCGAACTCTCTTGTGCCGATCTGGAAAACGTCATTATCGAGAAGCTTCCGCCGATCGATCACAACGGCGAAATCGCGGAGCGGGTTTCGCCCGGTTCGATCAAACTCCGCATGCCATACCGGCCTGAATATATGGGCCACGACATCTGGCAGAACAGCGGTTCGGCCGTGTTCTCGGGTCCGAAGGTCATGGGCCTTGCCGACACCTCGATGTATGTTTGCCTGCATGCCGCGCTGGGCAAGGACGTCGTAGCCGTGCTCAGCAACCTGATGATCACTTTTCTGCGGCCCGCCCTCGACAGCGACTTGATCGCCGAAGCGAAAGTCGTCCGCCTCGGCCGGCGTCTGGCCTATCTCGAGACTTATCTTTTCTCCGATGGCAGCCCGGAGCCGGTCGCGCACGCGACGTCGAGTTTTGCCTACCGGTTCGCACCGCCGGCTTCGTCCGGCGATCGTGCGGGCGGCGCGATCTGAACGGCGGAACTGAGGCAGGTTCCTGCTCATGGGGCGCAGACCCGATCCGAACCGCACCCGAGCGAATGAGATAATTCGCGCAACGATCCGCTGCCTCGCGCGCAGCGGATTTTCTCAGTTGACGATGAAACGATTGTCGGAGGAAGCCGGAATCAGTCAGGGCATACTGCACTATTATTTCAAGGATAAACGCGCGATCCTCGCCGCCGCGGCGGAGCACGTCATGGATGATCTCGATCTTCGCGCCAAATCCGAATTCAAAAATGCCAGGGATCCGAAAGATCAGCTGCGGGGAATGATCAAGGCGTGTCTGACGGTGGCCACCGTCGACAGGGAATTCTGGACCGTGTTCATGGCGCTTTGGGGAGAGTCGTTGCATGACCCAGCTCTCGCGTTGCTCAACAAAAAGACCTATCGGCGCGCGCGCGAGTCAATCGGCGGAATTATCGAAAGGGGTATTGCGCGCGGCGATTTCAAATCCGTGAACGTGCTTCAGGCCAGCGCCCTTATCCTTGCCTTGATCGATGGAATTTCTCTGCAGCTCACCTTCGAGAAGAAGCTCATGTCGCTTGGCGAAGCGCAGCGTCTTTGCGAGACCCTGTTGCTGAAGCATCTGACCTCTGCCGAACAAAATCCGTAGGAGGTTGCCGATTGATCGGCCGGCGCTTCGGCAAGGTCGATGACGCGTCGAAATGAACGATCGGGCCGGCGCGGCGGCGGCATGCGTTGTTTCACGTATTCGCGCACTTTGCCGAATCGGGGATCATGGCGAGACGGTTAACGTCGAATTAATCGACGCATTCCAAAATAGGCGGTCGAGGCTTTTAGACCGCATGAGGAAGCCCATGGACGCCCAAAGAATTGCCATCGATGCCGTGGTTGCGTTGACCGATTGCGATCGTGAAATGGTCGCAGCCTTTATCCGCCGTCTCTACCTCGACGGCGTGAAGGACCCGAAACGCCTGACCTTCAAGGGTTTGCAGGCGCTGGCGCGGGTCTGAGGGTTTCGCTTCGGAGCCTTGGCGCTTTCGAAGCCCTGGCCGACCGCCATTCAAGCCGGAAATCCTCCCGGCGGCCCTTCTTCTCGCATTACGGCGATTTCAACTTGTGGTGAGGATATCTTGCCGCCGAAATCGGAGCGTGATGAAGTAGTGGAGCTTTTGCGGCGCCGAGAAGCACTCCCGGTAGGATCCGGGGGATCGGCTTTCGCAAGACATGCCCTTGTGACTGTGAGCGTTGGCGGGCGATCATAGGTTCGAAAAAATGTTGGGGAAACTTCTCGCACCACAGTTTGTGGTGCTCTATATCTTCGCTGCGTCGACGATCTATGTGCACTTCCGCGGTCGCGAACGTCTCCGGATCGGGCGTCAGCTTGGCGATCACTCGACGTTCCTCGCTCCCTATAATGTCCTGATGTACGCAGGCTCGGCGGTGCCGAACGAGCCGGTGCTCCCGCTCGACCGATTTCCCGAACTCGCCAAACTTCGCGATAACTGGGAGACGATCCGTGACGAGGCGGTGCGACTGTTCGACGAGGGCTTCATCCGCGCGGCGGCGAAGAACAACGACTGGGGCTTCTACTCGTTCTTCAAGAGCGGCTGGAAGCGCTTTTATCTCAAATGGTACGATGACTTTCTTCCGTCGGCACGTTCGCTCTGCCCGAAGACCGTCGAGCTCCTGAATTCGATTCCATCTGTCCACGGCGCCATGTTTGCCATGTTGCCACCGGGCGGCAAGCTCGGCGCGCATCGCGACCCGTTCGCCGGCTCCTTGCGTTATCACCTCGGACTGGTCACCCCCAATTCGGACAAATGCCGGATCCTGGTCGATGGCGTGGAATGCGTCTGGCGCGACGGAGAGGGGTTTGTGTTCGACGAGACCTTCATTCACCGTGCCGAGAATCAGACCGGTCAGTCCCGCATCATCCTGTTCTGCGACGTCGAACGGCCGATGAAGTACGGCTTCATGACGGCGATCAATCGTTGGATCAGCCACCACATCGTCAAGGCCTCGGCGACCCAGAATATGGAAGGTGAGCAGGTCGGCGTGCTCAACAAGGCGTTCGGCGGCCTCTACGAAATTCATCTGGCCGGACAACGTGTCAAGAAGTGGAACCGCAAGGTCTATTACGCGCTAAAATATTCCCTGACGTTTGCGGTGCTCGGCCTCATCGTCGCTTCCGCCTTGAAATGATCGGCAGAGGCTCCACTTATCGACGCGGAGATTTTGTTCAGACAAGCGGGACCAACTCAGACGCACGCCGTCGTGAACACCGGGGAGAAATACGATGAATGAACGTAACGCTCTCGGTCTGTCAGCGATCATGGCGTCCCGAGACGCCCGTCGCGGCGGCGTTTCAGCGTTGAGTGCGGTATCGCTTCATCGCCTGTTGCTCGTCATCCCTGCGCTGTGCGCGTTGGCTTATCCGTTGCTGTTGAGTTGGCTGTCCGCCGGCCTTGTCCTGGCGCACGGGTCGGACTCGCCGAACGGACCGATCGTTTGGGTCAGTGTCATCGGGTCGCTGACACTGGCGCTGGTGGTCATGCTGGTCAGCTTTGTATCTGGACTGACGCTCGGATCACCGCATGTCGAAAGACCCGAGAAGTTTCGCGCCCGATGCGTTGCCCTTCTGGCGTTTGCCACACCTTCTCTCTATGTGGGGTTCGCAAACGTCGGAGGCGTGCTGCGTGCGCCTTCGGCAGTGCCAGTCGCATGGCTCATCTTTTGGACGCTGATGGCGATGATCGTCCTGTTGGGCTCCAGGTCGTCATCGGCAGCATCTGCCATATCGCCCGTCGGACATCGCCGACTGGCCGTTGCCCATGGCGTTTCCGCTCTTGCAATCCTGCTGCTGTTTGTCGGGCCTCACATCGGGAATCATCTGGCCGGCTTCTGGAGCGGATCAGTCCACACTGCAATCATGAACGCCGCGCGCCACGTCTATCGCGACGATATTGTCCAACCGATTTTACTGGCGTTGATCGGTTTTCAGGTCCTGAGTGGCATCGTGCTGGTGCGATGGAAGATGAGAATGCCGAGCGATATCTTCGGCACCGTGCAG
Organism: uncultured Alphaproteobacteria bacterium; assembly: GCA_963741185.1. Taxonomy (GTDB): domain Bacteria; phylum Pseudomonadota; class Alphaproteobacteria; order Rhizobiales; family Xanthobacteraceae; genus Bradyrhizobium. Next base: position 33,724 of record CAVUHE010000013.1, on the reverse strand, counting down.
ACCATGTGCGGCGCATACATCGGCGTTTATTTTCTCGCCCATATGACGGCGGTGTTTGCGGCGCGCCATGCAGAAATTGACACGAATTGGGCCTGGTTGACCCGCCCCAACGACAGCTTGCTGGCCAGTCTTTTCAAACTTCGCCTGATTGCGCATTATTGGGTGGGACCGATCGCAATTGTCGCCCACGTTGCGTGTGGCCTGAGAGGGGTCTTGCTGCAACATGATATTTCACCGGCGACGGCCAATCGCCTCGCGCTGGCCCTCATCACTCTGGGAGTCGTTGCCTCCAGCCTCATCATGGCCGCGCTGCTCAACGTCCACATCGCTTGAGAATGCTCGATAGCTGTTTGGGTTGATAGCGGAGGAAGGCCCTCGCAGCGTCAAATATCAGGGGTCTATCTGCGAGCTTACGAAACCGTCGGCGAGTCGCGAGCTTCGATTGGCCGGTATCTCGACTCTGCAACGACCGACGTCCGCATTCGAATCTTGACGGCCGCACCCCGGATCAAGCCTACTTCAACTCGCTGGCACTCCGCTTGGTAGCCTAAACCCGACAGAGGCTCCACTTCCCCCATGAGATGACCAGCGGAACGACGCTGGCGGTACGCCTGATCTTTTTCAGGGTTGACAAGCGCCGGTGCGAACCTCGATTTTCACGTCTTGAAGGTTCGGCGTGGCGGCGCCGTTAGTCCCGCATTGGATTCTGCCGCCTGCCGCGCGCAGTCGCGTCACGCCATTCGCAAATCATCCGTCGCAGGAATGTCGAGAGCGAACGAATGACGGGATCGAGCGCCGCAACCAAAATAATGAGTAACATGAGATACCTCGAAGTCTGGGTGGGTGAGCGTTGATTGCTTGGTCTTCAGGCGCGTCGCAGCGTCGCGGCGATCGTCAGAGAGAGCGCGATCAGCGAGAAGACCAGGCGAATGCTGTGCCAGCGCCACCACTCATCACGTAGCTGGGTCCAAATTGCAGGCGGCGAGTCGGAAGCCCATGTCATGACGATGGCGTTGATGGGCTGATTGCAGAAGCGGGTAATGAGGCCGACCGCCAGGAAGCATACCGCCGCCGCAACGAGCAGGATGAGCCGTGCGCGATCGTCCCGGGCCAGGAACGCCGCCGCCAGCGTCACGACAATGGTGAGGGCGCCGAGTGGGGGCATGACGCCGTTCAAGGTGCGAACCCCGTTTTGATGCTGCATGACGTAAGTCGCGGCGTCGAGCCCGCCGGGCTGCATCATCAGCCACGCGCCGAACACGGCGCCGGCCAACAAGGCGGCGAGCATCAGGTTGGCAAAATCGATCGCGGTCGCAGTCATCGCTTGTCCTTTGCATGAAGTTGACATTCACAATTAATCCGAATAATATTAGGATTAATATGAGTCAAGGGGGACATATGGCTCGGAAGCAAAGACGGCGCGCCTACGATTCATCGTCGCGTCAGGAGAGCGCGCGCGCGACGCGTCAGGCGATCCTGACGGCCGCGCGAAAGCTGTTTCTCCGGCACGGCTATGCGGCCACGACAATGCCCGATATCGCGAAAGCCGCCGATGTCGCGCTCGATACGGTCTACGCGGTGGTGGGGAAGAAGCCCGCGCTGTTTCGGCTTCTGGTCGAAACCGCAATTTCGGGGGGAGATGAAGCCGTCGCCGCGGAGCAACGCGATTATGTCCAGATGATCCGTGGCGAGCACGATGCCTCGCGCAAGTTGCGCATTTATGCGGCCGCGCTCTGCAAGATTCAGCCGCGTCTCGCACCGCTCTTCAACGCGCTACGGGCAGCCGCTTCGCTGGATTCCGATTTGAGGTCGCTTTGGCTGGAGATCGCGGAGCGGCGGGCGGCAAACATGCGTTTGTTCGCCGACGACCTCGCATCCACCGGAAGGCTGCGCCCCGAACTTTCGGTATCCGCCGCGGCCGATATCATCTGGAGCATGAACTCGCCGGAGTTCTACCTGCTGCTTGTCGAGCAACGCGGCTGGTCCATTGAGGAATTCGAGCGGTGGCTCGGCGATGCCTGGATCAGATTGCTGCTGGCGCAGTAGAGTATGATCCGGACCCGAAGGGCCGCGTTAGCGCAAAGTGGGACCGGTTTTCCCTCGCGACAAACGCGTTTGCGCGGAGATCATGCTCAAACAATAAGATTGAGAACATGATCCGATTCAATCTAATCGGATCATGTTCGAGACGCCCCAACGGCGGTCTGTCGTCGGCGCGAACGTCAGGCTATTCCGGCTTGCCGATCGAAACCTTGAGCGTGCCGACGCCGTCGACGCCGCATTCGATTTTGTCGCCCGGAACGACGGCGGCGACGCCGGCCGGCGTTCCCGTCATGATGATGTCGCCGGCGCCGAGCGACACCTGTTGCGACAATTGCCAGATGATTTCCGGCACGCTCCAGATCAATTCGGTGAGGTCGCCCTTCTGCCGCTCGGCGCCGTTGACCGAAAGCCAGATCTTGCCCTTGCCGGGGTGGCCGATCTTCGAGGCCGGCTGCATCGCGCCGCAGGGCGCGGAATGGTCGAATGATTTGCCGACTTCCCAGGGCCGCTCCTTCTTGCGCGCGGCGAGCTGCAGGTCGCGGCGCGTGAGGTCGATGCCGACCGCATAGCCGTAGACGTGATCGAGCGCCTTGTCGGTCGGAATATTGAGGCCGCCGCTCTTCATGGCGACGATCAATTCCACCTCGTGGTGCAGATCCTTGGTCAGCGGCGGGTAGGGGATGGTGGCGCCATCCGGCTCGAGCATGTCGGGATGCTTGGCGAAGAAGAACGGCGGCGCCCGCTCGTCATTTCCCATCTCGCGGATGTGCTCGAGATAATTGCGCCCGACGCACCAGATGCGGCGCACCGGAAATGATCTCGATTCACCGGCGACGGCGATCGAAGCTTGCGGAGGAGGGGGAATGACGAAGGATGTCGCGCTCATGAAGGGGGCTCGGGTTCGGGTTGGAAAACTTGGGTTGGAATCCTGGGTCTTAGCTTACGCCGTCGCGCTAACCGGCGCCAGCGTCGGCGGTCCGGCGTCGCGCTGTTGCAGGCGGAAGAAAGAGGCATAGCGACCGCTGCGGCGTAGGAGGTCGTCGTGCCGTCCGCGCTCGACGATCTCGCCGCCCTCGACCACCAGGATGGCGTCGGCGTGCATGATGGTGTGGAGTCGGTGGGCGATCACGATCGTGGTGCGGTTCTGGCAAAGATGTTCGATCGCTTCCTGCACCTGCTTTTCGGATTCCGAATTGAGCGCGGCGGTGGCCTCGTCGAGCAGGATGATCGGCGCATTCCGCAACAGCGCCCGCGCCACCGCGACCCGCTGACGCTGGCCGCCGGACAATTGCGTGCCGTGTTCGCCGACCGGCGTGTCGTAGCCGAGCGGAAAGCCCATGATGAATTCGTGCGCGCAGGCCGCTCTTGCCGCCGCGACGATCTCGGCCTCGCTCGCGCCGGCCTTGCCGAAGGCGATATTGGCGCGGATGGTGTCGCGGAACAAATACACGTCCTGCCCGACATAGCCGGTTTGCGCGCGAAGCGATTTGCGCGACACGCTGGCGATCGATTGCCCGTCGATCAGGATCTCGCCGTTATTTGCCTCGTAGAACCGCAGCAACAGCGCCAGCACCGTCGACTTGCCGCCGCCGGACGGGCCGACCAGCGCCGTGACCTTTCCGGGTTCAGCGACAAAACTCATGCGGTTGAGTACCGGCTCGTTGCGCCGGTAAGCGAAGCTCACGTCACGCAGTTCGACCCGTGCGTCGGTCAGTTTGAGCGCCGGCTTGTCGATCGTCGTCGGGCTCACTCGCCGGACTGTCGACGACCTCCAGCAGCATGCGTGCGCCGACCAGTTGGCTGTTCAGGTCGATGTTGAGCCGCGCCAGGCGTTTCGCAGGCTCAGTCGCCAGCAGGAACGCCGACATGAAGGAGAAGAACTGGCCGGGCGTTGCGCCAAGCGCGACCACGCTGTAGCCGCCATAGAGCAGGCAGCCGGCGACCGCGAAGCCGCCGAGCGTTTCCATCAGCGGGTTCGAGCGGTTGGAGACCCGGGCCATCTTGTTGGCGTTGCGCTCGACGACGGCGATATTCTCGTCGATGCGCCGCTGCATGGCCCCTTCCAGCGTGAACGCCTTCACGGTGCGGATGCCTTGCAGCGATTCCTGCATCGTCTCCAGGATGTCGGCGGTGCCGGTGAATTGGTTGTAGGCCAGGCCCTTGACCCGTTTGACCAGCTTGCGGAGGATCAGCATCGCCGGCGGCACCACCACAAGACCGATGAACGACAGGAACGGATCCTGCATCACCATCACGCCGATCAGGCTGATCAGCATCAGGAGGTCGCGCCCGACGGCGTTGATCAGCATGTTGAGCACGTCGGTGATGGATTTGGCGCCGGCGGTCAGCCGCGCCAGAAATTCCGACGAATGACGTTCGGAAAAAAATCCGATGCTCTCGTTCATCAGCTTGGCGAACAGCCGCCGTTGATTGTTGGCGAGAATGGCGTTGCTGATCTTCGACAGAATCATCGTGTGGCCGTAGGTGGCCACGCCCTTGATGAACAGCAGAACAACGGTGACGCCGGAAAGAATGGCGATGCCCGGAACGTTCTTCTCGACATAGGCCTGATTGATCACCTGACCGAGGATGTAGGCGGAGCCGGCGGTGGCGCCGGCCGCGGCACCCATCAGCACGAAAGCGGTCAGGTAACGTCGCCAAAAGACGACCCCCTGTTCCATGACCAGGCGGCGAATCAGGATTGCGGCCCCATAGGGGTCGTCTGTGATCTTCCTCGGAAGTTCGGTCATCCACGTTCCATTGACAGCTTTGGGCGGTGCTCTGCCCCGCGTGTCAGGGTTGCTCCGAAACGTCCGTTTCCTTGCCTGCTATATTGTGGTTTTTCAAGCCAAATCAGGGCTTGCGGCCGGCTAGATTCTTAGGCTGAGGCGGCCTGTTCGAGCTCGCTTTGGCGCTCGCGGAGCAATTTCTTTTCCCAGGCCATCGCGTGGGCGGCGATGGTTTCGAGATCATCGAATTGCGGCGTCCAGTCGAGCACGCTGCGGATGCGGCTGGTATCGGCGACCATGGTCATGATGTCGCCTACCCGGCGCGGCGCATATTGAACCGCGAAATTGCGCCCCGAGACGCGCCGTACCGCCTCGATCGTTTCCAGCACCGAATAGCCGCGGCCGTAGCCGCAATTGAGCGTTGCGGACACCCCGCCGCCACGCAAATAGGCGAGCGCTGCCCGATGGGCCTGTGCGAGATCACTGACGTGGATGAAATCACGGATGCAGCTTCCGTCGGGCGTCGGATAGTCGGTTCCGTAGACGTCGATCTTGGCGCGCTGCCCGGTCGCTGCCTCGACCGCGATCTTCAACAGATGCGTCGCCCCCACGGTCGCAAGTCCGATCCGCGCCTCGGGGTCGGCGCCCGCCACGTTGAAATAGCGCAGCGCCACGTATGCCATGCCGTGGGCGGAGGCCACATCGTGCAGCATGATCTCGGCCATCAGTTTCGAGGAGCCGTAAGGTGAGAGTGGCCGGGTCGGTGCATGTTCGGGAACCGGCACCTGATCGGGATTGCCGTACACGGCAGCGGTGGAAGAAAAGATGAAGCGGTTGACGCCGCCCTTGACCGCCGCGTTCAACAGGCCGCGCGTGGTCATGGTGTTGTTGCGGTAATAGCCGAGCGGGTCGCGCATCGATTCCGGCACCACCACGGAGCCGGCGAAGTGGATGATGCTGTCCACGTCGTGCGTGGCGATCGCGCCCCCGACGAGGTTCTCGTCGCCGGCGTCCCCGATCAACAACGGCACGCCGTGCGGCAGGAACGCGGAAAATCCGGTGGAGAGGTTGTCGACCACCACGACGCTTTCGCCGGCTTCCACCAGCGCGTGAACCATATGACTTCCGATATAGCCGGCACCGCCGGTGACAAGCACGGTCATGAGCTCAACCATCTCCCGGCGCATGTTCCGCCAACGCGTGAGCGGTTCGGCGAAAAGGTCATGCGCCCTCATTGTTTGGAGCGCGATCGGACGCAAAACCGGGGCGTGGTTTTGCTGATCGCGCTCTATGGGTCTGAGGCTATCGGGATCGCGGTGAAGAGGGGGTTTCGGCGCGGGCGAACTGGCCACTATGCTTAATGTTGCGTATAGGACATGCGCGAAACGGAGCCAGACGTGGGACTACCGAACATTTCCGCCGACAATCTGCAGCTGGTCGTGCCAAATCTGCACAGGCGCTATTCCGGCGTCACCGCGACCAACCGCATGGTGGCACCGAAGCTCGCCAAAATATTCCGCGCGGCGTGGCTTGGTCCCGACCGGCCCGAAGGCATCGCAGGAATCGGATTTGCCGATCTTCTGCGATTGTGGCGCAGGCCGACGCCAATCGTCTGGCACGCACGGCGCAACAACGAGATGATCGCGGGCGTCCTTTTGCGCGCGCTCGGCTGGCCTTTCAAACTGGTGTTCACTTCGGCTGCGCAACGCCATCACAGCTGGATCACGCGCTGGCTGATCAGACGAATGGACGCGATCATCGCCACCAGCGACATCTCGGCGTCGTTTCTCAAGCGCGGGGCGACGGTGATTCTGCACGGCGTCGACACCGATCGCTATGCGCCGCCGGGTGATCGCGCCGAAGCTTTCGCGGAAACCGGGCTACCGGGCCGCTACGCCATTGGTTGCTTCGGCCGGGTGCGGGCGCAGAAGGGCACGGATGTGTTCGTCGAAGCGATGTGCCGGCTGCTGCCGCATTATCCGGATTTCGCCGCCGTACTGGTCGGGGCGATCGTGCCGGAGCAACAGGGCTTTGCGAACGATTTGAAAAAGCGGATCGAGGCCGCCGGCCTCAATTCGCGCGTTCTCATCACAGGCGAAGTGGGAATCGAGGACGTGCCGCGCTGGTACCAGCGGCTGACGATCTACGCCTTCACCTCGCGCAACGAAGGCTTCGGGTTGACGCTGATCGAGGCGATGTCGGCGGCAAACGCGCTGGTGGCCTCGCGCGCCGGCGCCGCTGAAGTCGTGGTCGAGGACGGCGTCACCGGCGTGCTGACGCCGCCGGGAGACGTCGAGGCGCTCGTGGCGGCGCTCGAGCCATTGATGCGCGATCCGGCTTCCGCAAACGCAATGGGCGAGCGGGCGCGCGCGCGGGTGCTTGAGAAATTCAGCCTCGATGCCGAAGCAAACGCGATATCGACGGTTTACCGCGCGCTGATCTGAGCCATGATGTCGGCGACGAAGGCATCGAGATCGCCGCCCGTAAACAGAAAGCCCGGAAGGCCTGCGGCCTTCGCCGCCTCGAGATCGCTTGCGCGGTCGCCGATGACAAAACTGCCTTGGTGGCGCACCGGCCAATGCTCCATCAGGTCATGGATCATTCCCGGGCTCGGCTTTCGCCAGTGATGGTCTTCGAGATAACCCTCGACTGAACCGTCGGGATGATGCGGACAGTAACGGATATCGTCGATATGCGCGCCCTGGCCGGCGAGTTCGGCGCGCATCCAGTCATGAAGCGTGCTGAGATCATCCTCGGTGAAGAAACCGCGTGCCACGCCGGACTGGTTGGTGAAGAAGAACACCAGATATCCGGCCTCGTTCAGCCTGCGGATCGCCTTCGCCACGTTCGGCATCCAGCGGATGCGTTCGCGCGTGCCCATGTAGCCGTCGTCGTGATTGATGACGCCGTCGCGGTCGAGGAAAGCGGCGGGCCTAAGTGCTGAGCGGGCAGAATCCGCGCCGCTCATTTTCCGTTTGTCCCGCGCGTCATGTTTGGCTCAAGCAACACAGTAAGAAGTTGACGTCCAATCTTTGGTAATGACCACGCGGGGCCTGTGCAAGCTCACTGTCATTCCGGGGCGACGCGAAGCGGCGAACCCGGAATCTCGAGATTCCGGGTCTGGTGCTTACGCACCATCCCGGAATGACGCATCGGGACCGCTCCCGGCCTTCCCCAGCACACGCTGCGCGATCTCAACCACATCGGAAGGGGGAATGTCGCGCATGCAGCGATGGTCGTTCATGGTGCAGACCGGGCGGTGGCAGGGCTGGCACGGCACGACGGTCCTGGTCTGGACCGTCGCCGCGAGACCATTGAGCGGCGCCCAGTGATACGGGCTGGTCGGGCCGAAAATGCCCATGGTCGGCGTTCCCAGGGCGGCTGCGACGTGCATGAGCCCGGAATTGTTCGAGATCGCCAGGCGAGCCGCCGCCATCGCCAAAATGCCGTTGCGCAGGTCGCTTCCGGTGAGGTCGCGCACGCGTGGGCCGCCGGCCGCGACGATTTCTGCGGCAAGCGCCTGCTCGCCCGGTCCGCCGACGACCCAGACGTCGAGGCCCTGCTGCGCCAGCAGTTTTGCGGCTTGCGGATAGTAGGTCCAGCGTTTGGACGCCCCGACCGAGCCCGGTGCCAAGGCCACCGCCATGCTCTCGCCAAGTCCTTTGGTTTGCCGAAAGCGGCTCACCTCGTCGGCGCCTACCCGAAGCTGCGGCACCGGCCATTCCGGCGGCAGGGGAGCACCGTCGGGCAGCGCGAGAGCCGCATTCTTGTCGATGAAGCGAGGCAGCTTCTTTTCGCCCCAGCGCCATTGGTTGATCAGGCCAAATCTCGCCTCGCCGACGAAGCCCACCCGCTCCGGGATTGCGGCGAGCGCAGGCGCGAGCGCGGACTTCCAGGTGCGGGGTAGAACGATCGCCGTGCCGTACCCCCTCGCGCGGAACTGGTCGGCAAGCTGCCGTTGCCTGGCCAACGCCAGCCGGCTTCGCGGCAGGTCCCAGACGATGCCGGCGCGGACGCCGGGCATATAATCGACCAGGGGCGCGCACAGGGTGGTCGTGAGCAAATCGACAGGCCGGTTGGGCCAGCGCTGGTTCAGCACCCGCACCACGCTATGCCCGCGGACGAAGTCGCCGATCCACATATAGGGAATGATCAGGATCGGCCTTGTATCGGTGGCGTCCTCAATCGTCACGATATGTTCTGAATCTTTATTCATATTTTGGCGGCAGGCCGTATGGTGAAAATTCGAGCCTGTCGGTATCTGCTCCGCGCGGCGGGGTAAAGTCGACAATTGACCCTCTTCACCACGCCGGGCGACCCAAGTTGCCTGATAAGCTGGAGTGGGGCAAAGCTGACCACGGACATCAAGGGCAGGGCGCAAGAATGTTGCTGGTGACCGGTGGCGCCGGTTTTATCGGATCGAATGTCGTGGCCGCGCTCAATGATGCGGGCCGCTCCGACGTCGTCGTGTGCGACGTGCTTGGCCAGGACGGCAAATGGCGCAATCTCGCCAAACGCCAGCTCGCCGACCTCGTGCCGCCCAGGGAGTTGCCGAGCTGGCTGAACGGCCGAAAGCTCGATGCGATCATCCATATGGGCGCCATTTCCGAGACCACGGCCACCGACGGCGATCTCGTCATCGAGACAAATTTCCGCTTCTCGATGCGCCTTTTGGACTGGTGCACGTCCCATGCGACGCCGTTCATTTACGCGTCCTCCGCCGCGACCTATGGCGACGGCGCGCAGGGGTTTCGCGACGACCCGTCGCTTGCCGCGCTGAAGGCACTGCGGCCGATGAACCTCTATGGTTGGAGCAAGCATCTCTTCGACATGGCGGTGATCGAGCGCGCAAGCAAAAAGGAAAAGCTGCCGCCGCAATGGGTCGGGCTTGAAATTCTTCAACGTGTTCGGCCCCAACGAGTATCACAAGGGCGCGATGATGAGCGTGCTGGCAAGGCGCTTCGACGACGTCAGGGCCGGGCGCACCGTCGAGCTGTTCAAGTCGCATCGCGACGGTATTGCGGACGGCGATCAGCGGCGCGATTTCATCCATGTCGACGATGCGGTGCGGGTGTTGATGTGGCTGATCGCGACGCCGTCGGTCTCGGGCATCTTCAACGTCGGCACCGGCAAGGCCCGCAGCTTCAAGGATCTGATGCTTGCGGCCTATGCCGCGCTCGGCACGGCGCCGAATATCCGCTACGTCGACATGCCGGCCTCGATCCGCGACAGCTACCAGTACTTCACCCAAAGCGAGGTCGATCGGCTCACGCGCGCCGGTTATAACGGCGGCTTCACGGCGCTGGAAGAGGCGGTCGGCCACTACGTCAAGGGTTACCTCGATCGCTCCGACCGCTACCGCTGATCGCACAACAGGCAACGAGAAGACATGTTCGATTTTGAAGCCCTGATCCATGCGATGGCGCGCCAGACCGTGCTCTGCGTCGGCGACCTCATGCTCGACGAATTCGTCTACGGCGAGGTGTCGCGGATTTCACCGGAAGCGCCGGCGCCGGTCATCGCCGTGCAGCGCAGCGAAACCAATATCGGCGGCGCGGGCAACGTCGCGCGCAACATCGCCGCCCTCGGCGCGCGCTGCATCTTTGTCGGCCTGATCGGCGACGATGACGCCGCGGCGTTGCTCAAGGCTGCGCTTGCGAGGGAAAGCGGAATCGAAAGCGTTCTGGTTTGCGATCCCTCCCGGCCGACGACGCGCAAGGTGCGTTTCGTCTCGGAACATTTCTCGACCCATATGCTGCGCGCGGACTGGGAGCTGGCGCAGCCGGCCGCACCCGACATCGAGCAGAAACTGATCGACGCCGTCTTGCCGCAGCTCGAGCGCGCCGACATCGTGCTGTTGTCCGACTACGCCAAGGGCGTGCTGACGGCGCGCGTGATCCGCAATGTGATCGATGCCGCCCGCAAGCTCGGTAAGCGCGTGATCGTCGATCCCAAGAGCGCCAACTTCGCGATCTATCGCGGCGCGACGCTGCTCACGCCGAACCGCAAGGAGTTCGCGGAGGCGACCCGAAGCCGCGCGGATTCGGATGCGAGCATCGCCGAAGCCGCGCAGGACGCGATGCGGCTTGCCGATTGCGAGGCCATCCTGGTGACGAGAAGCGAGCACGGCATGACGCTGGTGCCGCGCAAGGGCGAGCCCGTCCATGTACCAGCGCATCCGGTCAAGGTGCGCGACGTCTCGGGCGCCGGCGACACCGTGGCTGCGGTGCTGGCGGTCGCGCTTGCGGCGGGGGCCGGCTGGGATCCGGCTGTGCGGCTGGCGAACGCAGCCGCCGCGGTCGCGGTCGGCAAGAAGGGCACGGCCAGCGTGACATCGGCCGAACTGCGCCGCAGAATTCTGCCGCACGCTTTCCTTGCGGCTGAGGAAAAGATTGTCGCCGCCGGCGGCGACCTCGAGACGCCGCTGCTCGAATGGCGCAAGCAGGGCCTGCGGATCGGATTCACCAATGGCTGTTTCGACATTCTGCATCCCGGCCACGTCAAGGTCCTGACTGCGGCGCGTGCTGCCTGCGATCGTCTGATCGTGGGCCTCAACAGCGACGCTTCCGTGAAGCGGCTGAAGGGCGCCGGCCGTCCGGTCCAGGATGAGCGCGCGCGGGCCGAGGTGCTTGCAGCGCTTGAGGCGGTCGATCTCGTCGCCATCTTCGAGGAGGACACCCCGATCCGGCTGATCAGCGCGATCAAACCGAGCGTGCTGGTGAAGGGCGGCGACTATACCCGCGCGCAGGTCGTCGGCCATGAGATCGTCGAAGCCCATGGCGGCGAGGTGCTCTTGGTCGACATCTTGCCCGGTTTCAGCACGACCTCGCTGGTGGACCGCGCGCGGGGAGCCAAATCGTGAGTGCTGTGGCGCGCGAGCCTGTTGCCGCGCTTTTGTGGAGGCTGTGGCGGGATCCGGCCGCCTGGGCGAGGGCCACGGATATTTGCTTCATCCTGGTAGCCCTTGCGCTGCCGTGGTCGACATCGCTGACCGCGATCTTCACCGTCGCGGCGATCGTGACGATGTCACCCTTCTTCGATGCGAAAGTGTTCCTGCAAACTTTGAATCGTCCGATCTCGCTTCTGCCGGTCGCGCTGTTTGCGCTCGCGGTCGTCGGAACACTGTGGTCGGCGGCGCCATGGGGTGCACGGCTTCACGCGATCGGTCCGACCGCGAAATTGCTGGTGCTGCCGTTATTGTTCTATCATTTCCAACGCCCGACGCGAGGCCTGGCGGTTTTCATGGCCTTCCTGGTGTCGTGCATCGTGCTGATGGGGATGTCCTGGCTTGTCGCATATGACCCGCGGTTTGCCTTGAAGACCGGCGCCGAATACGGCGTGGCGGTCAAGAACTATATCGACCAGAGCCAGGAATTCACCCTGTGCGCCGTGGTGCTGGCCTACCCCGCAATTTCGCTGCTGCGATCCGGAAGGGTCGTTCCGGCATTGGTGCTGATCGCGGTCGCGCTGAGCTTCGTGGTCAACATGGCATTCGTCGTCGTTTCGCGCACGGCACTGGTAACGATGCCGATCATGCTGGCGGTGTTCGCGTTGCTGCACCTGAGATGGCGAACCAGCGTCGCCATATTGTCCGTCGCTGTGGTGCTGGCGGGGCTGGCCTTCGCGACGTCGCCGAAATTGCGCTCGACGATCGAATCCTTCTCGAGCGATTACACGCGTTACAAGGAGCAAAACGTCGCGACCTCGATGGGCCTGCGGCTGGAGTATTGGCGGAAGTCGCTGGGTTTCTTTGTCGAGGCGCCCCTGCTGGGCCACGGTACGGGCTCGACCGAGAAGCTTTTCGAGCAGGCCGCGGTTGGTCCGATCCGTGCGGCCACCGCGGAGGTCGTCGCGAACCCGCATAACCAGACCTTGAACGTCGCGGTCCAGTGGGGCGTGGTCGGCGTGGTCGTTTTGTATGCGATGTGGCTTTCGCACCTCATGCTGTTTCGCGGCGAAGGCCTGATGGCCTGGATCGGGTTGATGGTGGTGGTGCAGAATTTTTTCACCTCGCTGTTCAATTCGCACATTTTCGATTTCAACGAGGGCTGGATCTATGTTCTCGGCGTGGGGATCGCGGGTGGGGCGATGCTGAGGCCAGGTTCGCGCGCCACATCGGGGGCAGCCTTGGATTCCGTTGAACCTTGACGGCTGGAATGCTCCCGCCGGATCGGGTATCAGCATACACAACGGGCCACGCCCGCTCTCTTTGGTGACCGGTCAGTGACATGATGCGCCTCCCAAGTCCGACCATACGCAACGCGCTGATAGTCGCGCACGACGCGCTGGCGACCGCGGTTGCCCTGTTGGGAAGCTTTTACCTGCATTTCGAAGGCGAGCTTCTGACCGATCGCTTGCCGCTGCTGTTTCGCATCCTGCCCTGGTTCGTCGCGTTCAGCTTGGTCGTTTGTCTTGCTTTCAATCTGACCACCGCGAAGTGGCGCTTCATTTCGCTGCCCGACGCGCTGAATATCCTGCGCGCGGCGACCGTACTGGCCGTTGCGCTGCTGGTGCTGGATTATATTTTCGTCGCGCCCAACGTTCATGGCGCGTTCTTTTTCGGCAAAGTGACGATCATCCTGTTCTGGTTTCTCGAGGTATTCTTTCTCAGCGCCTTGCGCTTTGCCTACCGCTATTTCCGCTACACGCGCGTGCGCCATCACGCTCGCTCGGAGGACGCGGCACCGACGCTTCTGGTCGGTCGCGCCGCCGATGCCGAAATCCTGCTGCGTGGAATCGAAAGCGGCGCCGTCAAGCGGATCTGGCCGGTCGGCCTGCTGTCGCCATCGCCCGCCGACCGCGGCCAGTTGATCCGCAACATTCCGGTGCTTGGCGGCATCGACGACATCGAGGATGTCATCGCCGATTTCGCCAAGCGCAACAAGCCGATTGCCCGGGTCGTGATGACGCCGTCGGCTTTCGACCCTGAGGCGCGGCCCGAATCTGTTTTGATGCGCGCGCGCCGGTTGGGGCTGATTGTCAGCCGTCTGCCGTCGCTGGAAAGCGGGGACGCGCCGCGTTTGACGTCGGTCGCGGTCGAGGACCTGCTGCTGCGTCCCAGCGAAAAGATCGATTATGCGCGGCTCGAGGCGTTGGTGAAAGGCAAGGCGGTCATCGTCACCGGCGGGGGCGGTTCGATCGGTTCGGAGATTTGCGAGCGTGTCGTGACGTTCGGCGCCGCGCGACTGCTGGTGATCGAGAATTCGGAGCCGGCGCTCTATGCCATCACCGAAGAGCTCGCGGCGCATGGCGTCAACGCGGTGATCGAGGGACGGGTTGCGGATATCCGCGACCGCGATCGCGTGCTGCGGCTGATGAATGAATTCAAGCCGGACATCGTCTTCCACGCCGCGGCTCTCAAGCACGTGCCGATCCTCGAACGCGACTGGAGCGAGGGCGTCAAGACCAATATTTTCGGATCGGTGAATGTCGCCGATGCGGCGTTGGTGGCGGGCGCCGAGGCGATGGTGATGATCTCGACCGACAAGGCGATCGAGCCGGTATCGATGCTGGGGCTGACCAAGCGGTTTGCCGAAATGTATTGCCAGGCGCTCGATCATGACCTCGCGGCTCTGCCGGGTGGCAAGCCGCGGATGCGGTTCATCTCCGTGCGGTTCGGCAACGTGCTGGCGTCCAACGGATCGGTGGTGCCGAAATTCAAGGCGCAGATCGATGCGGGTGGTCCGGTGACGGTCACCCATCCCGAGATGGTCAGGTATTTCATGACCATCCGCGAGGCCTGCGACCTCGTCATTACGGCCGCAGCCCACGCGCTCGCGCCGGGGCGTTCGGACGTTTCGGTCTATGTGCTCAACATGGGACAGCCGGTCAAAATCGTCGATCTTGCCGAGCGCATGATCCGCCTTTCCGGCCTCGAGCCCGGCCACGACATCGATATCGTTTTCACCGGGATGCGGCCAGGCGAGCGACTGAACGAAATCCTGTTTGCGAACGAGGAGCCGGCCGTCGAGATCGGCGTCGCCGGCATCATGGCGGCCAAGCCCAACGAACCGCCGATGCAGTCGCTGCGGAAGTGGATCGCAGCCCTCGAGCAGGCGATCGCCAGAGACGACCGCGCCACCATCAAGGCCGTTCTGAAGGATGCCGTCCCGGAATTCGGGTCGAACGCCGCTTGACTATCCCCTCGCCATCGAAGCAGCCGATGCGGCTCCGTTTCGAAAGCCATTGATGCAGAAGTCCGGAAAAATCGTCGTCGTCACCCAGCACTATCCCCCCGACCAAAGCACCACCGCGGCCATCATGTCGGCGATCGCGAACCACGTCGCGCGGGATGCCCGCCTCCTGGTGCTTTCGGGAACCGCGGGTTCGGCATCGCGAGGACCTGATCGTCCGGGTCAGCCGTCCGTTGTCGAAATCAAGAACTGGATGCCGGGAAAGGCCGCGCTGATCAGGCGCGCGACGGCCGAGATCCTCTTTGCGGTTCGCGTGTTCCTGGCGCTCGCAAGGAGATTGCAGCGTGGCGATGTGGCGCTCACCGTGACGGCGCCGTTCATGTTGCCTTATGCGGTGGTCGCCGCCGCCAAATTCAAGCGCGCCCGCTCGGCGCTGATCATGCACGACCTGTTTCCGGACGTGCTGGTGATGGCCGGTCTCCTCAAGCCAGGGTCGATTCCGGCCAAGGCGATAGGCGCCCTCAACGCGCTGACGTTTCGCGCCCTCGATGCCATCATCACCATCGGCCGCGATACCGAGCGACTGCTTCTGCGTTACCCCGGCGTGACGCGCGACAAGTTCCGCTTCATCCCGAACTGGGCGACGCTGACGCCGGCTGTGCGACCGATCGCGCCCGATAATCCCTACCGCCACCCGCAGGCCGCTCGCTTCATTGTCGGTCTCTCCGGCAATCTCGGCTTTACCCACGATCCCGCGGTCGTGTTCGAGGCGGCCCGACTGCTGCGGGATGAGGCGGAGATCCATTTCCTTCTCTCGGGCTGGGGAATCGGTTTCGAGCGCCTGAAGGCGATGCAATCCGAAACACCTCTTCCCAATGTCAGCCTGGTCGACCGCGTGCCGGAGGAAAAGCTCGAGGCGTTTCTTTCGGCCGCCGACCTCTGGCTCATTCCCTACCGGAAGAACGTCGCGGGCGTGTCCGTCCCCAGCCGGTTCTACAATCTGCTCGCGGTCGGCCGGCCCGTGCTCATCGTCTCAGAGCGTGACGCGGAGGCCGCCTTGACCGTCACCGAACATGATGTTGGCTGGGTGGTTGAGCCCGGCGATGCCGGTGAACTCGCGCGCACCATCCGTCTGGCCGCGTCGTCCGGAGATCCCCGGCGGGCCGAACGCGCCGCCGCCATCGCCCGGCAGTTCAACTTTGCGGACGCCATGGCGGCTTATTCCGAACTGGCCCAAAAGCTGTTGCGCGAGGGCTGACAGCGGGAGGCGTCCGGCGATCACGGACGTCGCTGCGAAAACCGGTACATCAAAAACGCCACCGCGCCGCCGCCCGCGACGACGAGCGCAGCGCTGGTTGCCGATGATTGTGTAGTGGTCGATGCGATCGCGAGCGCCGCAAGCACAAGGTTGAGAGCGAAGACCTCGATCACCACGCGCAGCACCGAGAAACCATTGTCGCGCGCGCGCTGATAAAAATGCAGGCGGTGCGCCGCCCAGAACGGCTCGCCACGCGCCATTCGGCGCAACAATGTCACGGTCGTATCCGACAGATAATACAGCGGCAGCAGCAACGCGGCAGCGAGATGCTGATGCCACGCCAATTGCAACAAACACCAGCCCAGCAGCAATCCGATCGGCAGGCTCCCGACGTCTCCGAGAAAGATCTTTGCCACCGGGCGATTGAAGGGCGCAAAACCGATCATTGCGCCGCAGAGCGCCGCGGCGACGATCGCGGGCACCGGCGGAAATTCACCGTACCATCCGAGCACGAGCATCGCAGCCGTGATCGGCACGACCTCGGCAACCGTCATCCAGTCCAGCCCGTCCATGAAGTTGACGAGATTGACGAACCAGAGCCCGGCAAGCAAAAGCAGGCCGCGTTCGATCCAGAACGGTACGGCCGGAATAAGCCGAAGATCACCCGGGGCCGCGACGAGAATCGCGCCGACGGCGATCGCCTGCAGCATCAGCCGCGTCGGCACCGGAATGGAATTGAGATCGTCGGCGAAACCGACGGCCGCGATGAACAGCGTGGCTGCGAAAACCGCGACTGGCAGATTTGAATTCAAGATGTCGATGCCACTGAGAATGGCGCCGGCGATCACCAGCGTCGCCGCGATCACCGCGATGCCGGCCCCTTGCGGGGTCGGGATCTGATGCGAAGAGCGCGCATTTGGCTTGGCGAGCGCATGCTTGAGGAGCAGCGGCCGGATCGCCCAGGTCAGGGCCGCCGACAGCATCGCGGCGGCAACGGCCGCCAAAAGCGCAAGCCACAATTCGGAAATGCTCATGCTGTCCAAGCTAGCAGTTATTCCGGCACTTCGATCGGCACCGCGCCCTTTGCCGCCTTTTCGGCGGAGAAGATCCACACCAGTCCGCCGAAGCCGCCGACGATGAAGGAGACCGCGCCATACAGCAACGAGACGTTGATGCCTTCATTCGTCATCAGCCCCGCATATCCGAACGCCAGTCCCATCGTCGCCTCGCGGACGCCCCAGCCTGCAATCGAGATCGGCAACATCGTGATCAGCATCACCGGCGGAATCAAAAGGAAGGTTTGGCCGAAGACCACCGGTGCCGCGATCGATTGCACCACGCACCAGGCGATCACCACCGCAAGAACGTGAACCAGGAGCGACAGCGCCGCGATCCTGGGTCCATTCTTGCGGCTGAAGATGACCCGGTTCGCGATCACCGCGCAGGCGTGAATGTGATGCGTTGCCCACCAGCGCTTCAGCCATGGCCAAGGCAGCGCGCCGAGCAGAAGGAAACCCGCCCCGCCGGCGAGCGCGACGAGATCGACCACGAGCAACGCCGATCGGCCATACGGATCGCTGATCAGATGGAAGCTCCACGGCAGGCTCGCCAGGATGATGACCGCGAGCGCGATCAAGCCGATGGCGCGGTCGACAAAGATCGAGTAAGTCGCCGCGCGCCACCCGGCACCGGCGCGCGCGACCAGCCAGAGCCGCACCGCATCGCCGCCGATCGAGGAGGGCAGGGTCTGGTTGAAGAAGGTTCCGATCAGATTATAGCGCATCGCCTGTCGGATCGGCAGCGGTGCTCCGCATTCCGCGCTGACAATGCGCCATCGTAAAACGCCAATGAAAATCTGAAAGAATGTCACGGCGATCGCAAGCCCGATCCAGCCCAGACTCGAAACATCGATGCGCGAGGCGAGATCGGAAAAATTGGCCTTGCGGAGCGCGAGATAAAGCAGCGCTACCGAGACCAGCACCTTTATAGCTGAAAACAGGATACGGCGCATTTCGCCCGCGTTCGCCAAGTCTGGAGGACATTGAACAATGCAACCCGACGCCGCGCGCCGAACTTCGGCGCCTTGGTATGGTTTTAAAGCCAATCTGGCAATAGCCGCCGGCCGGGCATGGCCCCCCGTAACAGGGCGCCCAAATAGGCATGGCCTAGCCAAATTTATACCCATTTGAGATGCCTGGGGTGGCGCGGGCGCCACCCTTAAGGTGTCGGTAATCACCAAGGGGAAGAGTTAACGCGTCGCGTGGCGCTTCACGGCGAAAGATTTGGGTTGTGCGGAGACAAGGGATATGTTGCCGATAGCCTTGGGAGTTGTCGCGGAAGCCGTCGTGACTGGAGGCGATTTGATGCGGTCCGACGGAGCGTGAGAGGCGCTGATGGGCAAGAGAATTGTTCCCCTGATCATGTGCGGCGGTGCCGGGACGCGGCTATGGCCGGCCTCGCGCGAGGTTCGCCCAAAACAGTTTCTGCCCCTGTTCGGGACGCGTTCGACCTTTCAGGATACGATCCTGCGGGTGTCTGACGCTACGCTGTTTGAACGTCCTGTCATCATTACCAACGCCGCATATCGCTTCATGGTGCTGGAGCAACTGGCCGAGATCGGGTTCGAGGCCGACATTCTTCTCGAGCCGATGCGGCGGGATTCGGGACCCGCGATCGCGGCCGGCGCGGCATTTGCGCAAATGCGCGACGGCGATGCGGTGGTTCTGGCGCTCGCCGCCGATCACGTCGTGAGCGATACCGCGGCGTTTGTCGCGGCGTGCCGGGAGGGGCTCGTCGCGGCGGAAGCGGGACGCATCGTGACGTTCGGCGTTCAGCCCGAGCGCGCTGCCACCGAATACGGCTACGTCAATCCGGGCGAAGTCGTGTCCGGCAAGGTCAAGGCGGTCAGGAAATTCGTCGAGAAGCCCGATCCCGCGAGAGCCGCCGAATACATCAAGGCCGGCTATCTCTGGAACAGCGGCAACTTCATGTTTCGTGCCGCCGTCCTGCTTGAGGAATACCGCAACGTCGACGCCGACAGTGTGCAGGCCGTCTGCGACGCCGTCAGCAAAGCGGGACGCGATCTTGGATTCGTGACGCTCGATCCGGCTTCCTTCGGATCGGCGAAGGCGAATTCGATCGACTATGCCGTGATGGAAAAGACCGCGCGCGCCGCGGTCGTGCCGGTTGCCTGCGGATGGTCCGACGTTGGCTCATGGCACGCGGTTTGGGAACTGTCGGACAAGGACGGCCAGGGCAACGCCGCGCAGGGCATGGCCGTGTTCGAGGATTCCCGTAACTGCAACGTTTCGACGGACAAGGCATTGGTCGCGCTTGAGGGGGTCGACGATCTGGTGGTGGTGGCGACGCAGGATGCGGTGCTGGTGTCGCGGCAAAAGGATGCCAACGGATTGAAGCGGCTGGTGGTCAAGTTGAAGGCGGTTGCGCCGCAGGTCACGGAGGATCACCTCAAGGTGCATCGCCCCTGGGGTTCGTATCAGTCCGTCGACATGGGCAACCGTCACCAGGTCAAGCGGATCGTCGTGAAGCCCGGCGGCCGCCTCTCGCTGCAGAAGCATCACCATCGCTCCGAGCACTGGATCGTGGTGCATGGGACCGCGCGCGTCACCGTCAACGAGGCCGTCAAGATCGTGCACGAGAACGAATTGATCTATATCCCGATCGGCGCCGTCCACCGGCTGGAAAATCCGGGCAAGATCTCGCTGGAATTGATCGAGGTCCAGACCGGCAGCTATCTTGGCGAGGACGACATCATCCGCATCGAGGACGATTATCAGCGCTCGTGAGCTGGCCCAAAAACTCCCGCCGGCACGTTAACGATTCGCATTGGCCGCCCGGTAACAAATTTTAACACGAATCGATATTCCCCGCCGCGCGCGGGACGTGTAATTCTTTGAATCAAAACGTGTTTGGGTTCATTCGGCAATCATTCGCCACACCTGTGACGACGTGCTAGAGAACCCACGGCGCGAGGGGCCGGGGTACGGGCGCCGCTCAAGACATTGGGGACGAATCTAAATGGTTTCAAAAGGATCCGCGTCTGGTCTTCAGGCCGAGGCAAAACCCGCGCTTCGCATCGGCGTGATCGGCGCAGGCATCATGGGCAGCAATCATGCCCGCGTGCTGGCCGGTCTGCCCGACACCACGCTGGTCGGCATCGTCGATCCCTTGCCGGAGCATCGTGCGCGCGCCACTGAGCTTGCGGGCTGCCGCGCTTTTGCAAGCCTCGACGAATTGATCGCCGAAGGTGTCGATGCCGTGACCGTCGCCGCGCCGACGCACCTGCATCACGAGATCGCGCTCGCCTGCATCGCGCGCAACATCCACATCCTTGTTGAAAAGCCGATCGCATCTTCGGTGGAGGAGGGGGAGGAGATCGTCGCCGCCGCCCGTCGTGCCGGGGTGACCCTGATGGTGGGCCATGTCGAACGGTTCAATCCGGCCGTGGCCGCCATCAAGCAGGCGATCTCGGGCGAGGACATTCTTTCGATCGCGATCACGCGCGTCGGGCCGTTTCCGCCCCGGATGTCGAACGTTGGGGTGGTGATCGACCTTGCCGTGCACGACATCGACCTGATCCGCTGGTTCACCGAATCGGACATCGTGGAGGTGCAACCGCAGCTTTCGAGCGCAGTCGCCGAGCGAGAGGATATCGCGCTGCTGCAGTTTAGAACCGCCTCCGGCGTGCTCGCCCACATCAACACCAACTGGCTGACGCCGTTCAAGGCGCGCAACGTCACGGTTGCGACCCGCGGCAAATATGTCATGGGCGATCTGCTCACCCGTCAGGTGACCGAGTGTTTCGGCTTCAAGCCGGACGGCAGCTACTCGATGCGTCATTTGCCGGTCGGCCATGACGAGCCGTTGCGGGCCGAGTTGATCGCGTTTCTCGGCGCGGTGCGAAGCGGCAGCGTGCCCGCGGTGACTGGCGACGAAGGCGTGGCCAGCCTCGAAATCGCGATCCGCTGCCTGGAAAATCCCTCCAGGCCCGCGCTGAGCTCCTCCGCCGTGGCCTCCGCCGCCCGCAAGGGACCGCGGCGCGTCGTCGGTTGAGGGTTGCTTTGGCGCTGATGTCCCGCTCCCAACCCTTGCAAGGCTCCATGAACCAGCACCTGCGTCCAGATCCCGTTCCCTTCATCGACATCGCCGCGCAACGCCGCAGGCTCGGTCGCTCCGTCGACGATGCGATCGCCCGTGTGCTCGCCCATTGCCAGTTCATCAATGGTCCCGAAGTGACGGAGCTCGAGGCCGCGCTCGCGACCTTCTGCGGCGCAAAGCATGTGGTGACCTGCGCGAGCGGCACTGATGCGCTGCTGATGGTGCTGATGGCCAAGGGCGTCGGCCGCGGCGACGCCGTGCTGTGTCCGTCCTTTACCTTTTGCGCGACCGGGGAGGCCGTGGCGCTGGCCGGCGCCACGCCAGTCTTCGTCGATGTCGATGAGGCGACCTTCAATATCGACGCGGCCTCGCTCAAGCGCGGCATCGCGACCGCGAGAAGCCTCGGCCTCAAGCCGCGCGGGGTGATCGCGGTCGATCTGTTCGGCCAAAGCGCCGATCATGACGCGATCGCCGCGGTTGCTGCGGCCGAAGGCCTGTTCGTGCTCGACGACGCGGCCCAGGCGTTCGGCGCAAGCTACAAGGGCCGCCGCCTCGGCGGCTTCGGCGTCGTCACCGCGACCAGCTTCTTTCCGGCGAAGCCGCTCGGTTGCTTTGGCGATGGCGGGGCGATTTTCACCGACGACGCGGAATTCGCCGCCACGCTGCGCAGCATCCGCGTTCACGGCCAGGGATCCGACAAATACGACAATGTCCGCCTCGGCTTGACCGCGCGGCTCGATACGATGCAGGCCGCGGTGCTGATCGAAAAGCTGAAAATATTCGAAGACGAAATCGCGGCCCGAAACAAGGTCGCCGCGCGCTATGCGCAGGGGCTCGGCAATGTCGTGACCGTTCCGCATATTGCCAGCGGCTTGACCTCGGTCTGGGCGCAATACACCATTCGGCTGCCAAAAGGCACCGACCGCGACGGATTCGCCTCAGCGTTGAAGGCACAGGGCATTCCGAGTGCGATCTACTATCCGAAATCGATGCATCAGCAGACCGCATACCGGGATTTCCCGGTTGCCGATGGCGGCCTGCCGGTGTGCGAGCGTCTTTCTTCCGACGTCATCAGCCTGCCGATGCATGCCTATCTCGACGAGCCGACCCAGGAGCGGATCATCAAGGCTGTGCGTGGCTACTTTTCAACCTGACACCATCACGTTTTCGAGCGACGTGGACCCCCGTTGGCGTGAAGAAAACCCGTCAAAACAAAACAACAATGCTTCGGTTCTGATTCAATCAGCGCCGAATATGCGCTAGAAGCGGCGCATGCTCGGTCGTATCTTCACCGTTGGCGGCTATACCCTCCTTTCACGGCTGACCGGATTTGCGCGCGACATCATGCTCGCGGCGATCCTGGGCGCGGGGCCGGTGGCGGATGCGTTTTTCGTGGCGCTGCGGCTGCCCAACCATTTTCGCGCCATCTTCGCCGAAGGGGCCTTCAACGCGGCGTTCGTGCCGGCCTATGCCCATGTTCATGCCGAGCGCGGCGACACGTCCGCGAAACTGTTCGCCGACCGTATCTTCACGCTGCTGTTTTTTTCGCAACTCGTTCTGCTTGCGCTCGCCTGGCTGTTCATGCCGCAGGCCATGAGCATTCTCGCGCCGGGCTTCACCGAGGACGCCGAACAAAGGCGGCTGGCGATCGAGCTGACGCGGATCACCTTTCCCTATCTCCTGCTGATCACGCTGGTGACGCTCTATGGCGGCATCCTCAACGTGATGCATCGTTTCGCCAGCGCCGCGGCGGCCTCGATCCTGCTCAACGTCTCGATGATGGCGGCCTTGGCGGTGGCGTTCCTTTTCCCGACCCCCGGCCATGCCGCGGCGTGGGGCGTATTGATCTCCGGCTTCCTGCAATATTTCCTGCTGGCCGGCGATCTTTCCGCCCATGGCGGCTTGCCGCGCTTTGCGTCCCTCAAACTCGATGCTGACGTGCGCGCTTTCTTCCGGGCGCTCGGGCCCGCCACCATCGGCTCGATGGGCACGCAGGTCGCGTTGTTCGCCGACACCATCATCGCGACGTTCCTCCCCGCGGGCGCGCTCTCGGCGCTTTATTATGCCGACCGGCTCAATCAGCTTCCGATCGGGGTGATCGGGATTGCGATCGGCACGGTGTTGCTGCCGGAAATGTCGCGGCGGCTGACGTCGGACGATCACGCCGGCGCGCTTGCCGCGCAACGGCGGGCTTTCGACTTCACGTTGCTGTTCTCGGTGCCGTTCGTCACCGCGTTCCTGATCGTCCCCGATGTCATCATGCGGGCGATGTTCGCGCGCGGCGCATTCACGAAAGGTGACGCGGCGGCGGCCGGCGCGACGCTCGCGGCCTATGCGGTCGGATTGATTCCGTTCGTGCTGATCCGAAGCGCGGTCGCGACCTTCTACGCCCGCAAGGACACCGCAACCCCGGTGAAGGCGGCCTTGATCGGCGTTGCCGTCAATGTCACGTTGAAAATCGCGCTGGTCGGGTCGCTTGCGCAGGTCGGTCTTGCCTTTGCGACCGCGGTCGGCGCCTGGATCAATCTCTTGCTGGTGATCGCCTTTGCGGTACGGGCCGGATATCTCCATGTCGATTCCACATTGACGCGATCGCTGGCAAAATTCGTCGCCGCCGCCGTTCTGCTGGGTGCAGCCCTTTGGCTGACGGCGAAGCTCTCGGTCACGTATTTTTCGAACCTGATCGCTTTCCGCGACGAGGCCACGTTCCTGTTGCTGATCGTCGTCGGCGCGCTGGTCTATGCGGGATCGATCCTCCTGCTGTTCGGCCGGGGCTGGTTGAGATCGCTGGTGCGATAGCCAGCGCGTATACTCATAAACGCTTGATGTCCGATTTTGCGAGCAGACCAGGCACGCAGCCGCATAGCCCGCGGTTTCCATCTGGCCCGCGTTCGAAACCGTTTCGCCCGCGGCAAGCGGAACTTGCGCGCGAGTACGGGCGATGCAGCCAGTCTTGCAGACTCAATGCGCCGACGCTCTCACTACCAGCGAAGTATGGAAATCCAATCCTTGTGGGATTTTTCGGTCGACTTACCCTTGATGTCGCCAAAGTCTGCAAAGGGATTATTCGTCTTCCCCGCCGAAACTTTCGACAATTCTGTCTGGTCGAGTTCGACATCCGATAGTTCGGGGTTGATGCGGTCGTCGCTCGTGGTTAGTTCCCTTTCTCAAGCCACATAGCCTGACGAGCGTAGGCATCGAGATCGCGCAGCTGTGTGATGCAAATCACCTCGCAACAGCCTCGTTCGGTGCACAAAAGCCCGATCGGAACAATGGAGGTAAACATGACCGATTACGTCGAAACGCCCACCGATCGCAAGGTCGCTTCCGTCACCTCGTCGAGAGAGTTGAGCGTTGCCGAACTGTCGACGGTGGCAGGCGGCTCAACCGGCGCCGGTGCCGGAAAAGTCACGTTCAATCCGTTTGTCATAACCAAGGTCGTCGACAAGGCGTCGCCGCACCTCTTTCTGTAACGTCATCGCCATGGGTAGCCAAGGCATGGCGCGCGAGACGACTTCTAGAGCGCGATGACTCTTCTTCGAATCGTTATCGAGCTCTATTTTTTTGTTTGAGCATGATCTTTTTCGGAAAACCGGTATCCACTTTTCCGGATCATGCTCTATACAATGGAGGAAATGATGCCATTCGACAGCAACAAGTCCGTTGAGGACCGATTCATCGATGATTGCGAATTGACGCAGGACGAGCTCGAGGCCATTTCGGGCGGAAAGCCGGCAAAGAGCCAGTCTCCTCAGCTCGACTACCTGAAAGTCGAACTCAAGGAAGTTTTCATCACTGGCGTCTGATCGGGCCGACTTGCGCTCAATTTCAAGGGTCTCGTGGGCGCGCTGGTCCATGCTGAGACATTGTCTGCACTGTGGGAATGGCTTTGATGCCGGTTTCAGCCCCTATCGAAGTGCTCGTTTGAGTTGCTAAGATGCCGTCTTCTGAGCTTGGGATCGGATATGCAGCGGCGCAAATTCATCACGCTTCTCGGCGGTGCGGCGGCGGGCGCGTGGCCGCTCGGTGCGCGGGCGCAACAGGACGATCGGGCGCGGCGCGTGGGTATATTGAATTCGTTCGGCGAAACCGATCCGGAGGCTCAGTTATGGGATACAGCCTTCCGCAAACGGCTCGATGATTTGGGTTGGGTGGATGGGCGCAACATCCGTCTCGACTATCGCTGGGCCGCCGGCAACGTCGAGCGGCTGCAATTTTTCGCGAAGGAGCTGGTCGCGCTCAAACCCGATCTGTTGGTCGCCATAACCACTCCCGCCACTGCGGCATTGCAGCGGGAGACCAAGACGATCCCGATTGTGTTCGCCGCGGTGTCCGATCCGGTCGGCAGCGGATTTGTCGCAAGCCTGCCAAATCCGGGCGGCAACATCACTGGCTTTATCAATATCGAAGCCTCGTTGAGCGGCAAATGGCTCGATTTGATGGGTGAAGTGGCGCCGCGCGTTTCGCACATCGGCGTCATGTTCAACCCGACCACCGCACCCTATGCGCGCTACTATGTGGACACGTTCAGGTCCGCCGCGTCTGCGCATTCCGTAGAACCGATCGAGGCCGCCGTTCGCAGCACGACCGAGGTCGAAGCCGCCATGACGAAGCTCGGCGGCGTGCCGGACACCGGTCTTGTCGTCATACCCGACATTTCCATGGTGATTTATCGCGAAGCCATTATTTCGCTCGCCGAGCGCTATCACCTGCCGACGATCTACCCATTTCGCCTCTTTGTCGCCGGGGGTGGCTTGATCTCGTATGGGATCGACACCCCCGATTTGCTTCGGGGGGCGGCGACCTATGTCGATCGAATCCTCCGTGGCGCCAAGCCGAATGAGCTTCCCGTTCAACTGCCGACCAAGTTCGAGTTGATCATCAATCTCAAGACCGCCAAGGCGTTCAGCCTTGCTATGCCGTCCTCGCTGCTCGCCCGCGCCGACGAGGTGATCGAATAGGGCCGCCGACTTCCGGCGTTGGCACTTTTGCGACCTCACGCTCGGTCCGACTTTGGTCCGGACTGCGCACCAAAGCGGACGCCCGCCGATCACTCCGAATTTATGGATTCACGTCCCTGGAGAGGACGCATCTGGGCAAACAGGCGTTTGCGCTGCCTCGCGATCCGCTGCAATATGGGCGCTTCATCGGCGCAACGCGCCAGCGGGAAGTGGAGATACGATGGCTCCCATCAAATTTGGCGTAGGTCAAAGCGTGCTTCGCAAGGAAGATGACGCTCTCATTCGCGGCAAGGGTCACTATACCGACGATTTCGCGCCGCAGCCTTCGTTTCACGCGCTGGTGCTGCGCTCGCCGCACGCGCATGCGAAATACACCATCAACGCCGCCCGCGCCCGCGTTCTCCCCGGGGTGGCCCTGATCCTGACGGCGGAGGACGTCGGCGATCTCGGCGACCTGCCATGCCTGTTCAATCTCGAAGTCAATCCGTTCACCGGCCCGCCATATCCGATCATTCCGAAGGATGAGGTACGCCATGTCGGCGACGTGGTGGCGTTTGTCGTTGCCGAAAGCGTCGATGCCGCGCGCGATGCGATCGAGGCGATCGAGGTCAAGTGGACCCCGCTGCCGGCCGTGGTCGGCGTCCTGCACGCCGTCAAGAAGGATGCGCCGCAGGTCTGGGCGCAGCATCCGGGAAACGTGTTGTTCGACGTCTCGATCGGCGACAAGGCCGCCGCCGAAGCTGCGTTTGCGAAGGCGGATGCGGTCGTCGAGATATCGGTCGTCAATCCGCGCGTGGTCACCAATTTCATGGAAACGCGCGCGGTGGTTTGCGAATATGATTCCCGGCGCGACCACCTGACGCTGACGGTCGGCAGCCAGGGCAGCCATCGCCTGCGCGAAATCCTTTGCGGGATGGTGCTGAAGATTCCGCCGGAAAAGATGCGCGTGATCTGCCCCGACGTCGGCGGCGGATTCGGCACCAAGCTTTTTCCCTACCGCGAATACGCGCTCGCCGCGGTCGCCGCGCGCAAGCTGCGCAAGACGGTGAAATGGACTGCCGACCGCGCCGATCATTTCATGGGCGATGCGCAGGGACGCGACAACGCCACCACGGCACGCATGGCGCTTGCCGCCGACGGAAAGTTCCTCGGCATGGATGTCGATCTGCTCGGCGACATGGGCGCGTATCTGTCGACCTTCGGGCCCTACATTCCGCATGGCGGCGCCGGCATGCTGCCCGGCCTCTACGATTTCCAGGCCTTCCATTGCCGCGTGCGCACGGTTTTCACCAACACCGTACCGGTCGATGCCTATCGCGGCGCCGGCCGCCCCGAGGCGGCCTACGTGCTCGAGCGGCTGGTCGATGCGGCCGCGCGAAAACTTGGGCTGACGCCGGACGCGATCCGGCGCAAGAATTTCATTGCGCCGCGCGCGATGCCTTACAAGACGGCGACGGGGAAGGTCTATGATTCCGGCGACTTTGCCGCGCATATGAAGCGCGCGATGGACATCGCCGAATGGAAGGAATTCCCCAGGCGCGCCAAGGCCGCCAAGAAGCAGGGCCTCGTGCGCGGCATTGGCCTTGCGAGCTATGTCGAGGTCTGCGGCACGATGGGCGAGGAGACCGCCAATGTGCGGCTCGATCCGAACGGCGATGTCTCGATCCTGATCGGCACGCAGTCGAGCGGGCAGGGCCACCAGACCGCCTATGCGCAACTCGTCGCCGAGCAGTTCGGACTGCCGCCCGAGCGCGTCCACATCCTGCAGGGCGACACCGACAAGATCGCCACCGGGCTTGGCACCGGTGGCTCGGCCTCGATTCCGACCGGCGGCGTCAGCGTCGAACGCGCGACCCGCGAACTCGGCAAGAATCTGCGCGAAATCGCCGCCGAAATACTGGAGACAAGCCCCACCGATCTCGAGATATCGGAAGGATCGATACGGATCGCGGGCACAGACCGCTCGATCAGCTTCGCCGATCTCGCAAAGCGGCCGGGCGTCGATCCTTCGAAGCTCGCCGCGAGCGCAACGTTCACCGCCGCGGACGGCACCTTTCCGAACGGCACCCATCTCGCTGAGGTCGAGATCGATCCCGCCACCGGCTTCATTGGGATCGTCAACTACGTGATCGTCGATGATTTCGGGGTGACGCTCAATCCGCTCTTGCTCGCCGGCCAGGTCCATGGCGGCGCGATGCAAGGCATCGGTCAGGCCCTGATGGAGCAGGCGGTCTACAGTCCGAAAGATGGCCAGCTCGTCACCGGCACCTTCATGGATTATGCGCTGCCGCGGGCGGCCGATGGTCCTTCCTTCGTGTTCGAGACACACAACGTGCCGTGCAAGACCAATCCGCTCGGCGTCAAGGGCGCGGGCGAAGCCGGAGCGATCGGCTCGTGTCCCGCGGTCGTCAACGCGATCATCGAAGGGCTGTGGCGAGAATATAAGATCGATCACATCGACATGCCCGCAACACCCGAACGGGTCTGGATCGCAATCCGCGAACATCAGCGCCGGCACAGCTTGTGATCTGTCCGGCGGGAAGGAAGCCCCCCTTGCGGTGTTAGAATGATCGTTACAGGCTGCGGAGACAAGCTCACCTTAATCGGCTCACCGTGCACTCGAAAACACAGGGAAACAGACTGATGATACGCACTGCCTTGGTTGTTGGAACGTTATTGCTCGGCGTTGGCGTAGTGGCGGCCCAACAGGATCAGGTCAAGCAGACCCAGGCCGTCATGAAGGACAACGGAAAGAACGCGGGTGCCATGGCGGCGATGGTCAAGGGCGAGAAGCCGTATGATCAGGCCGCGGTCAATGCCGCGTTGGCCCAGTTCGAAGACACCATCAAGAAGTTTCCAACGCTGTTTCCGGACAGCATCAAGGGCCTGAAGGCGGAGGGAGATTACAGCGCATCTCTCAAGGTCTGGGAAGATCGGGCCGGCTTCGACGAGCATATCGCAACCTTCGCCAAGGCGGTGGCGGACGCCAAGGGCAAGATCACCGATCTGGACTCGCTGAAGGTTGTCTTGCCCACGATCGGCAAGCAATGCGGCGGTTGTCACGAGACCTATCGCGTCAAGAACGGATAAATCCGGACCTGATCAGCGAAAAGGGCGGACGTTGATACGTCCGCCCTTTTTTGTTGTTCCGCGCCTTATCGTTCGTGCTCTTTGATTGCGTGCGGACTTACTTCGTCACCTGACCGCGGAGTTCGCCGCCCGGGTTGGCTGCGGTATGGACGTTGATGTAGTACTTGCCGGCCATCAAATCGGCCGCCTGGGCGTCCGTCAGGACGGCGCTGCCTTCAGCGGGGCTCGAGGTCGCGTTGGGGATCGCGACCGCGACGCCGGCGTTCTTGCCGGCTTCAGCCGGGCCGTGGAAGTGCGCCGCGGTTGCGGGGCCGGTCAGCCCGGAATAGGTCAGCTTCCAGCTCAGCTTCTTGGTAGCGGCATCGTAATCGACATCGGCGGTGCCGGTGCCGGCGCTGGTGTTCGGTGGGACCTCGGATTTGCCGTCCAATGTTACCTTCATCTTGTCGGCGAAAGCAGGCCCGGCGAAGGCAATTGCTGCCCCCATCGCGAGCGTAGCAAGCGTGATCCTGGTGTTCGACATGGTTTTCTCCCTATGGGCGTCAAACTGACGCTGCCGACTTTCAAAACAGCCGGCTCTTGATCTTATTCCCGTCTCGCCGCTCATTGGCCACAAATTTTCCGAAAGCGTTTGGCTCGAAGGGCTGCCATGCTAGCCGTAAAAGTCGACTGGGTAATGACGGATCGGTGAATGCTGCGACGAATTCTGCTCCTCCTCGTGGCCGCCGCGGCGGCCGGCCTTTCGGTGTTCTGGTGGCTGACGATCCCCTCCGTTGTTACGCCGGACAGGCTGCCGTCCTACACGTCCAATCTCGCCAACGGTCTTACAATCTTCAACGCCGGCGGTTGTTCCTCCTGTCACGCGGTGCCCAACCAGCCCGACCGGTCGAAGCTCGGCGGCGGGTTCGCCCTTGGCACGCCGTTCGGAACGTTCTACGTGCCGAACATCTCGCCCGATAAGGCCGACGGTATCGGGAACTGGACGGAGGCGGATTTCGTCACCGCACTTCTCAAGGGCACGTCGCCGTCCGGCACGCACTACTTTCCGGCTTTCCCGTACACCTCCTACCAGCACGCGAAGGTCGAGGACCTGCGCGATCTGTTCGCCTACTTGAAGACGCTTGCGCCCGTGTCTGGCAAGGTGCGCGATCACGACCTGCCGTTTCCGTTCAACATCCGGCGCAACGTCGGCGTCTGGAAGTTGCTGTTCATGGACGGCAAGCCGTTCACGCCGGATGCCGCGCGCTCGGGCGCGTGGAATCGCGGCGCGTATCTCGTCAACGGCCTCGGCCACTGCGCCGAGTGTCACTCGCCGCGAAATTTTCTCGGCGGCATGATCACCGCAAAGCGCTTCGCCGGCGGACCCAATCCGGAAGGCGAGGGCTGGGTGCCCAACATCACCCAAAAGGGATTGGGCGACTGGAGCGTGAAGGACTTCGACTATTTCCTCGAAACCGGAGATTTGCCCGATGGCGACAACGCCGGCGGCTCGATGGCGCGCGTGATCAGGAACACGTCGCAACTGTCGGCCGAGGATCGCGCGGCGATCGCGGACTATCTCAAATCGCTGCCGCCGGTGGAGGGACCGCCACGGCCGCCAAAGACGGCGGCGAAGGACGGCGGGAAGTCGTGATCCAGAGCAGTTCGCTCTCAAGTTCTAGGGCGTGCCGAACGCCTTGAAGGTGATGATGGTGTGGGTGTCCTGAATGCCGGGAATGGTCTGCACCTTCTCGTTGACGAAGTGACCGATGTCGGTGTCCTTGTCGACATAGAACTTCACGAGCAGATCGTAATGGCCCGCGGTGGAGTAGATCTCGGAAGCGATCTCGGCTTCCGCGAGCGCGTTGGCGACGACGTAGGACTGGCCGAGCTTGCATTTGATCTGAACGAAGAAGGGAACCATCGCTGTCGTCTCCACGAGCATTTTCCGGCTAAGTGGCATCCGGTTAGCCGCAAGAAAATGCATTAGCAAATAACCGGCGCGTATTCCATTTGAATACGTGCCGCGTTTCGCCGATGGCCAATATAAGGCTCAACGCCTGGCTCAATATAGCGTCCCGGAACTTGCTGGCAACAACGCGCCGCGCTAGGACAAAACATGGCCCTAGCACAAAAGCTGAAATCGATGCGAGCCGAGCGATGACGATACCGATCGCGCTCACCATCGCGGGCTCGGACTTCCTCCGGCGGCGCCGGCATCCAGGCGGACCTGAAGACGTTTGCCGCGCTCGGTGTTTACGGCGCCTCCGTCATCACCGCCCTGACCGCCCAGAACACGCGCGGGGTCAGCGGCATTCATCCGGTGCCACCTGAGTTCGTGACCGCGCAGATGGACGCGGTGTTTGGCGATCTCGACGTCAAGGCCGTCAAGATCGGCATGGTGGCAGAGCTTGCGGCGATCGAAGCGATCGCAACCGCGCTCGCACGATGGAGGCCTTCGCAAGTCGTGCTCGATCCCGTGATGATCGCTACCTCGGGCGATCGGCTGCTTTCGGCCGACGCCGTTGCGGGCCTGCGCACAAGACTTCATTCCGCGCGCCGTGCTGATCACCCCGAACCTGCCCGAGGCCGCCGTGTTATTGGACGAGCCGGTCGCTTCCGATGAGGCCGCGATCAAGGACCAGGGAAGGCGGCTCTTGGCGTTGGGCTGTCCGGCGGTCTTGATCAAGGGCGGGCACGGGCAGGGGCCTGAGAGCACCGACTACCTCTTCAGTGCCAACGCCACCATCGCGCTGGCGGCGCCACGCATCCCGACCGACAACACCCACGGCACCGGATGCTCGCTGTCATCCGCAATCGCCGCCTACCTTGCCAAGGGGGAGGCGATGGAGAGTGCCGTTCGCAACGCCAAGGCCTGGATCAGTGCGGCGATCGCGGCGGCCGATCGCCTCGAAGTCGGGCACGGTTCCGGCCCCATTCATCATTTTCACCGGTTTTATTGACGCAGCGCCCCTTGGCGGCGTCAAATCGCGCCTGCTATGGACCTCCGATGCTCGGCCAAGGTTCAGCGAACATCTCGTCTCCAGGGCTCCTCCACGCAAAGGCGTGGGCCGAGGCGTATGAGCTAATTGACCTTCAGCTTTCTCCCTTGGGGCTGAGGGCCATCGATGCACTAAGTCTGGGTTTGGGCGACGTCGTTCTCGATATCGGGTGCGGACCTGGACAGACACTTCTCCAACTCGCCGAGCAGGTCGGAACTGAAGGGCAGGTGATCGGGGTGGACGTGGCCCCGTTGCTGCTGGAAATCGCCAAGCGGAGGACCGAGCCGCTCAGCCAGGTGAGATTGATCCGGCTCGACGCTCAGTACCTGGATTTGCCGTCTGGGAGTACGGATGCCGTGTTCTTCGGTTCGGTGTGATGACCTTCAACGATCCGGTCGCGGCTTTCGCCAACTTTCGTAGAATCCTGAGGCCGTCCGGTGCGCTGGCGTTTTGTTGCTGGCTTTTCCCCTTCAGGAGAACGAGTTGGATCACCTGCCGCTTTCCGCGGCGGGATTCCAGTCAACTGTCGATGATAGTTCTTTTAGCTTCGCGGATCCCGAACACATACGCCACATACTTGAGGCGGCAGGATTTAGTGAGATCGTCATCCAATCGCACAATGAAAAAGGTGTCGAGCGGTGGTCTCGACGCGATGACTTGGATGCTTCTGAAAGTTGGCCCGCTCGGAAAGATCGTTCGCGAAAACCCGGCGCTGCGTCCGACTGCCGAGCCTCGACTACGTGAGGCTCTGGCCGCCTTGGGCGACCCCTCCAAGGTGCAGCTCAGGGCTTCCGTCTGGATCGTGACAGCGCGAAAGGGAGCAACGACCCGGTAGCAGATTTTCCCACTTCCATAGGGGTCACCAGCGGTCACAGGGCATCTACAGCCGACAGACATCGTCGGCGCCACCGGTTACGCCAGCCATGCCGGAGGTGTCCGCGAGCCGCCCCCGCGGCCAAAAGCGGGCCGCATCGCTGCTACAAAATTGCCTTAAGCCAGTCATCGTTTCGGTCGGAGCGCCGGCAATCATTCGCGCCTGTGGAGTGTTGCGTGGAGTGGCGCCGTGCTGAATGAACTTCAAACCAAACTAGAGAAAATACGAGGGCAAAGTCGCGCCGTTACGAGAAAGCGGCTCAAACAAGCGACCCACGGGTCGCAGCGCGCGTTTTATGAGGGGCTGGCCAGTTACTGCGACGAGCTCGCTATGAAATTCCGGCAAGTCATCGCGAAGCGGACCGACACAGCTCAGGCGGCCGAATGATATTGGTTTGACGGCCGTTCCCTGGCGAGCACCTTGCACTGGCCGGGATGTATCGTCTTGCCGCATTGGGCGGGCGCGCCTTGCCGTCCGGCAGCTAAAACCAGCTCGGGTTTGGGTATGGTACCGGCCTGAAAGTCGCGGTCCCCGGCG
>CAVUHE010000012.1:0-190086 GCA_963741185.1 uncultured Alphaproteobacteria bacterium | reverse complement strand
GTTTCATTGTCTCCTCCAACGCAGAAATCAGGGTCGCTAGCGTTGACATACCCGCAATTTCGCGGGCGGCGTGGCTCCAGATACTACGGCCAAAAGCCGACAATCGTTAATTGTTGTCGCCGGGAGGCGGAAGAGCGGGCTGCTGGAAGCCGTCGAGCGGGGCGTCTACGCGGCGGTCTGCTTCCGGTCTCCGCAGCAGCCAAAGTTGGGACAGCCTTGTTGCCCGATTTTGAACATCCGGTGATGGATCAGGCGGCCATCTCAAACGAAGGGGCACGGCCGAGCCAAACCTTCGGGGAAGGCTACGCAACAGGGCGCGATTGCACGTGCGAACCAAAAATCATTGTTGCCGGGCCGGTAGATAACCTCCGAGTGGAATTGAACCTGTTTGATCATCTGGCTCTGGCAGCAAACAACCCCGGCAGATGACCAGTTTTCTTCTTAATTCATCATCGGCGGCGCGGTTGATGGCATTGAGAACGGTGGCCCATTCCTTCGAGTACGGTGTCAGCTTGGACAGTTCCACCTCGCTGGGAGAACTTTGTTTAGACGTCGCCGCCTCGGTCTTCCAAACCTTTGCGCTTGCCCCCTTGATGTGGTCACGTTTCGGAAGGGGGCGGCGCCCATCCCAGCTTGCCAACCCATTCGTCGGAGGTTGAATGTAGCGACCGCTTTCAAGGCAGCAGCCACTGAGAGCCAGCCCCGCCCCGATCACAAATACCAATCGACTGCTCATGGCCCAGACTTGCTTGTCGCGATCATCACGCGGCTTAGTCGGATAGCTAGCCTTATTATGGTTAATGTTTCCTTTCTGCGATGAATTGGGTCAGTTTAAGCGCGCCGGGTTTGGCGACTTCCTTAGGCTGCGCAACCTGCAATACCAACGTGGCGTCAGTCAGCTCTGTGTCGACAACTGCGGCCGGAAAGAGCAGGAGCTCCCTATGCGGTTGAATAGGACAGTGACATCACGACCTGGCCAAGCGTCATGCGTTCATGTTGATGCTGACGAAGTTGTCCGACAAGGACACCCAGACGATCGTCTCGGCCGCTCGTCAAGCGGCGCAGCCCAATGAGCCGGGAGCAGGGCAAGAAATTTGCGACGTCACTTCGGGCTTCGAAACCCGTGCAAACAGATTTCAAACGGCTTATTGGGCTCGACCGGTTGAGCCGACCGCCGACTTTCCGAGACCGATTCCGGAAATCGCGAGAGGGGGCTTATGGAACGACCGTCACATCCCCGCGGCGAGAGGGGAGAATAGCGGTCACCCGCCTCTTGGGCTCGCGTGCAAGGGATTTGCTATTTTGACCTGTTGACGAAGACTTTGTAATTCGCCGTATCGTTTCGAGATTTCCCCATGGAATTGCGGATCAGCCGCCGTCCGCCCGGTCCGGGGTGATACCCATGGTCTCATAGGCAACTTGACTTCCGCATTTGATTGGACGGCTAGATCTCTCAACGCACCCATGGTCCCGCGTGAAGCGCCGCAATCGCCGCAGTAAACGATAGCTTCTCGAGATGCCTTTAAAGGATCTTCAATTCTTATTCCGAGACAACCACAATCAATGCAGACGATCTGAAAATCAATATTATTGTTCATGGAGAAGCTCCCGAGAAAAAATTTATACCCTCCTCGACCCGCCTCGTCCTCCCGAATTTTGTATTTCAACAAACGTCACTGTCTCAAGTGTTTATTGCGGTGGCATGACACTCAAATAAATTTCACACCTCGTTACACCAAGAACGGAAGCGAGCTGGACAAATCAGGTTCTCATTGCTGCTGGTGCTTAGCTCGTATGGCCGGGGAACCACGATAGTGCGACGCACCAATTACGTCGCGGTGAATTTCTCCTCTAATGGCCTAAAGCTTGGTCAGTGCGGAGCCTGTTTTCGCAGCACTCAGTTTTTCGAGACAAGCGCGAGACGGAAGAATTATCGATGTCAAATTTGTCCGGTAAAAATGCAAGATTGCAGAGATACCCTACTCAAAAACTGAGATTGAGTAGCGTATCTCAGACGTCAAAGGGGGAAATCGTTCAGAGACGAAGCACAAGAAAGGCGCGAGGCTCTAAGCTAAACTAGCCCATCGAACGATGAATGCGGCAAGCGCAATGAGACAGAACACGGCGGTGATAATTAGAGGGCTTCTGCTCGGCTTGGTGTATTCGCGCGGGGCTAAAATACTTCCCGCTTCAAAATTTTCCACACTCAGGGCTGTTGGCTCATGATTATCGTTCGCCGGAATGAGTTTCTCATTCAACGACACGTCAGGTATTTCTATTATCTGACTGAGCAACATGGAACCCACCGGATGGGCATCGACCCCTTTTAACATAACATGACTTCCGCTGTCGCGCATCCCGATGGTGCGTTTTTGTGCCGACGCAGAACAGTTACCAGGAAGATGAACGTGGCACCAAGTATCCCGAACGAGCCATTGCTGAGCACCGCAGGAAGAGCGGGGCGGGTGGCCTGTCAACGGAGACAGGTTCCGGTGGTGGGCCATTTCCACGCCTCGAACGCGGTGCCCTGTTCAGCCTGAGCTCCTATTAGGCGCTGTAGAGTGCGATCCGGTTCAATCCCTGCGCCGCAAAAAGACCGAGCGAAGACGGTTTTGGGCTGAATGCTGTTCGACACTTAAAGGCCATAGGCGCTGCGATCCGGAATCATCGAATGGGTGAGGCTTGCCGGGTCGTCTGGCGGTTACAAGCGCTTTGGGTTAGTCCCGGAGCCAGCGGCGAGCATGCGCGAAATAGAGAGCTGCTCGACCAGCCACAATGCCCGCAACGCCACCCGCCATTTTCTCGATGGCATCCTGAACTCGGCCATGGCGATCAAGCGTCAGTAGTTGTGCAAACTCAAGCAACACGGCGCTGCCGAGGACGATCAGGCAAACGAGAACGATGTGCCGAGGATAAGCTAGGCAGAAAAGCAGGCCGAGAACTGCAAACGCGGCGATATGCTCAAGACTGGCTGATGTGGGCAGCGTCGGCCTGTTTTGTAACGGTGAGATCGTCGCAAAAACGATGAAGGTGAGGAGGGTCCACGCAGCGACGCTTATGAGTTTGCCAAACATTCAAACGTCATACCCAATTAGACCACATCGCGATAGCTCGCTGATCCCTCAAAAAGATCTCCGAAGGTTCCTGAACTCGCTTGTTAAGCCTGATCACGACGCTGCAGGTCTGGAACTTAAGACGGCAAGACCGCCAGAGTGCCGTCTTCCTGTGGTGCCGATTAGCTTAAGGCGTGATCTGGGACGCCACCGACAGTTATTTTTGCCAATGTGTGAACTACTGCACAGACGGCAGAAGAGACGTAAATTTAAGTGGATGGTCAGCGTCGACTAACACAGGAGCTGCATTTGAAACCGTTGAGACTGTCCAATATTGACGCGCTCCGCAATCGCTATGCGGAATTGGTACGTCTCCGCGAGTACGTTCAACGGCTCGAGTGTCATTGCCGGGACACGGCTGAAAAGCCGATCGCGCTAGTAAGGTTGGGTGATCGGGAATGGCGCTTTGGTAATGGCCCTCACAAGCACCCACAGCCGCAGCGAAAGTAAACCTGCACAAAAGGATCGAACCCATCGCATCAAAAGGGTTACTGATGATGGGCGCTGGTTCGGAGAAATCCTGCTATTCTGCCGCCCGTCCGACGCTTGCATAGGTGAAGCCGTGTTCGGCCATCTCGTCGGAGCGATAGATGTTACGTAGGTCGACGATTATCGGCTGCGCCATTAGCTCCTTCAGCCGATTTAAATCGAGAGCCCGGAACTGTTCCCACTCAGTCACGATCACCAACGCGTCCGCGTTTGCCGCGCAGCTGTAAGGGCTGTCGCAAAAAGTGATATTGGGCAGCTCGAGCTTCGCCTGGTCCATGCCGACGGGATCGTATGCCTTTACGGAGGCGCCCAGGTCCTGCAGCGCGGTAATTAGCGGGATCGAGGGTGCCTCGCGCATGTCGTCCGTATTCGGCTTGAAGGTCAAGCCGAGCACTCCAATGGTCTTGCCACGGAGATTCCCGCCCAGCGCAGCCGCGACCTTGCGTGCCATCGCGCGCTTGCGAGTATCGTTGACGGCGAGCACGGCTTCCACAATGCGCAGCGGTACACCGTGATCCTGAGCGGTCTTGACGAGCGCGCGGGTGTCCTTTGGGAAGCACGAGCCCCCGAAGCCTGGGCCGGCGTGAAGAAATTTGCCGCCGATCCGGTTATCGAGACCGATGCCGCGCGCAACCTCCTGCACGTCGGCTCCGGCGCGCTCGGCGAGATCGGCGATCTCGTTGATGAAGGTGATTTTGGTAGCGAGAAAGGCGTTGGCGGCGTATTTGATCAATTCGGCGGTACGCCGGCCGGTGTACATGATCGGCGCCTGGTTAAGGTAAAGCGGGCGGTAGATCTCCGCGATGACCTTCCGCGCGCGTTCGTCGTCGGTGCCGACCACGATACGGTCGGGATGCTTGAAGTCGCGGATCGCGGCGCCCTCCCGCAGAAATTCTGGGTTGGAGGCTACGATAACGTCGGCCTTCGGATTGGTCTCAGCGATGATGCGCTCGACGTCGTCGCCGGTTCCTACCGGAACAGTCGATTTAGTAATGACGACGGTAAAGCCCTTCAGGTTTTCAGCGATCTCGCGCGCGGCGTTGTTGACGTAGGTCAGGTCCGCATGGCCGTCGCCGCGCCGCGACGGCGTGCCCACCGCGATGAAGACTGCATCAGCCCGTCCCACCGCCTCTTTGAGATCTAGGCTGAAATCTAGTCGTCCCGCAGCGACGTTGCTCGCGACAAGCTGGTTAAGGCCCGGCTCGTAGATTGGGATTTCGCCGCTTTGCAGGGCCGCGATCTTTCCTGCATCCTTGTCGATGCAAGTGACTTGATGTCCGAAATCGGCGAAGCAGGCACCTGAAACCAACCCGACATAACCCGTTCCGATCATTGCAATGTGCATGCTGTCGTCCAGTCAGTTTTAAACTTTGGAGTGTGCAGGTCTTCTAGCAGGTTGCCTTAGGCCGTGACCAGCGTCCCAGCTTGCTAAGCCACGGTAGGTGAAAGGCACGAATTGCCTGACTCTAATCAAGGTTAATTCGCCGAACGCCCGATCGCGACCGCGAGAACTCACAACTCACAATATGCGGGTGTCGGACCCATGGTCCGTGGCGGCGTCCATCATTTGGGATCTCATCGAGGGCGGCAAGGTGATCTCGAATTGCTGTATCGCTATAACGAGACACGCCCAAGCGGCTGTGGCTATTTGTTTGTGAAACATCCGACTATCATACCCGACCGAATGGCACCGCGCAAACCTCCGCAATCAGACCGCCCGAGACGGTCTCTGGAACGCTGATTGTTTACACAAATCGGCTGGCGGCGTTGATTACGCTGCCATGAATGCAGGCTGCGAAGCAATAGTGACAAGGCCAGAAGCCGAACAGCAGCCTCATACGGAGGTTCATTGACGGCACTTGCGGTTGATGTCGGCGAATGATCTCTCGGCAATGACGAGAACAAAAGCTTGAAAAGCGCGTGTTCAGATAACTGGCCGCTATCCGATCTTCTTCTCCAGTGGTGTGCCAGGCAAACCGGCGACGTTCACGCGCGCTTTGTCGGCATCCTCTTTCAACCAATTGATGGCTTTATACGTTCGTTTAAGCTCATCCGTAGTGGTACTCGGTCTTACGATATCAGGTGAGTCTTTCCGCGGTATCGCTGGCTCAGCAACGCCCGTCATCCCTGGCCCGGGTGGTGTGCCCCCCTTCAGGCCGGCGACGATCTCGCGCGCTTCGACAATCTCGTGCGGTTCGTCCGCATCTTCTTTGAACCATTTAAAGGCATCTTCAGTGGTACCCGGCCGCACGGTATCAGTTGCCTTCGGCGTTATCGCTGGCTCCGGCGGCGCGCCCCCCTTCAGGCCAGCCTGCAAGCCGGCGACGATCTCGCGCTGCCAATTGAGCACCTTCATCGCTTGTGCAGCTTCATCCTCAGGGGTGCGCGGTTGTATGGTTACAGGCAAGTCTTTCGGTGTTATCGCCGGCTCTGATGCTTTAATGTTGTTAGCTATTGGCTCACTTATTGGTTCGTGTTCAGATTTTGCTCGGCGTGGCTGAGCAGCGTTCCGGCCGGCTAACCACGCCCTTAGCTCGACAATGTGTAGCCGCTGCTCATCGACAAGTTGGCGCAGCTCCTTGATGTCTCTTTCGCGGCGGAAGGTGAGAAGTATCGTCAGTACTTGCGCGACCGCGACCAAGAACACGGCAATGATGACTAGAGTGTCCATCCGATCTTCTCCGGTGGAATGCGCCGCAGCATGGGCAGACCCGACCGGCCTCACCGCAAACAGCTTTCGCCAGCCAATGGGCAACAATACACCGATCTGCGGGAGCGCTCCATACAATCATGGCGGTTTCGGCTGGGCCTTATCGTCGCAAATCAAATGATCCAGGATCATCAAGTTTGAATTTGGCGGCCGTCGTCGAGGGGCTATTTCCTTGGCGACTTCAGCGTTCAATCCGCGGGCGCGGGGCCCCGCTTGCGGGGTCGCGGTCGATCCTGGACTGCAGCTCCGCCAGATCGATGAAGGCATCGGCCCGGCTCGTCGGCAATCATCGGCGGTTGAGTGGAAATCATCGAAACCACCGTAACGCGTACACCCCGCGCC
The DNA here is from genome assembly GCA_963741185.1 of uncultured Alphaproteobacteria bacterium. GTDB lineage: Bacteria > Pseudomonadota > Alphaproteobacteria > Rhizobiales > Xanthobacteraceae > Bradyrhizobium. The sequence continues at coordinate 183,432 of CAVUHE010000012.1, read as the reverse complement.
GACCGCTGGCATCGACGAATTGCTTGGCCGGCTTAGTGATGAGCGTGTAGCCCTTGTGATGATCAGCGGGCGGACACAGCAGTATTTTTGATCTTCGACGATTGCGGTGTAGTAGAATGCGCGCACCAAGGTTCCACTGTTTTCGAATTCCTTGAGCAGTCGCTTGTAGTCGACGTCGAAACCGAGCGTCTTGGCTGTCGCGCAAAATGCTTCAGGTATCAAACAGTTTATTCAGGCGCTTCGCCGCGCCGATCGATAAGCCGCGGAAGGAACCAGCAGGAAAAGCGCTATCAGCTCTGTATTTCGCAGCGGTTGCGCACGTTTTGTGTAGTTGGTCAGCACGAGCGGAGCTGCTTTCCAGACCGCCCCCGCGAAAATGTCCGGCATTGGGGGAGGAGCAAATCCAAAAAAGAGTGACCGAGCGGCTGTGAGCCATCAGATAATCTTCAGGCTTTAAGAATTTTGGTTATGCATCATTCATTATGACAGACTTCTGGGCTGGAACACCTGCTCGGTGCGTCGCATTATTGCAGGTATGGCGAGCAACATATGGACGACCGAGTATTTCAGCTGTCCCAACTGCGGGCTACCTTACACCGCGACAAGGGAGCTGCATCCATATAAGCATTCTGGCAGTTTCAGTTGTGAGGTTTGCGGGGTCAAGGTCCACGCCTGGTCCGGCAATTATGAGTTCTTCGATTGGAAAGTCGATCAGGCGAAGTCGCCCGTCTTCGGGAAAAGATGGGGGTGACCGAGAAGCATCCGCGATCAAACCATCGGCTCCAGATCCACGCGATCTGAGCTCAAGCCGGCCAATCGGCAATTCTGACATCCCCAAGTGCGACTGCTTGACGTTCCTTTGACTCAGCCGCGTCTTTCTCAAGCCGCTGAACATATTCGCGGAGACGAAGCAATTCCGCATAGCGGGCGTGGAGCGTCTCGCCGCTAGGGTTTTTACTAATCAATACTATCCGTTTCACCCACTCGGCTCCGTTCAAAGTTGAAGCGAAGGGAGCGACTTAGTCGACCTCTGTTTTGCTGTCTGTGAATTAGATCACAGTAAAGCAAAATGGACTTCTATTTGCGCCTCCGAAGACGGCGTCAGATCTGCCCCACTGTGAAGGCGGTCGTTATGATTGGTGCCGTCGTTTTGGCAGACCAATTTCTTACGAATGGTACTCAATACCGATGCCACCCTATCAATGCTGCGGCAGATAGAGCATTCGTTTCATTGATTGCTGGCAGTCGATTTTCTTCGTGCGCTGTCAGGTCACGATCGGCGGGCTATTTCACCGCCTCGCTGAGCGCAGCTTTCTATCAGACGCCGGTTTTATGCGGAAATCGTCAAGGTTCTTACCGGACCTAAGTTGCGCGGCCAGCCAGCGCGGCTGCTTCCCACGGCCCGCCCAAGTCTCCTCGGGTTTGGCAGGATTTCGATACTTGGGAAATACACGGGGGTAAGGGCGCCGCTCGTGCCGCGAGCCGTCCGAAGCGCCGCTCGAGCGGAGTTGCTCCAGTCGCTGCTCAAGCTTCTTTTTTTCGGTAGAAATCCTGCCTGCCAAAACACTTCTTACTTCGAGGTGCAGAGACCAAAGTTCGTCTACCGTAAGATCTTGTAGTTTCATATTTTTCCGTGGTCCGTTGAATGGCGTCGAGCCGCCCAGCAGATGCCGGGGCTGGAGCAAGTTTTAGGATACGAAGCCGTTAAGCAGGAGGCGCGGGGCCAGATGCTCCTTATTTAATTATCGCGTTAATTAGGGCCGTTCTTAGGCCTTTTCAATAGTCGAAATAACCAAAAATCAATATTCGAAATACCCAAAAAACCAACCCAGTAGAATTCCGGCACAAACCATCGGGTCTCGGATGACGCCATCCGGGGTTTACAACTTTACGCATCGTTCAGGTATTCGCCGTATAATTCGCCTTCGCCTAGAATAGCGCTCGAATACGCTCAGGATGAGCGATGTCAGCCGCAAACCTGTCAATTGTCGACGAAGTCGAAACAGCATTAGGTGCCAGTTCGGCAGAAAAGCGCTTGGAAACAATCAAGCGCATAACCGATCTGTTTCTGTCATCCGCCGGCAACTACCAAAGTGAGCAGGTCGAGCTCTTCGACAATGTGCTCGAGCGCCTCGTCAAGACAATTGAGATCCGGGCGATTGCTGACGTCAGCGCACGCATCGCTCTTGCCGAATTGAGCGCACAGCTCGCTCCTGTTTCCCAGGCGCCCCCATCGGTCGTTCGCCGACTTGCAAGGAACGACGAGATCACGGTTGCCAAACCCGTCTTGATGGAATCTGCTCGTTTGAGCGCCGAAGACCTGATCGAGGTTGCGCAAACCAAGAGTGAACAACACCTCCTGGCAATCGCGGGGCGTTGGTGGTTGACGGAAGTTGTCACCGACGCCCTTCTGGCCCGCCGATACCCGTCCGTAAGTCGGCGGATCGTCAATAATCCCGGGGCGAGAGTTTCCGCAAGCGGGTTCGCAATCGTCGTGGCGCAGGCGGAATCCGACCCCGAACTGGCGGTCGAAACCGGGATCCGTGTCGACCTGCCGCCCACCCTTCGCGATCAACTATTGCGTAAGGCGACCGAAACGGTCCGATCGCGACTGTTGTCGCGGGCACCTCCATATCTCTTTGAGGAAATACGAACAGCGATTGCGGCCGTCGCGGAGGGTGTGAGCCGCGATATGTCCAGGGCTCACGACTTCACGGAGGCCGAGCGTGTCGTTGCATCGCTAAGAAACAGGGGCGAACTTAATGAAGCGGCTTTGCTTCGTTTCGCCAAACAACGAAAATATGAAGAAACCATCGTTGCACTTGCACAATTATCGCAATCCAGCATTGAGGTCATTCGGCCTCTGATGCAGAGCCTTCGCGACGACGGTGTCCTTGTCCCCTGCAAGGCTGCGGAATTGAGCTGGGAAACGGTTAGCGCAGTGCTGAACAGCCGATTTGCGACCGGTTCTATGAGCCCCCTCGAGTTGGCGAGGGCTCAACGGCAATTCGCCTCCATGAACCGCGAAAATGCTGGTCGCTTGCTCAGGTTCTGGCAAGTGCGATCCTCAGGACATGAGTAAGCTTGTTAACTTCAAGCGTAATGAATCGTCATCATGCTCAGCCGACATCAGGACGAACTCCCGTCGATCGTGGCGCATAATTTCAACAGGCTCGCGTAGGCTCTGATCTTGAAACTTGCCGAATTTGCGTTGGAATTCCGAGGCACTCGTCTCACTATGATAGGTATTCCAGTAGGCTGATCAAGGCTGATGCGGACTCATGTCAATTCCTTCGTCAATCCGAGTGTCAGGACGATTTTGCATTCTGGCTTGTAACGCGTTACATTGTAACGCGTTACAAAGGCTAGAAATCCAATGACGGCGCCAGCCGAGAGGATGAAGATGATGCGGCAGCGGAGGCGGGCGCGGGGCCTGCGGGAACTGCGTCTCGTAGTGGCAGATGCGCGCTCCCGGGCTGTGCGACGACGGGTGGCGAAGCAGGTCGCCAGTCTCGACCCTGATCGCGAACGCGACGCGCTGCAGTGGATCGAGTCGATCTCAGAGTTCGACACAGATGCAACGCGGTGACGTGGTGACTGTTGCCGCGGCGGGTGACTATGGCAAGCCCCGCCCGGCGGTCATCGTGCAGACAAACGCCTTTCCGAAGAACCATGCCTCTGTAGTGGTCTGCCAGTTGACCTCCGAGTTGGCGGACGCTCCGGATTTTCGGATCACTATCGAGCCAAGGCCTGAAAATGGATTGCGGCTCAAATCGCAGGTGATGGCCGACAAGCCGGTCACCGTGAGGCGTGAACGGATTGGGCAGAAGATCGGACGTCTCGGCAACCACGACATGGCTCGGCTCGGAACTGCTTTGGCTTTTGTTTTCGGCCTTGCGGATTAGCAATGCCTCCGGTCCATGCGGCGGACAGAAGATTCTCCTGCGGCAGACGGCGGCTTGAGGTCGTATTTTTCCGGAGCCCGACGACGATATCGTGCAAAATCGGACCGGCTTTTCTCTCCTGGACACCCAGGTCGAAATCGGTCCGAATACCAATTTGGCTTGGAACTTCATGGATTTGGGGCGCCGACCTGAGCCCCGTGCCCAGAAAAACTTGCACTGTTCGGGCTTGAGCCCGGCGGCCATCTTGCAGTTTTCCGGCCTAACAATCTTGCGGCGGCATGTTCATTGAGATTGAATGGCCACATTAAATTGGGATTTTTCCGATGACGGGACCACGGCCGGCGGGCCGCCCTTGGACAGAGGCCGAAATAGCTCGACTGCATGAGCTGATCTCGTCCGGGGTGACGATCGATTTTATGGCTCGAAAGCTCAAGCGTTCTCGGGGCGCGATCTACGCTCGCATAAGCTCGTTCAAAAAGCCGCGCGACTTGTTGTTAGGTGCGCAATACCCCTTTCGGCCCTCGGAGCGACTGGCAATTGCCCATGCAAATGCTCAACGCAGTAAGCGGAAACCAGGGCCCGCCGGTTCGGCCTCGGACTGATGGCGAAGAAATGAGTAGGCTCCGCAATGCAATATCCGCATTGGTTGATCGTAGCCGGAGCCGTCTTGGTCGTGATCGGATTTATCGGGGTTGCATTTCGCAAAGGGAATGCCGAGTCGAGACACAGCGGCTCTGAAGGCGACCGCTAGATGCGAGCAACCTCGCAGGGCGATTGATGGCAGACCGATCGATCGACAAACGAGAACAATATGTCGCCCTTGCTACTCATTGCCTGCAAATGGCGAAGGTTGCAGGCGATGACCAATCTCACGCCGTCCTCAAAGAGATGGCTGCGGATTGGTTGAAGCTGGTGGACGCTGCACTGCCGATGCGCGTGATGGACAGGCGTCGCTTCATCCCCAACCTCCGGACCCGCGGCGCGGCAATGTAAGCGGTCGGGGCCTCCGTGCGATCCGAGGCCTTCATTTTTGGGCAGTATTTTTCAGATAGGGCCCGATTTCGGAGATGTGGTTTACCAAGTTCTCACAACTTGTCGCTAAATTGCCAACGAATATGCGGCCCACCACACCGCGAAAACCATCGAGAAATTTCGTTGAGCGAACGCGCATCATGAATGACGATCGAAGGTCCAACGGCAGAACAAGAATTGCAAAAGCCGCGTCGCTATTCTTCATGGGACAAACTGGCGAACGGTCGCGCGGCGTCGATCTCACGGACGTCACAGACGGCGGTGCCGGCATTCACACGCAAGGTTTGGCTGCCCTACCTCTGACCTTTGAGTTAGCCTTCGATAATTTGCGTCGCAAGTGTCGGCTGGTCTGGCGCAAAGGCAACTTCTTCGGCGTTGCGTTCGAAGATCACAGCAAGGCGAGCCATAGCGAGACCTATCTGGAAGCAGATGTCGGAATCGCGGGACCGGCGATGTTGGCTTTGAACGACGCGCCGCAGCTCGCCTATTTCGACAACGCCGACGGATGGTCAGAATGCACTTCGAAAGTTCTAGATCGAAGAAATGAGCGGCAAGACAACCTTCGCTTCACGGTCGGAGTCACCATCGCACTTACTCTACCGATCTTCATCGGCATGGGTTTTTACATTGCAACGACTGCCATCCTAAGGCTGGGTTGAAGGCCCGCCGGGCCGTGCGCGAGCGGAACAGGGCCGTGACGAAACCATTTTGCGAATCCGACGAAACTGACTTGAAACGGAGTTCTATTATCAACGACTGCGCTGGGTGCGGGAGTTTGGAGGTCGCTAATGGCTGCCATCGCAAGCGTTCTGTCGAATGCATTTCCCAAAACTGAATCAGAGGTCGAGGTCCTTTGGACCGTTGCCCTGTTTTGCGGGGTTGGTCTGACAGTCTCGCTGCTAATGGCGTCGTATGGCCTGGATTTGAGCCCAGAGTTCTTCTAAGACAACGGCGGATCGAACGACGAGGGCGCGACCCCCAGTCGCGCCCTCGTTGTTGTCTTTGCTCATAACCCGGCCTTCGGGCGGATAAGCGGGGGAAGTGGCCGGCGCGAGGGTGCTTGCTCATGTGCTCTCGCGGCTCGCATACCGGGCCTGGTTTGTTTGGAGAATCGAACAAGGGGAATCTCAGGCCCCGCGGCTCCGATCCCCAGCCATGTTGTGGAAAGTCATGACGTCGGTCTTTCGTTTTCCGGATTGGTGTTCGCTGTCGGACGCGGATCGCGTGGCCGCGCTTGCGCAATGCCAAAAGCGGCTCGCCGGCATCGGACGCAGGCTCAACGCCGTTGCACATAGCTTTCCCGCCGACGTGTCAGCAGGGGGACCGCTGGCGGGCATGCCCTATGTTGCGAAGGACATGATCGCAACCGGCAAGAGCGAACCATCGTGGGGATGTTCCGAGCCGCAGGCCTCCGCGCTGCCGCGCGCGCCGATCATCGATCGTCTGGAAAAGGCCGGAGCGTGTCTGATCGGAACCGCGGTCATGACGGAATTGGCCTATGAGCCCTCCGGTGTCGGACGCGCGCTCAATCCCTGGCGCACCGATGCGATCCCGGGCGGGTCATCGACCGGCTCCGCCGTCCTTGTCGCGTCGGGCTGTTGCTTTGCCGCGCTTGGCTCGGATACCGGCGGCTCGGTGCGAATTCCAGCGCATTGTTGCGGTGTCACGGGCCTCAAGCCGAGCTACGCCAGCCTGCCGCTCGATGGCGCCATGCGGCTCGCGCCGAGCCTTGATACGATCGGGATCATGACGCGGAGTGCCGCAGATCTTGCGTTGATATGGCAATCGATCGCCGGCGTCCACGCAAGCGTGGCCGCCGAGCATCTTTCGACGACCGTGATGGAAGACGCGTTCGACGCGTGCGACCCGGAGATCGCCGAAATTTGCCGTGGCGCCATCGGTGTCCTGGCCGAGGGCGGCATGAGGGCCGAGGCGAGAGGTGGATTTCCCGAGGAAGCGGATCAGCATGCTTTGCTTGTCTTGCAGGCAGAAGCGGCCCGTCAGCACCGGGACCGCATGAACGATACGCGCATCGGCTCAACTCTGCGAAAGCGCCTGCGCAAGGGTCTTGCCATTTCGGACGAAAACCTTGGGCTTGCCCTTGCTGCCCGCGACGGGCTTCGAAGCGATTTCGTCTCGCGCTACCTCGGTGACGCCACGGCTGCTTTGCTTCCGGTGATGCCGATCAGAACGCCTGACGTCGAGGACGTCGATCCGGCCTCGGCACGTTTCAATCCACGCGCGCTTTACGCGCTCAGCCGCTTCACCCGCTTCGTCAATTATTTGGGCTTGCCCGCGCTCGCCGTGCCGGCGGGCTTCGACAGCGCGGGCATGCCGGTTGGTCTTCAGCTCGTCGGCCGACCCGGCAGCGAGGCGGCCCTGCTTGCGATCGGCGTCAGATTGCAGGCCGCGACCGATTGGCACGGGCGTGTGCCGGCGGCGATTGCCCAGGAGATCGCGAACGAGCAAGGATCGAATGGGTGAGGCGGGGCGCAATCTGCTCGTTGCACAATAAGGCGTGATATGGTGCAGTCCTTGCATATGATGCGGCAGACAATCCACTTGGGATTAGATGGAGGGCGTATCGTGCAGGTATCAAGGCTGGTTATGAAGCTTGTCTTCCTCGCGGCAGCGATCGGATTGTCACCGGTCCCTGCAAGCGCCGTCGGACCTGAGCCCGCTCCCTTGGCGCAGCCGGTGCAATTGACGGTCGGTTACCAGAAGGTCGGCCATTTGGCGCCGGTCATCCTCATCACCGATGAATTGAAAAAGCTGGGTGTCGATCTCAAGCTGGTCGAGTTTGTCCGTTACGCCGATGCGCGCACTGCGCTGCTGGCCGGTTCGCTTGACGCGGCTTCGGTCGGCCCGGCCGATCTCGCCATCTCGCTGGCGCAGGGTTCGACCAATGTGGTCGGACTGATGGGCGTTGGTTCGTCGCCGAAATATGTGATTGGCCGCAACGGCGTGAAGTTCGATTCCTGGGACGACCTGAAAGGCAAGAAGATCGCGATCGCGCCGGGCTCTGCCGTCTGGTTTCAGTTCGCGGCAACGCTGATCGAAAAGGGCATCCCCTATAACAGCTTCGAGGCCGTCAATATCCAGGGCGGCGGCGCGAATTTCGACCAGGCCCTGAAGAAGGGCGACGTCGACGGTCTTGTCACATGGGAGCCGTTCGAATCCATTCCGGCAATGGACGGTTACGGATATTTCGCCAAGGGACTCGAATATAGTTCGTCGAAAGCGGTCGGGGCCGAGCTTGGCATGTTCATGGCGTCGAAGCAGGCCGTCGATAGCAAACGCGCCGCGCTCGAGCGCTTCGTCTGGGCCTACCTCAAGAAGCAGGACGAACTCACCAAATCTCCCGCTGCATTCGCCAACGCCTATGCCCAGCTCTCTGGCATGACGCCCGATATCGCCGCCAAGGCGTCGCAAATCATCAAACTGGGTGAGGTCATTTCCCCTGACCAGATCAAGCGCCAGGCCAAGGGATTTGCCGAACTTGGTGTGATCCAGAAGGATGTTTCGGACCAGATCGATGCCCATTGGGACGGCACTTTCGTGGAGAAGGCGCTCGGCAAGTAGCGACACCGGCAAATCCCGGCAGCGTCTTGCGCCGTGAAGGAATTGGAGTGATGTCGACGTCGACCGAGCACATAAGTCCAAGGCCGGCGGCGTCTCGAGCCCCAGGCTTGGCATGGCCGATCTTCTCGCCTGCCGGCCGCAGGACGTTGCGGCAAGGCCTGCTCGCGGTCGTTCTGCCGGCGATGGTGATTGCCGTCTGGCAGATGGCGGGCAAGGACGGCTCGCTTTTCGGCGGCGTACTTCCGACGCCCGACCGGGTTTGGCAGGCATGGAAGGTTTGGGCTTTCGGCACTACCGGGCTGAGCCTCAACCCCTACAGCGGCACATGGCTTGCCAATCTGATTTTTTCCGCTGACCGCGTCGGCAAAGGGTTTTTTGCCGCCATCCTGGTCGCGGTGCCGGTCGGGCTGGCGATCGGATGGAACCGAATTGCTTCGGGTGCGCTCGATCCCACGGTTCAGCTGCTGCGGCCGATTCCGATTACCGCCTGGCTGCCATTTTCGATCGCCGTCTTTGGCATTCGGGACATGGGTGCGGTTTTTCTGATCGCACTTGGCGCGTTTTATCCGATCGTGGTCAACACCGCCCAGGGCGCGCGCGACGTCGAACGCAATCTCATTCGCGCCGCCATGATGATGGGCGCCGGACGGTGGACGATATTGCGCCGGGTCGTACTCCCGGCTTCGCTGCCGTCGATCTTCACGGGCCTGCGCATCGGGCTCGGGATCGCCTGGACAGCGGTGATTGTCGCCGAGATGGTCGCGGTCAAATCCGGTCTCGGGTACGTGCTTTGGGATGCCTATTACGTCGGACGGATGGATGTCGTCATTGCCGACATGGCAACCATCGGCCTGTTGGGCCTCATCAGCGACCGCGTCATTCTGCTGATCGAGAGGTGGGTGCTGACGTGGCGGCGCCTGCAATCATTCCAGTCGTGAAGTAGAGCCATGGGTACGATCACATTTGAAGACGTGTCGAAGACGTTTTCGGGCCAGACGGAGGTTCGGGCGCTGGACGGCATCAGTCTGACCATCGGAGAGGGTGAGTTCGTAGCACTGCTCGGCCCATCAGGTTGCGGGAAATCGACGCTGTTGAATCTGCTCGCCGGCTTCGAGAAGACGACGGAAGGCACCCTGCTTTTCGACGGCAAGACCGTGACGCGTCCTGGTCCGGACCGCGGCGTGGTGTTTCAGGAGGCCGCACTCTTTCCGTGGCTCAATGTCTGGCAAAATGTCGTCTTCGGGCCGCAGGTCCAGGGCGTTGCGCGCTTGGAATACGAATCGAAGGCGCGCAAACTGTTGAAGCTCGTTGGGCTGGAGGCCTTCGCCGACGCGTTGCCCGTGCAGCTATCGGGGGGCATGCGTCAGCGCGTCGGCATTGCGCGCGTGCTGGCAATGTCCCCGCGCGCGCTTCTGATGGACGAGCCGTTCGGGGCGCTGGACGCGCAGACGCGGCTTTCCATGCAGCAATTGCTGCTCGACGTGTGGCAATCGCTTGGCACGACGGTGTTGTTCGTCACCCACGATATCGATGAAGCGATCCTGTTGTCCGATCGCATTTGTGTCATGTCGGCGCGTCCAGGCCGCATCATGCGCACGATTCCGATTGCGCTAGCGCGACCGCGTTCGATCGCCAGTCTCACCAGCCCGGAATTCGTCGCCTACAAGGCCGCCATCATGTCCGACATGAAGGTCAGTCACATCTCCCACACCTGAAGGTGACAATGGCAAATCCGCGCATTCCCTATCTGCTTTCGTCGCAGCGCGTGGCGTTGCCCGCGCTCAACGGAAAACGCATCCTTGTCCATCTGGTCGTCAACGTCGAGAACTGGCAGTTCGACCAGCCGATGCCACGCACGATCGTCACCCCGCCGCACGGGCGCGAGACCGTCCCCGACGTGCCGAATTTCTCCTGGGCCGATTACGGCATGCGCGCAGGCCTTCCGCGCATCCTGAAGGCGCTTTCGTCGCGCAATCTGCCGGCGTCGACCAGCTTCAATGCCGGGGTGATCGATGCCTATCCGCAGGCCGCGATTGCCATGCGCGAGGCGGGGTGGGAATTCATCGGCCACGGCATGCATCAGAAAGCGATCAATCATGTCGAGGGCGGTGAAGAATCCGTCATCCGTGCAAGCCTTGACATGATCGCGAGATTTACCGGAACGCGCCCGCGCGGCTGGTTGTCCCCCGGCCTGCGCGAGACGGTCGACACGCCTGATATCCTCAAGCGCAACGGGATCGACTACGTCTGCGACTGGGTTGTGGACGATCGGCCATCCTGGATGAAGACAACCTCAGGGCCCCTGATCGCCATGCCCTATAATCTCGAGATCAACGACTCGATCATCTATGCCGTCGAGCGCCACGCGACCGGCGAAATGGCAAAACGGCTGGAATTCACGCTCCGCCGGTTCGAGCAGGAATGTCGTGACAGCGCGATTGTTCTCGCAATCGGTTTGCATCCGCACCTGATCTCGGTGCCACATCGCATTCACGAGCTTGAGCGCATGCTCGATTTGCTGACCGCGTCTGCCGACGTCGGATTCTTCACGGGCAGCCAGTTGGCGGACTGGTTTGTGTCCGCCGTGCCGGCTCCGGCGATGCGCTGAACGGGTCTATCGATCACGTGAGTGCCGGCGAATTCGCGTGCACGAGCCCTTGCCGAAAGCCCGGGCAAATTTTCACAATGTCGAAAGCGGTTCCGATTGGCTCCCTTACGGCAAGTCGCAGATCGAGGAGTCATCCGAAAGTCGTTGGAACGAAGTGTGAAATTCAACTTCCTTGCATAGCTTTGTTGCATGTCGAATGCTTGACGGATGCCGTCGCCGCCGCTTAGCTGGCGTCAACCAATATCAAGACGGCTTGGTCGCGAACCGGGCGCATGGGGAGACTATCGAAATGATGCGCGGCAAATCACTCATTCTGCTTTTGGCGACGGTTGTCCTTGGGACGGCTCTGCTCGGCACGTCTGTCGCGCATGCGCAGTACACCGCGAAGGAATGGCCGGAAGGCCCCAGCAAGCAAAGGTTCGTCGACACCTGCAACGGCTGTCATGACATCAACCGGGTTCGCGTCGGCTATACGCCCGACGGCTGGCAAACGGTTGTGCGCATGATGCAAAACATGAGCACGCCAGTTCCCGCCGACGAGTGGGGAGCGATGACCGACTACCTGATCAAGAATTTCCCGGAACGGACGCGGCCGGCCGCGGTTCTCGTCGACGGTCCCGCAAAGGTCGACATCAAGATGTGGGATGTGCCCACCCTGGGTTCACGTCCGCATGATCCCTTGGCTGCTCGCGATGGCTCGATCTGGTGGAGCGCTCAACTCGCAAACAAGCTTGGCCGGGTCGATCCGAAGACGGGTGCAATCAAAGAATATACGCTCAAGTCGGCGTTTAGCGGACCGCACGGGCTGGTCGATGACAAGGCCGGCAATATCTGGTTCACCGGCAACCTTACCGGGATGATCGGCAAGCTCGATCCGAATACCGGCATCGTGACCGAATATCCGCTGCCGGATCCCAATGCCAAGGATCCGCACAGTCTCACCTTCGACCAGAAGGGGATCCTTTGGTTCACGGTGCAACAGTCGAATTTTGTCGGCCGGCTCGATCCTGCCACTGGCGCGATCAAGCTATTGACCTCGCCGACGCCGAAGTCCCGCCCTTACGGGATACAAATTAACGCACAAGGCGTGCCAGTATTCGTCGAGTTCGGCACCAACAAGATCGCCACCATCGATCCGACGACGCTCGCGATCAAGGAGTACACGCTCCCCGATGCGGGCGCGCGGCCGCGGCGTCTCGCGATTGGTCCCGATGGCATGATCTGGTATGCCGACTTCTCGCGCGGCTTTATTGGCAAGCTTGATCTGGCTACCGGCGCGGTCAAGGAATGGCCGTCGCCGAGCGGACCGAAGTCCGAACCCTATGGCATGGTCTTTACCAAGGGGGCGGTCTGGTACAACGAATCCGGCGCCAAGCCGAACACGATCGTTCGCTTCGATCCCGGTACGGAAAAATTCCAAAGCTGGGCGATTCCCGGTGGCGGCGACATCGTGCGCAATATGGACGTCTCACCCGACGGCAACCCGGTCATGGCCAACAGCCTGACCAATCAGGTCGGGATGGTTCAGATCAAATAGACGACTTTTTACCGCCTGGTTTGCCAGGGCCGGCGTTTCGATGACGAACCGTCTGATCACCTGATCAGGCGGTTTGTTGTTCATGCCATCTTGGCGCTGGAGCGGCCTGCTCGTGTGTCGTACTGGTAGGTTCCCGAATTGTGGTTGGAGCGCCGCACATGAGCATTCTGCTGACGCTGGTCCTGATCGCTGCCTTGATCGTTGCAGGTCTGGCCTTGTTCGCCGCCAACACCGCGCGGAAGGTCGAAGCCGCGGTGCCGCCGTGCGGCCAATTCATCGAGATCGATGGCCAGCGGCTACATTACGTCGACACCGGCGGCAAAGGCCCCGCCATCGTGATGATCCACGGCCTTGGGGGGACGCTGTGGAACTATACCTACGCGCTGGTGGACAAGCTGTCGGGCGAGTTTCGGGTCATCGCGGTCGACCGGCCCGGCGCCGGCTATTCGACGCGCGCAGACGGTACCCCGGCGAATCTGCGTGCGCAGGCGGGTACGCTGGCAAAGTTCATTCGTGCGTTGGGGCTGAAGCGGCCGCTGTTGGTCGGACATTCACTGGGTGGCGGTTTGTCACTCGCAATCGCGCTTGATCATCCGGACTGTGCCGGCGCGCTGGCGCTGATCGCGCCGTTCACGCAAGCGCAGGAAGACGTGCCGGATGCGTTCAAGGGTCTAGTGGTCAACTCGGCCGTGGTGCGCAAGATCATCGCCTGGACGCTGGCTATACCGATGTCGATCCGGAACGCGCCGGAACTGTTGAAGATCGTGTTCGGACCAGACGCGGTGCCGGCGGATTTTCCGATACGTGGCGCCGGGCTGCTCAGCCTGCGGCCGAAAAGTTTCTACAACACCTCCTCCGACCTCGCCGCCGCCAATGAAGATATGCCGGACATGATGAAACGCTATGGCGGGCTGACCATTCCGCTCGGCATGCTGTTCGCAAAGGGCGATCGCATTCTCGATTACCGCAGGCAGGGCGAGGCGATGAAACAGCAATGTCCGACGCTCGATCTGGCGCTGCTGGACGAGCACGGTCACATGCTGCCGGTGACCGCGCCCGACGCGACCGCGAGCCTGATCCGCCGCGTTGCCGCGCGGCGGCAGGGCGTCCGGTAAAGGGACGAAAGATGGAATTCGACTATGTCATCGTCGGTGCCGGCTCGGCCGGATGCGTGCTCGCCAATCGCCTGAGCGCGGACAGAAGAAATTCGGTGCTGCTGCTTGAGGCCGGTCCAAAGGACACCAACCTCTGGATACACGTGCCGCTCGGCTATGGCCGGCTGTTCAAGGAGAAAAGCGTCAACTGGATGTACCAGACCGAGCCGGAGCCGGGACTGGATGGGCGAAGCGTGTTTCAGCCACGCGGCAAGGTTCTCGGCGGATCGAGTTCGATCAACGGCTTGCTTTATGTTCGCGGCCAGCATGAGGACTACGATCGCTGGCGCCAGCATGGCAACAAAGGCTGGGGCTTTGACGACGTTCTGCCCTATTTCAAGAAAGCCGAAGATCAAGAGCGTGGCGCGGATGATTTTCACGGCGTCGGCGGCCCGCTGCCGGTTTCCGATTTGGGGCATCCCGATCGGCTCTCGGCGGCCTTCATCGCGGCGGCGGCCGAGACGGGGCTGCCGGTCAATCGCGACTTCAACGGCGCCGCGCAGGAAGGCGCCGGATTTTTCCAGACCACGACAAAGCACGGACGACGCGCAAGTACCGCGGTTGCCTATCTTGGCTCGGCCAGGGGGCGCGGCAATTTGCACATCGAGACCTCGGCGCTCGCGCAGCGCATCCGGTTCGACGGTCGCCGTGCCGATGCGGTCGAATATCGCCAGCATGGTGCCCTGAAAACAGCGCGGGCGCGCAAGGAAATCTTGGTCTCGGGTGGGGCATTCAACTCGCCGCAATTGCTGCAGCTCTCCGGCCTTGGTCCTGCGGAGTTGTTGCGCCGGCACCGCATCGATGTCGTGTTGGATGCACCGGGCGTAGGTCACGATCTGCAGGATCACATGCAGGTCAGGGTGGTCATGCGTTGCTCGCAGCCCATCACGCTCAACGATGTCGTCAACAGCCCCGTCCGCAAGGCTCTCGCCGGCCTGCAATATGCGGCGTTCCGGACCGGTCCGCTGACGATCGCCGCGGGGACCTCGGGTGCATTCTTCAAGACCAATCCCCGCCTTGCGACGCCGGATATCCAGGTTCATTTCCTGCCATTCTCGACCGACAAGATGGGGGAGAAGCTGCATTCGTTTTCCGGCTTCACCGCTTCGGTCTGTCAGTTGCGCCCAGAGAGCCGCGGTTCGCTTCGTATCCGAAGCGCCGACCCGGCGGCGCCTCCGGAAATACGGATCAACTACCTCTCCACCGAAGTTGACCGTGCCGCCAATGTCGAGGGCTTGAAGATCTTGCGGAAGATATTGAAGGCCCCCGCACTCAGCCGCTATGTCGTGGAAGAGGTCGACCCCGGCGCCAAGGTCGTCAGCGAGGAGGCGTTGCTGAGCTATTGCCGCGCGCGGGGCAGCACCATCTATCATCCGACGTCGACATGCCGGATGGGCAATGATCCTCTCGCCGTCGTTGACCAGCGGCTTCGCGTTCGCGGTGTCGAAGGCCTGCGCGTGGTCGACGCCTCGGTCATGCCCGATCTGGTCTCCGGCAATACCAATGCGGTGATCATCATGATCGCGGAAAAGGCCGCCGACATGATTTTGCAGGATGCGCGATAGCGCCGACACCGGGGTTGCGTTTGCTTCCGGTGTGGGCGCGTTCTATCTTTCGGCGCACGGGTAAGCCGCGAGTCCTGCGGGGGGCGCGCGCATCGATTTGGAGCGTGATGGTGGCAATGCGACTACGGATCGGCACGCGCAAGAGCGCCATGGCCTTGGCCCAGACCGAGGAAATCGCCCGGCGCCTCACCGCGACCGTTCCCGATATCGATGTCGAGATCGTCAAGTTCGAAACGACGGGCGATTCCGACCAGACCAGCAAGCTCTTGAAGCACGGCGGCAAGGGCGGCGCCTTCGTGGCCGAAATCCGCGATGCCGTCAGGAGAGGGCAATTGCACGCGGCGATGCATTCGCTCAAGGACATGCCAGGCAACGAGGACACTCCGGGACTGGTGATCGGCGCGACGCTCACACGCGATTCCGCGAGCGATGTTCTGGTGCTGCGGCCGGGGGTTTCGATCGAGGAGCTCAGGCGTTCGCGCGGCAAGGGCTTCAAGATCGGGACCAATGCGGTGCGGCGCGCGGCCTATGCGCGTCGGCTGTTTCCGGAAGTCGAGGTGATTCACTATCGCGGTGCCGCCGACACCCGCGTGCGCAAGCTCGACCGTCTGGAGAAGCAACGGCTTCCGGACGGCGGCGAGGTGGGCCCCGCCGATGCACTGATCATGGCCCGTTCGGGATTGGAGCGCGTTGGCCTCGCCGGCCGTATCGCTTACGAATTTTCAATTCGAGAAATGCTGCCGGCGGCCGGGCAGGGGATCGTGGCGGTGGAGTGCGCCGCAAGCGATTGGCAGACGCGAAGCGTTCTGGCGGCCATCGACGACCTCGCCGCGCACGGTTGCGCCGATGCCGAGCGCGAAGTGCTGTGGGTGCTCAACGGCCATTGCAATTCGCCGATCGCGGGATTTTCGACCATCGATGGCACGCAGATGTCGCTGACCGCCTCGGTGCTCGATGAAGCCGGCGGTCTCTTCATCGAGGCCTCGCGCACCGGGCCTGCCGACCGCCCCCGCGAACTCGGCCGCGCGGTCGGGCTTGAGCTGCTGGCGAAGGGCGCAGCCGACATCATCGAGCGCAGCCGACCGAAATAGTCTATCCGTTATACGCCCGCACGCGTTTGAGCATCTGCTCGACATGCGCGATCGGGGTTTCCGGCAAAATGCCATGGCCGAGGTTGAAGATCAGCCGCCCAGCAGCGTAGTTCGCAAGCACATCGTCGATCGAACGGTCGAGCGCAGCACCACCCGCGATCAGCGCCAACGGATCGAGATTGCCCTGGATGGCGACGCGGTTCTGTACCCGCTCGCGGATCAGGGAGGGTTCGGCGGCCCAGTCGATACTGACGCCGTCGACACCGGTTGCGGCCACATACCCCGGCAGCAGCGCGCCGGCGCCCCTCGGAAATCCGATGATCTTCGCATCCGGCACTTGCTTGCGCACGCCATCGACGATGCGGCGGGCCGGCTCGGTCGACCAGCGGGCGAATTCGCGCGGCGGCAGCACGCCGGCCCAGGTGTCGAAAATCTGCAGTGCGTCGGCGCCAGCCGCAAGCTGCCCGAGAAGATACTGGATCGAGTTCTCGACCAGCACGTCGATGATTTTCGAAAACGCGTCGGGGTGGCGATAGGCCATCATCCGAGCCGGCGCCTGATCCGGCGTGCCTTGCCCGGCCACCATGTAGGTCGCGACCGTCCAGGGCGCGCCGCAGAATCCGATCAGCGCGGTCTTTGAATTGAGTTCGCGACGGACGCGACGCAGCGCCTCAAACACCGGCTCAAGCTTGCTGAAGTCGGCGCGCGGTGCCAGTGTTTTGACGTCCTCCGGTGTGTCCAGCGGATCGAGCCGCGGCCCTTCGCCGGCCTCGAATCTCACGGAGCGGCCGAGCGCATAGGGGATGACGAGAATATCGGAGAAAATGATCGCGGCATCGAAGCCGAAACGGCGGATCGGTTGCAACGTCACTTCGGCGGCGTATTCCGGCGTGAAGCAGAGGTCGAGAAAGCCGCCGGCCTTGGCCCGCAGTTCCCGATATTCCGGCAAGTATCGGCCGGCCTGCCGCATCATCCAGATCGGCGGTATCGGCTGCCTTCGGCCGGAAAGCACTTCGAGAAAGGGTTTGGCGGTATGAATCTGGGTCAAATGCTGGTTCCGGTGAGGTCGCGGAAAAATAGCCGCTGCCCCTGATACACTGCCGAGGCGGGTTTGGCCAAGCGACGTCAGTAATGCGGCGGCGGTTCGTTCGCAGCGCGTGGCATTTGCGTCTCCGCCTCCCGCAGGCGCTCATTCAGCTGGGCGAGTTGACGCGTGAGTGCGTCGATCTTGAGCCATTGCTCGGTGATGGTCTTGTTCAGCGTTTCGATGGCGTCGTCCTGAAACGTCAGCCGCGCCTCGAGCGTATCGATGCGATCGCCGAGTGTCTTCAGATCACTCATTGGCATCGCGTCCCGTTTGGCGCTCCTGCAATCCGTGGCCGAGCGCGACGCGCTCGTCAAAGACAAAGCATTCGCCGCGCCAGCGGCTTTCCGCTTCCGGAATGCCTTCCAGATATTTCAGAATACCGCCCTTCAGATGATAGACCTCGGCAAAGCCGCGCGACAGCAGATAGCTCGAGGCCTTTTCACAGCGGATGCCGCCGGTGCAGAACATTGCTATTTTCCGGTGCCTGGCCGGATCGAGCTGGCGGGCGGCGAAATCCTTGAACTGTCCGAAGCTCTTGATGCCGGGATCGATCGCACCGTCGAAAGTGCCCATCGCGACCTCGAATGCATTGCGGGTATCGATCAGAACCGTGTCGGGCGCTGCGATCAAATCGTTCCAGTCTGTGGGGTCGACATAAATCCCGACCTGCCGTGTCGGGTCGGCTTCCGCGTTGCCGAGGGTCACGATTTCCTTCTTCAATCGGATCTTCAGGCGGCCAAATGGCATCGCCGCGGCGGTCGAGAATTTCAGTTCGAGATTGTCGAGCCGGCCGCCGAACAAGTCGCCGTTGCGCAACATGTCGACCAGTGCGTCGATGGCCTCAGCGCCACCTGCGAGCGTGCCGTTGATGCCCTCGTGCGCCAGCAACACACTGCCTTTCAGCTTGAGGCGTGCGCAAAGCGCTCCGAGCGGCTCGCGCAGAGCGCGAAAGTCCGGCAGGGCGGCAAACTGATAAAAGGCGGCGACCTTGTGGGGCATGGCGGTGGTTTAACAGGGGGGCGGCTGAGGGGAAAGACGGGGTGCGTTGTCCTTGCGAATGCAGGACTACCCAAATCTTGAGGTATGCGCCTGCTGCCATTGCCCAGCACCGGACGAATGTGCCAATAACCCCCGGCAAAACCCGGGCCGGCTTCCGGCCCTGGCAAACGCGTAAAGAAGCGCAAAGTGAGCAATTTGGCATGAGGAACTTCCATCTCGCCGGCCGGTCGACGGTCCATTCCCAGAACGCGATGGTGGCGACGTCGCACCCGCTGGCGGCCTTGACGGCAATCGACGTGCTGCGTTCCGGCGGCACCGCCGCGGACGCCGCGGTGGCCGCAAGTGCCCTGCTCGCCGTGATCGAGCCGCAATCCACCGGCATCGGCGGCGATTGCTTCGCGCTGATCCAGCCGAAAGGCGAGGGCAAGATCGTGGCCTATAACGGCTCGGGCCGCGCGCCGATGGCCGCGAAGGCGGATTGGTACCTCGAGCGCAATATGCACGCGGTCCCGCTCACCTCGGCGCACGCCGTCAGCATTCCCGGCGCGATCGACGCCTGGGCGACCATCCTGCGCGATCACGGCAAGCTCGGACTCGATACCCTGCTGCAACCGGCGATCAAGGCCGCGGAAGAGGGCTACGTCGTCACACCCCGTACCGCATTCGACTGGAAGAATGGTTTTGAAAAACTGAAAAAGGGCACCAACACCGAGCGCTATCTATTGCCGCACGGCAAGCCGGCGGTCGCGGGCGACGTCATCAAACAGCCTGAACTCGGCCAGACGCTGCGGGCGATCGCGAAGGGCGGCCGCGATGCGTTCTACAAGGGCGCGATCGCCGAGGACATCGTGGAGACCTTGCGCGGGATTGGCGGCCTGCATACGACCGACGACTTCGCAGCGCACACCACCGAAACGACGGTGCCGATCGGCACGATGTATAAAGGTCTCGACGTCTGGCAGTGCCCGCCGAACGGTCCGGGCATCACCATGCTGGTGATGCTGAACATCCTTTCGCATTTCGATCTCACGAAATTCGCTCCGCTGAGCGTCGAGCGGTTCCATCTCGAAGCCGAGGCGGCGCGCGTCGCCTACATGATGCGCGAGCAGAACATCGGCGATCCCGCCCACGTCAAGGTCGATGTGGCGAGGATCCTGGCCAAGGAATTCGCCGACGAATGGGCGGGCAAGATCCGAATGGACCGGATGCTCGACTTGCCGAAGGTCTCTCCGCCGATGAATCCATCGACGATCTACATCACGGTCGTGGACAAGGATCGCAACGCCTGCTCCTTCATCAATTCGATCGCGCATTCGTTCGGC
Organism: uncultured Alphaproteobacteria bacterium; assembly: GCA_963741185.1. Lineage (GTDB taxonomy): Bacteria > Pseudomonadota > Alphaproteobacteria > Rhizobiales > Xanthobacteraceae > Bradyrhizobium. The sequence goes on along the minus strand of CAVUHE010000012.1, from coordinate 163,550 downwards.
TCGGCCATCGTCACGAACAAGACGGGCATCCTTCTGCAAAATCGCGGCGCCGGTTTCCGCATTCAGCCCGGCCATCCCAACTGCATCGCGCCCGGCAAGAGGCCGTTGCACACCATCATTCCGGGTCTGGCGACCAGGAACGGCCGTGCGGTGATGCCTTACGGCGTGATGGGCGGGCAATATCAGCCGGTCGGCCAGGTCCACGTGCTGACGAACATCCTCGATTATGGCTGCGACGTGCAGGAAGCGATCGATATGCCGCGCGGTCTGCACTACGAGAATGTCTTCCAGCTCGAGGATGGCGTACCTGCCGATATCGTCGAGGGTCTGAAGAAGCTCGGACATCAGACCACCAAAGTCATCCCGCCGCTCGGCGGCGGGCAGGCGATCTGGATCGACTGGGACAAGGGTACGCTCACCGGCGGTTCGGATCCCCGCAAGGATGGTTGCGCGCTCGGATATTGAGCGAACGATCTACCGCTTCAACCAGCAGGAAGTTAAATCATGCCACTCTCGCAACTTCGAATTCTCTCAACCGCTCTTGTTGTGGTCATAACCGGCGCGCTTCTATTCGTTGCACCAACCACGGCAGCGGCCCAGACCGCAGGAAAAACCATGACCACAGCTTCAGGATTGCAGATTATCGACAGCAAGGTCGGCACGGGGGCGACGCCAAAGCCCGGCCAGATCTGCGTGATGCACTACACCGGCTGGCTCTATGAAGACGGCAAGAAGGGCAAGAAGTTCGACAGTTCGGTCGACCGTAACGAGCCGTTCGAATTTCCGATCGGACAGCGCCAGGTAATCGCCGGCTGGGACGAAGGCGTTGCCTCGATGAAGGTCGGCGGCAAGCGCACGCTGATCATTCCGCCCGCGCTGGGTTACGGCGCTCGCGGCGCCGGCGGCGTTATTCCTCCGAACGCGACGCTGATCTTCGACGTCGAATTGCTCGACGTGAAGGGCTGATCCGCGAAAGACAAAGGACCGGTCCCTTGGATCGGTCTTTTCTTCGATCCGATTGGCGATGGTTTTCAAGGTCCACGGGAAAGCAGCGACATGACCAAATCGCACGATCACACCCATTCTGATCATTCCCATGCCGATCATTCTCACGATCATGGCGCGGAGCGCTGGAAACATGACGGCGTCCGGGTGATTCCCGGCAACCAGCTCGATCCCAACGTTCCCTCGACGCCAGGCATGGATCGCAAGGCCGCGATCAATTTCGCGCGCGTCGGCGCCCAGAAATTGTGGGCCGGCACGGTGACCATCAAGCCCGACGCCAAGACCGGTGCGCATCACCATGGTCACCTCGAAAGCATCATCTACGTCGTCAAGGGCAAGGCACGGATGCGCTGGGGCGACCAGTTGCAATTCACCGCGGAGGCGAACCCCGGCGATTTCATTTTCATTCCGCCCTATGTGCCGCATCAGGAAATCAACGCCAGCCGCGACGAGGTTCTGGAATGCGTGCTGGTGCGCAGCGACGGCCAGGCGGTCGCGATCAATCTCGACATCGAGCCGGTCGAGAAGCCCGAGACGGTGCTGTGGGTCGATCCCGTGCACCGCGATCCCGCGGAAACCCCCTAGAACCCACGTCATGATTGCCTTTCGCATGCGATTCCGTGCCCCCGCCCTTCGACGCGCGGTGGCTTCCGGCTGAATGCGCGGTCTGCTACATTGGGCCGATTTAGGAACTCAATGGGCGTCCGAATTCAAAAGTCGCTGCGCTGCAGCGCCGCAATAAAATCCGCAAAATCAAGATCGGAGAGGAATCGTGACACAATTCAATCAATCGCTGGGGCGCCGTACCCTCATCAAGGGGGCGGGGCTGGGCCTCGTCGCCGGAGGCATCTCTGCAGCGCTTCCTGCCCAAAACGCTGCTGCCGCGACGGAAGGCGGCGAGATCTGGAGCGGCGAATACTGGGCCAAGAAGGGCGATGTGCCCTTGTGGATGTTCCGCAAGCGGATCGGCGCGCCCAAGGCCGGTGAGCCGTCACGGCCGGTCCTGTTTTTCGTCCACGGTTCGTCGGTCACCTCGCGCGTGTTCGATCTCAACGTGCCGGGCAAGGGCGAATACTCCGTCATGAACGAGTTCGCCCGCTATGGGTTCGATTGCTGGACCATGGATCACGAGAACTACGGCAAGTCCGGCCGAACCTCCGGCAATTCGGACATCAAGAGCGGTGTCGAGGACCTGAAGGCGGCGGTCGAAGTGGTCGCCCGCGAAACCGGACGGCAGAAGTATCATTTCCTCGGGGAATCCTCGGGCGCGTTGCGCGCCGGCGCCTATGCCATGGTGGCGCCCGAGCGTGCCGACCGGCTGGTGCTGGCTGCCTTCACCTACAAGGGTGAAGGTTCGCCGACCTTGCAGAAACGCGCCGAGCAGGTCGACTATTACCGCACCCACAACATGCGCAAGCGTGACCGCGAAATGATTCGCTCGATTGCGACGCGCGACAAGCCGGGCACCAGTGATCAGGCCGCTGTCGAGGTGCTGGCGGATGTGGAAATGCAGTTCGGCGACCAGATTCCGACCGGCACTTATCTCGACATGGTTGCCAATCTGCCGGTGGTTGATCCCCGCAAGGTGATGTCGCCGGTGCTTCTGGTGCGCGGCGAATACGACGGCATCGCCACCGTCGCCGATCTCGAGGAGTTCTATAACCTGCTGCCGAATGGCGACCGCCAGTTCATTATTCTTCCGGGCACCGCGCATTCGGTTGCGCTGGCGACCAACCGGCAATTGTTCTGGCATGTGACCAAGGCGTTCCTGACCATGCCGACACCGATCGCGACGTAACGTCATTCCGGGACGTCGTGCAGCGATGAACCCGAAAATCTCGAGATTCCGGGGTCCGGTCCATCGGACCGTCCCGGAATAGCGAGGCTTTGACAGGCTTGCGACAAAAAAATCAAAGATCCGTTGTCGGAAATGGGCGAGGACATTCGTCCTCAGCTCGACCTCATCACGAAGGAGAGCCTGCCCATGTCCAAAATCTCACCCTGCTTGTGGTTTGACGGCGAGGCCGAGGAAGCCGCAAATTTCTATGTGTCGCTGTTGCCCGATTCCAGAATCGAGACGGTGCAGAGAAACACCATAGACGGCCCTTCGGGCAAGGCGGGCACCGTGCTGGTGGTGGAGTTCACGCTGGCTGGTCAGCGTTACATGGCGCTCAATGGCGGCACGCGGTTCGAATTCACCCATGCGATCTCGTTCAAGATCAACTGCGCCGATCAGGCCGAGGTCGATTCCCTGTGGGATGCGCTGTCTTCCAATGGTGGAAAGGTCGAACGCTGCGGCTGGCTCAGGGATCGTTTTGGCGTGTCCTGGCAGATTGTGCCGACTGCGCTTGGGCAATATCTGGGCGGCCCCGATCGCGCGGGCGCGGGACGGGCGATGGCCGCGATGCTCAAGATGGTCAAGCTCGACATCGCCGAGTTGCGGAAGGCCTATGAGGGTCAGTCGGCCGCGTAAGCGTGTCGAGGCAGCGCGCGGCCAGTGATCGCACGCAAGTGGAGCGGATCGGGTTTCGCCGCGATGCTGCCGATCTCGGCGGCGTTCGTCGGAACGTCGATGGCGACGTTCAACCGGCTGATGATTTTTCAGAACTGGATTTGAACCGCATAGCGACCCCCGCATCGGGGCCGCTATGCCTGTATCGTTCAGATTCGCCGCGTTTCCGGTCGTTTAGGTTCGACCGATAATCATGCATCAGAAATGCAGGACCCAGGGTATCCGGTTCCAGTGGATCCGGTGATGATAGAGATGCGGCCAGTAGATCGGAAACGGTTCCCAATAGGCCGTGTGATAGATGCCCCAGCGGCGATAGTGACGATGGGCAACTCGCGGCTGCGCGGGTGGGCTCGGCTCCGCTGCGGCCGCCGGTGACGCCGGCTCGGCGGCTTTCGGTACGATCGGGGGGCGCGGCACGCTCGGTGGCGGGGCCTGGCCTTGCGTTGCGGCGGGGTTTGCAGGGGCTGCCGCATCTTCGGCGTGGCCCGGCAAAATCGATCCGACAACGAGCAAGGCAGCTATGGCAAGCCCGGTGAGAGGGGATTTCATGGCGTCATCCTTTGCTTGATTTGTCATCGCGCATCTCAAACCGGCGTCGGCGGCGCGCGAAATTCAGATCGGCGGCAGATTTCTTGACTGCCTGCCCTGCGCGGGCAGGCAGTCAAGTGGTGCAACACTCACTTCGATGCCGTCTTGGTGTCCAGATTGACGACCTGAACGCGCCGATTGGTCGGGTCCATCGGTGCATTCGGATCGATCGGTTTGGTCTTGCCGTAGCCGACGGTGACGAGATCAGTGCCGTTGATTCCGTACTTCTCGGTGAGATAGCGCTTGATCGTATCGGCGCGCCGCTCGGAGAGATCCTGATTGTAGGCCTCGCCGCCGATCGCATCGGTGTGGCCGGCGACCACGAAGGTCGAACCCTTGAGGCTCGGATTCGAAAGCGCCTTGCCAAGTTCCTGCACGGAGGACAACGAGGTCTTGCTGATCTCGGCCGAATTGTATTCGAACTGAATATTGAGATCGATCTTCGGCTTGGTCGATGCGATTTCCGCGATCTCCTCGCGCTCGTCCATCGAAAGCGACCGGGTCTTCCTGTTGCGCAGTGTGTTGACGAAGCTGACCTCCTTGGCCTTGACCGAGGGATCGATCTGCGGCGCTCCAACCGACAGGCCGCGCGTCAGCGGCTTCGGTTGCAAGGCATTCAGGATCTGATCTGCGGAAACGTTGTCACCGGCGATGGCAAGACCGGCCGTCATCGACAGCGCGGCGCCAAGCGTGATCGCCGTCAAATTCGAAAGTTTGAGAAAACTGGACATGGTCTTAATCCTCGCTGGTTACGCCTGATAGGCGTCTGGATGATTGGACGATAGGGCGCGAAATCCGGTTCGAATGTGATTCAGGTCACATGGGTTTGCGCGCCAAATCCGCTGCAATCGCCGCTGGTCGGTGTCCGGATGCCAGGATTTATCTCACCGGTTGGGCTTCCGGGAATTTCCAGACGCCATCGACGATCTCCTGCCACGGCCAATACAGCCGCACCGGTTCGATGACGCCCTCCCGCCAACGTGATCCAGCTCACAGTCGCGCAAGCCCGGCCGGGTCAAATTGTCCGCCATCGGATCGGCACCGGTCCAACGCCATTCGCTAGATCACAGGAGAGGGATCATGCGCTTCTTGATTTCAGCCATCACAGCCGCCGCTTTCCTCATAAGCGCCAACGCCGCACTCGCCGAAAAGCGCGTCGCCTTTGTCGTCGGCAACGGCACCTACAAGAACGTGGCCGCGCTTCCCAACCCCGCGTTCGATGCCAAGTCGATGGCCAGGGTTTTGCGCAATGTCGGCTTCGATGTCGTGGAAGGCACCAACCTCACCCGCGACAAGATGACCGAGCGCTTGCTCGAATTCGGTCAGAAGGCCCAGGGTGCCGACGTCGCATTGTTCTTCTATGCGGGCCACGGCATCGCTATCAACGGCACCAATTATTTGCTGCCGGTCGATGCCGATCTGAAATCCGAAATGGACGTCAAGCTTGGCAGCGCGATCAATATCGACCTCACGCTCGAACAGACCATGAGCGATGCCAAGGTGAAGTTGGTGTTCCTCGATGCCTGCCGCGACAATCCCTTCGCGGCCAAGATCAAATCGAATTCGCCGACCCGCAGCGTGGCGGTACAGCAGGGTCTTGCGGAAATGAAATCGGGCGAGGGCACGCTGATCGCGTTTGCGACCGGACCCGGACAAACCGCGCTCGATGGCGAGCTCGGCACCAACAGCCCGTTCACCCGCGCGCTGATCGCCAACATCGCCGCGCCCGGCGTCGAAATCCAGCAGGCGATGACCAAGGTTCGCGCCCAGGTCAACGAAGAGACCAACAAGGGCCAACTGCCCTGGGGTCACACCAACCTGATCGGCTCGGTCTATCTCAACCCGGCTTCCGCCGCCGGCGGCGCTGTCGAAGCCCCGAACACGCCCGCTGTCACCGCAACGGCGGCATCGGAAGTCGAGCTTGAGTTCTGGCGTTCGATCAAGGACTCCAACAAGGTGGAAGAACTCAACGCCTATCTCACCAATTATCCGAACGGCACGTTCAAGTCGCTGGCGCTCGCCCGCATCGCTTCGCTGCAGGATGGCCCGTCGACCACGACGCGCAATCTGAGCTCCGGTGTCGATCCTGCGACCTTCACCGAGGAAGCCGACCAGGCCTCCGAAGACCAGATCGGACTCGACAAGGGCCAGCGCCGCGACGTGCAGCGCCGCCTCACCGGTCTCGGCTTCGATACCAGGGTCAACGGCAAGTTCGACGACGAAACCCGCGCCGTCATCACGCGTTGGCAGGCTGCGCGCGGCTATCCGAAGACCGGCTACCTCAACAAGCTGCAGCTCAAGGCGCTGCAATCCGAGATCGTATCGGCCCGCGTGGCTTCCGATGACGCCGACGGTGGGTCGCACCGTTCCCGTCAGTCCAGTGGAGGCGGCCGTCATTACCGTGGTGGCGGTGGCGGCGGCGGACCCGGCGCACTGTTCGGCCACATGATGGGCGGATTGTTCCGCAGGTAAACTCTCTCGGATACGGATCGACGACGTCAAAGGCGGCCCGCGCGGGCCGCCTTTCTGGTGGAGCGAAGGTTCCGAACGCAACGCGGCCGCGTCGGCGCCGGTGTGCGGACAAAAATTTGGCCAGATGCGTTTCTAGAAACACGTTTGTCGCCTAGAATCGTCTCGAATCGCAGAGTGAGTGCAAACCTGGCCCTGTTTCAGCCATCAAAGAGATACAGCGATTATCAGGGGCATCGTCCGGTCACGCCGGAGCATGTGGGATCCTCGGTATCCGTGTTGATCGGCTCGGCGCTCATCGCCGCGGCCATTTTGCTGTCCACGCTGATTACCGCGGTGGGCACGCGGTTCGCGGGCCTGGAGGGCCCCACCGATGACAATGTGTGGCTGATCGACCGCCTCACGGGCAGCGTTTACAGGTGCAAGGCGCCGGAACGCGGCAAGGCGGCGTGCGATGCGGAGATCGCGACCGGAAGCATCGGCCAACGGGCAAAGCCGATGGGGTCCGGCGGCTCTAATTGATCGCAGGCACGAGGTCGCTGCGGCAATCGCTGCGTTCCTCGGGAAAAACGTCGCTTGAAATTCGCGAATCCGGCTGAGATTGCCGCGCGATGTCCCGCTCCGACAAACCTGTTTCCCTGAGCAAGGCCGCCGCTCGGCACGCCTGGCTGCGCGCTCAACGGCTCGATACCGAGGCGCCGTTCGGCGACGGGCCGCAAGCAACGGCGGCGGCCGTCGAACATCTCGGCTATGTGCAGATCGATACCATCCATGTGATCGAGCGCTGCCACCATCACATCCTCTGGAACCGCATCCCCGAATATCGACGCGCGGATCTGCATCAGGCCCAGAGCGTCGACAAGAGCGTGTTCGAATATTGGACCCACGCGCTCTCCTACGTGCCTGCGAGGGACTATCGGTTTTTCGTGCCGGCCATGAAGCTTCACCGGCGCGAGGGCCACAAATGGTTCAAGGAGGTCACACCGGAAAGCTTGCGCAAAGTGATGCGGCTCCTCAAAAAGGATGGCGCGCTGACTATTCGCGATATCGACGATGATGTGCTGGTGGAGAAGGTGCATGCCTGGGCCAGCCGCAAACCGTCGAAGCGAGCACTGCAGCTAGCGTTCTACGAAGGCCGGGTCACCATCAGCGAGCGCAACGGCATGCTCAAGACCTATGAGCTGATGGAGCGGCATTTCGGCTGGGACAAACCGCCGAAACCTGCTTCCGCGCGCGAGATCACCGGCTATCTGCTCGATCGCGCGTTGCGTGCGCAAGGGATCGTCAGCCTCGATTCGATCTGCCATCTCGATGCGCCGAGCAAGGCTTCGGTGCGGCGCCTGATCGAGGCAAGAGTTCGCCGCAAGGAGCTCGTTCCGGTCGCGATCGAGGGCGCCGGCAAGCAGGAGCATTGGGCGCTGCCCGAGACGCTGGAGAGCGCTGCCCAATCCGCCTCCGATCTCGTGCACGTTCTTTCGCCGTTCGATCCACTCATTATCCAGCGCAAGCGAACCCAGCTGGTCTTCGACTATGAGCATCGCTTCGAGGCTTATGTGCCGAAGGAAAAGCGGCGCTTCGGCTATTTCGCGCTGCCGGTTCTGGTCGGCGACGACATCGTCGCCGCACTCGACCTCAAGACCGACCGCAGAGCCAGGAAATTGCTGCTGCAAAAATGGAACTGGGTCGGCGCGCCGAAAGCGGCGCGCAAGGACCTCAAGCGCCGGATCGAAGAAGAGTTGCACCGCTTCGAGCGGTTTCAGCTTGCGGAGTGAGGGGTGAACGCACAGGCGATCAACGCGCCGGTATTGGAGGGCAAGCCATTTCTTCGTATCCGATCAGATGCTATGAGCCCTCTTGCGACACAGCCGTTGCTGTCAAGAACGGATTCGGGGAAGAAGACGTATGGCCGTCACGAGCTTCCTCTGCCGCCAGGAGCGAACTGGAGACTTCCACGATCCGAGCGATCTCGTGGCGCCTGATTCCATTTCTGGTGCTGGCGTATTTCTTTTCCTATCTCGACCGCGTCAATCTCGGTTTCGCCGCCTTGACCATGAACGCGGAATTGAAGTTCTCGCCGACGATCTTTGCCTGGGGCGCGGGCATCTTCTTCATCGGCTATTTTCTCTTCGAGGTGCCGAGCAATCTGGCGCTGGAGAAATTCGGCGCCAGCCGCTGGATCGCCCGCATCATGGTGACCTGGGGCATCATCTCCGCGGGCATGGCGCTGGTGTCGGGTGTCTGGAGTTTTTACACGCTGCGCTTTCTGCTCGGCGTGGCGGAGGCCGGCTTCTTTCCGGGCATCATCCTTTATCTGACCTACTGGTACCCTGCGGAATATCGCGCGCGGTTTCTTGCCGCCTTCGCCATCGCCGTTCCCGTCTCCACCGTGATTGGCGCGCCGATCTCCGGGCTCCTGCTCGGGCTCGACGGCGCGATGGGACTGACCGGCTGGCAATGGCTGTTCATCATCGAGGGCATTCCCTCGGTCCTGCTCGGCATCGTCGCCTGGTTCTATCTCACCGACCGGCCGGCGAAAGCCAACTGGCTTAGCGCCGAGCAGAAGGCATGGCTATCGGCGCGGCTGGAGAGCGAGACCGCCGCCAAACAGGCCGCTGTTCATCTGACGCTCGGCCAGGCGTTGCGTTCGCCAAAGGTGCTGACGCTGGGCCTGATCTATTTCGGGTTCGTCGCAGCGCTCTACGGCATGCAGTTCTGGCTGCCGCAGATCGTCAAGGCGTTCGGCTTTTCCAACGCGCAGACCGGTTTCGTCACCGCGGTCCCCTACCTGTTCGGCACCGTTGCGATGATCCTGTGGGCGCGGCATTCGGATGCGACGCGCGAACGCGTGATGCATGTCGGCGCGCCCCTGCTCCTGACCGCGGTCGCGCTCGGTGCCTGCGGCTATATCGACAATCCGTCGGTGACGGTGGTCGCGCTGATTGTCGCTGCCATCGGCATCTTCTGCACCTTCGCCGTATTCTGGACGCTGCCGACCGCGTGGCTCTCCGGCACCGCCGCCGCCGGCGCGATCGCGCTGATCAATTCGATCGGCAACCTCGCCGGATTCGGCGGACCGTATCTGATCGGCTGGGTCAAGGAAGCGACCGGCAGCACCGCGACGGGCCTCTTGGTGCTGGCCGTGCTGCCGCTGATCGGCGGGCTCCTGGTGTTCCTCGGCGGCCACGAGTTCAGGGCGGAATTCGCCAGCGTCGGAAAGACGCAGTAGCGCTCGCGTCGCGCCCCGCCAACAGGGGGACCCCAAACGCGGCGGCCCTCGTAAGCCATTCTGGCAAAGCGCTTTCGCAAAATTTTGGTCGCTGCTCGCAGGGACGAAGGATTAACGATCACGAAGTCATGATCACTGACGAATATTGACATTTATCAGTGAATATTCGACATTCCTCAGCAGAAGAGGCCGAAGGAGAGTGGCGATGTTTGTCCGTTCGATTTTTGCAAGCTATTCCAAGCTATTAGCTGGAGTGTCGCTGGCGCTGATCGCGATCGCTCTGGCCGGCTGCGACGACAAGGTCGCCGAGAAGCCGGCTCCGTCGCGGCCGGTTCTGGTCGCGAACGTCCATTATGAGCAGGAATCCCCCGAGCGCAGCTTTGTCGGCACGATCAAGCCGCGGATCGAGACCGACATGGGTTTCCGGGTGCCCGGCAAGGTCGCCCATCGCCTGGTCGAGGTCGGCCAGACCGTCGACGTCGGCCAGCCGCTCGCCACGCTCGACGAGGTCGATCTGAAATTGCAGGCCGAGCAGGCCGAGGCCGAATTCAACGCTGCCACCGGTGTGCTGGCGCAAGCGGGTGCCGCCGAGCAGCGCGCCAAGGACCTTCGCGCCAAGGGCTGGGCCACCGACGCGCAGTTGGATCAGGCCAAGGCCTCAGCCGACGAAGCCCGCGCGCGTCTCAATCGCGCCGAGCGTTCGGTCGAGCTCACCAAGAACTCTCTTTCCTACGCAACGCTCGTGGCCGACAGCCGCGGCGTGGTCACCGCGACCCTGGTCGATCCCGGACAGGTCGTGGCTTCCGGCCAGGTCGCCATTCGCGTCGCTCGCTTTGCGGAGAAGGAGGCCGTGGTCGCCATTCCGGAGACGCTGGTCGGCCGCGCCAAGGACGGTGTGGCGACCGTCACCCTGTGGTCCGAACCGAACAAGAAATATACCGCGAAGCTGCGCGAGATCGCGCCGTCGGCCGATCCGGCGACACGAACCTACCTCGCGAAATTTTCGCTGCCTGATGCCGGCGAGGCGGTCTCGCTCGGCATGACCGCGACGCTGACGCTGGCTGATCCGCAGACCGAGCGCGTGGCGCGGCTGCCACTGTCTTCGCTGTACAGCCAGGGCGGCGATCCGTCCTTCTATGTCGTCGATGACAAAGGCGAGGTCGCGCTGAAGTCGGTCGCGGTCAAATCCTACGAGAGCAACTGTGTCGTCATTTCCGGCGGCGTCGATGAGGGCGCCAAGATCGTCGTGCTCGGCGTGCAGAAACTCGATCCGTCCCAGAAGGTCAGGGTCGTGTCGTCATTGTCGTTCTAGCCCAAACCTGTTGGAGAGTACGATGAAGCGCTTCAATCTTTCGGGCTGGGCCGTCAGCCATCCCTCGCTTGTCCTGTTCCTGATTATTGCGCTCGGCGTTGCCGGCTTCTTCTCCTACGAACGGCTTGGCCGCGCCGAGGATCCCTTCTTCACCGTGAAGGTGGTCAACGTCTCGGCGATCTGGCCGGGCGCCACGGCTGCGGAGATGCAGACCCAGGTCGCCGACCCCATCGAGAAGAAGCTGCAGGAATTGCCGTATTTCGAAAAGGTGCAGACCTATTCGAAGCCTTCGTTTACGGCGATGCAGGTCACGTTCCGCAATTCGACCCCGCCCAAGGACGTGCCGTATGTGTTTTATCTGCTGCGCAAGAAGCTGGTCGACGTGCAGGGCCAGTTGCCGGCCGGTCTGCTCGGTCCCGTCGTCAACGACGAGTTTTCCGACGTCGATTCGATCCTCTACATGATGACCAGCGACGGCGCCGATTACGCGCAGCTCAAGAAGGCCGCCGAAGGTCTGCGCCAGCGCTTGTTGAAGGTCCCGGGGGTGACAAAGGTCGATCTCTACGGTACCCAGGACGAGAAGATCTATGTCGAGTTCTCGCATGCGAAGCTCGCAACGCTCGGCATCACGCCGCAGGCGCTGTTTGACTCGCTCGCCAAGCAGAACAACGTCGTGCCTGCCGGTACGGTGGAAACCTCCTCGCAGCGCGTGCCGTTGCGCGTCACCGGCGCGCTCGACGGTGTCAAGGCGGTGGCGGAGACGCCGGTCGAAAGCAACGGCCGGGTGTTTCGCCTGGGCGATATCGCGACCGTCACCCACGGCTTCGTCGATCCGCCGAGCTTTGTCGTGCGTCAGGAAGGCAAGCCCGCGATCGGCGTCGGTGTGGTCACGGCCAAGGGCGCCAACATTCTGGAGCTCGGCAAGGACGTCGCAGGCGCCACGGCGGATTTCATGAAAGCGGTGCCGCAAGGCATCAATGTCGACCTGATTGCCGACCAGCCGAAAGTGGTGGAGCACGCGGTCAGCGAATTCGTGCACTCCTTCATCGAGGCGCTCGCGATCGTGCTGTTCGTCTCGTTCGTAGCACTTGGCTGGCGCACAGGCATCGTGGTGGCGGCATCGGTGCCGCTGGTGCTCGCGATCGTCTTTATCGTGATGAACGCGATGTCGCTCGACCTGCACCGGATTACGCTTGGTGCGTTGATCATCGCGCTCGGCCTCCTCGTCGATGACGCCATCATCGCGGTCGAAATGATGGTGGTGAAGATGGAGCAGGGCTGGGACCGCATGCGCGCCGCGTCCTTTGCTTGGGAATCCACCGCCTTTCCGATGCTGACGGGAACGCTGGTGACGGCGGCTGGCTTCCTGCCGATCGGATTTGCCAATTCCGCGGTCGGCGAATATGCCGGCGGCATTTTCTGGATCGTGGCGATCGCGCTCGTCGCATCCTGGTTCGTCGCGGTGATCTTCACGCCCTATATCGGCGTCAAGCTGTTGCCGAACATTACGGTTAGCCACAATCACGATCCGCACGCGGTGTATGAGACCCGCGTCTATCGTATCCTGCGCAGCATGATCCAATGGTGCGTCAGCCACCGCATCACGGTGGTGGCGGCAACGGTCGGTGTATTCGCGCTCTCGATTGTTGCATTCGGCCACGTCCAGCAGCAATTCTTCCCGCTGTCCGAGCGGCCTGAATTGTTCCTGCAGTTGCGGCTACCTGAAGGCACCGCCTTCAACGTCACCGAAAAGTCCGTGAAGAAGGCGGAAGCGCTGCTCAAGGGCGACCAGGACATCGCGACCTACACGTCCTATGTCGGCCAGGGCTCGCCGCGCTTCTGGCTCGGACTGAACCCGCAACTGCCGAACGAGGCGTTCGCCGAGATCGTGATCGTCGCCAAAGGCGTGGAGGCACGCGAACGGATCAAGGATCGGATCGAGAAGGCGGTCGATGCCGGCACCCTGAGCGAAGCGCGCGTGCGGGTTGATCGTTTCAATTTCGGGCCGCCGGTCGGCTTTCCCGTCCAGTTTCGGGTGATCGGTCCGGACCCCAGGATCGTTCGCGACATCGCCTACAAGGTGCGCGATGTGGTCAAGGAGAACAAGAATATCAAGGATCCGCAGCTCGACTGGAACGAGCAGTCGCCCTACCTGAAGCTCGTGGTCGATCAGGATCGCGCCCGCGCGCTCGGCCTCACGCCGCAGGATGTCTCACAGGCGATGAGCATGCTGATCTCGGGTGCGCCGGTGACGACCGTGCGCGACGGCATCGAGAAGGTCGACGTGGTGGCGCGCGCGGTGCCCTCCGAACGGCTCGACCTCGCCCATGTCGGCGATCTCACCGTGACGTCGCGCAACGGGGTGGCGGTGCCGCTGCAGCAGATCGCCAAGATCGAGTATTCCCACGAGGAGCCGATCCTGTGGCGGCGCAACCGCGACATGGCGATCACCGTGCGCGGCGACGTCGTCGACGGCGTGCAGGCGCCCGACGTGACCAATCAGATCTGGCCGAAGCTGCAGGAGATCCGCGATCACCTCGAACCGGCCTACCGGATCGAGCCCGGCGGCGCGTTCGAGGAATCCGCCAAGGGCAATGCCTCGATCTTCGTGCTGTTCCCGTTGATGGTCATCGTGATGCTGACGCTTTTGATGATCCAGCTGCAGAGCTTCTCGCGCCTGATGCTGGTGTTCCTCACGGCACCGCTCGGCATCGTCGGCGCGTCACTGGGGCTGAACGTCGCCAACCAGCCGTTCGGCTTCGTGGCGCTGCTCGGGTTGATCGCGCTCGCCGGCATGATCATGCGCAACGCCGTCATCCTGGTCGATCAGATCGAGACCGATGTCGCCCACGGCCTGACGCGCCGGGAGGCCATCGTCGAGGCCACCGTCCGGCGCGCCCGTCCGGTGGTGCTGACGGCGCTCGCCGCCATCCTGGCGATGATTCCCTTGTCGCGCTCGGCGTTCTGGGGCCCGATGGCGATCACCATCATGGGCGGCCTTTTTGTTGCAACCTTCCTCACCTTGCTGTACCTGCCGGGTCTCTATGCGCTTTGGTTCCGCAAGAGCCTGGAGGAAAGCGGCGCGGACGAGCGGGCTGATCTTGCGCCGCAACATCAAGAGCCAGCAATTCCGCTTGCCCAGGCGGCGGAATAATTGAACATTCGAGCATGATCCGACCGGTTTTCCGAAAGGATCGTGCTCGAACAAGGAATCGAGTAGACTGATTTGAGCAAAGGCATGACGCTGGTTTCGGAACATATCGAGTCTGACACCCGGGAACGTATTCTCGAGGTGGCGGAACGGCTGTTTCGCGAGATCGGTTACCAGAAGACCACCGTCGCCGACATCGCCAAATTGTTGCGCATGAGCCCGGCCAACGTGTACCGCTTCTTCGATTCGAAGAAGGCGATCCACGAAGGCGTCGCGCGCAGCCTGATGGGTGAGGTCGAGGTCGAGGCGCAGCGGATCGCCGACGCGCCGGGGCCGGCGGCGCCCCGCCTGCGCGAATTGCTGAAGACCGTTCATCGCATGAATTCCGAGCGTTATGTCGGCAATTCCAAGCTGCATGAGATGGTTGCGGTTGCGATGGAGGAAAGCTGGGAGGTTTGCGTGGCCCACATCCAGCGGGTCACCGAGAGTATCGGCGCCGTGATCGGGCAGGGGATGGTGTCGGGCGAATTCGAGAAGTCGGACGTGATGCTTGCGGCCTTGTGCACCTGCACGGCGATGGTTCGTTTCTTCCATCCCCAGATCATTGCGCAATCCGCCCACAAGCCGGGACCCTCGATCGATCAGATGATCGACTTCGTTCTCGCCGGGCTTGCACCCCGCAGCCGATAATCGATCAGGGAAGCAGCGGGAAAAATCGTGGACGCATCAAGCCCGAAGGACTTTCACTATTACGAACCGCGCAAGGGCCACGGTCTCAAGCATGACCCTTTCAATGCCATTATCGCGCCGCGCCCGATCGGCTGGATCTCGTCCCGCGATGCCAAGGGTAATGTCAACCTCGCGCCCTACAGCTTCTTCAACGGGTTCTGCTATACGCCGCCGATCATCGGGTTTTCCTCGACCTCCTGGAAGGACAGCGTCGCCAATATCCAGGAGACCGGCGAATTCGTCTGGAATCTCGCCACCATGGGTCTGGCGAAGCAGATGAATGCCACGGCCGCGCACGTCGCCCACGAGGTCAGCGAATTTGCGATCGCGGGACTGACGGCCGCGCCTTGCAAGCTCGTCAGCGTGCCGCGGGTGGCGGAAAGCCCGGTCTCGTTCGAATGCAAACTGTCGCAGATCGTTCAACTCCAGGGCGCCGACGGCAAGAAGGCCAATGCATGGCTCACCCTCGGCGAGGTTGTTGCCGTCCACATCGACAAGGCCATGATCAGGGACGGCGTTTATCAAACCGCGCTCGCCCACCCCATCGTGCGCGCCGGCCGCAAGGGCGACTATTTCGAGATCAGGCAGGACGCGATGTTCGAGATGCCTCGTCCGGATTGAACGATTCCGGCGTTAAGTCACTGATCGCATTCCGGAACTGTCGGGGTTTCCATACGTTATCCGCAACGACGCGCACTGCCTATCAATTTCGTTTTATCTTGAACGCGAAGTATCAACCAAATCTCACGCATTCCGCTAAAGTGAGTCGTCTATTGGCATAAATGTAGCTGCTTCAATCGCGCCGTTGCGCCGACCGAGAGGACACAGCCCATGAACGCCTTTCGCCGCGATTTCATCACCAAGCCGATCTTTTCCTGGGCGCGCGGCGTATTGCCGGCAATGTCGGATACCGAGCGCGAGGCGCTGGAGGCCGGCGATGTCTGGTGGGACGCCGACCTCTTCACCGGCAATCCCGACTGGTCGAAACTGCTCAACGAGACGCCGGCGACGCTGACGGCCGAGGAGAAAGCCTTCCTCAACGGCCCGGTCGACCAACTTTGCGCGATGCTCGACGACTGGAAGATCAATTGGGAATGGCGTGACCTGCCGTCGGAAGCATGGGACTTCATCAAGGAAAAGAAGTTCTTCGGCATGATCATTCCGAAGGAGCATGGCGGGCTCGGCTTCTCGCCCTATGCCCATTCGGAAGTCGTGCGCAAGCTTTCGTCACGCTCGCTGGCGGCCGCCGTCACCGTGATGGTGCCGAACTCGCTGGGACCGGGCGAACTTTTGATGCGCTTCGGCACCAGGGAGCAGCAGGAACGATGGTTGCCGCGGCTTGCCGACGGCCGCGACATTCCCTGCTTTGGCCTGACCAGTCCGGAAGCCGGCTCCGATGCCGCCTCGATGATCGACAGTGGCGTCATCTGCAGGGGCAATTTCGAAGGGCGCGAGGTGCTGGGACTCCGCCTCAACTGGCACAAGCGCTACATCACGTTAGGCCCCGTCGCGACGCTGCTCGGGCTCGCGTTCAAGGCTTATGATCCCGATCACCTCGTCGGGACAGCGGACGAACTCGGCATCACCGTGGCGCTGATCCCGACCCACCTGCCGGGCGTCGAGATTGGGCGCCGTCATCTGCCGGCGATGCAGGTGTTCCAGAACGGCCCGAACTGGGGCAAGGACGTCTTCATCCCGATGGACTACATCATCGGCGGCCAGACGCGGCTTGGCCAGGGCTGGAAGATGTTGATGACGGCGCTTGCCGCCGGCCGCGGCATCTCGCTGCCGTCGCTGTCGGCGGCAGGCGCGGCCTATGCCGCGCGGACCACCGGCGCCTATGCGCGCGTTCGCGAGCAGTTCGGCATCTCCATCAGCAAATTCGAAGGCATCGAGGAGCCGCTCGCCCGCATCACGGCGACAGCCTATCTGCTCGATGCGGCGCGGCGGCTGACCTGTGCGGCGCTCAATCAGGGCCATCACCCCGCGGTGATCTCAGGCATCATGAAGCTGCAGGCCACCGAGCGCATGCGGATCGCAATCGACGACGCGATGGACATTCATGGCGGCAAGGCCGTGATCGACGGCCCGCAGAATTATCTCGGCGGGCTCTATCGCTCGGTGCCGGTCGGCATCACCGTCGAGGGCGCCAATATCCTGACCCGAAACCTGATCGTGTTCGGGCAGGGCGCGATCCGCGCGCATCCCTATTTGTTGCAGGAGATGAACGCGCTGGGCGAGGCGGACCGCGCCAAGGGGCTGGACGATTTCGACCAGGCGTTCTGGAAACATGTCGGCCACAGCGTGGTCACGCTGTTCCGCGCCTGGGGCCGAAGCTGGACCGGCGGGATGTTCGCGCCCGCGCCCGATGCCGGCGAAGCGACCGGATTTTACCGGCAGCTCTCGCGCTATTCGGCGGCCTTTGCGCTGTGCGCCGACATGGCGCTCTTGACGCTCGGCGGCGCGCTCAAGCGCAAGGAAATGCTGTCGGCGCGATTTGGCGACATCCTGTCCGAACTGTATCTGCTCTCGGCAGCGCTCAAGCGCTGGCAGGACGAGGGGCGTCAGGCGGCCGATTTCGCCGCGCTCGAATGGTGCATGTCAAGCGGCTTCCGCACCATCGAAAACCGTTTCGCCGAAATCCTGGCGAATTTGCCCAATCGCTTCGTCGCGGTCGTCCTGAAGTTCGTCGTCCAGCCCTTCGGCGCGCGTGTGCTTGGTCCTTCCGACCGCGTCGTGCACGAATGCGCGCAGCTTGTGCTGGAGCCGTCGGTGGCGCGCGACCGCCTCACGCCGGATCTGTCGCATGTCGATGACGATGGCGGTGTCGCGCGGCTGGAGAAGGCGTTCATCCTTGTCACCGGCGCCGAGGAGATCGCCAAGCGGATGCACGCGGCCCGCATTCACGACTGGCGGGAGGCGGTCAAGCGGGGCGTCATCACGCAAGGAGAGGGTAGTCAAATTGCGGCGGCGCATGAAGCGGTTGCGAAAGTGATCGAGGTCGATGATTTCGCGCCGCAGGCGCTGTCGCCGATCTACAAGAAACCGGCGGATGTGCATCAATTCTTTCAGGAACTCGGTGAGACGAGGGCGGCAAGCTGATGGCGCGACCGGTCTTCATTATCGACGGCAGCCGGACGCCGTTCCTGAAGGCACGCAGCGGGCCTGGACCTTTCACGCCGGTCGATCTCGCCGTTCAGTGCGGCCGGCCGCTCCTGGCCCGGCAACCCTTCGCGCCCACGGCTTTCGATCAAGTCATCCTTGGCTGCGTCAATGTCATTGCCGACGAGATGAATCCGGCGCGCGTCGCGGCCCTGCGGCTCGGCATGGGCGAAGCGATGGTGGCATTCACGGTGCAGATCAATTGCGGTTCCGGCATGCAGTCGATCGACACGGGATATCGCTATATCCGCGAAGGCGTCTCGGACTTGATCCTGGCCGGCGGTTCGGAAGCCCTCAGTTACGCGCCGCTGGTGTGGCCGCAGCAGGGGGTGCGCTGGTTCGCAGGCCTCGTCGGCGCCAGGGGAATTCTCGCCAGACTGGCGGCGATTGCCAAGGCGCGCCCGGCCTATTTCAAGCCGGTCATCGGTCTCGAGCGCGGCCTGACCGACCCGATCACCGAACTCAATATGGGACAAACCGCCGAAGTGGTCGGTCATCTCTTCGGCATCACGCGTGCGCAGTCAGACGTCTACGCTGCCGAAAGCCACAAACGGCTCGCGAACGCACAGGCGCAAGGGTATCTGAAGGGTGAGGTCGAGACCGCGTTCGCGCGTGACGGCAAATTCTACGACCATGATGACGGCGTACGGCCGGATTCCACGCCGGAGAAATTGGCGGGACTAAAGCCGGTGTTCGAGCGGCCGTGGGGTCAGGTCACCGCCGGCAATTCGTCCCAGATCACCGACGGCGCCTCTTGGGTCATCCTGGCCTCGGAGGATGCCGTGAAAAAACACGGCCTGACGCCGAAGGCGGTGATCGTCGACAGCCAATGGTCGGCGCTCGATCCCTCGATCATGGGCCTCGGCCCGGTGTTGTCGGCGAGCGAACTCCTGAAGCGCAATAACCTGTCGCTTGGGGATATCGAGACCTGGGAATTGAACGAGGCATTCGCCACCCAGGTGCTGGGATGTCTGGCGGCCTGGAGCGACGAAAAATTCTGCCGCGAGATTTTGGGGCTGGATGGCGCGGCGGGGCAGATTGATCAGGCGCGGCTGAACGTCGATGGCGGCGCCATCAGCCTTGGCCATCCCGTCGGCTGCAGCGGCAATCGCATCGTGCTGCATCTCGTCAACGCCATGAAACGGCTCGGTACCAAACGCGGCATTGCCACCGAATGCATCGGCGGCGGGCAGGGCGGCGCGATGTTGATCGAAACGGTATAGGGAACGCCATGGATAGCAAAATCATGGACGTGCTCGCCGATCGCGTGCTCGAGCTTGGACCCAATCCGGAAGCCTTCGGTCCCTATCGCAATTTCAAGCTGACGCGGGATGCCGACGGCGTCGCGTGGCTGTTGGTCGACCGTGAAGGCGCCAGCGCCAACACGCTGTCGGCCGACGTGCTGGCGGAACTCGATTCGGTGCTGGCGGCGCTCGAGAGCGAACGGCCTGCGGGGCTTGTCATTCGCTCGGCGAAAATCACGGGCTTCATCGCCGGTGCCGACGTCAACGAATTCCGTGGCGCGACCGATCCGCAGCCCGTCGAAACCGCGATCGGCCGCGCGCACGCGGTGATCGACCGCCTTGAAGCCTTGAAGTTCCCGACGCTAGCCGTGATCCACGGCTTTTGCCTTGGCGGCGGGCTGGAAGTCGCGCTCGCCTGCCAGTCGCGAATTGCGATCGATGGCGCGCGCTTTGGATTTCCGGAGGTGATGCTCGGCCTGCATCCTGGTCTTGGCGGCACCGCGCGTTTCACGCGGCTCGTCAACCCGATGCAGGCGATGACATTGATGCTCACAGGCAAGACCATCGACGCGCGAAGGGCCAAGTCGCTCGGGCTCGTCGATGCGGTGGCGCAGGAACGGCATGTTCGCAACGCCGTGAAAGACGCCGTGTTTGGCCGTCTCAAACGCGCCAGCCCCGGTCCTCTCAACGGCATTCTCAATTCAGGCCCCGCGCGAGGTTTCCTCGCCTCGCGGATGCGCTCCGAGGCCGAGAAAGCTGCACCGCACGAGCATTATCCGGCGCCTTACGCCTTGATCGATCTCTGGGAAAAACACGGCGGCGACAAGGCCGCGATGCTCGCGGCCGAGAAGACGTCGTTCGCCAATTTGATGGTGACGCCGACCGCGCAAAACCTGATCCGGGTGTTCTTCCTGCGTGACCAGATGAAGAAGCTCGCAGGGTCCGGCAACAAGATCGGCCATGTCCACGTGATCGGCGCCGGCGCCATGGGCGGTGACATCGCGGCCTGGTGCGCCAATCAGGGCTTGCGGGTGACGCTTGCCGACATGAAGCCGGAGCCGATCGCGGGTGCGATGAAGCGTGCCGCCGATCTGTTCGGCAAGATCATGCGCAAGCGCACCGATATTCGTGATGCGCTGGATCGGCTCGTCCCCGATCTTGACGGCGAAGGCGTCCGCACCGCCGATTTGATCATCGAGGCGGTGCCCGAGAAGCTGGAATTGAAGCAAAAAGTCTATGCCGGGCTCGAGCCGCGGATGAAACCGGGGGCGATTCTCGCCACCAACACCTCGAGCATTCCGCTGCAGGATTTGCGATCGACGCTGAAATCACCGGAGCGGCTGGTCGGGTTGCATTTCTTCAATCCGGTGTCGCGCCTGCAACTTGTCGAGGTCGTCAGCCACGACGGCAGCGATCCGCGCTTGTTGAAGGAGGCGCTCGCCTTTGTCGGCGCCATCGATCGCCTGCCGCTGCCGGTCAAGAGCTCGCCGGGCTTTGTCGTCAATCGCGCGTTGACGCCTTACATGCTCGAGGCGATGGTGATGCTCGATGACAAGATCGACAAGGTCACCATTGACGCGGCTGCCGAGAAGTTCGGCATGCCGATGGGGCCGATCGAACTCGCCGATCAGGTCGGGCTCGATATCTGTCTTGCGGTCGGCGACATGCTGCGTTCGAAATTCGGCGACCTGTTGCCGCCGACGCCGGCCTGGCTGCGCGACAAGGTCGCCAAGGGCGAACTCGGCCGCAAGACCGGCAAGGGGTTTTACAATTGGAAGGATGGTAAGGCCGACAAAACCCCCAGTTCACCTTCTGCGCCGCCGCCGACAGACGAAATGATCGACCGGCTGGTCCTGCCGATGTCGAACGTTTGCGTCGCCTGCTTGCGCGAGGGCATTGTCGACGACCCGGACGCAGTTGACGGCGCGATGATTTTCGGCACCGGCTACGCGCCGTTCCGCGGCGGTCCCTTGAACTACGCGCGGACCCGCGGTGCAGAGAATGTGGCTTCGACCTTGCGCGCGCTCGCCGCGAAATTCGGGGGCCGGTTCACGCCGGACGCCGGGTGGGATAGTTTCAAATAATCCGAATTCGATTCGACAGGCCCTTCAGAGATGACCGACCCGCAAGCCGTTCACGCCCCGCCGGTCACGGAAACCGAACCTTGCGGAGATCTCTGCATCCGCACGCTGGCTATGCCGGCCGACACCAACCAGAACGGCGATATTTTCGGCGGCTGGCTGCTCAGTCAGATGGACATCGGCGGCGGGGTTTTCGCCTCCAAGATCGCAAAATCCAGAACGGTCACCGTTGCGATCGAGGCAATGAATTTCCGCAAACCTGTTTATGTCGGCGATCTCGTCTCGGTCCATGCCAATCTCGTCAAGATCGGCAAGACATCGATCACGGTCCATCTCGAGGCCTGGGTCTTGCGGCGCAAGGAGATGCAGTCGATTCTGGTGACCGACGGCAATTTCACCTATGTCGCGATCGACGATCAAGGACATCCGCAAGTCGTCCAGCACGATCAGCCGCCGATTTCGGCATAGCCATTGTCGTCCTCTGCGCTTCTCCGCCGCATCCAGACGGCGCTTTTCATTGCCCCTTGGCATCGCGACATGGCACAATAGGCCGCACGATCCCCTGTATCGTTAAGTCAGAGTCGCGAGGTATGTCATGAAAGCGGGATTCCATGTCGGATTCGTTTTACTCGCATGCGCGTTCGCCTCGATTGAAATCGCCGCAGCGCAGCCCGCCAATCTGGGATGCTCATCGGAAAATTCGCTAGGCACGGCGCAGACGCTGCATTGCGAAGGCGGCGTGACCATCGTCGCTGAAATCGGCGCCCGATATACCCTACTGGATCGCAGCGGCAAGGGTCGCGTGGATGGCGTCGAGCTCAACGGCGGGGCCCTGCTGGTCGAAGTACCGAAAAAATCAGGGGGAAATCAGTTTCAGGTGATCACGCCGCAAGCGATCGCTGCGGTGCGCGGCACGAAGTGGACAGTCGATGCTGCCGACAACAAGACGTCTGTTTTTGTCGTTAATGGGCGGGTCGCCGTAGGACGGCGCAAGGGTAGTCACAGCGTTACCCTGGGTTCGGGCGAAGGTGTGGATGTAGAGGATATGGGTCCTTTGACCATCAAGCGCTGGCCTGCGGCGCGCGTATCTGCCCTGATGGCGCGTCTCGGACAGTAAGCAACGAATGCTCGGTCGCCACCTCCAGAACCTCATCGCCATCGTTTTGGCGGGGCTCTGGGGGTTCGGCATCTATTTCGAACACAGCCGTGGTCATCTGCGATTTCTTGATCGCGTCGAATCCACAACGCTTGACCTCCGAACGCTGGTTCGCGGCGTGAAAGTGCCGCCGGATCTCGTGACCATCATCGCAATCGACGACACCATCGTGAAACAGATGGGCGTCTATCCGCTCCCCCGGGCCGATCTTGCAAGGATTGTGGACGCGATCGCACGGCTGGAGCCAACAGCTATTGTGGTCGATATTTTGCTGGTCGACAAGGGAGCCGACGAAGCCGATGAAGCTTTGGCGAAATCGCTCACCATTCGCCCAGCCGTCGTTGCGGCGGCCGCAATATTTCCGGAAGCCAGCCAGTCGATTTCCGCCGGGAATGACCGGGACCCGCTTGCTCGCCTTCCCGTGGCCGAGAAATTCCTGCTGCCATTGAAGAAATTTACCGATCACGCGAAAATCGGCGTCGTCAACGTGGCGACGGATCAAACCGGGATACCGCGATCCGTCCCGTTGCTCTTTCGAACGGACGACACGGTCGCGATGTCGATGCCGCTTCGCGTTGCCGCCGTGGCAATCGGCAAGGAGCCCACCATCGAGTCAGATCGCGTGACGCTCGGTCAACGATCGGTTGCCATCGATGCCGATCTTGCCCTGCCGATCACGTTTTATGGTCCACGCCGGACGATCCGAACGATCAGCGCGGCTTCGGTGCTTGCCGGCGATGTCGCTTCCGACGCGATACGAAATCGAATTGTCGTCCTCGGTGCGACCGTGACTGGCGGTGGAGATTTCTTCCCCACCCCCTTCGAGCCGCTGTTGCCAGGAGTAGAAGTCATTTCGACCGCGATCACCCACCTGATTGCCGGAGATGGGGTATTGCGGAATCGATCCGTTCGTATCGCGGACGGCATCGTTGCCGTCCTGCTGCCCGTCGTTCTCATAGGTCTGCTCGCGTGGCGTCGAAATGCGGTGGGCCTGATTGCGGCTGCGGCAGTGGTTCTGATCTGGGCGGTCGCTGTGTTCCTGGCTTTCTCGTCGGGAATATGGCTGAGCACGGCCGTGCCCCTCGCCGCCGCCGTGCTGCCGGTTGTCTTGTTCGGGTCGCTTCAACTTTGGTCGGGTAGGCGTCAGGCACAGTATTTTGCCATGAGGAGCGAGTTGCTCGAACAATTTCAGGCGCCGGCCATCCAGGAATGGTTGACCAGGGATCCGAACTTTCTTGCCGAGCCAGTGCGCCAAAACGCAGCCGTCGTCTTTATCGACCTGTCCGGATTCACGTCATTGAGCGAACAGCTTGGACCGGACATGATACGCGAGTTGTTGAAGGACTTTCATGCCCTGGTCGACCGGGATGTCGTCGCCTGCGGCGGAATGGTCACGAGTTTTTTGGGTGACGGCGCCATGATCCTGTTCGGTCTGCCGGTGGCCGCGCAAACCGATGCGTCGAGGGCGGCAGATTGCGCGGTCCGGCTTTGCATGAGCGCTCAGCGATGGCTGACCTCGCTCCCCTCGTCGATCGCATCAAGACTTGGATTCAAGGTCGGTGCCCACTTCGGGATCATCGTTGCCTCCAGGCTCGGCGGTGGAAGCTACCGTCACATCACCGCGACCGGCGATACCGTCAACGTGGCGAGCCGCCTGATGGAAGTGGCCGCCAGCCATGGAGCGAAGCTTGCGCTCAGCGACGGATTTCTCCACGCGGCGGGGCACGATTGTGCGCTGTTCAAATCGGGCACTCTTGCCGGGCCAAGCGAAACCCGGATTCGAGGCCGTTCGGGCTCGCTCGCGATCTGGCTCTGGCGCAGCGAAGATGGCAACTAACGTCAACGCTCAATCGCCGGCCAGCAGAAAACTCAACGTATTGGAATCGCGCGGCGAGACGCAACTGATGGCGAGCCCGTCAGCGACGACGAAGCCGACGCCGTAAACCTCCTTGCCTGCCTGCAAATGGGCGCGCCGCAGATCGCGCATGATCGCGGCGGTATCCTTGCCGGTGATGAGATGCCCGCCCCGGGCCATCAATTCGAATGCGTCGTCACCCGGCAGCGCCGACGAACTGAACTGAAACGACATCGCGGGTCTCTCCTTGGTGACGGTCAGCACGAGCCTTTCGCTGATCAGAGGGTGTGCCAGCACGATGACGATGCCCTCCTGGTCCGCGGCGCGGCGGACGAACTGCGCCCGTTCCTGGTCGATGAATTTTTGCACGAGATCGTCCCATTGGTCCGCCTTGACGGCGCAAATCATCGCCAGGCACGCCATCGCTGCAACAAGGGACCGATAAAAGGCTGATATGGCGACCCCGTTACAACGCATGCGTCTCGCCTCTGGCAGAATCCGTGCGGCGCAAACTTCTTGATCTTGGTTGATCCTGTCAACGAAAAAGCTCTAACGAAAGGCTTTCACAGCGCGTTGTTGTCGGGAAGACACCATTTATCGACACGGCGCGCCGACCTGCTTATGATGAGCCGCCCCAGGTGGGCCGGTGAAACGCGCTATTAATGGATCATCGCATGAAGTTGAATCGCGCGACCGCGGCGATCATTTTCGTGATCGCCGCCTGTTTCTCCGGTCAATCGGCGCTCGCCCAACGTGGCAAGGCCATCGATACGCTCGCCGCGCAAATGAATCAGGCCTTGAACGCTGGACGCTATGCGGAGGGGCTGGCCTTGGCGCAGAAGCTTGAGGGCCTTGTTCGCCGGCAGCAGGGTGCCGACAACATGAACTACGCGGGCGTGCTGCACAATGAGGGCATGTTCCTGCACAATCTCGGCCGCTATCAGGAGGCGATCGAAAAACTGAATGCGGCGCTCGCGATCAAGCAGCGCAACAGCGATCCGGCCTCGACGTTGCGTACGTCGAATCTGCTGACTGGGACGTTGGCGATGCTCGATCGTCGCGCCGACGCGTCAAATGTGGCCGAGCGCGCACTGGCGATCGGAACGCAGGCGTTCGGACCCGATGACGCACGCCTGGCCGACACGCTCGCGGCGCTCGGCGGTCTGGCGCGCGATCAGGAGAATTACAGCGAAGCGGAGCGCTATTTCGAACGTGCGCTGGCGAACTTGCAAAAATCACCGAATGCGTCGCCATTCGAGGTCGCGACCGCAATGGATGATCTCGGCGATCTCTACGGCCTGGAAGGCCGGTTCGACGATGGCGAACGGATGCTGAAGCAGGGGCTGAGGCTGCTCGATCAGGCCTACGGCCCCAACGCCTCGAAGGCACCGAACTACGACAAGATCCTCAATGATCTCGGCAATCTCTACAAGGACGCCGGACGTTTGCCGGAGGCGGAGGCCGCGCTTCGCCGCGCGCTTGCGATGACGCGGGCCAACAGCGGCGAAGATCACCCCAACATCGCCGCGACGATGGGCAATCTTGCGACCGTGCTGGAAAGCCAATCGCGTTTTAACGAGGCCGAAGACCTCTACAAGCGGACGCTTGTGATCTACGAGAAGATTTACGGGCCCAACCATCCGACAACCGCGATCGGGCTGAACAATCTCGCCAATGTTTATGCGGACGAGAATCGTCCCCAGGACGCGGCGGGGCTCCAGCAGCGCGTTCTGGCGATCGAAGAGAAGGCTTTCGGTCCCGACAGCCCCGAGGTCGGCCGCAGCCTGACCAACCTTGCCAACAGCTATCGTGAGCTCGGGCGAAGAGATGAAGCGCTCTCGCTCTACGAGCGTTCGCTACGCGTCATGGAACGAAAGTTCGGCGAGAACAGCGGCCCAAGCGCGCTTGCGCTCACCGCCCTCGGCCAGATGTTGCAGGACGTCGGACGCCTCGGAGAGGCCGCAGAGGATTTCGATCGCGCGCTCAAAATCGACGAGCGCGTGCTGGGGCCGCAGCATCCGCGAATTGTCCATGATCTCCGCAGCATCGCTTTCCTTGACGTGAAGACCGCAAATTATGCTGATGCGCGGCAGCGGCTCACGCGCGCCTTGTCGATTGCGCAGGCGCGATTGGGACCGCGTCACCACGACACGATCGCGACCATGATCAATCTTGCCGACATCGACGCCCGCGAAGGCAAATGGGCGGATGCGCTGACAGCGCTGCGGCGCGCGTCAGCGGCGATGCAGGGCGGCGGCCAGGGCAGCCCGCAGTTCCAGCGTTTTGCCGAACTCGACACCGCCCTGATCGAGGCGCTCTGGCATGTCGCCGATGGGCGCCCCGACGACAAGGCGAAAAACGAGGCTTTTGTCGCCGCGCAGCGGACCCGCGAGACCCAGGCAGGAGCAGCGCTGTCGCAGATGGCCGCGCGGTTCGGTGCCGGCAACGATGCGATTGCTTCCGTCGTACGCCGCCAACAGGATCTCCAAGCCACGCTCGACAGCCTCGACAAGCGTATTGCCGCCGAGCTTGGCGCCGCCGACGGCAAGCGCAACGACGCGCTGCTTGGAAGGCTTCGCAACGAGAGCGCGCGAGCGCGCCAGTCGTTCGATGAGATATCGGTGCGGATCACACGCGAGTTTCCAGCCTATGCCGAGTTATCCAGCCCGGCGCCGCTGTCGATCGCCGAGGCGCAAGCCTTGCTCAAGCCCGACGAGGCGATGGTCGCCTTCGTCGGCATGAACGACCAAAGCTTCGTTTTCGCGCTAACCCGCGAGAGCAGCGCCTGGCAACAAATCCCGCTCGGCCGCAATGCCGTCGGCGATCTCATCGGCAAATTGCGGCTCGGCCTGTTCGATCCGGCGCCGGATGTCGCCCCAAAACCGTTCGATCTCGACGCGTCGTTTGCTCTATACGCGGCGCTCCTTGGGCCGGTCGAAGGCACGATCGCCAAAAAGCCAAAACTGCTCGTGGTGCCCAGCGGCGCGCTGACGAGCCTGCCGTTTCACGTGTTGATCACAAAAAAGCCGGATCCCGCGGTCGCGCCGGACGACCGCTACCGCCAGGCGGCATGGCTGCTCAACGACAAGGCGATCACCGTGCTGCCATCGGTGCCAAGCCTGCGCGCGCTGCGCGTCTTCGCCAGGACCTCGCATGCGACCAAGCCATTCATCGGATTCGGCGATCCGCTATTTCGACGTTCCGGCGGCGACAGCCGACGTTCTGGGCGTAGCGTGCAGCCCTACCAGTCCTACTACAACGGCGCGGTTGTCGATATCGACCGTCTGCGTAACGGGTTGCCTGCCTTGCCCGAGACCAGCGACGAATTGCGCGCCGTGGCGCGCGAGCTCGGCGCGTCCAACGACGACGTCAGGCTCGGCGCGGCGGCCACCGTCACGGCGGTCAAGGCAACGCCGCTCGAACAATACCGGGTGATTGAATTTGCGACTCATGGCCTCGTCGCCGGCGAAGTCGGCGGCTTGAGCGAGCCGGCGCTGGTCTTGAGCCTGCCGGACAAGCCGAGTGCGGAGGATGATGGCCTGCTCACCGCGAGCCGGATCGCCAAGCTCACTTTGGATGCGGATTGGGCGGTACTTTCGGCCTGCAACACCGCTGCCGGCGACAAGCCCGGCGCGGAAGGACTCTCCGGGCTTGCGCGCGCGTTTTTTTATGCAGGCGCGCGCTCGCTTCTGGTGTC
This sequence comes from uncultured Alphaproteobacteria bacterium, assembly GCA_963741185.1. Lineage (GTDB taxonomy): Bacteria > Pseudomonadota > Alphaproteobacteria > Rhizobiales > Xanthobacteraceae > Bradyrhizobium. The sequence continues at coordinate 135,363 of CAVUHE010000012.1, read as the reverse complement.
GTACTGGCCTGTGGAATCCGATGCCGCCGTCAAGCTGACGACAGGCGCGGTCGCAAGACTGAGCAAGGATCCAGGGATTGGCCGTGCCGAGGCGCTGCGCCGATCCATTCAGGCGTTCATCGCCGACCGATCTTCAGCCCACAATGCCGATCCTTCGGCCTGGGCGCCATTCGTGCTGGTCGGGGAGGGCGGCTAAGCTTCGCGCCTTGGATCGTTCAGGCCGTGTCTGAAGGTGACGCACCGGGCCGGTCCAAACATTCCCGGCCGTCACACCGAGTGACCGCTGCCTTGGCGGGCCGACGCGGCGTATATGAGGAACAGGCAGTGGCGGTGCAATGAAGATATTGGCAGGGCGCGCCCTTAACCGTAACCCGCCTTTTTCGCCATCGGGCGGGCTCGATGGCCAATCTGCGGCGTTGACCGGATGTCTGAACCGCCGCACCATGGAACGGCTTCACCTTCCTCAGGCGCCATGTTGACCGTGCTTTCGAACCGCCAGACCGAGATTTTGAATATCGCCCGCGCCCATGGCCGGGTGATGGTAGAGGATCTCGCCCGGCGTTTCGAAGTTTCGGCGCAGACCATCCGCAAGGACCTGAACGATCTGTGCGATCACCGCTCGCTGACGCGCATTCACGGCGGCGCGATCATTGCCTCCGGCGTCGAGAACCTCGCCTATGAGGCGCGCCGCTTCGTCGCCGCCGAGGAGAAGAAGGCGATCGGTGCGGCGGCGGCGGCGTTGATCCCGAACGGCTGTTCGCTTTTCATCAACATTGGCACCACCACCGAGGAGGTCGCCAGCGCGCTGACCTCGCACGAGGACTTGCTGGTCATCACCAACAACCTCAATGTCGCGATGCTGCTCTATCGACACCCGCGGATCGAGGTGATCGTCGCCGGGGGCGCGGTGCGCCGCGCCGACGGTGCGGTGATCGGATCGACCGCAACCAGCCTGATCGGCCAGTTCAAGGTCGACTACGCCATCATCGGTGCGTCCGCGATCGACGAGCAGGGCGCGTTGCTCGATTTCGACTATCGCGAGGTGCAGGCCGCGCAGGCCATCATCGCCAACGCGCGCAGCGTCATGCTGGTGGCCGATTCCACGAAACTGCGGCGCAGCGCGCCGGTTCGCATCGCCGATATCAACCAGATCAACACTTTCGTCACCGACGTCGCGCTGCCGGCGGGGCTTGCCAATATCTGCCAGACCCGAGGCATCCAGGTGATCGAGGCGATGCCCAAGGCCGTGGTCGATATAGATGAGGCGACGGACGTCAAGTCCGCGCCGGTAGTGCGGCTGAGATAGCGCGGGTCAGCCTCGGATTCTGCCTACAGATTGGCCGGATCAAAGTCCTGCTTGGCCTACTGTTTCAGGTTGATTAAGCCGGTCCTTTTCAGCGACCTGTTTCGCTACCTGGCACATTGTCATGATGTCGGGATGCATTTCGGTCCGTCACGTGCTGGAGGGCTGTCTTCGATGCGCGCCTGCGGGCCTCGACCATTTTCACGATGGCATTTGCGACAATTCCGGCATGGTCCTTGTTATTGAGGAGAGAATTGTGGTCCGCGCCGGGCACGATCAGGAACTGGCTTTTGGTCGAAATCGAAAGCCACTTTCGCTGTTGCTTCTTCTGCCATTCGGCGCGCCGTTCGGCGGTCTCCTGATCCTTGTCGACCCACTTGTCTGACGATATGACCGTCAGCGGCATGTTGCCGAGGCCGTCCAGCGAACTGATCTGATTCAGCGAGTCGGCGAACGTCGGAGTTTCCTTGGTGTACGTTTCAAAGAATTGTGGACTCGTCGTGAACGCCTTTAACGCCGGAACGAACTCGGGAGGAAGACCGGCCCAGCTGTCGTCATAGCCGGTCTTGACGATTCCGAGCTGCATGGCCAATGGCAGCATGCCGCTCGATACCAGGACAGTCCCGAGAGAGCCACCTTGCGGCTTGTCGATCGGCGGCAATCCAATTTCGGCGCCTGATGTCATCATGGAAGGATGGGTGGCATCGACCAAAACAAGCCCGGCCAATTCCTCACGGTGGTCGCCGGCGAACATACGCGCATAGGCGCCGCCCATCGAGTGGCCGACGACAATGTACGGCGGTTTTTCGTTGGCGGCCTGGAGAAACGCGTGAAGCTGCTGGCTCGTATGCGCTGCATCCAAGGGGATATCGGTGGGATCGCTCCAACCATAACCAGGCCGGTCATAGGAGCAGACGCGTGAAACCTTGCTGACATCCCTCTGAACCCACGCCCAGACCAGCGAACCTGCCGTCCGGCCCCCTTCCAGGATCACGGTTGGCGCGCCGGTGCCCGTGCAGTAGATGTGAACCTGGTGGCCATCGACCGAGATCATCCGGCCTATGGGCGGGAACGCCGATGGATCGGACTGCGCGTGACATGGTCCGTTGATTGCCACGACCACCATCAGAGCCAAGGCAGCAGCCTTGAACATTCGTCTCACGATATTGTCTCCGAGTCTGAGAAACGGACATCAGTATTTTACCTTCCATTATTTCCGGAGGATGGCCCGCTCCGCGGGTGAGTTCTCACACCTGCGTTACCATTTCACTTGCTTTCACATTCAGTTGTGATTTACTCAAAAACGAAAGTAAAATCGCCGGAATCAAGAGGCGAGCGCCGGGGAAGCGTCTGTTGGATCGGATTTTCGACCTCGCGATCATTGGGGGCGGTGTCAACGGCTGCGGCATCGCGCGCGATGCGGTTGGGCGCGGAAATTCTGTTTTCCTTTGTGAAATGAATGATTTGGCGAGCGGGACCTCGTCTTGGTCGACCAAGCTCGTGCATGGCGGGCTTCGCTATCTCGAATATTACGAGTTTCGCCTCGTCCGCGAGGCACTGATCGAGCGTGAAATCCTCTGGGGGATCGCGCCCCACATCATCCGACCGCTTCGCTTCGTGCTGCCGCACCATGACGGCTTGCGCCCGGCCTGGCTGTTGCGGCTCGGGCTGTTTCTTTACGACCATATCGGCGGCCGGCATCTGCTGCCGCCGACGCGTTCGGTCGACCTGACCCGCGACGAAGTCGGAAAGCCGCTGGTTCCCAACCGCTACACACGCGGCTTTGAGTATTCCGACTGCTTCGTCGACGATGCGCGGCTCGTGGTGCTCACCGCGCGCGATGCCGCCGACCGCGGCGCTGAAATCCGCACCCGCAGCCGCGCCATTCAGATCCGCGCGGTGGATGGAACCTGGCAGGTTACGGTCGAGGACGCCATTACCGGCGCGCGCTCGGCCGTCCGTGCTCGCGTGCTCGTCAACGCCGGCGGCCCCTGGGTCGAGCAGGTGCTGGCTTTGGGCTCGGGCGTCAACGCGCGCGCCAAGGTGCGGCTGGTGCAGGGCTCCCACATCGTCGTCCGCAAACTCTACGAGCACGACCGCGCCTACATGTTCCAGAACAGTGACGGCCGGATCGTTTTCGTCATTCCCTACCAGGACGACTTCACGCTGATCGGCACCACCGACCGCGATTACGACGGCGACCCGGCCAAGGTAAAAGCCTCCAGCGAGGAGATCCAGTATCTCTGCGACTCCGTCAGCGAGTACCTTGCAAGGCCGGTCAGGCCGCAGGATGTCGTCTGGACCTATGCCGGCGTTCGCCCGCTTTATGACGATGGCGCGAGCGAAGCCAAGGCCGCGACCCGCGAATATGTCTTCGAACTCGACACGCCCGGCGGCGCGCCGCTGCTGTCGATCTACGGCGGCAAGATCACCACCCATCGCCGCCTCGCCGAAGAGGCGCTCGAAAAGCTTGCGCCCTTCTTGAACGGCAACAAGGCGCGCGAGAGATGGACCGGCAAGGCGCCGCTGCCCGGCGGCGACATGGATGTCTCGGCGGTCGCGGCGCTGTCTGAGGAACTGATGCGCAGATATCCGTTTCTTGCCGCGGCGCACGCCAACCGCCTGGCGCACGCCTACGGCACGCGCGCCGCCAGAGTGCTCGGTGACGCGAAATCGGCAAGCGATCTCGGTCAGTGGTTCGGAGCGAACTTGACGGAGGCCGAAGTCAGGTACCTGATGTCCCAGGAATGGGCTTGCACCGCCGAAGATATTGTCTGGCGGCGATCCAAGCTGGGACTGCGGTTAACGACCTTGGAAATTGCCGCCCTTGACGACTGGATATCGGCTCACCGCGTCCCCGTCGAAAGTCCGTTGCTCGGAGCGGGAGGGCGGACATGAGCGTTGAGCTCGACCACGTCTCGCGTTTCGTCGACGGCATTGCGACCATTCGCGATGTCTCGCTGCGGCTCGATCGCGGCACGCTGAGCGTGCTGCTGGGGCCGACGCTGTCGGGCAAGACATCGATCATGCGATTGCTCGCCGGTCTCGACAAGCCGACGTCGGGCCGCGTGCTGGTCGACGGCAAGGACGTCACCGGCGCCGACGTGCGGCAGCGTTCGGTCGCGATGGTCTATCAGCAATTCATCAATTATCCCTCGTTGAGCGTCTATGAAAACATCGCCTCGCCGCTGCGGGTGCAGGGAAAGCCGCGCAACGAGATCGAAAGGCGCGTGCAGGAGGCGGCAAAACTTCTGAAGCTCGCGCCTTATCTGGATCGCACGCCACTGCAATTGTCCGGCGGCCAGCAGCAGCGCACCGCGATCGCCCGCGCGCTGGTCAAGGGCGCCGATCTGGTGTTGCTCGACGAGCCGCTCGCCAATCTCGACTACAAGCTGCGCGAGGAGTTGCGCACCGAATTGCCGCGCATTTTCGAGGCCTCCGGCGCGATCTTCGTCTACGCCACGACCGAGCCTTCGGAAGCCTTGCTGCTTGGCGGCCGCACCATCTGCATGTGGGAGGGCGAGGTACTGCAGACGGGCGACACGCCAAAGGTCTATCGCCACCCTGACACGCTACGCGTCGCCCAGGTGTTTTCCGATCCGCCGCTCAACATCGTCGGCATCGAAAAGAAAAATGGCGCAGTCCAATATGCCGGCGGAATAGAGGCACCCGCGGGGGAACTCTATGCCAAGCTTGACGACGGCGCATACCGGGTCGGCTTCCGCGCCCATCAGTTGGAAGTGGCCAGCGGAATTCCCGGCCGCCACGCCTTCCACGCCACGGTGACGGTGACGGAAATCACGGGCTCGGAAAGTTTCGTGCATCTCAACCGCGACGCCTCCAACTGGGTCGCCGTGCTGCAGGGCGTGCACGAATATCCGCCCGGGCACGTGCTGGACGCCGTGCTCGATCCGAACAATGTGTTCGTGTTCGACGCGGCCGGCCGTCTGGTCGCCTCGCCGGGCGCGATATGAGGGGCATGCAGCATGGCTCGCATTGACCTCGTCGACCTCGCACATTCCTATAGCGGCAACGATGCTGCTCCCGAATCCTATGCGCTCAAGCCCATCACGATGACGTGGCGGCAGGGTGGGGCGTACGCGCTGCTCGGACCGTCCGGCTGCGGCAAGACCACGCTCCTCAATTTGATTTCGGGCATCGTCGCGCCGTCGCGCGGCAAGATCCTGTTCGACGGCGTCGACATCACCCCGCTGTCCACCCAGAAGCGCAACATTGCGCAGGTGTTCCAGTTTCCGGTGATCTACGACACGATGACGGTCGGCCAAAACCTGGCGTTCCCGCTGAAGAATCGCGGCGTGCCCAAGGCCGAGATCGACGCGCGGGTGGCCGAGATCGCCCACCTGCTCGATCTTGCGCCCTACCTCTCGCGCAAGGCGCAGCGGCTCACCGCCGATGCCAAGCAGAAGATTTCGCTCGGGCGAGGATTGGTCCGCTCCGACGTCGCGGCTGTGCTGTTCGACGAGCCACTGACGGTGATCGACCCCGAGCTGAAATGGCAATTGCGCTCGAAGCTCAAGGCGCTGCACCGCGATCTCGATTTGACGATGATCTATGTGACGCATGATCAGACAGAGGCGCTCACCTTCGCCGACACCGTGGTCGTGATGCATGACGGCCGCGTGGTGCAAAGCGGGACGCCGGCGGAATTGTTCGACAAGCCGGCGCACACCTTCGTCGGCTATTTCATCGGCTCGCCCGGCATGAACATCGTGCCCGCCGAGGTGAGGGGACGCGAGGCACGCATCGACGGCCATACGATCGCACTCAATCGCAACTACGATCGTCTGCCCGCGGGAGCGAAGATCGAGATCGGCGTGCGGCCGGAATTCGTCGACGTCGCGCCGCCGGCGCCGGGTCTGCTTGCGGCGAATATCGAGCGCATCGACGATTTGGGGCGCGTGCGTTTCGCCCGGGTTCGGGTCGGCGACACCAAATTTTCCGCAAACGTGCCGCCGGGATTTTCCGTGCCCGGCAACGACGCCGGATTGGTGTTCGATCCGTCGCGCGTGCACGTCTACGCCGACAGTCTCCTGGTCGAGGGGACGGCGTGATGGACAAGACCGTCAATCAGAGGGCCTGGTTCCTGGTGCTGCCGGTATTTCTGGTGGTGGCATTCTCCGCCATCCTGCCGTTGATGACGGTGGTGAACTATTCGATGCAGGATACCTTCGGCAACAACCAGTTCTTCTGGAACGGCGTCGGCTGGTTCAAGGAGCTGCTCGATCCATCGACCGATCTTGGCGAGCGGTTTTTCGCCTCGCTTTGGCGCAACCTGTTCTTCTCCGCCGTGATTCTCGCGATCGAGGTGCCGCTGGGAATAGTGGTCGCGCTGTCGATGCCGCGGCAGGGATGGACCGTGGCGGCGTGCCTCGTGATCCTGGCGCTGCCGCTGCTCATTCCATGGAACGTGGTCGGAACGATCTGGCAGATCTTCGGGCGTCCCGACATCGGCCTGCTCGGCTATGTGCTCAATCATGTCGGCATCAACTACAACTACGTCTCCAACGATTTCGATGCCTGGGCGACCGTCATCGTGATGGACGTCTGGCACTGGACCAGCCTTGTGGCGCTGTTGTGCTACGCCGGGCTGAAATCGATACCCGAGGCCTATTACCAGGCCGCCCAGATCGATGGCGCGTCGCGCTGGGCGGTATTCACCGCCATTCAGCTCCCAAAAATGAATCGCGTGCTGCTGATCGCGGTGCTGCTGCGCTTCATGGACAGCTTCATGATCTACACCGAGCCGTTCGTGGTGACGGGCGGCGGGCCGGGCAATTCGACCACGTTCATTTCGATCGAACTCGTCAAGATCGCGCTTGGACAATTCGACCTCGGCAAGGCGGCCGCGCTGTCGCTGGTCTACAATCTGATCATCATCATCGTTTGCTGGGTGTTCTACACCGTCATGACCAACGCCGGCGCCGAACGCCAGGCCAGCAAGGGAGCGGCCTGATGCATCCGATTCCCGGTCGCCGCCTGATTCTCTCGCTGTTCCTCCTCTTCCTGCTGCTGCCGATCTACTGGCTGGTCAATATGAGCTTCAAGACCAATACCGAGATCGTCTCGACCATGACACTGTGGCCGCATCAGCCGACGATCGCCAACTACATGCGCATTTTCACCGACGAGAGCTGGTATTCCGGCTACATCAACTCGCTGAAATATGTGATGATCAACACGGCGATTTCGGTTTCGGTCGCGCTTCCGGCGGCTTACGCATTTTCGCGCTATCGTTTCCTCGGTGACAAGCATCTGTTCTTCTGGCTGCTGTCGAACCGCATGGCGCCGGCCGCGGTCTACGCGCTGCCGTTCTTCAATCTTTATTCGGCGATCAATTTGTTCGATACGCCATGGGCGGTGGCGCTCGCGCACTGTATCTTCAACGTGCCGCTTGCGGTTTGGATCCTGGAAGGATTCGTGTCGGGCGTGCCGCGCGAGATCGACGAGACGGCATTCCTGGACGGCTATTCGTTCCCGCGCTTCTTCATCAAGATCCTGATGCCACTGATCGCAAGCGGCATCGGTGTGGCGGCATTCTTCTGCTTCATGTTCTCCTGGGTCGAATTGCTGCTGGCGAGGACCTTGACGTCGGTCGACGCCAAGCCGATTTCCGCCGTCATGACCCGCACCGTCTCGGCGGCCGGAATGGATTGGGGCCTGCTGGCGGCGGCCGGGGTCTTGACCATCATTCCCGGCGCGCTCGTGATCTGGTTCGTCCGCAATTACATCGCGCGCGGTTTCGCGCTTGGCAGGGTTTAGGAGGGCACCATGGAGAGCATCGCATGGATGGCCTGGACGCTGCCGACGGCGATTTTCTTCGCGCTGCTTGCGGCAACGCTTGGCGTCATGACGTGGCTCGCGCTCGCTTACCCGGAAGCCGAACGCGTCGGGCTCCTTCGCATTCCGACCACGCGCGGCGATCGCTTGTTCATTTCGCTGATTATGGCTGCCGTCATTCACCTGCTGTGGATCGGTCTGGTCGGCACCGATACGGTCGTGACGCTACCGGTCGGAGAGGGAATTGAATTGTCGAGCCTCTGGCTCGCTACCGTGATTTCGTTTGTTTCGGCGGTTGCAATATTCCGCACCGTTTGAGGGAAGCGAAGAAGAGCAGATCCGGGATCAACCCGGGCCTGAATTTGTCTGTTGCTGCAACGGAGGAATCACCATGCGATACTTGGAGATGAGCAAAGGTCCCGCGACGAGGATACGCATCCTGACGATGACAAGCGCGGTTGCATTGATGGTGGGGTCGTCGGCGATCACCGGGCCCGCTTTTGCGGACGAGGCTGCTGCCAAAAAATGGATCGACACCGAATTTCAACCCTCGACCTTGTCCAAAGACGATCAGATGAAGGAAATGCAGTGGTTCATAAGGGCCGCCGCGCCCTTCAAGGGGATGGAGATCAACGCGGTCTCGGAAACCCTCACCGTGCACGAATATGAGTCAAAGACGCTGGCCAAGGCGTTTGAGGAGATCACGGGCATCAAGGTCAAGCACGACATCATCCAGGAAGGCGACGTCGTCGAGAAGATTCAAACCCAGATGCAATCGGGCAAGAATGTCTACGATGCCTGGATCAACGACTCCGACTTCATCGGAACGCATTTCCGCTACGGTCAGGCCGTCGACCTGACGGAATGGATGGCCGGCGACGGCAAGGACGTGACCAATCCCGGGATCGAAGTGAATGACTTCATCGGCAGGTCCTTCACAACGGCGCCCAATGGTCACCTTTACCAGTTGCCCGACCAGCAGTTCGCGAACCTCTATTGGTTCCGCTACGACTGGTTCTCCAATCCCGACTACAAGGCCAAGTTCAAGGCCAAATACGGCTATGAGCTCGGCGTTCCCGTGAACTGGTCGGCCTATGAGGATATCGCCGAGTTCTTCACCAACGACATCAAGGAAATCAACGGTGTCAGGGTCTATGGCCACATGGACTACGGCAAGAAGGATCCGTCGCTGGGATGGCGTTTCACCGACGCTTGGTTGTCGATGGCCGGCAACGGCGACAAGGGCATCCCGAACGGGCTTCCCGTCGATGAATGGGGCATCCGCATGGAAGGCTGTCGTCCGGTCGGCTCCTCGGTCGAGCGCGGCGGCGACGTCAACGGTCCGGCGGCGGTCTATTCGATCGTCAAATATCTCGACTGGATGAAGAAATACGCCCCGCCGCAGGCGCAAGGCATGACCTTCTCCGAATCGGGACCGGTGCCGGCGCAAGGCGCGATCGCCCAGCAGATCTTCTGGTACACGGCGTTCACCGCCGACATGGTGAAGCCTGGCCTGCCGGTGATGAATGCGGATGGCACGCCGAAATGGCGCATGGCGCCGTCACCGCATGGCGCGTACTGGAAGGAGGGCATGAAGCTCGGCTACCAGGACGTGGGCTCGCTGACGCTCCTGAAATCCACCCCGCTTGATCGCCGCAAGGCGGCCTGGCTTTACCAACAGTTCATCGTCTCCAAGACGGTGAGCCTGAAGAAGAGCCATGTTGGTCTGACCTTCATCCGCGAATCCGACATCTGGGACAAGTCGTTCACCGAGCGCGCGCCGAAGCTCGGCGGGCTGATCGAGTTCTATCGCTCGCCGGCGCGGGTGCAGTGGACGCCGACCGGCAACAACGTGCCGGATTATCCCAAGCTTGCGCAATTGTGGTGGCAGAACATCGGCGATGCGTCGTCGGGTTCGAAGACGCCGCAGCAGGCAATGGATTCGCTGGCGGCGGCGCAGGACTCCGTGATGGAGCGTCTGGAGAAATCCGGCGTCCAGGGTGCCTGCGGACCGAAGATGAACAAGAAGGAATTGGCCGAGCACTGGTTTGCGAAGTCGGCCAAGGACGGCAACATCGCGCCGCAACGCAAGCTGGCGAACGAAAAGCCAAAGGGCGAAACCGTCGACTACGACACGCTGATCAAGTCGTGGCCGGCAACACCGCCCAAGCGGGCATCGCTGAATTGAGGCAGTTGCGATCAAAACAAAAGGCCGGGAGCGATCCCGGCCCTCTTTCTTTTCGCTGTGATGACGTCGATTATTCCGCCGCGTCGGCGGCTTCCAGCGTCGGATAATCGGTGTACCCCCTGGCGTCGCCGCCGTAGAAGGTCGCCTTGTCGGGCGCATTGAGCGGTGCGCCGCGCTTGAAGCGTTCGACCAGATCCGGATTGGCGATGAACAATTTTCCGAACGCGATCAGGTCAGCTTCATTTGCCGCAACTACCTTGTTGGCGAGCTCGAAATCATAGCCGTTATTGGCGATATAGGCGCCCTTGAAGCGCTTGCGCAACGAGGCGTAGTCGAACGGCGCAATATCGCGCGGGCCGCCGGTCGCGCCCTCGACGACATGGATGTAGACGAGCTTCAACGCGTTGAGGTGATCGACGATGTAGTCGAACAGCGGTTGCGGGTTGGAGTCGGAGATATCATTGGAGGGCGTCACCGGCGAAATGCGGATTCCGGTGCGCTCCGCGCCCGCTTCTGCCGTCACCACCTTGGCGACTTCGAGCATCAGTCTGGCGCGGTTCTCGATCGAGCCGCCATAGGCGTCGGTGCGCGTGTTGGCGCCGTCCTTGGCGAACTGGTCGAGGAGATAGCCGTTGGCGCCGTGGATTTCGACGCCGTCGAATCCCGCTTCCAGCGCATTCGCGGTGCCACGCCTGAAACTCTCGATGATCCCCGGAATTTCCGAAAGCTCGAGCGCGCGCGGTTCGGAAATGTCGGTGAAGGTGCCGCCGACAAAGGTCTTGCCCTTGGCACGGATCGCCGAAGGTCCAACCGGCGCGCCGCCATCTGGCTGCAACGAGGTGTGCGAGATGCGGCCGACATGCCAGAGCTGGAGGAAGATGCGGCCGCCCCGCGCGTGCACGCGATCGGTGACCTTGCGCCATCCGGCGACCTGTTCCCTGGAGTAGATGCCGGGGGTGTCCTGATATCCCTGGCCCTGCTGCGAAACCTGGCTCGCTTCGGTGACCAGAAGTCCAGCGGAGGCGCGTTGCCCGTAATATTCGACCGCCAGAGGGCTTGGCACCAGACCTTCGACCGCACGGTTGCGGGTCAGTGGCGCCATCACCAGGCGGTTTGGAAGCGTGATCGAGCCAAGCTTGAACGGCTCGAAAAGTTTGGACGACGTGCTCATTTTTTGTGCTCTCGATGGATGTGAGTTCAGGCGGGAGATTCTGAGGTGTGCATTCCCGCCGTCTGCGGCAATGCCTACGAGCTATCACGATATCGCAAGCTAGCCCCGCGTGATACCGCGGCACTGGCTGCTTTCGCAGTGATAGCCAAGACCGCTCGCGTAGGATGATTTGGTCGAAATTGGATGCGGTGGGGAAAGAAAAGTCTATCACCACGATTGCTGCCAGCAAACCAGCGTCCTCATTCCGGATGGTCAAAAGGACCAGACCCGGAAGCTCGAGATTTCCGATGCGCAACTGTATGTGTCGTGGTTCGACGCTTCGCCTCGCCGCCAAACGACGATGCGCGACTAACTCACCCCGAGAAAATCGCGCTTGCCGATTTCGACTCCGTTGTGTCGAAGGATGCCGTGGGCGGTTGCGGCATGGAAGTAGAAATTCGGAAATGCAAAGACGTTGAGGTACTGCTGGCCCTTGAGCGTGATGGTTCTTTCGGGACCGGCGGGGAAGGTGACGTCCTTGGCGTCGGCGCCTTCGAATTGCGCGGGCTTGAAGGTCTTCAGATAGTCGCTGGTCTTTGCCAGCCGCTGCCGCAGCTCTTCAAAAGTCTTTTCGGTGTCGGGCGTCGACGGCACGTCGATATGCGCGAGCCGCGCGCAGCCTTTGGCGGCGAAATCGCAGGCAAGCTGGATCTGTTTCGACAGCGGCAGCATGTCCGGATAAAGCCGCGCCGCGAGCAGCACGTCGGGCTGGATGTTCTTTGCCTTGCAGTGCGCCTCGGCCTTGGTGAGAAGGCCCGAAAGGCTGCCGAGGATCTGCAGGAACGCGGGGACGGAGGCGTCGTAAAAGGACATTGTGATGCTCTCTTTGTGAAGCGGGATGGTTCGGACGGTTGTTCGCGGGAAGACATGGGGCGGCCGCAAGTGAAATACAACGCTTGCGTTGGATAGAAACGATGGTTGAACACCTAGCGTACCGCTGCCGCGCCCTGGGCCGGCGGTGCCGCGCGGGGGACGCGCATCCGCGCCAGCAATTCGGCGGTGGCCCAGGAATCCGCCGGCAGGCCATATTTCATCTGCATCGCCTTCACCGCGCTGCGGCTTTGCTGGCCCATCACGCCGTCGACCTTGCCGACATTATAACCGGCGCGCACCAGGAGCTGCTGCAATTCCTTGAGCTCGCTGAACGGCAGTTGCGCGACCGGCGCTGTGGGCCGTCGCATCGGCGGCGCGCCCGCGATGCGGGTGGCGAGATAGCCGGCGGTGGTCGAATAGATCAGCGAGTTGTTCCACTCGGTATAGGCGGCGAAATTTGCGTAGGCGAGGAATGCCGGCCCGGTGCGGCCCATCGGCAGCAGCAGCGACGCCGGCATGTCGTCGTTCGGCAACGCCTTGCCATCCGGATAGGTGACGCCGAGCTGCGCCCATTTCGAGCGCGGCAGCTGGATCGTGAGGTCGGCCTGATCCCAGGGAAAATTTTGTGCAAAATTCGATTGCCCCGCCACACGCACTTCCTGCAGCCAGGGTTCGCCGCGCCGCCATTTGAGCCCATTGGCGATATAGTTCGCGGTCGAGCCGATCACGTCCTCGGGGCTGTGCAGGAGGTTGCGGCGGCCGCCATAGTCGACCGCGTAGTTGAAGTAGTGCGTCGGCAAGAATTGCGTTTGGCCGAGCTCGCCGGCCCAGGAGCCGATCATTTCATCGGGCGAAAGGTCGCCGCGATCGATGATCTTCAGCGCGGCGATGGTTTCGCCGACGAACCGCTCGGAGCGACGGCAGTCATAGGCCAGCGACACCAGCGAGCGCAGCGTCGGCAAGCTGCCCATGTTGGCGCCGAAGTCGCTCTCAAGCCCCCAGAACGCGGCGATCACCGCCGGCGGCACGCCGAATTCCTTTTCGGCGCGCGCGAACGCCGCCGCGTAGGTCTTGATCCGCGCCTGGCCCTGTTGCATCCGGTAGGGTGCGGCCATGCGGCCGGCGAATTCGGTGAACACCTGCCCGAACACGCGCTGGCCGCGATCGCGGTTGACGATGCCCTGGTCGTAGACAAGGTAAGGCGCGGCTTCGGCTATCGCGCGTTGCGACACGCCCGCGGCCGTGGCCTGCTGTTTCAACTCAGCAAGGAATCGATCAAAGCTTGCACCATTGTGGCAGGCCGCCGCGCGCGGGGAGGGCGAGGCAGGCGGTCTGGTTGGCGCGGCCATGGGTTGGCCGAGAGGCGGGAGCATTTGTGCCGGCGCCGGCTCGGTTACGCAAAGCATCCAAATGACGCCGAGCAAAAATCGTGTTGTCGAAAACGTCCGCATGCATTGACCGACTGGCGTGATTTTAACGCGATGGGGTTCCCTGGTAACACCATTCGGGTCCCGCCGTCATGTCCGGCTTCGCGAAACAGCTACCTTATGGGAGGTTTTGCCCAAGGAGTCGGCATGCCATCACGCCAAACGCACAGGATTCGCCCGCGACTTGAGCCCGCAAACTCAATATAGTTGGGCCGTCGCCAGCGGTTTTGACGAACTGCGATAAGTTAATCAAAGGCCTCCAACGGGCGATTTTACCTGGGCGGGCGCAGGACTTTTATGGATCATTTGCACGGCAAGGCCATCATTGCATCGGGCTTTCATACGACCAGGCGCGGCGAGATCGATTTTTTTCAGAAGGCCCTGATTTCCCTCGGTGACGATGGCGCAATCCTCTCCGTCCTTCGTCCGCGCGACAAGGACTATGACGAGCAGAAGCAACGGCGAGAGGCTGCGGGTCAACTGGTGGCGTTGCCGGTTGGTTCTTATCTGCTGCCGGGCTTCGTCGATCTGCATATTCATGCGCCGCAGTACCCGCAACTCGGCAGCGCGCTCGACGTCCCGCTCGAGGTCTGGCTGCAGAAATACACCTTTCCGCTCGAAGCCCGCTACGCCGACACGGCCTTCGCCTGCAAAAGCTATCGCCTGCTGGTCGATGACCTCATCGCCAACGGCACCACCACGGCCCTCTATTTTGCGACCGTTCACCAGCAAGCCACGCGCATTCTCGCCGACATCTGCCTGGAGGCGGGCCAGCGCGCCCTGATCGGCAAGGTGGTGATGGACAATGACGACGAATGTCCCGACTATTATCGCGACGCTTCGCCGGATGAGGCCTTGCGCGGCACCGAAGACCTGATCGATTACATCAGGAACCACCCGGCCAACGCGGCCGCGCTGGTGAAGCCCGTGATCACGCCGCGCTTCATTCCCTCCTGTACCGATGCGACGCTTCAGGCGCTCGGGGCGCTTGCAAAGCAATGCGGCTGCCACGTCCAGACCCACTGTTCGGAAAGCGACTGGGAACATGGTTATGTGCTCGAGCGTCACGGCATCACCGACACCGACAGCCTGGACCGCTTCGGTCTGCTTGGCCGCCACACCATTCTGGCGCACGCGAACCTGATCACTTCAGCCAACATGGATACCATCCGTGCGCGCGGCGCGGGGATCGCGCATTGTCCGCTCTCCAATGCATATTTTTCCAGCGCGGTTTTTCCGTTGAAGGCTGCCCTTGAAAAGGGACTGCATGTCGGGCTCGGAACCGATATTTCGGGCGGCCCGAGTGGATCGCTGTTCGATAATATGCGCAGCGCGCTGTTTGTCGCGCGGCTGCTGGAAAGTGGTGTCGATCCGAACCTCACGCCGGCCGAGCGCAGCCATCATTCCGGTGTTTGGGTCGATTTTCGCGACGCCTTCTATCTGGCTACGACGGGCGGGGCGATCGCGCTCGATCTGCCTGTCGGTCAGTTCTCACCAGGTTACCAGTTCGACGCGATGGTGATCGATACGACCGCGCAGCATGGCACGATCCGGCTTTGGGACGACCTCGATTCCGGCGAGAACATCCTGCAGAAAATCATCTATACTGCGTCCAAGTCGAATATTGCGAAGGTCTGGATCGGTGGCCGTGACGTTTCGCGATCATCAGGTCCCAACTGAATTTTTGGGCATGCCACCTGGCTGGCTCGTATTTGTGACGCGTTCGTGTTCGGAGGCCAAATGACCAGAGACTGCATCCGGTTTCGCAGGAAGGAGCGGATCATTCGGCTTGACCGTTTTTCGCCGCAGTCAACCGTGCTGGACTGGCTGCGGCTGGAAGAGCGCTCCACCGGCACCAAGGAAGGCTGCGCGGAGGGCGATTGCGGCGCGTGTACCGTCGTCATCGCAAGGGAGAATGGCGGGCGCCTGCTTTATGAACCGGTGAACGCGTGCATCGCCACGCTTGGCCAGCTGGATGGCGGCGAACTCATCACCGTCGAGGATCTTGCGCACGAAGGCAAATTGCATCCGGTGCAGACGGCGATGGCGGCGGGTCATGGATCGCAATGCGGCTTTTGCACGCCCGGCATTGTCATGAGCCTGTTCGCGCATTTCCATGGCGACGGCGACAGAACTGATCGGGCGAAAATCAACGATGCGCTGGCGGGAAATCTCTGCCGCTGTACCGGCTACCGGTCCATTGTCGACGCTGCCCGGCAAGCCTGCGCGGGCCCGATCACCGATCGCTTTGCGGCCAGGGAGGCCGAAACCCGCGCGGCTTTGAAACAGTTGAACGACGGGGTCGATATCTTTGTCGGCAACATCGAACGTTTTTTTGCCGCGCCGACAAGTGAGGCCTCACTCGCTTTGCTCTGCGAGCGTCATCCGGACGCCAGGATTATCGGTGGCGCAACCGATGTCGGTCTCTGGATCACCAAGAAGCTCCTCACCATCGACAAGATCATTCATGTCGGCCGGGCCGGCCTCGACACGATCGAGGAGACCCCCGATGCGTTGTCCATTGGGGCCGCGGTCACGCTGGAGCGCGCGACGGATCCGCTCGCATCGATTGATCCGGACATCGGGGAAATTCTGCGGCGGTTTGGCTCGGTCCAGGTGCGCACCGCGGGTACGGTCGGCGGAAGCATCGCCAACGCTTCGCCGATCGGCGATCTGGCTCCGCTTTTCATCGCGCTCGGCGGCAGTATCGAACTGCGCAAGGGCGAGCGGATCCGCGCGCTGCCGCTCGAGCAATTTTTCATCGGCTACGGCAAGCAGGACCGCGAGGCGAGCGAATTCGTCCGGCGTCTGATCGTGCCGAAGCTGCCGCCCGCCACTTTCTTCAAGGCCTTCAAGATCAGCAAACGGTTCGACGAGGATATCACCACCGTGCTTGGTGCTTTCCGGATCGCCCTCGAAGGTGATCGTATCGCCTCGGCACGGGTCGCATTCGGAGGCATGGCGGCGACGCCAAAACGCGCTTTGACGGTCGAACGCGCGCTTGTCGGTGCGGCGCTGCACGATGTCGGCGTCTGGCGCAGCGCGGCCGAACGGATCGGCGACGATTTCACGCCGCTGACCGACATGCGCGCGAGCGCGGAATATCGTCTCGGCGTGGCGCGGAACCTGGTGATAAAGGCATTGGCGGAGATTGCCGGCGTATCGAGCCCGATGACGCGCGTCATCGGTTCGCGGGAGACTGTCCATGTCGCGCATTGAACCCGGCAATCCTGCCTTGCGTCATGTGCATCAGGCGATGCCGCATGACAGTGCGTTCAAACACGTGCAGGGCGCGGCCGACTATATCGACGACATTCGCGAACCCGAGGGGACACTGCACGTCGCGATCGGCGGCTCGCCGGTGGCCCGAGGCCGCATCGCCAAGCTCGATCTCGGAAAGGTGCGCGCCTATCCCGGCGTCCATGCGGTGATCGCGGCAAGCGACGTTCCCGGCAAAAACGATATTTCGCCACACAACGCCGACGAGCCGGCGTTTGCGGCCGGACACGTGATGTTTCACGGTCAGCCGATCTTTGCCGTCATCGCGATCACGCGCGATATCGCGCGACGCGCGGCGACCCTTGCGGTGGTCGAGATCGACCGAGAGCCGCCCAATGTCACCGTCGATCAGGGGCTGGTTTCCGGAGAAACCGTGCTGCCCGACTATGAATTTGTCGGCGGCGACGCCAATGCGACCATCGCCAAGGCAACCCATTGCCTCAACGGGGTTCTACGGATCGGCGGTCAGGAGCACTTCTATCTCGAGGGCCAGATCTCGTTCGCGGTTCCCGGCGAGGACAATGACATGCTGGTTTATGCGTCGACCCAGCATCCGTCCGAGGTCCAGCATATTGTCGCCCGCGTGCTTGGCCTCGCCGACTCGTTCGTGACCTGCCAGGTGCGGCGCATGGGCGGCGGCTTTGGCGGCAAGGAAACGCAGGCGACGCAGTGGGCGGTGATTGCCGCGCTCGCAGCGCATGCCACCGGCCGGCCCTGCAAGCTTCGCCTCGATCGCGACGACGACATGATGATGACCGGCAAGCGGCATGATTTTCGGGTCGACTGGTCGGTCGGTTTCGATGCGGCCGGCCGCATCGATGGCGTCAATCTGCAGCTCGCCGCCCGCTGCGGGTGTTCCGCCGACCTCAGCGCCGGCGTCGTGGATCGCGCGATGTTTCACGCCGACAATGCCTATTTTCTTCCCGAGTTCCGGATTCTGTCCAAGCGCGTCAAGACCAATACTGTGTCCAACACCGCGTTCCGCGGCTTCGGCGGCCCGCAAGGCGTGCTTGCGATCGAACGCGTCGTCGATGCCATCGCCTGGCATCTCGGTCTCGATCCCCTCGATGTGCGCAAGGCCAATTTCTATCGCGGCGGAGGCGATGTCACGCCCTATGGCCAGACCGTGGAAGATCACGAGGTGATCCATCGGCTGATCGAGGAGCTGGAGCGGACGTCGGATTATCGTCGCCGTCGCAAGGACATCGAGACGTTCAATGCCGCTTCACCGATCCTCAAACGCGGGATCGCGCTAACGCCGGTGAAGTTCGGCATCTCGTTTACGCTCACCGTGCTCAATCAGGCCGGCGCGCTGGTCCACGTCTACCAGGACGGTTCGGTCCATCTCAATCATGGCGGCACGGAGATGGGTCAGGGCCTGTTTCAAAAAGTCGCGCAAGTCGCCGCCGAGGAATTCGGTATCGGGCTCGAACGCGTGCGCATCACCGCGACCTCGACCGACAAGGTACCCAACACCTCGCCGACGGCCGCCTCCGCTGGAACCGATTTGAATGGCATGGCGGTGCAAATCGCCTGCCGCGAGATCAAGGCGCGCCTCGTACACTTCGCCGCAGCTACCTGGAACGTTTCCGAGGAGCTCATCGAGTTTCGCGACGACCAGGTGTTTATCGGAAACGAAAGTATTTCGTTCGGCGAACTCGCGAAGCGGGCCTATGGCGCGCGCATCCACCTATCGGCGGCCGGCTTCTACAAGACGCCGAAACTGCATTGGGACCGCGCCAAGGGCAAAGGCCGGCCGTTCCTGTATTTTGCTCATGGCGCGGCCTGCAGCGAGGTCATCGTCGACGTCACGACCGGTGAGATGAAACTCGAGCGCGTGAATATCCTGCACGATGTCGGCCGCTCACTCAATCCGGCGATTGACATCGGCCAGATCGAGGGCGGCTTCGTCCAGGGTATGGGCTGGCTGACGACCGAGGAACTCGTCTACGACGCGGAGGGCCGCCTGCTGACCCATGCGCCCTCGACCTACAAGATTCCCGTGGCCTCCGACGTGCCGGATGATTTTCGCGTCGCGCTGTTCGAGAACGAAAACCATGAAGCGACGATCTACCGGTCCAAAGCTGTCGGCGAGCCGCCATTGATGCTCGCGACGGCGGTGTTTGCCGCGATCGCCGATGCGGTTCATTCGATCCGCCCTGGCGAGCCCGTGATGCTGGATGCGCCCGCGACGCCGGAATCGATCCTCAAGGCGGTCGGAACCTTCGACGCCGCCGCAGCATTGGCAAGGGGCCATGGCATCAAGGCAGGCTGATTTGAATGCAATTGGTATGGCGACGAATTCGGGAATCGCTTGAGACGCATCGTCGCGCCGCCTTGATCAGCATCATCAAGGTCGATGGGTCGGCGCCCCGCGAGGTCGGCGCGCGGATGGTCGTTCAACGGGAAGCCGGGTTTTTCGGGACCATCGGCGGTGGTCGCCTCGAATATGAGGCACTCGCCGTGGCGGAGGCCGCGCTGTCGGCAGACAAGCCGGTGGCATCGGTGCATGTCTGGCCGTTGGGTCCAAATCTCGGCCAGTGCTGCGGCGGGTCGGTCACGACACTCATTGAGACCTTCGACGCCGGCGATCTCGACCGCATCGCCGAACTCGTCGCCGCGGAGGAGGCCGGACCCTTTGTCGCGATCAGCCGCATGACGGAACAGGGCCGCATCGTCCGCGAAATTCTGCATGGTGCCACAGAGCGCACAGACGCCGGAGACGGCTCGGTCAAGCAGCGCTTCGTGGAGCGGTTTGGCGAAGACCGCAAGACGGTTCTGCTCTTCGGCGCCGGTCATGTTGGCCGCGCCGTCGTTCTTGCCCTTTCGCAGCTGCCGTTTTCGGTGCGATGGATCGACTCCCGGACCGGTCATTTTCCGGATTATGTGCCGGCCAACGTGATCACGGTGAGGACCGACGCGCCCGAGCGCGAGATCGATGCGGCTCCTCCCGGTGCAATGGTCCTGATCATGACCCACTCTCATCCGCTCGACTATTCGATCGCGGCAGCGGCGCTGCGCCGTGCCGACCTCGGCTTTGTCGGCTTGATTGGCTCGGCCACCAAGCGCGCGCGATTTGCGAGCCAGGCGAAGCAACTCGGCCTCTCCGAGGATGAAATTGCGCGACTGGTCTGTCCGATCGGCTTGCCGGATATCAGGGACAAGGAACCCAGCGTGATCGCCGCGGGCGTCGCCGCCCAACTCTTGATCGCGCGTGAGCGTGCGAAGCTGCAGGCGTCATGACGGCCAGCGGAAAAAACGCATCGGCGGCTCCGGTCCATATCGAGACCGACGTTCTGGTGATCGGCGCCGGTGGCTCCGGCATGTATGCGGCGCTCGAAGCCGCGCGGGCGGGCGCAGCCGTGGTGCTGGCCGACCGCAGCCTGATCGGGCGCGGCGGCGCGACGGTGATGGCGCAGATGACGGTCGCGGCAGCACTTTCCGAGCAGACGCCCGATCACTGGGAGCATCACCTGTCCGATACGCTCGCGGCCGGCCGCGGCCTGTGCGACGAGCGGCTCGCCGCGCTATTGTGCGAGGACGGACCGCATCGGCTGCGCGAGATGGATGGCTGGAAGGTCGGCTGGGCGCGCGAGGACGGTCACATCAAGCAGGCGCAGGCGCCCGGTCACGATCGGCCGCGTTGCGCCTATGTCGATTTTCTGTCCACCGGACCTGCGGTGTCGCGCACACTTCGTGCGCAGCTCAACGTGACAAATGGCATCCGCCGCATCGGCGAACTCATGATCATCGATATCGCGCTTCGTGACGGAGTGGCCTGCGGAGCGACCGCGCTGCATCTTCCGACCGGAGAGGCCGTCACGATCGCCGCCAAGGCTGCGGTGATCGCAACCGGCGGGCTGACCGGGCTTTATCGCCGCAACAGCGCGTCTTCCAACATGGGTGGCGACGGTTACGCGCTGGCGCTGCGCGCCGGTGCCGAACTCATCGACATGGAGTTCGTGCAGTTCTTTCCGATCGGCCACCTCGCACCAAGGCTGGTCGGCATGGATCCGATCATGTGGGATCCGTTTCGTTACAAATTGGGGGGCAAGCTGCTCAACGTCGAGATGCGTGAATTCGAGCAGGACTATACGACGCCGGACACCCGCAGTGACGGTCGTTACGTCCTGACGCGTGACCTTGCGACCTACGCGATTACCCGGGAAGTCGAGGCCGGCCGTGGCAGTCCCGCGGGCGGCGCCTATCTGAGTTTCCAGCATGTGCCGGAGTCGGAAATCCGCCGCGCCTTTGGTCCCGTCGTGGACCGGCTTGCCGCGAACGGCATCGATCTCGCCAGGCGCGCGATCGAGGTCGCGCCGATCGCGCACTACCACATGGGCGGCGTGCGGGTTGACGAGACGTTGCGGACCGCCGTTCCCGGCCTTTATGCCTGCGGCGAGGCGGTCGGTGGGGCCAATGGCGCCAATCGCCTTTCGGGCAATGCGATCACCGAAGCGCTGGTGTTCGGCGCGCGGGCCGGCCGAAGCGCCGCGCAATATGCGTTGCAGAATTCTTCGCACTGGTCGCCGCAGGCTGCCGATGGAGCGCTCGATCTCTTGCGTAGCGCCGCTCCGCGCACGGCGCCGAATCCGGCGGCGGCGGTGGTGGAATTGAAGGCGCTGATGGCCGACAGAGTTGGGCCATTCCGCACCGAGGCGAAACTGCAATCGGCATTGCAGGCGATCGCGCGATTGAAAGCCGATATCGGCGACGTTCCGTTCACGTCGGCCACCGCTTTTGATCCCGTGCTGGTCGACTGGCTGGACCTGCGCAACATGCTCCTGGTCGCCCAATCCGTCGCGCTGCCGGCGCTTGCGCGCACCGAAAGCCGCGGTGCGCATCAGCGGGAGGATCATCCGGGCCTCGACGACGCCTGGTGCGTCAATCAGACCGTCGCGCTGTCACGCGGCAACGCGTTCAAGCTCGGTCGCATCAAACCCTCAAACGGGAGCGCGGCGTCATGAAGACAACGCTTGTCATCCGGCGTGGCGCGCCCGGTGAGCCGGGACGCCTCGAAAGCTTCGAGGTCACATTTGAGCCTGGCCAGTCGGTGCTCGATGGTCTCCGCGCGCTTCGCAGCACTGCCGATCCGTCGCTGGCATTTCGGTTTTCCTGCATCAACGCCAATGCCTGCAAGGAGTGCATGATGCTGATCGACGGCAAGGTCGATTACGCCTGTACCGTGCGATTGAAGGAGGGTGTGATGACGCTGGCGCCCTTGCCGAAGAAAGCCCTGATTCGCGATCTGGTGACGGAGATCGCGCCACCTGACGAGCGTCTCCTGCCACGGGCTTGAGATTTCCGGCCGGCCGCGCCAGAAGATACGATGAGAATCGATACGGCGAGGTTCCGTGCTCTTGGCAGCACACGGTACCTCGCCGCCGTTGATTTCATCGGCTGAAAACGGACGCGACTGAGGACCGTTTGGTTCCTGGCTTATCCCTTCCTTGGCAAAAAGGGCAACCGCCGAGGATGTTGGTAGTCCTCAGAGCGCTGGGGGTCCCAGCCGATGCTCGAACTTTACCCCAGGCGATCAGTGAACCGAATTAAAGAAATGTTTAGTGAGGTCCGGCGCCGCGGCTTTTTTCCATTCTTGCTCAAGTACCTTGATGGCCGTCACGCACCTTAATGATTAATTTAGAATCGATCGGCCAGGCGTTGCCCCAAAATGCGTAAGGCGCCGTTGACTGGGAGTCCTTGGCATCACACGCGGCAGCAGATCGCTCGACCATGATGCCAACTCGGCGTGACGGCCGGCGTCGATGGAAGTAGTCGGCTCGCGCAAGGCTCGACGATCCAGGCCCGCGCGGGAAAGGAAAAGGGCTGCCGGCGCGGGCAGCCCTCTCCAATCAAAGCCCACGCGTCGGGGTCACCAGCCGGCGACGAAACCCGGGCCGCAATAGCCGTAGTTGTAATCATAAGGCGAACAATAATTGTAACCGGTGGCCAGCCCGACGCCGAGGCCTAACAGGCCAAGGCCAACGTCGACGCCAGCGTCATCGTAATAGGGGCCGTAACCCCAGCCGCCGTAGCCGCCGACGAAGCGCCGTCCGCCCCAACCGCCGTGACGCCATCCGCTGAAGCCGCGGACGCCGGCGAAATTACCGCCATGCATGGCCGCGAAACTCCCGCGCGAGCCGGCAAAGCCGCCGTGAAAACCGCCGCCGTGGAATCCGCCGAAGCCGCCGCCATGAAAGCCGCCACCGTGGAAGCCGCCGCCACCGTGGAAGCCGCCACCGCCGCCACCGTGACCGAAGGCCATCGCGCTGGTTGTCGTCGCCGTTGCAAGCGCAACCGCCATCGCGCCGGCGAGAAGCTGTTTCCTCATAAAAACCTCCTGCACTCTGTCGTTCACCAATATCGGCTGACGAACCAACCGCAGAGGCAGGGAACCGGTTGCGTCGCAGGCGCGGCGGAACGGCTAAAATTATTATTATGATTGGGGCAGCGGGACGTGTTCGGCGCGCAGACCGTGCCGGCTTGCGCCAGATGGCCTCGAGTCTAAGAGCCAGTTCCTTGCGATCAAACAGAGGCTCTTCAAAGAGAGGCCCTAATGAGCAACGCTCACAGCCCGTCCGTCAGTCCGGGTTCGGACTCGCTGATCTGCTGACCGGTGCCAAGGCGTTGCTTGATCATGCCGACGACGGAGGTGACATCTTCGAAGGCGCGGGAATGCGCGTTGTCGCCGGCTCGCTTCAGTGACGTCAGGTCGAAGACCTCGATCCGGTCGCGGGCAAATTCGCCGCGATAAGGATCCTGCGTGGGATCGACTTCGCCCAGACGCGGTTCGCCGCCCCAGATCGCCTTCGACAGCGCGAGCGCCTTGTCATCCTGCGATACGAACAGGAAGAAGCGGGGACGCTGCGTGCCCATCCTGTGGATCTGGGTCCGGAATACGTCGACGTCGACATCCGGCGCCACCAGCATCACGTTTTTGACCTTGTCGGTGACGCGAACGGGACGGATGTAGCGCGCGCGCAGCGCCTCGAGCGTGACCCAGTTGCCCATGGAGTGTGCGAGCACATTGACCTCGGTCACGTTCGGATTGCGGTTGAGCTGGTCCAGAAGTTCTTCCAGCGCGTCGCGCGAATAGTTGGCGCTCTCGCGATCATAGGTGTAGGCGCGCAGTTTCGATTCTCCGCGCGATGGCCATGTGAACAGAATGGGAAGCGCCGGCACCCTGGAATCGTGAACGATTTGCGCCAGTCGGTAGACGGCATCGTCGAAGCGGTTGTTGAAGCCGTGCACGAAGACAAGGACTTTGCCTTTGTGAACCGGCTTGACGGAGTTGGCGATCGCCGCCGTGAAGGTGGGTCTTTCGATGTAGTTCGCCGAGACGGTGACGAAGTTCTGCTTCGGATCACCCCTGGTTGACGCCGGCCACTGGATCTTGCCGACTTCGCGGGCGGAGTCCGGCGGAATGGACACGACGATCGAGGCATACGACACGGCTTCGGCGCGTTCGCCGTTGAACATTTCGCCTTCATCGGTGGTCGAGCGCGCGCGCGTCGTCGCGGCGAGAAGTGCGACCTGCGAGGTACCATCGGCTCGTTCGGTGACAGGTACCAGAACACCCTGCGTCGGGCGGCCAGCGCAAGCGCTGCACGCGAGTGCAATTCCCAAGGCGGCGGCCAGCGCCAAATGCCTACGCAAATCGGTCTCGATACGCATAATTTTGCAATTAAATCCTGCCCAGACAGCGCAATCCCCGAACTGTCAGGCGCACCATAAACACATCCGCCGGAAATGTATCTTACGAATGTGAAGTAATCCTTCGAAGGGGCCGGAATCAGGCAAGCAGAATCAAGCCCGCAATTGATCTGAATCAAATTGGTGGTCGTATCGCGATCATCATAAAGTCAGTCTCACCGCTCCTCGTCGGGATGCACCCAGACGTTAAGGCGTGATCTCAATCAGCTCGGTCATGTGCACCGGCGGCGCATCTGCAGCACGCTTCGCCTTCATCGTGCGCCGGACATAGCCGCATGAAAAAGGGCTGCCCGAACAGGGCAGCCCTGAGATCACCTCGAGGAATCGTAGCGAGGATATCAGCGTGCCGCGAACAGTTGTGAAGCCGCGTGATCAGCGCAACCTGATGCCGGCGTAACTTACATGCCGACAAAGAAGGTCAACTCCGCCCGTGGCGGGTCCGACAAAACGGCCGAACGGGGCAACCCCTTCATAATGGCCACCACTGTAACTGGGGCTGTAACCCCAGCCGCCATCGCCGCCGACAAAGCGCCGGTCGCTCCCGCCATGATGCCAGCCATGTCGGAAGCCGCCGCGACGGATTCCGGCATAGGTGACGCTATGTCCGGCATGGAAATTGCGGCTGTGTCCATGCAGGCCACCGGCGCCGCCGCGTTCGACGGCCATCGCACCGGTTGTCATGCCTGTGGCGAAGGCAACGGCCACCGCGCCCGCGAGAAGCTGTTTCCGCATCGGAACCTCCTGCACCTCGATCGTACACCAATATCGGCTTCCAACCAACGGAAGTCGTATCAGCATGGTTGCAACGAATGCGCGGTGGAACAGGTAAAATCAATATTTTGAAACGAGAGGGCGCGACGTGCGGGGGGCACTTCTACTCTTCTGCTAGCGTATCGCTGCCCTCATCCCGGCTACGCGCTCACCGCTCCTCGTCGGGATGCACCCAGACGTAAGGCGTGATCTCCTGCGTTTCCGTCAGCTTGATCATGTGCACCGGCGGCGCATAACGGCCCTTGCAGCATGAGCGGCATTTCAGCGATGCCTCGAGCTTCCAGAGCGGCGTGTCGCGCGGCCGGCGGATCGCGTCGAGCGGCAGGCTTGCCCGCGTCTTGCAGCGGTTGCATTCCACTTCCAGCCAACCGAGTCCGCCATTGAGGCATTGCCCGATCGTCGGCGCAGGCTGCGCCGGCCCGCCATAGCCTTCCATCCGGATCGACCAGGCATCGGCCTCCGCGCGGTCGGCGTCGCGAAGGGCCTTGATCGCGGCTTCCCGCGCGGCCTTGGCGCGGATCCTCGCGCCCATGATGCGGCCACCATAGATCGATTGGCGAGACTTCGTGCTCATGGCGCGGCATTACAGCCGCGCTTTCGCACGTGTGCAACGCCACTAGGATTAGAGGTTCGCAACGAGTGGACCACCCCACGGCTTCGGCCATGCGCCCTTCGGTTGCGAAGGGGTGAGGTTTGCATCCGAGTCGGGCGCGGCGTTACCGTCGTTGCGAGGAGCTCAAGCGACGAAGCAATCCATTGTCGATCATGCCATAGCTCTGGATTGCTTCGCTCCGCTCGCAATGACGAACTACTGTCACACCGACATCGGCTCCGTCTGTGTTTCGATTGAAGGCAGCGGCTCGCCGTGGATCTTGGCCTCAAAGCCACGCAACCTCTGAAAAATCGAAATCAGGTCGACGATCGTGCTCCACGAGTTGACGAGATACTGAAACGAGGTTCGAACCTGCGAGAACGCGTTCAGGATCTGGTTCATCGAGCCGAGTGTGATCTTGGCGGCAACGATCGTCGGCGCGAGCAGGATGTAAGGGAAGATGGTGTCGGTCTGCAGATAGACGATGCGACCGATGTTGAAATACATGAAGTTCAGATAGAGCCGGAAATAGTTCCTGCGAACGTTGGCGAACAGCACAGCCAGCGTCGGCGGATCGGCATGGGTTGGATCGTCCTCGCCAAGCACGAGTTCCTTGCGGTACGCCGCCTCCACGCGCTGGTTGAAGAATTCGATGCCCGGCAGCCTGATGCCGATCAAGGCCAGCGCGCCAGTGCCGAACACCGACCAGATCACCGCAGCGAACACCAGCGGGTAGGGGATGGAGCCGATCAGCGGCAACTCCGTGATGTTGCTCGACAACCGCAACAGAACCGGCAGGAACGCCAGCAGCGTCAGCATGGCGCTGATCAGATTGACGCCGAGGCCTTCCATGATGGTGGCAAACCGCATGGTGTCTTCCTGCACCCGCTGCGAAGCGCCCTCGATGGTGCGCAGCCGCGGCCAGTTGGCGATGTAGAAGTCGTTCATCGCAGTGCGCCAGCGGAAGATGTAATGGCTGACGAAGAACCGCGTCATCACGCCAACCACCACCGCGATCAGCGCGATGCCGGCGAAAGTCGACAATTCGCCGTAGAACTCCTCGACCGTGACCGCCCTCGATTTCGAAAGCGCGGCCTGCACGAGATCGTAGAACGGCCCGTACCAGCTGTTGATGGCGACGCTGACCTGAACCTGGAAGTAGGAGGTGAACAAGATCAGTGCCGAACCGGGGATCGACCACAGCGCCCAGGGATGCGGGGCGAAGCCGCATCCAGAAGCCCGCGAAGATCGCGACGCTCAGCGCAAAATACAGATCGAACCAGAGCGAACGCGCCGACCAGAACAGCGCCACGCCGACGACGCCGGGGCCCGACGATCCAATCAGATCGTCGGCATAGCCATACCAGAACGTCATCGAGAGCGCGGTCCAGAGCACGGCCGACAGAAAGAACAGCTTGGGCCGGGGAAAAAAAGAAACGAACATTTGTGGGATCCAGTGTTTCAGGTCAATGCGGCGAAGGCTAAAAACACCATAGCTGGTGCGCTCAATTATCCAAACGCGCGAATGGCGGCTGACAGTGAACTTCATGTAATTCATGAAATTTCTGTCATCCCGGAGAGGTGGGCACATGTCTGCCAAGCGTCGTCCCCGCGGCCGTGCCGAGCGATGACCACCCGCCCCGGTCGTCATGAAGGCTTCCCCACAGCCCAAGGAGAAGTCGCATTGAAAATTTGAATCGGGAAGCCGTCAGTAAAGTCGTAGAATGGCTTTGCGCAAGCGGGCAACCGGCCCCGGGCTTTTGAAGCAGCCGGAAGGAGAGATCTCATGTACGCCGCTATCCGTCAGGGCAAGGCAAAGACCGGCATGGCCGAGGAACTGGCGCGCCGGATCAAGGAGGGCGCCATTCCGATCATCAGCGATGTCGAAGGTTTCATGGCCTACTACGTGGTCTATGCACCCGACGACACCGTGACCGCGATCAGCGTCTTCAACAATTTCGCCGGAGCAGAGGAGGCCAACAGGCGCGCCCTTGCCTGGATCGAGAAAGACCTTGCGCCTCTCCTCGTCGGACCAGCCACCGCGGTCGCAGGACCAGTGATCGTGCACACGCTGGCGTAACGACGGCGGCTAGTGGTGGAGCAGTGCCCTCACAGCTCCCTGGCATTGCTGAATGCAAACGACGACACGCGCCGTGTATTCTCGTCGAGAATCAAGGTGCGGGTGATCGGCGGTTCGGCGCGCTGGCTGCAATCTTCACGTTCGCACAGCCGGCAGTTGACGCCGATCGGCGTGCCCTCGGTTTTCTCCAGGTCGATGCCGCTGGCGTAGACGAGCTTCGCGGCGTGGCGGATTTCGCAGCCGAGCCCGATCGCAAAGCGCGGTTGCGGTTGCGGATGCGGCGCGATCGGTCGGCGCACCATTTGCGCGATCGAAAAATACCTGGCGCCGTCGGGCAGTTCGATGATCTGCTTGAGCAGGCGGTCCGGCGTGTCGAAGGTTGAATGCACGTTCCACAGCGGGCAGGTGCCGCCGAATTTCGAAAACGGGAAGGTGCCGGAGGAAAATCGTTTCGAGACATTGCCGGCATTGTCGACACGCAACATGAAGAAGGGCACGCCGCGCGCGTTGGGCCGCTGCAGCGTGGTCAAGCGGTGGCAGACCTGTTCGAAACCGGCATTGAAGCGCTGCGCCAGCACGTTGACGTCGTAGCCGAGCTGCTTCAGCGGCCGCATGGAACGCCTGGTACGGCATCATGGCGGCGGCGGCGAAATAGTTGGCAAGCGTGATCCGGTAAAGCCGGCGTGGCGCGTCGTCGAGCGGCCCGGCGCGGCCGATGATGGCCTCGATCGCGCCTGTGCATTCGGCAAGTCCGATCTGAAAGGCGAGCTGGAACGCGCGGCCGGGACCGTCCACCAGTTCCGAGATCAGGAGTTGCCTGCGATGGCGGTCGAACCGCCGCAAGGTCTCGCGCATGACATCGACCGGCATGATGCGGGTGAGGATCGAATGCCTTTCGCGCAAGCGAGCCGAGAGCGCCGCGAACAGCCCTTCGGCGGGCACGTTCAATTCGTCACGCAAATTTTCCGCCGCCGTTTCGAGTTCGGGGAAATAATTGCGGTTGGCCTCGATCAAATCGCGCACGCGCTCGATCGGATTGGCCTCAAACCGCGTGCCCTCGTCGCGGTCGGCCATCTGGGCGGCGACCATGGTTTCGCCGCGGCGGGCTTCGGTATAGGCCGCGTAGAGCCGTTGCAGGGAGTGCGTGACGCCGGGGCAGAGTTCGGCGAGGTCGCGCAATTCCTGCTTCGGCAGGTCGATCTGGCGGAACAATGGATCTGAGAAGATCTCGTTCAGTTCCGCGAAGAAACGGTCTTCGTCGGCGGTGGCGAGGTCGCGCAGATCGAGATCATAGGCTTCCGCGAGGCGGAGCAGGATCTGCGCCGTCACCGGACGCTGGTTGCGCTCGATCAGGTTGACGTAGGAGGGTGAAATGCCGAGCCCCTCGGCGATCTGGGTCTGCGACAGGCCGAGTTGCCGGCGAATGCGCCGGAAGCGGGGGCCGACAAACAGTTTCTTTCCGGAGTTGCTTGGCATGGTGGCCTCGTTGTTCCCCATAGTCATCCCGGACGGCGCGGAGCGGCGATCCGGAATCTTCGAGATTCCCCAATGTGCAATTGCACGTTCCTGCTGCGAGGCCCGGAATGACGTTCTGGGGTCATTTTGTGACATAATTTACAACATAACATCTATTACAAGTTTATATGTTACATGACATCACCATTCGAAATCAAGCCATCTGTACGAATTCAGAAGTTTAGCGTTTAGCTCGTGCCACGCATTTCGCAATGCACTGTCACGAATGTCGATTGGAGAATGAAGATGGCGAAGACCTTTGAGCAGCTGGTTCCCGCGCCCGCCGGGCGTTTTGACGGCATCAGCCGTCCCTATGCCCCGGCCGAGGTAGAGCGGCTGCGCGGCTCCGTGCCGATTGCCTATACGCTCGCGACCAAGGGCGCCAACAGGCTTTGGGAATCGCTGAAGAAGGAGCCTTACGTCAATTCGCTCGGTGCCGTTACCGGCAACCAGGCGATGCAGCAGGCGCGCGCCGGCCTGCCCGCGATCTACCTGTCTGGCTGGCAGGTCGCCGCCGACGCCAATACGGCGGGCGCCATGTATCCGGACCAGAGCCTTTATCCGGCGAACGCCGGCCCGGAACTCTGCCGCCGCATCAACCGCACCTTCCAGCGTGCCGACCAGATCGAGCACTCCGAAGGCGGCGCCAAGATCGACTGGTTCGTGCCGATCGTTGCCGACGCGGAAGCCGGCTTCGGCGGTCCGTTGAACTCCTTCGAGATCATGAAGGCCTATATCGAGGCAGGCGCTGCCGGCGTTCACTTCGAGGACCAGCTTGCGTCCGAAAAGAAATGCGGCCACATGGGCGGCAAGGTGCTGATCCCGACCGCGGCGCATGAGCGCAATTTGATCGCGGCACGGCTTGCGGCCGACGTCTGCGGCACGCCGACCTTCGTGCTGGCGCGCACCGACGCCGAAAGCGCCAAGCTGATCACCGCCGATGTCGACGAGCGTGACCGCGAGTTCATCACCGGCGAGCGCACCGCGGAGGGCTTCTTCCGCCTCAAGCCCGGCAGCGGTCTTGCTCACTGCATCAAGCGCGGCATCGCATTTGCGAAATATGCCGATCTGCTGTGGTGGGAAACCTCGACGCCGAACCTCGAGGAAGCAAAGCAGTTCGCCGAGGCCGTGCACAAGGTCTATCCCGGCAAGATGCTGGCCTACAATTGTTCGCCGTCGTTCAACTGGGAAGCCAACATCGACAAGGCGACGATTGCCAAATTCCAGCGCGAAATCGGCGCGATGGGCTACAAATTCCAGTTCGTGACGCTGGCGGGCTTCCACTCGCTCAACCACGGCATGTTCGAACTGGCGCGCGGCTACAAGGCCGAGGGCATGGCGGCTTATTCCCGCCTGCAGCAGGCCGAGTTCGCTTCCGAGAAGTTCGGCTATTCGGCGACGCGCCACCAACGCGAAGTCGGCACCGGCTACTTCGATCTGGTGTCCACCACCATCACCGGCGGCACCTCATCAACGACGGCGCTTCACGACTCGACCGAAGCCGCGCAGTTCAAGGCGCACGGTTCGGATATCCACATTCAGGCGGCTGAATAGAAGGAGGCTATCATGAAGCATGGCAGTAATTTCTGGGTGATCGGCGGCGAGTTCGGTTCGATGAACTTCCACAAGCTCGTCGAAGGCTCAGCCCAGGTTCAGGGCCCGTTCAAGACCCGCAAGGAGGCCGAGGATGCCTGGCGCGAGGTCTCCGAAGAGAATCGCCACAAGGCAGGCGTGCGCTTCTCGATCGTGGAAGAGCCCTCGCGCGTTTCGGCCTGAGGCTGACGCGTCTTATAAGAAGACGTCCAAGGACGAAGCGGTCCCATCCGGTTTTCCGGTTGGGGCCGCTCGCGTTTTAACCGGTCGGAGGCGTAAGCCTTTGGGAACAAACGCCCTTTGCGGACCGCCTGGTTACTGATAGGTTAATAGTGTTCCGAACCATCAGACCAAGGGCGATCAAGCGTATGTCAGACGCACAAAATACCGGAAGCGAGGCCGTCAGCAGTGCGCGTCCGATGCGGCTGCGGGATGCGCTGCGCCGCGCGCGGATCGAGGCGGCCGATCGCACCGGCGTCGTCGTTGATCTGCGCGACGCCGAAGTCGCCCGGCTCGAGATTCTCAACGAGGCGCTTGATCCCCTGTTCGCGCAGATTCCCGATTTCGTCGATCTGTTCGACCGCGGCATCAGTCAGGGCGAGACGCCGCGGCTGTGGATCGACGTGGTGGCTCACGTGGTGATGGGGCGCGACAAGCGCGCCTATCGTTTGGTGCAAGATACCCGTTTCGGTCGCATCGTCCTTGCCGAGTCCCACGATGTCCCCGTCATCGTCGACGCCGTCACCGATTATGTCGCCCGTCGCATGATCGAGCGCGAACATGCGTTGGTTGCCACGCCGATGGTCGCACCTGCGGCGGCCGAGAAGCCGCGTCGCAGCCAATTCCTGGCCTTCGCGCTCGGCTTCCTCCTCGGCGCGGTCGCGCTGTTTGGTCTGGCGCTGTTTGCGAGCTTGAGCAGTCTCTGACCTTAATCTCTCATCGTCATTGCGGGGCGCATCGAAGATGCGAACTCAGATTTGCACTTGCACAACCGAGAATTTCGAGATTCCGGGTCCACGCGGACGCGTGTCCCGGAATGACTGGGAAAGGATAAGGACTACATCAGCCGGGTTTGCCTTATTTCCCGTACCCGACGCGCATCGTTGACGCCGCGCACCGTCATCTCGCAGCGCCACGCCGTGCCCTCGCGTTTGATCGAAAACAGATTATAGGCCGCCGCGGGATAGCGGCCATGCGCCAGCGCGGAGGCCGAGGGCACGCCGATCGCCGGAATGGATCCTTTCGGCCCGTCGATCCAGATCGTGGAATGAATATGGTCGTGCCCGTGCAGCACCAGCTCGACGCCATGTTGTTTCAGGAGCGCGAGCAACTCTGATGAATCCGTCAGCCGCTTGGCGTGGGCATCTGAGCGCAACGGGTGATGGATCAAGAGGACACGGAACGCCTGTTCGGCAGAAAGTCGTGCAAGGATTTGCGCAAGCGCGTCGAGCTGGCTGCGTCCAAGCCAACCCGTCGCCATCAGCGGCGGCGTCGGGACCGCCGATGACACGCTGATCAGCACGAGCGGGCCGCGGCGGCGCACCGCTGGAAATGCCGCGCCCCGATCGGAGGTATCGTCGCCGACGATATAGCTTCCCCATGCCTCGGCAAAGCGGTGCTGGGTCGCGCGGACATAGGCGTCGTGATTGCCGGGGATGACGGTGACGCGATCCGGCGTACCGACGTTCTCCAGCCAGGCGCGTGATGGCGCAAACTCGGCTTCGAGCGCCAGATTGACGAGGTCGCCGGTGATCGCGACGTGGTCCGGCGTTTGCGCTTGCAGATCCGATACCAGCAAATCGAGCACGTCACGCTTGTGGAATTTGTGCCGATTGCGCGTCCAGTTGAGATAGCCGAGCGCGCGCTTGCCGGCGAGTTCGGAAAGCCGCGGGCTTGGCAGCGGCGGAAGATGGGGATCAGACAGATGGGCAAGTGTGAAGGCCGCCATCACCAGCACTCGCCTCTGCAAGCCTTGTCAAAGAGCCGCCGCATCACTGTCTCATCATATCGCGCAAGGTCCGCGGAATGTATTGGCAAGCCGGCCGCCGCGATGCAAGGATCAAGCGCCATCTCGACGAAATTCAGGGGTTTCCGTGACGACGAAGCTGCAGAGCCTGCGACAGAGTCTCGAGCCGGCGCTGCGTCGGGTTTTTCATCTCTATTGGCGTTTTTCCCGCGGCATGACGCTTGGGGTTCGTGCCGTCGTGCTGGACGGTAAAAACCGCGTGTTTCTGGTCAAGCACAGTTATATCGGCGGCTGGCATCTGCCGGGCGGCGGCGTGGAGACGGGCGAAACGTTTCGCGCAGCCTTGCAGCGCGAATTGGCGGAAGAGGGGCGAATCGAGCTTCTGGGCGAACCGGCGCTGCACGGCCTGTTCTTCAACAGCCACATTTCGAGGCGAGATCATGTCGCGGTCTATCTGGTCCGGCATTTCAGACAGGATGGCCTGCCGGAGCCAAACCACGAGATCATCGCGTGTGGCTTTTTCGACGCGGGATCGCTGCCGGCGGAAACCACCGCGGGCACGCGCTTGCGGATATCGGAAGTGATCGAGGGGCTGGAGCCGATTGCGACCTGGCGCTAGACCCTTGCGGGCGCCGCTGGATTTGGCGACAAACCATGTGAAGAAGGCGCGGCCTGGGTAAAACGATGCGATATTTGAAACTGGCCTGTGGCTTCGTCTGCTTTGTGATGCTCGCCAGCAATGTGTGGTCAATGTCCCGTTGGAGCGAGAGCCGCGGTGTTTACGACGATATCTGCTACTTGCGGCAGGCGCATCTGTTCCAGAGATTTGGGCTCGACGGCTTGGATACCGACATTGTCCGTGATGATGATCGCTATCTGGCTTCAAAATTGAAAGAGATGGGCTTCAAGTCGTGGAATGATCCGGCTGCGGCCCCCTGCCATACCTTCATGCCGGCATTGGAAAAGCGAGTGATGCAATATCCGCCGGGCACGGGCTTTGCGCTGGCGCTGTTTCCGCAAGGGTTTCAGGTCATTCCGCTGTATATTTCAGCGACGGTCGTCGTTTTTGCGTTGGAATTGCTTGCCATTTTTTATGCGCGCTCCGCGTCCTCGATTATTCTCACCACGGCCTTTGGGTGCCTGGCGATTTATCTGATGATCAACCCTGCCAAGGCGAGCTATTCGATGGCGCCCACCATGGTGACCTGTGCGCTCGCGGGGTTTGTCACGGCAAGACTCTTCGCTTCCAAGCAGATGCGCGATCGTCTCGCTTTGGCGGGGCTGATCGGTCTCATCATCGGCCTGTCGGTGAATTTCAGATTGCCGAACGTGTTTCTCGCCTCGGGATATCTCCTGTTTTTCGGCGCGTCATTCCTGGCTTTCCGGACAATCGCGGTGCTTCTCCAGGGCGTCCTGTTCACCGCGCTGTTCCTGTTGGGAACGATTCCGACCCTGATTGCGAATGCGATCAATGCCGGCGGTCCTTTCTCCACGACCTACGGAGACGTTGACGCGATAGCTCCAGAATTGAACTTTAGCATCGTCTGGCAGTATCTCGCCGATATGCAATTCGTACTGCTCCTGCTTGCGGGAGTGTGGACGATTGTGATGTGGCGATCTGGCCGCGGGGGCGGCATGAGGCAGATTGCGGCGGTCACGGCAGGAAACCTTGTGGTGAATCTCGCCTTCTTCCTCAGCCACCCCATCTTCACGCCCTATTATACGATACCGCTTGCCATGCTTTCGTTGTGGAGCCTGCTGTTTGCATCACTGATCGAGCCGGCGGAAGTCGTGGACGGTGGAGTGATCGGGCAGGCGGCGAGCGCATGATCGTGTTATGGGAAACTGAGTCGGCGGGATTCAAGAGGCAGGTGTTTCGGCAATGATACCATCTTCGATGCGGATCGCTGTCTTGGTGCCGTGCTTCAATGAGGAAGCCGCAGTAGCCTCCGTCATCGCCGATTTTCGTAAGGCCGTGCCCGCGGCCGACATCTACGTTTACGACAATAATTCGTCGGATCGCACCGTGGCGGTAGCGCGCGAGGCCGGGGCCGTAGTGCGAGGCGAGCGGCGCCAGGGCAAGGGCCACGTGGTCCGCCGCATGTTCGCCGACATCGACGCTGACATCTACGTGCTCGTCGACGGCGATGCGACCTATGATGCTGCCAGCGCCCCGCGCATGATCGACGCGTTGGTATCTGAGCATCTCGACATGGTGGTGGGTTTGCGCATCGATCAGGCCGTGGCCGCCTGGCGCCTGGGGCACCGAACGGGCAACCGGGTTCTGACCGGCTTTCTGTCGTCGGTTTTCGGCCAGGCCTTCAAGGACATCCTTTCCGGCTATCGGGTCTTCTCGCGGCGGTTTGTCAAATCCTTTCCCGTACTATCGGATGGCTTTGAGATCGAAACCGAACTGACAGTGCACGCGCTCGAACTGGCGATGCCGGTCGCCGAGATCGACACGCCCTATTACGAGCGCCCGCAGGGATCGGTCAGCAAGCTCAACACTTACCGCGATGGTTTGCGGATTCTCGGCACCATCCTGAAACTCTACCGATCGGAGAAGCCGTTGCGCTTCTTTTCGGCGATCGGCATCTTTCTGACCCTGGTTTCCGTTGGCCTGGCGATTCCGGTCATCGTCACCTATTTCGAAGAGGGCGTCGTTCCCCGGCTGCCGACCGCGGTTTTGTCGATGGGCCTGATGATTCTGGCGATGCTCTCGATATCGTCGGGCTTGGTTCTCGATACGGTGACGCGCGGCCGCCGCGAGATGAAGTTATTGGCCTATTTGTCTCAGGCCCCCATCAGCAAGACTTGAAACGGCTTGAAATCGGGCCGCGTTGGAGCGATGGACCGGCCAAGCGCGAGATGCTATCCCGCAGATCATCATGAGCGATCTCACTCTGACCATCTTGACCGAAACCGCCAACGACGCCCAGGCGATCGAGCGTTTGCACGACCGCACGTTCGGGCCCGGCCGTTTCGTACTGAGCGCCTACCGGCTTCGCGAGCATGTCGACCATCTGCTCGATCTGTCGTACACGGCCCGGATCGGGACTCTGCTGGTGGGTTCCGTGCGTCAATTGCCGGTTCTTGTCGGCGACACCAAGGCATTGCTGCTGGGGCCGCTGACGGTTGAGCCACCATTCCGCGGCCGCGGTGTCGGGCGTGCGCTTCTGGAACGCGCGCTCCATGACGCGAAGGCAAAAGGGCATCGCCTTGTGCTGCTGGTCGGCGATGAGGCCTATTACAGCCGTGTCGGTTTCAAGGCCGTGCCGAAGGGGCGGGCGACGATGCCCGGACCAGTCGACTATAGCCGTCTCCTGGTCGCTGAGCTCGTCGATGGCGCGTTCGACGGCGTTTCCGGGGCGATCCGGCCGGACTGGAGTTTCGCGCGATAGATGCGTGATCAGGAATTCAGCCGCCTGGACGTGCCGCGCCGGTGATGCTCAACGTCCTTCGCGCAGCCAGGTGGCGGCAAATGCGCCGAGCAGCAGCAACAGGCCGATCAGTCCGGCAAATATCGGCAAGACGCCGACACCCCTGACGACGCTCGCATCGCGCATCTTCACGCCCATCCAGCCGTCGCCGCGGAACACGCTGGACGCGCGCACTGCTACGATGCGCGGCAGGTCGATGCTCGAGCCGTCCACGACGCGACGCGTGTCACCGCCGGTCGCCTGCGTCAGCGGCATCAGCATCTCGGTCGTGGAGGTGACTTCCGAGAATTCCTTTGGGTTGGTCGGGCCGACATTGATGAGCGCCTTCAGGGTGCCATCGGTTGCCTGCCAGAGGCCGAGTTCGTTGGCGGGCACCGTCGCAGTCCATGTTCCCGGTTCACCGGCGCTCAACGTCAGCTGGCGTGCCGTTCCGGAGGGCGAGGTCACCGTTACCGGTGCGACGCTGTCCGCCATGGTCTGGCGCTGTACCACGAGGTCATGGCCGCGCACTTGCAGATGCAACGCCTCTTCGTCCAGATCCGGCTGTTTCATCAGCCAATGCGACATCCGTCGCAACAGGTCGAGATGCGGGCCGCCTCCCTCGTAGCCGCGCGCCCACAGCCAGATGTGGTCGGACAACAGCAATGCGACGCGCCCCTCGCCAAATCGCGACAGCAGCAGCAGGGGTTTGCCGTCGGCGCCCGTCATGACCGGCTGGCTGGTCGCGTTGCGGGTGTCCACCGTGCGGAAGAACCGGCTCCAGTGCGGCGGCTCGGTGTTTGAGCCCTCGAGACCCCGCGTGACGGGATGGCGTTTGCCGACGTCGCTCAGCATTGCATAGAACGGTTTTTCGGTGACGCCGACGGGTTCTGCCGGCAGCACCGAGTCCAGCGGTGTACGCCAGATGCTCGTGGACGAAGCGTAATCGGGGCCGGCGGACACCAGCACCGCGCCGCCACCGCGCACATAACGCGCGATATTGTCGAAATAGGCGATCGGCAGCACGCCTTGGCGCGCGTAGCGGTCGAAGATGATGAGCTGGAATTCGTTGATCTTCTGCTGAAACAGTTCGCGGGTCGGAAACGCGATCAGCGACAATTCATTGATCGGCGTCCCATCCTGCTTCTCGGGCGGGCGCAGAATTGTAAAATGCACGAGATCGACGCTGGCGTCGGATTTCAGGAGATTGCGCCACGTGCGCTCCCCGGAATGCGGCTCGCCCGAGACCAGCAGCACGCGCAATTTGTCGCGCACGCCGTCGATCGCGACCACCGCGCGGTTGTTGACCAGCGTCAGTTCGTTGTCGAGCGGGGACGCTTCGATTTCGACGATGTTGGGGCCGGCGTGCTTGATGTCGATGTCGACGTTGACGGTCTGGCCGCTGAGCATGGTGCGCTCGCTGATCACCTCGCCGTCGCAGCGCACCACGACCTTTGCGCGCTGTCCGCTGACGCCTTGATCATCGAGCCGGTAAGTAATGGTCTGGACTTGTCCGACGATGCCGAACCGCGGGGCCGCGGATATCGCAATGCGACGGTCGCGTTCGTCCTTGCGGCCGGTGATCAGCGCGTGCATGGGGGCCTGGAATCCGAGCGCTGCCGCGTTCGCCGGAATGTCATGCACACGCCCGTCGGTGATCAGGAAGGCGCCGGCGACGCGATCGATCGGAACGTCCGACAACGCCGACGACAAGGCGCCGAACAATTTGGTGCCGTCGGTTTCCCCGTCAGCCTGGCCGGCCTCGACCACCCGAACCTCGAGGCCCTTGATCTTCTTGAGGCTGTCGACCAGCGCCTCCTGGGCCTTGGCGGTTTCGCGGGTGCGGTCGCCGAAATTCTGGCTCGGGCTCTTGTCGATCACGACCGCTGCGACC
The DNA here is from genome assembly GCA_963741185.1 of uncultured Alphaproteobacteria bacterium. GTDB lineage: Bacteria > Pseudomonadota > Alphaproteobacteria > Rhizobiales > Xanthobacteraceae > Bradyrhizobium. The sequence continues at coordinate 96,802 of CAVUHE010000012.1, read as the reverse complement.
GACGACAGCGGTTCACGGTCCTCGCGGGTGAAGGATGGGTTGGAAAGCGCCAGCAGGATCAGCGCGAGCGCGAATATGCGCAACCAGGCGCCGCGCGTGCGCCCGAGCAGCAGCAGGGCCGCGATCACGGCGATGGCCGCCAGCGCGACCCAGAGCACAAGCGAGGGAACAAGCGGCGTAAACGCGATGCCGTAGTTCATGGCTCGCACCTGTCAGCTTCGTGCCACGCGACGATGGCATGCCGGGAAATGCGGGTGCGCGAAGACCACATCTTACTGCCCGAGCCTTTCGATCAGCGCCGGCGCGTGCACCTGGTCAGCCTTGTAGTTTCCGGTCAGCGTGTACATCACGATGTTGACGCCGGCTCGGAAGGCGAATTCGCGCTGGCGGGGTTCGCCCGGCGAGAGCGGCAGCATCGGCTGTCCATCGGGACGTATAGCCCAGGCGCCGGCAAGGTCGTTGGAGGTGATGATAATTGGCGAAACCCCGTCCCCACCGCGGGCGGGATGAGAGGCTGTGTCCTCGTCGTCATCGCGCGGCAAGGTCTCGACCCAGGTTTGGCCAGTGTCGAAGCGGCCCGGAAAATCGCGCAACAAATAGAATGTCTTGGTCAGCACGTGTTCGCGCGGCACCGGCTCGAGCTCGGGCACGTCGAGCGATGAAAGGATGTTGCGGAGCGTCAGCATGCCCGGCGTTTGCGAGGCGCCGTTGTCCCCCGGCGGCGCCTCGATGGCATCGCGTGTGTCGAACAGCACCGTGCCGCCCTGTTTCATGTAGGCATCGATCCGGTTGATTGCGTCTTGCGGCGGCTTCGGAGCGCCGGGTACGACCGGCCAGTAGATCAGCGGGAAGAACGCGAGTTCATCGCGCGCCGGATCCACGCCGACGGGGTCGCCAGCCTCGAGCGCGGTGCGTTGTGCAAGAAACAGGGTCAGTCCGGACATCCCCGCCTTGACGATGGAATCGACGTCGGCGTTGCCGGTCAGCACATAGGCGAGGCGGGTTTGTGTGGTTGCCTTGATGGCGAAATCGTCGGCGCCGTCGGCGCGGGTCGGTGACGGCACCGTCAGCATGGTCGACAACAGGAGTGCAAATGCCAGTGCGGCCGTCGCAGTGCGCCGTCTCAGCAAGGCGGCGATTCCGGCGCCGAGCAGCGCAACGATCACCGCGTCGATCAGGAACAGCGCCAGCGACGATGACAGCAGGATTCCGCGCAAGTCACGTGGCTCGGAATTGGTGTAGCTGGCTCGCCGCGCGCGCAGGGCGGAGGTATCGAGCGGCGCGATGCGGTCGGCCGCCGCCAGCGTATTCACGGCAAGCGGACCATCGGCCGGGCCGTAGAACCCCGGCGGATGATCGAGCGTCGCCCGATCGCGGAAGTCGGCGGCCAGCGGCTTTGCGGTCGAGGGTGGCGGTCCGAACGCGCCAAAACCGTCCAGCGTGCGCAGTGGCGCCACGGTTTCGGAATTCGCTTCGCCCGCGACGCCCGCGCCCGGACTGGAGGTGTAGCCGGCAATATCGACGATCCGGCGCAGCATCTCGACGAAGCTGCCGGACATCGGCAAATCGGACCAGCGCATGTCGGCGCTGACGTGAAACAGAGCCACCAGCCCCTTGCCGCGACGCTCACCGGTCACCAGCGGCGTGCCATCTTCCAGCGATGCCCAGCTCTTTGTCGCCAGCACCGCATCCGGCTCGGCAAGCACCTGCCGGTTGATGGTGATGTCCTTGGGCACCGCAAGGCCCGCGAACGGCCCGTCGGCTGCGAAGGAGGCGAGGTGCTGCGGCTTTTCCCAGGTCAAGCTGCCGCCGAGGCTGCGTCCGCCGCGGCGCAGCTTCACCGGCACCAGATCGTCATCGGCCTGCGCCAGACGCGGTCCGGCAAAGCGCACCAGCACGCCGCCTTGCTCGATCCACGCACTGATGCGTTCGCGAATCTCCGGCGACAATGTGCCGACATCGGCGAGCACAATCATCGGCAGTTTCTGGTCGAGAAATTGCGTGATCGCCTGCTGCGGCGCGCCACGATCCCCCAACCGCACGTCGGCGAACGGCGCGAGCGCGCGGGTGAGATAGAACGTCGACGCCAGCAGAGGCTGCGCGGTATCGCTGCTTGAGCCGCTGACGATGCCGATCGCGCGCCGGCGCCAGCGCTTGTCGAGCAATTGCACCGCGCCCGCCGATCGCTCACCCGATATTTCAAGCCGGGCGATGTCGTTGCGCAGTTCGACCGGCAGGTCGAAGGCTGCCTCAGTCTCGCGTTCCGTCGGCGCAAAGGCAAAGCGCGCCTCGCCGATCGGCGAGCCTTTCTGGTCGAGCGCGCGCACGACGCCCGCGGCGGCGCCACCGTCGACGCGCAGCACCTTCACCGTCATTTTCGCCGCCGCATTTTCGGCCGCCGTCAAGGCCAGCGCGGACGGCGTGCCGCCTTCGAAAACCGTCAGCGGACGATCGCCCACGGTCTTGCTCAGGCCCTGGAGAAATTCCGCGCCGCGACCGGTATCGACGCCGTCCGACAGCCATGCGATCTCGCAGTCGCCGGTGGATTTGAGGAAGCGCTCTATCGCGGCTAATGTTTCGACCCGATCGATCGAATAGGGTTTGGGCGCGATCTGGCGCAACGCCACGCGCGCGGTGCCTGCCGTCAGGATCGTGATGTCGCGCGTGGGCTCGGACAATGCAATGAGCGCAACGCCGCGCCGATCATTGTCGGCATTCGCGATCAATTCGTCCGCGGCCCTTACCCTCGCATCCCAGCTGCTTGCCGCGCTCCAGCCGTCGTCGAGCATTATGGCGAGCGGTCCGCTCGAACCGGCAGCATTGGTCAGGGGATTCCAGATCGGGCCGGCTGCCGCGAGAATGATGAGTGCGGCGGCCGCAAGGCGCAGCGCCGTGAGCCACCACGGCGTTCGCGACGGGGTCTCCTCTTTGGGCGCGATGTCGAACAACAGCCGCGTCGGCGGAAACTCGATGCGCCGCGGTCGCGGCGGCATCACCCGCAACAGCCACCACAACAAGGGCAGGCTCAGAAGGCCCAGCAACAAGAGCGGTTCGGCAAACGAAAGCGGCAGGCCTGCAATCATGCGCTGCGTCCCACTTTGACCGTCGCCGAGCGCACGCTGCCTTTGCTCACCATCATGCCGGAATGGAGGAACAGCAGCAGCTCGGCGGCCGAGCGACTGGTGGTGTGGGTCGAGAACAGCCAGTCGAGCTTGCCGGTTTCATGGCGAATCTCGTCGCGATGAGACGCCACGCGGGCAACGTAGTCAGACGCCCATTTTTCCGCGCGTCCGGCAACGATGACATCGCCGCCTTCCGGCTCGACAAACTCGATACGGCCCGAATAAGGGAAGCTTTCTTCCGCGGGGTCGACGATCTGGACCAGCGTGCCGTGCGCGCCCGACGACGACAATCCGGCAAGCATGTTGCGGATTTCGCCGATCGGCGACCAGAAATCCGACAACACAACGATTTCGGAGAGTGCCGACGGAACGAATGACGGCGGCAAACTTGGCCGCGTCGCGTCGTCATGCAGCATCGCCTGCGCCATTTTGTCGATGATGCTGCGGCTCGCGGTCGGGTTTATCAGACCGGGAATCCCGACGCGCTCGCCGCCCGCGACCAGAAGCTCGGCCAGCGCAAATGTCACGATCAGGGCGCGTTCCAACTTGCTGTCGCGCGCCTGCCTGGAGGCAAACGCCATCGATGGCGAACGGTCCGGCCAAAGCCACACGGTGTGCGCGGCCTCCCATTCCTGCTCGCGCACATAGAGATGATCGTCGCGGGCCGAGCGGCGCCAGTCGACGCTTTGCGACGGTTCGCCGGAAACGAAGCGACGGTACTGCCAGAAGCTTTCGCCCGCGCCGGCGCGACGCCGTCCGTGCAGACCGTGAATGACATTGGCGGCGATGCGGCGAGCTTCGAGCACAAGGCGCGGCAACGTTGCGGCGAGCGTTCGGCTTTCGCCATCGGCGCGTCGGATTGCAACGATTTCCCTGGCTGCGTGCTCGCTGGCTGCGGCCATCAACCGATCCGCGTCTTCAATTGTTTGATTACGTCGGGAATGGTGCGGCCTTCGGCGCGAGCGGAGAACGTCAGTGCCATGCGGTGCTTGAGAATAGGTTCGGCCAGATCGAGCACGTCGTCGATCGAAGGCGCCAGACGTCCGTCGAGCAGAGCGCGGGCGCGAACGGCGAGCATCAGCGACTGGCTGGCGCGCGGACCCGGTCCCCAGGCGATCAGCTTGCCGGCCTCGCCGCCCTCCGGCCCCGGACGCGCGGAGCGCACCAGCGAGAGGATCGCTTCGACCACCGAGTTGCCGACCGGCAGCCGCCGCACCAGCCGCTGCGCCGCGATCAGGAGTTCGGCGTTCATCGCAGCCTTCGCCAGCGTCTCTTCCGCGCCCGTGGTTTCGAACAGGATCCGCCGCTCGGCATCGCGATCCGGATAGTCGACGTCGATTTCCATCAGAAAGCGGTCAAGCTGTGCTTCCGGCAGCGGGTAGGTGCCTTCCTGCTCCAGCGGATTTTGCGTTGCCAGCACGTGGAACGGCTTCGGCAAATCATGGCGCGCGCCTGCAACGGTGATGTGCTGTTCCTGCATGGCCTGCAGCAGCGCCGATTGGGTACGCGGGCTGGCGCGGTTGATTTCGTCGGCCATCAAAAGCTGCGCGAACACCGGTCCTGCGATGAAACGGAACGACCGCTTGCCGGAAGTGCTCTCGTCCAGAACCTCGGCGCCCAGGATATCCGAAGGCATCAGGTCGGGCGTGAACTGGATGCGCTTGGCATCCAGCCCGAGCGTGATGCCCAAGGTTTCGACGAGTTTGGTCTTGGCGAGACCGGGCACGCCGATCAGAAGCGCGTGACCGCCCGAAAGGATTGTCACCAGCGTATTCTCGATGACCCGGTCCTGGCCAAAGATGACGGTGGAGATTGCGTCCTTGGCCGACCGGATCTGACCGGCGACCTGCTCGGCCGAGCGAACGATCACGTCCTCGAGCTTTTCGACACTGCTTGAACCGATCGTGTCTGCGCCAGCCATTTCGATCTCCTTCGCCTCAAACTCTTGCCCGAAACGCCGCCGATTGCGTCGTCATGCCATGAACCCCATGCTAAACTTATGAGAAGGTCATGTATTCGTTGAATTAAACTATCCCCACATTATCGGCATTTCGGGGTATGAACGACATCACGATGTGGCGACTTGATCCGGGATAATACGGGCGGAACTCGTCCAAGGCGCACGCTGCGATACTTGCACCAATCGTGCCAAAACGAGGCGTTCAGACTCAGGGCAAACAATGGCGAAGCAAGGGCAGAAACCGGCTCAAGGTCTTGAGGGCCTGACCGCTGCGGCCAAGGACGCTGCAGACGCCAGCACGACCGGAAAAGGGCTGCCCCCGGTGCACCTGTGGAATCCGCCGTTCTGCGGTGATCTCGATATGCGAATCGCCAGTGACGGTACGTGGCACTATATGGGGACGCCAATCGGGCGGCCAGCGCTGGTCCGGCTGTTTTCAACCATCCTCAAGCGGGAGGGTGGCAAGCACTTTCTCGTGACACCGGTCGAGAAGGTCGGCATCCGCGTCGACGATGCGCCATTTCTGGCCGTCGAGATGCTTCGGGAGACCGAGGCAAGCGGCCGTCGCCTGCGTTTCCGCACCAATGTCGACGACTGGGTCGATTGCGACCATGCGCACCGGCTGCGGTTCGAAGCCGCCGCCGATGGCGGGCTGACGCCTTATCTTCATGTCCGCGCCGATCTTTGGGCCAAAGTCACCCGCGCGCTCTATTATGATTTGGTTGACATGGGCGAGGAGCGGATGGTCGATGGTCGTCCGATGTTCGGGGTCGCGTCGGCAGGGGAATTCTTCGCGATGGCGGATGCGGAGCAGGTGAGGGGCGCGCTTTGAACGAGGCGATGGTGAAGAACGATCCCGCTGCGATCAGTTCGGCGGAATTTTTCGATCGGGCGCGTGCGCGGCTGAGCTTCGACATCCCCGCAGGCCTGACCGATCCGAGCCGCGTGCCGGCAAGCGGGGATCAGGGCACCGACCGCATGCTGGAAATCATTGCGCGCGAGCAACCGATTCGTCCCGCCGCGGTCTTGGTCCCGGTGGTCGACCATCCGCAACCGACCGTGCTTTTGACGCAGCGCGCTGCGCATCTCAACGATCACGCCGGCCAGATTTCCTTTCCCGGTGGCAAGATCGATGCGACGGATGCTTCCCCGCTCGAAACCGCCTTGCGCGAGGCCGAGGAAGAGGTCGGCCTGCAACGTGAATTCGTCGACCCCGTCGGCTATCTCGATCTGTATGGGACGAGCTTCGGGTTTCGTATCCTGCCGACGGTCGCGCGGGTACGACCAGGGTTCGAATTGCGCGTCAACCATTCGGAGGTGGACGACACGTTCGAAGTCCCGCTGGCGTTTCTGATGAATCCGGCCAACCACCATCTGCACAGCAGGGAATTCCGCGGCGTGGAACGTCACTACTACGCGATGCCGTACGGGGATCGCTATATCTGGGGCGCGACGGCCGGAATTCTGCGCGTGCTGTACCAGCGGATCTATCAGTCATGATCCGACCGGCCCTCACCGAGATCGGAGTTTTCCTCATTCCCTTCGCGGTCTATGCGCTGTTTCTGATCGCGACGCGTTCCGGATTGCTGGTGCAGTCGTCCTGGCCTGTGAACGTCATCGGCAAGCTGTTGCTCGGTTCTCTGCTGCTCGTCGTGCTCAGCCTGGTATTGCTTGCACAATTCTCGGGCGCGCCGCCGCATTCGACCTACATTCCCGCGCATATCGAGAACGGCAAGCTGATCCCGGGAGTTGAAAAATGAGCGGCACTCGGGTGCTCGATGGCGCGCCCTGGTTCAACTCCGGACCGACCGCTCGCGTGCTCGGGCTGCTGAACGGTCACGGCGAGGAAGCGCGCGTGGTCGGCGGTGCCGTGCGCAACGCGCTTCTGAACATCCCGATCGGCGACATCGATATTGCAACCACCGCGCTGCCCGACGAGGTGATGCGCCGCGCCAAGGCGGCCGGCATCAAGAGCGTGCCGACCGGCATCGAGCACGGCACGGTCACGCTCGTGATCGATACACACCCGTTCGAGGTCACCACCTTGCGCGAGGACACCGAGACCTTCGGCCGCCGGGCGAAGGTTGCGTTCGGCCGCGACTGGGTGCGCGACGCACAGCGGCGCGACTTCACCATCAACGGCCTGTCGGTTGACGCCGAGGGTCGCGTACACGACCACGTCGGCGGGCTGGACGATATCGCGGCAAGACGCGTGCGCTTCATTGGCGATCCGAGCCAGCGGATCGCGGAGGACTACCTGCGTATCCTCAGGTTCTTCCGTATTCACGCAACCTACGGCGCGGGTGAGCCCGATCGCGCCGGATATCTTGCATGCATCAGCGGGCGGGCCGGCCTTGCGACGCTCTCGGTCGAACGCGTGCGTGTTGAAATGCTCAAACTGATGGTTGCGGATGGCGCAGCCGTTGCCATCGCTGCGATGGTGGATGGCGGATTGCTGCTGCCGATTTTCGGCGGCGTCGCCTATCCCGGGCCGTTCAGGGCCATGATGTCGGCGGAGTCGGCGCTCGGGCTTGCACCGGACCCGGTTCGCCGGCTCGGCGCGCTCGCGGTCGCCGTCACCGAGGATGCCAGACGGCTTTCGACGCGCTTGCGATTGACCAATGCCGAGACCAAGGCGCTCGATTCCATGGGCCATCGCTGGTGGCGGCTCGCGCGCATGGATGAAGGGACAGCGCGGCGCCGGCTTTATCGGCTCGGCGCAGATCGTTACCGCGACCGGTTGCTGCTGGCCTGGGCGCGGCTGGGCGGCGATGCCGATGCGCCGTCATGGCGGGAGCTCGCCACGTTGCCGGGGCGCTGGATCGCGCCGAAATTTCCACTGAAGGCGGTCGACTTCATCGCGCGCGGAATTGCCCAAGGCCCTCAGCTCGGGCAGGTGCTTGGGCTGGCCGAGGACGCCTGGCTCGCAGCGGACTTTCCGCTCGATGAGGCCGCGCTGAAGGCGATTGCCGACCAAACCGTCACTCGTTTCACCCGCGACGGAAGGTCGTGAATCTTATTTCCGGCTTTGCCGACATTTCGCTTGCGCAACTCCTGCTGGTGGCGTGCGTGGCGTTGTTTGCCTCCGTGGTCGGCGGTCTTGCCGGCTACGGTACCGGCGCGCTGATGCCGCTGGTTCTGGTGCCGCTGATCGGCGCCGAGCCGGTGGTGCCGATCATCGCGATATCGGCCATTTTCACCAACCTCAGCCGCGTGACGGCCTATCGGCGCTGCGCCGACGGCCGCCGCGCGCTGATCGTGATCCTGGCGTCCGCGCTGACGACCGCGCTCGGCGCATACGGCTATACGCGGCTGACCAATGCGGGTGCCGCGACCGTGATCGGCGCGATGCTGATCCTGAGCGTGCCGCTGCGACGTCTGGCCAGACGGCGTGACATCCGGATCGGCGATGCCGGGCTTGGCTTTGGCGCGGTAGGTTACGGCATCGTGGTGGGCGGCACCTCGGGCTCCGGCGTGATCCTGCTGTCGCTCTTGATGGCGGTGGGCCTCGAAGGCGCGGCCGTGATCGCAACCGACGCCGTGATCTCGGTCGTCACCAGCATCATCAAGATTTCCGTGTTTGGGTTTGCGGGCGTCGTCACCGCGCAAGTGCTCGCCTTTGCGCTTCTGATCGGCGCGATCGCGCTGCCCGGGGCATTTTTCGCCAGGGCCTTTGTCGAGCGCATGTCGGTGCATGTCCACACCGCCATTCTCGATGTCGCCGTGATCGCCGGGGGCGTGGTGATGATTTCAGCGGCCGCCCGGCAGTTGTTTTGAATGATCGGGGCAAAATCCAAGGGCGACAGTGCTTTTGATTTTGATTTGACCGAAGCTGCTCGGGCAGGAAAACGCTGTTAACGAGCCCCCAAGCCGTGAGCAATTAAGCACACTGTCACCGTGTGCGCAGTCCGACACTTCGCGGCTGCCGTGCTAAGATGCGCCCGAGTTTGATTGGAATGAGGGATTACAATCATGCCCGACAGTAGCGATGTGGCGGGAGCGGGAACCGCTCAGGAAAAGGCAGAGCGTAAGCGATTGCTTTCAGACAGAGGCCAGGCTGTCGCGCTTATGCACTTTGATCATATCGAAAGGCAGGTCGCATTAGCCGTCACGAAAGCCTCTCTGCTCGTGGCTGCCAGCGCCTTTATTGTAGGCGCTTACGTCAGGGTGGTGGTGGATTTTCGGGTATTTTCCTTTTTGGGGTCGGCTGACCTTTCGAAGGCCGTCTTGGTGATTGGAGGTGCATGTTTAATGTTGGGTTTACATGCGCCCTGGTCGCGGTGTTTCCCAAGCGAGGGAGCGGCGCTGAAAGGAACGCGCTTTACTATGGCTGGATCTCCAGCGTCGTTTTGGACGACTACCAAGAGCAGTTTCAGAGGGAAGACCGAGATAATGAGCTTGATAGAAATATGTTACGCCAAATCTGGGCCAAATCACTCTGGCTGGATCGAATGTTTTGGTACACTTCGGCAAGTATCTGGTTCATCGTTTTGGGGAGCTGGCTTTGCATCGTGGCATTAGCGTTTGCCAGCAACGACCCCAAACCGGAGGCAATCACTCAAAGCCCGCAACCCGCGAAGGAAACGGCGCAGAGTGCCAAGACACCGCAAATTTCGCAGCCGAAGAATGGAAAGAAATGACGGGAAATTGCCGTTCAGGAGACGCGCCAAATACGGATCGCCAAATACGGATTCTGGCATTCCGGGGCGATGTGAAACATTGAACCCGGAATCGAAATTCAGGGCCTGATGCTCACGCACCGTCCCGGAACGACGGGGCGGCCTTAAGGCCATTTCACTTCCGGCGGCATCGACGACAGGATCAATTCCACATTGCCGCCGGTCTTGAGGCCGAAAATGGTGCCGCGATCGTAGAGCAGGTTGAACTCGACGTAGCGCCCGCGCCGGATCAATTGCTCTTCGCGGTCGGCGGCCGTCCATAGCGTTTTGAAGTTGCGCCTGACCAGTTCGGAGTAAATCTTGAGAAACGCTCGGCCGACGTCCTGGGTGAAGGCGAGGTCGGCGTTCCAATCGCCTGAATCGTGCCAATCATAAAAAATGCCGCCAATCCCGCGCGCCTCCTTGCGATGCGGCAGGTAGAAATATTCGTCGCACCATTTCTTGTATTTGGCGTAGCTCGCCACTGTGGCGTGCGCATCGCAGGCCGCCTGCATCGCGGCGTGAAAGGCGATCGTGTCGGGATCATCCTGGGTTCGCCGCCGGTCGAGCACGGGCGTGAGGTCCGCGCCGCCGCCGAACCACGTCTTGGTGGTGACGACGAAGCGGGTGTTCATGTGCACGGCCGGGACATTCGGATTACGCAGATGCGCGATCAGCGAAATGCCCGATGCCCAGAACGCGGGATCATCGGCGGCGCCGGGAATCTGCGCGCGAAATTCGGGAGCGAATTCGCCGTGCACCGTCGAGCAATGCACGCCGACCTTTTCGAACAGCCGGCCGCGCATCAGGCTCATCACGCCGCCGCCGCCGGGCTTTCCGCTATGGTCGGTGCGGTCCCACGGGGTGCGCACGAAGCGCCCGGCGTTGCCGGGATAGAGCGATCCCGGCGCGTCGTCCTCCAGTTTTTCAAACGCCGCGCAGATGTCGTCGCGCAAGCGCTCGAACCAGATCCTGGCGCGCACCTTGCGCTCCTCGAGTGCTGAAATATCCATCTACAAATCCCTGACCCTGCGGGCCGCCCCCGGGACAGGTGCGGTGAATTTGAAGTTCCTATCAGTGAATCTGCAACCTCATCATAGGAACTTCAAAAGCCGCACCAGAAAACATTAGGTTACCAGTGCACCTTTGATCCCGAAGTTCGCATCAGAGGTCGCCGCGATTGTTTGCGAACTTCGGAATCGTAGCACTGGTTTGTCGCAACGCCTCGCCGAGTGCCATTGCGGCCGCCATTGCGACATTGAGCGAACGCAATCCTGGCTTGATCGGGATCACCAGCCGCGCGTCGGCGGCGTCAGTGACGGCTTGCGGAACGCCCGCGGTTTCGCGCCCGAACAACAGGATGTCCGACGCATGATAACGAAAATCCAGATAGGGCGTAGCGCCTTTGGTGGTGAACAGGATGAGCCGGTAATCCGCTTGCCTGCGCCATTCTTCGAATTTCGTCCAGGAATTATGGCGCATCCAGTTGACCTGATCGAGATAATCCATACCGGCCCGGCGGAAATTCCGGTCGGATACCGCAAAACCCGCAGGTTCGATGATATGGGCCGCGACCTCCACGCAGGCACAAAGCCTGAGAATCGTCCCGGTGTTCTGAGGGATGTCGGGCTGGAAAAGCGCGATTTGCATTCTGTGACGGCCCTTCGGGTCTCCTCCGGAAATATCTGAAAAAATCATCACTCGGCACGGAATTAGTGCATTGCACGCTGGGCAGCCGATAGCGGGCTTGCGCTCGCCCGGCAAGGGTGCCAATAGAACGATTCTGGACTGTTCCTTGCGCCGGGTGGGGCCGGAAAAGGCAGTCTTTCTGCCGCCGCGGGGCACGCGGGCGCCGGCAGCCTCCCGGTTGGGTTTTCCGGGGCGGTTCCACCGGCTGCAGCATAAGAAAGGGTTTGGAATTGTGACGACAGCGTCTTCGGCGGACCATCCGACACGCCGTGATTTCCTTTTTGTTGCAACGGGAGCCTTCGCCGCCGTCGGCGGAGTGGCCACGCTCTGGCCGTTCATTTCCCAGATGAATCCGGACGCTTCGACGATTGCGGCCGGCGCGCCGATCGAGGTCGATTTGACGCCGATCGCCGAAGGGCAGGACATCAAGGTGTTCTGGCGAGGCAAGCCGATCTACATCAGCCACCGGACCAAGAAGCAGATCGAGGAGGCCCGCAGCGTGCAGGTCTCGAGCCTTCCCGACCCGCAGTCCGACCAGGCGCGGGTCAAGGAGGGCCACGATCAATGGCTCGTGGTGATCGGCATCTGCACCCACCTGGGTTGTATCCCGATTGCCCATGAGGGCAATTACGACGGCTTCTTCTGTCCCTGCCACGGTTCGCAATACGACACCTCCGGTCGCATTCGCCAGGGGCCAGCGCCTGCCAACCTGGCAGTGCCGCCCTATCAATTCGTTTCCGATAGCAAAATCCAGATTGGCTAAAGCCCCGGATCCGAACATCCGGGACTCTGAGCCTGTCGCGTCGTCTTAATTCCCTAGGGATCGCAACATGAGCGGACCATCCGACTACCAGCCGACCAATCCCGCCTTGAAGTGGATTGAACGGCGTCTCCCGATTTTCGGTCTCATGCATTCCTCGTTCGTGGCCTATCCGACGCCGCGCAACCTGAACTACTGGTGGACCTTCGGCGCCATCCTCTCGCTGATGCTGGGCGTGCAGATCGTCACTGGCGTGATCCTGGCGATGCACTACACGCCGAATGCCGACCTTGCCTTCAAGTCGGTCGAAAGCATCGTGCGCGACGTGAACTACGGCTGGCTGTTGCGCAACATGCATGCGTCCGGCGCGTCGATGTTCTTTTTCGCCGTCTACGTTCACATGTTCCGCGGGCTTTATTACGGGTCATACAAGGAGCCGCGCGAGGTCCTCTGGATTCTCGGCGTCATCATCTACCTGCTGATGATGGCGACGGGCTTCATGGGTTACGTGCTGCCGTGGGGCCAGATGAGCTTCTGGGGCGCCACCGTCATCACCAATCTTTTTTCGGCCATTCCCTGGGTCGGCGACAGCATCGTGACGCTGTTGTGGGGCGGCTATTCCGTCGGCAATCCGACGCTGAACCGTTTCTTCTCGTTGCACTATCTCTTACCGTTCCTGATCGCGGGCGTGGTGGTGCTGCACGTCTGGGCGCTGCATGTGGCGGGTCAGAACAATCCCGCCGGCGTCGAGGCCAAGACCGAAAAGGACTCCGTGCCGTTTACGCCCTACGCGACCATCAAGGACGCATTCGGCGTATCCTGCTTCCTTTTGCTTTACGCGTGGTTCATCTTCTACATGCCGAACTACCTCGGCGACGCCGACAACTACATTGTCGCCAATCCCGGCGTGACCCCGCCGCACATCGTGCCGGAGTGGTACTACCTGCCGTTCTACGCGATCCTGCGATCGATCCCGAACAAGCTCGCCGGCGTGATCGCGATGTTCTCGGCGATTCTCGTGCTGGTGTTCCTGCCCTGGCTCGATACGGCGAAGACGCGTTCATCCAAATATCGCCCGATGGCGAAGCAATTCTTCTGGATCTTCGTCGTGGTCTGTCTGCTCCTGGGTTATCTCGGCGCGCAGCCGCCCGAAGGCATCTACGTCATTGCCGGGCGCATCCTGACCGTCTGCTACTTCGCTTATTTCCTGATCCTGCTGCCGCTCTTGAGCCGGATCGAAAAGCCAAGGCCGGTTCCCAACTCGATCGCCGACGACGTGCTGGCGAAATATGGAAGCAAGTCGGCGGTATCGACCGTGATCGCGCTCGCACTCGCCGGCGCGCTGTTCGCCGGCAGCGCGCAAGACGCGCGCGCGGAGGAGCATGACACGCCGCCTTCGCAAAAATGGTCGTTTGCGGGTCCGTTCGGCAAATACGATCGCGGCGCATTGCAGCGGGGCTTGAAAATCTACAAGGAGGTCTGCTCCAACTGCCACGGGCTGTCGTACATCGCGTTCCGGAATCTCGCCGATCCCGGTGGCCCCGGCTACTCGACCGCGCAGGCGGCAGCGTTCGCTTCCGAATACAAGATCAAGGACGGCCCGAACGATCAGGGCGATATGTTCGAGCGGTCCGGCCGGCCCGCCGACTACTTCCCTTCGCCGTTCCCGAACGAGCAGGCGGCGCGGGCCGCCAATGGCGGCGGATTGCCTCCCGACCTTTCGCTGATCGCGAAGGCACGCTCCTATGAGCGTGGCTTTCCCTGGTTCCTCATCGACTTCTTCAGCCAGTTCCAGGAACAGGGTCCGAACTACGTCACGGCGCTGCTGCAGGGCTATCAGAAGAAGCCGGCAGGCGTCTCGCTGCCTGAGGGAACCTACTACAACAAGTATTTCCCCGGCCATGCCATCAAGATGCCGCAGCCGCTCACCAACGGCCAGGTGACGTTTGATGACGGTTCGCCGGCGACGCTCGAGCAATACGCCAAGGACATCTCCACGTTCCTGATGTGGGCCGCAGAGCCGCACATGGAGGCCCGCAAGCAGCTGGGAATGGAGGTCTTCGTGTTCCTGATCATCTTTGCCGGGCTGATGTACTTTACCAAGAAGAAGGTCTGGGCCGACGCGCACTGACCCTTGCTACCATGTGACTTCGAAAAGCCCCTGCGGGGGCTTTTTTGTTGAGTCTGTCATTCCGTGATCTGTTGGTCATTCCGGGGCGATGCCAGGTCGCGGAAGCGCGGCCCGATGACAGCTCCGCATCGAGCCCGGAATCTTGGGATTCCCCGATGTGCAAGTGCACATCCGAGGTCTGGTGCCAACGCACCATCCCGGAATGACGGAGTTCGGATTGCTTCCGGTCCATACTGCGGACAAGATGCCGCCAATCGGTCACCCAGGAAGATCATCGGAGGAAACATGGGAACCAGCATCTCGTTCAAGCGTCCGGACGGCAAGGACGCCAACGGTTATCTCGCCAACGCAGCGCGCGGCAATGCCCCTGGTGTCGTCGTGATCCAGGAATGGTGGGGGCTTCAGGATCAGATCAAGGGGCTGTGCGACCGCTTCGCGGTGGCCGGCTTCGACGCGCTCGCGCCCGATCTCTACCGGGGCAAGGTGGTGCCGTATCACGACACGGATGCGGCCGGCCGAGAGATGAACTCGCTCGATTTCATGGACGCGACCACCCAGACGGTTCGCGGCGCCGCGCAATATCTTAGCCGGAACGGCGCCAAGGTCGGCCTGACCGGCTTCTGCCTCGGCGGTGCCGTCACCATCATCGGCGCCACCAGGATTCCTGAACTGACCGCCGGCGTCGTGTTCTACGGCATTCCGCCCGAGGCCGCGGCGAAGCCCGCGGACGTGAAGATTCCGCTGCAGGCCCATTTCGCCAGCAGGGACGATTGGTGCACGCCGCAGGTGGTCGATGCCTTCGAGAAGGCCATGAAGGCAGCCGGCAAGTCGCTCGAGCTGTTCCGTTATGACGCCGACCACGCCTTCGTCAACGAGCAGCGCATGACCGTGCACGACCGCAAGGCGGCCGAACTCGCCTGGGGCCGTGCCACGGAGTTTTTCAGGAAGCATTTGGAGTGAGCACCTGTCGTAGACAGTCGCTTGAAGGGCTGTGATGAAGGTCTTCTGCACAGGCGCGTCCGGTTATATCGGCGGATCGGTTTCTGCTCATCTGGTTGCCGCCGGACATCAGGTAACTGGCCTCGTTCGCACCCGTGAAAAGGCCGATGCGGTCCGCGCCCGGGGTATCGAGCCGTTGTTGGGAACGCTGGATGATGGGAAAGATCTGGCGCAAGCGGCACAAGCCGCCGACATCGTCGTCAATGCGGCGAGCGCCGATCACGATGGCGCGGTCGCTGCCCTGCTTGGCGCTATGGCTGGAAGCGGCAAGCTGTTCATCCACACCTCGGGATCGAGCATCGTCGGCACGCGAGCCCGGGGGCACCGATCCGACGCCATCTTTGACGAAAGCTCGCCTATCACCCCTTCGCCCGCCCGCGCAGGGCGGGTCGCGTTGAACGATCTCATTCTCTCATACCGTGACAAGGGGTGCCGTCCCGTCATCATCTGCCCGAGCCTGATCTACGGCCTTGGCCATGGCGTCGAGCCGCACAGCATGCAGGTGCCCCTGCTGATCGACCTTGCCAGAAAGCGAGGTTGTGCGGCCCATGCCGGTCCCGGCGAGAACATCTGGTCGAACGTGCATATCGACGATCTGGTGACGCTCTATGCACTGGCCATCGAGAAGGCGTCGGCCGGCGGGTTCTTTTTCGCCGAGAACGGCGAAAATTCGATGCGCGAGGTTTGCGAGGCCATCAACCGCATGCTTGGTCACGAGGGGGCGCCATCATCGATGTCCATGGAAGAGGCGGCCTCCGAATGGGGGGAGGGCCTCGCCGAAGATACGATGGCTTCGAACAGCAGGGTGCGGGCGGTTCGGGCGCGGCAACTCGGCTGGAAACCGAGGGCGGACAGCCTGGTAGAGGAGATCGAACGCGGTTGTTATCGGGAATAAACCGGCGGCCTCGGAATGTGATCGTGGATTCTCAGGACGATCCCTTGCTCACCCCGTCCCACCACGGACAAGTTCCCGACATCAGTTTGTAGTTGCCGTCAATGACCTGAACTGGCGCGCGAAGGCCGTCGGCCGCGGCGCGCAACCGCATCGCGCGCGCCACGTCGCGGTCGGCCGGCGGCAGCCAGTTCCGCTCGTGTCCCCACAGGCTCGGGCCATTCTTCAGTTCGAACGGTTGCCAGGTCGGGGGATCGATCTCACGGCCGCCCCAGCCGCATTCGACCATGAACGAGGACGGCGACTTGGCGTAAAACGACGTCATGAGGTCATTGGTGTGACGGCCGAGCGTGACGCCGACGCGGTCGGGTTCGCTCAGCGCGACATCGTAGGACTGGCCGACATCGTCGAGCGAAAACAGTTCGACCATCAAATGATGCATTCCGTTGCGGCCGGTCTCGAGCAAAGCGAGGCTGTGATGCCGCGCATTGATGTGAAAGAAGTAAGCACGAAACGGCTTCTGCATGTAATCGGAAAGGCGGAAGCCGAGCACGTCGACGTAGAACGGCATCACCGTCTCGATATCCGCAACCGTCAGCACGGCGTGCCCAAGGCCGAGTGGGCCGGTGCGGAAGCCGGAAATCGAGCGGCCGGGGCGAAACGGAGTGTCGTCGGTGGCGGCGCCGTGAAACGCTTCGAGGCGGTTGCCCGCGGGATCCCTGAACGATATCAGGCCGCGAACACGCCTGTTATCGGCAAGCGTCTGCGGTTCGGCCGTGACCTCGATTCGGGCCCGTTCGAGCTGGGCGGCAAGCGCATCCAGCGCACCGGCATCCGCCACCTCCCAACCGAAGAAGCGCTCGCCCTCCGCCATCGCGCGGTCCACGACAATGCGCTGCTTGCGGTCGTCCATCCGGAACGCCAACAGGGAGGGGCTCCGTTCCACCGCCTGCAGGCCGATCAATCCCGTGCCGAATTGCCGCCAATCGTCGAGCGCAGCCGAACCGAACCCGACATAGCCCAGAGCCTCCAATGGCATTATTTTCCTCCGGTTGCCGGCAGATCTTCAACGTTAAATCAGCCGCGTTTGGCGGAAGCTTACGCGTATTTTCCGCCCTCCGACACCGCAAGATGCTTGCCCGGTGGGCAGGGCTCAAGCCGCATCCGCGCGATCGTCCCTTGACGTCCCGGCCATGCCATGGTGTTTACGTGACCCATGAGCACCGCCGTCCACGATACCCGTCTCTGGTGGCCCACCTTTTAGGGGTGGCCGGTGCGATTTCATTTTCCAAGATCGTTAAAGGCCGTCATCGCAGCGCGACGGCCTTTCGTTTGTCCTGTGTGGCGTTCCCTCGGCAAGTTTCGTAAGAGGATCACATGAACAGGACAGTTTTCTCCCTGGCTGACCGCAGCGAATTTCGCACCCGTGGCGGGCTCGCGATCACCCGGTCGGCTGAGCATTTTTCGGGCGGCGCCAACCGGCTCGATGATCTGATCGACCTCCTCGATCGGCGGCGCGGCGTGGTGCTGTCGTCGGGGACGACGGTGCCGGGCCGTTACGAGAGTTTCGACCTCGGCTTTTCCGATCCACCCTTGCAGCTCCAAACCACGGGAACGAATTTCTCGCTTGAGGCACTAAATGCGCGCGGCGAAGTTCTGATCGCCTTCCTTGGTGACGTGCTCCGCGATCCCAGCGTCGTCGTCACCGAAAAGAGCGCAAACCGTCTCGCCGGCCATATCCTGCGGGGCGCTGCACCGGTCGACGAAGATCAGCGCACGCGGCGCGCCAGCGTGATGTCGCTGGTGCGCGACCTCGTGGCGGCGTTTGGCGCCAATGACGATCCGCTGCTCGGCCTGTTCGGCGCCTTCGCCTACGATCTGGTGTTCCAGATCGAAGACATCGTGCAGAAGCGCCCGCGCGAGAAAGACCAGCGCGACATCGTGCTTTTCGTGCCGGATCGACTTTTGGCCTATGACCGCGCCACCGGCCGCGGCGTGGTCGTCAGCTATGATTTCGCCTGGAAGGGCAAGTCCTCGGAAGGCCAGCCGCGCGACACCGCCGACAGCGTCTACGCCAAGACGCCGCGGCAGGGCTTTTCCGATCACGCGCCCGGCGAATATCAAGCCACCGTTGAAACCGCGCGCGCGGCGTTCGCGCGCGGCGATCTGTTCGAGGCGGTGCCGGGGCAACTCTTTGCCGAACCCTGCGAACGTTCGCCGGCGGAGGTTTTCCAGCGGCTGTGTCGGATCAATCCATCGCCCTATGGCGCGCTGATGAATCTCGGCGACGGCGAATTTCTGGTGTCGGCATCGCCCGAGATGTTCGTGCGCTCCGACGGCAGGCGTGTCGAGACCTGTCCGATCTCCGGCACCATCGCACGTGGGGTCGATGCGATCGGCGACGCCGAGCAGATCCGGCAGCTCTTGAATTCGCAGAAAGACGAATTCGAACTCAACATGTGCACCGACGTCGACCGCAACGACAAGGCGCGGGTTTGCGTCCCCGGAACGATCAAGGTTCTGGCGCGGCGCCAGATCGAGACCTATTCGAAGCTGTTCCACACCGTCGATCACGTCGAGGGCATGCTGCGGCCGGGCTTCGATTCGCTTGATGCGTTTCTCACCCATGCCTGGGCGGTGACGGTGACTGGCGCGCCCAAATTATGGGCGATGCAGTTCGTCGAGGACCACGAGCGCTCGCCGCGGCGCTGGTATGCCGGCGCCATCGGGGTCGTGAATTTCGACGGCGGCATCAACACCGGCCTGACCATTCGCACCATCCGGATGAAGGACGGGCTCGCCGAGGTGCGGGTCGGCGCCACTTGTCTGTTCGACTCAGATCCCGCGGCCGAGGATCGCGAATGCCAGGTCAAGGCCGCCGCGCTGTTCCAGGCGCTGCGCGGCGATCCGCCGAAGCCGCTCTCGGCGTTCGCGCCGGACGCCACCGGCTCGGGCAAACGCGTGCTTTTGATCGATCATGACGACAGCTTCGTGCACATGCTGGCGGATTATTTTCGCCAGGTCGGTGCCAGCGTGACGGTGGTGAGATATGTTCACGCCAGGCAGATGCTGGACACCGGGAGCTACGACCTCCTGGTGCTGTCACCGGGGCCGGGGAGACCGGAAGATTTCAATATTTCCAACACGATCGATGTCGCATTGGCCAAGAAGCTGCCGATCTTCGGCGTCTGCCTCGGTGTGCAGGCGATCGGCGAATATTTCGGTGGTCACCTGGGGCAGCTTCAGCAGCCGGCGCATGGGCGGCCATCGCGGGTTCAAGTGCGGGGCGGACGGTTGATGCGCAACTTGCCCAACGAGATCGTGATCGGACGCTATCATTCGCTCTATGTCGAGCGCGACAGCATGCCCGACGCGCTGCAGGTGACCGCGAGCACTGAGGACGGTGTGGCGATGGCGATCGAGCACAAGACCTTGCCGGTCGGCGGCGTGCAGTTTCACCCGGAATCGCTGATGTCGCTCGGAGGCGAAGTGGGTTTGCGCATCGTCGAGAATGCATTCCGGCTCGGCGTACCGGCGATTTGAGATGACGAACAGGATTTGAAAGAGACACCCATGACTCCTGAATACGACCTGAAGGCCACAGTCCGCACCATTGCCGACTATCCGAAGCCGGGAATAATGTTCCGCGATATCACCACGCTATTGGGTGATGCGCGCGCCTTCCGCCGCGCCGTCGATGAGCTGGTGCAGCCCTGGGCCGGATCGAAGATCGACAAGGTCGCCGGCATAGAGGCGCGGGGTTTCATTCTCGGTGGCGCGATGGCGCATCAGGTCTCGGCAGGTTTCGTGCCTATCCGCAAGCGAGGCAAGCTGCCGCATACCACGGTGCGCATCGCCTATTCCCTTGAATACGGGCTCGACGAAATGGAGATGCATGCCGACGCCATCCATCCCGGCGAGCGCGTGATCCTGGTCGACGACCTGATCGCCACCGGCGGCACCGCGGAGGGCGCAGTCAAGCTGATGCGCCAGATCGGCGCCAATGTGGTGGCGGCCTGCTTCATCATCGATTTGCCGGATCTCGGGGGGGCCGCGAAATTGCGCGCCATGGAGGTGCCGGTACGAACGCTGATGACGTTCGCCGGCCATTGAGTCCAGCACGAGCCGGTGAGGCCTCGTTCCCCGGATGCTGCGCAGCGCGAAAGCGGTGCGCTGCTGATCCGGGGTCCATAAACGCCCAATAGGTCCCGGCTCTGCGGAGCAGCGTGAAGAACGCTGCACCGCGTCTGGGACACGATGCGGCCCTACGATCCCTGCAGCATCAGGCTCAGTTCGAGCTCGCGGAAGCTGTAATAGTTCCCGCGGATCCATTGATGCAGCTCGGTCGATGAATCCGTTTCATTCCGCAGGTAATCGGTGAACGAGAACGTCAGCCGGTCGATATAGGTCTTCAAAAACACCGGTAGCGCAGTGATGGTGAGGACCCTTCCTTGCGCGAAAGCCGGCGGCAGCTCACCGCGCACGACATATTCGTTGTCGATTGTCACGAGCGCGTTGGGCGGAAACTGGCGCTGCAGCATCGGATAACCGCGGACCGAGACACGGTCGCTATCGCCGACGAACAGGATCACCGGGGCGACGCCTCGCCGGACAGCCTCCTTCATGAACCCGATCTCTTCGGTCATCTTGAAGAATTCGTCGAAAGCATGGAAGCCGAGATCGATGACCTTGGAGACCCCGTCATCGATGATCAGGCGGTCCATCAGCGCCATCTTGCCGAAGGTATCGTCGATCTCCGCGGTTTCGGTGATCTTTGGCAGATATTCGAGCAGCGACGGCTCTTTCAGATTGATGTCGAAGGCCGAGACCTTGCCGTGCTTGAGCAGCAGAAATTCGCTCAATAGTCGCGCGATCAGCGTCCTGCCGACCAGCGGACGGGGTGAGCATATGATGTAAACAGCTGTTGGGCGCATCAAGCGCTATATCGGGCGAATTCTCTGCCCATTCCAGTCCAATCATCTCGCAAGAGCAATTATTTTTCGCCGCCGCGCGTGCTCGGTTTGGTGGAGCCGACCAGATCGGTGAGCTTGATGCGGTCGAATTCGCTCCAGACGTTGGCGAGCCAGTGGCGGACGTAACCGCGCAGCACGAAAGAATAGTTCGCCGCCTCGTCGCTTGGGCCCTTGTTGGCCACGAATTTGAGGAACGGCACGGAGGCGACCTCGACCTGCTCGAAGGCCATTTCGTTGAGTTTTGGGATCGTGAGCTCGGTGGCGTCCTTGATGCGGTGGAAATAGGAATTGTAGGTGGCCTGATCCCACTGGAAGAACTGGGTGTCGTTGATGAAGTTCTTCACCAGGAAATATTTCGCGCCCGTCATGAAATTCGCGGTTTCCGCAATCTCGTCGAGCGAAGCGATCGAGGGGCCGAGAATGTGGAACACCGAAAAGACGATCTGTCCGGACTTGGCGGCGTCGAGAAAGCCGATGTCTCGCAGCGCGGCGAGCGAGGGCGACAGCAGTCCGGCGCGGACGTCGATCACCGTGACCGAGGGGCTCGCCGAGTTCAGCGTGTCGAAAATCTTCATCTGGTCCGATGTCGTCGTCATATCGACGATCTCGGTAACGTCGGGGTGAAAGCGCTTCAGTGTGCCGCGCGGCGATTCGGTGTCGAAGGCGCGGGTCGGAACGTGGTTGGCGCTGAAATAATCCAGCAGCGTTCGCGAGACCGTCGTCTTGCCGACCCCGCCCTTGTCAGCACCCACAACTATCACTACCGGCTTCGCCATGAACGTCCCTTATGCGCGATTGTTGATTGGAGCATCATCCTTCGAACAAACCAAGATGGCTGCTTCCGGAAAAAGCCGGGATCATCCCAGTATCTCCCCGACCGGCCGGGTGCCCCTCACGCGATCGGAGCGCCGTTGTCTGCTTTGAGTGCGAAGATGGCAGAAACAAGGGAGAATTCAAATCTTTAGACGATGGCCGAGACGAAAAGGGCATGGTCGTTAACGCCGCGTCGGGGACCAGGCTCTGATCCGGACAAACGAGCTGCGGCCCGCGTGGGCGACGCGTTTAGCCGGCATTTTAGTGGTGTCCCCAAGTTAGTGGCGTCCCCAAGGACCGGCCGGGTTGCCCCAAGGGCCGGGCGAAGCGCCGGGAGATGCGCCGGCCGGGCCCGTGGCGTCGCTCCAGGGCCCCTTTGGCAATGGCGGCGGCACGTCGTCCGCCGAAGGCTGCACCTGATCGGCCAACTCGTTGGTCGTCTCCGACGGCAATGCCAACGGTCCGGGATCGTGTCCGCCGGCGTATTTGACCAGCGCCTGGACGCGCGATTCGACGGACGGATGGGTCGCAAACAGGTCGGCAAAACCCTCGCGTGGGTTGTCGAGACATAATTCCATCACGGCGGAGGTCGCGCCCGGAAGCTCGCCCCGGTTCTCGATCTTGCGCAGTGCGGAGATCATGGCGTCGGGATTCTTGGTCAGTTCGACCGAACCGGCATCGGCGAGCAGTTCGCGTGACCGCGACAGCGCCAGCCGAACCAGTTGCGACAGCAGCCAGGCCAGTGCGATCAGCGCGACCGCGACAATGACGACGATGATGGCGCCGCCACCGGAGCTCTTTCGGTTGTTGTCGGACGACGAGGACGAAGACGACGATGAAGACGACCACGAGCCGCCGCCATAGCCACCATAATAGCCGAAATTGGTAAAGCTCCGGAAGAACAGCTCGGCGAAGAAGCCGACCACGCCGGCAATGATCACCGCGATCACCATCATCTGCACGTCGCCGTTGCGGATGTGGGTGAGTTCGTGACCGAGCACGGCCTCGATCTCCTGATCATTGAGCGCGTTCAAGAGGCCCGTTGTCACCGTGATGGCGTATTGTCTCTGGTTGAGTCCGGTCGCGTAGGCGTTGAGCGCGTCGCTTTCGATGATCTTCAGCTTCGGCATCGGGATGCCGCGGGAAATACAGAGATTTTCCAGGAGATTGTAGAGCCTGGGCTGCTGCAGCCGCGTCACATCTTCGCCGCCGGTAACGGCATCCACGATCGATTGATGGAAAAAATAGGCGATTACGATCCAAAGCGCGGCCCCCCCGGTCGCGTAGGGAAGGGCCTTGATCAGGTCGCGCGCGGCGGCAGCAAGGTAATAATCCAGCGGCCCACCGGCATAAATCATCACTTCCGCGATCAGCGCGCCGGCATAGACCATCACATAGACCAGCGCGAACAGCCCACCGAGCAGCAGCATCGAGCGGAATCGGTTCGATGCGATATGGGTGTAAAGACCGTACGCGGCCATGATGGGCTACCCCGCCGGGATGTCTTGCAAGCTCAGAACTTCACCTGCGGCGCAGCCTCGACTTCGGCCCGGCTGGCGCCGAGATCGAAGAAATCCTTGTGGGTGAAACCGAACATGCCGGCGAACAGTGCCGCCGGCATCTGCTGAATGCCGGTGTTGTATTCGGAAACCGCGTTGTTGAAGAAGCGGCGGCTGGCGGCGATCTTGTTCTCGAGGTCGGACAATTCGCTTGCAAGCTGCTGGAAGTTGGCGTTGGCCTTGAGGTCCGGATAGGCCTCCGACAGCGCGATCAGCCGTCCGAGCGCGCCGCTGAGCTGATTCTCCGCGGCCGACACCTGCGCAGGCCCCTGCGCCGACATCGCGGAATTGCGTGCCTTGATCACGTCGTCGAGCGTGCCGCGTTCGTGGGCGGCATAGCCCTTTACGGTCTCGACCAGGTTCGGGATCAGGTCGTGGCGCTGCTTGAGCTGCACGTCGATGTCGGCGAATGCCTGATTGACGCGCTGGCTGAGCGCAACCAGCCGGTTATATGCGCCGAGCGCGAAGAGAACGAGAATGACGAGAACGCCGAGAACGATCCAGCCGGTTGACATGGAAAAAGCTCCTGAAGGGACAAACGGATGATGGCAGTCTAGCGGAATTTGAGGGTGCGCAGCAGCCGTCACGAGTGGGTATCGGTTGGTCGGCCGCAAGGCGCGGATAGTTCAACGAGACAGGGGCGGAACCGATTCCCTTCAATCAATCGCCAGATCGCCCCAGCGCCAGCGCCGGGCGCGCGCATAGGTCGTTTTGTCGCGATGCTGCACTTTTGAGATTTTGAGACCATTCTCGGTGCAGAGTTTTGCCGACACTTCGACCTTGCTGACGACAGGCTGCGCCAGAACGCGCGGGTAGCGCCGCGCAAGCGGCGTGCGCGTCAGCGCGACGTAGCTGAACTTTTCATCCTCGAAGGGAAGCTCGGCTGCCTTGATCTGCATGTGCGCGCGCAGGCGCGGCAGGCGTTGGGTGAAATGACACCAGTCCGGGGCCTGAAGAGGGCACTTGCCATCGTGCGGGCAGGGGGCTGCGACATGCGCGCCTGCTGCGATCAGGCGCTGCCGCAGCGCCACTATCCGCGCATAGCCCGCCGGCGTGCCGGGTTCGACGACGAGCAGCGTGTCGCTTGCTTTTGCCCACAATCGCTCAGCCAGCGCGCTTCGTTCCGCTTCACCGATTTCTCCGATCATGTAACTCGCCACCACGAGATCGGCCGGGTCCGCTTCCGCGAGCGCCTTGCCGGCATCAGCGAGAAGGTAGGCCGCAGTCTTTAGCCGCGCGCTGTCGCCGCAAAGCTTCAGCGCCAGCGCTCGCAAGGCAGCATTGGAGTCGAGCAGGGTGAAGGTCTGCAGCGATGAGAATGTCTCCGCTGCGGCCCAACTCGCAGTACCCGGCCCTGCGCCGACGTCGAGCAGGCTTTTTGGCGCAAAATCCGGCCTCAGCTCGCAAAGCGCGTTCAGGGCTGCGATCGCGGCGGCATAGGTTGCGGGCATCCGCGCCAGCGCATAGGCGAGCGCATCGGATTCAGAAGTGATCGCGCCCGACGTGCCACCATCGCGGTAGGTCCTGGAAATCAGTGCTGCGCGCGCGGCGGCATCATTGCGCGAGACGCCTTGCAGCTTCGCGTCCAGCGCGGCTCTCAGTTCGGCGGGGAGGGTGGGGGAGGTCATGGTTGGCCATCGCCCGCGGCGTCATTCCGGGATGGTCCGAAGGACCAGATCCGGAATGACAATACTGACTCACGCCACGTTCTGATCGAGGATCTTCACCGCATCTTCGAGATCGACAGAGACGAGTTGCGACACGCCGCGTTCGGCCATGGTGACGCCGAACAGGCGGTTCATCCGCGCCATCGTGATCGGATTGTGCGTGATGATGATGAAGCGCGTCTCGGTGGTCGAGGTCATCTCGTGCAGGAGGTTGCAGAACCGCTCCACGTTGTGATCGTCGAGCGGCGCGTCGACCTCGTCCAGCACGCAGATCGGCGACGGGTTGGTGAGGAACACCGCGAAGATAAGCGCAAGCGCGGTCAGCGCCTGCTCGCCGCCGGACAACAGCGACAGCGTCTGCGGTTTTTTGCCGGGCGGCTTTGCGATGATCTCCAGTCCGGCTTCCAGCGGATCGTCGCTCTCGATCAGGTGCAGCGCGGCCTCGCCACCGCCGAACAGTTCAGTAAACAGCCGCTTGAAATGAGCGTTGACGGTTTCGAAACGAGGCCAACAGCCGCTCGCGTGCCTCGCGGTTGAGGCTCTGGATGCCCTGGCGCAACCGCTTGATCGCTTCCACCAGATCGTCGCGCTCCGTGGTCAGCGTGGTGTGCTGGGTTTCCACCTCGCGCAGCTCTTCCTCGGCGCGCAGATTGACCGCGCCCAGCCGCTCGCGGTCGCGGCGAAGCTTTTCGAGATTTTCCTCGATCTCGGCGAACGGCGGCAGCTCGGCGCCCGGCTCGATCTCGGCAAGGCCGGCCACCGCCTGCGGCTCGATCTCGAGCATGTCGTGGATTTCGCGCTCGATGTCGACGAGGCGGCGCTTGGCGCCATCCATGCGTTCTTCGGCGCGGCCGCAGGCCTCGCGGGCGCTCGAGAGCGCCTCGAGTGAAATCTTGGCGGCACGGTCGGTTTCCGCCATCAGGTTTTCGGCCGAGACAAGCGCGTCGGCGGCGACGCGGCGGGCGTTTTCGGCCGATTCGATTTCGTTGATCAGCGCGCGGCGTTTTTCCGCAAATATGGCCGGTGCGTTCTCGAGCTCGGCGCGTTCGGCTTTGACCTCGGTGACGCGGGCCTCGATGGTTTCGATCTGCGAGGCGGCGCTGGCTTGGCGGTTTTGCCATTCATTGCGCTCCGCCGTGATCGCCTGCAGCCGGCGGTCGGCGAGCTCGGCCTCGCGGGCAAGCGCTTGCGCCTCAGCCCGCACCTGCGCCGCGACCTGGCGATGACCCTCGATTTCGGTTCGAATCGCGGCGAGCCGGGTTTCCGTCTCGAGGCTCGGCGGCAAGGCGGCGAGCGCCGCGTTCGCGCTCTCATGCGCACCCTCCGCCTCGGTGCGGTCGGCCGCGAGGCGGGTGCGGGCCTCGGTCAGCGCCGACTTGCGCGCGCCGTGGCGGTTGATTTCGCGTTCGGTCGCGGCGTGACGCTCGCGCGCGCTGTCCGCTTCGCGCTGCGCGGCGCGCCAGGCGTCGCGCGCCGAAGACTCCACCGCGGAAGCCGCCTTGAGTTCGGCTTCGGCGGTCTCGAGCGCCTGCCGCTTGGCACTGGCGTCGATGCGCGCATGCTCCAGTTCGTTCTCGATGTCGACGAGACGGGCGCGCTCGGCAAGCCGCCGCGCCGCGCCGGTCGGCGCATGGGCGGCTGCGACGAACCCGTCCCAGCGCCAGACGTCGCCCTCCAGCGACACCAGCCGCTGGCCGGTCTTGAGCTGCGATACCAGTGTCGCGCCGCGCTCGCGCGCCACGACGCCGATCTGCGCCAGTCGCCGCTTTAGCTCGGTCGGTGCCTGGACGTGAGCGGCGAGCGCCTCCACGCCTTGCGGCAATGCCGGATCGTCCGCCGGAACGCCGGCATCGGTCCAGCGCATCGGCGCCGACGGATCGACGGGCGCGTCGAGATCGTCGCCAAGCGCGGCGCCGAGCGCCTTTTCATAGCCCTTGGCGACACTGATGCCGTCGATGATCGGCGGCCACAGATTTTTGGTCTCGCCGTTGACGATCTTGGAGATCGTGCGCGCCTCGGTCTCGAGCCGCTGCACGCGCTTATCGGCCTCGTTGAGCGGCGTGCGGGCGGCATCCAGCTTCTGGCGCGCCGCGACATGGTTGAATTCGCTGGTCTGCGTCGCCAGTTCCGATTGCGCCAGAGCACGTTGCGCGGTGTCCATGGCATTGGCGAGCGCCGCAAGATCGCCCAGCCTGCCCGTCTCCTCGGCCAGCTTCTGCTCGTCGCGCTCGACATTGGCGATGTCCTGATCGAGCCGCGCCAGGCGGTCGCGATGGGTGCGTACGTTGCCCTCGAGTTGATTGCGCTTGGCGGTGAGATCGGCGAGCGTCGTGGTCAGTTCCGAGAACAGCCGCTCGGCGGCGGTGAGCGTGGCTTCGGCTTCCGACACGCGCCCATCGACGCCGCTGCGTTTTTCGACACGCGACTTGATCTCCTCTTTCAGCTCGGCGTCTTCGGTATCGAGCCGCTGCAGCGCAACTGCGGCATCGGCGGCCTGCTGCTGCTCGCGCGCGACGTCGGCCGAAAACTGCGTCAAGCGGCGGTCGAGTTCGGCGACGCGCTCCTTGGCGCGCTCTTCCTCGCGATCGAGGAGTTCGCGCGCGTTGGTGAGGCGCTGGAGGCCGGCTGCGGCGCGGGCTTCGGCTTCGCGCAAGGCCGGCAGCTCCGAGGCGCGCACCGCCTGGATACGGGCCGCTTCGGCCTGTTCGCGGGTGCGCTCGGCCATCTCGCGAACGGCGACGTCATGGGTCGCGGCCGTCTCGGCGACGCCGGCATGGGCTTCCATCCAGCGCAGATGAAACAGCAGCGCTTCGGCCTTGCGGACCTTGGCGGCGACTTCGCGGTAGCGGATGGCCTGGCGCGCCTGTTTCTTCAGGCCGTCGATCTGTCCGGCCAGTTGCCCGATGACGTCCTCGACCCGGGTAAGGTTGGTCTCGGCGGCTTTGAGACGCAACTCCGCCTCATGGCGGCGGGCGTGAAGTCCGGCGACTCCGGCGGCGTCCTCCAGCACGCGGCGGCGCTGCTCGGGCTTGGCCTGAATGATCTCGCCGATCTTGCCCTGGTGCACCAACGCCGGCGAGCGCGCGCCGGTGGCGGCATCGGCAAACAGCAGCTGCACGTCGCGGGCGCGCACATCGCGGCCGTTGATGCGATAGACCGAGCCCGCCTCGCGCTCGATCCGGCGCGAGATCTCCAGAATCTCCCGGTCGTTCACCGCTGCAGGTGCGGAGCGATCGGAATTGTCGATCGTCATCACCACTTCGGCGTGATTGCGCGACGGCCGGTTGCCTGAACCGGCGAAGATCACCGCGTCCATGTCGGCGGCGCGCAGCGATTTATGCGAGGTCTCGCCCATCGCCCAGCGCAAGGCCTCGACCAGGTTGGATTTGCCGCAACCGTTCGGGCCGACCACGCCGGTGAGGCCGGGTTCGATCACGAAATCAGTGGGTTCGACGAACGACTTGAAACCGTGGAGGCGCAGGCGGGTCAGTTTCATAGGCACAGTTTCTCTGTTGGCGGGGCGCGAATCTCCCTGCCGGGACAATACCATAGAAGGCATGTCGGTGTGTGGGCGAGTCGCTTCCGGCGGCTCTGATGGCGACCGACAATGGCGACGCCGGGGCCGGAGGGCAACCGGCGCCCTCGGCTTTTCCCACGGGTTTTATCAAGCGTTTTGTTGGGGGTTAGGGGGCGTTTGGTGCCGATCGGCTGCGACCTTAGGGAATCAGCTCTTCAGCAGCGCCTTGATCCGCTTGTCGAATTCCTCGAACGACGTCTCGCCCTTGATCTTCTCGCCATTGAGGAAAAAGGTCGGCGTCGAATTGACCTTCAACACCTCGGAGGCGAATTTCTGATCGGCTACAATCTTGTCGAGCAGTGCCTGGTCCTTGAGGCAATCCTCGACCTGCTGCTGGCTCAGGCCGGCCTGCTTGCCGATCCGGGTCAGCGTTTCCGTGGTGTTTTTGGTCACCCAGTCGCCCTGCTGCCTGAACAGCATGTCGGTGACCGCAAAGTATTTCCCGGAATCGTCCTTGGCGATGCAGCGCGACAGCATCGAACCCGCCGCCGCCTTGATGTCGAGCGGGAATTCGCGGAACACGTAGCGGACCTTGCCGGTGTCGATGTAGGACGCCTTGATCTTCGGGAACACGGTTTCATTGAAGGCCGCGCAATGCGGGCAGGTCATCGAGGCGTATTCGGTGATGGTCACAGCAGCGTTGGCCGGTCCGAGCGCCATGTCCGGCAGCGACATCGGCTTGGCCACATCGGCCGGTCCCTGCGCCATCGCGTCAGCAATCAGGCGCAGCGGTGAGAACCCGACGAGAGCGGCAAGTCCGGTCAGCGACAGGGCGGCGGTAAAGGCACGACGGGTAATGATCAAGGTCTGCTCCCGAATTGGCGCTTTCACGCCGAAAAACCCATTGCAAGGCTGTTCGCTAGCTTGAAACCAGCAATGTGGCAATGGCGGGCCGCAATAGCCAGACTCGGCGAGGGGCTCAATTTCGCTTGATTGAGGCGCCGAGCCGCGCCAGCGCGGCCCGCAATTCATCGTCCTCGACCGAGGACAGGGTTTTCGCGACTTCCTCAACACGTCTGGCATCCGGCGCATGGGAGGCGGCAGGCCGCTCCCTCCGCGACAATGGCCCTTGCCGCAGCGTCAGCCGGCCGACCGCGCTCCAGCCGAAGAAGCGGTTGACGCGCTGCAGAATGACGTCGGAGGTATGCTGGATTTCCAGGGCCATAGGACCGTCGACCCGTAGCACCAGTGTCGCGGGTTCCTGAGGTTGTCCCTCCACCGGTCGCGGCCACTGTATTTTCAGTGGTTCGCAATGGGTCGATATTTCGGGACCGGCGATTTCGGCCCAGCGCGTGACCAGTTCGCGCGCCGCAAATCCCTGCCTCGCGTAGGCGTCAGAAAAGACGTCGCTGAGCAGCACGGAGAGCGGCTTTGCCGAGATCGGACCGGGTTTGGCCATGGGGTCTTCGAGTTCCAGTCAGCGAGTGCGACAATCCCGAAGTTTTCCTGGTGAGATTGGTGGCCGGGACCTTCGGTCCATACGTCAAATGACGTTATATGGTCACATGACCCTAGCAGGTGCGGCCGTCCGGCGAAAGAAAGTCCCCTCCTTCGATCACGATCAAGCTGTAGCCTCGCGCCCCGCGCTGCTGCTCGCCTGGTACGACCGGCATCGCCGGGCGCTGCCGTGGCGCGCGCCGAAGGGGAGGCGCGCCGATCCCTATGCCGTGTGGCTGTCGGAAATCATGCTGCAACAGACCACCGTCAAAGCGGTCGGGCCTTATTTCGAGAAATTTCTGGCGCGCTGGCCTGACGTCGCGGCTCTTGGCCGCGCCTCGCTCGACGACGTCTTAAGGATGTGGGCCGGGCTCGGCTATTATTCGCGCGCGCGCAACCTTCATGCCTGCGCGGTGGCGGTCGTGCGCAATCACGGCGGGGTTTTTCCGGATACCGAGGAAGGCTTGCGCGCGCTGCCGGGGATCGGGCCTTACACCGCGGCCGCCATTGCCGCGATCGCCTTCGACCGCAGCACCATGCCGGTCGACGGTAACATCGAGCGCGTGGTGTCGCGATTGTTTGCGGTCGAACAGCCGTTGCCGCAGGCGAAGCCGCTGATCCAGCAACTGGCGACGACATTGCTTCGCAAAACACGCGCGGGCGACGAGAAATCCCGCGCCGGCGATAGCGCGCAGGCGCTGATGGATTTGGGTTCGTCGATTTGCACGCCGAAAAAGCCGGCCTGCGCGCTGTGTCCGCTCGAGGCGGGATGCGCGGCGCGCGCGCGCGGCGACCAGGAGACGTTTCCGCGCAAGGCGCCGAAGAAATCCGGGCAACTGCGGCGCGGCGCAGCTTTCGTCGTCACGCGCGGCGACAAACTGCTGGTCCGCACCCGTCCCGAGAAGGGCTTGCTGGGCGGCATGACCGAGGTTCCCTGTTCAGACTGGCTCGCGGCACAGGACGACGAGGCGGCGCGCAGGCAGACCCCCGCCTTGAAGGGTGTCGCGCGCTGGCATCGCAAAGCAGGCGTGGTCAATCACGTGTTCACGCATTTTCCGTTGCAGCTTGTGGTCTACACCGCCCACGCGCCGGCCCGAACCCCCGCACCGAAGGGCATGCGGTGGGTGGAAATCGCAACCTTGAGGGATGAAGCGCTGCCCAATGTGATGCGCAAGGTGATCGCGCATGGACTGGGCGATTAGCTACCTCACGTTCGAATGCTTGCCCCCTGTGCGGGCATGACCACGATCGGCGGCTTGGCGTTGAGGCCTTCGACCTGAAAACCGGCGACGCGCTTGTAGTTTGCGGCGATGTCTTCCAGCTCCTTTTGCGACAGCACATCGGTAACGACCTTGAAGCCATTGGGCGCGCGTTCCTCCACCAGCTGCATCACCTGCTCCGGCCCGTTGCGGCGGTTGAGCATGACGAGATCGGTCGTGGCGGGGCGGCGCTCCGCCTCATAGGCCTTCAGGGCGTTTTCGGTCGGACCGTGCGCGAGAATCTCGCGGGTGAGCACGCGCGCATCAAGGATCGCCTGCGATGCGCCGTTGGAGCCGATCGGGTACATCGGATGCGCGGCGTCGCCCATCAGCGTGACGCGGCCGAAGGTCCATTGCGGGACGGGATCGCGGTCGACCAGCGGATATTCGTAGGCGTGCGGGCAGTTGCGGATCAGGCCGGGGACATCGAGCCAGTCAAACTTCCAGTCCTCAAACCACGGCAGGAATTCGTCGAGCTTTGCGGTTCGATTATAATCCTCGCGTCGCCATTGATAAGTCGGCGGCATATGCCGCTCGGCGACCCAATTGATCTGGAACTTGCCGTCACGGTCGGCTTCCTTCGAAATCGGATAACAGACGAACTTCAGGATTTCGTGGCCGGCCATGATCATGGTGCGGCCGGTGAGGAAAGCCTCGCCTGCGGTGATGCCGCGCCAGAGGATGCGCCCGTTCCAGATCGGCGGACCTTCCCCGGGATAGAGCCGTTCGCGGATCGCGGAATGAATGCCGTCGGCGGCGATCAGAAGCGCGCCCTCGTGGCTGCCCGCCGGTTTTCCGCTTGCCTTGTCGATGAAATTTGCGCGGACGCCATTTTGTGTCTCGGTCCAGTCGCGCAGATGATGACTGGTGAGGATATTCTCCTGGCCGAGCCGTTCGATCGCGGCGTCGAGCAGGATCTGTTGCAGCAGCCCGCGATGGATCGAAAACTGCGGCCATTTGTAACCGGCCTCGATCCCGCGCGGTTCGCTCCAGATCGGCTTGCCGTGCTTGGAGAAATACGCAAGCTCCCGCGTGCGGACGCCTTCCGCATCAAGCCGGTCGAGCAGGCCGAGTTCGATCAACTCGCGAACGGCGTGCGGCAGCACGTTGATGCCGACGCCGAGCGGCTTCAGTTCGGGAACGCTCTCGAAGACTTTGGCGGGAACGCCGATCTGATGCAGGCTGAGCGCCAGCGTCAGTCCGCCGATACCGCCACCCGCGATCAGAACCGTCATGATGCCCTCTACCGGCAGGGTCATGACATGAGCGAGCGCGAAGGGGCAACTGCGAAGAGATACTTGTATGAGCGTAAAGATACCACCAGCCTGACAGGGAGATCGACATGACCAAGCCATCGAAGGAATTCTTCAGCCCTGCGTCGCTGCCGCCGCCGGTCGGCTATTCGCACATCGCGAAAGTCAGCAAGGGCACCATCGTCTTTGTCGCGGGCCAGGTATCGAGCGACGCGTCCGGCAACCTGGTCGGCGAGGGCGATTTCGATGCGCAGGTCGAACAGGTTTTCCGCAATCTCAAGATTGCGGTTGAGGCGGCCGGCGGCACCATGGCCGATATCGTCAAGCTGAATTACTTTCTTGTCGCCGAGGTCGAACGGGCCGGAGTGCCAAGGCTGCGCGCGATCCGCGATCGCTACCTCAACGCCGCGCATCCGCCGGCCTCCACGCTGGTCGTCGTCTCAAGGCTGGCGCGGCCGGGTTGGCTGATCGAGATCGAGGCGGTAGCAGCGATCGATGCGTGAAACGAAAACGGCGCCCGCGAAGGGCGCCGTCGCGTCATGGTTGGCGAGATCAGGCCGCCTTGGTCTTGAGGTGGCGGAACATGATGCTGCGTGCCTCGTCGTCCATTTCCGTCTTGAAGACGAACTTGTCCTTCAGTGCGAGCGCGCGCGGCGCGGCCGGCCGTGCCGAGACTTCGTCGAGCAGGCGCTTTACGTTGGGATATTTTGTGAACACGTCGTCGCCGAGCACGAACGGCGCCATCCGCGCCCAGCCCCAGAACGCCATATCAACGATCGTATAGGAATCGCCGACCATGTAGCGGCTCCTCGCGAGATGATCGTCGAGGATCTTGTAATGGCGATGCGCCTCGAACTGGTAGCGGTTGTGGGCGTATTCCAGCTCCTTCGGTGCGAAATGCTTGAAATGCACCGCCTGTCCAGAATAGGGCCCAAGGCCGGTGGCGATGAACATCAGCCAGGACAGCAATTGCGCGCGGTTGTTGGGCGTATTGGCGGGGAGGAATTTGCCGGTCTTCTCGGCGAGGTAAAGCAGGATGGCGTTGGAGTCGAACACGAACACCCCGTTGTCGTCGATCGCGGGCACCTTGCCGTTCGGATTTACCTTCAGGAATTCCGGCTTGAACTGGTCGCCCTTGCGGGTATCGACCGGCACCAGTTCGTAAGGCAGGCCGGACTCCTCCAGAAACAGTGCGACCTTGGCCGGGTTCGGCGCGCCGTTGAAGTAAAATTTGAGCATCAATATTCCCCCTGATTTGCCTAGGAATTGATTGGGTTTGCGTCGTGTTGTTGCGTCGAATTTGGAGGCAGTTCAAGCAAAGAGTTTGTGAGCAGCCGGCGGCCTTGACCGGGACTACGGCAATTTCGTCTTCAGAACGTAGTTCTGATCGTAATCGTCAAGCACCGGATAGGAAATCGTGGGTGCGGAGGCGAGGCCGAGGATGCGCGCGCGATAGCGGGCCAATTCGGCGACGCGCGCCTCCTGGCCAATTCGCGCCGGCGCATGCACCAGGAACGGCTCGATCACCGTGAAACCGGTGAAGTAAAGCATGCCGTGATTGATCGGAAACAGAATTGAGGAGATCGAGCCGTTCAGTCCGACCTCCGAGTACATCGATGGCGGACCGCCGATGGTCAAGGCGCACATCGCCCGCTTGCCGCTGAAGACGCCGCGATCATACCATTTGCCGCCGCCATAGATGCGGCCTCCCGAGGCAAAGACGCGATCGACCCACCCTTTCAGGATCGCCGGCAGTCCAAACCACCAAAGGGGGAATTGCAGGACGAGCACGTCGCACCAGAACAGCTTGTCCATTTCCGCTTGAATATCCGCAGCGAAGCCATTGTGCTCGGCGGCATAGGCTTCTTCGGTTTGCTGCCGAAGAAGCTCCGGGTCCTTGACGGTGAGGAAATTGCGCCGGTCGGATACCGGATTGAAGCCCATGGTGTAGAGGTCGGAGATGATGACATCATGTCCGGCCGCTTGAAGCGCCGCGGCGGCCTCACGCGTCATCGCGCCGTTGAAGCTTTTGGGCTCATGATGGGCGTGGACGATGAAGACGCGCAAATTTCAGGCCCCAAGCGATCGCTCGCACGCGATGGTCGATCCGACCCTGCAGAACGTGGCGATCAAATTGCGGTCGTCAAGAAGAGCCATTTGAGCACCCGAAGATCGGGCGCGCCAGCATCGCTACCGGGATCAGGTGGACGTCAGGCACAACACGTCCCTAGGTCAAACCGGTCAGTGAGTTCGCCCACGAACCGTTTGTGGGGCACGCGCGTTTCTATGTGGCAACCAATGAGTTGGATCATGATTTGCGGCATCGGCTCGTTTCCGTGAACGCAATCGAATTGATGCGCCATTGGGTCGCCGTGAGCGGACGGCCTTACGACAACTGCCCCGGACGAGCCTTCATCTGTGAGCTGACTATTCTGAGAGACCATGACGAACTTCTGCATGGAACCCCTCCGTAATTAGAATAAACAAACACAGGATATGACCCAGCATGTCAAAGTTGATTGATGCAGATCAACCGGGGCCGCATCTTGCCCAAGTATCGATGTCGGCTTGGGGTCATTCGCGACCGGGTCGAGACGGCAAATGTCCGTTATGCGCTGCCAGCTCAACGGTCGACATGGCACTCATTCGATAACCCCGTCGACGTTGGCGCGAGCCAATCGCCATGATTTTCGGAGGAGCGACCGCGACGTGTTTGATCTCATGCGATCTTGCACGCGGGCAAATCGCGCATCACGCCATGCGCTAATTGCCCGTCGCGTTACTCCGCCGCAGCAGCGTGCCGTTGCGGCACACGCCCGACGCAGTCACATGAGGGGCGCTTCGCGGTCGTCACGAACGTTGGGTGCGGGATGCGGTGGACGCTTTGGCGGCGCGCTGACGTGCGGCGTCAACGCGGACGGCGAAGTCGTGTGGTCCTGACGCCCCGACGCTGGCGTCAAGTTCTTGAGAAGCAAGCTTCTCAGGGATGACGGTGGCAGGACACCAAGATCACGAAGGAAACCGTTAAAACCATTGCGCGGGGAATGCCGGGTGAACCGGTGTGACCGTGGTGACTAACGCGCGTGTTTCCTACACACCACGCGCGACTGCGGGCGTATCGGACGCCCGGCATTCCCTGCGCCCTCTGATTTTGGGCGGACGATTTATGCACACCCTGGGCGCATTTGCGTTCCGGGATTGCGGAGTTGTGTGTTGGCGTCATTGCGAGCGATAGACGCAAGGCGATCGCGCAAGGAGCGTTAGCGACGAAGCAATCCATTCTGCTTCGGAGACATGGATCGCTTCGCTGGCCTCGCAATGACGGGTAAGAGCGCCACTCGCTTCTTGGCTGTTTGAAAATTGAAGATGCGCGATTTGAAGCCTAGCCCGCCGCCATGGCGGAGCGGATTTCGGCGCGCAGTTCGTCGATCAGCTTGAGGCCTTGTCGGGTCTCGACGTGCCAGAAGGTCCAGCCGTTGCAGGCTTCCGCGCCCTGCGCCACCGCGCCGATGCGGTGGATCGAGCCGACCTTGTCGCCGAGCATGATGGCGCCGTCGGCGCGGACGAGCGCGCCGTGACGCTTCTTGGCGTCGACCAACTTGGTACCGGGCGAAATCATGCCGCGCTCGATCAACTCGGAGAACGCGACGCGCGGGGCTTCGCGCGCGGTCATGAACGGCGCAAGTGTTGCCTCCGGGAGCGGTTCGACGGCCGCGATGCGCGCTTCGGCGGCGTTCGCATAGGTCTGGTCGCGCTCGAAACCGATGTAGCGGCGGCCGAGCCGCTTTGCGACCGCGCCGGTGGTGCCGGTGCCGTTGAACGGATCGATCACGAGGTCGCCGGGCTTGGACGACGATAGCAGCACGCGCGCCAGCAGGCCTTCGGGCTTCTGGGTCGGATGGACCTTCTTGCCGTCGCTGTCCTTGAGCCGTTCCTCGCCGGTGCAAAGCGGGATCAGCCAGTCGGAGCGCGCCTGCACGTCCTCATTGGCCGCCTTCAGGGCCTCGTAGTTGAACGTATAGCCCTTGGCCTTCTCGTCGCGCGCCGCCCAGATCATGGTCTCATGGGCATTGGTGAAGCGGCGGCCGCGGAAATTCGGCATCGGGTTGGTCTTGCGCCACACGATGTCGTTGAGAACCCAGAAGCCGAGATCCTGCATGATCGCGCCGACGCGGAAAATATTGTGATAGGAGCCGATCACCCACAGCGTTGCCGACGGTTTCATGAGGCGGCGGCAGGCGAGCAGCCAGGCGCGGGTAAAATCGTCATAGGCGGCGAAGGATGAAAACTTGTCCCAGTCGTTGTTGACGGCATCGACGTGGGATTCGTCGGGGCGCTTGAGGTCGCCCTTGAGCTGCAGGTTATACGGCGGGTCGGCGAAGACCAGGTCGACGGAACCTGCCGGTAATTTTGACATCTCGGCGACGCAATCGCCTACGACGATACGGGAATCGGACGCGGACTCAAATTTGGTGCGGGGCGCCCTTGCAGACGCCCCGCGACGCGACACAACCATGACTCAAATACTCTGACTCAGGCGACGCTGTCGGCGACGCGGGACCAAACAACCGACTGGCGATACATTGACCGGGCAAAGTAAAAATCGACTTAACCCGGTAATTCTTTCACGCTAGGCAATTTTTGCCGGGCGGGTTATTAGTCAAACCAAGAACATTTTGCCTGCTCGGCGCGTTGAGACCGCTGAGGCTGCCGCCAGCAAGCTGGAATGAGGAAAACGGGCCATGCGTTACGATGATTTTCGCCGCAGCGACGACGTCGAAGACCGTCGTGACGACAGTGGCAGCGGGATGGGCGGCGGCATGGGTCTGCCGATGGGCGGCGGCGGACTCGGCATCGGCACCATCATCGTGCTCGGCCTCGTCGGTTACGCCTTCGGCATCGATCCGCGCATCCTGATCGGCGGCGCGGAAATTCTTACCGGCGGCGGCAGCCAGGCGCCGAGCTATCAAACCGATCGCCAATCGGGGACGGCCAAGAAAGGGGCGCCCACCGACGAGATGGGCAGCATGATCGCCGGCATCCTCGGCGAGATCGACGACCGCTGGAGCGAGATCTTCCAGGCTGCGGGGCAAACCTATACCGGCCCGCGCATCGTGCTGTTTCGCAAT
This sequence comes from uncultured Alphaproteobacteria bacterium, assembly GCA_963741185.1. Lineage (GTDB taxonomy): Bacteria > Pseudomonadota > Alphaproteobacteria > Rhizobiales > Xanthobacteraceae > Bradyrhizobium. The sequence continues at coordinate 58,924 of CAVUHE010000012.1, read as the reverse complement.
GCCACCAATGGCGGGCGCTGCGGCATGGCGCAGTCGGCGATGGGACCGTTCTATTGTCCGCCGGACAAACAGATTTTTCTCGACACCGGGTTTTTCCGTGAGGTCGAGACCCGCTTTCACGGCTGTCAGGGCAGTGCCTGCAAGTTCACCGCGGCCTATATCATCGCCCATGAAGCCGGGCATCACATCCAGAACCTGCTGGGCATTCTGCCGAAGGTGACGGCGCAGCAGAGGGCATCGGGCGACAAGGCGGCGGCGAACGCCTTGCAGGTGAGGGTGGAGTTGCAGGCCGACTGCCTGTCGGGCATCTGGGTCAATCGCGAGGAGAAGAAGCGCCCGGGCTTCATCGAGGCGGGCGATATCGACGGCGCGCTGCGGACGGCGTCCGCGATCGGCGACGATACATTGCAGCGGCAGGCGACCGGACGGGTGGTGCCGGATTCGTTCACCCATGGATCGGCCGAACAGCGCAAGCGATGGTTCATGATCGGCTATCAGCAGGGGTCGCTGAAGGCATGTGACACGTTCAGTGCGGCATCGCTGTAACCGATCGGGATTTCCGGATCGGTCCCTTCGCGGCCGCGTCGGGATGAGGAATGAGAACTTGCCATGACCTCGATCGATGAATCCAAGCAGTTCGTGCCGCTCAATATCGCGGTGCTGACGATTTCGGACACGCGCTCGCTTGCGGACGACAAATCCGGCACCACGCTGTCGGAGCGGATCGTGGCCGCCGGCCACAGGCTCGCGGCGCGGGAGATCATCGTCGACGATGTCGATGCGATCCGCATCGTCGTCAAGCGATGGATCGCCGATCCCGGCGTCGACGTCATCGTCACCACGGGCGGCACCGGCTTCACCGGACGCGACGTGACGCCGGAGGCGATCGAGCCATTGTTCGAAAAGCGGATGGATGGCTTCTCGATCGCGTTTCACATGTTGAGCCATGCCAAGATCGGCACGTCGACGATTCAGAGCCGCGCCAGCGCCGGCGTTGCAGGCGCCACCTTTATCTTCTGCCTGCCGGGCTCGCCGGGGGCCTGCCGTGACGGCTGGGACGGCATCCTCGCCGCCCAGCTCGATTACCGCACGCGGCCCTGCAATTTTGTCGAGATCATGCCGAGGCTCGACGAGCATCTGCGCCGCCCGAAGGCGAAGGGCGCGTCAGTTTGACGGAAGCGCCGTCCTTGGCGGGCATTTCGCTAAATTTCAAGGCAAAGCGCTAAGGGAACCTTACGACATTGCCTTCAATCTGGTGGCCTCTGTTGAGGATCGTAGAGCCGATTGCAATCGGCTCCAACGACGGATGGTCATCATGACTGTTGCTGAGCCGAGGATAAGGGTACAGCGCGAACCACGACGGCAACTTCCCAAGAAGCCCGCCTGGATGACGGTCGACAACGGAATGACGAAGCGCAAATGTTTCGTGCTGGACGTTTCGCCGGGCGGCGCGAGGATCGCGTCAGATGATGCGATGGACGTCGGAGACAAGTTCGAATTGGCGCTCGTGCCGGATCACCCGAAGCGGGACCTGTGCGAAGTCGTCTGGCGTCGCGCCAAGACCTATGGCGTGAAATTCCTGACCTGATATCGCGGGTGTCTGGCGCACTATTTCGAACCGGTTGCGCGGGCTATGGGTTTGAGGGCGGCATCAGCCCGGCCTTCGAGATCGCTGGCGCCGCCTCGGGCGAGGCGAGGAAACGCAGCAGCGCACCGGCGGCCTCGGGCTGGCGAACCGTGTTCGTCAGCGCACCCGCGAAGGAAAACATCGGTTGCACCTCGGCGGGAAGCGCGCCGACGAAGGTAATTCCGCCAACATGGATCAGCTCGCTGACCTGTTGGAAGCCGATTTCCGCCTCGCCCCGCGCGACGACCGCAGCGACAGGCTCTCCGGACGGTGGCCCCCGCACCTTTCGGCTCTTGGACGCGATCTCGTCGGCGACGCCGAGCTTCTTGAACAATGTGGTCGATAGATAAGTGCCGCTGCCGCTGTCCGAATAGGCGATCGACTTTGCCGCCAACAGTGTGCTTTTGAGTGCTTCGACGCTGCCGATGTCGGGCTTCGCGGCGCCTGCGCGCACCACCATGCCGATCAGCGATCGCGCCAGTTCGATCTTGCTGTCGGCGCGCACCAGGCCTCGCTTGCCGAGCTCATCGGCGGCCGCTCCATCGAGGATCACGACATCGGCGCTCTCGCCGCGCGCCAACCGCGCAGGGATTGCCTCCGGGGAATCCCCCATCGATGGACCGCGCGTCGTCACCAGATGGTGACCGCTTGCCCGCTCGAAAGCCGGACCGAGCTCGGAATAGACGCCGAAAAAACCGGACGAGATCATGACCTGAACATCGGCGGCGCACGCCGTCCTCACCATGAACAGGACGGCCGCGCCAATGATGGCTAGCGATCGAACGAGCGACCATGGGTTCATCAGTTTTCTCCTGCCCGATTTTGGCGATCATCGTATCGTGTGAACCGGGCACGTTGGAAGGGGCGGGGAGGAAGCGAGGTGCGTCCGCGTCGGGCAGGCTTTGCTGGGAAGACTGTTAATTTAGAGCTTCATTTCCCAGGTCTCGCCGATCAGGCTTTGGCCGAAGCTGCGGTGCGGCTCGCTCGCTATCAGCACAAATCCGGCGTCTGAATAGATCTTGCGGGCCCCGGCCAGGATGCTTTGTGTCCAAAGCGTGATTTTGCGATAGCCGCAGGCGCGCGCAAACGCGATGCATTCCGTAACAAGCCGTCGTCCCAATCCCTGGCCGCGTCCGGCGGGTTCGACCAGCAGCAATCGCAGTTTGGCGACATCGTCACTTTGCCTCACAAGAAAAACCGAACCGACCTGGGCGCCGTCGATGTCGGCGATCCAGCAACGCTCCCGCGACGCATCGAACGAGCCCAGGAATTTTGCGCAGATCTCCGCCACCAGGGCCTCGAAGGAGGAATCGAAGCCATATTCGCTGGCGTAGAGCGCGCCATGGCTCTGCACCACCCACCCCAGGTCGCCAGGGCGCGGTTCGCGTAAGGTCGCGGTCGCAGCAGCGGAACTACCGAGCAGCCGCTCGATTGTGGCCATCGCCCCGGTCAGCCGCTGGCGGTCGCCGTCCGACAATGTGGCGAGCATTTCGGCGACATCGTCGTGCGAACTGCGATCAAGTTTCGCAAAGGCCTGTCTTCCCTTTACCGTCAGGCCGAGCTGATATTGCCGCCGATCCGCGGGCGACGCTTTGCGGGTGATCAGCCCATCCGCATCGAATTTCTGCACGATCCGGCTGAGGTAGCCGGGATCAAGACCAAGTTCGATCCCGATCTTTTTCGCCGAAGGGTTTTCGCAAGTCGCAATCTCGTAGAGCACCCGCGCCTCGCTCAGCGAGAACGGGCTCTGCAGGAGTTGCTGGCCAAGCACGCCGAGTTTGCCTGTATAGAAACGGGTGAATGCGCGCACCGCTGAAATCTGGCCGTCGCGATCCGGCAGGGACATGGTTGACCTCGATACTTGCCATTGTCAATTAATTATTTGACTTTGGCAAGTATCTTGGGTCAGGCCACGATAATCCGGCTATGAAGCATGGTGAGCGAGGAGCGGCCAAGCTGCCGCAGCAGCCTTGCTTCGGAGCGGCGGGCGTTCGGCACGTGGCCGCCGATCCGCTGGTAGTGGTCGCGCGCGATCAGAAGTCCCTGGTCCGCCCAAGGGCCCGCGATCATCCGAGCCACGAATTTCATGGCGTCGCGCAAGCCTCTGTCGGAATAGGGCGAACGCGCATAGCGGAAGACGCCGGCGCGGGGACGCCCGCTGTCCGAAACACGCTGGATGAACTGGGTGGTCTCGTCGATCCAGCCCGAGTCCAGTACAGCGCCGGAATGCAGGAACATCAGCCATGGCGAGCGGGCCTCGCATGCGCCCGCGGCCAACGCGGCGGCGTGCGAGCCATCGAAGGCCAGAAAGCGGCACCCCGCGACGTCGGCAACCCGTTCGATCACGCCGGTGCCCGCCCGGTCGACCAGCAACACCTCTCGCACCACGCCGGCGGCCGCGCCCGGTACCAGCGCTGCAAGCGTTGCGACGGTCGGCTGCTCGGCGCCGTCGGTTGGAATAATGACGCTCAACATGGCTTCGTGGTCTCAAACCGTGAAAAACGGGGCAACAATTATCACCTTGTCACAATCAAATCAGCCCATCGGCTGCAGCTTTTTGCGGCAATTATGTACCCGCGCCGGCCATCTTGCGGCACGCGACAGGGATGATTATCCGCCAACCGACCCTTGCCGCACGGGCTGACGCGGGGATGATAGCGGTTGGCTCGCCTGGTGAGACTGGTCGCCCGCCTCGGACCGCCAAATCGCAATCTCCGCAAGCTCCGCCTCCGGCCGCGTCACCACGGTTTCCCGCTGTCCGAGATATATCTTGCCGCTGTCGCCATCGATGGTGATCCAATCGCTCTCCGAGATCGTCGTGCCGGCCATTAGCGCGCGGTCGGCGGCGTCGATCACCATCGCACGGCATCCAACGATGCAGGGCTTTCCCATCTGTCGCGCGACCAGCGCGGCGTGCGAGGTGCGGGCGCCCACGCTCGTCACGATGCCCGAGGCCAGCGCGAAGCCTTCGACGTCAGCCGTGCTGGTATCGGGCCGCATCAGAATGACGGGGTCGCCTGAGGCTGCAAGCCTTCGGGCGCTTTCGGATGAGAAGGCGGCGCGGCCAGTCGCGATCCCACCCGACGCGGCAATACCCGTCAAAAGCGGCTCGTCGACCGAAACCAGAGACACCTGAACCAGAGCGGCGGGATCGATTCCGGCAAGTCGCTCGAGTGCTTCCTGAGGCGTGATCAGTCCCTCGTGCACGAGGTCGATAGCGATGCGCAAGCTCGCGCGCGGCGTCCGCTTCGCGGAGCGAGTCTGGAGGACCCATAATTTGCTGTCCTCGATGGTGAATTCGACATCCTGGACGTCGCCGAACTCCTGTTCGAGAAGTCGGAGGATATCGCCAAGCTCGGCCGCAAGCTGCGGTAGTGCGCGGGCGATCGTCTCGTCCGTGTCGGGTGTCCGCCGGCCGGAGACGACATCTTCGCCCTGGGCGTCGAGCACGAGATCGATCATCGGTTGCCGCAATCCGGTCGAGGGATCACGCGAAAACGCGACGCCCGCGCCGGACGAAAGCCCGCCATTGCCGAATACCATGGCCTGCACGGTTACGGCGGTGCCCTTGAGGAAATCGAGCTGCTGGAGATGGCGGTAGGCCTGCGCCCGCTCGCTCATCCATGAGTGATAGACGGCTCGTGCCGCACCTTCGAGCTGGGCGGTTGCGTCCTCAAACCAGCCGTCGTCATAGCGTTCTTCGATCAAAGCCCGCTGGTCCGCCGCGAGGCGTTCGAGCGCCTCGCTATCCAGCTCGCGGTCATTGGCGATGCCTTCGCCTAAAATCAACTCGGCCAGGCGGGCGGAGAAAATAGCCGGGTCGAGACCGAGAACGGTCTCGGTGTAGCTCTCGATAAAGCGCCGTCGGCAATCCCACGCCAGCCGGGGCCGCCCGCTGCTGCGGATCAGGCCCTGCACGGCGGCCGATGTGCAACCGACGTTGAGGACAGTGTCCAGCATGCCAGGCATCGAGCGAGCCGCGCCGGACCGCACGGATACCAATAGCGGCTGCCGATGGTCGCCGAAACGTTTGCCGGTCGCCTGCTCAAGGAACGCGATGCCTTCCTTCAGTCCCTCGTGAAGGTTGGTCTCGGCGTGTGCTTCCTTGCCGATGATCGCAGCGCAGAGTTTGACCGGGAGCACGAAGGCCGGCGGCACCGGCAAGCCGAGCGTCGCCATGCGTGCAAGATTGGCGGCCTTGGCGCCAATGGCGTCGGCCGAATGCAGCCCGGTCGATACGCCGCCGATTCGTACGATATGCATGGCTTGAATCCTCTCCTTGAGCGTGATGTTTTCGGAAGACCGGCTGCCACTTTTCCGGATCATGCTTTACGCCGACAGGTCGATCATGATGTGCCGCCGCAGCAGATGCCCGAAGCCGGCCAATCGGTCTGTGGCACGCTCGATGGCGCGCGCGAGTTCGATTACGGAAAGCGACGTTGCGACGTCGAAGCCGCCGGCGAACACCCGCGCGGTGACCTCGCGTTCGCGCGCGTCCGCGGCGTGTTCGGCGTCGATGAGGCGAATGACGGCGTTGAGCGCATCTTCGGAATTGGCGCGGCGGCCTTCCGGAACCTCGATCGCAGCGGCAAGGCCCGAAGCCGCGGCTTCGGTCGCGGTGATCGCGACAGCGCATAATTCCGCGAGCGTCGAAAGCAGTTCGGGATCGACCCCATCCGGCACGAGCGAGGCGATGAAGGCGGCTTGCTCCAGTTCGTCGACGGCCTCCTCGACACGATCTACCAGCTGTTCGATGATAGGTCCGGCGTTGAGGCGGCCTGCTTCATTACGGGCTTCGAAGGCAATGCGGTCGGCCTTGCGCTCGATCAGGCCGGCTCTAGCCACGAGGCGTCTGCCGTCGTCCGGGCGGTCCGCTCGTAACGCCGCGACGTGGTGGGCAATGGCTGCGGTGATATCGTGCGCCAATCCGACTTGCCGCAGCACGATCGCGAGCAGGGCGCTGTCGACACGTTCCAGACGCCTGATCAGGTCGGCCTCGATCTGGTCGCGAACCAGCCGCACGGAGCGCCCATTGCTTAGCGCTTCGGTCGAAACCCGCATCGCATTCTTGATGAAGTCGACCGCAGCGTTGCGTCCGAGCGCCTGATCGAGCCGTTCGCCGAATCCGATCCGCGTTGGTGCTGCGTTGCGCACTGCGGCGCCAATCAATTCGTTGCCGCCGAGCTCGAGGAAGGCGCGATGGCCGAGGTGCTGCCGGGCGGCCCAATCAAGAATGCGCGCGGCGTCTTCCTTGGCGATCCAGTTGCGCAGCAATTTGCGCGCCTTGTTCCAGTCGATGAGAAAAACCAGCGCCGCGCCGAGCGCGGAGAGAAAAGCGTTGCGATCGGGGGCACCGTCGGCCTGTAATTCTCCGGTGACGAGAAAGAAGGCGTTGTCCTCGCCGAGACCAGCCGCCGTGTGACGGTCAAGCCCGCTCCATTTCGCCCGAAACTTGTCGAACAGCGCGACGAAGAATTTGGCGCGCGCCCGGTGCACGTCGGTGTAGGTCACGGTTACGGAGTTTTTTCTGACCGCGACCACCACCACATGGGCGTCCGTCGTTCCGATATCGTTTTGAATCAGGAGCCGGCCGTTCGAGCGGGTCGCCATGGTATCGAGGCCGGGATGGTTGAACTTCAGGGCGCGGGTTTCGTTGAGCCCCTTCATGAAACTTTCGACCGGTGCGCGGTCTTCGGCGTGCAAGCCGAACACGTGGGCGCCGCTCACGATCTCCTCGGAGCATTCCGCCGCGAGCCGGTTGAGCGCCTTGTGCAGGTCCATCACCAGTCGGTGCAAGCTGTCCGCGCCGTCCTGCGTGATTCCTGTCAGGGTTGCGACGCGCGCGATTTCGATTTCGTTGGCGGCTTCAAGCAGGCCAGCAGTGCCGATCGTGGCCAGCCGTGTGGCCAAGGCTTCGCTCTCGGACAATTTGCCGGCCTTGACGGCGCGGACCATCGTTGCTGCGTCGTCGCTGATTTCCTTCATCAGTCTTGCGAGATTCGGGGCGGCAATCCGGCCGTTACCGGCCAGATGGGAGCCTCCGATCAGGGTTGCGAGCGCGGCGGGCGCGATGCCGGCGGCGCGGCATTCGACATGCAAATCCGTTGCCGGGCGCGCCGGCTCCTGCGCGTGCCGCGCGGCCGCCTGCAGTGCGCTCATGCGTACCTTGATACGATCGTTGGCGGCGAGCCCCTCGGCCACCAGTGACGGCAACAGAATTTCTGCTTGCCCGAGTTCCTCGATAATTTGTGATTTCATGACCTGCCAACCGGGGGAAGAGTTGCCGCCATATTGACTGCATTGGTGACGCCATCGTTGCGCCAGATCATTCATAAAAATGTCATGAAGACAGCCGGTTAGGCGAGGATGCGCGGCAAGCAACCGTCCACAGACGAAAATCTATGTTCTTGATTTGTTCTTAAGACGTGCTATCTTCAACTCATGAGCCGAGCATCCTCAAATGCCCTCAAGCACCCGCCGGTCACGGCGCCCTCCGAACCGGCGGGTGCGCTTTCTCCTTTTCCCGAACTTGCTGTGGCGATCGAGCGCGGGCGGCGGCGTGGCCGCGGTGCACAGTCGAACGACAGCGGCCGCTTCGAGGCGGAAGCGCGCGTCGCCTTCGACGATGGCTGGCAAAGCCTCGATGAACTGCCGCCGTTCAAGACCACGGTCGCGCTCGACACCGCGCGCAAGGTCATCACGCGCAACGATTCTCCCGATATCGGCTTCGACCGTTCGATCAATCCCTACCGAGGGTGCGAGCATGGTTGCGTGTACTGCTTCGCGCGGCCGACCCATGCCTATCTCGGCCTGTCGCCGGGGATCGATTTCGAATCAAAGCTGTTCGCCAAGCCCGACGCGCCGCAGCTTCTGGAAAAGGAACTGGCTGCGGAAGACTACGAGCCGCGGATGATCGCAATCGGTACCAACACCGATCCTTACCAGCCGATCGAGCGCGAGCGAAAAATCATGCGCGGCATTCTCGAGGTTCTGGACCGCGCCGGCCATCCGGTCGGCATCGTGACGAAATCGGCCCTGGTGGCCCGCGATATCGATATTCTTTCACGTATGGCGAAACGCAATCTCGCCAAGGTCGCGATTTCGGTGACGACGCTCGATGCAAGACTCGCGCGCACGATGGAGCCGCGCGCCTCGACGCCGACGCGCCGGCTCGAGACGCTGCGGCAATTATCGGACGCGGGAATTCCGACCACAGCAATGGTGGCACCGGTCATTCCCGCGCTGAACGATTCCGAGATCGAGCGCATTCTTGACGCTGCGGCCCATGCCGGCGTCAAGGAAGCAAGCTACGTGCTGCTGCGGTTGCCGCTGGAGGTGCGCGATCTCTTCCGTGAATGGCTGATGGCCAACTATCCCGATCGTTATCGTCACATCTTCGCCCTGATCCGCGACATGCGTGGCGGCCGCGACTACGATTCGCAATGGGGCACGCGGATGAAAGGCACTGGGCCGATGGCCTGGATGATCGGGCGAAGATTCGAGATCGCCTGCGAGAAGCTTGGATTGAACAAGCGGCGATCGAAATTGTCGACCGATCATTTCGCCCGGCCCAAACGAAGCGGGCAGCAGCTGAGTTTGTTTTAGCTGGCTGCCTGCAATCATTGTCACATTTGACCGCCGCCCCGGCCAAATGCTGCAGCTCGTCCGGGTGCAAGACTTTGGGTGCAAAGACCGATGGAAACTTCTCTCCATCGGTGAATTGCAGTATTGCGGACCGATGAACGATCAATCCACGCCATTGTTGCAAGAGCCGCTCGTCATTTTGACGACGCCACGTCTGACGCTGCGTTCCGCGACCGAACGGGACATCCCCGTCATGCACGAACGCGTCCTGGGCGACAGCGACGTGATGCGTTACGTTTTTCAGGGCGGGCCAATGACCGGGGCCGGAGCCGAACAGGTGATGCGAAGTTGTTTCACCTTCGGCGATCGCCTCACGGGCATTGCCGTTCTGGAGGACCGTCCAACAGGCGAAATCATCGGCTTTGCCGGTCTCTTTCCCTGCGAGGCTTTGAGGGCGGAAGATCTGGAGATCGGCTTCGTGCTGTCGCGAAATGTCTGGGGCAGGGGGATCGCCACCGAGATCGGCAAGGCGCAACTCGCATTCGGATTCGAACGGCTCAACTGCCAGCGATTGCTGGGCCTCGCCGATCCGCGAAACGAACCGTCGATTCGTACACTCCAAAAGCTCGGTCTGCGGTATATCAGAGATGTAAAGGAACCCGGCCGCGCCAATCGCAGTGTTTTCTGTATTGAAGTCAACCACTGGCGCGCCAGCACGCGTGAACAGCGGGCATAGGTCGTTTTTTTGTTGTGCGGGGGCCGCCGTTTGCCGCAGCATCCCGGCCATGATTTGGGATAAATCAAAAGACGGGCAAGCCAAGCCAGCCGTGGTCAAGCCGCCGGGCTTTCGCCGCGAGCGCGCGCTGATCAAGCGCGGGATTTGGCCGGTTGCCGGCTGCGACGAGGCCGGGCGCGGCCCGCTGGCGGGTCCGGTGGTGGCGGCGGCCGTCGTGCTCGATCCGAAGCGGATTCCGAAGGGCATCGACGATTCCAAGCGGCTGACGGCGGAGCGCCGCGAGGAACTGTTCGAGGAAATCTGCGCGACGGCGTCGTTCTCGGTCGCCTTCGCTTCGCCCGCGCGGATCGATCGCGACAACATATTGCGCGCCTCGTTATGGGCGCTCAAGCGCGCGGTTCAGGCGCTGCCGGAGGCGCCGAAGCATGTCTTCGTCGATGGCCGCGACCGGCTCGATACTGCGTGTGACTGTGACGCCGTCATCGGTGGTGATGGGCTGATCGTTTCGATCGCAGCCGCCTCGATCATCGCCAAGGTGACGCGCGACCGCCTGATGTGCGCGCTGGCGCAGGATTGTCCAGGTTACGGCTTTGAATCCCACAAAGGCTACAGCGTACCCGAGCACCTTGAGGCGCTTGACCGGCTTGGTCCTTCGGCCCACCACCGCAGCTTCTTTGCGCCCGTGGTCGCGGCGCGGGAAAAGCATCAGCCGTGGACGGTCAAACGCGAAGCCGATCTTTTTGGGCTGGAAGGGTCGGCTGCAACCGAGATTTCCGCCGCAGTCTGACGGTGGTTGCCTCGGCGCCCCGCGCGTCTTATCACGAGTATCGAACGGGCCAACGTGCGGGCAAGTCCTTCAGTTTCTCGGGCATTTCATGCGTTTCACCTCCCTTGTCATCGAACTGATCCGCGCCCGGCCGCGGCTGGTCGTCTGGCTCGTGGTGTTATTGCAGGCGGCGCTGTGGTTGTTCGTGCCGATGCTGCTGTATCGCAGCCCTCCCGGCGACCTCGCCACCGTTCTCGCCCTCGGCCGGGAATATCAGGTCGGCACCGATCTCGGTCCTCCGCTTGCATTCTGGCTCGCCGACATCGCGTTTCGTGCGGCGGGCAACCACATTTTCGGGGTCTATCTGCTGGCGCAGCTTTGTTCTGTGGCGACGTTCTGGACCCTGTATCTTTTGGCGCGCGCCATCGTCGGCGGACAACAAGCTGTACTTGCGATTCTGTTGACGATGACGGTCCTGGTGTTCAGTTCGCCCGGTGCCGAGTTCGGACCCATGGTGCTCGCGCGCCCGCTCTGGGCGCTGTTGCTGCTGCATTCCTGGCAACTGCTCGGCCAGAATCGGCGCAACGCGTGGTTCGCCTGGTCGATCGAGGCCGGACTCCTGCTGTTGACAACCTCGGCCGCAATCCTCCTGCTGGCGTTGGTGGTCGGATTTGCTCTCGCAACCTCGCGCGGACGGCGCGTCGTGGGGTCGTTCGATCCGCTGTTTGCGCTCTTGGTGATCGTCGTGCTGGCGCTGCCTTATCTCGTCTGGCTGATCCGCGCCGATGCGCTCGTCGCGCCGCATTGGCCGGTGATTTCGGATCTGAGCGGAAGGGCGCTGCAATTGGCTGAACTGCTCGGCGGTCTGGTTTTTGCGATATCCGGCATTGTGCTTTTGGCGGCGCTCAATTCGGCGCGGTTTGCGCGTAACCCGGAAGAATCGCCGGTCATCTTTCGCCCTCCCGTCGAGCCGCTTGCGCGTGACTTCGTCTATTTCTTCGCGATCGGCCCGGCGCTTGCGGGAAGCCTGATTTCCGGCCTGTTCGGCCTCGACCGCGTCGTGGGCGGTGCGGGCGTCGCGTTGTTAATGTCGGGACTGGCGACGATCGTCGCTACCGGCGATCTGATTCATCTCCGCCGCCAGCGGGTGCTACGTTCAGTCTGGGCAGCCATCATCGTCCTGCCAGCGCTTGCGGTCATCGCAACGACGCTGTTTACCCCCTGGACCGGAAGCAGCGAGGTGGCGACCTCGCTGCCGGCGACAACCATTGCAAATTTTTTCGATGACAGCTTCGAGCGGCGAACCAACCAACGGCTCGCCGCGGTGAGCGGCGATGCCCAGCTTGCCACGTTGATCACGTTGAGCCGGGCCCGTCCCCATCTTTTTCTCGCCGCGACGCCGGAACGGACGCCGTGGCTGAGCTTGGCCAAGTTCAACGAAACCGGCGGCGTCGTGGTCTGGCGCGCGTCCGATACCGGTGGCACGCCGCCTGCCGAAATTGCGAAGCGCTTTCCAGGCCTCGTGCCTGAGGTGCCGCGCGCGTTCGAGTGGCTGGTGAATGGAAGGCAGCCGCTCTTGCGGGTCGGCTGGGCCATCGTGCGACCGAAGACGCCGTGAACCTAATCCTGATGGCGAGGAGGCGCGCTTCCGCCGCCTCGAACTATCAGGCCCAGGTGCGGCTATCCTTCGCGACGCACGCTGACGCGTTCTCCTTCAGGATGAGGGGGAGTCCAGTTGCTCCAGCGCTTTCGCGATCGCGCGCAAATCTTGCCATGCCATGCGCTTGTAGGACGGCGAGCGCAACAGATACGCCGGATGGAACGTGGCGATCGCGCGGATCACGCGCGTGCCGGTGTCGAAGTCGAACCAGCGCCCGCGCGTCTTCATGATGCCTTCGCGTGTCGACAGCAGGGTTTGCGTGGAGGGATTGCCGAGCGTCACCAGTATGTCCGGATTTACCAGCTCGATCTGCCGCTGGATGAACGGCAGGCATATCTGGGTTTCCTGCGGCGTCGGCGTGCGGTTGCCCGGCGGCCGCCATGGAATCACATTGGCGATGTAAACCTTGCTGCGATCAAGCCCGATCGCAGCGATCATCCGGTCGAGCAGCTTGCCCGAGCGGCCGACGAACGGTAGCCCCTCGATATCCTCCTCGCGTCCGGGCGCTTCGCCGACGAACATGATACGCGCCTGCGGGTTGCCGTCGGCAAACACCAGACGGGTGGCGGTGGATTTCAGCGCACAGCCGTCGAAATTCTCAAGCATGCTCCGCAACACCTCGAGCGAAGGCGCGGTCCGCGCCGCCTCCCGCGCCGACGCGATGGCGGCCTCTGGCGCGGGTCCGTCAGCGACCACCGCCGCCGTGGCGGCAGGCGCCGGCCTTGCGGGCCTCGTTTCACCGAGACTTGAGGCCGTGGGAGTTAAGGCCATGGGATTTAAGGCCACCGGATCTAAGGCCACCGGATTTTGGCCCGGGGAGCCGGCGTCCGCACCGAGGTCGGATAGCCGGTTGACGGGTTCCTCCGCGAGCGCGCAATCGACCCCGGCCTCCAGATAAAAGGCCAGCAATTGCTGAACGGTGGGCGAGGGATCAGGCGTCATGGAGCGCGGTCGAAGGCATCTTTGCAATCTAGGCCGGATTGCGCTGCAACGAAACGCCCCAATCGGCATTTCCATGGTTGTTCTTGGCGCGAAAATCGGAAACAAACGACCGAAGACGCTTTCTCAACCGCCCCGAGAGCAGACCATGAGCACCGAAGACCTGCCGCCGCGCGAATCCATGGAATTCGATGTCGTGATCGTCGGAGCGGGGCCGTCGGGCCTCGCCGCGGCGATTCGGTTGAAGCAGCTCAACGCCGATCTCACGGTGCTGGTCGTCGAGAAGGGTTCGGAGGTCGGCGCTCACATCCTGTCTGGCGCGGTGGTCGATCCGGTGGCGCTCGATCAACTGATTCCGGATTGGCGCGAGGACGCCGATTGCCCGCTGAAGACGCAAGTCACCGAAGACCGGTTCTACTGGAACACGGCGGGTTCCGCGATCCGGTTGCCGAATTTCGCGATGCCGCCGCTGATGAACAACCATCATTGCTATATCGGCTCGCTCGGTAATGTCTGTCGCTGGCTCGCGCGCAGGGCCGAGGCGCTCGGCGTCGAAATCTATCCGGGCTTTGCCGCGGCCGAGGTGCTCTACGATGACAAGGGCGCGGTGCGCGGCATCGCGACCGGCGACATGGGCATCGCCAAGGACGGCTCGCACAAATCGTCCTACACCCGCGGCATGGAACTCGTCGGTAAATACACGCTGTTTGCCGAAGGCGCGCGCGGCAGCCTGACCAAGCAGCTGATCGCGAAATTCTCGCTCGATGCCAACAGCGAGCCACCTAAATTCGGCATCGGGCTGAAGGAGGTCTGGCAGGTCGACCCCGCAAAGCATCGCAAAGGTCTGATCCAGCACGCGTTCGGCTGGCCGTTGAACAATTCAACCGGCGGCGGCTCGTTCATCTATCACTACGACGACAATCTGGTGGCGATCGGATTTGTCGTGCACCTGAATTACGACGATCCTTATCTCTCGCCGTTCGACGAATTCCAGCGCTCCAAGACGCATCCTTCCGTCCGCGCCCTGCTCGAAGGCGGCAAACGACTTGCCTATGGCGCGCGCGCCATCACCGAAGGCGGTTACCAGTCGGTGCCGCGTCTGAGTTTCGCCGGCGGCGCGCTGATCGGATGCGCGGCGGGCTTTGTGAACGTGCCGCGCATCAAGGGCGTCCACAACGCGATAGGCAGCGGCATGCTGGCCGCCGAACATGTTTCGGTCGCGCTTGGTGCCGGCCGGGCCAATGATGAATTGGTCGAGTATGAGAATGCCTGGCGCGCTTCGGCCGTCGGCAAGGACCTGTATCGCGTCCGCAACGTCAAGCCGCTGTGGTCGAAATTCGGCACCATCCTCGGCGTGGGGCTCGGCGGTATCGACATGTGGTGCAATACGTTCGGCTTCTCGCTGTTTGGAACCCAATCGCATGCCAAGCCCGACCGCAAGACGCTCGATCCGGCAAAGGCTCATGCGCCGATCGCGCCGCCAAAGCCGGACGGAAAGGTGACCTTCGACCGGTTGTCCTCGGTGTTCCTCTCCAATACCAACCACGAGGAGGATCAGCCGGTGCATCTGAAGGTCGCGGACATGAACCTTCAGAAAACCTCCGAACATGATGTCTATGCCGGGCCGTCCAATCGCTATTGCCCGGCCGGCGTCTACGAATGGGTGGAGGAGACGGCGGGCCCGCGATTCGTCATCAACGCCCAGAATTGCGTCCACTGCAAAACCTGCGACATCAAGGATCCGAACGGCAACATCACCTGGGTTCCGCCGGAGGGCGGCGGTGGGCCCAATTATGAGGCGATGTGACCACGATTGCGTGACCGGGTGCAGCCCATCGGCCACGATACCGCCATACTGGAAGCGTTTTGAGGCGGGATTGGCGGCGCATGGGCTGTTCCTGCCAATCGATTTGCTACCCCGAATCCTTGCGGTTAGTCGCCAAAAGCGGCATTGTCGCCCTGCTTGATGCCGCCGACTGGGTTTGCATTCGAGATTGGTCACAAGATCCTGCCGTAAATCCTGGAGCTAAGGCGAACCGTGATGCTTTCCATTCGTTTCAATCGCTCGACGATTGCCGCCATTACCCTTTCCATGCTGGCGCTGCCCGGCTCCGTTGCGGCGCAGACGCCTGATCATCCCACCGACAACTCCGCGCAATTCCCGTCCAGCCATGATCTGAAAAGCCTGACGACGTCGGGCAGCTACCTGGCCGCGCGCCACGCCAGCGTCGAACGTGACGCCAGTTCGGCCGCCACCTTCTATCGCTCGGCGCTCCGCAGCGACCCAAAGAACAATGAATTGCTGGATCGCGCGTTCATCTCCTCGCTTGCCGATGGCGATATCGACGAGGCAGTCAAGCTTGCCGACCGCATTCTCGTCCAGGACAAGAACAATCGCGTCGCCCGGCTTGTCATCGGCGTGCGCGATCTGAAGCAGAAGAAATACGCCGCCGCGCAGACCAACATCAATCAGTCGATCCGCGGGCCGATCACGGATCTGGTCGCCACGCTGCTGTCGGGCTGGGCCGGTTACGGCGCCGGCGACGCCAAAACGGCCGTCGCCAATATCGACAAGCTGACGGGTCCGGAATGGTACCCGATCTTCAAGGATCTCCATACCGGGATGATCCTGGAACTTGCGGGCAAGGAAAAAGACGCCGGCGTGCGCCTCGAGCGGGCCTACAAGCTCGAAGATTCCATGTTGCGCGTGTCCGACGACTATGCGCGCTGGCTCTCGCGCAACAAGGACGCGGCGTCAGCGACGGCGATCTATGATGCCTTCGACAAGAAGCTTCCGCGTCATCCGCTGGTGCTGGAGGGATTGCGCGAAACCAAGGCCGGCAAGAAGCTGCCGCCGCTGGTCGATTCGCCGCAGACGGGCGCGGCCGAAGCGCTTTACGGGATCGGGGCGACGCTGACGCGCCGCGGCGGCGAGGACCTCGCGCTCGTCTATTTGCAGCTCGCGCTCTACCTCGCGCCCCATCATCCGCTCGCATTGTTGTCGCTCGCCGACCTCTATGAGTCGGTCAAGAAGCCGGCGATGGCAATCAAGGTCTACGAACGTATGCCGGCCGGTTCGCCACTGAAGCGCAACGCGCAGATCCAGCTCGCAATCGATCTCGACGCCGCCGACCGCACCGACGAGGCAATCAAGATACTCAAGGGCGTCACTGCGGATGATCCTAAGGATATCGAGGCCGTCATGGCGCTCGGCAATATCGAGCGCGGCCGCAAGAAATTCGCCGACTGCGTGCGGACCTACTCGCAGGGCATCGATATCCTGCCGCCGGCGACCGACAAGAACACCTGGGTCTACTATTACTACCGGGGCATCTGCGAGGAACGCTCCAAGCAGTGGGGCAAGGCCGAAGTCGATATGCGCAAGGCGCTCGATCTGCAGCCCGAGCAGCCGCACGTGCTCAACTATCTCGGCTATTCATGGATCGATCAGGGCATCAACCTCGACGAAGGCATGAAGATGATCAAGCGGGCCGTCGATCAGCGCCCGGACGACGGCTACATCGTGGACTCGCTGGGTTGGGCCTATTACCGCATCGGCAATTATGAGGATGCGGTGAAGAATCTCGAGCGGGCGATCGATCTCAAGCCCGAGGATCCGACCATCAACGACCATCTGGGCGATGCGTATTGGCGCGTCGGACGAACGCTTGAAGCCAAGTTCCAGTGGGCGCACGCCCGCGACCTCAAGCCCGAACCGGAAGATCTGCCGAAGATCGAGGCCAAGATCGAAAATGGCCTGCCCGACGACGCCCCTTCTTCGGCAGCCTCGGCGGACAAGAAAAAAGAGGACGACAAGGGCGGCTGAACGGAAGGCTGTTGGCGGTTGCCACGGCTTCGACGTTGCGTCGTCGTCAGCTCGCTTGCTGATCCGAGACGAGAGACGCTCTAAGATTTCATTCCAGCACGGTTTCTTTGGATTTTTCATTCGCGATGACGTCCGGTGGAGCACCTGAAGCGACTGGCAAATCCTCTGCACCGGTGCTGGTCGGAGACGGGCGCGCCAAGGTCAACTTGACCCTTCGGGTGGTTGGACGGCGGGTCGACGGCTACCATGATCTTGAAAGCTTGGTTGCGTTTGCCGATTGCGCCGATCGCTTGAGCCTGGCCATTGGACCGGAACTGCAATTGAAGACGACCGGGCCGCTTGCGCAGGCCTGTGGCGAGCCCGCCGACAACCTCGTGCTCAAGGCTGCGCGGTTACTCGGCGAACGCGTTCCGGATTTGAAGGTCGGCAGCTTCACCCTTCACAAGATGTTGCCGGTTGCCGCCGGCATCGGTGGCGGCTCGGCCGATGCCGCGGCCGCCCTGCGGCTGCTCGCACAGGCCAACGGTCTTGCCCTCGACGATTCCAGGCTGGTCGAAGTCGCGCAATTGACCGGTGCCGACGTGCCGGTTTGTCTCGTCTCGCGCGCCTGCGTCATGACGGGGGTCGGTGAAACGCTGCTGCCGCTTGATTTGCCCAAATTGCCGTGCGTGCTCGTCAATCCGCGCGTCCCCGTGGCCACAAGGGACGTGTTCGAGGCCTTGGGCCTGCGCAGCGGCCAATTGCTGGTGGGCGCCACCGACGTGATCCAAGCCATGGCCTGGCCGGAGCAGGGCGGATCGCTCGAGGAGTGGGTGGAAGCGCTTGCCGCCGGCACCAACGATCTCGAAGCGCCGGCAACGCGCATCCAGCCGGTCATCGGCCAAGTGATCTCAGCTCTGAACGCCACCAATGGCGCGTGGCTGTCGCGGATGTCGGGATCTGGCGCGACCTGCTATGCGATCTTCGAGAACACCGCCGAGGCGCAGCGCGCCGCGCAAAAAATCCAGCTCGATCATCCCCAGTGGTGGGTGCATGCGGGGGTGCTGAGCTAGGGCATGATCCGGAAAAGTGGATACCGGTTTTCCGAAAAAGATCATGCTCAAACAAAAAGATAGAGCGTGATGACGATTCGAAGAAGAGTCATCTCGCTCTAGTTCTTCGCGCCAAGCAAGGAATAGAGCTTCGCCAGCTATGCTGGACTAATGCGTTCTCGCCAGGCAGAACGCCACGACCTGTTCGAGCGCGGTTTTCATCGGCGAGGCCGGAAACAGCGCGAGCGCGTCGACCGCCATCGCGCCGTAATGCTGCGCGCGGTTGATGGTGTCCTCGAGCGCGCGGTGCTTGGTCATGAGCCCGACGGCGTGATCGAGATCGCCATCGCCGATCTCGCCGCGCTCCAGCGCCTTGATCCAGAACGCACGCTCGACATCGTTGCCGCGGCGGAACGCCAGCACCACCGGCAGCGTGATCTTGCCCTCGCGGAAATCGTCGCCGACATTCTTGCCGAGCTTGGCGGATTTGCCGCCATAGTCCAGGACATCGTCCACCAACTGGAACGCGATGCCGAGATTCATGCCGACGGAACGGCAGGCGGTCTGCTCGGCCTTCGGGCGGTTGGCGATGACGGGGCCGACTTCGCAGGCGGCCGCAAACAGTTCGGCGGTCTTGCCGCGGATCACGGCGAGATACTCGTCTTCAGTGGTGGCGGTATTTTTCGCCGCCGCAAGCTGCATCACCTCGCCTTCGGCAATCGTCGCCGCGGCCGACGACAAGATGTCGAGCGCGCGCAGCGAGCCGACTTCGACCATCATGCGAAAGGCCTGGCCGAGCAGGAAGTCGCCGACCAGCACGCTCGCCTCGTTGCCCCACAGCATGCGCGCCGAGAGCTTGCCGCGGCGCAGTTCGCTTTCGTCGACCACGTCATCATGCAGCAAGGTGGCGGTATGCATGAACTCGACGGAAGCGGCAAGTTTGATATGGCCGTCGCCGGAATAGCCGGTCAGATTCGCCATCGCCAGCGTCAACATTGGACGCAATCTCTTGCCGCCCGAGGAAATCAAGTGGTTTGCGACCTCCGGGATCATGGTGACTTCCGAACCGGTTCGCGACAGGATCGTCGTGTTCACCCGCTCCATATCGTCGGCGACAAGCTCGACCAGCTGATTGATCGAAGCGTCCGAGGGGCTTTCGAAGGGAACAATAACCGCCACGCCGGTCTCCACATTTGCCCAATTGGCTCTATCCTTGGATATAACCATAGAAAGAGCCGGCTAGCGCGGCAAGGGCACGAAGTAACAAGAAGTGAAAAGAAGTGACAACACCTCGTCAGGTGGGTCGACAAAGGAGAGCTTAAGGTGCGGGAATTGGTTCGGACCAATGATATCGTGCTGGTTTCAGCCATCGGCGCGCTGCTTGACGGCGCCAATATCCACCATCTCGTGTTGGATCAGAACATGAGCATCATCGAGGGCTCGCTTGGCGTCCTGCCGCGCCGGATTCTGGTCCACGACGACGATAATCGCGAGGCACGCCAAATTCTCCGCGATGCCGGCCTGGGCCACGAGCTGCGGGCCGATGATTGAGCGCTATGGCGAATTGACCGAGGATGCGTTTCTCGGCGGCAAGCTTCACCTGCGCCAGCCGAAATCGGGGCACCGCGCGGGTCACGATGCCGTGCTGCTGGCGGCCGCGACGCCTGCTCGGTCAGGCGATCGAGTGGTTGATCTTGGCGCCGGCGTCGGCGCCGCGGGGCTCGCGGTTGCCAGGCGCGTTGAAGGGATCAAGCTGGTTCTGGTCGAAATCGACGAAGGACTTGCGGAACTTGCCCGCGGCAATGCCCTGTCCAACGCCATCGCGGCTGAAACAATCGTACTCGACGTGACCTCAGGCGTCGGCGCGTTTTCGGCCGCAGGTCTGTCGCCCGACAGCGTCGATGTTGTCCTGATGAATCCCCCGTTCAACGATGCCGCGCGGCACCGCGCCTCGCCGGACCGAGCACGGGAGGTCGCCCATGTCGCGACCGCAGCGACACTCGAAAACTGGACTCATGCGGCGCGGAGAATTCTGAAATCCGGCGGTACCCTCGCCATGATCTGGCGGGCGGACGGGATTGCCGAGGTTCTGGCCGCGCTCGGTCGCGGTTTTGGCAGCCTCGTGGTCTTACCCGTTCACGCCGATGTGACGTCGCCGGCAATTCGCGTACTGGTTCGCGCAGTCAAAGGGGGCAAGGCGCCTACCTGCATTCAGCCCGCGCTGATCCTCAACGACGATTCGGCCCAGCCCAATCAAAATGTGCAAGATATTCTGGAAGGGAAAGAGGTATTGCCGTTGGCCACACGCTGAGCCAATAGGTAGCGCAGGGTTTATTGAGAAAGCGTCTTCGAACTCTGTTTTGGTGCCGAAGTGAAGTGAATCGCGATCAGGAGGGTACCGATAAGCGTCATCAGCAGATAAATCTTCATGTCTTGCTCCGCTCTATCGCTACAGGCTGGTTACGGCCAAAGTGCCAATGCGTTTCGTCACTTCAATGACAGTCGGGTGATAAAAAATGGTTAATTTGAGGTGACTGCATGACGGAACAATCGATCGATTCCCGAAGATGGCCGGCCCCGATTGAAAAATTGATGGAGTGGATTCCGGCCCGTCTACGGCGGAGCTCTGCGGTGGTGCCCGTGGTTCGGTTGTCGGGCCTGATCGGCGCGGTGACGCCGTTGCGACCGGGAATGTCGCTTGCGGGTCTCGCAAGGACGCTTGAGCGCGCCTTTGCGATGAAGAATGCAAAGGCCGTCGCGCTCGTGATCAATTCGCCCGGTGGTTCACCCGTGCAGTCACGCCAGATCTTTTTGCGCATTCGCCAGCTTGCCGCCGAAAAGAAGCTTCCGGTGCTGGTGTTCGTGGAAGATGTCGCAGCTTCCGGCGGCTATATGATCGCGTGCGCGGGCGACGAGATTTTCTGCGATCCCTCATCGATCCTGGGGTCGATCGGCGTGGTCGGCGGTTCCTTCGGCTTTCAGGAATTGATCAAGAAGGCGGGCGTCGAGCGGCGGCTCTATACGGCAGGCGAGCACAAGGCGATGCTCGACCCGTTCCTGCCGGAAAACCCCGACGACGTCGCGCGACTGAAAACGCTTCAGCGCGAGATCCACGCCATCTTCATCGCCCTGGTGAAGCAAAGCAGGGGGGCGCGGCTGAAGGCTGCCGACGACGTGCTGTTCACTGGGGAATATTGGGCGGGAGAGACGTCTGTATCGTTCGGCCTTGCGGATGCGATCGGCGATCTGCGTTCGACGCTGCGCGCCCGCTACGGCGACAAGGTGCAGACACCGGTCATCGCACCCGCGACCGGGCTGATTTCCGGCCTTTTCGGCCGCCGATCGGCGGGAACGCTGGCCGCGCTGGAAGGCGTATCCAGTCTGCCGGAAGAGCTGATTTCGGCGCTCGAAAGCCGGGCAATTTGGGCCAAATTCGGGTTTTGAGCCCGTTTTGCCCGCGCCATTTGGTCCCGGGACAATCCAATTGCCGGGCGAGCCGGCTTGGGCGACAATGAGAATCGGGGCGTGACGTATGAACGAGGATCGACCGATGCCGCCGCTTGTCGCATTCGCGGGCGCCCTTGGTGGGCTGGCCGTGGTTCGCTGGGCTTACCGGACAGCCGTCAGGGTCAACAGGGAATTGGAAGAGGCTCGGCTCGCGCGGGTCGCGGAAGCCGCCAAATCGCGCGATATTCCAACGTTGCGGCGGGATCCGAACACCGGTGCGTATCGGCCGGGCTGATCCCCTTCGCCTTGATTCCTTAGGCCCTCGCCGATACGGTCCCGCGCGCTTAAGCCCTTCACTCCGCGAAGACTGACCGACGATGGATGCCTTGCCTGCGCATATGCGCCCGGAGCGTTCGTTCCAGGGACTGATCCTGACGCTGCAGCGTTATTGGGCGGATTACGGCTGCGTGATCCTGCAGCCCTACGACATGGAGGTCGGCGCCGGCACCTTTCACCCCGCCACCACGCTGCGCGCGCTCGGCCCCAAGCGCTGGAACGCGGCCTATGTGCAGCCGTCGCGGCGGCCGAAGGACGGCCGCTACGGCGAAAACCCCAATCGTCTCCAGCACTATTATCAGTTTCAGGTGATCCTGAAGCCGTCGCCGCCGGACATTCAGGAGCTCTATCTGAAGTCGCTCGCCGCGATCGGCATCGATTCGCACCTGCATGACATTCGTTTCGTCGAGGACGACTGGGAGAGCCCGACGCTCGGCGCCTGGGGCCTGGGCTGGGAATGCTGGTGCGACGGCATGGAAGTGTCGCAGTTCACTTATTTCCAGCAGGTCGCTGGCGTCGAATGCGCGCCGGTCGCCGGTGAACTCACCTACGGGCTTGAGCGCCTCGCGATGTATGTGCAGGGCGTCGATCGCGTCTACGATCTCAATTTCAACGGCCGCGACGGCGCCGACAAGGTCACCTATGGCGACGTGTTCCTGCAGGCCGAGCAGGAATATTCACGGCACAATTTTGAATTCGCCGACACCGATATGCTGTTCGAGCAGTTCAAGATGGCCGAGCAGGCCTGCAGGAAATATCTCGAGGCCGGCTGGAAAGAGGGCGGCACCAGCAGAACGCACTTGATGGCGCTGCCGGCCTACGACCAGTGCATCAAGGCCAGCCACGTCTTCAACCTGCTTGACGCCCGCGGCGTGATCTCGGTGACCGAGCGGCAGAGCTACATCATGCGCGTGCGCGAACTCGCCAAAGCCTGCGGCGAAGCCTGGGTGCACACCGAAGCGGGCGGGGCGGTTGCGGACGGTCCCCGGTGACGTCAATTTTCATTTGGAATTTGGAAAGTGGGCGTCTGCGCCCCTCCCCGCCGCAGGCGGGGGGAGGGGAGTAGACCATGCCCGATCTCCTTCTTGAACTCTTCTCCGAGGAAATTCCCGCGCGGATGCAGGCGAAGGCGGCCGACGATCTGCGCCGGATGGTCACCGACAAGCTTGTCGCCGAGGGCCTCGTCTATGAGGGCGCGAAAGCCTTTGCAACGCCGCGACGGCTGGCGCTCACCGTGCACGGCATTCCAGCGCGGCAGGCCGACCTGAAGGAAGAGCGCAAGGGGCCGCGCGTCGGCGGGCCGCAAGCCGCGATCGCGGGCTTTCTCAAGGCGGCAGGCCTTGCCTCGCTCGACGAAGCGCAAATCCAGCGCGATCCGAAGAAGGGCGACTTCTACGTCGCCTTGATCGAAAAACCCGGCCGCGCCACCATCGACGTGCTCGCCGAGATATTGCCGGTCATCGTTCGAACCTTTCCGTGGCCGAAATCGATGCGCTGGGGCGAGCGTTCGGCGAAATCAGGCGCGCTCTCCTGGGTGCGGCCGCTGCACGCCATCACCGCGACCTTCGGGCTTGAGACCGAAGAGCCCGATGTCGTGAAATTCGCCATCGACGGCATTGAGGCCGGCCAGACCACCTTTGGCCACCGCTTCATGGCGCCATCGCCAATTTCCGTGCGGCGCTTCGAGGATTATGAAGCAAAACTGCTCGATGCCAAGGTCGTGCTCGATCCGGAACGGCGCAAGGACACGATCGTCACCGACGCGAAACAGCTTGCGTTTGCCCAAGGCTTTGAACTGATCGAGGATCAGGGGCTGCTCGACGAGGTTTCCGGCCTCGTCGAATGGCCGGTGGTGCTGATGGGCTCGTTCGACAAGGAGTTCCTGTCGATCCCGGGCGAGGTGATCCGCGCCACCATCCGCAACAACCAGAAATGCTTTGTGGTCAGCGATCCCAAAACGTGGAAAGCTCGCCAATAAGTTCATCCTCACTGCCAACATCGAAGCCTCCGACGGCGGCAACGCGATCGTCGCCGGCAACGAGCGCGTGATCCGCGCGCGGCTTTCGGACGCGAAATTTTTCTACGAGACCGATCTGAAGACAAAACTCGAAGCGCGCCTGCCGAAATTCGATTCGATCGTGTTTCACGAGAAACTGGGGACGCAAGGCGAGCGCATCAAGCGCATCGAGCATCTCGCCGCCGAGATCGCGCCGCTCGTCGGCGCCGATGTCGAAAAGACAAAACGCGCCGCGCATCTGGCGAAGGCGGATTTGCTCACTGACGTGGTCGGCGAATTCCCGGAGCTTCAGGGCCTGATGGGCAAGTATTACGCGCTGGCGCAAGGTGAGGATGCGTCCGTCGCCGCCGCGTGTGAGGAGCACTACAAACCGCAGGGACCGAACGATCGCGTGCCGACCGATCCGGTGAGTATCGCCGTGGCATTGGCGGACAAGATCGACACGCTGGTTGGCTTCTGGGCGATCGACGAGAAGCCGACGGGGAGCAAGGACCCGTACGCGTTGCGAAGAGCGGCGTTGGGGGTAATACGCTTGATCATCGAGAATCAAATTAGGTTGCCCTTAGTTCGATATATTTCTGTCATCGGATATCGAGATTTTCTTGGATTTTCAAGGGAGTGAAGCTTCGCCAGCAAAGAGCTGCTTTGGTGCGGCTTGCGGAGGAAGGGGGTCTTTCAGACCAGAACGCCAAGCGTACTTGGTACAAATTAGTAGATAAGGCATTTTCCGATCAGGTAGTGGAAGAAGAGGCTGAGACGGCGAAGGATATGGTGTTCAACCTCCTCGACTTTCACGACGATCGTCTTAAAATCCAACTTCGCGACCATGGTGCGCGACACGATCTCGTCGGACGCCTACTTTTCCTTGGCAGCACGAAGACGATCTCCTTCTATAGTCCGCCGCGTCGAGGCACTCGGCAAATTCCTCGACACCGACGACGGCAAGAACCTGCTCGCCGGCACCAAGCGCGCGAGCAATATCCTTGCGATCGAAGAGAAAAAGGACAAGCGGAAATTCGAGGGTGCTCCGAACGCCGCGCTGTACAGCCTCGCTGAAGAAAAGACGCTCGCCAAGGCGATCGACCAGGTGAAGACGGAAGCAGGAGCCGCCGTGGCGAAGGAAGATTTCGCCGGCGCGATGAGCGCGATGGCGAAGCTTCGACCTGCGGTGGATGCCTTCTTTGAGCAGCGTCAAGGTCAACGACGACGATCCAAAACTGCGCGAAAATCGCCTCAAGCTTTTGAATGAAATCCGCGCCGCCACGCGTGCGGTCGCGGATTTCTCCAAGATCGAGGGCTGAGCAGGTATGGATCACGCAACGCTCGCCGCGTACGATCACGATGCTGCAGCATTCGCCAAAGACTGGCACGAGCAGCCGGCGCCTGGTGATCTGCACGATGTTGTCAAACGCTTCTTCAGCAAGGGCGGCACCACCGCCGACATCGGCTGCGGCAGCGGGCGCGAGGTGGCGTGGCTGAACGCGAACGGCTTTCCGGCCGTTGGCTTTGACGCGTCGGAAGGTCTGCTGGCCGAGGCACGCGCGCGCTATCCTGGGTTCAGCTTCGCGCATGCGGAACTGCCCGACCTGCGCGGCATCGCCGCCGACACTTACGACAATGTGCTGTGCGAAACCGTGATCATGCATCTCGACGGCGTGCAGATCGCGGCATCAATCCGTCGCATGCTCGATATCGTCAAGTCCGGGGGAGTTTTCTATCTGAGCTGGCGCGTCACCGAAGGTGTCGATCAGCGCGACAAGCACGGTCGTCTCTATGCCGCTTTTGATGTGTCGTTGGTGCGCAGGGAATTTTCGGAGGCAACAACTCTTCTGGACGAAGAGGTCGTCAGTGCGTCGTCGGGGAAGACAATTCACCGCCTGGTGGTGCGGAAAGATGCCTGAATAGCTCGGAACTCATTGCGAGGAGCAGAGCGACGAAGCAATCCAATCTACCTTTGCCGAGCGATGGATTGCTTCGCTTCGCTCGCAATGACGATCTCAACATGCGAGGTCGAGGGCGCGAAAACTGCCCCGCCCGGGCGGGGGGAGACCGGGCGGGGCCTTGATGTCCGGTAGCCGCTGCAGCAGTCCGGACGATACGCTCAGGCGCGTTACTCGATCACCTGAACGATGCGGCGCGTACGTGGTTCGACCAGCACGGTCCGGCCGTTCACGACGGTGTATCGATAGGGCGTGACGCCGAAGGATTGCGGCACGTCGTAATAGGTCACGCCGGTCTCCGGCAGGACGCCGCCGACAACGACGCGATCCTGGATGGTGTAGTTCGGCACACGTTCGCGCACGATGTATTCGCGGAATGCCGGGCGGCGATCGACCGCAATGCCCGCCGCATCGTCGTCGATCATGACGCTGCCGCCGCGCACGATGCCGACGGTGTCGCTTTGTGCCTGCGCCGCGATCGGTGCGCTCATGGCGGCCAAGATTGCTGAGATGGCCAAAATGTGGTTCCGCATGGTCTGCTCCTTCGCGATGAAAGCATGCCGGTGTGAGCCCGGCATGCAAACCGATCCAATTCATCGCGCGCGGCATCGTTCCCCTGGAAAATGCGGATCGTGTCCGCGCATGTCCGGGCATTTTTTATGACGGTGGGGAACTCGTTGAAGCGAAAAGCGTCTCCTGTCGTGGAACTGCGACGGGCGATATAAGGTGCCCATCTTCGATTCGAGATTCTTGCCCGTCGCAGTAACGGAGACGCCTCAATGACCATCACCGTCGCCCACATCTCTCCGATCATTTCGGTGATCGCAGGCCTGCTGATTTTGATCATGCCGAGGCTGTTGAATCTGATCGTCGCGATCTTCCTCATCCTCAACGGTCTGATCGGCCTGGGGCTACTAAAGTGGCTTCATCTGTAGGGTTCAAACCGGGTTTCGCGGCTTGCGCCGGGCCGTCCAAAGTGGTGTAAGGCGCCCATCTCTTCATCTCTTGCGGATTATTTTCAGTCATGGCCAAAGCCGTCGCTAAACCCAAGAAATTTGCTGCAAAATCAAAGCCATCCGCGACGGTCCGGGCCAAGCCCGCGCCGGCCGCCGGTGCCCGCAAAGCGCTGAAGAAGAGCCCGGCCAAGCCGGCGCCGAAGTCCGTGAGCAAAGCCGTCGCCGCCAGGCCAGCCGCCGACACCGTGAAATCCGGTAAATGGGTGTTCACCTTCGGTGAGGGCAGAGCCGAAGGCAAAGCAGGTCTTCGCGATTTGCTTGGCGGCAAGGGCGCCAATCTGGCCGAAATGGCCAACCTCGGACTGCCGGTGCCTCCCGGCTTCACCATTCCGACCTCGGTCTGCACCTATTTCTACGCGCATGGCAAAACCTATCCGAAGGAATTGAAGGCGCAGGTCGAGAGGGCGCTGGAGCACGTCGGCAAGCTGACCGGCAAGTCGTTCGGCGACTCCAAGAATCCGCTCTTGGTTTCGGTGCGCTCGGGCGGCCGCGCCTCGATGCCGGGCATGATGGACACCGTGCTCAATCTCGGTCTCAACGACAAGACGGTCGAGGCACTGGCCCAATTGTCGGGCGACCGCCGCTTCGCCTACGACAGCTACCGGCGCTTCATCACCATGTACTCCGATGTGGTGCTTGGCTTTGAGCATTCCCACTTCGAGGACATCCTCGACACCTTCAAGGACAGCCAGGGCTATTCGCTCGACACCGACCTCACCGGTGACGACTGGGTCGAACTCGTCGGCCGCTATAAGGAAGTCGTGGCGCGGGAAACCGGCAACGAATTTCCGCAGGATCCCCATGACCAGTTGTGGGGCGCCATCGGAGCCGTGTTTTCATCCTGGATGAACGCGCGCGCCGTGACCTACCGCAAGCTGCACGACATTCCGGAATCCTGGGGCACCGCGGTCAACGTGCAGGCGATGGTGTTCGGCAACATGGGCGAGACCTCGGCGACCGGGGTCGCGTTCACGCGCAATCCTTCCACCGGCGAGAGCCGGCTGTACGGCGAATTTTTGATCAACGCGCAAGGCGAAGACGTGGTGGCGGGTATCCGCACCCCGCAGGACATCACCGAATATGCGCGCAAGGAATCCGGTTCCGACAAGGCATCGATGGAAATCGCGATGCCGGAAGCGTTCAAGGAGCTGACGCGAATCTATACGCTGCTCGAAAAGCATTACCGCGACATGCAGGACATGGAGTTCACCGTCGAGCAAGGCAAGCTGTGGATGCTGCAGACCCGCGGCGGCAAGCGCACCGCCAAGGCCGCGCTTCGTATCGCGGTCGAGCTCGCCAATGAGGGCCTGATCTCGAAGAAGGACGCGGTGATGCGGATTGATCCTGCTTCGCTCGATCAATTGCTGCATCCGACCATCGATCCAGCCGCCAAGCGCGACATCATTGCCACCGGCCTGCCGGCGTCGCCCGGCGCTGCGTCAGGCGAAATCGTGTTCTCTTCCGACGAGGCCGCAAAACTCCAGGCCGACGGCCGCAAGGTCATCCTGGTGCGGATCGAGACCAGCCCGGAAGACATCCATGGCATGCATGCCGCCGAAGGCATTCTCACCACCCGCGGTGGCATGACCTCGCACGCCGCGGTGGTCGCGCGTGGCATGGGCAAGCCCTGCGTCTCCGGTTGCGGCACCATCCGCGTCGATTACGGCCGCGGCACCATGAGCATCGGCTCGCGCACCTTCAAGACCGGTGACGTCATCACCATCGACGGATCGTTGGGCCAGGTGCTCGCCGGGCGCATGCCGATGATCGAGCCGCAATTGTCGGGCGAGTTCGGCACGCTGATGGGCTGGGCCGATTCCGTGCGCAAGCTCGGCGTTCGTGTCAACGGCGATACGCCCGATGACGCACGCACCGCCGTCAAGTTCGGCGCCGAGGGCATCGGCCTTTGTCGCACCGAGCATATGTTCTTCGAGGAGACCCGGATCCGCACCGTGCGCGAGATGATTCTCGCCGAGGACGAGCAGACCCGCCGCGCCGCGTTGTCGAAATTGCTGCCGATGCAGCGGGCGGATTTCGTCGAGCTGTTCGAGATCATGAAGGGCCTGCCGGTGACGATCCGGCTGCTCGATCCGCCGCTGCACGAATTCCTGCCGCACACCCAGGCCGAGATCGAGGAAGTCGCACGCGCGATGAACACCGATCCGCGGCGGCTGGCCGATCGTGCCCGCGAACTTTCCGAATTCAATCCGATGCTCGGCTTCCGCGGCTGCCGGCTCGCGATCGCCTATCCGGAGATCGCCGAGATGCAGGCGCGCGCGATTTTCGAAGCCGCGGTCGAGGCGGGAAAACGCACCGGCAAGGCCGTGGGGCTGGAGGTGATGGTGCCGTTGATCGCGACCAAGGCGGAGTTCGATCTCGTCAAGGGGCGGATCGACGCGACCGCGCAGTCGGTGATGAAGGAAACCGGGACCAAACTGAACTATCAGGTCGGCACCATGATCGAGCTGCCGCGCGCCTGCCTGATGGCCGGCGATATCGCCCGGACGGCGGAGTTCTTCTCATTCGGCACCAACGACCTGACGCAGACCACCTACGGCATCAGCCGCGACGACGCGGGGAGCTTCCTCGGCACCTATGTCGCCAAGGGAATCCTCGAGATCGATCCCTTCATCTCGGTCGACCGCGACGGCGTTGGCGAACTGGTGAAGATCGGCGTGGCGCGTGGGCGCAAGACCCGTCCGAGCCTCAAGGTCGGTATCTGCGGCGAGCATGGCGGCGATCCCGCCTCGGTCGCTTTCTGCCATCAGGTCGGGCTCGATTACGTCTCATGCTCGCCCTACCGCGTGCCGATCGCCCGTCTTGCCGCAGCGCAGGCCGCGCTCGGCAAGACCGTCGCCAGCCAGGCGTAGAGCGGTCGAGCAGGTCCGCCTGCGGTGTCGCCATCACCTGCGACAAACGCAAAGCGTTTGCGCAAGGGAGCGCAAGCGACGAAGCAATCCGTGCTGGTGGTTCTTGGCACGCGCCGCGATCCAGGTTCCCGTGGCGGATCCGGATGCGCCAAACAAAATTCTCTTCATCATTTTCGTTGACGCGATATTTACCACTTTGTTCGAGCGGCTGTTTACCAACGTTTCCGATGTGACTGGCGCAAATTGAGCAAATGATTGCGTGTGTCGCGCGCGCCACGCCGATTAACTCCCTCGCAACCTAAATTAGCTACCAACAAAAAAGATCGAATTGCACGGATGTACTGAGTTCGATCGCGTATGCGTTGTGTTGCGTTGCGTGAGCGTGTCGATGTTACAGTTGCGTACCCGGCCGAGGAGCGCGCGTTTTGCGTTCTTCGGCCTCGGTCTTTGCGGTTTCGCATTGACCCCGACGGAGGTCGGATATCAGGACGTCGCATCGCTTTTGGCGCGCCAGCCGGGCGTCGCCGAACGCTGGCAAAGCCGGGTGTTTTCCGCGGCCGGCAATATCCAGCTCGCCACCTACAGCTTCGGCCGCCCGATCGGAACCTCTGCACCGCAAACTGCCACCTATCGGTTGGCAAGTCTCGACAATCGGGGCTTCGATATCACGGGGTCGGTCCGGCGCAATCCCATTGCCCAGGCGCCACCCCGCTATCAGGCCTCCGATTTCCCCAAGGTCGATCGCACGCTCAAGGGCGACCGCCTGATAGTTGCGCGGCCCGAGCCGGTCGCGCCCGCCAATGCCGCGCCGGCAAAAGAGGACCCATCGAAATCCAATCCGTCGGTGATGGGCGCCAAGAGCGCCGACGCGGCTTTGCCTCGCGAACCCACTCCGCTCGATCCGGAGCTCGCCGAGGCACTGAGGGCTCCGCCGCTTCCACAATATAACGTCTCGATGCCGGTCGAAGCCCATGCGGACGATGCTGCGTCGAGCTCGCTCGATCGCCCCCGGTCGCATGACGGGTTTTCGGTCAAGACCGCGAGCCTGTTCTTCGGCAGCAATTCGCTTGGCGCGCCGCTGGAAAACATCGAGCGCTGGCAGCCCGGCGAAGAACCGGTCATCGTGTCGCCGCGTGCAGTCGATCCCGATATGAAAGTAATGGCGTCTCTGCCTGCGCCGGCGGATGAGCCTGTCAAGGCCACGGAGAGCGGCGAAAGCATTGCGCCCAAGGGTGAAGTCAATGCCGACGACCAGCGCGACAAGACGCCGGCCGAGCGTCTTGGGCTCCTCGACGAGAAGGTGCGCGCCAAATCTGAAAAATGCCTTGCGGAGGCGGTTTATTTCGAAGCCCGCGGCGAAGCGGTGCGCGGACAGATCGCGGTAGCGCAAGTGGTGTTGAACCGCGCCTTCTCCGGTTTTTATCCCACCACCGTGTGCGGCGTGGTTTATCAGAACAAGCACCGCCACCTGGCCTGCCAGTTCACCTTCGCCTGCGACAACGTGGCCGACGTCGTGCGTGAGCCAGACATGTGGGATCGCGCCAAGAAGATCGCCAAAGCCATGCTCGACGGTCAACTTTGGTTGCCGGAAGTCGGCAAGTCGACCCATTACCACGCTTATTGGGTGCGTCCGTCCTGGGTGAGCGAAATGAAGAAGATGTACAAATTCGGCGTACATACGTTCTACCGGCCGCGCGCATGGGGCGACGGCAGCGAGGCGCCGAGCTGGGGAACGCCGGCCCAAACCGCGGAAATATCGGCGAAACTCGCGGAGGCCGCGCAAAGTTCGGCTGAGCAGGTCAGCACGAAGCGATAAGATCTGCCCTCGTTCCGGTCAACGCTTCGACCCAGACCGCCTTCATTGTCGATGGAAATGACGTCATCGGCCGCCAGCCCCCGCATGGCATGACCGGGGCACGCGGGTCGGCCCGTCGTGATCGGTGGTGGGAGAAGCTCGCGCACTGATTTTGCAGAGCTGCCCTGCAGCGCCAATCACGCACAGGTCTTGGGATTTTCATGCGGATGCATTAATTCATCCTGCCCAATCGACCTGCCGGTCCGGGTGCGGGCATCGAGGAGAGCCATGGCTATAACCACAGAAGACCTTCGATCCAGCGCCGGCACCTGGCGGACACCGCTCGTCGTCATCATTTGCGGTTGCGCGATCGCCCTGTTGAGCTTCGGGCCGCGGTCGAGCCTCGGCTTCTTCATTCAGCCGATCGGCCGCGAATTCGCCTGGGGCCGCGACATCTTCGGCCTCGCGCTCGCCCTGCAGAACTTGTTGTGGGGACTGGGCCAGCCGATCGCCGGTGCGATCGCCGACAGGTTCGGCGTGCTGCGTGTGGTCTGCGTTGGGGCCCTGCTTTATGCGGCCGGCCTCCTCATGATGCGCTACGCCTCGACGCCCCTCTCGCTTGATCTCGGCGCGGGCGTCCTGATTGGCTTTGGACTTTCCGGTTGCTCGTTCAACCTGGTTCTGTCCGCCTTCAGCAAGCTGCTGCCGCCCGAGCGGCGCGGCATCGCGCTTGGCGCGGGAACCGCCGCCGGTTCGTTCGGGCAATTCCTGTTTGCGCCGTTCGGTGTGGCGCTGATCGACAATTTCGGGTGGCAGACCGCATTGACGGTGTTTGCCGCCATGATGCTGCTCATTGTGCCGCTGTCGCTTGCGCTCGCCACTCCGCCGGCCGCCCCGACCAAGGTGCCTGTCGCCGATCAGCAATCTTTCAGGACGGCGCTTGCCGAAGCGTTTGGTCATCGCTCCTATGTGCTGCTTGTGCTCGGATTTTTCACCTGCGGGTTTCAGTTGGCGTTCATCACGGTGCATCTGCCCGCCTACCTTGCCGATCAAGGCTTGGCGGTATCGACCGGCGGCTGGGTGATCGCGGCGATCGGCCTGTTCAACATCATCGGCTCGCTCAGTGTCGGCTGGCTACAGAACCTGTTTCCGAAACGCTATATTCTCTCGGTGATCTATTTCACGCGTGCACTTTCCATCATCGCTTTCATCTCGTTCCCGATCTCGCCTTTCTCGGCGATCGCGTTCGGCGCGATCAGTGGCCTGACCTGGCTGTCGACGGTGCCGCCGACTTCGGCGCTGGTTGCGCTGATGTTCGGCACCCGCTGGTTCGCGACGCTCTACGGGTTTGCCTTCGTCAGCCATCAGGTGGGCGGGTTCCTTGGCGTCTGGCTCGGCGGTGTCGTGTTCGAGAAATTCAGCTCTTACACGCCGATCTGGTGGCTTTCCGTCCTGTTCGGCGTGCTGTCGGCGCTGATCAACCTGCCGATCGTCGAGGCGCCGGTTACGCGCACAGTTGCGCAGCCGGCCTAGACCGTTCAATCTGGGCGCACTCACGACAACAAACTGCGGGAGGTTGCGTTGGGAACGTTCAAGGCGATCCGGATCGACAAGGCGGAGAAGGGCACCACTGCCGCGCTCACCCAATTCGACGAAGCCGAGTTGATGGAGGGCGACGTCACCGTGCGGGTCGAATGGTCGACGCTGAACTACAAGGACGGTCTTGCCGTCACCGGCAGCGCGCCGGTGGTGCGGCGTTTTCCGATGATTGCGGGCATCGATTTTGCGGGCACGGTCGAGCAGTCATCGCATCCGACAATGGAAGGCCGGCGACAAGGTGATCTGCAACGGCTGGGGCATGGGCGAGACCCATCTGGGCGCTTACGCCGAGAAAGCCCGCGTCAAGGGCGAATGGCTGGTGCGTCTGCCCGAGGGCATGTCGGCGCGCGACGCGATGGCCATCGGCACCGCCGGCTATACCGCGATGCTGGCGGTGCTCGCGCTGGAACAGCATGGGCTTACCCCGGCGCATGGTCCGATCGTGGTCACCGGCGCCGCCGGCGGTGTCGGCTCGGTGGCAATCGCGGTGCTGTCGAAGCTCGGCTACCATGTCATTGCGTCGACCGGCCGGATGTCGGAGGCGGGCTATCTCAAAGACCTCGGTGCGGCCGAGGTGTTCGATCGGAATGAACTCACCGGCGCGGCCAAACCTCTCGCCAGGGAGCGCTGGGCGGGCGGGGTGGACAGCGTCGGCTCGACGACGCTCGCCAATCTCTTGTCGATGACGAAGTACCGTGGCGCCATCGCGGCGTGTGGGCTCGCAGGCGGCATGGACCTGCCGACTTCGGTGGCACCGTTTATTTTGCGTGGGGTGTGTCTGTTGGGTATCGATTCCGTGATGTGCCCAATCGAGTTGCGAAAAGTCGCCTGGAATCGGCTGGCCCAAGATTTGGACCCCGGAAAACTATCTGAAATTACTCAAGAAATTGGCCTCGACGGGGTTATGGAGGCCGGCGCTAAAATCCTTGCCGGGCAGGTTCGCGGTAGAATCGTGGTAAAAATTGTCTGAGGTGTTCAGACTTTACCAACCAAGCTGCTCCAATGTTGCCACGGTTGGTATGGTAATCAGCGGGTAAAGAGGCATCAGGCGGTTGCCCGCGCTCGGGTCAAGTTGGAGTTGCAGCATGCTTGCGCGTTTTGTGTTGGGAGCGGTGGTGGCCGGTGCGACGATAGCGCCCGCCCTGGCTGGACAGATGAATGCCGAGGAAGCCCGCAGGTTCGTATCGGGCAAGGTTTTCGCTTTCACTTGCTTTGACGGCACGCGCGGCGCAGGCCGGATCCTCGACGACATGGGGGCCGCGGGCGCGGTGCAATTCAGCGGCTCTGGTCCCATTCGTCATGTGCGATTGCCCGGCAATACGCTTCAAATACGGGGACAAGCCGTCTGCGCGTCTCTCAGGGGCATTCCGTTTGAGCCTTGCTTCAATCTCGACAAGCGAGACGATCGCAGCTTCCGCGGATCGGTCTCGGGCATGAGCTTCGCCTATTGCGATTTCCATCATCAGGGCGCGGCGCAGATGTTGATGGCCCGCGCCGTGGCCCATCCGCGTTCGCTGCGTGCGCCGGAGCACACGGGTTCGGTCGAAGTGAGCGCGCGTGTCGAGACCCCGCCGGTCGAAAGCGCCAAGATCGAACCGGTCAGGTCCGAGACGAAGCCAGAGCCGGCAAGACCGGAAGGCGCTCTGAATCTGCGTCGCTCGACCGATTGATCGGCACAGGCGTCAGCTACCGAAAGAATGTCCACGCGGCGAAGGATATGTTCGTGAACATCGCTGCGGTTGACGTTTTTGTTATTCCCGTTTGAGTTGAAATTAACCAAATATTCAATCGACAAAAGTACCGCTCGAAGGGCGGCGCTGATCGTTCGACTCGCAAACATCCCCGCCGCGCGGTGGGGATGTTTTCGTTTGGGGCCGAGCCGTCACCTTAAAGAGGTGTCGGAAGAAAACGCGCTACCACGCAAGGACTTGTCGCCATGTCGTTTCCAGGTTTTCGAATTCGAGGTCGGCTCTATAGCGGATTCAGTGTGCTCGTTCTGTTTTGCGCGGCGCAGGCCGGCTTCGCGGTGTGGCAATTGTGGGAAATCCGCGCTCAGGTCGAAACCCTGACTGTGCAATCCAGGGCTGCAATCCGCGCTGGCGATATTGCCGCCGAGTTGGAGGCGACGCGTCGCAGTCTGCTTCGCTACGCCTTCGATCAGGACGAAGCCTCCTTCGCCGAATCCGGGCAGCGATTGGCGACGGTAACGGGCCTCCTCGAGGCGGCGGCCAGGATAACGACCAACGAACAGCGGCGCGTGACCTACTATGGCCGCCCTCCAGACGATCGCCGAACTCAAGACGAAGCGCGAGGCTTTCGGTAACGCAATCGAACAAATGCTGGCAGGCCGCAACCTGGTGGTTGTCGACGGCGACAAGATGGTGGTCGAGATCCAGAAATTCGTGGAGGCCGCGGATAAAACGCCGTTCGCCTCTGGCGTCACCGCGCTTGAGAGCAAAGTTCTTCATGCGCGGCTTGCAAGCGCGCGGCTGCTGACGGTCCGCGACTCCAAGACGATCGAAATGTTCAGGAGTAATTTCGCGAAGGTCCGACAGCAGATCGAGGATCTTGCAAAGGCCGACCTGCCGTCAAACCTCGCTGCCATGCTGGCGACCATCAGGATCGGCGCCGGAAAATATGGTGAGGCATACGAGAAATACGGACCCAATCTCGTGCTTGGAGACGAGATTTATCACAAGAGTATCTCCCCGCTGATTGCGGCCACTGCCGAAAAAATGGCGGAAATCCAGACCTCGGTCACTCAGAGTTTCCAGAAGACGACGGCGGCCAGCAATGATCGGATCAACGGCACCATCACCTTGCAGGAGATAGTGGCCGGAGTTGCGGTGCTGCTTGGTCTCGTCATTGCCTTCGTGATCGCTCGCGGCATTATCGGACCTCTGCTCGGTCTCACCTCGAGCATGGAGGAACTCGCCGGCGGCAACCTTGAAGTCATCGTTCCCGGCGCGGACCGCAGCGATGAGGTGGGCGACATGGCGCGCACGGTCGAAATCTTCAAGAAGAACGGGCTGGAAGTCGAGCGGATGCGGGCGGAGCAACTGGTCGTCGAAAAGCGCAGCTCAGCACAGCGCAAGGCGGATATGATCAGGCTTGCCGACGATTTTGAAGCCGCGGTCGGCGCGATCATCGAGACCGTGTCGTCGGCGTCGACCGAACTCGAGGCCTTCGCCACGGGGCTCACGTCGACCGCGGTGCGCTCGGAAGAGCTTACAACCAAGGTCGCGGGGGCGTCGGAAGAAGCCTCCACCAATGTGCAGTCGGTGGCCTCGGCGACGGAAGAACTGTCTTCATCGGTCCACGAAATCGGTCGCCAGGTCCAGGAATCGGCCCGCATGGCCAATGAGGCCGTCGAGCAGGCCCGACAAACCAATGATCGCGTTGGCGAACTGTCGAAGGCCGCGAACCGCATCGGTGACGTGGTCGAACTGATCAACACCATCGCCGGACAGACCAACTTGCTCGCGCTCAACGCCACCATCGAGGCAGCGCGCGCCGGCGAGGCCGGCCGCGGCTTTGCCGTCGTGGCGTCCGAAGTCAAGGCGCTGGCTGAGCAGACTGCAAAGGCTACCGGCGAGATCGGCCAGCAGATCAGCGGCATCCAGGTGGCGACGCAGGAATTTGTCGGCGCGATCCAGGCAATCAGCGGCACCATCGGAAAATTGTCCGAGATATCATCGGCCATCGCGGCCGCGGTGGAAGAACAGGGCGCGGCGACCCAGGAGATCTCGCGCAATGTGCAACGAGCGGCCGAAGGAACGATGCAAGTTTCGTCAAACATCACCGACGTGCAACGAGGCGCCAGCGAGACCGGCACAGCCTCCTCGCAGGTTCTCTCGGCGGCAAAGTCGCTGTCCGGTGACTCGAGCCGCCTCAAGCTCGAGGTCGGCAAGTTCCTCAACTCGGTCAGGGCAGCCTGACGCGTCAAGCCGGTTTTGCTATGCGCTCGGCTGCGCGACCGGCGCAGCCGGGGGCTTTTGTCGGCGAAACAGCACCCGCTGGTAGAGCCAGCCGATCGCCACCAGGACCAGGCCGAGGCACATGAACGACAGCGCGCGATAGACGCCCGTCAGCGTCGACATGTCGATCAGGAACGCCTTGACGATGGTCAGCGCTATGACGGCCGCCGAGGCAAGCCGGGCGCGCTGCGAGTTGACCGCGATGCCGATGCCGAGCAAGGCCACGCCGAACGCGAGCCAGGCGATCGAATAGGTGTATTGCTCGGCGCCACCGGTCACGCCATCCGTCAACAGCGGCCCGTGATAGAGCCTTCGAATCTCAAGCGTCACATAACCAAGTGCAAGGATCAGCGCGGCGCCGGCAATGCTGTTGGCATAGGCCGCGCTGCGCTGGCCGGCCACCGCATAGGACAATAGCAACGCGAGAATGGCGGGTATCGCGTAGCCAAGCAGGATCTGATTGACGAATTCGTGGCTGATCGCGATGCGCCAGAGCGCCGGATTGTCGAAGAACAGCAGCCCGAATATGGCCGCTAGTCCGGCGAACGCCGTCAGCAAGACGGCGCCGACATTGTGGACGATGCTTCGGCTGCGAAGCCGCAACCGCTCGAGGCCAATAGCGATGGCAAGAGCGGCGCAGACCTGAAGTGCGGTTTCGGTGAGACCGGCGGTGTCGCGGTAGACGTTGCCGTCGTTCACAGTGTGGCGGATCTCCATGAACACCAGCAGCGTCGTGAACAGGATCGCCGCGGCTTCAACCGCGCGCAAGGGCGCATCATCGCCGCGTCGCCGGAGGAAGATGCTTGCCGCCCAGAACGACATCGCGGGAACGCCGTAACCCCACATCAGCCAGTTGAAGATCGGCGTAGTGCCGACCGCATCGCCGACAATGCGCGGTTCGTAGCCGATGCGCAGCACCACGATGCCGGCCAGAATGGCTGTCAGCACGCGCAGGAACGGGATCGGCCGCTGCATCGCGATCCAGGCCGTTCCCATCGACATCAGCGCGAGCGCGATCGTGAGCCAGCCCTTTTCGAGAGCGAAGGTCAGGGCCAGTGCCAAGCCTGCGAGCGTGCCGGTCGCCAACAGCGCAATCGAGATTGCAAGGCCAGGCCCATTGTCCCGCCTGGTCAGGATTTCGGTCGCCGCGGCAAAGGCGGCCGCCAGCATGATTGCAAGAATGGCAAACGGTATCGAGCGGTCGAGATGCGCGATCCGGGCGTAGAGCGCGATCAATAGTGCCAGCGGTACAAATACCCCGCTCGCCGACCACACCACCGGGATGATGGCGCTCGCCGAGCGGCCCTGTGCCAGAAATCCCGCCACGCCGAAGCCGGCGGCGAAAATCGCTGCCGTGATCAGATGCAACGAAACCGAGCTGTCGGTGACAGCGGGGCCGATGCCCGGCAGCGGTCCGCCCGGCGCGACCAGCATATCCGGGTTGCCGCGCACCGCCCATTCGGCGAAGACGACGAAGACGAATGCGGCAGCAAAGGCGATCGCGCCTGCAGAGGCCGGCGCGCGCCACGCCACGAACAAGGCCGCAGCCACCAGGATGGCGAACACGATGAGGGACGCGTCGGCATGAGAACTCGCGAGCACAATCATGGTGGCGCCGAGCAGATAGGCCGAAAGCGATCCCGATGAAATCGGCTCGATCCGGCCTTCGTCGGCGGATGGGCCGAACATGAAGCCACACACGACGAGCAAGGCTGCAAGCACAAAGCCCGACAGTACGTGGAACGCATAAGGTCCAACCACCGGCGGGTCGAATTTCAGGCACGGCAATGTCCAGAGCAACGCGAACACGATCGTTGTGACCGCGAGCCAGCGCCACAGCCTGATCCGCGCAAGGCCGAAGGCCGCCGCGGTGACGATGGCAAGATAAATATAGAGCGCCCAGAAATCCGGTTTCTCGGAAGAGACCAAAACAGGAGTAGCGAAGGCGGCGACGATACCGAGACCCGCCAGTGCCGGACCGTGCAGAAGCGCCGCCGCAAGCGTGCCAAGCGCCACCAGTCCGAGCAGGATGAAAGCGGTCGCGGGCGTGAGAAAATCGTACAGCGCATATGCCGCATAGACTGTTGCGAAGGCGACGGCAGTGCCCGCAGCGGTCAGGATCGCGGGAATATTGGCGATCGGCAGGGCCTGGATGGGGGAGGTGTTCTCCCTGCGCCGGGTCCATTCGCCGGCGGCAAGCAAGGCAAGCGCGAAAGCACCGCCAAGCAAGGTTCGCACGCTGGGCCCGAGCAGACCGGCATCGATCGAGTAGCGGACCATGAAGAAGCCGCCGAGCGCGAGCGTCAGGCCGCCCAGCCAAACCACCCAGCGGGTGCCGACGCGCTCCTCGAAGCCGGGCTCGGCTTGTGGCAGTGGCGGGGGCATTGCCGGCGCAGCGCCGACGATGTTGTTCGGCCCGGCGGGTTCGGTCTCGCGAAGAGGTGTCGCAGGCTCGGTCGCAGCGGAAGGCCGTTCGGCCGCCGCATCCGGCGTTGCGGGGGCGAGCGTCTGCTCAAGCTCCTGAAGCCGACTGAGCGACGGGCCAGGCCGTGCCTGCAGCGCGATCGCCTCGATCGCGTCCAGCCGCGCGCGCAGCCTCGAGACTTGTTCGAATGTCTTGCGCGCGACAATCAGCGCGACGACTGCAATCGCCAGCGCAAAGAATTCAAACATCAAGCCTCCAGGCGACCGGCCCTGCATCGGGCCCACCGCGTCAGTCTTTCCGGTTTCGCGGCCGCTTTCCAGGTCCGCGGCGTCTACTGAGTGTGAATTCCGGCGACAAAAGTTCAATAACGCGGTGCGGGAATTCCGTTCCGGTGACCGGTGCGGCTAACTGCCGGTGCCGCGCGTCACTCCAGATCGATGCGGAAGGGCCGGCCTTCGACGGTCATGCTGCCCGGACCCATCTCCTCGAGCGCCCGCAGCATTCGCCCCTCGCGCCCCAGCACCCTGTCCGCCAGGCTGACGATCAGCCGGTTCGGCGAGGCGATCGGCGAAGCCGCGCGTATTAGCCTTGCGATGGCGATTTCGTCGCGATGCGGGTTGAGCGCGCAGACGGCGGCAAAGGCGCTCGCGGTCGAGCGGCTGATGCCGGCATAGCAATGGACCACCAAAGGCGCGTTGCGGTCCCAGCCGCGAACGAAGTTCAGCACCTGCTCGATATGCGTTTCCGAGGGCGCGACAAAGCCGTCCAACTGCTCGGTAATGTCGTCCATCTGCACTTTCAGATGATTGGCAGGCAGTACCGACTCCGGCCGCTGCACCTGGTCGACATTGGCCATGACGGTGAGGACGTGGCTGGCGCCGACGGTCTTGACTGTGGCGGGGAGCGATGCGAGCGAGCAGACGTGGATCATGGACCTTCCTTCTTGGAGCGCTGACTATACGCCATTCACGAGTGCAATGTCCTGAACCTGGCCAGGAAGCGTTTCTCGGCCTTGGCCGCGCTCCATGGCGTCAGGTAGTCCCGACGCGTCGCCACCGGCAGACCGGGATCGCGGCCGAACAGGCGTTTTGCCTCAGCCTGGGCAAAGCCCGCAAGTTCGGTGGCCTCGAGGTAGGCCGCGCCTTTGTCGGCGGCCTTGATCTTGCGCTCGATCTCCGGAGCCAGAACGGGCGGCAAACCAAAGCGGATATGTATCGCCGACAGCAGCCGCTTTTCGACCGCCTTGTAGTCCCCGCCGAGCACGGCCTTGAACGGCGAGATCATGTCGCCGATGACATATTCGGGCGCGTCGTGCAGCAGCGCCGCGAGCCGGTACCTGACATCGACCCGCGGCATTTGCTCGCGCATCACGGCCTCGACCAGCAAAGTGTGTTGTGCCACGGAAAAAATATGCGCGCCGTGGGTCTGTCCGTTCCAGCGCGCGACGCGTGCGAGCCCATGGGCAATATCGGCGATTTCGACATCGAGCGGCGAGGGGTCCAAAAGGTCGAGCCGCCGCCCCGAGAGCATCCGCTGCCAGACTTAGTGCCCGCTTTCCGAAGTTCGTGAGACATCGCGGCAACCTCTTACGCGAACTTCGGAAAGTAAAGGGCACTAGCAAGTATTTGATTCCAGTACCGCCTTCGATCTGAAGTCCCGGAGGCGAAGTTGCGGCACACGGTGCCGGGACTTCAGATCGGCGGCACTGCCTGCCGGTAATTTTTTCGCCGTCATTTGACTTTGAGGCGGGGGCTGCGGCGTTTTGCGGCGCAGCTTTCGTGGCAGAAGCAACTCACCAGATGATCGTTGACCATGCCGGTGGCTTGCATGAAGGCGTAGACGATGGTCGGCCCGACGAATTTGAATCCGTGCGATGAAAGCTCCTTCGAGACCTTGATCGACAACGGGGTCGCGGCGGGAACGCTGGCAGTGGTCTTGAAATGGTTGACCTTTGGTCGGCCCTCGACGAAATCCCACAGGAATTTCGAGAAGCCGGCGCCGTCTTCCATGATCTTCAGATAGGATTTCGCGCTTGAAATTGCGCCCTCGATCTTGGCGCGATTGCGGACGATGCCGGCATCGCTC
Organism: uncultured Alphaproteobacteria bacterium; assembly: GCA_963741185.1. Classification (GTDB taxonomy): domain Bacteria; phylum Pseudomonadota; class Alphaproteobacteria; order Rhizobiales; family Xanthobacteraceae; genus Bradyrhizobium. Next base: position 17,248 of record CAVUHE010000012.1, on the reverse strand, counting down.
ATCAACGCATGGATTTTCTTCGCGTTGTAGCGCGCGATCTTCTCGGGTTGGAAATCGTCGAACGCCTTTCTGAAATTATCGCGTTTGCGCAGGATCGTGATCCAGGACAGCCCGGCCTGGAAGCCGTCGAGGATGAGCTTTTCATAGAGCGCGCGGTCGTCAAATTCCGGCACGCCCCACTCGGTGTCGTGATAGGTGACGTAAAGGGGGTCTTCGCCCGGCCAGGGACATCGCGTCAGGCCATCGGCATGCAGGCGCGCGGATCTCGTCATGCCACGGTCTGCCTTGGCGTGGCGCGCAACTCGTCCGGCTCTGTCAGGCGAATGACGAGGCCGCCCGCCGTCAGCGGTGTGCCGGCCTCAAGCGCGTCGGCGGCGCGGTCGATCCTGATCAGCGCAAGCCCGCGCTGGCCCGCGGTCGAGCCCATGGTGCCGATCGCCTTGTCGCCAGCGAGGATCGCTGCGCCCGTCTCCGGCGCCGGGCCGTCAAGCGTGATCCGGACCGTTCGCGTGCGCGCGGTGCCGCGATGCTGCATCCGCGACACCACCTCCTGGCCGACATAGCAGCCCTTATCGAAGTCGACGCCATGCAGCCGGTCCATGTTGGTTTCGTGCGGGAACGCGTCGCCATAGATGAAATCCATGCCGCCACGCGGAACGCCCGATGCGATGCGATGGGCCTCATAGGCTGCGCTATCGACCAGCTCCGCGCCAATCAGATCGGCGGCCTTTTGCGCGAGCTCTTGCGGAACAAGGATTCGAAAGCCAAGCGCGGCGTTGCGCGGATCGGCAAACGCAAGATCGGGCTTCGGCGTGCCTTCGCCATCCCACGCCGCGAGCACGCCAAAGCTGTCCGACAGGTTTTCGATGCTCACCTTGGCGCGAAGCTTGTAGAAGCCGAGCTTGTCGGCGAGCGCTTGCGCGAGCGCCTTGGGGCAGTCGATCAGGAACCCGCCGCCATGGCCGGAAGGCGCTTCGGTCATCAGAAAATCGGTCGTTATCTTGCCCTGCGGAGTTAGCAACGCTCCGAACCGTCCCAATCCCGGCCGGAGCAGGGCGACGTCGGTGGTAACGAGGCCGTTGAGAAAGTTGCGGGCGTCGCTGCCTGAGACCTTGACCACGCCACGGTCGGGTAGAAACGCTGCTTTCATGCCGGTTCTCGAGCTCGTGTTTCGATTTTTTGGGCGAGTTTCCTGGGGAAACGCCGGTGTCGCATATCACACCGGAAAGTAAGACGCTAAGGTGCTGGTAACAAGTCCCGCGTGAACCCAAGTTCCGTGAAGCAGCTATCGAGGACCCAAGATCTGGCGCCATGAATCAGCGATTCGACACCATTCTAAAATCGGGCACTGTGGTCAATCAGGACGGCGAGGGCGTTCGGGATATCGCCATCACCAACGGCCGGATTGCCGAAATTGGCGGGCTTGGAGCGGCTTCGGCCGCCGAGGTGATAGATTGCAAGGGCTTGCACATCCTGCCCGGCGTGATCGATACGCAGGTGCATTTTCGCGAGCCGGGCCTGACTCACAAGGAGGACCTGGAAACCGGTTCGCGCAGCGCGGTGATGGGCGGCGTGACGGCGGTGTTCGAAATGCCGAATACCGATCCCTTGACGGTCACCGAGCGGGCCTTCACCGACAAGGTGAAGCTCGGTCATCACCGCATGCACTGCGATTTTGCCTTCTTCATCGGTGGCACCCGCGACAACGTTGCGGATTTGCCAGAGCTTGAGCGGGCGCCCGGCTGTGCCGGGGTGAAAGTGTTCATCGGCTCGTCGACCGGCGCGCTCCTGGTGGAGGATGACGAAAGCCTGCGCCGGATTTTCCAGGTGATCCATCGCCGCGCCGCGTTCCACGCCGAGGATGAATATCGTCTCAACGAGCGCAAGCCGTTGCGTGTGGAGAACGATCCGAGCTCCCATCCGCTCTGGCGCGACGAGACCGCGGCGCTGATGGCGACTCAGCGCCTCGTCAAGCTGGCACGGGACACCGGAAAACGCATTCACGTGCTGCATATCTCCACCAAACAGGAGATCGAGTACTTGCGGGATCACAAGGACGTCGCCACCTGCGAGGCGACGCCGCATCACCTGACGCTGGCTGCGCCCGAATGTTACGAGCGGCTCGGCACCCACGCGCAGATGAATCCGCCGGTGCGCTCAGTCGATCACCGCGAAGGAATTTGGTGCGGAATCGAGCAGGGCATTATCGACGTGCTCGGCTCCGACCACGCCCCGCATACGCTCGAGGAAAAAACCAAGACCTATCCGGCTTCGCCCTCGGGCATGACCGGGGTGCAGACGCTGGTGCCCCTGATGCTTGATCACGTCAATGCCGGGCGCCTGTCGCTGTCGCGCTTTGTCGATCTGACGAGTGCCGGTCCGGCACGGATCTACAACATCGCTTGCAAGGGGCGGATCGCCGCAGGTTACGACGCGGATTTCACCATCGTCGATTTGAAGCGCAGCGAGACCATCACCAACAAATGGGTCGCCTCCCGCGCAGGCTGGACGCCTTATGACGGCATGCGGGTCACGGGCTGGCCGGTCGGTACCTTTGTGCGCGGCCAAAGGGTGATGTGGCAAAACGAGATCGTCGCGCCAGCGACCGGGGAGCCGGTGCGTTTTCTGGAAACGTTGAAGGCGTAGGATTACTGCTTCGCGAGCGCGGTGGAAAATTCGCCGTTGCGAACGCGAACGGGGAGACCCTCGACGAATTTGGCCACCGCGTCTTCGCCGTAGGTTTTGACCAGTTCGGCGAAGGCCGCAAACAGGCTCGCCTGCGCCAGACAGTCGCCATCGACGCCGTCGTGCCGCGCCTCCGCCCAGGCTTCGTTGAGATAGTTGAGCGCGGTCTGCTTCTGTTCCTGATCGGGCAAAAGATCGCGGGCGATGCTGAAGGGCGCGGGATGGTTCATGAACTCAACAGGCTTTTTGCGCGGCTTCCAGGGCGGAGCACGTCGAATGCTTAAACGTTTAGCATGCCGGACCGAGCCGCCTAGGCCACTTCTTTAGGAAAGGTTAACGGGACAGCAAGAACCTGGGCGATCGACTGAAATTACGCGAAAAACACGCCAGATCAGGATCTGGTTGAAATCGGGTCATGATCTCGCCTTGCCTCCGCCGGGGGCTTCATGAATGGATTTGATCCGCATCAATTACGAGACCGGCGTTCCAGCTCAGAGTGCGCTGGCATGCTCGGGCGGCGCGATGGCCCCGCGTCTGCAAAATCTTCCGCCTGTGCTCTTGCAAAATGAGATTGCAAGAAGGATTGGCATGTGATCGAACCGCGCAATCGCGTTGTTCAACTCAGCCGCTTCGGCGGCCCCGAGGGGCTGGAGGTGGTCGATGCTCCCCTGCCGACGGCGGGGCCGGGCGAGGTGCGGGTCCGTGTGCTCGCCGCAGGGCTTGAGTACACCGATACGCTGATCCGGCGCCATCTCTACCCACAAACTGCGTCGCGCCGCCCACCCTTTGTAATGGGCTACGACCTCGTCGGCGAAATCGATCAGCTCGGCCAGGGCGTGACCGGATTTCAGCTTGGCGACCGTGTGGCGGACATGACGGTGCTCGGATCGAATGCTGCCTATCGCACACTCCAGGCGAGCCGTTTGACCCGCGTGCCGGTGGGCGTCGACGTGGCGGAGGCCGCCACGCTTATCCTGAGCTGGATGACTGCGTATCAACTACTGCACCGCGCGGCACAAGTGCAGCGAGGACAGCGCGTATTGGTGCACGGAGCCGCCGGTGCTGTCGGCCAGGCGCTGCTGGTGCTCGGCAGCATGGTTGGACTTCAACTGTGGGGCGGGGCCAACGGGGTGCACGCCGCGTTGATCCGCGAGCTCGGGGCCACACCGATCGACTACAAGCGCGAAGACTTCACGCGTGTTCTGCCGGGTGGGTTTGATGTCGTCTTCGACGGCATCGGGGAGGATGGATATCGCCGCTCACTTGCGGCGCTCAAGCCGGGCGGACTGCTCTGCGCCTATGGCTACTCGGCGGGAGTGCAAGGCCAGCAACGCATGCTCATCATGTTAATGTGGATTGCGCGCCTGTATATCTGGAGGTGGTTGCCGGGCGGAAGGCGAGCCTTTTTCTACTCAATAAACGCGATGCGGTTGCAACATCCGGCATGGTTCACGGAGGATCTTGATCGTCTGTTCGCTCTGCTGGCCAGTGGCGCCATAAGACCGCGCGTGGCCCAGCGAATTCCGATCGACGAAGTTGCCGAGGCGCACCGGCGCCTCGATGCCGGCGGTCTTGAGGGCAAGCTCGTGCTGTGTCCGGATCTCCCGTCACGACGCGACATGCGAGCCGCCTGACAAGGAGTTTCGAGCGCCGGCCCTAGAGCACGATCAGCAAAAGTGGAAACCGGTTTCCCAAAAAGATCAATCTCAAACAAAGAGTTGAGATCATGATCCGATTCAATCTAATCGGATCATGCCTAGTTGGCGTAGCGGGCGGTCAGATCCCGCGAAATCTTCGAGCCTTCCTCGATATATCTACGGATCGCAACCGAAGCCGCCGGCGTGCAGGTGCGGTAGGTCTGCTGGAAGCCGTTATAGCCGCGGTTGAAGCCTGCGATCATGCGCGCGCGCCTATCGCCGGATGGGGTCTCGGCGTCGATCAGCGCCTGCATTTCGTTGCGCCACTTGCCGCCTTCATTGCTGCCGCAAATGCCCCTGAGATAGTGCAGCGTCCCCAGGATCTCGGCGAGCCGCTGCAAGTCGCCGTCGAAGGGCGCAGCCGCATCCTGTGCCCGCGCAGGGCCAGAAAGGCATGAGAAGACGAGGAGAACGGCCAAAAAATGCTTTGACATGAATGGGTCCGGGGAACCCCCGTGATATGCCTTTTCAATGCGCTTGAAGCAAGGCGGGCGCGCCGCCCGAGGAAGGATCCCCCTCAGGCGCCCAACCGGCGCCGGGCCGACTGAATGACCTCCGGCAGGCCACTGGTCGTCTGCAACTCGCCGATCGCATCCGGCGCGAGCCATTTGTGGTCGTCGAGCTCGTCGTTCAACGTCACCTCGCCGGACGTCCAGCGTGCCGCGAACGACATGATCAGATAATGCCCGCCGCCTGTGGCTCCCGGCACGACCTCGCGCCATGCGGCGAGGTCGACGACCTCGATTGTCAGCGCGGTCTCCTCGCCGACTTCGCGATGCAGGGCGGCATGGAGGGTCTCGCCGAACTCGACCCGGCCGCCCGGCAGCGAATAGAAACCCTTGGCCGGCGATCGGGCGCGGCGCACCAGCAGGATCTTGCCATCACGGAAAATCGCCGCGCTGACGGCGAGCTGGGGATGGGGTGGTTGGGGAAGAGACGTCAAGGCATGATCCCGAGTGTGGAGCGGTTTTCGGTGGCGATCATGCCCGATCAATCAGTCCAGGTCTAATTTCGCCGCGTCGAGGAGACGGCCATCAATGGGTCATGATAAATTCGACGTCGGCCTCGGTTGCGCCGTTGATAATGCCGCCCGCCTGCATCACCAGCGGCTTGACCCAGCCGGTGGCCTGCTCGGCCAGCCTCGCGCGGGTTTTATCCTGCTGGGCCTGGCGCATCGCCTCGCTTACGGCGGTCAGGATCGAGGTCATCGCGCCGGTGATGTTGTCGAATTCGGCGCGGATGCGTGCGTCGGCGGATTCATAGGCGGCGATCGCAAGATCGCGCGCCTTGAAATTGGAGGCCGTGAAATGTTCGGCATAGGACAGCGGCCGCCACCCCAGGAAATCCTCGGCGCATTCCGGCATATCCGGAACCATCTCCAGAAGCATGACGGCTTCGTTGAAGTGGTTGAGATAGTCGGTGGCAAGGCCGGTGCGCGGATTGATGTTGGCTGCGCGCAACGCGGCAATCCGCGCCTGCGCATCTGGGCCGGACACGGAATCGAATTGCACCGGTTTGGCAGCCGTTGGTGTCATCTTCTGCAGTGTTAAGGGTTGGGGTTAAAAGGTCTTGAACGTATACCTATTTGGATAACAGAATGTGTGGACGCTTTGTCATTACCTCGCCGCCGGAAGCCCTAAGGCAAATTTTTGGCTATCTGGAACAGCCAAATTTCCCGCCGCGGTTTAATATTGCGCCAACTCAACCGATACCTGTAGTCATCATCGAAAACGGCGCGCGGCATTTTCGCCTGATGCGCTGGGGATTGTGGCCTGCCTGGGTAAAGGACCCCCGCAAATTTTCGCTTCTGATCAATGCGCGCGCCGAGACGGTGAGGGAGAAGCCTGCCTTCAAGAATGCGATTGTGCGGCGGCGCTGCCTGATTCCGGCGGATGGCTACTACGAATGGCAAGCCTCTGGAGGGGGTAAGCGACCTTACTTCATCCATCGACGCAGCGGCGGCCCGATCGGGCTTGCGGGAGTTGCCGAAACCTGGATCGGCCCGAACGGCGAGGAACTGGATACGGTGGCGATCGTCACGGCGCCCGCAAGCGCCGATCTCGCGGTCCTTCATCACCGCGTGCCGGTGACGATCCGTGCCGATGATTTCGAGCGCTGGCTCGATTGCAACGCGTATGATGTGGATGCGGTGATGGCGCTGATGAGCGGGCCGGACGAAGGCGAGTTCGTCTGGCACGAGGTTTCCACCAGGGTCAACCGCGTCGCCAATGACGACGCGCAATTGATCCTACCGATCACGGCCGAGCAGCGTGAGGCGGAGGCGCCCAAGCCTGTGAAGAAGATGAGCCCACGCAAGCCCGCCGCCGTCAAACCCGATGATGGGCAGGGGTCCTTGTTTTAGAAGGGCTCTTTGTCTTAGATGGCTCGTTGTTTTACTCGTGGTCTTAAGCCTTAACCGCGAGCAATGTTTTCAGCTTCATCACCGCGCTGTCCGGCGTCGTGAGGACCGGCAGGCCCGCGGCCTCGGCGACCGATCCGGCCGCCGGCGCCATGCTGTATTGCGCGAGTGCGATCAGGTCGCAGTCGCGCAGATCGCGCGAAGCTTGCGCGACCAGGCGATCGTGTTCGGCGCGATCTCCGCGATCGAGCGCCGCAAGCGCCCCTTCCGCCAGTTTCGGCACGACCTGGACGGAGCTCGGAAATTCCGCCGGCATGGATTTCAGCGTCGGGGCAAAGGTCGAGAGCAAACCGATTCGGTGGCCGCGTGCGACCGCCTGTTCGATCATCGCTTGGTTCGGCTTGAGCACCGGCATCGGCGATTGCTCGCGCGCGACCGCTTCGATGCAGGGGCCGAAGGCCGAGCAGGTGAAGAGGATCGCGTTGGCGTGCGTGGAGGCCGCGTAACGTCCGAGCAAAAGGAAGCGGTCCGTCATCGCTGACGTGAGTTGGCCATCGCGCGCGACATCGGCCGAAAGGCTGTCGTCGAGCAGATTTATCAATGTTGCGTCAGGCCAAAGCCGGGCGAACGAGGTTTCGATCGGAACAATCGAATGTTTGAGGGCGTGGATCAGGGCGATGCGCATGTCGTCCTACAATACCTTGCCGGGGTTCAAGATCCCGAGCGGATCGAGCGTCGATTTGATCGCGCGCATCAACTCGATGGCGACCTTGTCCTTGACCTCAGGCAGTTCGTCGCGCTTGAGCACGCCGATGCCGTGCTCGGCGGAGATCGATCCGCCCATCCGCAGCACGATCTCGAACACCACAGCGTTGACCTCGTGCCATTTGCCGAGGAACTCCGCGGCGCTGGCGCCGACCGGCTGGCTGACATTGTAATGGATGTTGCCGTCGCCGAGATGGCCGAACGGCACCGGCCGCGCCCCTGGGATGAGTTTCACCACGGCCGCGTTGGCTTGTTCGATGAAATCGGGAACGGCCGCGACCGGCACGGAGATGTCATGCTTGATCGAGCCGCCTTCCGGCTTCTGCGCCGCCGACATCTCGTCGCGCAGTTTCCAGAACGCCGCGCGCTGGCCCAAATTTGCGGCGATCGCGGCGTCGTCGACGATGCCCTGTTCCATGCCCTGCGCCAGGATCGATTCCAGCGTGGCGCGGGCGTCATCGCGCGGGGACGACAGTTCCATCAGGACGTACCAGCGATGTTTGCTTGCGAGCGGATCGCGGATGTCGATGCCATGACGCACGCTGAAATCCACCGCGATGTCGGCCAGCAATTCAAAACTCGTGAGCCTACCCGCCGCTTCGCTCTGCGCGATCGAGAGCAGTCTCAGCGCGTCCGCAGGTGATTTGAGACCGACAAAGGCGGTCTCCACCGCGCGCGGCTTCGGAAACAACCTCAAGGTTGCCGCCGTGATGATGCCGAGCGTGCCCTCCGCGCCGATGAAGAGGTTGCGCAAATCGTAGCCGGTATTGTCCTTTTTCAGTTTCGACAGGCCGTTGAGAATGCGCCCGTCCGCGAGCACCACCTCCAGACCGAGCGCCATTTCACGCGCCACGCCGAAAGCCAGCGCAGCCGTGCCGCCGGCATTGGTCGAGAGGTTGCCACCAATGGTGCAGCTTCCTTCCGCCCCCAGCGACAGCGGAAACAGCCGGTCCACCTCAGATGCCTTCTGCTGCGCGACCTGCAGCACCACGCCGGATTCGCAGGTCATGGTGTTGGACGCGGTGTCGATGTCGCGAATCTTGTCGAGCCGACGCGTCGAGACGACCACCTCGCCATGATGCGGAGTCTGGCCGCCGACAAGGCCGGTATTGCCGCCCTGCGGCACCAGCGGGATTTTCTGCTCGGTGGCAAGCTTGCAGATGGCGGAGACTTCCGCGGTCGAACCCGGCCGCAATACCAACGGCGAGCGTCCATGAAACAGCCCGCGCTCTTCGGTGACGTAGGGCGCGATATCGGCCGTCTCCGTGACCGCGTATTTGTCGCCGACGATGGAACGGAATCGCGCGATCAGTTCCGGTGGGAGCGGCGGGATTGGGGGCTGGACGATGTTCATCGCTGTCTCTTGCGCTTTTCTATGCCCGCCCCATCGCGGCGCGGCGCAGCCGGTCGTTGATCGCCTCGCCGAGCCCGTGATGCGGCACCGGCATGACCGCGATGGTGCGCGCGCCTCTGCCGTCGAGCGCCCGAAGATAGCCGAAAAGATTGACGGCGGCTTCCGCGAGATCGCCACGCGTGGACAAATTCATCACCGGGGTACCCCGCCCCACGCCCGGCAGGCTTGATGGACCAAAAGCCAGCAGCGCCTCGTCTGGCTCGATGCGTTCCGCATTGAGCCGAACCAGGGTGCGCGGCGCGTAATGCGACGACAACATGCCCGGCGCAAGTGGCTGGTCGCTTTCGGTGCCGGCATCGTCGGGCGGCCGCACGAGCGGCCGGCCGAGCACGCGCTCGATCTCGCCGCGCTCCAGCCCGCCGGGCCGCAGCAGCATGGGTGCCTCGAAGCACCCGATGATGGTGGATTCTACCCCGACCGTGACCGCGCCGCCGTCGACGATCAGGTCGATCCGCCCTGCAAGGTCGCTTTGCACATGCGCCGCCGTGGTCGGCGAGACATGGCCGGACAAATTGGCCGAAGGCGCCACCACGGGGCCTGCGAAGGCGCGCAGGATGGCGCGTGCGACCGGGTGGGCGGGAACCCGGACGGCGACGGTGTCGAGGCCCGCGGTCGCAAGATCCGCCACTGTGCAATCCGCAGTCTTCGGCAGCACCAGCGTCAGCGGTCCCGGCCAGAAGGCTTCCGCGAGCCTGGTCGCGGTCGCGTCGAAACGGGCAATTTTCATCGCACCCATGATATCCCCGACATGAGCAATCAAGGGGTTGAAGGAAGGCCGTCCCTTGGCCTCGTAGAGCCTTGCAATCGCTCCCGCATTGGCGGCATCGGCACCCAGGCCATAGACGGTCTCGGTCGGGAACGCGACCAGGCCACCCTCCTTGAGGCAACGCGCAGCCCGAGCCATCGCGGCCTCATTGGCCGGCCAAATCTGCGTTTTCAGGCCTGTCTTCACGGGGATTTACGTCCTCAATTCGGCTTCTTGCGGTGGGCGAAAGCCAAGGCTATAAGCCGCGTTCTTGTCGGAGTGTGGCTCAGCCCGGTAGAGCACTGCGTTCGGGACGCAGGGGTCGCAGGTTCGAATCCTGCCACAAATCCTGCCACTCCGACCATCCTTTCAAGTACTTATACTTTTGATGATTCTTGCGCGCAACGAAATGCGCAACGAAATTGGCCGTTATCGACATGCGCCTATTTTAGCAGATCGTCGATCGAGACTGCTTCAAACGGGTTCGGGATTGCCCGCCGGGCGACAAAGAGACCAACAACCTGACAACCGGGTGCAGTCTCAAGGATCATGTCTTTGATCGCCCTGAAGTGCGACCCGGTTGTAAGAACATCATCCACAATGCCGATCTTCTTGGGCAGGTCCGCCAGAAGCTGGGCGTTGAACCGATAGTTTGCGCGTAGATCTTCCGGCTTTCGTCTATTTCCGCCCTTAAATGTCTCGGTCGATTCTATCTGCTCGATCAGCTCACGAATGTTGGGTTGACCAGGCTTGCGGATAGCGGCGCAAACCTTCGATATCCGATCGTCGTATAGGGGATCCGTTTTGGTCTTCGACGGAGGGACAGGGACAAGACAAGCCTCACTTAGCCAGTCCTGGTTGAGTGTCAGCGAGAGTGCCTGTGCACACTCTGCGATCGCCGGAGCCTTGTAGTGATACCCGCCATCGCCGCGTTTTTTCTGCAAGTTGTGAATCAGCTGATTAGTGGCGCCGCCCCGCCAGCCAGCACCGGCCGTGTATTCATACAGGAAGTAACATTCGTCCCCTGTAGCGAGGTGGTAGTGATCCCCCATGTTTGTCTCGTCAATCTTTTGGAGCCTGATCGCCGTCACCAAGCGCACTCCAGATGTCGTCTAGCTCCCGCACTCGGATAGCTCCGCGCTTGGCATAGGTTTCGGGCCATTTGATATCGCTTTTCTCGAAGCAAGAATTGAGAATGAACAACTTGCGGCCTTGCTGAAGCGCCGCGCGCGCTTGCGTCAACGTACCACTGGTATCACTGGCTTCTACGATGATCGTCGCTTCCGTGAGGGCGCTCATCGTCACGTTTCGTTCCGGGAAGAAGAGTTTGTTTTGCAGCACATGCTGACTTGCGTATCGCAGGAACGGAACCTGCGAAATAAGCAAGTGCTGTTCCGCTATTTGCCGCTGCAGAGCCTCATTCTCCTTCGGGTAGTAGACGCCGATCGGCGTGCCGATCACAGCAATCGTATGCCCGCCGGCTTCCACTGCCGCGGTGTGGGCCGCTGTGTCTATTCCGGCCGCCAAGCCAGAAACCACGGTGAAGCCTTTTTCGACCAAGGCTCGCGCGATTTTGGCCGCGCGCCGCTTGCCTTCGTCAGTCGCTGTGCGACTTCCAACGACGGCAACACAGCGTGTCTCGGCCAGCTCCCAGGTTCCTTGAAAATAAAGCAGCTCAATGGTGCCGCGCATCGCCAGCTCGCCCCAAGCTCTCGTCCGGGCATACTGGCGAAATCCGGCCTGGTCCGGAGTTCATTCGAGCTAGCAGGTCTTTTTCGAGCTCATCCCCGCAAGTCATCGAATTTCCAAGATCGTTATCACCACAATTCCAACAGAAAACTCGGACTTCATCGCCGGCCGCCGAACGCCTCGGCGGCCTCTTCCTGAAAGTCCGGATGGTGATGGCCGTAGTTGGCTTCCAGCTGCTCCACCGTCATTCCGAGCCAGCCGGCAGCCTCCCACATATCGACGCCAGCCTGCATCAGCCACGTCGCCGCAGTGTGGCGCAGCGAATGCCGGACCACGTCCTCGCCAAGACCCGCATCTTCCAGAATTCCTTCCCAGGCTGACCTGATCTTGCCGGCAAGCGGCTGACCGTCGTTGATGCGGTTGACGACAAACCGGATCTGTTCGCCGTCCTCGAGAATGCCGGCCGCGCGCAGCTCGGCCGATCGCGTTTGGTCGAGTTTGCGCCAGCGGACCAGGTGAGGGCGCAGACGGCTCGCGATCTTTGCTGGCGGTCGCCGCTTCTTGGTTGACCGCTCCAGCGCGCCTTTGCCCTGATAAACCATGGCGTCCAGGTTCATCCACGGATGCGTGGTGGTGGGGAGCCATTGCGTGCGCCGAATCGTTTCCTCGCGCCGCGCGCTGTAAACGCCAATCAGGCAAAAGCGGGCGGCCGGATAACGTCGGCGGATGATCCACCGCTCGCGACGCAATAGCGTGCCATCTTCCTTTCGTTTCCAGGAGCCTCGCTCGTTGTCCCACACGTAGCCGATCGCGGCACCGAGCAGGCGCGCGGCTTCGTTGCGCGTCAGCCAGCGGTGGCGGCCTTCCGCCTTGGGAGGCAGGGTAATCTTCGGAACGACGCTCAGCGTGTGCTCCGCGTGGTACGCGTTGACGGCAGCCCGCAAATCCTCAAGCCGGCGCCTGGCGGTTTGATCCGACACGGTGCCTTGACGTGGCTTGATGCCGGCTTGCCTGTTGTTCTCATTCGGCGTGCCGGTGGACCAGTCTACGAAGTCGCGGCAGAGCTGGGCCTTGAGCTTGCCGACCGTCTTGTCGCCAAAGAAGTTGTTCAGATCGAGCAGGCGGATCAGCAGCAGGTCATGTTGCGCCCAGGCGCGTTCGTCGTTCTTGTCCTTGGGGCGTTTGGATATCTCATAGGCGGTGAGCACGTCGGCTATGGCGAGGACGCCAGGGTCAGTTGCGCCGATTGTGGTTGTGTGCCGTCCGCCGATGTAGGTTTCGAGCGCTTTCGCAGCGCCATCAATGTCGTCGCGGCTGCAACCTGTGCGGATTTGCCGCGCCCCTCTGATTGATCGAGAATGATCCAGCTTTCTTCGTCTTCTCGGAACCAGAGTCGTGGCGGCTTGGCTTTGCGGCCCGGCATGACGGTTTGACCAATTTGCGGATGGCACGAGGGGTGGTTAGATCCTTGCCTGCCACTTTGGCGATTTCAAGAGTCCCGGCGGCCGCTGCCCTGCGCAACGATGATAATGTCAATGGACCTTGCGGAAAAAACACGGCAGCGGCCTCGACAAGGGTCATTACTTCGTCCTCGCCCCATTGGGCGGGATCGGGTCGTGTTTTCGCGCGGGCAAGCTTGTCGGTGTTATGCTTGGGCATGTGTTGGACGCGGCACTCATGAATTCGCGAGACGTTCGCCTCCGCTGTTCCGTTCAAATTGTACAAGGTCTTCGGGGTGCTACGGGGGCTATGTCAACAAGATGTCAACAAGCTCCATGTCTTGCACCCCCAAAACAGGCAACGGAGCGGAATGAAAAACCGCTTGATGATTTCTGCCTTGGTGGTGTTGGCAACGCCGCCATTGCACCTTTGACAAAGTGGTATTGCCAAATCTTACGGTACTAGTGACCCTAGGCTTTTTGTAGCGCGACCCAGTTGTCACGGTCGTAGTCGAAGTACCAGATCTGGCTCGCGTGGTGACGGATACGCTACTTTTACCTTGCCGAACTGTAGTGTGGGTCCTGCTTCCAAATTTGGGCATCCTCATAGCAGCCCTCCTTTTGAAAAATGATTTTAAACATGAAAAATGAAAATCGCATTGATGCAGGGGCGTGCTCCTTGCCTTTGGTGCCCTTCTTCTATCGCTGGTTGGGGCAGGAGCACGGCCAGACCATCCCATTCTGCGGAAATTATCTGCACAGAAGCGATTGCGACCTTATTGGCTGCGCTCTCTGGCATCCGAACTTCAGCGCAACACTTTCCCCGCCAGCAGTTCGCCTGTTCCCCTGGTCGAGGCGGTTTTCGGCGGCGCAAAGTCAAATGTCAGCGTGGCAAGAATGCTGTCGCTCGTGGTTCCGAAGAGGTCGCCGACCCGGGCCTTGGCCATGTCGTGGACGTAGGATACATCCAGTTTGAAGGGTGAAAACCTGTATGTAAATCCGGCCGTCGGAGAGGTTTCATCCAAGCCGAACCTGACAATGAAGTTGTCAAAAACCTTCTGCTCGAAACCGAGATTTGGATTATAGGTGACTGTATGCGTTCCCGCGATGGCATTCCATTTTTCGATACGGGTTGCGCCGACATCGATCAATCCGCCTTTCCACACCTGGTAAGATGCGCCCAGGCGATATTCCTGGCTCTGGGTCAAACCCTCTGCGACGCCGCTGGAGTCGATGCGCCGTTCGAAATCGTTGTTGTAAAGCGCTCGAAAGCCGAGCAACCATTTTTTGTCGTCTGACTGCCAGGCCACACCAAACCCACCGGATGGCCGCCAATCGGTCTCCCATTTCACGGGTTGGCCGGCCGACGTCGTGGCATCAAATTGCGATGTCTCATGCGACAGAAGGACACCAGCCGAGAGCCCGTAAGCTATCGGCATCGCCACCTTTACAAAGACCGCCTCGTCGTTTCCCTTCCCGACAAAAGGAACGGCGGTGGGGCCAAGACCTTGCGCCTTGGCAAGGAATTTGACGTCGTTGGTGCCCTGCTGCATGGCAATCGCATAGATCGCCAGGTCGTGCCACAGGGACGGCGATGTCGCGCCGACCGCCTGGAAATTGAATTCGTTGCCGTTCGTGTAATGGGTGTTGCCATAGTCGAGCACTGCGGTGTTCGCATCCTGCCATACCAGGCCGTAGTTGCCCCAGGTTGCCCCGTCCCCGCCAAAGCCAATCGACCGCACCCCTTTTTTGATTTGACCCGACGAAAAATCGCGCATCGCCAACTCGGGCGATTGTGCCCGCGCCGATCCGCAAAGCCACCAACGACAGCGACAACGAGAAAACACGCCAACCAGCTATGGCTGCCTGCGCCTCGGCTATTTCTGTTGCTCATTTGATAGGTCCCCAATGTAGTTGATTGGCGCCTTCGCGCCATCGTTTCACGAACTTCACCCTTGATAAGGATTCGCGCGTACTTGCACGCTCAAGCGGACCCCGCCTGAAGGAGCGAAGTTTCCGCCTGCGCGCCGGGAAGGCTGGGCGGTGCGCGCAGGGATTGAGAGATCGGGTTAGTGGCAGACATGGCGCGTCCCTGGTGAAAACCGGACGCGATTCTTGGGCATGTCGCCTCGTGGGGAGATCGCTTCCCCATGCCGGAAATACAGACGATCTAGCGTCGTTTTGTCAACGACATTGTTTTCGACGTGGGTCCGAGTCCCCCAACGCAATTGCTGGGGGCCCCCGCGGCGCGACCCTGAGTTTCGTTGCGGTAAAGTTTACCGGCCGAATTGGCCGGATACGCGCTCCTCGGGCGGCTTGGTGTGACGAAACGAGTACAGAAGTGACAAATCGTAGATGATCTTCAACATGCCGCAGACAACCAAGGGCAAGCCAGTGAAGGAAGTCGTAAGCAGCGCTCCCGCCAGGGCTGGACTAAGCGACGATGCAAGACTACGGGGTACAGCCGTAACGCTGGCCGCAGCTGGTCGCTCGGGAGGCGTCACAACGGCCATCACATAGGACGTGCGGGTCGGGACGTCCATTTGCGAGAGCGCCGAACGCAGCAGCAATAGGCCGAGCACCACGAGAAGATCTGTCGAAAACGCGGCGAGGATCAGACAGAGACTTGATGGTATGTGAGTGAATACCATCGTGTTCACGAGACCGAAGCTTTTCGACAGCCGCGCTGCAACGGGATAGGAAAATGCCGCCAGCACGTAGACCAGAAGAAATACAAACTCGCCGCGGCAAGGGATAAACCGAACCGCTCAAATAGCCATAGAGCGACCAGGGACTGCACCGCAAAGCCGCCGGCGAATGCGTCGAGGCTGAATAACGCAGCAAGCTTATAGACAATCCCCTTCGAGGGACCGAGCGCAGCTTGAGGAGATGCAGCTTCATGCGGTCGTGCGTGAGGCAAATAGCGGTAGATGGCCGCCGCCACCAGCCCTAGCGCCGCATAGAAATAAAACATCGCCTTCAATGCGCCGATATTGCTAACACCTAACGACACCAAAGCCGTCGGCGTCGCCGCCGCTAATGCGCCGGCAGCGCTCGAAAGTCCACCGATCAGGCTGTAATAGGCAAAAATGCGGGTGCGATCATGGTCAGGCGCCTCGCGTGACAGCATGGCGTGTTCGAGCGGGACAAATAGCCCGATATCTCCGCTTGGGGATTCATAGTGCCGACAAACGCGATGAGGAGAATGAACGCGAGTTGCTCGGTGGCCGGAAATGCTATTCCTGTCGCAACTGTCGCGAAAGCGCCTACCAACAGAAGATTGCGCAGGTCCCTGCCGGGAGCGAGAAATCCAATTGCGAGCGTGGCGGCGGCCGTGCCAAGCAAGGCTGCGCTTGCGACAATTCCGATTTGAAACGGGCCGAAGCCAAGCTCGGACAAATAGGCTGGTAAAATGATGATTGCGAATTGATCTCCAAAGCCGCGCGCAGCGCGCGCGGCGTATAACACCAAGATGTCATTGGGTCTTGTCATGAGGTCTCTTGAGCTAACTCGTCTCTTTTAGTCAATTGGCCGTCACCATATAGTCCGCGAAGTACATGTAGCTGTCCGCTTTTGACCACAATCCAACCCGGCCTGACACGGCTTCGGAAAGCGTGTGCTCCAGATAGAGCTTGCCATCGAGATAGCCTTCCACTTTGGAGCCAGTAATTCGGACCTTAAGGTCGTGCCATTGCTTGCTGGCGGTCGGCGTATTGCGAACCCAGGACACTGACGAGCGTTTGCCCTTTTCGAACTTCCAGAGAACCAAATTGTTTTCGAGACAATTCGCGCGTAGCGCCAAATAGTCCCCATTGGGTTTCAGATTGAACAATATGCCGGCGCCCTGGTCGATGCGGCCCGATAATCCCTCGAACCGCACGGTGATTTCGTCGCCCCTGAAATTCTCGACGTCCTTCGCGACCGTGTAAGGGTAATAAGCATAAGCCTGGACTTGATCGAGAAATTCAGCGTAGCGCTCGCCATACAGCGCTCGCGCTTTGTCGGCGACCCCCGCCGAGGACTGCCCTTCCTTCCATTGACGGCCATCGACGGCCAAGACGTTCTTTCCGCCTTCGCTTTCGATCCGCCAGATACCGACGACAGCCACAGCAACTTGGACTCCGCTCCAGCCGTCTTCGCCTGAAAAGTCGATTTTGGTCGGCTGCTCCGCGGCGCTTGGTTGCACCAATGATGCGAGGACGAGTGCTGTGACGGCGATGACTTTCCTGTCTTTATTTATTTTCATGACCGAACCTCCTTGATGATGGTGCTGCGATTGTTTTCGGTAGACGTCAACTCAACCACCAAGCGAGGGCGATACAGAGTGGAAGTCCTAAGAAAAACCACATGAGAGCCGCTTTTGGCTGCCGGCAACTAGCGGATAGCCCGGATAATCGCTTCCGGGGCAGGTGCGGGTTGACTGGCCCCAGCGAGGCCGTACAGCAGCGGAAGGAT